>NZ_MQUC01000003.1:472500-1829844 GCF_002994045.1 Nonlabens agnitus
GCCCATGATTATGATGCCACCTCGCGGTCCTCTTAAAGTTTTATGGGTGGTACTTGTGCATATATGCGAATGCTCTACCGCATCTTGAAGTAGACCTTTGGCAATTAATCCAGCTGGATGAGCGATATCTGATAATAGAACTGCCCCAACATTATCTGCAATCTCCCTGAACCTTTTATAATCAATCTCCCTGCTATACGCTGACGCTCCGGCAATAATTAATTTAGGTTGCTCTTTTTCAGCAATTTTTGCTATCTCATCATAATCCAAAAGACCTGTTTCGCGATCAACTCCATAAAATGATGTGGTGTATAATTTCCCTGAAAAATTCACTGGAGATCCATGGGTTAGGTGACCGCCGTGTGAAAGGTCAAATCCTAGAATTTTATCTCCAGGGTTTAAGCAAGCATGAAAAACTGCTGTGTTGGCTTGGCTTCCAGAATGGGGTTGCACATTGACGTATTCTGCATTAAATAAAAGCTTCGCTCGTTCAATCGCTATAATTTCAATTTTGTCCACAATCTCGCAGCCGCCATAATATCTTTTATGAGGATATCCTTCTGCATATTTGTTGGTCAGTATAGAGCCTGCCGCTTTAAGCACATTATCGCTAACATAGTTCTCGCTGGCAATCAGTTCTAGTCCTGAAACCTGTCTTTTAGCTTCTAAATCAATCAGATCAAATATCTCGTTATCCATTGCTGTCATTTGTGAAAAAATTATATACAAAAATAGGTCACAACCTCTATGTTAGGGGCTCTCAATTATAGTTTTGATTATTACTTTTAAACAGTTTAACAACCATATATGCCAGCCCAGACCAACAACCCCAATCGCAGATCATGGATAGGATACAGCAAAGACTCTCACTTCCCTATTCAAAACATACCTTTTGGTGTGTTTCTTACTCGTGAGAATGTCATTACCATAGGTACTCGCATAGGCGATCACGCTATAGATCTAGGTGCTCTTCAAGAGTTGGGATACTTTGCAGACGTACCTCTTACTGATGATATGTTCATGCAGGATACCTTAAACGATTTCATATCTGATGGTAAAAAAACTTGGAGGCTAGTGCGCAATCGCATCGGTGATATTTTTGATAAGGACAATGATGAATTGAGAGACCACAAGGAAAATAGAGATCGGGTCATTTTTCACATGGACGAGGTCGAGATGCAGCTACCAGTACTTATAGGAGACTACACAGATTTTTACAGCAGTAAGGAACATGCTATAAATGTAGGATCTATGTTTAGAGACAAGGAAAACGCTTTAATGCCCAATTGGATCCATATGCCTATAGCGTATCACGGTAGGTCCAGTTCAATCATTCCATCAGGCATTAACATTCATAGACCAAAAGGTCAAATGCTCAATAAAGACACTAATGAGCCGGTTTTTGGCCCGTCAAAAAAGGTTGATTTTGAACTCGAGACAGCCTTTATCACTACTGATGCCAACAAGTTGGGTGAACCTATTGACATCAAACAGGCCGAAGATTATATCTTCGGGATGGTTTTATTAAACGACTGGAGCGCTCGCGACATACAAAAATGGGAATATGCACCACTAGGGCCTTTCCTGGGTAAAAACTTTGCAACATCGATCAGTCCCTGGATTGTCACCATGGATGCATTGGAACCATTTAGATGCGCTGGTCCTGAGCAGGAAAAAACGCCCCTTAAATATTTGAATCACAAACCCAAGAGTAGTTTTGACATCCATCTAGAAGTGGATCTTACTCCAGAAAATGGAACGCCTACTACGCTTACTAAGTCCAATTTCAAACACCTTTACTGGAGCATGTCCCAGCAATTGGCGCATCATACCATTAACGGCTGCCGTATCAACAGTGGTGATCTTATGGGTAGCGGCACGATTTCTGGTCCAGTGCCAGATAGTTACGGTTCGCTGTTGGAGCTAAGCTGGAATGGAGAACAACCCATACGTTTGAACGATGGTACCCAGCGTAGTTTTGTAAACGACAAAGACACGATTACAATGCGAGGCTATTGCAACAATAATTCCGTTAGGATAGGTTTTGGTGAAGTGTCCAATAAATTAATTCCTTCGTACACGGCAACCGTTAAAGGCAGCAAATAGTTGTAATTTTAGTTCGCTTTCGCGAAAGCGATATCCATCAATCCTTCTACCATCCACTATACCTATGATTTCATCCAATATTCCTTACCAAGAACTGCGATATTTTTCCAAAATTATCAAAGCATATTTAGAGGATTCGAACCAGATAAAGGGACTGTACCATAGGTATCCAAGGCTGGAGAATTTTGGCGATCAAATTGCTGAAAAATCTCAGCAACATGATTTGCAAGAAACGCGTCAAGTGTTGGTAGAAGCGTTGGGCAAGCAATACCGAAATGTGTATGACGCCGATGCCGCGCTGCAAAACATTCAGCTTTTAAAGGATGATAAGACCTTTACGGTAGTGACTGGTCACCAGCTCAATCTATTTACTGGGCCGCTTTATTTTTTGTACAAAATCATATCCACCATAAATCTATGCAAAGCGCTCAAGACCGAATATCCTGAGTATAACTTCGTTCCCGTCTATTGGATGGCTACAGAGGATCATGATTTTGATGAGATTAAATTCTTCAATTTTGGAAATCGTAAGTTGGTCTATGAGCGAGAAAGTGCTGGCGCTGTAGGACGTCTGGATACGGATGGTCTTGAGAATATTAATGAGCAGCTGCAAATTCTTTTAGGCGCTTCACGATTTTCTGAGGAGCTTTCTAATCTATTTTCACAATCATACACAGCAGATAACCTCGCCATTGCGACCAGGAACTTAGCCCACGAGCTGTTCAAGCAAGATGGATTAGTCATCATTGATGCAGATGATCCACAACTCAAAAGCCTTGCGATTCCCTATTTCAAAAAGGAGCTCATCGATCAGTCTTCTTTTGAGGCGGTTAACGAGACCTTAAAAAATTGGAATGATGGCTTCGAAGTCCAGGTCAACCCACGAGAGATCAATTTGTTCTATTTGAATGATAGCGGTCGTTACCGCATTATAAAAAAGGATGAGAAATTCTTTCTGGATGGCATCGATAAAATATTTTCAGAGAAAGAAATCTTAAACGAACTCGAAGAGCATCCTGATCGGTTTTCTCCTAATGTTATTATGAGACCGCTGTATCAGGAAATTATCCTGCCTAACCTTTGCTATATAGGTGGCGGTGGTGAGATCGCATACTGGCTGGAGTTGAAAAACTATTTTGAAGGTCAACATATTCCATTTCCCATTTTGCTATTGCGCAACTCTGCACTGTTGATCAATGCTAAACAACTAGAAAAGCTTGAATCTTTAAATGTCGATGTGGCAGATCTCTTTAAAAAAGATCACGAGCTCAACGAACAGATCATACGACAAGTGTCAGAAATAGAGATCGATTTTGAGCAGCAAAAAGAATTTCTCAAAAAGCAATTCAAAGAGCTCCATGCCGTGGCTCAAGACACAGATCCTTCATTTCTAGGTGCTGTTGGTGCTCAAGAGCGTAAACAAATCAAAGGCCTGGAGCATCTTGAAAAACGTCTTTTAAAAGCTCAAAAACGCAAATGGAATGATCATTTAGAACGCGTGGCTGTTATTAAAAACGAGCTTTTCCCTAACGATAGCCTGCAAGAGCGCCAGGCTAACTTTTCATATTTCTATAAAGACATGGGTCCAGAATTGATCGATATCCTCAAGAAATCGCTAGACCCGTTAGATCCTAGATTCACTGTGATTGAACTGTGAACAATGATGGTCATTTTCTTGATAAGTGACCTTGTAGCTCTAACACCTTTTTTCTATTAAAAACCTAAATTTGCACATGCAGAACAGTGTTTTAATTCTTGATTTTGGATCCCAGTACACACAGCTTATAGCGCGTCGCGTGCGAGAGCTCAATATTTATTGCGAGATCCATCCTTTCCATAAAGTGCCAGAAGATCTTTCTTCATTCAAGGCCGTTATCCTTTCAGGTAGTCCTTTTTCAGTGCGATCTGAAGATGCACCACATCCAGACATAAGCCAGATCAAAGGGAAATTGCCATTATTGGGTGTTTGTTACGGCGCTCAATATTTAGCACATTTTCACGGTGGCCAGGTGGCGCCTTCCAGTACCAGAGAGTACGGTCGCGCACATCTAACGGTAATCAAGGATGCTGAACCACTCTTTAGCAACATTACAGAGAATTCACAAGTATGGATGTCTCACAGCGATACCATCAAAAACCTACCTGAAAATGCGGTAACGCTTGCCAGTACGCAAGACGTTCTTAACGCTGCCTACAGGATAGATGGTGAAGAAACATATGGAATACAGTTCCATCCAGAGGTTTATCATAGTACTGATGGTAAGCAACTTTTGCACAATTTCTTAATTGAGATTGCAGGAGTCCAACCCGACTGGACACCTGGAGCTTTTGTGGATATGACCGTTGCAGAACTAAAAGAAAAAGTAGGCGACGATAAAGTCGTCTTGGGATTGAGCGGTGGCGTTGATTCTAGTGTGGCCGCGATTTTGCTACACAAAGCTATAGGCAAGAACCTTTACTGCATTTTTGTGAACAACGGTTTGTTGCGCAAGGATGAATACGATCAGGTCCTTGATCAATACAAAGACATGGGACTCAATGTAAAGGGTGTTGATGCCACGGCACGGTTTATGGAAGCCTTAAAAAATGTTGAGGATCCTGAGTTAAAGCGCAAGGCTATAGGCCGAGTGTTTATTGAGGTTTTTGATGATGAGGCACACGCGATTGAAGATGTGAAATTTCTAGCACAAGGAACGATTTATCCAGACGTGATAGAAAGTATTTCAGTCAACGGGCCTAGTGCGACGATTAAGTCACACCACAATGTAGGTGGCCTGCCAGACTTCATGAAACTCAAGATAGTAGAGCCGTTGCGCATGCTGTTCAAGGATGAAGTAAGAAGAGTAGGTGCAGAGATGGGAATGGCTCAAAACCTATTAGGTCGTCACCCATTTCCAGGTCCAGGACTGGCGATACGTATTTTGGGCGATGTAGATCAAGAAAAGGTACGATTGCTGCAAGAGGCAGATGCGATCTTTATTGCAAACCTCAAGAAATGGGAATTGTACGATAAGGTATGGCAGGCAGGAGCGATTCTGCTTCCTGTAAATTCTGTAGGAGTGATGGGCGATGAGCGCACCTATGAAAAATGTGTAGCACTGCGAGCGGTAGAAAGTACAGATGGTATGACGGCAGATTGGGTAGATCTTCCCTATAAATTCCTACAGGATACCAGCAACGAGATAATAAATAAGGTCAAAGGCGTTAATAGAGTAGTGTACGACATCAGCTCAAAGCCGCCGGCCACTATTGAATGGGAATAATATGATACGATTTATAACAGTGATTTTGTTGGTTTGTTTCGCTTTCGCGAAAGCGAACTCATCTACACTTCAAAGCTATAATAGGCACGTGGTGGAGCAAGGAGATACCATGTATATGCTTACCAATAAGTATAACGTGACCGCCGCGCAACTCATTGAACTCAACCCAGATCTTAAAATGGGTTTGAAAAGTGGTGCCACGATCCTGATACCTAAATCAGTTAGCGCAATTACCAATCGTCCTATTGAAAGCTATGAAACGCATAAGGTTAAGTGTAAAGAAACTTTGTATTCTTTATCAAAGGAATATGGCGTTACAGAATTGGATATCAAGGAAGCCAATAAGGAATTGTACTCAAACCCTTTACGCAAGGGCGACCGTATCCAGATTCCCGTATTTGCTGAAGTTGCTCAGCCCAAAGAACCTATCGTCATCGATATCATCCCAGGAGTAACAGATATCGTAAAAGTAGCTGACACTAAAGCCGAAACGGTAAAACCAGGTCAGTACAAGGTAAAAAAGTCTGAAGGTAAATATAGAGTCGCTACAAATAACAACATCACGATTGCTCAATTGGAAGCCTGGAATCCAGATTTGGGAGAATTGGATGAAGGTATGATCGTCAATGTGGTGGACCCTAAAAACATACCATCGACTTCATCAGATTCCAAGAAATTGCGCTACATCGATTATGAAGTGGAGCCTAAAATGACCATGTATAGCCTGGAAAAAATGAGCGGCCTGAGCGCAGATTCTCTTATAGCTATCAATCCAGCGCTAAAAGATGGCGTGAAGAAGGGCATGACTATCAAGCTGCCTTATAGAGCGGTAAACGAAAAGGAGACACCAGAATTATGGAACAGTACTGCAAAATATGCCAGATTAGTAGATAGTATTAGAAATTATGAGAATCAACGCATCGCTGTAATGTTGCCATTTTCTATCAATGGCTTGAGTAGTGATGAATATGGCAAACAGCTTAAGGAAAGCAACACTATGAGAATTGCCACTGATTTTTATAGCGGTATGATGATCGCTAGAGATAGCGCAAGAGCGTTAGGAATCAATGTGCAGTTTGATGTTTTTGACACAGGACGCAATGAGAGCACATCACTTAAAATCCTTAGAGATAATAACTTCAAAAATTACAACAGCGTTATTGGACCATTGCTGGCTAAAAATGTAGTGGCTGTAGCAAAAGAATTAGAGAGAGATAAAATACCTGTGATTTCGCCTTTGACCAATACTGATGTTCAGCTTTACAAAAACCTATTTCAAGCACGACCAGATGAGCAGTTTTTGATGAATAGACTTAAGAATTACTTGGTCAATTTTTCACGAGGTAAGAATGTAATCATCGTTACAGATAATAAGAACCCACAGTATAAGGATGAATTTGCACCGTTGTTTCCAGCTGCTAAGATTCTGTATCCAGACAAGAATAATTACATCTCAAGCTACAAGTATACCAGCGCGCTCTCAAAAGAAATGGAAAACGTGGTCATTCTAGCAGTAGACCATGTAGGTTTTATAACTGACGCGGTTTCAAATTATGCTGCTAAAGCGAGAACTCATGATATCACAATGGTAGGTATGGACGATTACGATAATATGAACATCAATAATATGGGTCTTGCTGCAGTAAATTACACCTATCCTAAGATGAATAGACACACCAGTAGTGAAAACGTTTTTGCAAATCATTATTTCAAGAAGCACGGTATCACGCCTAGCGATTTTGCAACTAGAGGTTTTGACGTTACAATGGATGTGATTCTTAGGCAAGCAAGCGCGGATGATCTTTACGAAAGTGCTCTTCGAAATGGTAAAACTGTGATGGTAGAAAATAGCTTTGAGTATAATAAGCGTTTCACCAAAGGTTTCTACAATGAGGCCTGCTATATATTGAGATATCAGCCAGATTTAACGATTGAAGAAGTAGAACTTTCTGGTTATGGAGAATAAATCATCAATCACATCTACGGTAGAATATCTTGGAGATTTAAGATGCACATCAACGCATGTTAAAAGCGGTAGCTCATTTGCTACAGATGCACCGTTAGATAACAATGGTAAAGGCGAGGCATTCTCACCTACGGACACGGTTGCTACAGGGCTTGCCAGTTGTATGTTGACTGTTATGGGAATAAAGGCTAGAGAATTGACAGTCGATATTTCAATAAGCACTGCAGCGGTAACCAAAATCATGTCGGCAGAGCCGCGTCGTATCTCACAAATAGACGTCCAACTAGAAATGACCGGTAATTGTGACAAGCGTACCCAACTCATTTTGGAACGAGTGGCGATGACTTATCCTGTTCACAATAGCCTGCATCCAGATATAAAAAAGAATATCACCTTTAATTGGGATTAGATAGTTCAAAAACGTTCAGGGTTTAACCTTCCATTCGATTTTATAAGTAGTAGGGCCGTTTAAAGGTGATGCAAACGCGCTGGTACATTTTTGATGGTCATTTCAAAACTATTTGAATCTACCCTAATGATGTTCGGCATGTTTTTCATTTACCACATCACTACATCATCACATTACCATGAATCAGCAGCCAATAACCTGT
Organism: Nonlabens agnitus; assembly: GCF_002994045.1. Classification (NCBI taxonomy): domain Bacteria; kingdom Pseudomonadati; phylum Bacteroidota; class Flavobacteriia; order Flavobacteriales; family Flavobacteriaceae; genus Nonlabens; species Nonlabens agnitus. Next base: position 480,447 of record NZ_MQUC01000003.1, read on the forward strand.
TGAAATAATCCATTTTTAGCGCGTGGAGTATTCCTAATTTGCTCATAAAATAAGTACTTTTGCAGCTGGTTTTCAAAAAGCACAGTTAGGGTTTATGGCACATGCAAAGTACATTTTTGTCACAGGTGGAGTTACTTCCTCATTAGGAAAAGGAATTATCGCCGCTTCACTGGCAAAACTATTGCAGGCCAGAGGACTGCGAGTGACCATACAGAAGCTGGATCCTTATATTAATGTGGATCCTGGAACGCTTAATCCTTATGAACATGGTGAGTGTTATGTCACAGAAGATGGCGCAGAAACTGACCTTGACCTAGGCCACTACGAGCGTTTTCTCAATGTCAATACCTCACAGGCAAATAACGTCACTACAGGTAGAATCTACCAAAGCGTTATTGATAAGGAAAGACGTGGCGAGTTTCTTGGAAAAACCGTTCAAGTCATACCTCATATTACAGATGAAATCAAGCACCGCATCCAGATTTTAGGAAAATCTGGAGATTACGATGTGGTGATCACAGAGATAGGTGGAACCGTAGGTGATATCGAGTCCTTACCGTACATAGAAAGTGTACGACAATTAAGTTGGGAACTGGGCGAGCACAATTCGCTCGTCATTCATTTGACTTTGATACCTTACTTAAGTGCCGCTGGTGAGCTTAAGACCAAACCAACTCAACACAGTGTAAAGACCTTGATGGAAAGCGGAGTGCAGGCAGACATTTTGGTATGTCGCACAGAGCACGAACTTTCTGAAGACATTCGGTTAAAACTAGCACGTTTCTGCAACGTGAAGCCAGAAGCGGTCATCCAATCCATTGATGTAGAGACCATCTATGATGTTCCTAACAAGATGCAGGAGCAAGGTCTAGATACCGTTGTAATTAAAAAATTAAAGCTCAAGACTGGAGCGCAGCCAGATCTAAAACGCTGGAATCAATTCTTGCAACGCCATAAAAACCCTAAATCAGAAGTTACCATAGGGCTCATTGGTAAATACGTAGAACTTCAGGATTCCTATAAATCCATTCTCGAGGCTTTCATTCATGCCGGTGCAGAAAATGAGGTGAGCGTGAATATAGAATCCATTCACAGTGAGCACCTTGAAGTAGGTAAAGTGTCGCAACACTTGCAACACCTTGACGGTTTGCTGGTTGCACCAGGATTTGGTGAACGTGGTATCGAGGGCAAGATAGAAGCTGTCAAATATGCTCGTGAGAATGGTATTCCGTTTTTTGGGATCTGTCTTGGGATGCAAATGGCGGTTATTGAATACAGTCGCAATGTTTTGGGAATCAAGGATGCCAACTCCTCAGAGATGGAACGTGAAACTTCAAATCCTGTGATTTCCCTTATGGAGGATCAAAAGGATATTCTGGATATGGGCGGCACCATGCGTTTGGGCGCGTGGGATTGCGAGCTTAAATCTGGCAGAATCAAAGAAATCTACGGCAAGGACCTCATTTCAGAACGTCACCGTCACAGGTATGAATTCAACAATGCCTATCGTGAGCAGCTGGAAAAAGGAGGTCTAGCCTGCACGGGAATCAACCCTAAATCTGGACTGGTAGAAGTGATCGAGATTGCAAATCATCCTTGGTTCGTGGGCGTGCAGTACCATCCAGAATATAAAAGTACCGTGGCGTCACCGCACCCATTGTTTACCTCGTTTGTGCAGGCAGCAGCAAATTTTAAAAGGAATAAAAAGGATTGAGGAGAGTTCGCTTTCGCGAAAGCGTAACAACCACCATCGTATTCATACATATAGAAACTAGCAAGACTAGCAAATAACCCCAATTTAGGGACATCACATATGGAAGAGAAAAAAACGGACTGGAAAACATTACTGGGAATGACCTTGATATTTGGTATTCTCATGTGGACTTTTCTTTACAATCAAGAGGAAACCCAACCTGTTGATGAAACAGCTACAGAACAATCTCTAACTATTGAAGATGATGCGCCAGCAGCAGCCACAGTGGCTAATGATAGCACAATCACCGCAGTAGATTCCACACGTCAGGCCGTGCCGCTAGGTAAGGAAGTGACCCTGTCAAATGACCTGCTGGAACTTAAAATAAATACTAAAGGTGCGATCATTGAAACGGCACTGCTCAAAAAGTTTAAAACCTTTGATTCCTTGCCTGTTTATCTCGCTAGAGAAAACGATCATTCTCTTGATTTAATCCTTAAGGCAAAAGATGGTCGCGAGATCCATACTAAGGATCTTGTTTTTAATGCAAAAGAGTCCATGAACGGCAGCAATAAAGTTCTGGCACTAACGGCACCAGTCGGTTCAGGATCTATTGAATATCGATTTGAAATGAAACCAGATGATTACATGCTGGATTTCAACATCAGGACTCAAGGAATCGCAAGTGCGGTAAATACTTCAGAAAATCCTGTGTTGGACTGGAGAATGAAGGCGTACCGACGTTCCAAGAGTATGACAAACGAGAATCGCTATACAGAGATCAAGTTTGAATACGATGGCGGTAGCGATGATTATACAGGACAAGGCGACACTGCAGATGAGGAAGCAGAAAACATCACTTATGTAGCCTATAAGCAACATTTCTTTTCCTCCATTCTTTTGACAGATACTCCTTTTGTAAGTGGTTTGATGGAATCGACCAACATTGAAGAAATCAATGAAGAGCAGGACAAGTTCACCAAAGAGTTTGAATCCAAGTTGCTTATGGAATATAGTGGCGGCGAGTTGGCTTACAATATGGATTGGTATTTCGGTCCAACAGACTTTGACATCTTGGATGGTTACGACCGCAATCTTGATGAAGTCGTTGATCTTGGTTGGGGAATTTTTGGATGGATCAATGAGTATGCGATACGTCCATATTTCTCTTTCTTGACGGTTGATTTAGGTATTGCCTTTGGTATTGCAATTATTTTATTGACGATATCTGTGCGCCTAGTTTTGTCTCCAGTGCTTTATAAGAGTTACTTGACTCAAGCCAAAATGAAAGTCCTACGTCCAGAACTTAACCGCATTGCGGAAAAGTACAAGGACAACGCCATGAAAAAGCAACAGGAAACCATGAAGGTGCAAAGCGAGGCTGGAGCGAGTCCGCTATCGGGTTGTTTGCCGGCGCTGTTGCAAATGCCTGTGTTTTTTGCCTTATTCAAATTTTTCCCAACGGCTTTTGATTTAAGACAAAAGAGTTTCCTGTGGGCAGACGACTTGTCTAGTTACGATACGATCTATAAGTTCCCTGATGGTTTTGAAATTCCATTTTATGGTGATCACGTGAGTTTGTTCCCGATTTTGGCGTCCATCTCTATTTTCTTCTACATGCAAATGACCACGGGTCAAAGCATGCAATCGCCACAACTTGGCATGCCCAACATGAAGTTCATCATGTATCTGTCACCATTGTTCATGCTGGTGTTCTTTAATAACTATGCGAGTGGTTTATCCTTGTACTACTTTGTTTCTAACTTGATTACCATAGGTATCATGTTAGTGATCAAGAACTTTATCATCGATAAAGATCGTGTTCTCGCTAAAATTGAAAAGGCAAAAGCAAAACCAAAGAAGAAAAAGGGACGCTTTGCTTCAAAAATGGCAGAAATCATGGAGCAGGCGCAAGCACAACAAGAAGCGCAAAAGAAAAAGAAATAAGCTTCTTTTTCTTATGGCCACTTTACATTGAATGAACGTACTTGAAAAATATCTTCCAGCACCGGCAGTCAGACCACTTACTGCGTTGCTGGAAATACATCAAGTCCATTTAAAGATTGTCAACGAGCGACAAACACGGCACGGTGATTATCGACCACTACCAGATGGGTCACACAAGATTACCATTAATGCTAATCTCAACGCTTATCGCTTTTTAATTACTCTCGTTCACGAGATTGCCCATCTTGTCGCGTTCAAGAAATATGGCTATCAAATCAAACCGCATGGGTTGGAATGGAAAAAAACCTTCCAGCAGTTAATGTTGCCTTTCCTAAGGCCAGAGGTTTTTCCAAATAATTTACTGCCGGTACTTGACCGGCATTTCAAGAATCCCAAAGCCAGCAGCGATACAGATGCTGCGATGAGCGTTGCCTTGAAATCCTATGATGCGCCGACTGATAAAATCTATATATTTGAGTTGGAATATGGCTCTTATTTTATCACCTCACAGGGCCGTCGATTTCGTCGAGGTAAAAAGCTGAGAAAGCGATTTGAGTGTGTTGAAGTCGACACAGGCAGAACCTATATTTTTCAGCCAAATGTACAAGTACAATTATGGAAAAAAATCTAGAGAATAAATATGCAGTGATTATGGCCGGTGGCGTTGGATCCAGGTTTTGGCCGGTAAGCCGTCAGACATTTCCCAAGCAATTTCACGATATGCTGGGATTGGGACAATCATTGCTACAAACCACTTTTGACCGGCTCAAGCAGCAGGTTCCTGAAGGTAATATATTGATTCTAACAAACGCAGATTACATTCCACTGGTTCAGGAGCAATTATCTCAGATTCCCATGGAGAATATTGTGTCAGAGCCAGCCATGCGCAATACAGCACCTTGCATACTGCTCGCTGCTCTCAAAATCCAGAAAAAGAATCCTGATGCTATCATGATTGTCGCGCCCAGCGATAGCTATATCGAGAACAATACGCAGTTTCAAAAGGATCTTAAAACGGCTTTTTCTTTTTGTGAGGAGCATCCGCAAGCTTTGATGACATTAGGCATTGAGCCAGATTCACCTAACACTGGCTTCGGCTACATTGAGTATCTACAAGGCGACCATGACGTCAAGAAAGTCGCCCAATTTAGGGAAAAACCAGATTTAGAGACCGCGCAGTCCTACATAGATGCAGGGAATTATTTATGGAATTCTGGGACATTTATATGGTCTGTGGATTCGGTGTTGTCCGCTTTCGCGAAAGCGGAACCAGAACTATTCCAATTGTTTGAAAAAGGCATGCCAGCATACAACGAGGCAGAAGAAACTGAATTTCTTGCCGAAAACTATGAAAAGGCCAAGAACATTTCCATTGACTATGCGGTGATGGAACGCAGTAAGGACGTTTATACGTTGCCTGTGGATTTTGGCTGGAATGACGTGGGAACCTGGAGTAGTTTATACAGTAGACTTGCAAAAGATGAGAACTCTAATGCGCTCGTGAATGCATCGTTGACCTCACGTGAAGCAACGGGAAACATGATCAAAACCAGACCTGGTAAGAAAGTAATTGTTCAAGGATTAGAAAACTACATCATCGTTGATGAAGACGACGTACTCATGATCATGCCGTTGTCTGCAGATCAAGATATCAAGGAGATTAGGAATAATGCAATAAAAAAATACGGTAGTAACTTATCATAGATGGATCAGAATTCTAAAGACACCGGTGATTCCCAGTTAGAAGAAAACCAAAAAGTCATTCTAGGAATATGGGATAATTCCAAGAAGTTTTTAAACGACTTACTCGACATACGTGAGGATTCTGATCGCAATGAAACGATCGAATCTGTGCGCAAGGATATTTCTTTCCAGGGTCACAATGCTTGGATTTTGATTTTTTCCATTTTCGTTGCGTCCTTAGGATTAAATGTAGGTTCTACTGCGGTGGTAATAGGTGCGATGTTAATCTCGCCACTTATGGGCCCTATCGTTGGTATGGGACTAGGTGTGGCGATCAATGATGACCGTATGTTGCGTCGATCGCTCATTAATTTAGGTGTGATGGTGAGTCTGTCTTTACTCGCGGCAACATTGTATTTTACGTTGACACCTATATCAGAATTCACTCCAGAATTAGAAGCGAGAACAGCGCCTAACGTGCTGGACGTGCTTGTGGCCATTTTTGGTGGTCTGGCACTTATCGTGGCAAAAACTAAAAAAGGAACGATATCAAATGCCATTGCTGGTGTTGCTATTGCCACAGCCTTGATGCCACCATTGTGTACGGCTGGATACGGTATTTCAGAAGGTAATCTTGCATATTTTAGTGGTGCCATGTATTTATTTTCTATCAACACGGTCTTTATAGGCTTATCTACTTATGTAGTCTGTAAGCTGTTGAAATTCCCGATGGTCAAATATGCGAACCAAAAGAAACGTAAGCGTATATCTGCAATAGCAACTATCGTTGGAATCATCGTACTCGCACCATCTATTTATCTGTTTTACCAACTGTACCGAGTGCAGGTAGAAAAGAGTGCCATCAACGAATTCATGGACGAATATGTACAGTATGAAGGCGTTCGTTCTACATCAGAATACGATCCTAAAACCAAAAAATTGGATGTGGTGTTGTTTGGTGCGCCAGTTCCAGATTTGATCATTCAACAATGGAAGAAAAAGCTGGAGTCTTATCCAGCGTTGTCCCAAGTAACCTCGCAGTTTTATCAAGGTTCGTCTGCTCCTAATCTGGACGGCAATTATGAAAATATTGCCAGCATGCAGGAAGAGCGCATAGGTGATATTAAACGATTACAAGATCAAGGATTACAGATCACTGCATTACAAATGGAACTGGCTGCGATCAAAAGTGAAAACCGCAGGTTTGAATCCATAAGTGAAGAAGCGCATTTGCTGTATCCCGAATTGAAAACTATTTCTTACGCGCCAAACGTGTCCAAAAGTTTTAATAACAACACTATGGATACCGTTGATGTTTTTACCGTTACATATAACGATTCGCTCATGAAGCCACTGGAACGTTTAACGGTTAATAGCCGCCTGAAGAATTGGCTGAAATACAGAATCAAGTCTGACAGTGTGATGGTGCAAACAGCGCAAGCTACTGCGTCTGGAATCTAGTTGAGGACTGGAATAAAAAGGTAATAGGGTTTATAAGCCTTTATTCTGAGCAATTCTAACCTTACGGAAGAGTTCTGAGCTGTAAACAAAGTCGGTTACCGCTTCATTCTCTGTTTTGAAAATTTCCTTATTGGTGCCTTTCCAGGCAATCTTTCCATCTTTGAGGAAAATGATGGTCTCTCCAATTTCCAAAACCGAGTTCATATCGTGAGAAATGATGACGGTAGTAATGTTGGCTTCATGAGTCAACTCTTGAATAAGGTTGTCAATTACGGTAGCCGTTTTAGGATCCAGTCCAGAGTTGGGCTCATCACAAAATAGATACGCTGGCTTGTTCACCACAGCTCTCGCAAGCGCCACACGTTTTTGCTGCCCACCAGAAATTTCGCTAGGCTTTTTCTTATTGAGATTTTCTAGATTGACTCGTTGTAAAATATCGTTAGCTCTTTCCTGACGTTCCTTACGACGCATTTTAGTAAACATGCGTAAAGGGAACATCACGTTTTCTTCTACTGTCATGGAGTCAAATAACGCACTGTGCTGGAATAGCATTCCCATATTTTCACGCAGCTCTTTTTGACGATTTTCATCCATCTCGCTCAATCGCTCGTTGTCGTATATAATCTCACCAGAATCTGGCTTAAACAATCCCAGCATATTCTTTAGAAATACAGATTTTCCAGAACCACTGGCGCCTATTATCATGTTGGTTTTGCCTCGATCAAACGTGGCATCAATACCGTCAAGTATGGTCTCGCCTTTAAAACTCTTATGTAGATTTTTGATTTCTATCATAACAGTATGGTTGTAAGTAAGTAGTTAGCAACAATGATGGCAACACAGGTCCAAACGAATGAGGTAGTAGAAGCTTCACCTACTTCAAGAGCACCACCTTTCATATAATAGCCATGATAGCTAGGAATGGTAGCTAGAATAAGACCAAAGACCATGGTTTTTATAAAAGCATAGACGATTTGGTAGGGAACAAAAGTGTCTTGCAGACCTGTAATAAAGTCTTGAGTACTAACCAGATCACCATAAACGGCAGCTAGGAACCCACCTAAGATTCCAACAAACATGATGATGGCAATAAGTATCGGGTAAAACAACATCGCAATAATCTTTGGGAATACCAGATAATTCAGCGGGTTGATACCCATTACTTTAAGAGCATCTATCTGCTCTGTGACGTTCATGGTTCCTATGCTTGATGTGATATAGGATCCTACTTTTCCAGCCATGATAATTGAGATTACCGTAGGTGCAAACTCTAAAATTATGGACTGTCTTACGGCAAATCCTATAAGGGATTTTGGAATCAAAGGATTATCCAGATTCAAGGAAGTTTGTAACGCCACAACGGCACCCATAAATAGGCTAATAAAAGCAGTGATACCTATAGATCCTATGATTAGGTCGTCAATCTCCTTCATGATCAGTTCCTTAAGAACAACAGCTTTTGTGGGCCTTCTAAAGACCTCAAAGAGCATGATCATATATTTGCCCAGATGGCTCAAAATCTTCATGAGCGGTAAATATATAGATAAATTAGAACTGGCGATTTAATCCTTTCTTAAACTTGACAGGATTTACAATATGTATTTTTGTAAAAATTCTGTAGAATGAAATTAATGAAATCCCTTTGCTTTTTTCTGGTGTTGTTGACTGGAACTATTTCGCTTTCGCAGAAGCGAACTAACCCTCAACAGCCAGCAATCATGAAAGCTTCCAGTGAAACCAATATCACAACGGTAGACAGGCCAAAACTTGTCGTAGGTATTGTCGTGGATCAAATGCGTTATGATTACCTCACTAGGTTTTACGATCGATACAGTAACGGTGGTTTCAAACGTTTGATGAAAGATGGTTTTAGCGCTACTAACAACCATTACAATTTTGTTCCTACCTATACGGCACCTGGACATGCATCCATTTATACAGGTACCACGCCAGCAGATCATGGAATCATAGGAAATAATTGGTATGACAAATTCATCGACAAGACGATTTACAATGCAGACGATGAAAATGCCATTCCTATAGGTACGTCTAGCGATGAAGGTAAGATGTCACCACGCAAATTATTGAGTTCTACGGTAACGGACGAATTGGAATTGTTTACTCAAGGACGTGCCAAGGTGATAGGTATATCCATTAAAGACCGTGGTGCGATATTGCCAGCAGGCCATGCGGCAGATGCCGCCTACTGGTTTAGAGGTGGCGATGAAGGTGCTTTTATCACCAGTGATTTTTATATGCAAGAGCTTCCTAAATGGGTAAAGGATTTTAATGAGTCCAATCCTGCCAGTAAATACCTTAAAAAGTGGGAAACACTTTATCCTATTGACAGCTATATAGCTAGTGGTTTAGATCTCAATGATTTTGAAAGAGCGCCACGAGGCAAGGAAACGGCCACATTCCCATATGATCTCAAAGAACTGGCTCCTTCAAATGGCGATTATAATCTTATCAAATCCACTCCATACGGTAACAGCATTGTAGCAGATTTTGCTATTGAGGCTCTGGATAGCGAAAGTATGGGCAAGGACGACATCACAGACTTTTTGGCGGTAAGTTTTTCAAGTACAGATTATGTGGGTCATCAATATGGAGTAAATTCTGTTGAGATTGAGGATACGTATTTAAGACTGGATCAAGATCTAGCAAGGCTGCTCGATGCTCTTGACCAAAAGGTTGGGAATGGCGAGTACACCGTTTTCCTAACAGCAGACCATGGAGCGGTAAACGTACCAGCCTATTTGCAGGAGAAAAGATTCAGTGCTGGATATTTTGATGAACGAACCTTTGTAAAGGAAATGGATTCATTAATCACAAATCAATTCAGCGCCAGCGGATTGATCAAAAATGTAAGCAACGATCAGATCTTTTTTGATCAGTCTGTTTTGAAGTCTAATGGAGTTGATGCTGGAGAGTTGCAGGAATATCTAGCAGCTCAAATACGCAATTATCCAGGTGTCAATAAGGCTTTTACTCGCGATGCACTTGTTAGCGGCAGTTTCACTACAGGTATGGCGGCTTTGGTTCAAAAAGGCTTTCATCATCAACGCAGTGGTGATGTAGTATTTGTATTAGATCCTGGAGTCATCGTGTACTCGGCAAAAGGTAGTACGCACGGTAGCCCACAAAGTTATGATACACACGTGCCGCTATTATTTTATGGTAAAGGCATCAATAAAGGAAGCACCAACGACCGTACACATATCACAGATATAGCTCCAACGATTTCATCTCTTTTGGGAATCAGTTTTCCTAACAGCGCCACGGGAAATCCTATTGGCAAAGTTTTAAAATAATGAGATACTGTTTCTTATATCTTTGTTTCATAAATCAATAGCCATGAAATTATACATCACGATTGCAGCGTTTTTTATTACAGCCATTTCTTTGGGCCAGGCTTATACTGGAAAAGGAGATCAAAAATTCCAAGTAGGGCTTAATCTACAGGATAACGGTACAGGTATTCAAGCCACCTATGATTATGGAGTAGGCGAGAATATCTCCTTTGGTATCTCTACGGTTTATCTGTTAGGTGTTGATGACGAGATTGATGCAGATTTTGACCAGCGTGCAGATCTACGTTTACGTTTCAATGCTAACATAGGGAACGTGCTCAATTTTGACCCAATGTTTGACTTCTATCCAGGACTTAGTTTTGGTACTAAAAACTTCGGTGGTCATGTGGGAGCTCGCTATTTTTTTAGTGAAGGTTTTGGGATTTATACCGAGGCTCAATTTCCATTTGCCAAATACGATGATGGTGACTTAACTCCAGCCGAAGACTTGAACAACCAGTTCAATTTCAACATTGGGATGTCCTTCAATCTTTAGAAACCTAACTTAGACTTGATACCGTTCCAACGGTATTGTCTCAAGAAACGGCCTTGATCTTTATTCAAAATAGGATCTATGCCGTTTTTTTGTGCCTTGAAATATCCTTTCAGGTAATCCATAAACAGATTTGGCTGGCGCTTTTTTGCAGCCATTTTTAGGGCAGTAATTACCGTGAGCGGCCATCCGTAACGCATCTTGTAGAAGGCTTCACCTTGCAATTGCATAGACATGGGTTTGTAGGCAGCACCTGTAGGTTTCAAATGTTTGACGTGCAAACCTGCGATAGTTTCCACCTGCCAGCCATAGTACCTTGCCAGCATCTCGTCCATGGTGTCCCAACCTATGGAAGATCTCAATCCGCCTATTTCTTTGAAACAAGCCGTACGATATGCCTTAAGGGCACCACGTATGTGATCTGGATTGTTTTGGTTTTCCACAACCCAACTACCGTTTAGTTCGATGGTACAATGTCCTGCTGCCATTCCTGTTTTTTCGCTTTCGCGAAAGCGAACTACAATATTTTCTAGGTAATGTTCTGGAAAGATGAGGTCTGCATCAAACTTGCAGATGATGTCCACTTTGTTTTGGTCTACCAGTTCCAATCCCTTTTTGAAGGCGTTGATCACCTTGGTTCCAGGAATATTCTCTGCAGCAGATGCATTCCTTATAATAGTAATAGGTAATCTATCCGTAAAGCGGCTGGCGACATCATACGTGTCGTCTGTACTGTTGTCGTCCACCACAATAATTTGTGCGGCCTTAACGGTTTGCGCAAGGAGACTTTCCAGTGTTTGTACTATGAAAGACGCCTCGTTATAGGCAGGAATAATGATGGCAATGCGCAACGCTATAGGTTTAGGATCGCTCGCAATATACAAGATAGTAACGATCTGTAAAGTTTCTCAAAATAGGGCGTAGGCCCAACTTTTTAGTAGGATTGGTAAACTTCATGCGATCGATCACGTCCCAGCCAGCTTTGTTCAAAACATAGTCCAGCTGCCAGTCCTCAAACTCATGATAGTGTTGATCCCTTATATCGTTGGGATTTCTATAGGCTGATGCAAACCATAATTTGAGAGGTACGCTTACCAATAATTTATTGCAGGGAATCGCTTTTAAAACACCATAGGGATTTACTAAATGCTCAAAAATTTCAAAAGCGGTGACCACCTTGCCGTCAAAACTAGAAACGGCAGTGGTATCATCATCCAAATCTTCACCTTTAGTATTCTGGACTTGAAAACCGTTTTCTTTTAAGATCTCCGAAAATGGATTTTCAATTCCTAGATCCAGAATCTTTTCAGATGGATCCACGTGTAGTTGTAAGAATTCCAGCGTCTTTTTGAAACGTTTTGAGGGAAATGTGTTTTCGTACAAATCAGTAAGTTTTAACCGCGACGTCGCTCAAGAAGAATCATCATCATTAAGCCCAGCATCACGCGTTCCTTGTCGTCATTGTCAATTTCTGCGATTTTTTCAACTTCAAATTCCTTTCCAAAAAAGGAAGGTTTCTTTTTAAGTTTAGCGACGATGTCGCCATTGACATCAGTAACGTTATAGGTTGGGTGAAAAACATATCCAGTAAAAAAACTAAGTACTGGAATCTCGCCCATCAGTGAATCGCCCAGTCGGGTCCATGCGCTGGCTTCCTGTACCTTATACTGAAATTTCTCGTGCTGGTCGATGATGTCGTACTCTGCTTTCCACATGGATTTCCAGCCCTTGCGTGCAATCTTGCCTATTTCAGTGCCATTCGCGTCCAGCATATTGTACGCAGCGCTCCAGTCCAGCCATTGATTAGCTCGTATGGTAAACAACACCTGCGATTTTGAAGTATCGCTGTAGACGGTAATCGCCTCTTTGAGTTTGAACATCTTTTGCCTCACATAAGCGATGGTCGCACCAGTGGCATCAGTGGCAGTAAAGTCGTTGCTCAACGTGGTGATTCTAAAAGAGAACCTAATGGGATACTGAATATTTTGCATGAGATACGGTTGATATGGTCCATGTAAAGGTAGGAGAATAGTTCGCTTTCGCGAAAGCGATATCCGTCAAAAAACACATGAACAAATCATCATTCTTCAACAAGAAATCACTACCTACTGCAAGTGGAACCTGAAAAATCTTGAATCTAACCGTGAATATGGTAACCACCATCTACATGGCGTATCTCTCCAGTAATGCGACATTCTGGACGGAAAAGGTGCACGATTTCAAAAGCGAGATCTTCTGGCCTCGCATTACCTAGCGGGCTCATCCTGTTAGAGGTTTGCACATCTTCTGGACGTAGCGTGGCATTACCGGCCTTGCTGCCCATGAATGGTGAAAATCTCAAAGCGTTGCAACGAATGTCGTACTTGCGTCCCAGCTCATCTGCCAGCTCTACGGTGATTCTTTCCAGTGCTGCCTTTGCAATACTCATATTGCGATAGGGATGAAAGGTAACTTTGGCCGCGGCAATGTAGCTAAGTGAACAAATGGAAGCGCCATTTTGTAACACGCCTTTTTCCAATAAATGACGTGTAACGCTGATCAAGGAATAGGCGCTCACATCCATGGTATCGCAAAATTCCTGCAAGGTCACCTCAATCAAAGGTTTTACTTCTTTCTTGCGTATAGTTTTATCCATAGCGATCGCGTGAAGGAAACCGTCGAGTTTGATGTCTTTATCAGCTAATTCCTGTGCAAAACTGGCGATGTTATCATCGATCGTCACATCTAAAATGGCGGTCAGGCTATCGCCCAACTCTTTTTTGACAGATGCCTTAAAGTCCTCATAGTTAGTGTTGAGAAACGCCTGTGCTTTTTCTGAAAGATTTTTGTGGTGTTTGCTCACACCTAAGCCTGTACAAACTACTTTGCCACCATTTTTGACAATCTCGCGAGCGGTGTACATGGCTAGGGAATGCTCATCTGCTATTCCTGTGATCAAAAAAGTTTTTCCTTGTAGTGTCATAGTGTTTACCATTTATAAAGTGCCGTTCCCCAAGTCCATCCTGCACCTACGGCAGCGAAAAGAATGAGGTCGCCTTTTTTGAGTAGTCCGTTTTTGTTGGTTTCGTCCAACATGATTGGTATTGTGCCACCAGAAGTGTTGGCATAACGATCCATGTTGGTATGTACTTTTTCCCAAGGCAGACCAACGGTTTCTGCAATGGATTGTAGGATGCGTATGCTGGGTTGGTGTGGTATCATGTGATCCACTTGATCAATGGACACCTTATTACGTTCAAGCAGCTCATTGATGGATTTAGGAACCACATCGATAGCGGTCTGGAAAACGGCTTGACCATCCATCTGGAAATAGTGAAGGCGGTCATTAACCGTTTCTTCAGAAGCTGGCTGTAAGGAACCACCAGCTGGAATATTCCAAGCGTCTTTACCACGACCATCAGTATGTAATAAGAAGTCTTGAAAACCTTTGTCTTCAGTTGTATGTGAAATGACCATCGCGCCAGCGCCATCACCAAAAAACACAGAATCACGTCGATCCCAATCGGTGATATTTGAGAACGTATCAGCGCCTATGACCAACACATTTTTATACATACCTGATTTGATGAATTGTACCGCGGTAGCAATGGCAAAAACAGCACCAGAACAAACTGCCGAAATATCAAAGGCCACGGCATCAAACGCCTCCAAATTCTCCTGTACAAAACAAGCACAGGATGGAGCAAGTTTGTCTGGAGTTGCTGTCGCAAGAATGATGAGGTCAATGTCCTTTGCTGTGAGACTTGCATTTTTAAGGGCGTTTTGAGCCGCTTTTGTGGCAAGATCACTTGTGGTCTCACCAGTACTGATGCGTCGTTCCTTAATACCTAGATTCTTTTGTATCCAGGCATCGTTGGAGCCAACTTTTTCAAAGTAATCGTTAGGGACGATATTTTCAGGCGCATAAGATCCTGTACCACTTATATAAGCGTTGTTCATGTAAATAGAAGTTTTGAGCTGCGAGAGTTGAGTCTAGATCCTACCGCCATTTGAGAAGGTGATTTGAATACGGCGTATGGATAAAGTCTTTGCAAGAATTTTAAAAATAGAAGCAACAGTCTCTTGTTTGAATTCCGCGCAATCTACTAAGGCATCAATAATTTGCAGACTCCTTACGCCGGAACTGTCCGATGCCCAAAGTACATAAAAAGCTTTAGGTTATTAATAAAAACACTGAAAACGAGTGCTTTAAATAATGAATTCTCAAAAGAATCAACTGATTTTTGGAGCAGCCAGCAGCATTATGGGCTTTAGTCTACTACCTCTAACTTCGCAAAACGCAGCAATAGCTTCTTCAAACCACCTACTTGAAAGTTAATTTCAGCTTTTTTCTCGCCGCCAATACCTTCTAGATTGACCACGGTTCCTTGACCAAAACGCGCATGAGAAACCTTAGTGCCAGGTTTTAGGTCACCTTCAAAGCCTGCTGGCGCTGGATTAGTTGAGGTACTTACAGGTCGCATCTTGCGCAGTTTGCGTATTTGCTCCTCACTAGGTTTGCTTACTGTTGGTGGTGTGCCGCTGCGAGGTTTGGTCTGGCGCAATTTTGATTTATCAGGTTCATCCCATAAATGATCTGTCATGGCAGACTTGTATTTGTAGTCATCCATAGGAGTGGTGTACTCCAGATATTGATCATCAATTTCGGTAATGAATCTGCTGGGCTCTGCATCGACCAGTTTTCCCCAACGGTATCTACTTAGGGTATACGTCAAATACGCTTGATGTTCTGCTCTGGTGAGTGCCACGTAAAACAAGCGACGTTCTTCTTCCAGTTCCTCACGAGTGTTCATACTCATACCACTAGGGAACAAATCTTCTTCCATTCCTACGATGTATAGGTATGGAAATTCAAGTCCTTTGGATAAGTGTACGGTCATGAGCGAAACACGATCTGTGTCGCCTGTATCTTTGTCTAGATCTGTGGCGAGTGCCACATCTTCCAAGAATTCTGCAAGGGAACCGCGAGCATCTGCAATTTCTTGTTGTCCTTCTACAAAGTCCCGCATACCATTGAGCAACTCTTCAATGTTTTCTATACGAGAAATTCCTTCCTGAGAACCATCCTTCTTAAGCTCTGTTAGAAGTGCACTTTTTTTGATGACATATTCCGTTAGCTCAAAAACGTTCTGTGTTTCTTCCAGTGCCTGGAAGCTTTTGATCATGGTAGCAAAATTGCGCAGTTTGGTTTTGGTACCGCCGTTAATATTAGCTTCGACACGATCAATGTTTTCGATAATCTCAAAGAGACTTTTGTCGTATTGCTTTGCCGCTACGATTAACTTGTCGATTGTTGTGGCGCCTATACCACGCGCTGGATAGTTGATCACACGTTTGATGGCTTCTTCATCTTTTGGATTGACAATCAATCGCAAATAGGAAAGAACATCCTTGACCTCTTTACGCTGGTAGAAACTAAGCCCACCATAAATACGATAGGGTATATCACGCTTGCGCAGTGCGTCTTCCATAGCTCTGGACTGCGCATTAGTTCTATAAAGAATTGCAAACTGATCATTGCCCAGCTGCTTATTCATCTTGTTTTCCCAGATGCTACTGGCCACAAAGCGACCTTCTTCGGCATCGCTCATCAATCGGTGGACGATGATTTTAGGACCATCGTTGTTGGCGGTCCATACGACTTTGTCCAGTTTGGTTTTGTTGTGCTCAATGATGGAATTGGCAGCCTCAACAATATTTTTTGTCGAACGATAATTTTGCTCCAGTCGGTAGGCTTTTACATCATCATAATCACGCTGGAAATTCAGGATGTTGTTAATGTTTGCACCGCGAAATGCATAGATCGACTGGGCATCGTCTCCTACCACACAAATGTTCTGGAATTTATCTGACAGTGCTTTGACAATCAGGTATTGTGAGTGGTTGGTATCCTGATACTCATCCACCAGGATATATTGAAAACGATGTTGATACTTGGCGAGCACATCTGGAAAACGATTCAAAAGCTCATTGGTTTTAAGCAATAAATCATCAAAATCCATGGCGCCAGCTTTAAAACAGCGTTCCACATATTCTTTATAAATGTCACCAAATCGAGGTCGCCTCGCCATCGCGTCTGCCTCTTGCAAATCAGGATCTGCAAAATAGGCACGCACGGTAATCAGACTGTTTTTGAGCGATGAGATTCTGGAAAAAATCTGTTTGTATTTATAGACATCCTTATCAAGCCCCATTTCCTTGATGATGGCGCTGGTAAGTCGCTGGGAATCTTGGGAATCATAGATCGTGAAGTTGGATGGATAGCCCAATTTATCGGCTTGCATGCGCAGCAATCGCGCAAAAACCGAGTGAAAAGTTCCCATCCACAAATTTTTGGACTCGCTGGCGCCCACAATTTCGGCGATACGGTTTTTCATCTCACGCGCCGCCTTGTTGGTAAATGTCAATGCCAAAATATTGAACGGATCCACACCTTGCTGCATCAGGTAGGCGATGCGTAAAGTCAATACGCGTGTCTTGCCAGATCCAGCACCGGCAATCACGATCATGGGACCATCTTTTTGCAGGACTGGAAGCCGCTGCGCGTCATTTAATTGGGATAAATAATCTTCCAAAATCTACTTCATTTTCTGATCTATAAAGATAAGGTTTGATGGGAGTTCGCTTTCGCGAAAGCGAACTAAATACCATCCTTTTTTCAACAAAACAGCCACATTTTTATGCTAAAGACAAAGTCCTACTGCGATGACATATTGTATTTTTAGGGCTCTAAAGACCGCCTATGGAATCCATCTGGGAATTTTTGAGCAGTATAGACTGGTACTGGTATTTGATATTTTTGATCATTATCGTGTTTCTCTATGACGTCTTCCAGCGACGTCATATCATTTTACGCAATTTCCCGGTGGTGGGACATTTTAGATACTGGCTGGAAAGTATTGGTCCAGAGCTGCGCCAATACATCGTGGCAAACAACAGGGAAGAGTTACCCTTTAACAGGATCGAGCGCGGTTGGATCTATGCCAGTGCCAAAAATGAGAACAATTACGAGGGTTTTGGAACCGATAGAGACATTTATGCTAACCAGTATATTTTTATTAATAACTCCATGATGGCGCATAAGGTCGAGAAAGGATCTGTTACAGATCTGGAACCGTCCTTCCTACCATGCGCTAAGGTCATGGGCGCTGCAAAAAACAGAAAAAGACCTTATCGCCCTGCGAGTGTGATCAATATTTCGGCGATGAGTTATGGTAGTTTGAGCGCCAAGGCACTGGATGCCATGAATAATGGTGCCAAAAAAGTCCACGCCTATCACAATACGGGTGAAGGTGGTTTGTCACCGTACCACAAACGTGGTGCAGACGTCGTTTTTCATTTTGGTACTGGGTACTTTGGGGTGAGAGATGACGAAGGGAATTTCTCCATGGAAAAGTTGAAAAAACTCGTGGAAGAGAATCCGCAGATTAGAGCGATTGAGGTTAAACTATCCCAAGGCGCCAAGCCTGGTAAAGGTGGCGTGCTTCCAGGATCAAAAATAACCAAGGAAATAAGTGAGATACGACACGTTCCAATGGGCGAGGACGTACTATCGCCACCTACACATAGCGCTTTCCAAGGTGTCAAGGGACTTGTAGATTTTGTAGAACAAATTGCCACAGAAACTGGACTACCTACGGGTATCAAAGCTGCCATAGGAAAACTGGAACAATGGGAAGAACTGGCAGAAATTATGAAAACTACCGGTAAAGGTCCAGATTTTATCACGGTCGATGGTGGTGAAGGTGGAACTGGCGCAGCACCGCCTAGTTTTGCTGACCATGTGTCGCTTCCATGGGTTTTTGGATTTTCAGATTTGTATCAAGTGTTTCAGCAGCGTGACTTAACTAGTGATATTGTATTTATCGCCAGTGGTAAATTAGGTTTTCCAGCCAAAGCGGCCATGGCATTTTCCATGGGAGCTGATTGTATCAACGTAGCTCGTGAAGCCATGATCTCCATAGGGTGCATTCAAGCCAAAGCCTGTCATAATAACACTTGCCCAACAGGTATCGCCACCCAAAACCAATGGCTACAACGCGGTATCGTGGTTCCTGAAAAAGCAGAACGCCTGGCAAGCTATTTCAAGAAATTCAACAAGGAATTGCTTGAAATCACGCATGCAGCTGGATATGAACATCCTTGTCAATTTGATATGCGGGATGTGGATGTAAGCACCGGTGATACCAATATGACTCAAACCCTGGAATACACCTACAAATACCAAAAAACGCCTGTAGATTTTAAGGGTATGAAGGCTTTGAAAGAGTGTGAACACTTAGGTGGTTCACGTCATTAATATTGAAATAGAAGTTTAAATGAATCTTACAACAACTCAATTACTCATTGCTTTTGTACCAGCGCTTATCGTGGGTGCTGTAGCTTATTTATTGATCAGTTCTTTTTTGAAGAATGAAGAAAACCGTCGCATCTATCTTGCCGGTAAATCTTTAAAACCCAAAACCTTGCCCATGCGCATGGCGGCCTATGAACGATTGACGCTTTTTTTAGAACGTATGAAACCCAATAGTTTGTTGGTCAGAACCCTACCAGGCCATCTTTCTAAAAGCGAATACGAGAATAAACTTATTGCGACAATAGAGCAAGAGTTTGAACACAATATCGCCCAGCAAATTTATTTTACTGAAGAATGTTGGAATGTGATCAGGGCCGCAAAAAACACGACCATTCAGAAAATAAGACAGGTAGGTATGAGTGAAAAATCACATACTGCGGAAGAACTACGAGCACAAATCATCAATGAATTCATGGATGGTCCAGCACCTAGTGAAACGGCATTGAGTTTTGTGAGAAGAGAAGTTAGAGAGTTGCTTTAGATTTAGGCACGAGGCACGAGGCACGAGGCACGAGGCATGAGGCATGAGGCATGAGGCATGAACTCTTGTGACATATCCTGAAGATTCTTAAATCAAGAGGATCGTAAAATTCAAGTCCAGATTGGAAATCCAATTCTACAAATCAGTTCCCAATCTCAATTTCTCCTGCTCTCTTTCAGTCAATAACTCTACGACCTTATCCATCAATGGTTTATTGGCTTCTTTTGCATATTGCTCATTAACCAATTTGCGGGCATATTGATAGAAGCGATAGTTATGGTGCAGCGCTGCTTGATAGAGATCGAGATAGTTTTGATCGTCCAGATATCCTAAAGCTATTAAATAATCAAAAGCAATCTGTCGGGTTGAAGTACTGTAAATCGGTTTGGTATATTCTTGCAATTGGCCTAGATAGGCTGTTCGATCATTGTTTGAGAATCCTGTTGAATTGATGGCAAGTGTCAACCAAGCCATGTCCAGAGATTCATTGGTAGTTGACCATGCTTTTTTTGCCGTTTTGAGCAATCGGGCTTTATCGGTAGCGGCATTCCAAAGCAGCACCAAAGCATTTTCTCTGGTAGCATAGGATGCATCGGTCAACATTCCAGAAATCATTTCTTTATTGTAGTCATTGATTTCTTGTGCTGTCAAGGTGATCAACTGGCGTATTTCCAGATTATTGGTCGCAGCCGCTCGCTCTAGAAGATCATACTTGCGAGTATCTTCATGTAAACTTAATTGGCCTACCATTTCTAGAACCATTTGTTTTTGCACCGGTGGCTGCAGGGTCTCTTTGTAGCTATTCAATGCCTCTTGAAAAGGAGAGATACGTCTGGCCAGCAGCTGTAGGTAGGCTTCCATAAACAAGTCTTTGCGCAATAGGCGCAAAGCCTCGTTGCTAGGGAACTGATTGTTGGTTAGCCATGTGGATTTATAAGAGGCCAAATCCTTTCCAGACTCTTGAGACATGATATCCAGAAAATCATCTGTGGTAGCATTTTTGAATGCATATTCTTTCAAAAAGCGTTTGATTCCTGCCTTGAATGCCGCATCGCCTACTAGATCTCTTAAGGCATGAATGGCCCAGGCACCATGCTGATAAAAAGTAAGTGAACTCGCCGCTGGATCCAGCAAAGCAGTGCTTTTCCCTGACTGATTCTGTTCATTGAGCAATTCTGCCTGCTCGTAGAGATTCACGTGATAATGCTCATCGCCGTAGATATGTCGCTCGGCAAGCATGGCATAATAAGTTGCAAAACCTTCCTGCAGCCAGTGGTGCGTTCCAGATGCTTCAGTAACCAGATCCCCAAACCACTGGTGCGCGAGTTCGTGAGCATTTACAGTAACATAGCTGCGATCTACCGCGCCCAACTCATCTTGCACAAACTGATCATCAAAAATCGTTGTGCCCGTGTTTTCCATGCCGGCATACAAGAAATCCTTGACGGGAATTTGCTTATAATTTTGCCATGGATAGGCAATCCCTATCTCATTTTCTAGAAAGTCAAAGATCTCCTTAGTATGCACATAGGTACTAGACACCTTTTGCTCATCTTCAGGATAATAGTACATATCCAGCGGCACGCCACTTTGAGAGGTCGCCGTTGATATTGCATAATTTCCCACTACGACCGCTACCAGATAACTAGACATGGGATTTGTCATATCATAATTCCAGGTCATTCGGTCGCCTTCACCTTTTTTGGAAATGAGATTTCCATTGGCAACCACAGTGAGATCATCTGGTGCGGTAACGCTTATATCCCATTCCATTTTTTCGTTCATGTCGTCTATGCTGGGCAGCCAGTTGCTTGTATATTTTCCTTGACCTTGCGTCCATGCCTGTTCCCAGCGTCCATCGACGTCACTGTCAATAAAATACATGGCTTTGGTGGGTTGACTTTTAAATGCAATGGTGATGGTGGTTTTTTCGCTTTCGCGAAAGCGATATTTCAAAACTATTCCTGCATCGTTCTGGCTGGAGGTCATAGAAGGATGCGTGGTGGAACTTGCCGTAAACTCCACTAGATTCTTTGCATCGATCAAAACCTGATCGGTATCCTGAAGAATATTGATGTCAAAAGTTACCGTACCACTTACCATCTCTTGGGCTGGATCCATCGTGATCTGGACCTTAGCACTCTGGAAATCAACCGCTGGTTGATCTATCCCTTGGGCGTGGTTTTGAGTCGTTAGAAATGTGAAGAACAATAAAACAAATAGAAATCTCATAGGCTGTCAAAATACAAATATCATGCGGTTTATAGGACGCTCAAGTGGTCGCAAAGTTTAGTCTTGACCATTCCTTGCGGCAATGCTACCTTTACGCTTTAGATCCACAACCGTGCCCATTAATTTTTTAAATACACCTATTGATTACCTAAGCGGCGTAGGCCAGGCGCGTGCAGATCTATTGCGCAAGGAATTGGGTATTGAGACCTATGGTGATTTGGCAAATTTCTTTCCCAATCGGTATGTGGATCGCACACAGTTCTACAAGATCAATCAATTGGTGCCCGACACGGCCCAAGTACAGATTCTGGGTAAAGTGGTTTCTATTGCCACGGCTGGAGCTGGCAAAGCGACCAGACTGGTGGCCACCTTTGCAGATGATACGGGTCGCATGGAACTGGTCTGGTTCAAGGGACAGAAATATTTTAGGGAAAATCTCAAGATCAATGAGGTATATGTGGTGTATGGCAAGGTCTCCAGATACGGCGCGATGTATAGCATGGCACATCCTGATATGGAGCTGGCCAAGAAATACAAATCCAGACAGCAAGCAGCGATGTCGCCCATTTACCCATCTACCGAAACACTCACCAAAAGACAGCTGACCAACAAATATTTTATTGGTTTGATGCGCAAACTGTTTTCTGAAATTAAAACAGCCTTTGTTGAAACGCTACCAGATGATGTGATGCGGGAACAGCAGCTCATCACCAAGAACGCTGCAATGCAGGAAATCCATTTCCCGTCCAGCGCTGCAGGTTTGCAGGCTGCTTTAAAGCGATTGAAGTTTGAGGAGCTTTTTTTTATACAGTTAGAGTTATTGCTGCAAAACCGAATCAGAAAAACGCAGATCAAAAGCTTTGCCTTTGAAAAAGTAGGCGACCATTTTAATAATTTTTATCAATACAATCTACCGTTTGAATTGACCGGTGCACAAAAACGGGTCGTTAGAGAAATACGGGCCGACATGGCGACCGGTGCACACATGAACCGATTATTACAAGGAGATGTAGGTTCTGGTAAAACCATCGTCGCGGTGCTTACTTGTTTATTGGCTATTGACAACGGCTTTCAAGCCTGTATCATGGCACCTACTGAAATCCTGGCGCAACAGCACATGGCTGGAGTGTCAGAGTTGCTGGCGCCTACAGGTTTAAAGGTGGCTTTGCTTACAGGATCTGTCAAGACCAAAGCGCGCCGCGTTATTCACGAGGCTCTGGAAGATGGCAGTCTTGATATTCTTATTGGTACTCATGCGCTTATTGAACCTAAGGTCAAATTTCAAAACCTGGGCGTTGCCATTGTCGATGAGCAACACCGTTTTGGGGTCGCTCAAAGAGCCAAGTTGTGGAAGAAGAACAAGCTGCCACCACATGTACTGGTGATGACGGCCACGCCTATACCACGAACGCTGGCCATGAGTCTTTACGGCGATCTGGATATATCTGTGATTGATGAGTTGCCACCAGGCCGTAAAGAAATCAAGACCGTGCACCGGTATGATAAGAATAGATTGGCAGTATTCAAATTCATTAGAGATGAGATCAAAAAAGGCCGACAGATCTATATTGTATATCCGCTGATTCAAGAGTCAGAAACGCTGGATTACAAAGACTTAATGGATGGCTATGAAAGTATCGTTAGGGAATTCCCATTGCCAGACTATCAAGTGAGCATCGTTCATGGTCAAATGAAGCCTGAAGATAAGGATCATGAAATGCAGCGGTTTGTAGAAGGCAAGACCCAAATTATGGTTGCTACCACAGTCATCGAGGTAGGCGTAAATGTGCCTAATGCGAGTGTGATGATCATTGAGAGTGCAGAGCGTTTTGGCCTGTCACAATTGCATCAGTTGCGTGGTAGGGTAGGACGTGGTGCAGACCAGAGTTACTGTATACTCATGACCAGCCATAAACTAAGTAGCGAGGCCAAAACCAGACTTCAAACCATGGTAGAAACCACTGACGGTTTTAAGATCGCTGAGGTCGATCTCAAGCTGCGCGGTCCTGGCGATATCATGGGAACCCGACAAAGTGGTGTGATGGAGCTGCGCATTGCAGATATTGTCAAGGATAATGAGCTTCTTGCCGTGGCTAGAAATGCTGCGATGAATTTTCTACAGGAAGATCCATCCATTGGCCTAGAGAAAAATATCAACGTACGACGCGTGATGAATTTTCTCCAAAACAAAAAGGGCTTATGGAAGTATATAAGTTGATTATCCTGTCATGCTGAACTTGTTTCAGCATCTTTTTCGAGCGTGTCATGCTGAATTTGTTTCAGTATCGCCTTCAAATGTGTCATGCTGAATTTATTTCAGCATAAGTACGAAATAGAATTTTAGCCCACAAAATATTATTTTAAATGCATGGCAAAACGATGGTTTCATAATTACACCGTGTACATTTTGACCAATAAAAAGAATGGTGTTCTATACATAGGAATAACTGGTGGCCTAGAAGATAGATTGCGAAGACATCGATTAGGTGAAGGATCTTACTTTACCAAGAAATATAAAGCACATAGATTGGTTTACTTTGAAGAGTTTCAGCTCGTGCATGATGCCATTGCGAGAGAAAAGCAGTTAAAAAACTGGCACCGACAGTGGAAAATTAATCTCATAGAATCCGAAAATCCTGATTGGAATGATCTCGCCGAGAATTGGAAATTATAGCGAGGTTTTATCTTTTTTCTATCTTTTTCAAAGTCATGCTGATCTTGTTTAAGCATCGTTTTTAAAAGTGTCATGCTGAATTTATTTCAGCATCTGATGGTGCGGAGGTTCTGGTGTTTGTTTGGAGTCGGATTTTGATAAAAGCAATTTGCAAGAAGTATCAAGACCCTGAAACGAGTTCAGGGTGAAAGGTTTGAATGGAATAAACAAGACCCTGGAACGAGTTCAGGGTGACAGATGTTTGGTCTGTCATGCTGAATTTATTTCAGCATCTGATGGAGGGAAGTTTTGTTGTTTGTCTGGAGTCGGATTTTATTTTAATCATTTTACACGAGATAACGAGACCCTGAAACGAGTTCAGGGTGACAGGAACACAAGAAATATCAAGACCCTGAAATGAATTCAGGGTGACAAGTAAGGACAAGAATGAACAAGACCCTGAAACGAGTTCAGGGTGACAAGAAAGTCAAGAATTAACAAGACCCTGAAACGAGTTCAGGGTGACAATGGTCTGTTCTGTGATGCTGAATTTATTTCAGTAGCTGGTCATGATGTTGGAAATGAAGAATGGTTGTGACGCTTTCGCGAAAGCGAAATGACCTAAGCATTAATCCATATCATCGTCTGCAGTGGGAACGTAGGTTTTGTCGCTGTCTGCGGTGAGGCGTCTTATTTCTGCCATTTCAGAATTGGTAAGCTCGCGGTAGTGTCCCACTGGAATGTCGAGCGGTACGTTCATGATGCGAACGCGTTTCAATTTTGTGACCCGATAGTCCAGAAACTCGCACATGCGACGTATTTGACGGTTCAAGCCTTGGGTAAGGACAATGCGGAAGGTTTTCCTGCCTATTTGCTCGACCTCACAATCGCGAGTAACGGTGTCCAGAATAGGAATACCGCTGGACATGCGCTCAATGAATCGCGGGTTGATGCTATGGTCCACGGTGACGATATATTCTTTCTCGTGATTGTTGCGCGCGCGTAGGATCTTGTTGACGATGTCGCCATCGTTAGTAAGAAAGATCAAGCCTTCGCTAGGTTTGTCAAGCCTACCGATGGGAAATATGCGCGTAGGATAGTTGATGAAGTCGATGATGTTGTCCTTTTCCACGCGTGTATCTGTGGTACAGACGATACCAACAGGTTTGTTGAATGCCAGGTAGACGGGTTTTTCTTTCTTCTTGGAAATAAGTTTGCCGTCCACGGCGACGATATCGTTCTCCATGACTTTAGTTCCCATTTCTGGTACGCTGCCATTGATTGTGACGCGTTCCTGCTCGATGAGTTTATCTGCAGCGCGGCGTGAACAGTAGCCTTGCTCACTTAAAAATTTGTTGATTCTGATCCCTGTTTCTGACATGTGACAAAGGTAAGAAGATCACGGATGATGTGGATTGTGTATGTGTTCTAGACAAGCTAACTTTTTTCTGCGTGATTTGTTTGGCAAGTTTTTAAATGATGTCCTGCTGAACGTGTTTCAGCAGCTATGTGTAATGTCATGCTGAATTTATTTCAGCATCTGATGGTGCGGAGGTTCTGATGTTTGTCTGGAGTCGGATTTTGATAAAAGCATTTTGCAAGAAGTATCAAGACCCTGAAACGAGTTCAGGGTGACAGGAACACAAGACATGTTAAGACCCTGAAATGAAATCAGGGTGACAGGAATATGCGAGATCCTGAAGGGATTTTAGAATGAACACAAAAAACCGGCGTGATGCACATATATCACGCCGGTTCTTATGGGTTTTTGGAAGTTTTATGCCTTGCCGCCTAGCATCAGGAGCTCGCTGCAGACGACTTCAGTCGTGTAGCGGTTATTCCCATCTTTATCTTCCCATTTGCGAGTGGTCAACTTTCCTTCTATGCCTATTTGATTGCCTTTGGTGATGTATTTCTCGACGATCTCGGCCGTTTTGTTCCAGGCCACAATGTTGTGCCATTGAGTATCGCTCACGGTCTCGCCTTGTTTGTTTTTATACCTATCTGTAGTGGCGATAGAGAACTTGGCAATTTTCTTACCGTCTGTAAGGTTGATGATTTCTGGGTCTGCGCCTAGGTTACCGATCAATTGTACTTTGTTGTTTAAACTGCTCATAATAATTAGTTTGTATGGATTAAAAATTTGTTTGTTGCCATCGCTGATTTGATGACGGTGCAAATATGTGACGACTTCCTAATTCATAAATTATTTTAATCGGTTACTTTCGTTTATTATCGTTTGTAAACGGATAAATGCGATAAGTCACTTGGTAACAAATGGATTCAAGTATTTAACAGGATTTGGGTGGTTGGGCTGTTTTAAGAATTGAATTAAAGTTGTAGTTTGATGGTTGTATATAACGGCTAGTTGCCCACAATATTGAAAATCGTGCTAAATTTTAAATTCAGTCTTTTGATTATAGTTGGTATTCTGTTTACTAATTGTACATCGGACAAGAAATCTGAGCAATATAAATCAGACTTACAACTAACTGAAAACTTATTCAATTTCACTACCAAAATGACTACCAAGGATACAATTAAAATCTTCGTTAATTTAGATATGGAATGGTGGATGAGGCACGACGAATTGATGATAACTAAAAATAACGACGAAATTCATCTTCGAACAATTATCAGAGAAGACACAACCCTGTTAGAACCGCTTGAATATGGATGGCGAATAAATAATCTCGGGACAATTACAATCAGGAACGAAAACAATGAATTTGAAAAACACTTTGCTCTAAAATCGGAACGTATTAAAGCGGAATTCAGTAAATCTTTGATTTATGAGATAATAACATCCAATGATACGTTGAAATATCACACAAAAAGTTTAGGAGACAAAGGTCGAGAAGTAAACGCTTATTTGAAATTTATGAATAGTTATTATCCAAATGAAAAGGATTTTAGACCGTTCGAAGAAAGTCAGCTGAATGAATAAAATACTATGGGCAACAAAGAACTGAGGTAAAAAACAAGCTATTTCCTAATTTAAATTAGCCCATAAGTTTCCCTTCCAAAGATTTGATGACCCTTTGGATATGTATTTCTCTCTAAAGTGAGACCTTTTAGGCTACTCGACTCACGTATGCCGGATCGAAAGGCAGGCCACTCTTACCTATCGCAAAGGCCTGTCTGAGCAGTTTGTTCCCAACAGCTATCAAAGCCAGTTTCTTGCTCTTGCCCTTTGCCGTGATGCGCTCATACATTGCCTTGCATCCTGGATTGTGCTTACAGGCGTTAAAGGCGCACATGAACATCAAATTGCGCAGCCTCCTGTTGCCCATCTTGCTGATCCTGCTGCGACCTCTCACGCTACTGCCCGATTCACGTATCACCGGACTCATCCCGGCATAGCTGATGAGCTGTGAGGCCGTTTGAAAACGGGAAAAGCCATCGGTCAGTGCCAAAAGATAGATAGCCGTGCGGTCTCCTATTCCAGGGATGCTGCACAGATGGGCCTTTTGATTGCCGTAGAGCATCTTGACCAGATCTGCCAATTCGTTTTCCAGCACTTGTATCTGTTGATCCATATGCGTAATGCTGCACTGTAGGCTCTTGACCAATACCTCGGATGGCTCACCAAGGGTCTTCTCACCGTGTAGCTTATTCTTCAGCATCGTACGCTGCTTCAGGTACACCTCCAGCATACTACAGGTCTGAAGCATTGCTTTGGATTCCACACTCTTATTCTGATAAATGGCGACCTTTTCCTGTAGGCCATAGCTGCGTATCATCTCTGCATCGCTCTTGTCCGTCTTTACACGCTTCAATCTCATCTGGATAAAACGCTTTACCGACAGAGGATTGAGAAGGGATGACGGTACTCCAAAACCATTCAGGAACTCAAGTAACAAAACGTGGTAATATCCCGTTGCCTCCATGACCACCAGGTCCGTATCGTACAGACCCTCCAGAAACCTATGGAACCCATCATCGTTGTTACTGAAACGTTCATGTCCATAACGCTCACTAAAGACATCAAAGTGGTCCTTGCTGATGTCTACTCCAAAGACTTCTGTATATTTATCCATAATAAATAGTTTTATGAAAGGACGATTCTACAGACATTACAACAACTTAAAAACGAGATCTCAAGTCTCATAGAACTGAACGTAGTACTGTAGAAAAAGGGAAGTGGTAATCAATGTTGACGAAGTCCAATGCTTCAATGTATATCTGTACCTTAACCTTCCCTTTTGTTCTTTCTGTTTGATTTTAAAAATAAAGAGAATACAAGATTAAGATGTATATAGCTCATAGCTAATCAGTTGCTTAATCGTAATCACCGCGAATTCGACTACGTCCGAATCCACTCTGAATTGCTAACGTCAGTACCAATCCAAAATTAACGCATATTAACCCGTAACTGACGGTTATACGAGACCGTTGTGCAACATTTGAAAAATGACCCGAAACGAATTCAAAAAACATATAGAAAAGACTCTTTCAGAACTAAAACTTTATGCTGAATTATATTCGGGAAAAGAATTGCCAAACGACTTTGAGTTTGAATGGCATTTCGCTGAAAGAATAAAAGCAACTGGAAAAGATAATGTGACTGAATTGATTGCGAAAAAAGTTTATTTCGACAAAAACAAAATTTATCCTTGTGTTGACTTAATCGTCGAAAAAGTAACGGACGAAAATCGGATTTTAATAAGTGGACGAATGGCTGGTTATGAACCGAGAGAATTTGGAAAAGGTTGGAGTAATCGACCTGGACCTTTTATTTATGTAATTGGAAGCGGAATATCGACTGCAAAAGTGAATTGTAATTCCAAAGAATTTAAAAATATGCTTTATGAAAAAGGATTACTGCATTATAATACTGAATAAAAAACGTTGCACAACATTGGCTATAAGTAATTGCTTGTTCTCAACTACCTCAGAAAATCCTCGTACATTTTCAATTTGGTGCTATATTTAAGAGTATAAACAACGCAATAGTTGCATACGCAAGTACATCAGGCCGAACCGGCTTAGCCCATTCTTTAAACTAGATACGCCATGAAATCACTTCTTTTATCTATCTCGTTAATATTGTTAGTTCAATTAGAGATGATAGCTCAAACGGAATTTGTTCTAGAACCGTCTCAGAGTATGATCATGACCGGTAAAGGTCCTGGTCAAGATGCGACGATCAATCCTTTTGTTGGTCAAGATTGTTATGTCATTGTCAGAAATCTAGGGTATCGTTCATTTTACATCAGAATACAAAACGAGGGAAAGGTTGTAGAAGAAATTACTGTTGAAAAAGGTAAGTTTCAAAAAGTAAAACTTTTAAAAGGATACGAACTTTATCTAGATCCCAATCCAGAAGGAATCACGAAAGCGAGTGTTGAATATCAGAAAATAGAGGAATAATTACAGTTTAAATATTTTCACCGCACATACAGGGAAATATCTTGTAAAACTTATGACTCCATCTGCGTCTCTCGCATCATCCAGTAAGCACCATTTACCGTTTATAGCACAGGAAAATCAATAGCCGCGTTCGCTAGAAACCGTGTTTTTTAAAGGCTCGCCGTTTTTCATTCTTCGGAAATTCTCCACGATCTGTTCTACCACCGTTGGCGGGTTGCTATTGCTGGCCACATGCGGTGTAATCAAAACCTTTGGGTGTTTCCAGAAAGCATGATCCTGCGACAAAGGTTCCTTATTGAAAACATCTAGTGCAGCTCCATACAGGTGGCCGTTTTCTATACTTTCTAGCAAGTCTGTTTCAACCAAATGACCGCCGCGTGCGACATTGATTAAAAAAGCATTTTCAGGTAATTGCTGGAAAAGTGTTTGATTCAGGATGCCGCTGGTTTTTTCTGTCAACGGTAGCAAACACACTAAAATCTGAGAAATATTCAAAAAGTCATCCAGTTCTGTTTCTGTGTAACTCTTGATGCCATCAACGTTTTTGGCTGTTTTTGACCATCCCGAAACTTGAAAGCCTACGCTTTTCAATTTGGCACCTACCGCTTGTCCCAAAGTACCAAAACCTAAGATACCTACATGAACATTCTCTACACGCAAATAGGGTTGTGGCTTCCATTCACGGTCTTGCTGCGCGTAGAAGTGCAGGTTTTTAATATGGTTCAAGCATAAACCTAGAACAAATTCCTGCATGTCGCCAGACAGCTTTTCATCCACGACACGTGTGAGCTGTACATTTTCAGGCAACGATGGATCTGCAAAAAGATGGTCCACACCAGCACCTAGAGAACCAATAACCTGCAAATGGTCATATCCCTTAAAACTACCTTCTGGAGCCTTCCACGTCATGGCCATGGTCACCGCATCTGGATCGTGATCCATTTCAGGAGTCACGACTTCAAGTGACGCGTCATATTCCTGGAATGCATCGATCCATGGTTGGTAATCCTTATCATTTCTAATCAATAAAATAGCCACGCTTCTTGGTTTTGGCGCACAATGTAAGCCAGAATTAGGGTACTTGCCACATCTTTAATATGGGTTTATCGTTTTAAGTGGTTATCGCTTTCGCGAAAGCGAACTCTACTCAGCCTCAAAACAAATGAACATCATAAGTATTCCTGCCGATGCTTTTTTAGTTAATCTGTTAACATAATATTAGTACTTTTGAGTACCAACCTAATATTCATTGAAACTAAAATTAATTGCGTTATCGCTTTTATTCTGTAGCATTTGTGGTGCGCAATCACAGGTGACAGATACTGTTTATAAACCTGGTATTGATAAGCTTAACCTTTTGAGCACGCATCCTTTTGGGATTTACATTTCCCGCATCTCGCAGAATTTTAAAAAAGAACCTGTGTCTGATGTAACGATGCGCCTACAGCAACAAAGTGGCAATGTATTCCAGCCAGAATTAAAGGCCTATTTACCAGAAGATCCTTCTATACGAGAAGATTTTTCAAACACTACCTGGTTTTTTAGAATCTTTGATTTTCAGGATCAAGAAACTACACCAGCCCAGATTTTTGATTTTGAATTTGATGCCGTGCTTAAAGTATATCGGGTCGATCTGGAAATCCCTATCAATGCTAAAAGTGAGTTGCAGATAGGCTTGAGAGGTTTTACTGCCGTTAAGGGCAATTATCCTTTTTCTTATTTCTCCAGCGATAGTTCCATTGAATGGTTCCATAGCAATGTGGCTGGTGGTGAGGACGCCTTCGGTCGTAGGTTCTATGGGCTTAATCAGGTGAATTTTGAATATATCGATGCCCGTGGCCGGGAACTTTCCATGCAGCATGGCGAGCTATTTCTAGGTGGTATGGAAGCCGCTTACCATTACTACCCAAAAGTTGATTGGCTTGAAAGGAAACAAATTTACGCTAACCTTGCGCTGCACTCGGGTTGGAACATTACTCGATTTAATCGATCAGTAGATGCAGGTGTGAGCGCAGACCTGTTAAAAGAGTGGAACATGAAAAACGGGAATTTTTGGAAACTAGGAATAGGCGGCAGTGTGTTGAGAAGAAACCTGCTGGAATTTGACCAAAACGTAGATCTAGGCAACAATGATTTTTTAGGATCTGGCGAAATCATGGTGGAGTGGACAGATATCACTGATCGTGGCAATTACAACAGCTTGGGACTGAATTATCAGGAACAAACCCGCTATCGCAAAAAAGCCGAGGAAGATTATTTCTACCTGGAAGGCGACTGGTCAAGTATTAATGCTGGCTGGCACAATGCCTTTACGACATTGTTGGAAAGCTTGAGCAGCTGGACGCTTCACTACACTCATGGCCGCGAGCGCATCCAGTATTTAGTTTATGTAAAAGAAGACCTTAAGGTCAACAATGCTCCAGATCTTGAAAGCGGAATAGGAGTGAGGTTTAAATTGTAGTCTTACAAGACTTAATGGGTGTTATGCTTATGAAAGTTACGCTTTCGCGAAAGCGTGATAATTACATAGCAAAACCAATGGCAATCCAGTAAAATATTACAATACCCAATTTGCAAGTATTAAAATGCGGTTTGAATCTTTAAACTTAAACTTAAACTTAAAATTGAGATTTGGAATTTGGGTTTTTGATATTTAAGCTAGCTTTCTACCACTGATAACCCAGCTGAAAAACAATAGGTACAGCCACACCATCGTTGCGTGGGAAAATATTACCGTTGGAATAGTGAATGATTTTGAGCTCTGCATTCCACTTGCGATCAGCGCCAAAGTAAGCGCCAGCAGCTATAAAATCCTGATAGGTGACCTTAGGTCCTGTTTCCACGCCGTCAATATCTTCTCTGGTAATGAACGTAGGTCCTATGACGCTATAGGTTGCATAGGCATCAAATCCTTCTCTGCGCCAAAAAAAGAAGTTGATATGCGGATAGATAGATAGCGCACTGGTCCACTTTTTATCAATGCTATTCTCAAACGCGGTGACGCTGGCTCCATAGCCTAGACTGAAAAATTTATTGGACTTATAAACGGTTTTGGTGTAATTGGCCAGTACAGTGTTGGACGCCTTGGCATCTCCATACCAAAATATGGGAATTCCCAAACTCTCGGTACCACCAATTCTAGCATTCATCGAGAAAATCTTATTAGGAGCATAACCAATAAAATCATTTCCATAGCCTATTTGAAACGTATGTGTTGGAAAAAACGGACGATCACTTGCATTCTCACCATTAGTTTTTGGTGCCAATTCGTTGAGGTTGTACTGCACGCCTACACTATAATTTTGAATCGACGGCTGGTTTTGTTGATCCTTTGGGATATGAACGGCGTGGGCAAGCAGTTCCCATTGATCTGATAACTTATAGGTGATGCCGGCAGCCGCTAGAATAGAAAGGTATCTGTAATCTTCAACTCCAGTTTCTGTTCCCAGAGTAAATCCCTTACGAGCAACAGTAGCAGGTCCAGCCTCTATAAAAACGCCCCAGCGATCGTTCAAATGAAAATCCTTTTTGGCAGTCAATGACCATACATTGGTCCATACCGTTTTACTTAGATTGGTACCGCTGACCTTTTCATACTCAAACCAGCTGGCGGGTCGCAGTACACCATATTGAATGGCCCAATCTGGAGCAAATTCATAACCTAACAAGATCCTGCCCGAAAATCGGTTGGGATTGGTACCGTCATACGTAAATCCATCTTGAAGCTGTTCTTCATTAAAGTCATTGAAGATCATGCCTAGATTGAACTGCACGTAGGTTTTAGACAAGAATGGATAGTCCTCATTGGACTGCTGTGCGCAACATAGGCTAGCTATTAAAAGCCATAGTAATAAAACTGTGTTTTTCAATGAGTTTATTTTCAGTGATCAAAAATAACTTTTAAAACCATAGATTGAAAATAGCACCATGCTTGGATAGTTGTTCGCTTTCGCGAAAGCGAACTCATTACAAGGCATAAAAAAATCCCGACCATTGCTGATCGGGATCTTCCTTAAATGCGAGAGGTGGTTACACCTTTATTTTACTTGATTGACTACAGCTGCAAAAGCTTCTGGGTGATTCATTGCTAGGTCAGCAAGAACTTTACGATTCAACTCGATGTTGTTCTTTTTGACAGCTCCCATAAACTGTGAGTAGCTCATTCCATGCATTCTTGCACCAGCGTTGATACGCGTGATCCATAATCTACGGAAGGTTCTTTTCTTGTTTCTTCTATCGCGGTAAGAGTAAGACATGGCTTTCTCTACTGCGTTTTTGGCTACTGTCCATACGTTTTTACGACGTCCGAAATAACCTTTTGCCTGCTTGAGGACTTTTTTTCTGCGGGCTCTTGAGGCCACTCTGTTTGTTGCTCTTGGCATAATTTAATTTTTTAGTAACAGGCGATTCAAAAATGAATTCTTGTAAGCCTAGAAACTGGGTTTGTAAATGAATTAATAAACCATCAAGGTTTACAGTACGGTCTTATTTAAGACGTAATTGTAACTTGATATTGTCTTCGTCAGACTTGTGCACAAGGGTATCGTGCGTCAAGGCTAGTTTACGTTTCTTGCTCTTTTTAGTCAAGATGTGACTTTTAAAAGCGTGTTTTCTTTTGATCTTTCCTGTACCGGTAAGCTTGAAACGCTTTTTGGCACTGGATTTTGTTTTCATCTTAGGCATAAGTTCCTTTTTTAAATTCTCGCATCCTCAACATTGAAATCGTGATGTTCAAAACGCTGTTCTCGATTAACGCTCGAATCAGCTTTAAGAATCCCATCAATTTTGAGGACTGCAAAAGTAGGTTTTTTATTCTAATCTTTATAGTTAAGAAAGCTTTTTATTATGAGGATTTATTCCTCCTCATCGCTATCAGGCTCGTATAAACTTAATGCGATTTCGATATTAAGATTACCTGCTAGTTGAAGAAGTTCAGGTTCTAAGAACTTTGTTTGGACATAGAAATCCAGATACAGATTCTCGATAGCAAAATCTAAATAGATAGAGTCCTCTTTTCCTGTGTGCAGCCCATATGTATTTATATTACCAAGACATTTATAGTTTTGCTTCAAGAAATTTACGGCATCTGCTTTCTGCCTGTCAAAGTCATTATAATCAGCATTACTAACTTCCAGCTGAAAACCATTTGTTTCATGAAACTCAGAATCCAGTTTCATTCTATGGTCTCTTTTTTCACCTATTCTACATACGGAATAAGCTTTTAATTTTGAAAATAATAGGAATTCGTCAACCTTAAATTTTTCTCCCGAAACTCTCAGAATACAACTCATTGAATGCTTTTTAAAAACATGTCAAAACTATAAAAGACTGTTCCCATTGTGGGGACAGTCTTTTATCTATTTTCTTTCAGTCTAGCGATCTATACACTAGAAAAACGTCTTTATTTCTTCTTAGGAGCTAAGAACATATTCATGCGCTTACCTTCCATTTTAGGCATCTGTTCTACTTTACCCAGTTCTTCTAGATCTTGGGCAAGTCTCAATAAAAGTATCTCTCCTTGATCCTTGTAAATGATAGAACGACCTTTAAAGAATACGTACGCTTTTAATTTGGCACCTTCTTTTAGAAATTTCTCGGCATGATTCTTTTTGAACTCATAATCGTGATCATCTGTATTGGGTCCAAAACGGATTTCCTTAATGACCACTTTAGAAGCGTTTGCCTTCATGGCTTTCTCGCGCTTCTTTTGTTCATAGACAAACTTTTTGTAGTCCATGATCTTTGCCACTGGTGGATCAGCATTAGGAGAGATCTCTACAAGATCCATTTCCATTTCCTGAGCTTTGGCTAGGGCATCTCTAGTGTCGATAATTTGGGGTTCAACACCTTCTCCTACCAGTCGTAGTTTGCGTGCACGTATTTTTTCATTGATCGCGTGCTTGTCTTCTTTGATAATCCGCGCTGGTCCGCGGCTTCTGCGTCTTCTTATTGCTATGGCTAAATAATTTTAATTAAACTTCAAATGTTTTGATACTGCTGGCGACTTCCTTTTGAATCAAATCTGCAAATTGTTGTGCCGTCATTGTTCCTAAATCGTCTCCACCATGTTTACGTACAGAAATAGTGCCATCCTTTTCTTCTTGCTCACCTACTATTAACATATAGGGTAATTTGGCCATTTCTGCCTCGCGGATTTTCTTGCCCATTGTCTCGGCCCGATTATCTACTGTGGTACGAATTTCGTTAATTTCTAGTGTTTCCGCTACCTTTTTTGCATAATTTTCATATTTCTCACTCAAAGACAGCACGGTACACTGTTCAGGCATCAACCATAAAGGGAAATTACCGCCAGTGTGTTCCAATAGGATGGCGATAAATCGCTCCATACTTCCAAATGGCGCTCTGTGGATCATGACAGGTCTGTGTGACTCATTGTCAGCACCTTTGTACCATAGATCAAAGCGTTCTGGCAGATTGTAGTCCACTTGAATGGTACCCAACTGCCAACTGCGACCCAAGGCATCCTTAACCATAAAGTCCAGTTTAGGGCCATAGAAGGCAGCTTCACCTTCTTCAACCACATAGTCCAATCCTTTGGCCTGCGCAGCTCTAAGAATCGCGATTTCTGCTTTTTCCCAGTTGTCCAGATCTCCTATGTATTTCTCTGGCTTTTTAGGATCTCGTATGCTTACCTGTGCGGTGAAATTTTCAAATCCTAAAGATCCGAATACATAAAGCACCAAATCAATCACATCCATAAACTCCTTATCCAATTGATCTGGAGTACAGAAAATGTGTGCATCATCTTGTGTAAAGCCACGCACACGGGTCAATCCATGTAGCTCACCACTTTGCTCATAGCGGTACACCGTACCAAATTCTGCAAAGCGTTTTGGTAAATCCCTGTAGGACCACTGGATGCTTTTGTAAATCTCACAATGATGAGGACAGTTCATGGGTTTTAATAGGAACTCCTCATCTTCAGCTGGTGTAT
Source organism: Nonlabens agnitus (assembly GCF_002994045.1). Lineage (NCBI taxonomy): Bacteria > Pseudomonadati > Bacteroidota > Flavobacteriia > Flavobacteriales > Flavobacteriaceae > Nonlabens > Nonlabens agnitus. Next base: position 517,127 of record NZ_MQUC01000003.1, read on the forward strand.
GGATAGGCTGGAAAGAGTCAGCACCATATTTCTCATAGTGACCGCTGGTGACGTATAATTCTTTAGAACCTATGTGCGGAGTCATGACCATTTCATAACCTGCTTTTTTCTGGGCAGCTTTTAGAAAGTTTTCCAGACGCTCTCTAAGCGCAGCACCTTTAGGCAACCATAATGGCAAACCTTGACCTACACGCTGTGAAAAGGTAAATAGCTGTAATTCCTTGCCCAGCTTTCTGTGGTCGCGTTGTTTTGCCTGTTCCAGTAACTCTAGATACTCGGTGAGGTCTTTTTGTTTTGGGAAAGAGATACCATACAACCTGGTAAGTTGCGGGTTGTTCTCGTCACCACGCCAGTACGCACCGGCGATACTCATTATTTTAAAGGCTTTGACAATTCCGGTGTTTGGAATATGTCCGCCGCGACATAAGTCTGTAAAGGTGTCGTGATCGCAAAAAGTGATCTCTCCATCGGTCAAGTTTTGAATCAGCTCAACTTTAAAGGGATTGTTTTCTTCCTTGTATTTGTTCAGGGCATCTGCTTTTGATACGCTGCGCATGGTAAATTCATGCTTACCGCGAGCAATCTCTATCGCTTTTTTCTCGATGGCGGGAATGTCAGCTTCAGTGATGGAACGCCCAGCAAAATCAATGTCATAATAGAAACCATTTTCAATGGCTGGTCCTATCGTTAATTTGGCTTCAGGAAACAATTCTTCAACGGCCTGTGCCATGATGTGGGAAGAAGAGTGCCAGAAGGCCTCTTTACCTTCTTTATCATTGAAAGTGTATAAGACAAGGTGGCCGTCTGTTTCTATAGGCGTTTTGGTCTCGACCTTTTCACCGTTAAAACTGGCACTAATCACGTTGCGTGCCAGGCCATGGGATATACTCATGGCGACATCCATAGGTGTGGTGCCGCTTTCAAACTCTTTGATGCTGCCATCTGGCAGGGTAATCTTAATCATAACTACAAAATATGAGCGGCAAAGTTAAAACCTTTCAAACGATTGGCAACGTCCATGAGGCAAACTAAAGTTCCAAATAGAACGATATTTTCGTATTATTGAAAGACTTAAACCACTCACAATGAAAATGTTTGTAACACTTCAAAACCCTTGCGCGTACATAAGTGTTTTGATGTTTTTCGCTTTCGCGAAAGCGAACTCACAAACAAGCCCCACAAACATCTCAAAAAAGTCCTACTCCATCACTAAGGACTCCAGTAGGGAAGAGCTGTTTGATATCATTGATGAATTGAAAACAGACCACCAGTTAGAGGTAAAGTTATTTGCTTACCAGCGCAATGAAAATCACGTCAAGGAATTGGGAATCGCGGTCAAGCCGGTCAATGAAGACTGGATAGAATACGTCGCCAATAATGAAAATGGGATCGATCCCATTTGCATGGTGGTAGGTGATGGCAGTGTGGATCGACTTTCTCTCTGTAACGAACCGATAGTACAAGCCGAGATTGCAAATACACTACAACAACCTTCAAACATCCTGGCGGAATCAGAAACTTCTGTTCCATTAAATATCACGCGCACCCAGGAGCTGGATAGTTTGAGAGCCGTGGCAACGCTTGCTAGCATCGAGCGCCAGTCTGCTAGACAGGAACAACAAATGGATCGGGTCAAGTCGCAAAATGAGCAACTGGAACAAATTAAAGAGACGCTATCTACAGATACGGATTCCATCAAAATGGAAAAAGCGCTGCGCAAAAAAGAGCTGCAGGAATTGCAGGTTGAAGTCAGCCGTTCCCGACGGGAGCGCCAGACGCTGGCCTACAACAATGAACGGGCCAAGGCAAAAAGAGACAGCCTGCAGGCCCAACAGCAACGACTGCAAGAAACCTTACTTAAACAGGAAGAAATGCTCGCCCAGGCGCTGGCCCAACAGGCGCGTTATGAAGAACTCATTAAAAAGCAGCAGGAAGTTATAGAAGAGCAAGGCCTTAAATCAGAAACTGCAGAAAGTCTCAAGGCTTACCGCAAGGCCATGCTGGGAGAAGATGACGGTAGCAACTTTAAATCCCAAGGTTATTTGATTTTTGCATTGGAGCAATGCCTCTATAAAGTCTATGACGGCTATTCCATTGTGTACGGCAACCAGGGAAACTTTTTGTTTACCATTAATGAAGAATTAAAGCAAACGCCTATGAGCGGCACACTCAAGATTCAAGGAGAATCGTTCACCTATAATTATTCTGGTAATGTGTTGTATATCAAGAATGAGAATGGTGATCTGGTCAATCAAAATGGAGAGCCACTGGATACCTTGAATAAGTTTTAGAAAACGATACTGATATCTTTTGGTCATAATACCAGCTTTCGGAATAAAGAGTATTTTTGAATTATAAAACCACTGATCATGAATGCATTTGTAGGGAAATCGCATTACTTGAGAGCCATACTTTTTTTGCTGGGTATCGCTTTCGCGAAAGCGCAATCCACAACCACCACTTCACAAAACGATATCCACGAGATCAGCATCACCTCAAAGGATGATCGCACCTCGCTTTTTAAAAAGATCAACATGATCAAAGATGCTTACGGAATCACTACAAAATTCAAGGATTACGAATTGGGCCGTGTAGGATTGACGGCAATTGAATTGGAATTTGCGCCGGCAGTCGGTTCTTCACAAACGATCAAGAGTATTGATGCATCAGGTATAACACCACAGGTATTACGTATTGAGAAATCAACGAAGCGCATAAGCTACGCAGGTACCGCAAGTGAGAACACCACAGCACTTGCAACCACCAATGCTGCTCCAGAGGTGCCTAAAGCAGTCACCAAATCGCAAACTAGCTCAACGTACAGCATCAAATCAACTACAGTTACTGATCCTGATAAACTAGAAGAATCCCAAGTGGATCAAAGCGGTCCTCAAGAAATCACTGCAAATGAAAAAGCAGCACTCGAAGCCGAAAGAAAACGCGCAGCGCAAGAAGTAGAGGCCGCAGCCCAAGAAAAAGTCGCAGCCCTTCAAGCAGAAAAGGAAGCTTCTGCTCAAAAAGTAAAGGAAGAGCAACTTGCTGCTCAAAGAGCTCAAGCTCTAAAAGAAGCCGAAGCTCTAAAATTACAGCAGGAGCAACTCAAGGCTCAAAAGGCAGCTTTGGAACGTGAAGAAGAAGCAAAGAAAGAAGCGCTCGCAAATCAGCAAGCTGCAGCGCAGGCTCAAAAGAAGCTTGAAGCAGAACAAGCAAAAGCTAAACTAGAAAAAGCAGCTCAAGAAAAAGCCTCAGCTATGCAGGCAGAAAAGGAAGCTGCTGCTCAAAAAGCTAAAGAGGTACAACTTGCGGCCCAGAAAGCTCAAGATCAAAAAGAAGCCGAAGCCCTAAAAAAACAGCAGGAACAACTTGCGGCTCAAAAAGCAGCTTTAGAACGGGAAGAACTGTCAAAGAAAGAAGCACTTGCAAATCAGCAAGCTCAGGCGCAGGCTCAAAAGGAATTGATGGTTCAAAAAACGCCTGTAGTACCAGAATCTCCTGCGATCAAAGAAAAAATGGTAGAGAAAAGTGACTTGGCCCAAAGCGCTAATGAATCCGCACAAATGGAAATGGAAAACGACCTAGTCGTTAGAAATAAGAAAAAAGTTGATGATGCTGCTCTTGCTGCTTTGAAGGCTAAAGAGAAAAAGGCTGTCGAACAGGATGATGATGCCAGCATGAAGGCGACTATAGCAGAGCTTAAAAAGCTACAGGATCGAGAGGCACGCAAGGTCAAGAAAACAGATGTAAAAGGCCAAGGCTATGTCTTTATCAACGCACAGCAATACACCTATGAGGTTTACAAATCACGTACTTTGGTATATGACGCTTTGGAACGTACGGTACTGGTATTGCCCATGGAAGTGGACGAACGCCCGGTAAGTGGAACCGTTAGCATCAGCGGATTGCGTTATCAATTCAATTTAAAGAATAACATCATCACGCTTAAAAATGGTGCTGGTGAATTGGTAGATCTTGAAGGGAACAAATTATAGATTTTATAAATCTAGAAATAAAAAAGCACGCCTAACAGCGTGCTTTTTTATTTTGAATGATACTGAAGCCCTATTCTTTTGAATTATCAATAACGATATTTTTAGTTGAATAACTACAAAAATAGTTTTTTAACTAAAATAATAGTTATATGTTTGAATTGCGTTAAGGATTGAGGCAAGCTACCGCGTAGCGCCGAAAGCCCGACCGTCCCGATTTTGATCGGGATGGGAACGCCCAAATAACTGAACACATGGAAAAACTGACCCAAAAGGAAGAAGAGGTGATGCAGGTGCTATGGCAGCTGGAAAAGGCCTTTGTTAAAGAGATTGTGCCGCAGCTGGATGGCTCCAATCACTACAACACCATATCGACCGTAGTGCGCAAGCTGGAAGAAAAGGGGTTTGTGGGTTACAACGCCTTTGGTAAGACGCATCAATATTTTCCCATCGTCGATAAGGAAAGCTACCGCAATAAATATGTGAATAACGCCATGACCAGTTATTTTAATAACTCGTACAAAAACATGGTGTCCTTTTTTGCCAAGGAAGAAAAAATTAGCGCCAAGGAATTGCGCGAGATCCTGGAAATGATTGAATCTAAAAAGGACTAGCCATGGAAGAAGCATTTGACTACTTATGGAAAAGCGCTGGTGTACTGAGTATTTTTGTGATCACCTATCATCTATTGTTGCGCAGGTTAACATTCTTTAAAGCCAACCGGTTCTTTTTGCTATTTGGAATGGCGGCTAGCATCACCTTTCCATTAATCGAGATCACGCAAACGGTTTATGTGGAGCAGCCTGAAGTGAGCTACAGCGCTGCAGATATGGTGACTGCCATGACGCTGCAGCAACAGGAACCGCCTGTCGAGCCATTGATCAAAACTTCCCAATTACTGCTCATGCTGTACGCGGCTGTAAGCCTCTTTTTTATAGGCAAAATGGGTGTGGAGTTGTTGTCTTTGAGGAAATTGATCATCTCTGGGAAGCGTCGGTTGGAAGATGGATATGTAAGGATTTCGCTTTCGCGAAAGGTGACTCCATTCAGCTTTTTCAAGTACATCTGCTTTACCGTAGGCGATGAGCAACAACAGGATCATGATTTGATCCTAAAACACGAGCAGGTTCACGCGAGAGAATGGCACAGTATGGATTTGTTACTGTCCCATTTGTGCTGCGCCGTGTTTTGGTTGAATCCGCTAGCGTGGTTGCTCAAACGTCAAATAGGTGAAAACCTAGAGTTCATCGCAGATGCCACTGCCAAAGTAGAAAACACCACTGGCATAAGTTATGAACGCACCTTACTATCCAGTGCGGCCAGCCATATGCAGCCGGCACTTGCCAATAATTTTTTCACACCTTTTATCAAAAAACGAATTCAAATGCTACAAAAAGAAACTTCAAAAACCTGGAACGCCTACAAATATGCGTTGATCCTACCTGTGATGGCACTGTTCTTATACAGTTTCAACACAGTAACTAAAACGGAATATATCAAGTCCAATTTCAAAAAGGAACAAGCTCAGGAAGCTGCAAATACTTCCGTCACGAGTGCGGCGCAGGTTGTAATTAATGAGAACGACGATAAAACCAGCGAGCAAAATGCAACTGTCTCTACTGAAAGGATCGAATTCAAAATCGTCGCCACGACGACAGAGCAAAGTCTTGAAAAATTCAAAAAGCGATTAAAATCAGACCACAATGTAGATTTCACTTATAAAAATCTAAAGTATCAAGATGGAAAAATTACCAGGATCAAGATCGAGCTTGATGATAACCGTGGCTTTAAGGGTTCGCAAAATTATAATGGCGATGATCCTATCAATCCTATTTGCATCACTGGTATCATTGATGGCAATAGTAAGAAGTGGAGCATGGGCAGCTGTGAGAAGACTAGATGGACCGCAAAAGGAAACGTTTTAATCTCTAAAAATGATCCAGCAACTTATATCTACAGTCCTGATTCCTTATATTTTTCCCAGAGTCTCAAATTTGATACCGATTCTTTGATGTTAATGATGAAGGATCTTAAAAAGATAGACATAGATTCGTTTCACCGCGCAATGAGAGCCAGCTACAAGGATCTACAGGTACAGATGGAAGATATTGATATCAAACAAATGGAAGCTGACCTCAAAAAAGCACAAAGGGAAATGCGTCGCATGAATCTAGATTCTCTTCATGATGTTATGCGACAAGCTAGATTACAGATACGTAGGATGAATAAGGATAGTATAAAATCCAGCATGAAAACACGATTCATTATCACAGATACCTTAGGTAATGACATGGACAATATTGTGATTTATGATGTGCCAAAAGCTCAAAGAGGGAAACCTACCGTACCATCTAATGAAACAGAACCTATTTTAATTGTTGATGGTAAGCGAGTTCCTTATTCAAAAATGAATGAAATCGATCCACAATCTATAAAGGCTGTTAACGTCCTAAAAGATAAAGCTGCAACTGCGGTTTATGGTGAAGGATCAGAAAATGGTGTTATTGTGGTCACCCTTAAATCTGCTGAGGACATCAAGTTAAGTGCTATTAAAAGCACACGTGCCATTCCTTATATCATAATCGATGGTGTGGTGGCAAAACAAGAGCAGATGTATGCTCTAGATTCTAACAAAATCGAATCATTTTCAATATTGAAGTCTGATGAAGCCACCGCTCTGTACGGTACAGACGCAAAGGATGGCGCTATCATCATTGTCACTCAAAAGAAAATCAAAACGACACAGAACAAAAAGAAGAATTAAACACTTATGGTGAACTATCTTTTAAAAGTAACAGTTGGCTTCAAATAATACTTAGAGGACACGATCGCCATAGCGATCATGTCCTCTTTGGTTTTTGTTAGCAGTTTGCCTTAAGGGAATTAAGTACTTTTAAGGTCATGAAAAAATCCATTTTTAAAACGCTGGCCAAAATAAATAAAGCCGTCCTGCCCAGTTATAGCAAGGATGAAGATTTTGACCTCGCCAAAGCCTCAAAATTACAGATGGCGCTTATTGGTTACAAAACGTGGATCACTAAAAATGCCTTGGATTAGGTGAGTATTTCCCTTAAAGATCAATGCCATAGGCCAGTGCAACTACCAGCAGCACCACAACGCATTATTTCACTCGTTCCCTCGCAAACCGAATTGCTATTTGACTTAGGTCTTGAGGACAAAATTGTAGGTATTACGAGATTTTGCGTGCATCCAGAAAACGCTTTAGAAGAAAAGCAGGTGGTAGGTGGCACTAAAAAGATTGTCAAGAAGCGCCTTATAGGCCTACAACCAGATCTTATCATTTGCAATAAAGAAGAGAACACGATGGAAATGGTAGAATTTTGTTCTTCCATTTGTCCTACGTACGTTTCAGATGTTTCCACCCTCGAGGACGCCTTGGAAATGATTCAGCACATAGGTCATTTGACTGCCAGCACAGAAAAAGCGCAGGATCTAGTTGAGAAGATTCAGGTCAGTTTCCAGCAATTGAGAGATGAACTAGAAACAAAACCGGCCTTATATCTCATTTGGAAAAAGCCATACATGACGGTAGGCCGCGACACCTTTATCCATGACATGATGCGTCTGGCAGGATTTGAAAATGTCACGGGAACACACACTCGATATCCGCAATTGGAAATGGATCAGATCGTCAAACTACGACCAGAGGTGATCTTGCTCTCTTCAGAGCCCTATAATTTTAGTGAGAACGACAAAGCTGAATTTGATATCGCTTTCAAAGAGCGCAGCGATGCAGAAGTTTATGGTGAGCAAGGTCGAACCACAAAAGCGAACCTACCACAACCTCGCATCCTCATCGTGGACGGTGAACCATATTCATGGTACGGCAGCAGGCTACTACATTCACCTGCCTATTTTCAGAAGTTAAGAAATGAGCTGGATGAGAACTAGATGTATTTCTAATCTATTCATTGTAACTTTCGGATTCAATTTAATACCAATCAGTAACTAAAATTTGAAGTAATGAACAACGGTAAAATAGCAGGATTGGGCTGCGGTGCTCTAGCAGGAATCGGTGCACTTGTGGTCCTTGTCATATTAGCCATCTACGGCATATCATGGAATAACAACGCAGTTGCAAAAAGCGAAGCGGTACAATCTCAATGGGCAAATGTTGAGAGTAGTTATCAACGCAGGTCCGACCTTATTCCCAATATTGTAGCGACCGCAAAACAATATGCAGAGTTTGAACAGGAAACACTAACCGGTGTTATTGAGGCTCGTGCCAAAGCAACCAGCATTAATGTCGATGCTTCCAATCTTACCGCAGAGCAAATTCAGGCATTTAGCCAGGCACAAGGTGCCGTTTCCAGTGGTTTGGGCCGATTATTGGCGACCTATGAGAACTATCCTAACCTCAAGGCTAACGAGAACTTCAAGGAATTGATCAATGAGTTGGAACGTACTGAAAACCGCATCAATGTAGAACGCAACCGTTACAATGAAACTGTACAGGTCTACAATTTGCAAATCAAGAAATTCCCAGGATCTGTACTGGCATCCTTCTTAGGCTTTGATGAATCTCCTTATTTTAAGGCAGATGAAGGCGCACAGAATGCCCCTAAAGTAGGAGATCTTTTCAATAATTAATATGGCGAGCAAGGTAGAAGCATTTCTAAGCGCAAACGACGAGGAAGAAGTCGTTGAGGCGATACGCAAGGCAGAACTGCGCACCAGTGGCGAGATACGCGTCCATCTGGAGCGCACTTGTGCCGGCAATGCCTACACGCGCGCCCAAGAATTGTTTCACCTGCTCAAAATGGACAACACTAAAGATGCTAATGGCATCTTGTTTTACCTGGCCGTGGATGATCGCAAATTTGCCGTTTTAGGCGATAGTGGGATTAACAACGTGGTTCCAGATAATTTTTGGAATTCCATAAAAGATGGTATGGAGGCTCGCTTTCGCGAAAGCGAATTCAAAAAAGGCCTCGTCACAGGAATCGAACTCGTAGGAGAGAAATTGGCGGCTTATTTCCCATGGCATAAGAACGACGTCAATGAACTTCCTGACCAGATATCTACCAGTTGAAACAGCACTTCTTCTACATATTTGCCTGTTTTCTGCTGCTTTCCAGCACTGCATTTGCGCAGTTTAAAATTCCTAAAAAGCCCAGCAGTGAATCAAAACAAACGGCACTCTACGACTATGTGGACTTGCTGGACGCTAGTCAGAAAGCAGCATTGACCAGCAAACTGTTGCGTTATGCAGATAGCACCAGTACACAAATCGTGGTGGCGATCATAAGTAGTACAGAAGGTGAAGATATTTCAATGGTGTCTGCAGAATGGGGCGAGCAATGGGGCATAGGTCAGGCAGATGAAGGTAACGGTATTCTAATTCTGCTCGCTCGAGATGATAGACGCGTTGATATAGCTACCGGCTACGGCATCGAGTACCGGTTAACCGATTTGATGTCAGAGCGCATCATCAATCGTGTTATCATACCAGAATTTAAAAGAGGCGATTACTACGCAGGCCTAGACAAAGCCGCCGATGCTATTTTCGCTGCGCTAAACGGCGAGTTTACCGAAACTCGGGATTTCTCAAAAAGTTCTGGTGTTCCGGTTCAAGCGATCATCGTCTTGGGCTTTATCATTCTAGTCATTATCATGAGTATCAAGAATCGAAACAACGATGGTAATAACGGCGGCCGTAGATCTGGCGCTTCTTTACTAGACATTATTGTCCTCAGCAGTTTGGGTCGCGGTGGTTTTGGCGATGGTGGCAGTTTTGGCGGTGGTTCCAGCGGCGGCTTTGGCGGCGGCGGCGGTTTCGGTGGTGGCTTTGGCGGCGGTGGCTTCGGCGGCGGTGGCGCTAGTGGTGGATGGTAGGTTGATCTTAATTCTTCATTTCGTTTTTAATTAATTCGTTTAGCTGCATTTAGAGTTTTTCTACGTCGCTTACCTTTTCTTACATCGATCCAGCCTGTGCAAATGTTTGGATCAAAGGCTTTTATAAAATTTGGCACTTTCATTGATTGGGTTTTAAAAAATCCAGATCATGAGAAAACTTTACTTGCTTTTTATCGTCCTTAGTCTGAGTTTCATTTCTTGTGATCCTCTAACCGATTGTATCATTCCTACCAGACCAGAACTGCCCAGTTCAATTTTCAATACCGCAGTGGCAGGTCAATATTATGAACATAGTTTGAGAGCTCAGGTGAATAACGATCCTCGTGATGACAGCTATGTCTACTACTTTACGGTAACCGGTTTACCTAGAGGTATGGATTATGAACAAGAAGGACGCAGACTTTTCATATTTGGGAACCCATCAGAGCGTGGCGATTATAGAATACGCGTATTTCTAACGGTAGAACCTATTTTCTTCACAGACGATGATGGAGGCATCTTGGAAGACGGCGATACGCTTTGTGAAGACTCGACCTCACGGGATTACACCTTAAGCGTGAGATAATAGTTATGCCAATAGATAGCTAATGCTTTTTGAATAAGCGTACCTTTGCAGCTTAATACATTACATGACATTTAAAGAATTGGGGCTCGACGAGTCCATCCTGAAAGCTTTACAGGACCAAGGATATGAGAATCCAACACCTATTCAAGCACAATCCATTCCCATCTTATTAAAAGGCAAGGACCTACTAGGCGTTGCACAGACCGGTACCGGTAAGACAGCTGCCTTTTCCATTCCTATACTACAGCAATTGCTGGAAGGTGAAGGACCTAGAAAGAAGCGCAAGATCAGATCATTGGTGGTGACACCTACCAGAGAACTTGCGATACAGATTGATGAGAATTTTACCGCTTACGCGAAATATACCAACATCAAAAACACCGTCATTTATGGTGGTGTCAAACAAACCAAACAAGTCTACGCACTACACCAAGGTGTCGATGTACTCGTAGCAACACCTGGAAGGTTGCTAGATCTCATTAGTCAAAAGTATATTTCCCTGGCAGATATTGAGTATTTCGTACTTGATGAAGCAGATCAAATGCTGGACATGGGTTTTATCCATGACATCAAGAAACTACTAAAATTGTTGCCTAAACAGCGTCAATCGCTGTTTTTTAGCGCGACCATGCCTAAGGCGATCGTGGAACTTTCCCGACAAATTCTGGGAGATTTTGAGCGCGTGACTATCGAGCCAGAAAAAACCACTGCTGAAAAAGTAGAACAACGCATCTATCATGTCAACAAGAAAAATAAGACCAACTTATTGGTCCACCTTCTTGAAACTGATATGAATGATTCCACGCTGGTTTTTTCCAGAACAAAGCATGGTGCTAACAAGATCGTTAAAGACCTTGAAAAAGCAGGAATCAAAAGTGCCGCCATTCACGGTAATAAATCACAAGTGGCGCGCCAGCGTGCGCTAGGTGATTTTAAAGATGGAAAATTACAGGCACTTGTGGCGACAGATATTGCCGCTCGCGGTATCGATATCGACGAGCTTGCCTATGTCATCAACTATGACTTGCCTAACGTTTCAGAATCTTATGTGCACCGTATAGGTCGTACGGGTAGAGCTGGAGCCAGCGGTATGGCAGCCAGTTTCTGCATGTTGGAAGAACGACCTTTTTTGAAAGACATTGAAAAATTGATCCAGACTAAAATACCTGTGGTGAACGATCATCCCTTTGAATTTAAAATGGAAGACGCGGCAGAGCCTAGTTTGAAAAAACAAGGAGGCAATCGCGGTCGTGGCGGTGGTCGCAACTCAAGACCATCTGGCGGCAAACCTAAATCTACTGGGAATCGCAACAAGAATAGAAGCCGCAGCTCTAATTCCTAACGGATCCTATAGAATAAACCAAAAGCGACCTAAGAGTCGCTTTTTTTATTTTTGAAAGTTAATGTTGGTAGATATTTCGCTTTCGCGAAAGCGAACTCATCAACAGCCTATTTCTTATTTAAAACGGGTCGTTCAAAAAGTGCATTTAGGGACAGTTCCATTTGTACCTGTCCTACTTTTTCAAATCCCAACCTCTGGTAATACAGGCAAAGGCCATCGTTAGTTGCATCGCAATCCAATCTGAGGAATTGCTTTTTGGCTATGAGGGCTTTTTGAAATATGCGATGAATGAGGTGCGATCCGATTTTCTGTCCCTTAAAATCTGGGTCAACGACCAAGGAATGAATGTAGTAGGCGCTTTCTTCTTTCTTGCCCCAATACTTGAGGTCCACATCCATCAAGCGATACATGGCGACGAGTTTTTCATCCTTATACACAAAGGTAAATTGACCGTTTTCGAAACCTTCTTGTAGCCACTCCAATCGTTCGGCTGGTGGGTCCAGCCAGTAACTCCATTGCTTGAGATTCTGAGATTGAAGCCGTTGTGCAGCCTTCTTCAATAAACTTATCGCATCGGTAATTTGCGAAGCTTTGGGAGTTGTATAAATAAAGTGGTGGTCCTGCATTTTTGGTTCTTGTTATTTTGGTAGCGCGTTCAATTGGCTAGGTTGAGCAGTGATGGCATCTTAAATCCCAAACCCATTACAATCCACTATCTTTGCGCCCTTAAAAATTACATTTAAAATTTATTCCATGAAGCTATTCAACAATTTTATAGGCAATCCCAAAAACGATATTCTTTCTGGGATTACCGTGGCGCTAGCACTGGTGCCAGAAGCGGTCGCTTTTGCGTTTGTAGCTGGTGTCGATCCTATGGTGGGATTGTATGGAGCTTTTATGATGGGATTGATTACCGCGCTTTTTGGTGGTAGACCTGGAATGATTTCTGGTGCTACAGGTGCTACCGCGATCGTTATGGTGCTGTTGATCAAGACTGGTAATGAAGTAGGTCTGGCGATGGACACGCCTTATGAGAACCTTGGATTGCAGTGGTTATTTATCACATTGCTGCTGGTAGGTGTTATACAGATGGCAGCTGGTTTTTTGCGATTGGGTAAATTTGTAAGATTGATTCCGCATCCTGTGATGATGGGATTTGTGAACGGTCTGGCCATCGTTATCTTTTTGGCACAATTGGATTTTTTCAAGACAGGATCTGGAGATGCTAAAGAATGGATGACAGGTGCGTCTTTGTATATTTTGCTGGCGCTTGTAGGGCTTACTATGGCAATCATGTACTTTTTGCCTAAAGTCACCAAAGCATTACCGGCAGCATTGGTAGCGATCGCAGTCGTTGCTGGGATCACCATTTTCGGTAATCTGGACGTGGCTACCGTAGGCTCTTTTATCAGAGATGGTGGCGGCGACGGTATGCAAGGTTCCTTACCTGAATTTCAATTCCAGATCTTCACGTTGATAGATACTCTTCAAGGCAATTGGTCACTCATTCTAGGTACCGCTGTCACACTGGCTGCGGTAGGTTTGATTGAATCCTTGATGACTTTAAACCTTGTCGATGACCTCACTGAAACTCGTGGTAGCGGTAATCGTGAATGTGTGGCTCAAGGAGCTGGTAATCTTGTCAACGGACTCTTTGGTGGTATGGGCGGTTGCGCCATGATAGGTCAATCCATCATCAATGTCAATTCAGGTGGTAGAGGTAGACTTTCTGGAGTGGTCGCAGCAATTGCATTATTGATCTTCATTTTGTTTGGTGCTCCAGTAATAGAGCAAATTCCTATCGCAGCTCTTGTAGGTGTGATGTTTATGGTTGTCATAGGAACCTTTGCGTGGTCCAGCTTTAGAATTATTAATAAAATACCACTGGCAGATTTAATTGTTTTGATCGCCGTAAGTGCGATTACCGTATGGCAAGATCTAGCGATCGCCGTTGTGACTGGTGTGATTATGAGTGCACTGGTATTTGCATGGAATAGTGCCAAAAGAATTAGAGCCAGAAAAAGCCTCAAGCCAGATGGTACAAAAGTGTATGAAATTTGGGGACCGCTGTTCTTTGGATCTGTAACAGCCTTCAATTCAAAGTTTGACCCTAAAAATGATCCCGATAAGATTGAGATTGACTTTATGGAATCCAGAGTGCAAGACCATAGTGGAGTAGAGGCTTTGCGATCTGTTGGGAACAAATATCTGGATCTGGGCAAGCAAATCAAGCTCACGCATTTAAGTCCAGAGTGTCAAGCATTATTGATCAAGCGCAATCCAGAATTTGAAACAGTGATCGAAACCAGTATTGAAGATCCACGATATCATATTGCAACGGATCTTCTGGATGCTGAGGTTTAAAGAATAATTAGATAGCAGTTATTCTGCCTCATAGACCAGCTTCATGGTAATTGATGCAGTTTTTTCTTTGCTGCTGGTGTTATAGGTGCCACCCCAAGAATAATCCTCGGCGCTGTTTTGACCGGTAATTTGAAATACGCCCATATCTGCAGATATCAAATCGCCCAAACCGCCACCTGAATTGGCAGCAATCTGCTCGGCACGTATTCTAGCGTCTTCAGTTGCTTTAGAGATCATCTCGATTTTGAGATCAGATAATTTGGTGTAGTAATATCTAGGCGACTGTGAGTAAAACTGCACTCCTTGATTGAGCAATTCCGTAACCTCGCGAGATATTTTCTCAATTTTTTCTACTTCATTGGATTGCACTTCTATGGTTTGGGATAGTTCATATCCATTGAAGGTTTCACCTTGATAGTTACCATTGGCTCCATAAATAGGCGTGGTATTTTTAGAAGTATTTACAGAGCTAAACACCATTATGGATGGATCGATACCTTTCCCTTTGAGGTAGGTCTCAATCGTTTGTTTATTGCTGGCAATTTGCTCATAGGCATCGCTCAAAACTGGACTGCTCGCCGTGAACCTTCCTTCCCAAACAATCAAATCAGATACAAAATCCTGACTGCCTAGTCCGGTAACCTCGATGGTTCCCTGTTTTTGATTGCGATTCATAAAGGCATTGCCTAAAAAGATGGCAGATAGGACAATGGCGACTCCAAAGATGATGGCACTTAAAGCGTTTTTCATGAGGAACAAGTTATAGGATTAAATGTAGTATAATTTTGAAAAATATGATGTTAGGCTTTGGTTACATTGTCGTTGTAAAAAGTTTATCCATGAAAAATACCTTGTACTTTTTGATTATCATCCTTCTTGCCTCGAGTTGTAAAAACGAGACAGATAGAACAGAAAATCCTGCTAATGATGAGGTTGAAGTTACGGCTCAAAAACCTACGCCAGTTGATTTGAGTCAAACCGATTTTGACTTTAAAACCTTTGAGGCAAGCAACAGTGATGCAGATCTTACCAGTCCTACAAAATATGCGCTGTACTTATACCCATCAACCTCTCGTGATTCCCTGAAAATAGGAATGGATGTAGGAGGAATCATGATCGACGAGGAGAAAGCGGTGGTACTAGGAATGCCTGCAGGTGCGCTTTTCTACATACGCAGCTATTATGCCGGCACTGGAAATAACTATTACGGTCTAGAAGAAAACCGTAGGTTGATAATCTATAAAGGCAATGTTGTGGAACCACATCCAGAAGCAGAGCCTGAGCCAACGATTTATGAAAAAATTCATTCGGTAGAAGTTTTTGCAGACTCTATTGCTCAATAATACTAGAAGGTAGGATACTTGCGTTAATGATACACAGTCGATCTCAAAAGCGACTTTTTCATGCGTTTTCTTTTAGTGCTTTTCATTTTATCTTTCTTTCCGGTTCACGCTCAGAATTTGGATGTTACGAGTGGCGCGGTTGCTATTGATGATGGCTATACCTATCTAGTCACCAATAAGGAACCTTTTCCCGTTACGGTCAAGCTAGACCTCAAACCCAATAATCTTAAAGTCAATACTTCCAAGCGTGTATTTGTCGTACCAGCAAATACCGAAAACTTTGAGATTCTCCAGATGCACATGATCAAGCGAGATACTTATGGCTATAAAGCGAGCGCTTCATATCTCATAGGTAATCAAACCCAGGAACCACTGGATTTCTTGTACCACTTGCCGTACGCTAGAACCGCTTCCTATCGGGTTTCCCAAGGCAACAACAGCAGCAGTACACATCGTGGTAAATATGCAATCGACTTTAGCATGCCTACGGGTACGCCGGTGCACGCCGCTCGTGGTGGCCTTGTCATCGCCGTTAGGGAAGATCAGTCCTTAGGCTGCACAAAACCGAAGTGTCTAGAGTATGCCAACTACATCAAAATCCTTCATAAAGACGGCACCATTGCAGAATATACGCACCTCATGGTCAATGGCTCACTGGTACGCAAAGGCGATAAGGTCAATAAGGACCAGCATATAGGCTATAGTGGCAATACCGGCTGGTCTACAGGTCCGCATTTGCACTTTACGGTGTATCGACCAGAATTTTCTAGACACAACCGCACGATTCCCGTACGTTTCTGGTTGGGAAATTCCGTGGCGGTTAACGAGCTTCAGGAGAATCGGCATTATCGCAAACCTTGATATTAAAAGAATCCAGCTATTTATTTGTAGAGTAGATGGTTGGGAATTCGCTTTCGCGAAAGCGAACTATTCCGCATTATTTTCATCATCAAATGCTTTATTTTTGGGAAAAAGCACCTTGCATGGATTTAGACTTCAACAAAAACGAAGACCACAATAAGTTACTATTATCTCAATTGCGTCAAAAACTGGCTAAAGTCAGTCTAGGTGGCGGCGAGAAGCGCATTGAAAAGCATCATTCCAAAGGAAAGATGACCGCTCGTGAGCGTATTGACTACTTGCTGGACGATGCAGAAAAAGCAGTGGAAATAGCTGCGTTTGCTGGTGATGGCATGTATGCAGAGCACGGCGGCTGTCCCAGTGGTGGCGTTGTTGTAAAAATAGGTCACGTTGCAGGTCGTCAAGTGATTGTCGTGGCAAATGATGCTACTGTAAAAGCTGGTGCCTGGTTCCCTATTACGGGTAAGAAAAACCTACGTGCGCAGGAAATTGCGATGGAGAACCGTTTGCCTATCATTTACCTGGTAGATAGTGCTGGTGTGTATTTGCCTATGCAGGATGAGATTTTCCCTGATAAAGAACATTTTGGACGCATATTTAGAAACAACGCCGTGATGAGCAGCATGGGAATCACCCAGATTGCAGCCGTTATGGGTAGTTGTGTTGCCGGTGGTGCTTATCTGCCTATCATGAGTGATGAGGCATTGATCGTTGATAAAACGGGCAGCATCTTTTTGGCAGGTAGTTACTTGGTAAAGGCAGCCATAGGCGAGAGCATTGATAACGAGACGCTAGGTGGCGCGACAACGCACTGCGAGATAAGCGGTGTTACTGATTATAAAGCCAAAGACGACAAGGATGCACTGGACAAGATCAAGCGCATCATGGACAAAATAGGCGATTATGACAAAGCTGGTTTCAACAAGGTCAAAGCGGTCAAACCTGCTAAGGATCCATCAGAACTTTATGGTGTTTTGCCACGAGAGCGCAGCGCACAATATGATATGATGGAAATTATCGAGCGCGTTATTGATGCAGATACTTTTGACGAATATAAAGCTGGCTATGGTCAAACCATTATCACGGGTTATGCTCGTATCAATGGTTGGGCGGTTGGAATCGTAGCTAATCAACGTAAAATTGTGAAGACCAAGAAAGGTGAGATGCAATTTGGCGGCGTGATCTACAGCGATAGTGCCGATAAAGCCACAAGATTTATAGCTAACTGTAACCAGAAGAAAATCCCGTTAGTGTTCTTGCAGGATGTTACTGGCTTTATGGTCGGTTCCAAAAGCGAACATGGTGGTATCATAAAAGATGGTGCTAAAATGGTGAGTGCCGTTTCCAACAGCGTGGTTCCTAAATTTACGATCGTGATAGGGAACAGCTATGGCGCTGGAAACTATGCCATGTGTGGTAAGGCATACGATCCACGATTGATCGTGGCATGGCCTAGTGCAGAACTTGCCGTGATGTCAGGAAATAGTGCTGCTAAAGTGCTGATGCAAATTGAAAAAGCTTCGCTAGAAAAATCGGGTAAGAAATTGACCGAAGATGAAGAGAAAGAGCTTTTTGCCAAAACTAAAGACCGTTACGACGATCAGGTTTCACCGTACTATGCTGCTGCTAGAATCTGGACTGATGCGATTATTGATCCTATCGATACTAGAAAATGGATCTCCATGGGAATAGAAGCTGCCAATCATGCGCCTATTGAAAAGGACTTTAACCTTGGGGTGATACAGACGTAGTCCTACTTTCTCATGAAAAAGAAAATCATCTGGATAGCGATTTTAGGAATCATAGGATTTCTTGTTTATCAAGCTATTCATTTCTTTTTAGTTAAACAGGACAGCGTGAATTCCATCTATCTTATTCCGTCAGATGCCGTGTTCTTCTTTGAGATGGACGAGCCTATTTCAAATCTCAAAACACTTTCTAATAGCGAGATATGGGATCATTTCCAGTCTAATGAGCAGATCCATGCCATGAGTGCCAAGCTCAATGCTATCGACTCCATGTTTCAGTCAGATACAGATCTGTTTGAGACCATAGGTGATAGGGATCTGATCGTGAGTGCCCACATGGTCAAGCGTGACGATTATGCCTTTTTATATATCGTGGATCTGGGCAAACTTTCCAGACTTAACCTGATCAAAGAGAATATCAATCAGTTTGTGAGCGACGGTTTTAAGGTAAAGAAACGCAATTTTGAAGACATCGAGCTCACTGAGATTACAGATCTAGAAACCTTTGAAACGCTGACGATAGGTTTTATAGAAAACCAGATGATTGCATCGTACCATGCAAAATTGGTGGAAGACAGCATAAAAGAATTCCAGAATCCAGTCATAGGTCGTGATCTCCAGTTTCTCGAGGTGCAACAAGAAGTCAGGCAAAATGGCTTGCTGCGGCTTTACCTTAACCACAAAAAACTGAAAGAATACTATCGGGTGTTCTCGATACAACCCAGCGAGACGGTGGACCTGCTTACCGATGATTTTGCCTACACCGGCTGGAATATCGATGAGGAAAACGACAGGCTACTCACCGCCACCGGATTTACAACCGGCAATGCAGCGACCACCAGCCTGATGCGCGCCCTAGAAGAAAGTGGCACGGCAGCCCGCGATATTCCTGAGGTCCTACCACAGGAAACCGCATTTTTCATGAGTTTTGGCTTTGATGAGTTCACGCAGCTGCACAACAATTTTTATGAACTGCTTTCCACCTCAGATCCTGAATCCCTAGCGACCTATACCAGCGGTAGGCAACGTGTGGAGCAGTTTCTCGACATTTCCCTAGAGCAGGATTTTTACAATTGGGTGGATAATGAGATCGCTTTCGCGACCTGCCTGCCGGCAGGCAGGAAGCAATTCTTAAATAGAGATGAAGAACAAGAAGGACTGGCTGTAGTCTTTAAATCTAAAGATGTGGACGTGAGCAATGCAAGTCTAGCGAAAATCCAGAAACAGATCAGAAAAAAGACGCCTGTCAAATTTAAGGCAGTGACCTACAGGGATTATCAAATCAATTACCTGGAAATCAAAGGGTTTTTCAAGTTGATTCTGGGCAATCTTTTTGAGCGTATCGAGAAACCGTATTACACGACCATTGATGATTATGTGGTTTTTAGCAATTCACCCAAAACCCTAAAATTGTTCATCGATGCCTATGAAGAGGACAACACGTTGGAAAAGGACGATTACTTCACCGATTTTGAGGACGAATTCAGTTCGAGAAGCAACGTGTTTGTCTATGTAAATACCAATCTTTCCATGAAGGCTGCGCAAGCTTATCTGACCGGAGAATCCAAGGAATTGCTCCAGAAGGAAGAGCTGTTTTTTTCGCAACTCACTCAGCTAGGCATGGAGTTGACCGCTCAAAACGATCAGTTTGTTTCTAAACTGGCTTTGCATTATGATAAGGAGTATGACCTTGACGCTTTGAGATTAGAAGAAAAATACAAGAACTACCCAACTGACTTTGTAAGCGTCGATAACGAGATCGATATCAAAACTGTTTTTAGGATCGAGCTATTTCCCAGCGATTTTACCGCCAGCCGTTATGAAACAAAACATGCCAACGGCAAATTAAAAATGCGCGTCGGTTTAAAAGACGGCCAGCCGCATGGTGTGTACAAAGAATATTATCCAAATGGTGACCTCAAAATCTCAGGTCGCTACAAAAATGGCGAGCAAACCAGCACCTGGAAGGTTTACGGCCGTGATGGGAAGCTGTTTTATAAAAGGCGGTTTTGACCGCCTTTATTTCAAAATCTATATCCAACTCTTATACCTGCAGAGTAATAATTAGGGAATACAGGAACATCTTCAATTTGAGCTCCAAATTCACTATCATCAATCGTAAAATTGCCCGCCACTTTTAAGCCGACAAAATAATTATCGAGAAATTTATAATCTACAAAAAGGCCTGTTGAAAAATGGAACTCGTTAAAATCATTTTCTAGCACAACATTTTCATAATCGATGGTTTCATCAGTGAATAAATCAAAACCTACACGTGTCACAAAAAAATATCTAGAAGTAGTAAAGATATAACCACCACCACCATGCGCACCAAAGCTCCAGCGCTTATTGTTAACCAAAAATAGATTGATCGTTCCTTGAATGGATACGGCATCAATCTCAGCGTATCCTGCAAAAAGTGTTTCGTTGGAAGGCCTGCCTATAAACCGTGGATCAGCACCGCTAGTTTCGTTTAGATTATCTGGAAAATCGTTAGTTGCTGCATATTCTAGCTTGAACCCTAAGGCAATCCATTTTTTGAATTGTTTTTGATATTCTAAAGCAACAAAGTAGTTGTTTTCATTAGTCTGAACATCTGGAAAAGTCGGTTTACCTATCGTCAGATTAATAGATTGGTCAATTTCTGTTTGTGCTATACTTTTTTGTAGCGGCATACATAAAAACAATATGCAAATTCCCAATGATAAATAGCAGCCTGCGAGCAGGCTGCCATTATTACTAATCTTTGTCTTTTGAAACATTATGGAGTAAGATCTTGATACCAACCTTTAAAGTAAAAGTCAACTATCCCAACTTGCTTTACATGGTATTTTACACCATTATCAACAACCGGATCCTTTCCTGAAACAGGAGCTTTTCCATTTCCAACCATATTTGCAAAGACATATTTTCGTGATAGCTCTTGATTAGATCTCCATTTAGCATCACCAACCTTTAGTGTGATCTTTACAGTCCCACTTGCTTCAGCAAAAGGTTTAGGCACACCGTTTTCTAACTTGTAACCAGCTTTAGCAGTTAATTCAGTACTTGCCTCAGCACTTATGTGATGGATTGAAAAGACAGAAATTGCCTGTGCATTTTCTCTCATGTCCCAATCATTGTCAAAAGAAGAATTTATGTTTATCCATTTCTTATTTCTAACATCTTTTCTTTTTATTCTAACATCTTTAATTGGATATTTATTCCCAGCAGCTGTGATTGAACCATTAGAATTTACCGTTACACTAGCCCCATCGGCAGTACCTCTGAAGAACTTTAATTTTTGATGAGTACCACCAAATCCCATCCATCCAGTACCATTGACTTTTATCCTCGGAATATTAAAGTAAGTGATGTCTGCTTCATGGAAATCAGCATGATTATAATTGTTTACTAATGGTATTTTAGGAGAATTTATTGGAGTAGGTAGACCATCGGTTGAGGCGAAAATGTCTAATCGTCCGTTTGGATTGATATCAACGCCTGGTAAACCGTTATCATAAATGTTGGCCTCTAGCAGGGTGCTTGTGCATATTCTTCCAGGAATATCACAATCATCTATAGGTACGATAACATAAACCTGATTTCTATCTAAAAAATCATTGTCTTGATCCGCAATAACTCTAGTTTGAGTACCATTATCAAACTCCATGATTTCGTTTCTTGGACTATCATCTAAAGTTGCATAAGAGATCATAAACTCATTGACACTGCGATCATCATTAGCGTATTCAGGGTCATAAGGATAAAAAAGCATAAGGTTTTGAGAAGCTAATTGATATTCAAAAGACTCATTTGGTTGAATAGAAGATTTAGCCAGAACATCGCCGTTATTCGATTCGAATTTTTGTCTCAATGCTGGATAAATTTCTAAATTACTTGCAAGTTCATTTTTAAAGGCTTCTATTATTGGATTAGCAGTTTTAGAAACCACGTAGGACTTTGAATTCTCCAGCTCCGTTTTCATCAGACCTGTATCTTGATTCAAAAGACGCCCAATACTAATCATATCCCCATCCTCACTTGAACTTTCCATAGCTTCTCTCAAAAATGAGCTGTTTTGAGGTTGTGAAAGAATTTTACCAAACAAGATGGCTGTTTCTTGAAGAAGTTTTTGATCGTCATCTAAATCTAACGCGATTTCTTCCTCAAAGGAATCGTCCTCAGTATTACAAGAAGTAATCGCTAAGAAACTACAAACTACGAACGCGTAGCTCATAAAGGTACTGTGTTTTTTCATTTTGTGTTTTGTTTTAAAGTGTGCAACAAATGAAAGACTAAAAAATCGCCGTGATCGATGTTTAACTAAAAAAACGTTTAAAAACAAGTTTAAACGTCACTTTATTAAAAAAAAAAATAGCAATAGTGACATTTAAAAAATAAGATTTAACAAATGATTCATTTGCTGCTGCATTTCCATTGCCTTAGCTCTCGCCGCACTAGCAAAGTCTTTGCCGTTTGAAGCATAAATAATCCCACGAGAAGAATTGACCAGCAATCCTACTTGGTCGTTTGCACCATGCTCCAAAACTTCTTTTAAGTTGCCACCTTGCGCACCTACACCAGGAACGAGTAAAAATGAATCTGGAACGATTTGTCTTATTTCTGTAAGGTATTCCGCTTTGGTTGCACCTACCACGTACATGAGTCGGTTAGCGTTTTTGTATTGTGACGCGGTTTTTAAAACCTGTTGATAGAGCGGTTGGCCATCTGTGGTTAAGGTTTGAAAATCAAACGCACCAGCGTTGGATGTCAATGCCAATAGTATCGCAAACTTGCCCTCAAACTCAAGAAACGGCTCCACACTGTCCTTGCCCATATAAGGTGCGATTGTCACGCTGTTAAAGTTGAGGTCTTCAAAAAAAGCCTTGGCATATCGCGAGCTGGTATTGCCTATATCACCGCGCTTGGCATCTGCAATGGTGAAATGATTGGGATAATTCTCGTTCAGATAATTGATCGTTTTTTCCAATGATTTCCAGCCTTTGACTCCGTAGGCCTCAAAAAAGGCCGTGTTGGGCTTGTAGGCCACGCACAGGTCATGAGTGGCGTCGATAATCGCTTTCGCGAAAGCGAACAAAGCATCTTCTTCCTGCATCAAGTGCGACGGAATCTTCTCCAAATCCACATCAAGACCTACGCATAGGAACGATTTTTTTAATCTGATTTGCTCTGAGAGTTGAGTTGTAGTCATCTAGTTTTGTAAAAGATCTTCTGGTAATTGACTTTTCAGTTTCGCGATATAAAAGGCTACTTGCTGTTGACTGTAGGACCTATTTTCCTGATAAAACTTACCTTCTTTATTGACTACCAGTACATTTTCACACTCACGGGCATTGTTGAAGAAGTGATCCAATAAAAATCCTTTTTCGTCCCAATAGTAGCCATTGGAATAAGATCCAAAGGCCTTAGCGTAGCGCTCACTGGCTTCTACGTGAACTACTTTGGCACCCATTAGATCAATGTCTGAATAAAAAGAATCCCAATAATTACGCGCACGGTCGTATCTGGTTTTGGGATCTGTAGGTTTGTTGTAGGGAATGGTGCAGTTATCGTCAGATAAATTATAATTGATTACCAGAACATCTTGAGTCCATCTAAACGTATCTTTTAGAAATTGTAGATCTTCTTGATTAAAGGTGCCAGCATAATCGTACCTCAAATTATCTGCTGGGTTGCCTACAATCTTATTTGAAGGAACAACCACTTGTTTGACACCACAACTTATGGATGCGCAAGAAACAAAAGCTAATAAAAGTGCTTTTAAAAAATATGGCTTTCTATTTCTAGATACCATCCTCATTCATTTGCATCTTTTCGGTATTGTCGACCAATTGTAGCTCATCAATAATCTTTTGAACATCACCATTGATGATGTTATCCAGATCATACAAAGTCAGGTTGATCCTATGATCTGTCACACGACCTTGCGGATAGTTGTAGGTTCTGATTTTGGCACTACGGTCACCAGAGCTTACCATGCTTTTACGCTTGGCACTGTCGGCTTCCATTTTTTTGGCCAGCTCGATCTCATACAATCGAGAGCGTAGTACTTTCAATGCTTTTTCAAGGTTTTTGTGTGAGGACTTCTCATCCTGGCAACTCACGATCATACCGGTAGGTTCGTGGTGCAGCTTGATGGCAGAATAGGTCGTATTTACCGATTGTCCACCAGGACCTGTTGAGGTAGTGCGCTCGATACGCACCTCACTCATGTCCAACTGTACATCAAACTCCTCTGCTTCTGGTAGTACCATCACCGTGGCGGCACTGGTATGCACACGACCTTGTGTTTCAGTTTGTGGGACACGTTGTACGCGGTGTACGCCAGCCTCAAACTTGAGAGTGCCGTATACATCATCACCATTCACCTCAAAAATAATTTCTTTGTAGCCGCCACTGGTTCCATAACTGGTATCGACTACGTTGGTGCTCCAACCTTTGCTGGAACAGTATTTTTCATACATTCTGAAGAGGTCACCTGCAAAAATACTGGCTTCATCGCCACCAGTTCCCGCACGTATTTCCATTACGGCATTTTTAACATCTTCAGGATCCTTGGGGATCATCATCATGCGTATCTCTTCTTCCAGTTTTGGAATGGCTTCTTTGGCTTCATCCAGCTGCATCTGTGCCATTTCTACCATATCGGGATCGCTGCCGTCTGCCAGGATCTCTTGTGCTTCTTCAAGGTTTGAGGTAAGTGTGATGTATTCTTCACGCTTATCCATCAAGTCCTTAAGGTCTTTATATTCCTTAGTTAACGAGACGTATCGTTTCTGGTCAGAAATAATATCTGGCTGAATGATCAGGTCATTCACCTCGTCAAATCTATTTTTTACTATGTTTAATTTATCTAGCATCTTCTTTTCTCAAGTCCTGCGAAAATACGGAAATTGCACTGAATTGCGAACCACAACCTCAAAATGAAAACCACACAAACCCTAGGTCTAGGCGGCGGCTGCCACTGGTGTACAGAGGCTGTTTTCCAGCAATTGAATGGAGTTTCCAATGTGAGACAAGGCTACATTAAAAGCGAGTCACCCATCGATAGCTGGAGTGAGGCGATCCTGCTGGATATTGACCCAGCCATGATAACTCTTGAAAAAATCCTTGATGTGCATCTGGCCACGCATGCCTCGACAGTAGCACACCAGCGACGATCAGAATATCGCAGTGCGGTTTATGTGATGAATGACGCTCAAATGGAACAGGTGAAGATGGTAATGAGTTCGCTTTCGCGAAAGCGAAATAAAAATTACATCACGCAAATCCTACCATTTGCAGACTTTAAGGCATCGAGGGAATCTATACAGGACTATTACCGTACACGACCCGATGCACCGTTTTGTGTGAAATACATTGAACCAAAGTTGGAAATTGTAAGGAATTTTGAACAACACAATTATCCAAAGTAATTGCACCTATGTTCAATTTCAAATTATTAATATGAAATCCATTCATTGCCATTGTAAACCATGACTGCTTTTAAGTCAGTATCATAATAAAGCAGACCAGCAACCGGATTTTTGATATTTAAGGCACCACTTTCTAATTTTGGAAGGACTAATGCTCCTGTTTTATTTTCAAGAATAAAAATGCCATTAGCATCAGACGTTATTCCATCGATTATTACGGCACCAGTAGTTTCAAAATCTGTCACTGTATTCATCAAACCACCAGCGTTTACTGGGCTCCAACTGGTATCGTAATATCTAAAGCTTCCAGAATCATCATCAAACAAAATTGTTCCAGCGCTAGGAGTGGAAGGCAGCGATACAGGTCTCAATAAAATACCTCTTATTTCTGTCCCGAACTCTAATACGACTGATGAATTGGTGGGTGCCGTTTTATCAATCAAAACCTGAGCACTGGTGTAGAAGCCAAGTGCAAATAATAAGATCGATAAAATCTTTTTCATACTCATTTAAAACTGCAAATATAATCGTTATATCTAATCACAAAATTTTGAGTCTGTAATAGCTGATGATTGACCTAAGTCACGCCAGTTGGTTCCATTATAAACTTGAAATCTATTAATAGTTGTGTTATAAACAAACATTCCTTCTATCGCAGTCAAATTTGCTATTGCTGTTTGATCTAAGCGAGTCACCACTAATCCTTGATTACCACCATTGATATCCAGATACGTATTATCAGCTGGAGTGGTTGTATTAATCCCAACAGCGCCACCCGTGAAAGCGTCTGCAATGTTATTTCTATCCAATCTCGCAAGTGTCACGTAATTGTTAGATGTATTATCATTGAGATCTAGTCGAACGACCGTACTACCACCAACATTTACTTTTTTGTAATTTACATTTGTAGTGAATCCTGAATCATCAGCTACAACAACATACCATTCTTGGGAGGCATTAGTGGTAAAGGTAGCACCTGCTGTATTAAAGTTATAGTAAACGCAACCTACGCTACCGCTATCCTGTATGCGCCATATCCTATTTATCCTATTCATTCCAGAGCTTAAACTCATCAATATATTCCCGGAAACGGAATAATTACCGCCGTTGTTTCCTGCCATTAAAAAATTGAGGTTTGTAGCATGATTTGTTGTTCTAGTGGAACTTTGATTACTACTAACAAAATTGTTGTCCAGAGATAAACTTAAAATATCACTCGTATTTTCAGAACGAGATACGCGCTGGTTTAGAGCAGAGGCATTATCGATGCCTATCCCAAATACATCATTATTGTAGCCTGTGTTTGTAGCAGCATTCCAAAAACGAGTACCTGTACTACCGTTCCAATCACTAGCGACATAATCTCTTCCTAAACCATTATTGAGGGAAATCCCGTATTTGATGGCAAGGTAGGAGTGAATTTTTAACAGTTCGACATCAGTCAATGCAAAATCATAATATAATATCTCTGATATTTCTCCAGTCAGTTTATTACCACCAGTATCATCGTCTCCAATGGTATATCTGCCAGTTGTCCAACTTGTAGGGAAGTTTTTAGGTTTGTTAGTGTTTGTTAATCTTGAGTTTTCTAATAGTTGATAATTGTTGTTAGCGCCAGGATCTATAATCGTAAAAATATTGTTCAAATTTGTAGTAAGTGGTGGCGTAAACGTGGTATTTGATGCATATCTTCTATCTATAAAAAATTGTCTATTATTTCCACTTCTAAATTCAAAAAAGGCTTCATCATTAATACCATTTACTTTTCCAACTACAAAAATTGTTGAAGCTGTTCCATTTATTCTACTAATATTTGAAGCTGCAAAAGGTTTGTCAGAGCCACTAAATGATACTGTAGGATTGAAATTAACAAATTCAGGTTGTGTATTTTTCAAAACAGCTGCTCCAGTCCCAATGGCATTCCAAGCTGTATTGCCTTGTTGATTGGACCATAAAGTAATACTACAATCATTTGTTGCGCAATTAATACCAGCATCTGCTTTTAACCAAAGTGTCAGTGAATTATTAATGCCTGCGGGGGATTGAGCGGTGGTTAACAATCCCAAGAAACACAATAATGATAGTGAAAGGCTTTTTAAATTAATTTTCATAAAATCATAGAATTTGAAAATTTTCTAATAAATGAATATGTCGAAAATTAAATTGATATTAACCGATTTAAATGCTTTAATCATATTCAAACGTTCCAAACTCACTTTTAATCGTCAATTTCTTAGAATCGGCAGCTTCTACACGTCCAATGATTTGAGCTGGTACATTAAAGGACTCTGAGATGGATATGATGTCTTGTGCGATCGACTCATTCACGTAAAGCTCCATACGATGTCCCATGTTGAATACCTGATACATTTCCTTCCAGTCAGTTCCAGACTCTTCCTGAATCATCTTAAACAAAGGTGGTAAATCAAAAAGCTGATCCTTGATAATGTGTAAGTCCTTTATGAAATGTAGAATTTTAGTCTGAGCGCCACCACTACAATGTACCATACCATGTAGATGCTCTCTTGAAACACTGCTCAATATTTTCTTGATGATAGGCGCATAGGTGCGAGTAGGAGAGAGCACTAATTTACCTGCATCAATAGGACTGTTCTCAATGGAATCGGTTAGATGTTTTGATCCAGAATAAACCAAATCGTCTGGAACGGCTGCGTCAAAACTTTCAGGATATTTAGAGGCCATGGACTTATCGAATACATCGTGTCTTGCACTGGTAAGTCCATTACTTCCCATACCGCCATTATAGGAGGATTCGTAGATGGCTTGTCCATAGCTAGCCAAACCAACGATAACATCTCCAGCCTGAATGTTTGCATTGTCCACGACATCGCTGCGCTTCATTCGAGCAGTAACCGTGGAATCTACAATGATTGTACGAACCAAATCGCCTACATCTGCTGTTTCACCACCGGTAGAGATGATTTCTACGCCATGTTTTTTTAGGTCTGCAATAAGTTCTTCCGTACCATTGATAATGGCGCTGATGACCTCGCCAGGAATGAGGTT
This sequence comes from Nonlabens agnitus, assembly GCF_002994045.1. Lineage (NCBI taxonomy): Bacteria > Pseudomonadati > Bacteroidota > Flavobacteriia > Flavobacteriales > Flavobacteriaceae > Nonlabens > Nonlabens agnitus. The sequence continues at coordinate 545,658 of NZ_MQUC01000003.1, forward strand.
TTTATTACGTCCTATGGTGCTGGACAATAAGATATTGTCTGTGGCACCTACACAAAGCAGGTCATCAATATTCATAATGAGTGCATCTTGTGCAATTCCTTTCCATACAGAGATGTCGCCTGTTTCTTTCCAATAAGTGTAAGCAAGGCTAGACTTGGTACCTGCGCCATCTGCATGCATGATCAGACAGTGGTCGTTTGAGCCGGTCAAATAATCTGGAACAATCTTGCAAAAAGCTTGTGGGAACAAGCCTTTATCTACATTTTTAATCGCATTATGTACATCTTCTTTACCTGCACTAACGCCGCGCTGCGCGTATCTTTTGGAAATCTCATTGCTCATAAGGCAAAAATACTATTTAAGATCCTAGATTTTCTTGTGAAGATGAAGGAATCTAATGAAGCAAGGAAATGAGTTGAAGCAACTTCTTTGAAACCATAGGAGTTAGTCTTTACGTCTAGAAGATGCTTGACTTGCTAGAATGCTATGGACAACGTATTTAGGACTTTAATTATGACTGTTTAGATATCTAGCGTTTTCTAAGGCACAGAGTAATTAAGCCTTTTAGTCACTAGTAAATCAAAAAAAATCCCCAACGTGATGTTGAGGATTTTTATGATCTAATTATCTAGTGAATAATAGTTCTCGATATTTGGTCAATGGCCATAGTTCATCGTCGACTAATATTTCCAGCTTATCACAGTGGTAACGAATTTCTTCAAAGAATGGCTTCACTTCATCACAATAAAGATGTGCTGTTTCTACCGCATCTTTTGCATTATTCGCTTTCTTGCGAGCTTCGGTCATATCGGTAATACCTTTATTGATCTTGGCGATATGATCTGAAATCTCTTCAATGATCTCCATTTGCTCGTGAGCAATCTTTTTGAAGTCCTTCCCATAGATTTCTTTCAAACCACGTACGTTTTCAATCAACGTGTTTTGATATCTAATGGCGGTAGGAATCACATGATTGCGTGCAATATCACCTAAAAGACGTCCTTCAATTTGTATGCGCATGGCATATTCTTCAATCTCGATCTCATAACGTGCTTCTGACTCTATTTTACTCATGATATTGAGTTCTTCAAATAGCGCTATGGATTTCTTAGAGATTTTAGCCTTTAAGGCAGTAGGAGTCGTTTTATTATTGCTCAAGCCTCTTTTAGCAGCTTCTTTTGCCCAAGCTTCACCATAACCATCACCTTCAAATCTAATTTTCTTGGACTTCTTGATGTATTCTCTCAGTACATTGAAGATAGCTTCATCTTTCTTAAGCTTCTTGTCTTTAATCAATGCATCTACCTCTTTTTTGAATTCGATCAATTGTTTAGCAACGATGGCATTAAGAACCGTCATTGGGTTAGCACAGTTGGCAATAGAACCTACTGCACGCAACTCAAATTTGTTACCGGTAAAGGCAAACGGTGAAGTACGGTTACGGTCAGTATTATCAAGAATTACTTCTGGAATCTTACCTACCACATTGAGTTTAAGATCTGTTTTTTCTTCTGGCGTTAGTTTACCATCAGTGACTTTTTCTAATTGGTCTAAAACTTCTGTTAGCTGAGAACCTATAAACACAGAAATAATTGCTGGCGGTGCCTCATTTGCTCCCAGGCGGTGATCGTTAGACGCACTCGCGATTGATGCACGTATTAATTCTTCATGATCGTGAACGGCTTTGATGGTATTGATAAAGAACGTCAAGAATTGAAGGTTCTTCATAGGTGTACTACCAGGACCCAATAGGTTTACTCCAGTATTGGTGGAAAGTGACCAGTTATTGTGCTTACCGCTACCGTTGATTCCTGCAAAAGGCTTCTCGTGAAACAGTACTTTAAAGTGGTGTCTTGCTGCGGTCTTGCGCATCACATCCATCAATAAACTGTTATGGTCTACTGCTAGGTTAGCTTCTTCAAAAATAGGGGCTAACTCAAACTGGTTAGGTGCCACCTCATTGTGTCTGGTCTTTACCGGTATACCTAGTAGCATACATTCGGTTTCCATATCACGCATGAAATTCAATACACGCGCAGGAATAGAACCAAAGTAATGATCGTCCAGCTGTTGTCCTTTCGCGGAAGCGTGACCCAACAACGTACGACCTGATAAATCAAGATCTGGTCTAGATGATGCTAATGCACTATCAATAAGAAAGTATTCTTGTTCCCATCCTAGTGTAGCCACTACTTTAGAAACATTTTTGTCAAAATATTTACAAACGGCTGTCGCTGCTTGATCGATGCTTTGAAGTGATCTAAGTAAAGGAGTTTTGAAATCCAGCGCTTCACCAGTATAAGCAACAAATACAGTTGGGATACACAATGTAGTACCCATGATAAATGCAGGAGACGTAGGATCCCATGCTGTGTAACCACGTGCCTCAAAAGTATTTCTAATTCCGCCATTAGGGAAAGAAGATGCATCTGGCTCCTGTTGTACCAACTGGCCTCCATCAAATTTCTCCATTACTTCACCACTCATTTCCAGCTCAAAAAAGGCATCATGCTTTTCTGCTGTTGATCCAGTTAGTGGTTGGAACCAGTGCGTGTAATGTGTTGCTCCATTTTGAATTGCCCAATCTTTCATACCTGTAGAGATATGGTCTGCAATTTCACGATCTATTTTGGTGCCCGTTTCCATGGCAGACATAACGCTTTTGTAAGCTTGCTTCGTCAAATGGTGACGCATGGCAGATTTGTTAAACACATGCTTACCGAAAATACTACTGCGGCGTTCTGGTTCCGTCACTGGAATTGGTTGACGATTCAACGTCTCTTTGATTGCTTGAAATCTAAGTGTGGACATATTGGGTTTAATTGAATTAGTGGTGTAAAAATATTAAAATAAGAAAAACACCCCTAAAAAAAATGGGGTTTAACGTTAATAGCTCAAAAAATACCGTGCAGGTGCCCTAAAAACTATAGGGAGTTGAAGATATAGTAAATAAATAGCCCGTAAATTGCCAATAATCCAATTCCCTTAAATCTAGAAATCACAAATCGTCTAGGTAAAAAGGCAAGAGGTAACAGTACGACAGCAAATCCTATCATCCATAAAATATCATTCGTAAGAAGTGAAAGGTTTTGACCATCAATTTCTATAGGTTGGATCACAGCGGTTATTCCCAATACAGAACCTATATTAAAAATGTTGCTTCCCACCAGATTACCTAGAGAGATCGCTTTTTCCTTTTTAATGGCGGCAATAAGAGAAGCTGCCAGTTCTGGAACCGAGGTTCCCACAGCGATCATGGAAACTGCTATCACACCTTCAGGAATAGCTAGTGCCGTGGCAATCTCGACAGCACCTTTTACCAGCCATTCAGATCCTAGCCATAGTGCGGCACCACCTAATAATAAATAGAGAATGATTTTCCACCATTTGTTTTTTTGAGTGCTTTCGTCTAGATCCATGTCCAGGTCAATATCTACGGCAGCTGGTTGTTTACGAGCACGGCGAATGAGCAACACTAAGAAAAGTACCAATAAAGCTATGAGAAAAAAACCTTCCAGCCGGGTGATGTTGTTTCCCGACCATAAAACCGCATAGCAAATAAGGCTAAAAACCACCATCCACAACCAGTTGAATCTAAAGAACTCCTTTTCCATGGCCAGTGGTGCCACAACCGCAGTGGCGCCTAAAACGATACCAATATTGGCAATGTTGGAACCTATTACATTCCCAACCGCAAGTGCCGAAAGTCCATTGAGGGCACCTTGAACGCTCACAATAAGTTCTGGCGCACTCGTCGCAAAGGAAACCACAGTAAGCCCAATGATCATTCTAGACAGGTTCAGTTTGAGGGATAGCCCAACTGATGAGCGTACCAAAAACTCACCACCAGCCACCAGCAACACAAAACCCAGAATGATATAAAGAATACTCATCTAATAACCTTCAACATCCTCCATGATAAAATCCTCCATGCGCTCTTCACCACTTGTGTGCAGGACGCTCACATCGCCAGTGGTTTCCAGCACTACGGCGCGCACCTCGCTCAACCTGATTACATTGGCCTCGCGCAACTTACCTCTGAGTTCATTTTTGGTGACTTTGGTTTTTTGCAGGTTTTCCTCAATGATTTCACCATCCTTCATGAGTAGGATAGGTGTATTATCGATCATCGATCTTGCTGTTTTACTTTTGAACATGACATAGGTAACCAGATAATTCATTAGGTACAGCATACCTATTAATAGAGCGCCCACAAATAATGATGGAGAACTCGTGGCAGCGCTCATCGCAAGCAAGTTACCTATGGCCACCGTATTGAGAAAGTCAAAGCCAGTCATTTTACTGAAACTCTTCAGGCCAAACAGTCTCGTATAGACGATCAATAAGATATAGAGAAATACGGTGCCCACGATTACCTCGGGCATGAACTCAATCTTATCCGTATATAGTTTCCAATTGATGTCCATGATTTTGGTTATTTAGATGGTGTGAAAGGAGTTCGCTTTCGCGAAAGCGAAAACATTTTAACCCTTTGAGTTGTGAGGAAAATACTACTTCTTTTCCACTTCACAAACACAACGGAAACCTGTTTTCAACTCGGCGCGATCGTAATATTGAAGCGGCTGATTAAACAAGGGCAAATAGGTGCCGTCTTGAGCGATTTCCTTGAGTTCCAGAATCATCAAGTTGCCATTTTCCTGCAGTTCCTTAAAGGTGAGCGTACTGGCCATGGCAGAGAACATATCGTCTTGATAGTAACGTATCCTATCGCGACTACTTAGCTCATTTTCAATCTGGAGCATTTCTTCCTGTTTGGGCAGGCGATAGTTCACCTTATAAGGAAACTTGGCTCGTTTCTTTTCTGACTTGCTGCGTATGGCATACACCGCATTGGATAGATCAGATCTCCATAGGCAGAATAACTCTGCTTGAAATTTTGATATTCCTATCACTGGATGGTAGGCATATCTAGGGTTTTTACTGTATTCACCTAGTTTGAGTTGTTTATTGACAAGTTCCTTGGGATTCTCATAAGTGGCTTCCATGTACAACCTGGTGTTACCAGTCCATGGTTGGAACACGGTATCTTGAGATAGATCATAACGTGGATAGAATTGCATGCGCTCATGCTTTTTCATGCTCCAGTAATTCTCAAGGTTATCCAAGAACTCGTTGTACATCAAATTAGTCACTGGAACTCGATCCACGTACAAGGTGTCATTTACTTTAAGTGTTCCTGGTGGCACGTCTATGGCGTTCACTTCAAGTGCTTCTGGTGTGAGCGACTTCTTTGGGGTGTTGCAGGATAGAAGCACAAAACAGAAAATTATCAACAAGAAAATACGGCTCTGGAAAAATTTCATTTAAAGTAGGTTTGAGCGGTTCGTTAATAAGTTCTGATCAAAAATAGCATAAACCGTGGACCACAAACCCATAGAGACTTGTATTTTTACTTCAAATTTAAGCCCGTATTCTTATGAAATTCTTTATTGATACCGCAAACCTTGATCAAATTGCAGATGCGCAAGATTTAGGCGTGCTGGATGGAGTCACCACTAATCCTAGCTTGATGGCAAAGGAAGGCATCACTGGTGCAGAAAACATTATCAACCACTACAAGAAAATCTGCGAGATCGTGGATGGTGATGTCAGTGCAGAGGTGATCTCGACCGACTTTAATGGTATGGTAGAAGAAGGTGAGAAGCTTGCAGCGCTCAACAGCCAGATCGTGGTAAAGGTGCCTATGATTAAAGATGGTATCAAAGCGATCAAGTATTTTTCTGATAAAGGAATCAAGACCAACTGTACTTTAGTATTTAGTGCAGGTCAGGCATTGTTAGCCGCAAAGGCTGGTGCAACTTACGTTTCTCCATTTATCGGTAGACTGGATGATATCAGTACAGATGGTTTGAACCTTATTGCAGAGATCAGATTGATCTATGACAACTACGGTTTTGAAACTGAGATTCTTGCAGCATCGGTACGTCACACCATGCATATTTTAGAATGTGCCAAGTTAGGTGCAGACGTCATGACTGGACCGTTATCTTCTATAGAAGGATTGCTTAAGCACCCATTGACAGACATAGGTCTAGCAAAATTCCTAGCCGATTATAAAAAAGGAAACTCTTAATTTTTACAAAGAGTTCTGAATTAAAAAAGCCGAACCACATCAATGTGTTTCGGCTTTTTTATGTGGTGAAAACTAAGGATTCAAATGAGAATTCACATCTCTGTCCGCATGTAAAAGTTGGGAATAGTACTCAGCTTAATATTAACGATTGATATATCCTAATAAGGTAGTTTCAATCCTGTAGTAAAATAAATTGATGTTGGGGTCGATAATGGTGAGGTCATGATCTACCACCATGCTACGATTGCTGTTGCGCAGGGCAAGCTGGCGCTCAACAGAGGATCTTCCAGAGATTTGAAATTCACGAGAATCTCTAAAGTTATTTTGGGCAATCACGTCCTGCCACTCGTCATAGCCTAAGTCATCAATGTTGATTCCTATAAATTCTATTTCAGGGTACTTGAGTTGCAAATCCTTCACTTGTTCGTGAATACCTACGGCATAATTTTTATCCTGTATCGACCAATAATATAGAACGGTTAGATGCTTGACTTCTTCCTTAAGCATGACAGTTTCATTCTCAATATCACGCAACTTAAAATTGGGTAACGGTTGTCCTGGATCTAGCGAGATGTAAGTAGATGCCATTTGAGCAATTTCTGCATTGACCCGTTGGTCTGTAGAAATAGTCAAAAAATCATTGACTAACAAGTTGATGTCTTTGGCATTTTTGCGACGTCTTATAAAATTGCGTATCTCACTAGCTGCAAAGTAATTCTTCAAGGTCTCGTCAGTAAGTGTACTGTCAATTATGGCGAGTCGTTCCTTGTTGTAGTAATAGCTATTGAGATCTACATCATCGTCATTCTTGATGGATAGTTTTTTAAAGGCAATATTAGACACCATCGCGTTCATGAAAGGTCGGAACGCATAATTATTAAGAAGCTTGGTTTTATTGAGGTCCAATCGTTGTCTGTGCGCAAAAAACTCCTCAGGGAAGACGACACCTTCATCCTCATAGGGATTTCCATCATTGAGAATAGGGTAACGCTCTAATTCATAATAACTATTGAGGTTAATGATGAATTTAGCAAAATCAACAAACCGATCCTCAAAATTGTATTTGGCAACAGCGTTGTCTAAATTTTTAAGTCGTTCTTTTTTGACATTTTGAACGTTTTTATAAAATACTTTAGGAGACTCATTTTTATACTTGAGCAACCTCATGTTGGACTTTTCTATGTCAATGAATAACTGGATGAGAAAATTATTTTCCTTTGAATGAGCACCCGTAAAAGCAAGAGTCTCATCAAAAGCCTTAGTGTTGGCCCGCATTCCCAAACTATCACCTTGAACAATGTAAAAAGATTGATACTCGCCAGGATAAGATATACTGTACAACCCAGATGTTAAGTCCTCAAAAGAGGTTTCAAAATTACCGTTATTATCCAGCTGTAAGGTATCCCTAATATCCGTATAATTGGTGATGACAACATACGACACTTCAGGATTGACCACTTTACCGCTTATGTAGGTTGTCCCGCTGGTGTCTTCTTCACAGGAATAAAGAAATGGAATCCATATGATGGATAGAATAAGCAGTCTTGTGGTAAAAGTTCGCTTTCGCGAAAGCGTAAAGAGCTTAATCATATGAACAATTCTTCATTTTATTTGGGAGCGTTACAAAAAAACAGGTTCTCGTCGACTACAGCAGTTAATGGGCTGTTAAATAAGGAGTAGCGTTTTAAATAATAATATGTAGGAAATCAGTACTTTTGCAGCCTTAAAAATCATGCTATGCTAACAGTTTCAAATCTATCCGTTCAATTTGGGAAACGCGTCCTTTTTGATGAGGTCAACGCAAAATTTGGCGGTAGCAATTGTTACGGTATTATTGGTGCAAACGGTGCCGGTAAATCCACTTTTTTAAAGATCATGACCGGTAAGATGGAACCTACCAGCGGTCACGTGCATCTGGAAGCAGGAAAACGTATGAGCGTGCTGGAGCAGAATCACAATGCACACGATGAGGATACTGTACTGGAAACCGTTCTTAAAGGAAACAAGCCACTTTATAAATTAAAATCTGAAATCGACGCGCTCTATGCTGATTATACAGACGAGAACGCAGAGAAAATAGGCGAGCTTCAAGTGAAATTTGAAGAAATGGATGGCTGGAATGCAGACAGTTCTGCAGCTTCTTTATTGTCCAATCTGGGAATAGGTGAGGAATATCACTACACGCTCATGCAGGACATGGATAACAAATTGAAGGTACGCGTGCTTTTGGCACAGGCTCTTTTTGGTAATCCTGATGTTTTGATCATGGATGAGCCTACCAACGACCTGGATTATGAAACGATCAACTGGTTGGAGAACTTTCTGGCCAACTATGAAAATACCGTGATCGTGGTATCTCATGACCGTCACTTTCTAGATGCGGTATGTACGCACATTGCAGATATTGACTTCGGTAAGGTGAATCAATACAGTGGTAACTATACCTTCTGGTATGAGTCCTCGCAGCTTGCGGCAAGACAACGTCAACAAGCCAACAAAAAAGCCGAAGAAAAGAAAAAGGAACTACAAGAATTTATTGCTCGATTTAGCGCCAACGTCGCCAAGTCCAAACAAGCCACTTCTCGTAAAAAGATGATCGAAAAGCTGGACATTGCAGAGATCAAGCCTTCTTCCAGACGTTATCCTGCCATCATTTTTGAACGCGATCGCGAGGCAGGTGACCAGATCCTAAACGTGAAGAAACTGGCTGGATCCATCGACGGTGAGGTGTTGTTCAAGGATGTAGATATTAATCTTGCCAAAGGCGATAAGGTCATTCTATATTCTAAGGACAGCCGTGCAACATCCTTATTCTATGACATTATCAACGGTAAGACCAAGGCAGACGCTGGGACTTACGATTGGGGTGTGACCACTACTCAAAGTTATTTGCCAGTGGACAACTCAGAGTTTTTTGATGTGGACATGAATCTAGTAGACTGGTTGCGTCAATACGCACAGACTGAGGAAGAACGTGAAGAAGTATTCCTCCGTGGATTCTTGGGTAAAATGATTTTCTCTGGAGAAGAAGCCTTGAAAAGTGCCAGAGTACTTTCTGGTGGTGAGAAGGTGCGCTGTATGCTATCTAGAATGATGATGAAGAGAGCTAACGTGTTGATGGTAGATGAGCCTACCAACCACTTGGACCTGGAATCCATTCAAGCCTTCAACAACAGTTTGGGTAATTTTAAGGGAACCGTTCTATTGACCACACACGACCATCAGTTTGCTCAAACCGTAGGTAACCGTGTGATTGAATTGACTCCTAAAGGTGCAATTGACCGTTACTCTACCTTTGAGGATTACATGGACAATAAGGATATCAAAGAGTTGCGCAACAAGATGTACGGCGCTTAAAGGCTATCGTTGTTGATAGATAGGCATCATCTTTGTTCTGACTCTATTGATTTGTAATTAAATTTGTAAAGAGCACAGATTATGGGAGTTCTATCACGTCGCAAAAACAAAAAATATTCTTACGAGCCTCGTTACTACAAGAATGAGGACAAGGATGGCAATCCGTTTGAGATCAGGCATAAGTTTGATGATTACAGGTCGACCATCGATAACCGTGGCCTTAAGACTAAGTTCAATAATGCCATGCGCGATTATAAGGAAGGAACTGAGCGTACGGCGCGCACTCGCATTTATATCATTGCGGCCATTTTGATACTTCTGTTTCTCTGGTTCATCGACTTTGACCTATCCATTTTTAGTTTCTAATTGACTTTATGTCAGACATCATACGTTTATTACCAGATCATGTAGCAAACCAGATTGCGGCCGGCGAGGTCGTTCAACGTCCTGCCAGTGTGGTCAAGGAGTTGTTGGAAAATGCTATTGACGCTTCCGCGAAAGCGATTACCCTAATCATTAAGGACGCTGGAAAAACGCTGGTGCAAGTGATCGACGACGGTAAAGGTATGAGTACAACAGATGCCCGCATGGCGTTTGAACGTCATGCTACATCAAAAATTAGCAGTGCTGAGGATCTTTTTGCACTGGCTACCAAAGGTTTTAGAGGTGAGGCACTGGCATCAGTTGCGGCGATCGCACACGTGAGTGTCAAGACCCGACGTGAGGAAGATGACCTAGGCACACAACTCGATATTGAAGGCAGTAAAGTTACAGGTCAGGAACCGGTCGTAACGCCAGCTGGTACCATGATAAGTGTGCGCAACCTTTTTTACAATGTTCCCGCTAGACGTAAATTTCTGAAATCGGACAGTGTGGAACTACGCAACATTACCAATGAGTTCCATCGCGTCGCCATGGCGCATCCACAAATTGCCTTCAAATTTATCAACAACGACAGTGAGTTGTTCAATCTGCCAGCAGGTTCTTACAGGCACCGCATCGTCAACATCATGGGTTCCAGAGTGGATGACAAGCTCGTACCGCTCAAAGAAGAAACAGAACTGCTTTCCATCCATGGCTACATAGGCAAACCAGAATTTGCTCGTAAAACAAAAGGCCTACAATACTTTTTTGCTAACGATAGGTTCATTAAACATTCCTATCTGCATCATGCCGTGGTCAGTGCTTTTGAAGGTTTACTGCCAGATAAGGCAAACCCCAGTTATTTTATATATCTGGATGTGCCGCCAGACAGTATCGATATTAACATTCATCCCACAAAAACCGAAGTCAAGTTTGAGGATGAGCACAGCATCTATGCCATTATTCGTGCCAGTGTAAAGCATGCCTTGGGACAATTTAGTATTGACTCCATTGATTTCCAAAAGGATACCGAGCTTGATTTGCCATACGAAAAGGCGAGAAGTGCCGCCAGTGCACCACGCATTGAGGTAGATCCAGACTTCAATCCGTTCAAGCAAACTGATTCCAGGTCGAGCAACACCCAAAAATCGAACGGTTATCGACCAGAAAAGTCGCCTGCATGGGAATCTTTATATGCTGGACTGGATGAAGATTCCACGATGACTGATGAGAATCTCGCTTTCCTGCCTGACCAGCAGGCAGGCGCGAAAGCGGAACAATCACTCTTCTCTCCAGAAGAAGCCACAAACGACACCAATATTTTCCAGCTGCAGCGCAAGTTCATTATAAGCACGCTACAAAGTGGATTGCTAGTCATCAATCAGAACCGTGCGCACGAGCGTATCCTGTATGAGCAATTGTTACGTCAACTTACCGTACAGAACGGTGTGAGCCAGCAATTGCTGTTTCCTATTTCCATCAATCGGCCACAAGAAGAGGTCACGATCCTGAAACAGCTGCAAACCGAGCTCGAGAGTGTTGGGTTTCTTTTTAAAAATTTGGAAAACGCCAACATTGAAATAGAAGGTTTACCGTTAGATTTGAAGGAAACTGATGTAGAGCCATTGTTGGATTCCATAATTGCATTCCAGCAAGAAGAATTACCAGACGGTAGTTTTTCCCATGTTGACCGACTGGCCTCTAGAATGGCTTCAAAAATTGCCATAAAAACGGGTGATGCTCTCAACAAAAAACAAATGGAACAGTTGATTGATGAATTGTTTGCCTGCAAGGAACCAGAGCTAACCGCTCAAAGAAAGAAAGTTTTTATCAATCTGACGGGCGATCACCTTAATTCAAAATTTAACTAGTATATGTTCAATAACCTGACACCAGTAGTCAAGAATATCATTATCCTGAATATCGCGATCTATATAGGTACGGTTTTTATTGCACCGGCATTATATGACGATTTGAGTTTATGGTTCTTTATGAATCCTAAGTTCCAGGTATGGCAAGTGTTTACACACATGTTCATGCACGATTTTTCTAGCTTCATGCATATTTTGTTCAATATGTACGCGTTACTGCTTTTTGGCCCTCTACTGGAGCGCTGGATGGGAAGCAATAGGTTCATTTTCTTTTATTTGGCCTGTGGTATAGGAGCGTATCTGCTTACCACTGGAATTGACTATTTTCAGTATCTAGGTTATGTGAGTGAACTTTCATCCCAAGGTGCTAGTGAGGCTGAGATAAGTCAGGCGATTTTTACGAGAACCAGTCTTGCTGTTCCCATGGTAGGTGCTAGTGGTTGTATCTTTGGGTTAATGGCAGGATTTGCTTATCTCTATCCCAATATGCCGTTTCAAATATTATTTATCCCTTTTCAGATTAAGGCAAAGTGGTTGATAGGCGCTTACGTATTGTATGAGACCTTAAGCACCTTTGGTATTTTACGACTACAAGATAACGTAGGTCATGCAGCGCATTTAGGTGGTGCCATCTTTGGGTTTATCATGGTGTGGTACTGGAAGCGCAACGACATGGACGGTTATAGAATAGACTAATGGATTTTGTAGATAACATAAAACTGAAATACGCAACGCTCAATGTGAGTGGTAAGTTGGTAGCGGTTATAAGTATCACTACTTTGTTATTTTGGCTCTTAGGACTTATCTATCCACCAATTACGGCCTGGTTTGCCTTGCCTTCACGATTTGTTCCTGCAATACTGCAACCATGGTCTTGGTTGACTTATGGGTTCTTACACGGCGGAATCTTTCATTTGTTGATCAACATGTTGGTGCTCTATTTCACGGGTCAAATGATGCTCAATCTATTCAGTGGTCGGCAATTTTTGACACTGTTTTTTACGGGTATTGTTGCAGGTGGCTTGGTATTTACGCTTGTTAGTGAGCTCTTTGTAGGTTTCTTTTCAAATAATGTCCTGGTAGGAGCTAGTGCTGGAGTTTATGCTACGTTGTTCTTTATCTGTAGTTATATGCCAGAGACACAGGTGAGATTGTTCTTCATCTTGAACGTAAAACTGAAGTACTTAGCCATTGCATTGATTGTCTTTGATATCATTGCTATTTTGACCAACAATAACGCTGGTGGTAGTGTGGCACACCTTGCTGGTGCTGCCGTAGGTTATTATTCAGCAACACGTATGAAGGCAGGTATTGATATTCTGGAAGGCTTTGCAGGATTCGGTGATAGTATGGTCAACTTATTCAAACCAAAACCTAAGTCTGCCAAAACGAACCGCAATATGAAAACGGTGTACCGAAACACTAACAAAACTTCAACGCCCAAAAAATCGGCGAGCGACCATCAAAAAAGAGTGGACGCTATTCTAGATAAAATATCTGCTAGTGGTTATGAATGTTTAAGCCGTGAAGAAAAGGATTTCTTGTTCCAGGCTGGTAAGGATTAATTCATTTTAAAACAGTCTGAATTTCAACATTAGTTAGGAGACTCCGCTTATTACTTTTTTAAGGTATCATTACTTTATTTACATTCAAATAGACTGAATGGTAGTAGTTTAACACCCATCAATTTTTGAAACATTTAATAATTTCATTTTTATATAATGCCTATTTTGCGATTATTAAACTTAAAACATCTTTATAATGAAGAATCTATTTTTTTCTGTAGTAATATCACTGGTGTTATTTAGTAATTATACTGTGGCTCAGGACACTAATCCTTCATTTAAAAAAGGCGATACATTCAAAATTGCACAGGTTGACAGCAACGACTATGAAGCCATACAATTCCCCAAAGCTAACTTCATAATCAAAAAAGGCGGCATCTTTAGTTACGATCGTGTTGTTAATGAGGAAGTGGAAATACATTCCGTTGATAAAAAAGAGGATGGAACTGTTATCGCCACGATCAAAAGAACCTCAAGAGGTAAATTCTTCAACAGTCATAAATATCTAAAAGTAGATATGGAAAAGGCTTTGGAACGAGGCGAGTTGGTCAGAATTTAATGCCGTAAGTCAGAATGGAGTCCGCTTTCGCGCCTGCCTGCCGGTCAGGCAGGACACCGGTGTTATCAACCCATCAGAAAACGGTAGGATCTTCTTTACCTGTTTGATAAAAGCTGGGCAGCTGCCATTCAAAAATCACCGCAAAAAATCTGATGGTAATCACGGTTAATCCTGAGATGATAAAGGCCCAATTTTCTAGTAGATTGAGTTTGGCCAGTAAAAAGTAAACCAAACCACCAGCGATACAGGCTGTGGCGTAAATATTCTTTCTGAATATCACTGGAATTTCATTTACAAGAATGTCACGTATCACACCTCCAAAACAAGCCGTGATACATCCTAAAGTGATACAAATCACAGGATGCAGTCCAGCGGTAAGTCCCATTTCTATCCCAACTACCGTATAAAGTCCAATACCGATCGTATCAAATAGGAAGAGAGTTTTACGCAATGTCAACAACCATCTTCTAAAAATAAATGTGATCAGTACACAGATGAGAATGGTGTACACCAGATCCATATTGAGCATCCAGCTCACTGGTCGTACGCCTATCAAAATATCGCGCAAGGTACCGCCACCAGCTGCTGTGACAAATGCGATGATAATAATACCAAACGGATCCAGCTTTTTAGCAAAGGCCGCAAGAGCTCCAGAGATGGCAAACGCAATGGTTCCCATCAAATCAATAATCTCAATAAAATCCATCTAGTTGCCTTGTGTTAAATAGGAGTAATCCTTGAGTACGGTGCGTACAAAAATACCGTCGCGCAGGTCAGAGTTTACCTGTAGCAATTGCTCCACCTTGATGCGTAGCATCTTTAAGGTTTCATAATCGCGACTTTCTCCAGCCAGTCTGTAAATTTCCTTAATCTCGTTGACGTCCTTGTCGGTGAGCATGTTGACCGTCAAAAATGTGGGCTCGTAATCTTCCTTGACATCTTCAAGAATGGTGTGGCTTATTTTGGTTTTCTTACGGGTGTCAATCACAATCGTGTCTGATGCCATATCACCCAATCGCTGGTTTTTATCACTGAAAATGATGGCTAGAATTCCAACTCCACCAAAGGTTGGAGCGGTTATCCAAATGTCGACCAGTCTAAGCATCCACGAGATGAGGTAATCGCTCCAGGTAGCTGGCGAGCCATCGATTTTCACCACTTTGGTTCCAACCACAAATTTCCCTGGCGTCCTACCGTTAAATACAATATTGAAGAAAAGCGAGTAAAAAGCCACTGGTAGGAACATCAATTGACTCAACCCAAAGGTGGTAAAATTGTCAAAGAGATTACTCATTCCATCCTCTATGTAACCTAGAATGATGATGTACACAAACATGATCACCAGATCTACCAAAACTCCAGTAATGCGATAACCCAAACTAGAAATATGGTAGTTGATATTTACATTCTGCGCTGTATTGATAGAAGTGTTTGACATGGGATTTTTAGTGTTTATCTTTAGCCAAAATTCACAGAATGCGCGAGGCGGCTTTTGTCAAGCAAAATAAAGAAAAATGGATGGCATTTGAAAAGGCTCTGGATGCTAATTCAAATATAAATGCCGACAGGCTGGCTAGTCTATATATTCAGTTGACTAACGATCTTTCTTTTGCCCAAACTTATTACCAAGAAAGCAAGACGTTGCTATACCTTAACTCACTGGCAAGTCAGGCTCATCAAAAGATTTACGTCAATAAGAAGGAAAAGGGAAACAAGATCATTAAATTTTTTAAAACCGAATTTCCCCTGTTTTTTGCAGAGCATCAGATCACGATGTTATATGCGTTCTTGATCTTTATGGTAGCCGTTGCTATAGGTGCCATAAGTACTTATAACGATGATTCCTTTACCAGGCTTATTTTGGGAGATTCCTATGTAAATATGACGCTAGAAAATATCAAGGATGGCAATCCTACAGGTGTTTATCAAGAAGATGGTGCGCTGGGAATGTTTCTCGCCATAACCATCAATAACGTTAGGGTTGGAATGTTGTGTTTTGCTGCTGGATTGCTCACCTCTATTGGTGCAGGATATATCCTATTTTCTAACGGAGTCATGGTGGGAACTTTCTTTGCCATGTTTGCGCTGGAAAATGTTGGGATTGAATCTTGGAGCGTTATTATGCTGCATGGTACTATAGAACTTTCGGTTATTGTGATTTGTGGTGCTGCAGGAATGATTATGGGGAACGCCATTTTGTTTCCTAAAACCTATGCGAGGCGCGTGTCCTTTGTGCGTGGTGCAAAGAACGGTATCAAGGTCGTGATCAGTACGGTACCTTTATTCATCGTGGCAGGTTTTATAGAAGGTTTCGTGACCAGATACGCCTTCATGCCTGCGATCATCAAATACTTTATCGTTGCGGTAAGTGCCGCGATAATTATAGGATACTACATTGTGTATCCTCAATATCTTAAGAAACAATATGAGCGATTACATAGAGCCTAGATTGCGCCGAGATTTTGGTGGCATCATCACGGCTTTTTTCAATTTTATGAAAGGCAACATCAAAGGGCTGATCAATGTATTTATAGGTTACAACGGGATTTTCTTCATCCTGTTTTTAATAAGCGTGTATTTTCTGGTAACAGGAATTGTAGAGTACATGGTCATGGAAAGCGGTGTGATTCTAGGTAACAACTATGGCAATACAGATTCCGCGTCAATTATTATCGGGCTCTCCATCATGTTCTTGATATTCTTGATCGCGCTGGCCAGCATTTTCAACTATGCCATATCAAGCAGCTATCTATCCTTATACGAAACCGAAAAAAGGAACAATCTGCCCAAAAAACTTGTGTGGAGCAAAGCCAAAAGAGTTTTTTGGGGCGTTCTGCTACTAGCGCTGTGCGCCGTAGTTCTGTATTTTATCTATTTCATAGCACAAATTGTTCTCGCCTTTATACCGGTCCTGGGAACGATTGTTTCCCTAATCATAGGACTGGGATTCAACGCTTGGATCAGTCTCTCCATCTTTAGTTATGTACACAATGAAGAGCATAATGTTTTTGACGCTTTTGGCGAGGCGTGGCAATTGCTTTTCAGTGGTTTTTGGAGAACCATAGGTGTCAATTTTGTTCTGGGTTTTTTAGTACAAATCTGTCTGTTTGCTTTGCAAATAGGTCCAGCCATCATTGTTGGGATCATCACGTTTCACGCGATTGACAATGGCGAGGCCTTTGCTGATAGTACATTGAGTCATATTTTGATCATTTTGATCGTGACATTATTCTGCATCATGATCATGTTCATGCAGCTTATCTCACAGGTCATCAACGCCTTTCTATACTTCAACCTGCACGAGTTCAAACACAACATTTATTTGCGTTCACGCATTGAAAACATTGGTGCACAAGTATGAAGCTGAAATTCTGTTTTATATTTATGCTGGTGTTCGCTTTCGCGAAAGCGCAGAACCTTCAAGATCTCGTTCCTGAAATTGAACAGCGACCGCGGCAAATCACAGATACGCTAGGCCGTGATTACGACGACCGCGTGATTGAAGTCAACGAGTTTCCAGAAAATCTAAACGAAAAATATTCGGGACCAGAGTTTGATTATGAGGACACCACTCAAGAAGCCGACAATTTTTTGACCGACTTCTTTGACTGGTTCTTCAAGAAGCTGGGCAGTTGGTTTGGTATCGACATCAGTCCATTCTGGGCTATCGTCATCAAATGGACCGTGTATGCCATTTTTGGAGGCATTGCCATTTATCTGCTTGTGCGACTCTTGACGGGCGAGAAAGCCTCTGGAATCAGAGCACGTGGCGGCGAGACCAGAAATCAAATCAAGATTGAGGAAACCCATATTGAAGAACTGGACCTCAACAAATTCATAAACGAGGCCATCGCAAATGGCAATTATCGCAATGCTATAAGGTATTTATATCTTAATTCACTCAAGAAGCTTAGTGCTGCTGGAAAGATTGAATGGGATTTCCAGAAAACCAACGGTGACTACTATCGAGAGATCAAGGATGCCGCGTTAAAGGATCAGTTCCAGAAGGTTTCTTATCTGTACGACTACGTTTGGTACGGAGAATTTGCCATTGATGAGTTCGCTTTCGCGAAAGCGAAACAACAATTTGAACTTCTCAACAAAAAAGCCGCCTGATGGATAAGCGATCAAAAATCATATTATTCGTTCTGGGCGCCATTCTCGTGGGCCTTTTTGTGGTTGAGAGCAGACGTCCCAAACCGGTCAACTGGCGACCCAGCTACACCAGCGGTGATAAGATCCCGTTGGGTGCGTTTGTTTTGTACGACAATCTTGATGAGATATTTGAAGGTGCACAGGTACAAAGTGTTGATCAAGTGCCTCTTGATTTCTTGCGAGAGCATGAAGATGAGACCGGTGCGACCTACATCTTTTTGAACAACTACCTGGAGTTTGACGCCACTGAAACTGATTATCTTCTGGACTTTGTGGCGCGCGGCAATAAAGTGTTTATTTCCAGTTCCAGCGCTTATGGTTCCTTGGCAGACACCTTAGGATTAGAGACCAGTTCCAGTAGTTATTATATGGATACCAGTAATGACACCATTAGAACTCGATTGACAAATAAGGCTTTTAAGGATCGCAGTTATGTGTATCATCGAGAAGGCAGCTATCGCTATTTTGAACGTTACGATACCTTGCGCACTAAGGTGCTGGGCGAGGTTCTTGCTTTTAACCCAGAAGGTAATTATCTGGAATCGATGTTTGAAAACGAGAATGACGAAGAAGATCTGGACAACATCATCGATAAAGATCCGGATAGTTTCAAGGCCATGAAGGCGATGGAGATCAAAACAAGAAAAACACCTCAAGTCAATTTTGTCGAAGTCACGGTAGGCGATGGCGCCATTTATTATAACTTGAGTCCTGTTGCCTATAGTAATTATTATATGCTTAATGGCAAGCAGCAATATGTTGCAGAGTCTTTGTCCTATCTCAAAAACGACAAGATTTACTTTGATGATTATGGGAAATCGGGAAGGCGAGTGGTCACGTCGCCGTTGCGATTCATTTTATCTCAAGCCTCACTGAGATGGGCCTATTACCTGGCCATTGCTGGAATTTTGCTTTATATGATTTTTGTAAGTAAACGCGAGCAGCGCATCGTTCCCGTGATCAAGCCGCTTGAAAATGCCACAGTTGAATTTACAAAGACCATAGGTAATCTTTACTATCAAAGTGGTGACTACACCAGCATTGTGGACAAGAAGATTACATTCTTCTTAGAACGCGTGCGCAGTAATTATTACATGAATACTGAAAAGCTGGATGAGGCTTTTATTAAAAGGTTATCGGCAAAAGCGGCTAGACCGTTAAACCAGACGCAAGAGCTCATTCAATACATCAATACACTTAGGGCAAAGCCTTTGCACAATCAATACGAACTGAAACAACTTAATAAACTTATTGACGCGTTTTTTAAAGACAATAAATAATGGAAGAGAATAACAACCCAACACCAGAAGATCACAACCAGAATCTTCCAGAGCCAGCGCAAAAGCAGCATGTGCACCAGCCAGAAGGTGAAGTCTCACAAGAAACACCTGCTGTGGAAACACCTGCTACAGACGATACCAATAGCGACGATCTAAAGTTTAGCAGTCGTGTTGACCTCACAGAATTGTCCAGCGCTGTAGCAACGATTAAAGAAGAGCTGCGCAAGGTGATTATAGGTCAAGAAGAAATGATCGATTTGTTGATCGTCTCCATACTTGCAAACGGTCACTCGCTTATTGAAGGAGTTCCTGGTGTTGCCAAGACCGTGACTGCAAAGTTACTGGCCAAAACCATGCAGGTAGGATTCTCAAGAATTCAATTCACTCCAGATTTGATGCCTAGTGATATTCTGGGAACTTCAGTTTTTTCCATGAAAAACAATGAATTTGAGTTCAAGCAAGGTCCTATATTCTCTAATATCATTTTGATAGACGAGATCAACCGTGCTCCAGCTAAAACACAAGCCGCACTTTTTGAAGCGATGGCAGAGCGACAGGTCACTATTGATGGTAAGGAGTATGTGATGGAGAAACCGTTTTTGGTTTTTGCCACTCAAAACCCAGTGGAACAAGAAGGAACCTATAGATTGCCAGAAGCGCAGCTGGATCGATTCCTATTCAAGATCAATGTTTCATACCCTAATCTGGAAGAAGAAATCAAAATATTGGAAGGCAACCATAACCGCAAAAACTCAGATCCAGAATCCATGATTGAAGGCATCATGAGCGCTGCACAGATTGTAAAGCATCAAGAAACGGTGAAAGGTATTGTGGTTGAGGACAATTTGATCAAGTACATTGCAGAGATCGTATTAAACACGCGTAACAACGCCAACCTTTACCTAGGAGCTTCACCTAGAGCTTCTATAGCCATTATGAATGGCTCTAAAGCGTATGCAGCTATCATGGGACGTGATTTTGTTACTCCGGACGATGTGAAATACATCGCCAAGGCGGTAATGAGACACCGCATTATTCTTACTCCAGAACGTGAAATGGAAGGATTCACGGCAGATCGATCCGTTGCTCAAATTTTAGAAACCATCGAGATACCGCGATAGTGAAGAACATCTATAAAGCCCTATTCTTAAGCAAACGATTTTTCCAGGTATTACTTGCCTTAATTGTGCTATTCATTGTGTCGTTCTTCTTTGAACGACTCATTGACTATCTAGTTATAGGCTTTTTTATATTAATTGGTCTTCTCGTAGTAGACCTCATACTGATTTACGGCAAGAGTAAAGGCATTAAAGCCAGCAGGATTTTACCAGACAAGTTCTCTAATGGTGATGAGAACCCAGTTGAGGTAAAGGCCCAAAACCAATATGGTTTTAAGACGTATCTGCGCATTATTGATGAATTGCCTATTCAATTTCAAAAGCGAGATTTCAAAATTGAAACAGAACTCCAGTCTGGAGCCATACAAACTATGATGTACACGGCTAGACCTACTGAGCGTGGTGAGTTTTACTTTGGATCCCTAAATGTTTTCGTTAAGTCTGGAATAGGTTTGATCTGGCGCAAGTACATTTTTGACCATGATGCCATGGTACCCAATTATCCATCCTTTTTGCAAATGCGCAAATACGAGTTGATGGCGTTCACCAACAAGCTCAAGGATTATGGAATGAAGAAGATACGCCGCATAGGCCACACGATGGAGTTTGAACAAATCAAGGACTATATACTGGGTGATGATGTGCGTAATATCAACTGGAAGGCGACGGCTAAGCGCAACCAATTAATGATCAATCAATTCCAAGATGAGAAGTCGCAACCTGTGTATAGTGTGATTGATAAAGGTAGGGTGATGAAGATGCCTTTTGAAGAGTTGAAGTTGGTCGACTATGCGATTAATGCAACTTTGGTGATTTCTAACATTGCCCTTAAAAAAGGCGATAAGGCTGGAATGTTTAGTTTTTCTAGTAGGGTTTATAATCAAGTGATGGCGCAAAAGAGATCGTCACAAATGAATTTGATTTTAGAGACCTTGTACAACTTGGATACCGACTTTCGCGAAAGCGATTTCTCACGTCTCTACATTGACATCAAGCGAAAAATTACACAGCGCAGTTTATTGTTGCTCTACACCAATTTTGAAACGCTAGATGCTTTACACCGTCAATTACCCTATTTGCAGGCGATTGCAAAGAACCACTTGCTTGTGGTGATCTTTTTTGAAAACACAGAACTGTCCATCATGTTGAAGGAAAAAGCGGAAACGACCCAAGAGATTTTTACTAAAACGATCGCAGAGAAGTTTGCTTACGAAAAAAAGCTCATCGTTAATGAGCTTAATAAATTTGGGATTCAAACGATATTGACAAAGCCACAAGAACTTACCGTCAATACCATCAATAAATATCTAGAAATTAAGGCAAGAGGATTGTTGTAGTAAGGATACCTATGACAATTCCATATTTAAGGCCTTGCGAGTAGAAGTTATCTCTTCGTACAAAGCTTTTGCTTTATCATGAATTCTAGCAGCGCGTTCACGGTCCTTAAGAGAAATTTCAAACGACTTGCGCATTAGGTTGCAATATCTTTTCTCTTTAAGATTAAGTGTCTTTTCTGCTTGCTCTATTTCAATATCGGTCATGGTACTCTAAAAACTTTTAATGGTCAAAATTAAAAGTTTTAACTAACAATGTTTTTAATACTGTATTAATCTAAGTTAAGAAAGTCTAAAAGCCTTGCGCTAATGGTCTAGTCTTGAAGCGCAAATACACGCCTAAGAAGATCTGTAGTTCTTGCGTTGACAGATTCACGAATCTGAATTTCTTCTTGTGCGATCATGGTGAAAACACCTTCCAATGCCTTTTGAGTCACATAATCTCTCAAATCAGGATTGACATCATTAAGCAACGGGATCGAGTTGTATCGTGTAATGGCGTCGCTCCATAATTTGGTCGCGCCTACTTCACTTAGGTTTTTATCAATTACGGGTGAGAGTTTATCATAAAGGCTTTGCTGCGTTTTTGATTCCAGATAACTAGTGGCGGCGCGTTGATTGCCTAGCAAAATGTTTTTGGCATCTGCAAAAGTGATGTCTTTTACAGCATCCACAAAAATGGGAAGTGCTTCTTTAGTCGCTTCTTCTGCAGCTCGATTCAATAGTTTGAGACCTTCATCTGCCACGCTTCCTAAACCGATTTTACGCAGACCGCTATCCACATCCTGTAATTCTTGCGGCAACAATATCTTTACGGCTTCATTCTTAAAAAAGCCATCTCTGGTCGATAATTTGGTCACTTGTTGATTGACGCCTTTATCAAGTGCCTGCCTTAAACCGTTTCCTATATCTGCTTGTGAAAGCGCTCCGCTTTGTGGTAACTGGCTGGCGATGGATTGAAGTTCTGCACAGCTGGAAAGGATCATGCAAGCAACGAATAGTAGGATGATTTTCTTCATGGATTAGGGTTTTATCAAATATAACTTTTAATTGTTTGCAGGGAATTTCTTTAATTTTTCAATAACGGAATAATGCTTGATGTGCCTTTCTAAACCCAAACCAACCTCATGCGCAATTTTATCTTTTTAGCAGTACTCGCTGTTTTGACTTCGTCCTGTATATCTCAAAGAGGACTGGAACGAAATTCTGATTTCAAAGCCGATCTTTTTTCTGCAAAACAATTGAACGGCGTCTATCAAAACGCCATTCCAGAGGATCCAGCGAATAGTCTTTGGCAGGACTTGTATAAAAATAAATCTCATAAGGATCTTGTGTTCAATGCAGACAATACACAAGTAGAGTTGAATCTTGTTGACAATAACAAATTAGTGGTGACATTGTATCGTTATGGTAGAAAGGAAGATGAGCTGATTTTTAAAGGGAAAATCAAAAACGGATACTTTGCCATCAACCGAAAATTAACGCTTATCCCATTACCTTTTTTCTACTATCATAAAGAGAACAAGACGATCATAGGCAATGATGATGAAGGGAATCTGGTGCTGGTTCAGGGTAAAATGTTGGAGTATGTAGTGTTATTATCGCTTATAGGTGGTGATCGTGATACCATATCTGCTCGATACGAGAAGCTAGATTGATCGAGCAATCCACCGAGAAACGTCCACACACAAAAAGTCCCGAAAAGCATCGCTCTTCGGGATTTTTTAATTTTTAAAATTAGCTTTAAAAGAACTAGGCATCAATCGATCCCATCACTTTTTGTGCAAATGCATTAGCAGCTTCTATACCACTCATACCATTCTCAACATTGTTGTGTACTTCAATGGCTCCACAAATGTTAGTGATCAATTCTCCTACCACATCCATTTCCTCATCGGTCACAGATCTATGTTCTGTAAAGTGCTCTAGTACTTCAAGCGTTGTTTCCAACTGCTCCTTGCTAGCTCCTTTTTGAAAGTGTCTAATTACTGGTAACTTCATGTACGAGGTCTTTAAGATTTTCAAATTTGTTGGTCTGTACTTGGTTCACAAACGCACCATCCTTGAAAGTGGCAAACGTAGGTAGGTTATCTACCGTCGCCAGTTTTCTGGATTCTGGATACTTTTCTGCATCTGCAAGGATAAAGATCGTGTCTTCGTTCTCGCTAGCCAGTTTCTTGAACTTAGGCTTCATCACGCGACAGTTACCGCACCAGCTCGCCATGTATTGGACCACTACTTTTTTATTTCCTGCTACAATCTCTTGTAGGTTATCTTGTTCTAGTGTTTGCATTTTTTAGTATTTAGAGGTTAGTATTTAGTAGCTAGACTAGAGAAATGCGAGAACATTTCCCTAGTAACTACCTTATACTTATTCATTCGGTGAATAAATTCTTGAAATTTAGCCAGGTAATATGCAGTGATCATGTTTTACAACAAAGCGCCTAGCGCGTGTCTAAATACTAAGTACTACATACTAACTACTCAGAATTAGTTTTGGGACAAGTACGCTGCAGTCGCTAGACGATCTGCCTTCATGGCATCTTTACCTTCTTCCCAGTTTGCTGGACATACCTCACCGTTTTTCTGTACGTGTGTGTACGCATCTATCATTCTTAGGAATTCATTTACGTTACGTCCTACAGGCATGTGGTTCACACCTTCATGAAATACCGTTCCTTCTTCATCGATCAAATATGTCGCGCGGAATGATACGTTATCACCCTTCAACAAATATCCTTCAAGGTCATCGTTGTACTCCTCATCTGCATCTAGGATGTCTAGCATTGTAGATAGATTACGATTGGAGTCTGCGATAAGTGGATATGTGATTCCTTCAATACCACCGTCATCTTTTGGCGTATTCAACCATGCAAAGTGAACCTCTGCAGTATCACAAGATGCACCTATAATTAAGGTGTTTCTTTTTTCAAATTCAGGTAATGCTTCTTGGAAAGCGTGAAGTTCTGTTGGACATACAAAGGTGAAATCCTTTGGATACCAGAATAATAATACTTTTTTGTTGTTGTTTCTTGCCTCTTCCAGCACGTTGATTTGAAAGGTGTCACCCATTTCATTCATCGCGTTTACTGTCAAGTCTGGAAATTTTCTGCCTACTATAGCCATTACAATTTTGTTTTTTATTTGAGGGTGCAAAAGTAGTCCTCGCTTTCGCGAAAGCGAACTCATTACGATCTAGTTGCTCCATTCATCCATAGAATAAAACAATAGCCTTGATGTAATTAAATAAATTTGATTGATCTTAATCCTCGTGTGGTTTGATCTCGTTGAGATCCATGTTTTTCTGAGCGGCATAATTGTAACCGCTTTCCCACCATTTGGTCATTTTTTGTTTATTAAAGACCAGCGAGTTGGTCGTCAAAACCGTAGGCGTGTAGTACATATTGATGATCGCGTTTTTGTTGTTTGCAGCAAATTTACCGATGGCGATATTCTGCTTCTCGATGCGATCCATCATGAAACCGTGTAGGTTAGTCAACAGGGAAAAGGCATTTGTGGACGGTAAATTGTTCAAATAATTGACCTCAGTTTCCAAAACGATCACATCTACAGTCGTGGCACCTCGATCAATAGCTTCCTTGATGGGCACCATGCTGCCAAAACCGCCGTCTGCCCACTCACAACCTTCCTTGTAAACGATGCTCATAAAAGGAACGTAATTGCAGGAAATCCAGATCCAATCGCAAAAATCTTCATAGGAAAAATCCTTGATGGACTTGTATTGCGTCTCATGCGAGCTAAGATTAGATACCGTGATCACGATGTCTTTATGCGATGTTTTGAGTTCGCTAAATTCTTCTTCCGTAAAAACTTCTTTGATCAATTTGAGCAGGTTTTTGCTCTCGCCAAAGGTTTTCTTTCCCTTAAGAAAACGGCGTAATACATTCCAGTGATTGATGCTTATTTCCTGGTGGTTGAATTTGTCCCTTTTGATCAAAAACGGTGAATCGCTGAAGATGGATTTCTGGTTCACACTCGTATATACTTGCTTGATCTTGTCGATCTTTTTTAATGCGAGATGCGAGATAAGCAAGCTGCCCGTACTGGTCCCTATGTAGAGATCATAGTCGTATTTGAGTTCTTGGATAAGATACTGTGCAACGCCACCCGCAAAAGCGCCTTTACTACCACCACCAGAAATCACGAGTGCTCTCATAAAATCTTAATTATCGGTATTGGGATTTTTGAGGCTATCATAAATGGTGGCCTTGATACGCTCGCTATTGATAAAGCCATCGCCGTATCCTAGATCATCATAACGCTTAGTGATTTCAGTATTGGTCATGATCTGTTCTCTAGTCTGGTTGCGGCTCTCGGCAAGCTGGATGGCTTTACGCAAATCCTTCAACATGTTGATGCTGTTTTTGAGATCTTGAATCTTTGAAAGTTCTCCATGACCAGGTATGATGTGCGTATCTTCATTAATGGTTTGCAGTATCATTTGTTGGGCGGCAATGTAGCCGTCGATGGATCCGCCAGAGTTCAAATCAATATAAGGATACTTATCCTTAAAAAACACATCGCCCATGTGTACTACGTTTTTATCTACAAAATAGATAAAGCTATCGCCGTCTGTGTGCGCATTGTGCACGTGAACCACCATGATGTTGTCATCCTCTGGCATTTTGAGTTTGATTTCTTCATCAAGGGTAAGTTCAGGTAAGTAGCCTGTAGCCTTATCGGCTTCCTGTAACCTTTTTAGTACGTTGGCTTGTGCGACGATGGTAGTTTCTGCTGTATTGAAATTTTCATTGCCGCCAGTATGGTCACCGTGGTGATGTGTGTTGACCAGATAGGTAATATCGTTAGAACTAATCGAGTCAATAGTAGCTTTGATTTTCTCACTCAACGGCGCAAACTGGCTATCCACCATGAGTGTCTCGTCGTCTGATACGACAATCATAATATTACCGCCACGACCTTCCAGCATATAGACGTTGTCAACGACTTCAGTGGTTTTGATGGTCACTGTTGCAGGATCTATTTGAGCTGTTGCAAGCGTGCTTGAGAGTATTACAGTGACCAGTATTGTGTTGAGGATTTTCATGAGATTTTTAATAGGTTGCTAAGCAAAGATACCTGAAACTCTCACGAATTCAGGTAATTGTCTTTCTTCAAATCGGTAATTATTTTCTGTTAGCAATCCTCAACAAGTAACTCAATTTGCTCGCAGTTAAGTCGAAATATTGTTCCGTTTTCAAAAAAATAAATGATGTCATCATTTTCGTTTGGTTTAGCATGATCCATGAATGCATCATTTGTTTCGCGTAATGCTTTTGGGAAAAATGTAATCTCACTAAGCGTATTTTGATCTTCAAGAAATTCAGAACTGCTTCCCTTCAATATTTTTTTAAAACTTATATGAAGATGTGAAAATATTAATTTTTTAAACTCATTTTTAGATACCCATTCTCCATCCGATTTTACAAATACAATATGCACAGTATCATCAAATTCCAATATTTCCTTGAAATCAAAATTATTATGCAGATCAATATGAACTCCATTTAAGCGAACCGCATAATTTTCTATAATTTCAAAGTTAGTTTCCATACTATTTTTCAACTGATTGAAGTATAATTCTTAAAACCAAAGATACCCGAATCTAATAAAAGACTCGGGTATCTGAATATTTTGAAAAAGAGTACTTACTAGATAGCGCTCACTCTCCAGACAATACCGCTATCATCATCGTTCACTAACAAACTTCCATCGTTGTGAACAGTTACGCCTACTGGTCGACCGTACACATCTTTGTCAGATCCTTTGGCCGTAAACCCAGTCAAGAAATCGCGTGGTGGTTGTGGTTTTCCTGCGGCATCAAATGGGATAAATACCACTTTGTAACCACTCAATGGTTGACGGTTCCAAGAACCGTGTTGGCCTATAAAAGCTCCGTTTTTATAAGCTGCAGGAAATGCATCTTTAGTATAGAATTCAAATCCAAGAGATGCCGTGTGCGAGCCAAGAGGCACATCTGGAACAATGGCTTTATCCACCAAGTCTTGATGTGGATCATCGCTCCATCGTGGATCGTTGATCTGTCCGTAATAAGAATAAGGCCAGCCGTACCAGCCACCTTTTTTTACGCTAGTCGCATAATCTGGAACCAGATTGTTCCCTAATTTATCTCTTTCATTTACTGCGGTCCATAGCTCGCCAGTGACTGGATTCCAGTCCATTCCTACTGGGTTTCTCAAACCAGTGGCATACTCGATCTCACCAGATCCATCAGGATTGATTTCTAGAATGGTTGCGCGACGCTTTTCATATTCCATTCCGTTTTCACCTACGTTGGAACCAGAACCTACCGAAATATAGATTTTTGACTGATCGGCATTGGTGATCAAATTACGTGTCCAGTGGTTGTTGTAACCGCCAGCAGGTAAGTCCAAAATTTTCTTACCACTACCAGTCAATTGGTTGATACCATCTGTGTAATCATAAGCGTATAGTCCATCAGTATTGGCCACATAAAACGTGTTGTCTATGATCAACATCCCAAACGGCTGATTCAAACCGCTTACAAATACGTTTTGATAATCTGCAACGCCGTCGTTGTTGGTGTCACGCAATAAAGTGACTTGGTTGGCACTGTTGCGCGTATTGGACTCTACAACAAAAACATCACCATTCTCATGAACGTAGGTCCAGCGTGGATGTTTTAACGCTTTCGCGAAAGCGTTTACCTCGAAACCTTCTGGTGCAATAGGAGTCATTCCATCTTTCCATCCTACCACGTTGCTCACAAGAACCTCAGATTCTGTTGCATATGGAGCTGGCAAAGTGATATCACCTATGGCAGTGGTAACGGTCTGGTTGGGATTGTCGCTCATTTCCTCTTTCACCTCTTTGGGTGTGCTGTCTTTAGGGTCTTTGGATTTGCAGGAAATCAGCAGTAAAGAAAACAGTAATGCGTATAAATATTTGTACATAGCTTTATTTTTTAAAGCTGTAAAAATAGGAGGTAAGCGATGTAAAGCCGTTGTGGTTAACGGGATTTTAGGGAAGTGGTTGGAATGCGCAATATATAATTGAAAAGTCTATCTGGATTGTGACATTTCCCTAAGGAGACTGATTTGTTTTATTCTGATTTCCATTGCTTCCTTTTGGCGCGATTCCGAAAAAAGATTTTTGATGGTTTCCGATTCTTTTGGTGGTGGTGGTAGTAATGGAAAAGTATCATCAATTTTAGAGGATATTCCACATTCATTTACCCTAAATCCATCGAATTGCTGTCCAAATACCAACCATTCACCAGTTTTATTTATGTAAGGACCACAAGTCCCATAATTTTCACCGTTAATTTTCTGTCCAGGTTTTAAATTTCCCTTGAAAACTGTACAGACTATTATTTCGAATTGATCTTTTGAAACATTTATCACATCACCGATGATTACATCATTTACATAATTATATTCTTTGGGCGTAGCTTTTTGCCAATTTCCCGTCGGTGGGCATGTACAGACATCTTCATTTTTTGGAAAGAAGGACAATAGAAATATAATTGGGAAAATGTTCGTCATTTGTCACGTCATTAAAATTGTTCTTAGAGTAAATTTTTGTGTTCAACGCTCTTTTCTTATCTCATCATCTGTCTTTTGAAGAATATGCGTCTACAAATCCACCTGCCCATCACTAGCCACTTTCCCAGAAAGCTCCTTGATCTTGATGCTAAAGGCAGCAAAAAGCAAGGTCATAAATGGCGAAAGCCAGTTAAAGATCGCATAAGGTAAGTAGGCGATGACATCAACGCCTAACGTTGTACTTTGATAGGCGCCACAAGTATTCCACGGTATTAACACAGAAGTTACCGTACCAGAATCTTCCAGAGTTCTAGAGAGGTTTTCTGGTGCCAGTCCTTTATCTTGATAGGCTTTGGCGTACATTTTTCCGGGTACGACAATGGCAAGGTATTGATCACTTGCGGTAAAGTTGATTGCAAGACAACTCACGACCGTACTCGCAAACAATCCAAAAACCGAATCGAATAAATTCAATAGGGCTTTACTGATAGTTGCCAGCGCACCTATGGCATCCATAATTCCACCAAAAACCATAGCGCAAATAATCAGCCAGATCGTTCCCAGCATTCCTGCCATACCACCAGATTCAAACAAACCGGCAAGCTTTTCACCAATCTCGGTATTTTCTGTAATAGGAGCGATGCTCGTGTCCACGGTAATGGCATTCATCAAGCCTTTGTAACCTGAAGTAAAATTCCACGTATCCAGTCCGCTGTTGGCTAAAACCAACTCTGGCTGGAAAATCAATGCCGCAACAGCAGCCAATAATGTTCCTACTAATAAAGCCACGAGCGGCGAAACCTTTTTAACAATCATCGCGATGACCAGCACAGGAACTAAAAACAACCAGGCTGATGTGTTAAACGTATTCTCGATCGCGTTTTGGTAAACGGTGACATCTGCATTTCCTGAAGTGTCTATTGAAAAACCAATAATGACAAAAACGATAAGCGTGACGACAATGGTTGGCACCGTGGTCAAGGTCATATACTTAATGTGCGTGAAAAGGTCCGTTCCTGCCATGGCAGGAGCAAGGTTGGTCGTGTCACTAAGCGGTGAGAGTTTATCACCAAAGTAAGCACCACTCAAAACGGCACCAGCCGTCATACCAGCATTGATATCTAGCGCTCCGGCAATACCTATCAAAGCGATACCTACAGTAGCACTGGTGGTCCAGCTGCTACCGGTGGCGACAGAAATAACGGCACAAATCACCACACATGCAGCCAAAAATATGGTAGGGTTCAAGATATCCAGACCATAATAGATCATGGTAGGAATGATACCGCTTATCAGCCATGTTCCTGCTAGCGCGCCTACCATAAGCAGAATTAAAATGGCACCAGCGGTGGATTTGAGATTTTGTGCGACTTCTTCAATCATGGTCTCATAGGAAACCTTATTGAAATAACCTACCAGTCCAGCAACGGCCGCACCTAGTAAAAGGATAAATTGATTGGATCCAGACAGCGCATCATCACCATAAACCACCAGAACGTTAAAGGCCAGCATTATTATAAGAGCCACAACAGGAATTAGTGCTTCCCAGATATTCAGTTCTCTATTTTCAATAATTTTTTCGTCCTCGTGATTGATGTTTTGGCTTTCCATGAATTTTTAAGTAAACGTAATGTTACAACTTTGTGATTTGAGTTGCAAACCTAGTGATGACGTACGTAAGTTGCTATGAGCTTTTTGTCGTATCCTAGCTTTCGCGAAAGCGAGAACATCACATCCAGCAGTGGTCGCAACAGTCTGAATAACAAGTTATCCACTTGAGTGTCGCCCCATTTTAATAATAGGACAGCATAAAATGGATTGTAGGGAATTTGATTACTGCCAAAGGTTTTCCCATCGCTTACCAATCCAAAAAGTACCGCCATGAAGTTCTCAAAACCGGGTTGTCCTGGCTCTAAACGTGCTCTAAATATGATGGGTTCGGGATTGGGATTGTAGAATCTGTGATTGTCGGTGACAGGAACTTTAAAGGTGTCACCAGGTGATAGACGTAATTCTTTACCCAGATAGTTTACACCTAACGTTCCTTGAATGGGTTCAAACTCTTCTGTGAATCGGTTATGGTAATGAATGGGATTGCCACCATCGGGCTGCAGTTCTACCTCAATGTAGGTATACGCGCCGTTAGTACTGGCACTGGTTTCCAGTAGGGTCGCTTTTTCACGGGTAATGGGATTCTTGTAGGTGACAGGCATGCTCAAAATTAGGCTTTACAACATCCATTTGTTTGATAAAGTGATAATAAATCCTAATGGCTATCGCCTTAAATAGCCGTGTATTAATCTTATTTTTGTATTCCAAATTTGAGAACATGTCAGAGCAAATAGAACGAATAAAGTGTTTAATCATAGGATCAGGACCAGCTGGATATACGGCTGCGATCTATGCTGCGCGAGCAGATATGAAACCTGTAATGTATACCGGTATGGAACCTGGTGGCCAGTTGACCACCACGACTGAAGTGGATAATTTTCCTGGATATCCTGACGGTATCGATGGACCAGCCATGATGGTGGACCTACAAAAACAGGCAGAACGTTTTGGAACCGATGTTCGTTTTGGTATGGTGACTGAAGTAAATTTTGCGACCGAGAAAGGCGGTATCCACAAAGTAGTGGTAGACGGAAAAATTCATCTGGAAGCCAATACTGTGATCATTTCTACAGGAGCATCTGCTAAGTATCTAGGTTTGCCTAGCGAACAGCGTTTGCGCGGCGGTGGCGTTAGTGCGTGCGCCGTTTGTGACGGATTTTTCTATCGCAATCAAGAAGTAGCGATTGTAGGTGCTGGAGATACGGCAGCAGAAGAGGCTAGTTATCTAGCCAACATATGTAAAAAAGTAACCATGCTCGTGCGTAAGGACTATATGAGAGCTTCTAAAGCCATGCAGCATAGAGTGAATAGCCTTAAAAATATTGAAGTCCTATACAATAGCGAGGTAGACGAAGTCCTAGGTGACCAAGTCGTGGATGGTTTGCGCATCAAAAACAATCAAACTGGCGAGAAACACGAGATTGAAATCACTGGATTGTTCATCGCTATAGGTCACAAGCCTAACACAGACATTTTCAAGGGACAATTAGACATGGGCGACGATGGTTACCTAGTCACCGTTCCAGATACGACCAAAACCAATTTACCTGGAGTATTTGCTAGTGGAGACGTTCAGGATAAAGTGTATAGACAGGCCATCACCGCAGCTGGAACTGGTTGTATGGCTGCTCTAGATGCAGAACGCTACCTAGCCGACATAGGTGTGGTAGAAGAAGTGAAGGCTGGAGATTACAGCATCGAGTAGGCTGAAAGTTTTACGAAAAAAAAATCCCTTGATGGCTGTGCCATCAGGGGATTTTTGGTTTTACAAACTATCTTTTATTTCTTCATCAAGACTGCTCTGTCTGTAAACTCGGCCATATTGATTTTTGGATTGTTGTACAGTTCTATCTGTGCATTGCCGCTGGCTTTCAATTCAAAATCCTTGTTGACATTCACACTTGCCTCTGCATTGCGAGTGATGCTTAATTTCAAGTCTTTGAGGTCTAGCTTTTCTGCAACAAGATCAGCTCTACCTTCAAGAACCATGGATGCTGTTTTTGCGTCACCTTCAATACGTGCGGTCGCTTTGTCTGTCATCAAGAAGTTAATCTCGTCGTATTTAAGGAGTGCTTCAGTATCAGAGTTTCCGTTAAGGTTCAACTGGGCACTGCCGCCGCCTAGATTACATTCTGACTTGCTGTCTGCCATACCGTTAAAGATGAGCTCATTCACGCGCCCTGTAAAATATACTCTGGCTTTGTCCTTCACGTTTATTTGGAGCATTTCTAACCTAAAATTTGTGGTGGTGCTCAATTGCGCATCTTCAAAGACGGTGATCGTTCTAAGTTCTGGTGTGTAGACAATGTTGATCTTCAACTCTTTATTGCGTCTTATGTCTGCAGTGGTTTTAATGGTCAATACGCCACCTATTACAGAAACATCAATGTATTGGTGCAGGTTGGAATCTGCCTTGACATCAACTTTAGGAGTAACACCTTCAGATAAAGTGACTTCCAGTTCTTCACCAATTCTTATTTCTTGAAAAGGTTCTACGGTAATGATTTGGGTGGTTACATCTCTATTGCCTTTTATTTTTTGCGCTTTCGCGAAAGCGAAACTCAACAACAACATCGATGCTACTAGTAAATTCTTCATTTCTTTTGGTTTTAAATTCAATATAACCAAAAACCGCTCCATATAAAGGGAGCGGTTCTTAATATATTCCTATTTTAAAATAGGATGAGTTCGGTGAGGTAACAGATGAGCGCTATCATGATCGATCATTTTGACTCACACCATCGTTACCGTCATATTGCCAGTCACCATCATTTTCTGGAATGCTGTTCGCTGGGACACTATCATTGACCGTGTCCATGGCTTCTTCGTCAGCTTCCTTTGGCTCTTCGATAATGGGGCAATCCAGACATACCGCCTTGCCATCCTTGATCTGGTACGTGTACTCAATGTTATTCCCTAAACGGAATGCGTCATTGTTGATATACGATCTGTATCGCTCACCAAATCGCTCATTGAATCGAGCCGTAGTACCTTCTGGCAAATACACCATGAGTTCTACATCGTGATCGCCAAATCCACCATTTTGAGGCAACATAAAATAGTCTGATCCAACAAAAGAAGAGTCTGTGAGTTTGTACTCAAACTGGATCAGTTTTGCTCGTTCCTTGGCTTCTTCAAAACTGGCTCCTTTGGATTTGAACAAGAGCTCGACACGTGCTACAGAATCTGTTGTGGATCCAGTCGCTACCTTGACATTATAATACTTAACGTATTGTTGCCCGTCGATCTCATCAAACTCAAACTGGACACCATTGCGATTGAATGAGTTGATACGATCTGTCCTGGTAAGGTCCAGTGAGAAAGGTTGCGACGCGTCAACGGCAAACTTCTCTGTTTTTTGTACGCTCGCATCAATTGCTTGACTAGCTATGATTCTCCCAATCATGATACTTAAGGCTATCACGGCAATAATCCATATGGCAGAAAGTGCGAGATACACTTTAGAGCCTAAGGTGCGCAAATTGCTCACCAACAACTTCAAGCCTAAAACAGCAAGCAGAAATAACGGTATTCCTGCAACTAATATAATGGCAAGAACCAACCAGAAGGAAGCAAAATCTGCTGGGACAACCCAGTCAAAAATGGTTAACAAACTATACCCTTCAATATCTATCGCACTCGCCGTGATGGTCGATACGATCAAGGCCACCAGCGCGATGGTCGTCGTGAGGAATAACAGCAACCCAAATATCTTGACGATTGCTTTAAGAACTCCTAAGATCAGACTGCCTAAGAATCCAAAAAATTTAACGGTTCCACGTTTTCCCTTTTGACCTACGATGCGGTGGCCGGCGTCGGTCTGCCCATCGGCCACGGGCTCAAAACCCGCTTTGAAATTATCTTCAATATTGGAGATGTTGACTTCCTTGCCCATCATAGTCAGGCGCTGGTTAGTAGTCACTGCATCGGGAACAAAAATCCATAGCAATATATAGATAGGTATGGCCCAACCAGCGGTAAGGAATGTAATAAGGATCCATAACACACGTACCCAGACGATGTCGATGCCTAAATAATGTCCCAATCCAGAACTTACTCCACCAACGTAACCGTTTTGAGTGTCTCTAAAGAGCTGTTTCCCTTTAGTAGCATAATTGGGACGCTTGGCCTTGCTGCCAGATTCTGTAAAGATGTCCTCGTCAACCTCATAGTCTTCTGGTTGTCCCATGATGTCAATCACAGCTTCTACATGACCTATAGAGATGACCTGTTGTTCATTGGCTCGCTTTTCAAGGAAAAGTTCTGCGATTCTGGACTCGATGTCAGACATGATCTCGTCTGCGCCGGTAGTTCCAGAAAAGGAGCTGCGTACCGCTGCAAGATATCGCTGCAGGCGTTGATAGGCATCTTCATCTATGTGGAAGAACAGCCCAGCTAAATTTATATTGATGGTCTTGTTCATGATTTCTTGGTTTTAGGTTTGGTAACAATGTTGACGGCATTCTTGAGATCGTCCCAAGTGCTGGAGAGTTCAGTCAGGAAGATCTTACCTGTTTCAGTAAGACCATAGTACTTACGTGGTGGTCCACCGGTACTTTCTTCCCAACGGTAGTTGAGTAGTCCTGCGTTTTTTAAACGTGTCAGTAATGGGTAGATGGTGCCTTCCACCACCAGGAGTTTAGCATCTTTCAAAGTATCAAGAATCTCTGCCACATAGGCATCTTCTTCCTTGAGGATCGATAGAATGCAGTACTCCAGTACGCCCTTGCGCATTTGCGCTTTTGTGTTTTCTATCTTCATGTTAGTTCGTATTAGATGTTTCCTGAACTGGCGTATCAGGAATAAAATTAATCGTTAACGGGTAGCGGTATTCCTGTCCATCATGAGCCCTGATCGCCGCCTTGATCGTGCAGACCAGATCCACAATGCCCAAAGCCAGAATAAGCGTACCGCAAATCACACCACTGGCGACGATGGTGGAGAAAATCCCCAAGTCATTGGCAAAGGGAAAGCTAGGGCCATCCATCGCTTGCCATAAATCTGGACCGCCAGAGATCATGCTCCCTATAATCACGCCACCGCCTATAAACGCAAGTATAACGGTCCAGAGCGTGATGCTCAACTGGAAGTTGATGGCCTGTTTGCCATGCCGATCGATAAAGTCAGATTTTTTGGAATTGACCATCCATAGTAGAATGGGCAGGATGAAATTTCCCAATGGGAAAATCCATTTTCCAAACGTCGCTAGATGGATTCCCATGGCGATATTATTGTGGTTGTTTTGTTGTTGTTTTTCCATCACCTATTAATTTCTAATGCAAATATATATCTAAAAGATAGTATTATGCAATACAAAGTACCATATATTTTTATTTAGGTATAGTGATTTGATGAGTTCGCTTTCGCGAAAGCGTAATAAAAACAGCCCTTTGAAGAGGAATGGTTAGCTAAGAAAAAATCTGGTTTTGTTTTTTAATGTGATCGGATAATCATCAAAATTTCAATTTAAGATGAGTTTATTCTTCATAAACTTCAACGGAAAAGGTGTCACAACCTAAATCTAGAAAGCGTTCTGATCATCAAAAGTTTTTTGCTTACTCTGCTGTAAATCGGTTAGTTTTGCTGTATACGTCAAGCTTCCAACCATGATCACACCGGCAAAAATCAACACTTTTACATTTTTCAAATTACCCAGCTGCTGGTGGTGCGGCGTACGTGTTAAAACCATCACGCCAGAGACGTGCACGACACGTGTCAAGCACAGATGGTTCAATCAAAACCCATTCAAGAGCATGTATTTTGCCGTGCAGGCCATGGCAGCAGAGCTTACCACAGGAGCTTTAGTGATGTCCTATATCAAAGAATCCAATGCTAAGGTGAGCATGCTGGTAGCTAACAATGAAGCCACTTTTACAAAAAAAGCAACAGGGCAGATCACATTTACTTCTAACGATGGACTCGCAATTAAGGAGGCCATTGAAAAAACGGTAGCCACAGGTGAAGGCCAGACGGTCTGGATGGAGGCCACTGGAATCAATGCAGACGGTATACAGGTAAGTAAGTTTAAATTTGAATGGACCGTAAAACGCAAAGACTAACGCGCTTTCTTTTTTAAAAGTTCTAACAAATGCCGCTTAACTCATTGCGTATCTTGCCGTCATGAAAGCCAGTTTCCAGAAATACACTTTAGAATTTAAACAGCCTGCGGGAACTTCTCGTGGAGTACTCAAAACCAAAGACACCTACTTTCTTACCTTAGAAAACGACAGCGAAAAAGGAATAGGTGAGTGCAACCTTTTTAAAGGATTGTCCAGCGACGATAGGCCTGATTATGAAGAGCAACTGCAATGGGTTTGTGATCATATAGGAATGAAACCTGCAGAAATTAGCGCTGCCCTGCAAGAGTGGCCTTCGATCTTATTCGGTTATGAGATGGCGATGAAATCGCTGCAGTCCAGCGATCCGTTTACGCTTTTTCCATCTCCATTCACGCAACAACAGGATCATATTCCCATCAACGGCTTGGTATGGATGGGCGATAAGGAATTCATGATGCGGCAGCTGGAAGAGAAGCTGGCGGCTGGATTTGACTGTATCAAATTGAAGATAGGCGCCATAGATTTTGATGCCGAAATGCAGTTGTTGAAGTCGATACGATCTCGCTTTCGCGAAAGCGAAGTCACCATAAGAGTTGATGCTAACGGAGCTTTTGAACCTAAAGAAGCTCTGGCTAAACTCGACGAAATTGCAACCTATAAGGTCCACAGCATCGAGCAACCCATCCAGCAAGGCCAATGGAAGGAAATGGCTGCCTTGTGCGAGAAAACTCCAGTGCCCATCGCGCTGGATGAAGAGCTGATTGGCTTGTACGCTTCTGAAGATCGCGCTCGCTGTCTGGATCAGATCCAACCACAATATATTATTTTGAAGCCAGCTCTTGTAGGTGGTTTTGCCAGCTCACGAGAATGGATCAATCTGGCAGGTGAACGCAACATAGGCTGGTGGATGACCAGCGCCCTAGAGTCTAACATAGGGCTGAACGCAATCGCACAATTTACGTACACGCTAGGTGTTTCCATGCCGCAGGGTTTGGGAACTGGCGGCTTGTATACCAATAATATTGAAGCTCCATTACAGATCAAAAACGGTGCCTTGCATTGTAACGAGATTGCTTTATGGAACACTAATCCAATAAATTTTTAGAATGTATATAGAGCAAGGCTACAAGGGAAGTCTGGGAACCTGGAACTTTTTTGTCATACCCGTATTGTTCATGTTGCTCATGGGCTTTAATTATGTCTCTACTGTGATGTTGCTTGAAGAAAGCGATCAATCCATGGAACAAATGATGGCGCAAATGATTGATGTCATGGGAAGAAATGTTTTTCTCGCCGTCAACTTAATGATTTTTGTTGTGGGTTTGTTAGGCATCTTTATCTGGGTCAAATTTATCAATCAGCAATCGCTTACTAGCCTTACTACCTCAAGAAAGCGCATAGATTGGAAGCGTATATTTTTCATGTTTGGTTTTTGGGCGGCTTTTTCGGCAGGTTCTATTTTACTTTCGGTTTATCTAGCTCCAGAAAATTATGAACTGCAATTTGACTGGAATAGATTTCTTCCTTTATTAATCATCTCTTTGGTATTATTTCCTTTCCAGACCAGTTTTGAGGAATACCTTTTTAGAGGTCAACTTTTACAAGGATTGGGCATAGCTACAAAAAGTAGGGCAGTGGCCTGGATAGTAACTTCAGTCCTTTTTGGTTTGATGCATGCTGCAAATCCAGAGGTAGAAAAGCTGGGATTTTCTGTTATGATATTTTACATAGGTACAGGTCTTGTCCTTGGAGCCATGACGCTGCTGGATGAAGGTCTTGAACTTGCCCTAGGTTTTCATGCAGCAAACAACATTACCGCAGCCTTGATGATGACCGCATCATGGACGGCTATTCAAACAGACTCTATTTATATTGATGTGTCAGAGCCCACAGCATTTACGCTGGTAGATATGATTCCCATATTTGTGGGTTATCCTATCCTGTTGCTTATTCTAGGCCGCATCTATAAATGGAAAAATTGGAAAGAAAAATTATTTGGTCGCGTGCAGAATCGAGCGTACTTTACACAACAAAATCCTGAGCTAGATACCAACATCAATAATGAATTATGATTCCAGAAGTACACCCAGAATTCCAATTAAACGGTAGGTCACTTGACCATAAAGGTCTCATGACCGTTGCCTATAGTTATGCCAAAGAAGGTGAACTGTGGGAACGTCAAGTAGGTGATTTTCTATTGAACTGGCTGGATGATTTTTCCTATCATACAGTATTCTCCAGTGGCTCTACTGGCGTGCCTAAAGAATATAGACTGGAGAAAAAGCACATGATCAACAGTGCACGCATGACTGGCGAGCGTTTTAGAATAAGTGCAGGAATGGATGTGTTGTGCTGTTTGCCGTTAAGCTATGTTGCCGGTAAACTAATGATGGTGCGGGCGATTGAATTAGGCTGGCACATCGACCTGGTGGCGCCGTCAAAAAATCCGCTGGATAAAGCGACCAAGCGTTATGATTTTACCGCGATGACCGCTTATCAAGTAAAACATTCCCTGGATTATTTATACAAAAGCCGAAAGATCATCATAGGTGGTGGACCGGTTGATGAAGCCCTAGTAGAAAGCCTAAAAGGTCGCCACACTAGAGCTTACCACACTTATGGAATGACTGAAACCAGCACGCACGTTGGCATACGCGAACTCTATCCCAATCATGAAGAATTCTTTACTGCCTTGCCCAGAATCAAGGTGCGCTTGAATGGTGCAGATTGCCTTGTGGTCGATGCTCCAGATCTTGCAGAAGAACCTGTGGTAACTAATGACCTGGCGATCATTAAGAATGAAAAAATGTTCAAGATTTTAGGAAGGACTGATAACGTCATCATCACTGGTGGTATCAAGATCCATCCAGAATCAGTTCAAAACAAGTTGTCCAAGTTTATCGATAACCGCTTTTTTATCTCTTCAGAGCCAGAAAAGGCTCTAGGTCAGCAAGTGGTTATTTATGTAGAAGGTGAAGAAATCGATTTGGAGTCCGCTTTCGCGAAAGCGAAACTAGACCGATTTGAAAAACCACGCAAAGTCATTTTTGTAAAGCAATTTGCCGAAACTCATACGGCAAAAGTGGACCGTAAAGCCATTATAGCAAAGTACGGAAACAAGTAAGTCCTTTAAAAATTAGTGGTTGTTAAGCTGCTGTGCAATCGCATCAGTGGCTTGATCCAGCATCTTGTAGACATTCTCAAAGCCTTGATCACCGCCGTAATAGGGATCTGGAACATCGAGATCGTCCCCTGGAAAAGGGACTTCAAGAATCTTTTTGATCTTGGCGCGCTGCTCGTCGTTTTGAGCTAGGTCCATCACGTCATTATAGTTGGACCTATCCATGACATATATATAGTCAAAGTTTTCAAGATCCTGTGGTGTCAGCTTGCGGCTGCGTTGCTGCGAGATGTCAAGATCGTAGCGCTTGGCAACTTCAATAGATCGCTTATCTGGCGCCTCGCCTTTATGGCCACCGCTAGTTCCAGCGCTGTCCACCGTGAATTTGGTAAAGTTCAATTTAGATCGCATCAAACCTTCCGCCAGTGGCGAGCGGCAAATGTTACCCAAACACACCATTAAAATGGAGGTTTGCTCTTTCATTTAATTCGCCAGCTTTTTACGCAGATCTTCTACGTACTTATTAAATTGTTTGTCTGTGGAAGCAAGGTTGTCAACCGTCTTACAGGCATGTAAAACCGTTGCGTGGTCGCGTTTCCCTATTTTTGATCCAATGCTGGCAAGTGATGCCTTGGTCATTTTCTTTGAGAAGTACATCGCCAGTTGACGTGCTTGTACAATATGACGCTTGCGGGTCTTGGATTGTAGAGTTTCAACGTCCATCTGGAAGTAATCGCTCACAACTTTTTGGATCTGATCGATGCTTACCTCACGTTTGGTATTCTTTACGTAGTTCTCAACAATCTTTTTGGCCAATTCGATAGTGATATCCTTATGGTTAAAGGAAGAATGGGCAATCAACGAGATAATGGCACCTTCCAGCTCACGTATGTTGGTCTTGATGTTATCTGCTAGATAATTGATGATGTCTTCTTCCATTTCCACACCATCGCGATACAATTTGTTCTTGATGATGGAGACTCTTGTTTCATAATCTGGATGGTTGAGCTCTGCACTCAAACCCCATTTGAATCTGGAAAGTAAGCGCTGCTCGATGTCCTGCATATCTACGGGCTTCTTATCACTCGTTAGAATGACTTGCTTACCATTTTGATGTAGGTGATTGAAAATATGGAAGAAAACATCTTGGGTTCCTGCCTTACCAGCAAAGAATTGGATGTCATCCACGATCAGTACATCTACAATTTGATAGAAGTGAATAAAGTCATTTCTATTGTTCTTACGTACGGACTCGATAAACTGCTGGGTAAACTTTTCAGCACTTATATATAGAACCGTTTTATCTGGGTAATTTTCCTTGATACCAACACCTATGGCATGAGCAAGGTGAGTTTTTCCTAGACCGACACCACCAAAAATCAATAATGGATTAAATGACGTTCCACCTGGTTTGTTGGAAACTGCCATACCAGCACTACGTGCAAGTCTGTTCGAATCACCTTCTAGAAACGTATCAAAATTATAAGAAGGATTGAGTTGAGACTCAATCTTTACATTACGTATTCCAGGAATAATAAACGGATTCTTAAGTTCTGGACTTTTACTGCGTACAGGAGCGTCAACCGTTTGTGAATTTTGAAATGTACGGTTGCTGCTGGGTATTTTTTCGGTGAATGGTTCCATACCTTTTAAGGTATTCTCCATTCTAATGGCGTATATCAATTTAGCTCCTTCACCTAGCTCTTTTGTAAGGGCTGTTTTAAGCAATTTGATGTAGTGTTCTTCGAGCCATTCATAGAAAAAACGGCTGGGAACTTGTATACTCAACGCTGTATCAGTTAGCTTTACTGCCTTGATGGGTAAAAACCAAGTTTTGTAGGCTTGTGGGTTGATATTATCCTTTATGAATTCAAGACAATTTTCCCATACCGATTCTGCCGTCGATGTCATAAATATTGTTTTATCTGGTTAGGTTCGACTCTAATATGAACGAGGAAAACGAAGCACAAAGTGGCTACCTCAAGAGTGGTACAAATATGTGTATAAAAAACCTTAAAAAAAATAAAAAGTAGGGTTGGTTTTTACCAAATATAATTGCATGCAGGAACCATTTTAATCCACCTAATTTTACATCATAAAATATATGAAAAATTCGATCATCGACATTGTGCCAAGATATGCCGAAACCGACCAGATGGGAATCGTTCATCATTCTAACTATTTGATTTACATGGAGCAAGCTAGACTTGACTGGTTGGATGCTTTAGGCTTTTCTTATCAAAAAATGGAAGATTCTGGAGTGCTTTTACCTGTTTATCAAATAGATATAAAGTATAAAAATCCGATCAAGTTTGGGGACGAAATTTCTGTCAAAACTACCCTTAAGAATCTTCCTACAACAAGGGTCGTTTTTGAGTATGAAATCACAAAAAAGGACGGTTCCTTATGTGCCACGGCAGAGCTTACTTTAGTGTTCACAGATGCCAAAACCTTTAGACCTCGTAAACCAATTCCCGAATTTTTGGAAAAGTGTAAAACCCTGTTTTAACTACGACTACTTTATCATAAAATCATAGAATGCTAGACGACTATTTCCAAGACTTAAAACACGAATTGCGAGGTGCGATGAGTAAGCGCAATCATCCTTTCAAATACGCCTACTTATCCACCGTCGATGAGAATCTACAACCTCGAGCAAGAACTATCGTGATTAGAGAAGTGAGTGAAGCCATAAACTTCACCATTTTTACTGATTCGAGAACTACTAAGGTGCATCAATTGCAGCAAAACCCTAGAGCAAGTCTATTGTTTTACCACGGTAAAGGTTTACGTCAAATTAGGGTAGATGGAATTCTGGAACCTATTACAGATGCACAAGAAGTAAAACGCCTTTTCCAAAAAGTATCTTCTAAATCCATTAAAGATTACACGACCCAATTGCCGCCAGGATCACCCATAAAAAATCCTGATCATGTGGAATATGTAGAGCGATCAGAGAATTATTTCCTGCCATTACAACTCACGCCTACATCCATTGAGTTGCTACAACTCAAACGACCCAATCACTTGAGAGCGCTGTATACAATTGACAATAATGAATGGCAAGGTCAATGGCTGGTGCCTTAAACACTAGCAGTAATAGGATACATAGCATTTAATTGCTCAAGAGTTCGCTCCACGGCATTGAGAGGTACACCTATGGTCATTTTACAGGTTTCGGTAAGATCCTGATTTTTGACATTAAAGGAATGCTCATCCACAAACCTCATGACCTGGCTCATTTGTGGATATTCAAAAGAGATGATAATGTCTTTAGTAATGACACGTTCCACGATCTGTGTCTGATCCAGTGCCAATCTAGCGGCCTCGCGATAGGCTTGAATCAAACCACCTACACCAAGCTTCGTCCCGCCAAAAATCCTACTCACCACCACCAGCACATCACTCATTTCAAAAGCATTGATTTGCGATAGGATAGGGTCGCCAGCGCTATGGTTGGGCTCGCCATCATCGTTGGAGCGGTAT
Organism: Nonlabens agnitus; assembly: GCF_002994045.1. Taxonomy (NCBI): domain Bacteria; kingdom Pseudomonadati; phylum Bacteroidota; class Flavobacteriia; order Flavobacteriales; family Flavobacteriaceae; genus Nonlabens; species Nonlabens agnitus. Next base: position 589,178 of record NZ_MQUC01000003.1, read on the forward strand.
ACATCATTGGTAGGGCCTAATTTCCAGGCATAGCAATGGTGTCCAGCTTTTGGGTGTTTGTTGCGCAGCGATGGTAGGATATCATTCAGCTGATCTTCATGGGTAAAGGGAAAAGCGGTAGCATAAAATTTACTGCCACGTTCCTTGTAAAGAATCTCCTCGGTAGCTGAAGTTATGGTTTTGTAACGATCTTTCATGTGAGTTACGCTTTCGCGAAAGCGATACAAATTATAGCCACCACTGCAAGAGCAATGCCCCAGTAATTCTTGACCAGCAAACGTTCCTTGAACAACAGGTAGCCCAAAAGCGTGGTGAACAGAACCGTTCCCACGTGGTTAATGGGAAAGAAAACGCTGCTTTCCATGCCGTTTTTCAGCGCCTTGATCAAAAAATGAATCGAGAAATAATTGGGTATGCCCAAGGCTATTCCCGCCACAACGGATTTCAATTGCAAACGCCTGCCATTTAAGGCCTCGTAGACCAAAATCAACAACCCTAAACCGAAGGCAGCCACAAAGCAAACCGCACTAAAAATAGGTTCATCACCATCTGGAACGAAATTCTTTTCGGCATATTTGATGATGGTGTCGATCGTGCCGCTGCTCAGAAAAAGCAGCGCTGGTAGCAGCAATTCTTTTTTATGAATGGTGAGGCCGTTCTTAGATTTTAACGAAGCCAGATATACTGACGCCAGGGCAATCACTATTCCAGCAATCTTGAGCCATCCCAAGCTCTCGCTGTAAGCCCAAATTCCAAAAACTACCGGTATGATGAGTGACATTTTACTAGCCACTGCTGCGACAGACAATCCGTTTTTTTGACTGGTTAATGCCAGTATGTTGAATACGGTAATGAATAGAGCGCCTAAAATAATGGAGAACCAAAACCAGTTGCCGTTGACAATTTTGGTCACTGATATTTCACCTTGAAAAACCAGTAATCCGGTGACGGCAGCAACCATATAATTGATGACAATAGCGTGCAAAGTATTGACTTCAAATACTTTAAAGTATTTGAAGATCACGTACAACAAACTGGAAGTGAGAACACTTAGAACGAGCCAGATCATGGTTGCTTGAAAATTTTAAGGACGTCGTCTTTGATCATCATGCGTTCCTGCAGACTAGCGTTATTGGGTATCGATGGTGCTTTGAGTCCATTTTTGAAGTAAACAGTCGTACCCATATATTGATGGATCTCATCCCAAAGTTCTTTTTCTATAAACTGCTGCAAAGTTTTGGCGCCACCTTCAACAATGACGCTTTGTATGTTGAGGTGATACAGGTCTTGAATGATGTTTTCGGGTTCACTTGAGTCTCTGCGCAGGATTTGGGTCATCGCATCCTCGTTAAAAACATTTAGATTTTCGGGTAAGTCATTTCGTGAGTCCAAAACGATTCTTATGAGGTTGTTCCCATACCATTCACGTACCGTTAGGCTAGGATTATCATCCAGTGCGGTTTGCGCACCTATGAGGATACTATTTTCTTGTGCTCTTGATTGGTGTGTGTGTTGCCTGGAATATGGATTGGTAATCCATACAGGTTTCTGTTCTTTTTTAGTGGCTGGTGCAATGAAGCCATCTGCGGTTTCGGCCCATTTCAGAATGATGTAGGGTCGCTGTTTTTTGTGGTAGCTAAAGAATCTTTTGTTCAGATCGTTGCATTTCTCTTCAAGAATTCCTGTAATGACTTCAATACCTGCTGCGCGTAATAGTTCTGCGCCTTTGCCGGCCACTTTTTCATGCGGGTCCAAAGTGCCGATGACCACTTTTTTAAACTTCTTTTCAATAATCAAAGACGCGCAAGGTGGCGTCTTACCGTGATGGGAACAAGGCTCTAGATTGACATAGATGGTGGCTTTTTCAAAATCAGAGGTTGAATAGCCGTTGCGTTCTGCCGCTGCAATGGCGTTGACTTCGGCATGTGGCTCTCCAGATTTTAAATGAAAACCTTCGCCTAAAACTATTCCTTCATCACTCACAATTACAGACCCAACCAGCGGATTGGGATAAGTGGTTCCCAAACCATTCACGGCTAGTTGTAAGCATCGTTGTATGTAAACCTCGTCTCTAGTCAAGGAAACAAATTTAAGATTATAGAACGCTTTGTTGACTATCCATCGATAACTTTAAGAGCACATAAATATTGGGCATCACATCACCATAGTATCTTTGAGATATGAACATTAGAAAAATACAGCCTAAGGATAATCCTGCGGTACGCGATATTATCCAGCAAACCATTCTTGAGCACAACGCTCCTAAAGAAGGAACCGCATACAGCGACGCGGCAACCCAATCCATGTATCTGGAGTACCAAAAACCAAGACACGTGTATTTTGTGGTAGAAATAGATGGTAAAATATGCGGTGGTGCTGGAATTGCGCCATTAGCCAATTATCCAGATGGTATTTGCGAGTTGCAAAAAATGTACTTTTTACCTGAGGTTCGTGGTAAAGGATATGGTAAGCAGTTGATGAATAAGTGCTTGGAAGCTGCAAAAGCTTTTAAATTTTCAAAAGTCTATCTGGAAACCATGGACAATATGTACGATGCTCAAGGATTGTATAAACGAGTAGGCTTTGAACTGTTGACCCAACCGCTGGGAAATACGGGTCATTACAGCTGTCCGGTGCAAATGATCAAAAATCTGGATTAAGATGACGCTACGACAATTACGGGATATTTACGTGAGTAGACTGGTAGATCTTTATCCAGAAAATGAGATCGTTTCGATCTTCAAGATCGTTTGTGAGGATTTGCTGTACATGAGCAAGTCAGACATTATGATAAGAGGTGAAGAGCCATTGTCACATTTGAAGGAAGAAATCTTGCTCAGGTCTCTGGAAACCTTACTTGCCGGCACGCCAGTACAGCATATCACGGGAATTGGTCATTTTTATGATCATGAATTCAAGGTCAACGAACATACCTTGATACCACGCCAGGAAACGGAAGAACTCGTCCAGTGGATCCTTGACGACCACAAGGGAAAACAAATTAATTCCATTTTGGATATAGGTACAGGTAGCGGTTGTATAGGGGTTAGTTTGGGTAACGCTTTCGCGAAAGCGAACTCCCTAAAATCTTCTACTAAAATCATACTTTTGGACCTGTCCAAAAATGCCTTACAAGTGGCAGCCTCAAACGCAGAAGCTATTTCGCCAGAGGTAAATTTTGAACTCATACATCAAGACATTTTAGCCACAGAAAAGCTGGAACCTTTTGATATTATCGTTAGTAATCCACCGTATGTGCGAGAGTTGGAAAAGCCAGAATTACATAAAAACGTTTTAGATTTTGATCCAGAGATGGCATTGTTCGTTGAGAATGAAGATCCGCTGGTGTTTTATAGAAAGATTCTTGAGTTGGCCAAGGATCATAACAATCCGTTAGTGTATTTTGAGATCAACCAATATTTGTCAAAAGAGATGAAACAGCTTGCGATCCAGTTGGATTATAAGCACGAATTACGCAAAGACTTAAATGGCAACTGGCGCATGATGAAGTGCTGGAAGTGAACGAGTTTGGAATTAAATTTGTAACTTGCACAGCATCTGTGCAAATGAAAGAATTATGGCAACAAAGAATTTAACTATTAGGCTGTCTGACCAATTGATTGAAGCCAGTAAAGAGTATGCAAAAAAGCAGGGCAAGTCATTGAATGAAATGATTCGCGAGTTTTTGGAACGTAACGTGAAAAAATCTTCAGAGCAGGAAACCCCTATGGATGAATGGATCAATTTTGCTAGAGAAAACCCTGCTCCTTATAATAAGGGTTACAAATTTGATAGAGATGAGGCCAATGAAAGATAAATGCTTTGTGGACTCAAACATCTTTATTTATGCGTTGAGTATTGAAGACGAAATAAAACGACAAGCTGCTATTGATTTACTTCAAAAACGGACTAAGAATTATGAAACGTTCATTTCCATTCAAATCATTAAAGAAGTAAGTAATATTTGTCTGCGAAAGTTAAACTACTCTGTTAATCAAGTAAATCGGATTATTGACTTACTTAGTAAACATACCGTCTTGAATGTATCCATCGATACCGTCAAGAAAGGCCTAGAGCTTTACGATACCTATAGTCTATCATTTTACGACTCACTAATTATTTCTTCGGCATTGGAAAGTAATTGTAAGGTGTTTTTCTCAGAAGACATGAATCATGGAGAATCTATTGCTGGCCTTCAAATCATTAACCCATTCCAAAAATAAATGGATCCCAAAACCCAAATAGAATCCCTAAGAAAGGAACTGCGTGAGCATAACTACAACTATTATGTGAAGGACGATCCATCCATTACAGACTTTGAGTTTGATAAGAAATTGGAACAACTCAAAACTTTAGAGGCCAGCCATCCCGAATTTTTTGATGCATCAAGCCCGACGGTAAGAGTTGGTGGCGAGGTCACCAAGAATTTCAAGACCGTCAAACACATCAACCGAATGTACTCTCTGGACAATTCCTACAGTCTGGAAGATTTACAGGATTGGGAAACGCGTCTGCACAAGATTGTAGATGGCGATATACAGTACGTTTGTGAGCTTAAATATGATGGTGCCAGTATTAGTTTGCACTATGAGAACGGCAAATTTGTCCAGGCCGTGACTCGTGGTGACGGTACACAAGGCGATGACGTTACCACTAACGTTCGTACAATCAAATCGGTACCGTTGCAATTGAAAGGCGATGATATTCCGAAAAAGTTTGAAATACGTGGAGAGATCGTGCTGCCATGGGATGGTTTTCACAAAATGAATAAAGAACGTGAGGAACAAGGACTGGAATTATACCGCAACCCACGCAACACCGCTAGCGGCAGCTTGAAATTACAAGATAGTGCTGTGGTCGCGACACGACCATTGGAATGTTTGTTGTATCAATTGGCCGGTGATAACTTGCCTTTTGAAACTCAATTTGAAGCACTGGAAGCTGCCAGAAAATGGGGTTTTAAAGTGCCGCCACAATCTACACTGGTTAATGGCATCGACGGGGTATTGGAATTTGTCAATCATTGGGATACGGCCAGAAAGGACTTGCCTTATGAAACAGATGGCGTGGTCATCAAGGTCAATAAATTGCAGCATCAGGAAGAACTAGGCTTCACGGCAAAAGCACCGCGCTGGGCAATGGCGTACAAGTTCAGTGCAGAACAGGTCTCGACCAGACTTCAAGAAATTACATATCAAGTAGGACGTACCGGTGCTATCACGCCAGTGGCCAACCTAGAACCAGTGGAAATTTCTGGAACTACGGTCAAACGCGCGAGTCTTCACAATGCAGACCAAATAGAAAAACTGGATATACGGGTAGGTGATGAAGTATTTGTGGAAAAAGGTGGTGAAATCATCCCTAAGATTGTCGCGGTAGATCTACTTAAAAGGCCAGAAGATTCCGAGCCAACGGTTTATGCGACCAACTGCCCAGAATGTGGTACCCAATTGGTACGTAAAGAAGGCGAGGCACAGCACTATTGCCCTAACGATCAAAGCTGCCCGCCGCAAGTCAAGGGTCGCATTCAACATTTTATATCTCGCAAAGCCATGGATATAGATGGCATAGGTTCTGAAACGGTGGACCAATTGGTAGAGGCTGGATTGCTACATAATTATGCTGATTTGTACGATCTGAAATACGAGCAAATCATCCCATTAGAGCGCATGGCAGAAAAGAGCGCGACCAATATGATTGCCGGTATCGAGGCCAGTAAAGAGATTCCTTTTGAGCGCGTGCTGTTTGCTTTGGGAATACGATATGTAGGCGAGACCGTTGCTAAAAAGTTAGCCAGACATTATAAATCCATGGACCAATTGGTCGCGATACCAGAGATTTCTAAAACCGATGAAACCGATTTGTTTAGTGATGCTGTGGATGATTCCGCTATCGAGGAGCAAGGCGACGATGAGGTTCACACTGAGCGTAGTCGAAGCGGGAAAGCAGAAAAACTTCAAGAACTAAGCAACATACCAGAGATAGGCGAGCGCATCGCAGAGTCTGTGGTAGAATTTATTACAGATCCTGCAAGTATGGCGGTAGTACAGCGGTTACGCAATGCTGGTTTGAAATTCTCATTGAGTGAAGAAGAACTATCCAGCAGGTCAGATGCGCTGGCAGGAAAAAGCTTTGTGATTTCTGGTGTTTTTGAAATGTCCAGAAATGATTTAAAAAAGATGATTGAAAACAATGGTGGTAAGGTAAGCAGCTCGCTATCCTCAAAAACTGATTACCTTATTCGTGGTGAAAATATGGGACCTTCAAAACTGGAAAAGGCTGAAAAGCTAAATATCAAGATGATTAGTGAGCAGGAGTTTCTCGCGATGGTGTGATTTTAAAAAACACGTAAGCGAAGAAGATCATAAAGGTAAAATCATTTAATCCGTAAAGGGTGTAGAAAATACCAGCAAGAAGATTTTGATCGTAGACGTTTTCTAGGCTGTTGTTTGAAAACCAGACGAGGTAAGCAATAACGTAAGCTAACTTTTCAAGGACAAAAACTCCAATAAGCCATTTCACATTCATATAGGTTTTGGAAACCGCGATATACGCTAGACCCCAAACCATGATCATGAGCAACCCAAAATAAGACATGACCGCAGGATCTGTTTGTGGGATCACCTCATTGGTAAATCCTTTTGAAAAAATCAGCAGCCCAACGGTGTTCATTAAGCCAGCAGCAATGAAGCCTTTGGAGATGGTGGATTGGGTCATTTTGAGTGTATTAAATTAAGAGGCTACACCTCATAAACCACCTCGCTACCGCCAGCTAGTTTTCCTTTGTGCAAATAGAAATCTATGCGGCCTACATTGATACCGTAACAACCTACCTGATTGACCATGACGGTATCGCCTGCGGCATTGGTAACCAGTTCAGGTTTTTCTAAGAAGGTATGCGTGTGTCCACCAATAATGAGATCGATACCACTAGTTTGTTGGGCCAGTGATACATCGCTAATCTTGCTGCCTTCATATTGATATCCCAAATGCGACATGCAGATCACGATATCGCAGTGTTCCCTTTCGCGTAAAGCGATCACCATATCATGCGACACGGTTAATGGATCTTGATATTTAGTTTCCTTATACATGAGCGGTGAAACAAGGCCTTCCAACTGAATACCCAACCCAAACAATCCTATGCGCACGCCATCCTTGACCATGACTTTATAGGGTTTGGTCTTACCGTCTAGGATTGTATTGGAAAAATCATAGTTGGAAATGACGAAATCAAAATCGGCATTGGGAAGTTGTGCATATAACCCATCGATACCGTTATCAAAATCGTGATTCCCAATGGTGGCTGCGTCGTAGCCCATCATGCTCATCAGTTTGATTTCCAGCTCACCTCCATAAAAGTTGAAATAAGGCGTTCCCTGGAAAATATCACCGCAATCCAATAATAAGGTATTCGGGTTTTCCTTGCGTACCTTATTGATAAGTGCCGCACGTCGCGCCACGCCGCCACGGCCATCGTTTCTGCCGCCATTGATAGGCTCAATGTGCGAGTGCGTATCGTTGGTATGTAGAATGGTGATTTTCTTGAGCTCTTCGTCTTCAGCAGCGGTTTGAAACAACCCTGAAGCCAGCGCCGTATTGCTCCATAGACCAGTACCTGCGATAAGACTTGCTGTGGCGGTGTTTTGGATAAATTTTCTACGTTCCATGATTAGTTGGTTTTGGTAAATCGATCATCTGCTTTAAAGCCCAGTGTATCTGTTTTGGAAAAATAGTCGATCATCGCGTTTCTGATCTTGTAATCTAATTTGGTGCTGGAAATAGCTTTGGTAAAAAACTCCATGTTATCGCCACCAGTCATGAGGTAATCGTTGGTAAGCACGTAGTAGTTGCGGTCAAAAGTAATAGGCTGGCCGGCAAGCGATAATTCTACACTGGCATCATCTGTTGTGATTTTGAGCGCATCAAAAGGATGTGCACGTTCCTTTTCTACCAGATAGTCAACTAGTTCCTTCATTTGTTGTGGAGCCAGCTCTGCGACCACCATTTCGTTTTCAAAAGGCATCACTTCATAAGCGGTTCTAGTGGTGACGTTTCCTGCGGGAATACCAGCTCGTATACCACCATGATTGAGCAGTACCATGTCAATTTCCTTACCGGTTCGAGATTTGAAAATAGGTGCGCCTTGGGTGCGAGCGATCGCGGCCATCATGTTTCCTATACGCGTGTTGAGCGGCGTATCGGTTTTGGTCATATCTGCCGGGTTATAACTCAAAGGGGTACTCATTTGTTGGTCCAGGCTTTGCTTGTAGGGAGCGATAAAAGTCTCTATACTGGCTACGCCTTGGATGGTAGAGTCAATTTGGGTCTGACTTGCGTTAAGCTTTTGAACGGTGTAGTTTTCTGTCTTGCAGGATGTTGTCAATAATATCGCTTTCGCGAAAGCGAAAACCATTAAACCTTTCCTACAACCTAGGGTCATACTAATTTTCATAGGCGATTGTTATACCTTTGTGGCTTAGTAAAAGTAAATGATTTTTGACGTTTTTAAGAGGCGATGGCTGCGCAAACAGCAGGAAAAATTATCTGGACAGCGCAGGAGTAGCATCACGTCAAAACCTTTTTCTATGGTGGTGCTTTATGATGCAGATGTGGAGAAATCTACATTGTTTATGGAGCAATGGTCGCGTGAGTTGGAGATACGGGATTACCAGATGGTAGGTGTGACTGTAGATACCAAAAAACAACCGGTGCAGGACCAGCTGCTGGTGAGTATGAAAAGTATCAAATGGTCTGGAGGCCTTGCAGATCCTGCGCTGAAAGAATTGCTGGATCATTATTTTGATCTCCAGATCAATCTGTTTGAAAAGAGGGATGATTTGAAATCATACGTTGCGATGGCTCTGGATTCTGGAATTACGGCAGGATTAGCATCATTACCAGAGGATCATTATGATCTCGCTATTGATGTAAAACTTAACCAAAAAGAGTTATTTATTAAAGAATTGAACAAATACCTAAATATCATAACAAAGTAGCATGCAAGAATTGATAGGAACAGGAGTGGCCTTAATCACTCCATTTCACACAGATGGAACGGTAGATCATACCGCACTTGAAAAACTAGTGGATTTTCAAATAGAAAATGGAATTGATTATCTAGTCGTCATGGGAACCACGGGCGAGAATGTGACTCTAACTGTAGAGGATAAACAGGCCGTCATTGCTACTGTTAAAAAGGCCAACAATAAACGTTTGCCACTAGTGATTGGTATAGGAGGTAACGATACCAAAGTAGTTGTTGATCAAATCAAAAATACTGATTTATCTGACTTTGCTGCGGTACTATCCGTTTCTCCAGCATATAACAAGCCTAGTCAAGAAGGTATTTATCAGCATTTCAAGGCTGTTGCGCAGGCTACGGACAAACCTATCATCGTGTATAACGTGCCTGGTAGAACCGGTTCAAATATATCAGTCAATACGATCGTACGATTGGCGCATGATTTCGAAAATATTGTAGCCATTAAAGAAGCTGCTGGTGATATTGTGCAGGCCATGAAAATGATCCAGTACACGCCTAAGGAGTTTTTGGTGATTTCTGGTGATGACATGATTGCGCTGCCTATGACGCTTGCTGGTGGTGCAGGAGTGATATCGGTTATTGGTCAGGCGATGGCTCAGGATTTTAGCGATATGATCAGATATGCCTTGAATGGCGATGTTCAGGAAGCATATGAATTACATTACAAGGTAGCGCCCAGCATCGATTTGATTTTTGAACAAGGCAATCCTGTAGGTATTAAAGCGTTATTGGAACAACTAGGAATAGGCTCCTCACAAGTGCGATTACCTTTAATAGATGCAGATCAGGATCTAAAGGATAGGTTGAAAGCCTTTCTAGAATCCTATGAACAGAATTAAAAAGTAACATGTAAATGCAAAAGCCAATCAACGGAATGGCTTACTTGCAGTTTAAACAACAACAATGAAACAAACAACGGTGCTATTATTAATCGTCCTTTCTCTAATAGGTTGCTCTAATTATCAAAAGGCATTAAAGTCGACAGATAATCAGCTCAAGGTGCGAGTAGCAGATTCTCTAATCGCTGCCGAAAAATATTCTAAGGCCATCAACTTACTGGAGCAAGCAGTTCCTGCTTACAGAGGTACAGACAGTGCAGCGCCAGTGGCTCTTAAATATGCCAATGCATTATATGAAGATCGACGTTATCCAGAAAGCGGTTATCAATTTGAAACCTATAGAAAAAGTTATGTGTCAGATCCTTATAGAGAATATGCGACATTCATGATAGGGAAAAGCCTCTATGAAATGGCACCGATCTATTCTAAGGATCAAGAGCCCACCCAAAGGGCGCTTGCAAAATTCCAAGATTACATCAATGTGTATCCTAATGGAGAATATCTGCCAGAGGCTAACAAACTGGTAGATGAGATGCAATTCAAGCTGGATAAAAAGGCGTACGAAATTGCAAAGAATTATCATAAAAGAGCGCCGTTTTCACGTGGTGGTTATACCGCTGCAATTGCCTCTTTTGAGAACTTCATCATCGACCATCCAGGATCTGAATTTCAGGATGATGCAGCATTTTATCTTTTGGACTCACAATATTCCTATGCCATCAAAAGTTTTGCAGTCTTAATTCCTGAAAGACTTGAGGTTGCTAAAGAATATTATGATACCTTTGCAGCCCGTTTCCCTAACAGTGAATACAAGGAACAGGCAGACGAATTGTTGGAGAAAATCAACAGTTACAATAATTAAGAACACTATTTACTATGGATACTAAAAATCTTAAAGCACCCAATACGAGCATTACCTATGATAGAGACCTATTGACGGCTCCTACAGGTAATATGTATGAAGCGATTTCTATCATTGCAAAACGCGCAGAGCAAATCAATACTGACATCAAGGAAGAATTGATTGAGAAGCTGGAAGAGTTTGCTACCTACAACGATTCTCTAGAAGAAATTTTTGAGAACAAAGAGCAAATTGAGGTTTCTAAATTCTATGAGCGTTTGCCTAAACCACATTCCATTGCAGTACAGGAATGGATGGATGGTAAGATCTACCACAGAGATACTGGAGTTTCAGAATAGATTCTATGAGTATATTGAGTGGTAAAAAGGTATTGCTAGGAGTAACTGGTGGTATCGCTGCTTACAAAACAACTTATTTGACGCGCCTGCTTGTAAAAGCAGGCGTTTCTGTTAAAGTGGTAATGACACCATCTGCCAGGGATTTTGTCACGCCACTGTCCTTAAGTACGCTTTCAAAAAATCCAGTGTTGTCCTCATTTACTAATGAAGATGATGAGAATGACTTGTGGAACAACCATGTGGAACTAGGTCTCTGGGCAGACTTGATGATCATCGCACCATGTACGGCAAATACAATGAGCAAGATGGTCAATGGCACCGTGGACAATCTCTTGCTAGCAGTTTATACCAGTGCTAAATGTCCCGTATACTTTGCTCCGGCAATGGATCTGGATATGTACAAACATCCTTCAACCACACAAAATTTTGAGAAACTGGCTAGTTATGGCAACCACATGATTCCTGCTGGCGATGGTGAGTTGGCGAGTGGACTATCTGGCAAAGGGCGTATGGCAGAACCAGAAGAAATAGTGCACTTTGTAGAACAGCAATTACTCAAGGAACAGCCGTTGCGTTGTAAAACCTGCCTCATCACCGCTGGACCTACCCATGAAGCGATTGATCCCGTAAGATACATAGGCAATCACAGTACCGGTAAAATGGGCATGGCCATCGCTATGGATTTAGCTAACCGTGGTGCAGAAGTAACTTTAATTATAGGTCCAACCTCGCTAACCGGTGAACATGATTTGATCCAGCGCATCGATGTGACCAGCGCACAGGAAATGTATGATGCCGTGCATAAACATATTTCAGGTAAGGATTATGCGGTTTTTAGTGCTGCTGTTGCAGATTATAAACCAGCCATTCCAGCAGGTCAGAAAATAAAAAAGAGTTCTGATACGTTAACTTTAGAACTGGTCAAAAATCCCGATATTTTAGCGAGTGTAGGAGTAATGGAGAATCGTCCGTTTTTGGTAGGGTTTGCTCTGGAGACAGAGAATGAAATAGAGCACGCTTTCGCGAAAGCGAAAAAGAAAAACACCGATTTGCTCATATTAAACTCCATGAATGATGAAGGTGCTGGATTTGGGACGGATACGAATAAAATAACCATGATCGATAAGAACGGAAATTCAGAGAAATTTCCAGTGAAATCGAAACAATTGGTAGCTAAAGATATTGTCGATGAAATTGTCAAACGTACTTCATAGAACATTTACTTTTTTGGTGCTCATTGCTGGCTTTGCCGCAAGTGCCCAAGAATTTAATATGACGGTCCAGGTGAATGCTCAAAACATTGCGCAGCCAGACCGAACGATTTTTAGAACCTTAGAAAATTCCCTGCAGGAATTTATAAATAATACCAAATGGACCGACCGTGAGGTGGCAGATGAAGAGCGCATCGATGGTGCTCTTATTTTTGTGGTGAGTAATTTTGACAACAATAGGTTCCAAGGCAATTTCCAGTTGTCAGTGTCTAGACCGGTTTATAATTCTACCTATACATCTACCATTTTTAATTATAAGGACAACGACATAAGCTTTGAATACATCGAGAACGCGCCGTTATTCTATAATGCAAATCAGTTTGAGAGCAACCTGAATAGCTTAATTACTTTTTACGTGTACACAATTTTGGGAATTCATGCAGATACGTTTGAGCTCAAAGGTGGCCAGCAATTTCATGAACAGGCACAGGATATCGTCAATCTTGCCCAATCGTCCCGCAACATAGGTTGGAACCCTGGTGATGGAAATGGTCGTGTTTCCAGATATCGTTTGAATAGCGATTTGTTATCTGATACCTTCAAAGAGTATCGTGAGGTGATGTACGACTACCATTTGAACGGGTTGGATCAATTTGCGCTTAATGCAAAAGAGACAAAGCAAAATCTTCAAACTTATATTTTGAAGTTTGAAGCGATGAATCAACGTAGGCCCAACAGTTTATTGCAACGTACTTTCTTTGATGCAAAGTCTGACGAGATCAAGGATATTTATAGTGATGGACCAACGGTAAACATCGCAGAGCTCAAAGAATCCCTGCAAAAATTAGCACCTAATCAGAATACAAAATGGCGTGCGATTAAAGTGTAATCACTTTGTTCAAGGAACTCATTTTCACTAGATTTAGGCAACCATTATGGTTGCCTTTTTAATTATTTAAACAACTGTTTCTTAATTGCTTAAAGAAATACACATACAAAATTACGCGCTCATAGATCAATTGGATCTTGATATAAGTAACGGTCTTACCATGATTACAGGTGAGACTGGTGCTGGTAAATCTATTATTCTGGGTGCTCTGGGTTTAGTTACCGGTAAGCGTGCAGATTTGTCTGCGATTAGAGATACCTCTGCAAAATGCGTGGTCGAGGCTCATTTTGATATTTCAAGATTAAATCTGAAGTCGTTTTTCGAAACTGAAGATCTAGATTATCAAGAAGTCACCATCATAAGGCGTGAAATTTTACCTTCGGGAAAAAGCAGGTCGTTCATCAATGACACACCAGTTACCTTAAATGTTGTGAGCAGTATAGGCGCTCAATTAATTGATATCCATTCCCAACATCAAACACTGCAGTTGGCTACTGATCAATTCCAGATGGAGACTATGAACGCCTTTGTGAACGAGCAGACAAAGAACGAGAAACGATCTGGTGATGAGGTCCTAAAATCCTATAGATCAGAATTGAAAGAATACAAAAGCCTGATCAAGCAACTGGGTTCCTTAAAAGAAAATCAGGCAGCCTTATCTAGAGAACTGGATTATAATACCTTTTTATTGAACGAACTTGAAGAAGCCCAAATTGACGGTTTGAATCAAGAAGAACTCGAGCAAGAAAATGAGCAGTTGAGCAATGTAGAGCAGATTACAGAAGCCTTAGGCATGCTGGAACACAAAATCACTACAGAAGATAGTGGTATGCTTGATGAATTGCGTGAGGTCAATACACACCTTAAAGCCATTAAAGGGTTCTCGCCTAAATATCTTGAATTAAACGAACGATTGACTTCGGTACTTGTAGAGTTGGAAGATATTGCCACTGAGGCAGAAGCTTTGAAAGATCAAGTAGATGTTGATCCAGAGCGTTTGGAATTTATAAATGTCAAACTGGCCTTGCTGGATAACTTATATCGCAAACATCAACTAGACAATGTGGAAGATCTCATAAAATTGAGGGACGACCTCGCGGACAAGGTGCTTTCTTCCCAAAACATTGATGGCAAGATCAAAAACATGGAAACTCTAGTCGCCTCCAAAACTAAAGCTCTGGATCAATTAGCGACTGAATTACATGAATTGAGAACCAAACACAAAACCGATCTGGAAGCCCAAATAGCGGAAACTGTTCGCTCACTGGGCATGAAAGACGCCCAGTTTGAAGTACGTTTATTACAAGTAGATACCTTTACTGCCAACGGAAAGGATATCGTTGAGTTTGCCTTTACTGCAAATAGAGGTACACCATTACTGGCGCTGGATAAAGCAGCTTCTGGTGGTGAACTTTCCAGATTGATGCTTTCCATAAAAGCCTTGCTTTCCAGATGTAAACAAATGCCTACCATCATTTTTGATGAAATTGATACAGGTGTAAGCGGTTCCATCGCAGAAAAAATGGCCATCATCATGAAGCAAATGGCAACTGCGATGCAGGTGATTACCATTACACACTTACCACAAATCGCCAGTGCTGGTGACGACCACCTTATCGTTCGCAAGAGAAATGAAGGCGATAGAACCGTCTCTGTCATAGAACGATTGTCAGAAAGTGCTAGAGTAGAGGAGATTGCACAGATGCTCAGTGGTGGCAGCATTTCTGATGCGGCAAGGGAAAATGCACGCATTCTACTTCAATAGATAATTTTATATTTGTCACATATAACGAACTTATGTCTTACAACTTACTTAAAGGAAAACGCGGAATTATTTTTGGCGCGCTTGATGAAAACTCCATAGCATGGAAAACAGCAAAGCTGGCTCATGAAGAAGGTGCTACTTTTGTTTTAACTAATGCTCCAGTCGCTATGCGCATGGGCGAGATCAATAAATTGGCAGAAGAAACAGGCAGCGAGATCATCCCTGCAGATGCTACAAGTGTCGAGGATCTTGAAAACCTCGTGAATAAATCTGTAGAGATTTTAGGCGGCAAGTTGGATTTTGTATTGCACTCCATAGGTATGTCAGTCAATGTACGTAAGGGAAAACACTACACAGACCAGAACTATGCCTGGACTGAAAAAGGTTGGGACGTCAGCGCCGTATCCTTCCATAAAGTGATGCAAACGCTTCACAAGAATGATGCGATGAATGAATGGGGTAGCATTGTCGCGTTGACCTATATGGCGGCACAGCGCACCTTTCCTGACTATAATGATATGGCAGACAATAAGGCTTATCTGGAAAGCATCGCGCGCAGTTTTGGCTACTTCTTTGGCAAGGACAAAAAAGTTCGTGTCAATACAATCTCTCAATCACCTACACCTACTACCGCAGGAAGCGGCGTGAAAGGATTTGAAGGATTCTTGAGTTATGCAGAAAAAATGAGCCCATTAGGAAACGCAACTGCTCAAGATTGTGCAGAATATACGGTGACCCTATTCTCTGATTATACCAAGAAGGTAACCATGCAAAACCTATTTCACGATGGTGGTTTCTCCAACACCGGCGTGAGTCAAGAGGTTATAGAAAAATTCTAGTCCAACGACGATTTAATACCATCAAAAGGCTGTTTTAGACAGCCTTTTTTAATTACATGAAAGACTTAAAATTCTCATTTATCGTTCCCGTTTTCAACCGGCCGGCAGAGCTTGAAAAACTGCTGGAGAGTTTGAGTCTTGTCCAATATAAAAATGGTTTTGAAGTCGTTGTCATAGAAGACGGATCAACGGTGGCGAGTGATGTGGTGTGTTCTCGCTTTCGCGAAAGCGTAAACATCAACTACCTAAGCAAGCAAAATACAGGGCCAGGCGATAGTCGCAATTACGGTATGCAGCGTGCCGGCGGAAACTATTTTATCATACTGGATAGTGACTGCATTGTTCCTAAAGATTACCTTCAAAAAGTTCACGCTCACCTAGAACGCGAGTTTGTGGAATGTTACGGTGGTCCCGACGCGGCTCATGAGAGTTTTACAAACCTGCAAAAGGCGATCAATTACTCCATGACGTCTACCTTGACCACTGGCGGCATACGTGGTGGGAACGAGACCACGGGAAAGTTCCAGCCGCGCAGTTTCAATATGGGATTGAGCCGTAAGGCATTTGAAGCTTCGGGTGGATTTAGGACCATTCATCCTGGTGAGGATCCAGATCTAACCATGAGGTTATGGAATTTAGGTTTTGAAACCGCACTTTTTGCAGACGCCTTTGTGTATCATGAGCGCCGAATTTCTTGGAAGCTTTTTTATAAGCAAGTCAACAAATTTGGGAAAGTACGAGTCATACTCAACAAATGGCATCCTGGCAGCAGGAAAATTACCTATTGGTTCCCTACCTTATTTTTGATCTATGTGTGCGTGGCTGTAGTGTTTGCGATTTTAGGTGTACCGCTTTTACTGTTGCCACTGGCTCTTTATGGGTCACTAATTTTAGTGGGTTCCAGCCTTGATAATGGATTTGTCGTAGGTGTCATGAGTATCATCGCGGTCTTGATTCAGTTTGCTGGATATGGTTTAGGATTTTTAAATAGTTATATTCAAATTGGTATTCTAAAAAACGAGGAACGTGATGCCTTTCCCTACTTATTTTTTGAATAATGTCTAGATCAAATTACCGTACGTTTTTCCTCTTCATAGCATTTACCATCGCTGCTGCAGTGTTATGGTTTTTGTTTAGATACAACAATACCTATGAAGAATACGTAGAAGTTGCCATCGAGTGGAATAACGTACCTGTGGATGTAGAGCTGTCAGACTCTGCCAGAAACGTGAAAGTTCCCATCAAGATTAAATCCAGTGGCTTTAGATTGTTGTGGCTGCACTATGAAGATATGATGGTACCGCTTGATTTTAAAGCCATGGTCAAAACCAATAAAGGCAACCTAGTTTTCAATCCAGAACTTGCACGTACAGCAATAGATAGAGCACTGGGTGATGGTGTTGATATTCTGGAAGTTGAGGCAAACCCAATTACCATGGCTTATCAGCAATTTGCATCCAAAGAACTTCCTCTTGAAAAAGATTTCAAGATTAATTTTGAAGGAAGCTATAAGGAATATGGCGCCAGTAGTTTTGATGTAGAGCAGGTCAAAATCACGGGAAATGATGAGTTGATTAAAGAATTGAAGGTGCTTAAGGTCAAGATTGACGACTTCACCGTTGGTGATAGTTTGGTTTCCAAAACTATTATTCTCAACGCATTGTATCCTGATTTAAAAATCGATCCTGCTGAAGTTACTTATACGGTTAGAGCTGCAGAGATGACAGAAGGAAGTTTCAAGATACCTGTAACGGTCAATAACAGGCCAGTAGACGGCACGGTTAAAGTGATTCCAGACATGGTTACAGTAATATTCATAAGCAAGCTAGTGGATTACGATAGTATTGATAAGACCGATTTTAAGGTTACCGTTGATATTGATGATTTGCAAAATGATGAAGCTACTGTAGTGCCGGTACTGACTTACGACAATGAAAAAATAAATACGGCTCGAGTCCAGCCACAATTTGTTCAAATTCTGGTGATTCAATGAAAATCGTCGGGCTCACAGGTGGCATAGGAAGCGGTAAAAGCACGGTTGCCCGATCTTTTCAAAAGTTGGGTGTGCCTGTCTATATTGCAGACGATGCTTCCAAGCGAATCCTCTCGCAGCATCCTAAAGCTATTGTACAAGTAACCTCGTTATTAGGAGAAGCGGCCTATTCGAAGGACCAAGACAATCAATACGTTGCCAACAAAAAATGGATTGCATCGCAGGTATTTAGTGACAAAACGCTTCTGGAGCAATTGAATAATATTTTACATCCTTTGGTGCGTCAGGATTTTCAGGAATGGCTATCAAAACAAAATACGGAATATATTGTGTACGAAGCAGCCATACTTTTTGAAAGTGGTGGTGACGCGCTTTGTGATGAGGTAATCGTGGTATGGTCCAAGGAAGAGGATCGCATCGCTAGAGTCATGAAAAGAGATGGCAGTACTCTAGGAGATGTAAGGCAACGGCTACAAAATCAATGGAGTGATCAACAACGTTTAGAGAAGGCTGATTTTATAGTAATAAATGAAGAAATTCAACTAATTGATCAATTTGTAAAAAATATACAAGATATTATGTTAAAATAAAACGGATAATCTCATTTTAAGCTAAGTTAATGTTGGGTTAAAGCCTAATTAACAGTTTTTCTAAATGTTAAATTTGCAGAGTGCAAAAGAAGTTACTTTACATTCTCATTAGCTTAATGAGTCTGTCCTTAATAGGGATTATAGTCGTTCAAATTTATTGGATCACCAACAGTATCCAGTATAATGATGAACAATTTTCATTTGCGGTAAAGCAAACCATGGTAGCCGTAGCTACTGATCTGGAAAACCGTGAAATAGCCAATTATCAGATGGCTAAGCAAGCATTGAAAGACACTTTAGGTGGTGATGTTAACGATGCCCAACTTCGGCAGATAATGCTGGCACAACAAAACAGAAATCTTCTTGAAAACTCTAGATTAAACAATAATCCGCTCAACGATGATTATAAGTTAGATCCTCAATTAACCGACATCGATCTTGATAGTATTACTTTCAAAAGATTGTTTGACACTAAACATGGAGATATTGAGCCCAATAAAGGATCAACTACTTTGCAGGATAATTTTTTAAATTATCCTGAATTTGATAATTATGCTCGTAAGGTTACAGCAGCAAGAGCGAGTGAATATTACAGTATACTTCCTATACCGCAACGGGTCTCTGCGGAAGAGATTGCTGAATTGATATCGAAAGAATTAAATAAAAGTCCTATAGATGCTAAATTCGAGTTTGCTATTTATCAGGACGGATTTGCGACGAGAGTACAGTCCGACAATTTCGAATACTTGCCTGAAGGAACTTGGGTTTATCCCATTTTCAGGACTTCTAATGAGTCCGTAGAGCCTTACTACTTGTACTTGAGTTTACCAGGTCGTAAAAAGTTCATTTTGTCTTCTATAATGGGCATGGCATTGTTATCATTAATTTTTACTACCGTGATTGTAGTAGCTTATTCAAGTGCCGTAAGTCAAATATTCAAGCAACGTCAGATTTCCCAGATAAAGACAGACTTTATCAATAATATGACCCATGAATTTAAAACGCCTATTGCGACGATCAATTTGGCGCTGGATTCTCTGAAACATCCCAAAATAGCCGCAGATCCCGAAAAGGTTAAGAACTATTTGAGAATGATACGTGAGGAAAATAAACGTATGCACGGTCAGGTAGAGAATGTTCTACAAATTTCCAAACTCGATAAGAATAACTTGAATATCGAGAAGGAACGAATTGACATGAATCATCTTATCGATGAAGGTATTTCACATGTACAATTATTACTGGAAGAGAAGAATGGTACTATTAAAACACATTTAGGAGCTCTTAGAACGGTTGTTCTAGGTAATGAAAGCCACATGACAAATGTGTTGGTAAACATCTTAGAGAATGCCATAAAATACACAGAAGAAGCACCGGTAATCGACGTGTATACTGAAAACGTAAAAAATAAAATTGTCATCAAAATACGAGATCAAGGTATTGGGATGGCAAAGTCAGCGCAACGTAAGGTGTTTCAGAAATTTTTTAGGGAGCACACTGGAGACATTCACAATGTCAAAGGTCATGGTTTAGGTCTTGCGTATTCTAAAAGAATTTTGGAAGATCACAATGGTGATATTTTTGTGCAAAGTGTAAAAGGAAAGGGAAGTACGTTCTCCATACACTTGCCGCTTATAGTTTGAACAATCAATTAAATTAATATTTATGGAAACTGAAAACAAAAAAATACTACTCGTCGAGGACGATCCCAACTTTGGAACAGTATTGAAAGACTACCTTATCATGAACGATTTTGACGTGGTTCACGCAAAAAACGGTATGGAAGGTTTTGAAAAATTTAAAAAGGACAACTATGACCTTTGTATTCTAGATGTAATGATGCCTTATAAGGATGGGTTTACTCTTGCAAAGGAAATACGTGAAAAGAATGAAGATGTGCCGATCGTTTTCTTGACTGCCAAAGCCATGAAAGAAGATGTATTGAGAGGTTATAAGGTAGGAGCAGACGATTACCTGAATAAGCCTTTTGATAGTGAGGTACTTTTAATGAAAGTAAAGGCCATCATTCAACGTAAAGGACAAGACAGTATTGCTGATTCTAAAGAATTTGAATTCCAGATTGGAAACTTCCACTTGAATTCAAAGCTTAGATTTTTATCCTACAATGATCAAGAGCCTATAAAACTATCTCCTAAGGAAAATGAACTTCTTAGATTACTAGCTTTACACTTAAACGACCTTATGCCGCGTGAGCTTGCGCTGACTAAGATCTGGAGAGATGATAACTACTTCACTTCAAGATCAATGGACGTTTATATTGCAAAATTGCGTAAGTATCTTAAGCCAGATGACAATGTTGAAATCGTGAACATACACGGTGAAGGTTTCCGTCTATTGGTTAAGGATCAAGTAGATTACTAGTAACTTTATTTAGGTTCCATAAATAATTCTTCAACACGCCGCACAATCTCTGTGTGGCTTGTGTTGTAGGAGAACCAATTTACCTCTGGATCCTTGCGATACCATGTCATTTGCCGCTTGGCAAACCTTCTCGAATTTCTTTTGATAAGTCTGATCGCTTCATCGAGACCATAGTCACCTTCAAAATAGGGAAAAAGCTCCTGATAGCCTACTGTTTTAAGAGGTGTCAAATTTTTGTAAGGAAGCAATTCTCTAGCTTCTTCGAGTAATCCATTTTCAAGCATGACATCAACACGTTGGTTGATCCTGTCATACAAAGTAGGTCTTGGCGCTTCTAGCCCGACTTTAATTACTTCAAAATCTCGTTCAGTCTTTTTTCTACCCAAAAAACTGGAGTAAGTTTTACCACTTGCGCGGTAAACACTTAAAGCCCTTATTACGCGCCGCGGATTCTCCAGATCTGCCGTAAGCGCATATTCTGGGTCAATTTCCTTTAATTCTGTCACTAATTTATCAAGTCCATCTTGCTCCAGCTCATTATTGAGCGTGTCAATGACTTCATCAGGAACATCTGGGAATTCATCCAGTCCATGAGTTACCGCTTTCTCATATAGTGCACTGCCGCCTACCATGATCACGACATCATTGGTAGCGAATAAACCTGCTAGGGTAGATAACGCATCTCTTTCAAAATCACCAACGGAATAGGAATCATGAATGCTCAAATTCTGAATGAAGTGGTGAGGTGCCGCAGCTAGTTCTTCAGGTTCTGGAACGGCCGTGCCTATGGTCATTTCCTTGAAGAACTGTCTTGAGTCGCAGGAAATGATGTGTGTTTTGTACGCTTTCGCAAAAGCGATACTCAAAGCAGTCTTTCCCACAGCGGTAGGACCTATGATGGTAATGAGTTTCTTAGTGGACATCTATAAGGAATAACCACATTCATGACAGTAGCTCGCACCGTCTTGATGTTTCTTTGCGTGGCAGTTCTGGCAAACCTGTGTGTTGACGTGTCTGTAGTTGGGGTTTTTACCTGGCGTTGGGGCTTGGCTCTTTACACCTGTTGTATATTCTGCACTTACAATACCGGTAGGTACCGCAATAATTCCATAACCCATAATCATGATGATGGTAGCGAGAAACTGACCCATGGGCGTCACCGGTGCGATATCGCCAAAACCAACGGTCGTCAAGGTCACGATACACCAGTAAATGGAAACGGGTATGCTTACGAAACCGCTTTCTGCACCTTCTACCAGATACATAAGGGTTCCCATGATGATGGAAATGACAAGTACGGCAAATAGAAAGACAAGAATTTTAGGTAGGCTGGACTTTATCGCTTTGGACAACTTGTCTGCTTCACCTATAAATCTGGTGATTTTTAATATTCTAAAGACGCGCAGCAATCGCAAGGAACGCACGGCTAACAGTGCATTATAACCGCCAGGAAGTAAGAAGGTTAAGTATAGCGGTACGGTAGAAAGAAAGTCAATAATCCCATAAAAACTGAAAATGTATTTTGTGGGCTTA
This sequence comes from Nonlabens agnitus, assembly GCF_002994045.1. Classification (NCBI taxonomy): domain Bacteria; kingdom Pseudomonadati; phylum Bacteroidota; class Flavobacteriia; order Flavobacteriales; family Flavobacteriaceae; genus Nonlabens; species Nonlabens agnitus. Next base: position 611,465 of record NZ_MQUC01000003.1, read on the forward strand.
TTGATAGATATGATCCTCAGAAAGTATTCAATCGTGAAGAAAATGGTGATGATCCATTCTGCAAAAATGAATTCTTCAGAGTACTTAGAGCCCAATGCTGGTACGCTTTCCAGCAACACCAGTATGACACTAAATATGATGACTATTAATAATATAACGTCAAACAACTTACCAGAAGGCGTGTCGGCTTCATAAATGACTTCATGAAGTTTTCTTCTCCACTCGCTGGTAGGTTGGACGTTACTTTTAGGCATGTCTAGTTTTTGACGTATTTATCAGGACGTGCTTCATGCATGATGTCATAAACTCTATCAAAGATGTCGTCGACGCTAGGCTTAGAGAAATAATCTCCATCAGTTCCATAAGCTGGTCGATGTTCTTTTGCGGTAAGGCATTGCGGCTTGCTGTCTAGATATCTCCACGCATTTTGTTTGCTGATGATCTCATTGAGAATATATGCACTTGCACCACCAGGAACATCTTCATCAACAACTAAAAGTCTGTTGGTTTTCTCCACACTCTTTACAATATCATTGCTCACGTCAAATGGTAAAAGGGATTGTGCGTCGATAACTTCTACATCAATTTCTACTGTTTGTAGAAGTTCTGCGGCATCCATCACTAATCTAAGAGTGGATCCGTAGGAAACAATCGTGAGATCTGTTCCTTCTTTCATCAATTCAACCTTACCGATAGGTGTTTTAAATGCGCCAAGATTTTCTGGCATCTTTTCCTTAAGGCGGTAGCCGTTTAAGCACTCTACAACAAGAGCAGGTTCATCGGCTTCCATTAAGGTGTTGTAGAATCCAGCTGCCTGCGTCATGTTTCTAGGAACCAAGACATGAATACCACGAACTAGATTAATAATGCCGCCCATAGGCGATCCACTATGCCATATACCTTCTAATCGGTGACCACGCGTACGGATGATCACTGGTGCTTTTTGTTTACCAGCGGTGCGATACTGCACAGTAGCGAGGTCATCACTCATCAACTGTAGGCAATAGAGTAGGTAGTCTAGATACTGTATTTCTGCAATAGGGCGTAATCCACGCATGGCCATACCTATTCCTTGACCTAAAATCGTGGCTTCACGTATACCCGTGTCTGATACTCTAAGCTCACCATATTTTTCCTGCATGCCTTCCAGTCCTTGATTGACATCACCTATGGTTCCGGCATCTTCACCAAAGATGAGCATCTCTGGATATTTAGAAAATAAGGCATCAAAATTATCACGCATGATCAATCGAGCATCTACCATTTCTGCATCATCTGCATATGTAGGTGTCACAGGATCAATATTAAACACAGACCATTTTGAGTCACTGTATAATTTGCTACCGTAATTATGATGTTGTTCTTCAATGTAATCTTTAAGCCATTGTTTAGCTTGGTCCAGATGGGCGTTGCTCTCTTTAAGCGTCATTCTCAAAATACTGCGCACACCTTCCAGAAGTTCTTTGCTCATCAAATCTTTCTGACTTTTTAAGTCAGCAATGATAGGCTCAATAAAATTTTTATTTGGAGAAGCGTTTGCAATAGCTTCCAGTATGGGCATGACCTCGTTACGTTTGCCTACCATAGGTCTTAAATAAGAGTCCCAAGCGGCTTTTTTACCTTCACGCACTTCTTTTTTGATCTCTTTTTCTAGAGCTGTAAGATCTTCATCAGTTGCAATTCCGTTTTCTATGATCCAGTTTCTGAATTGTTTGTTACAATCATGTTCACGTTCCCAATTGAGACGCTCTTCATCCTTGTAACGCTCATGGGAACCACTGGTAGAATGCCCTTGTGGTTGCGTCAATTCATGCACATGGATCATGATAGGAACGTGCTCTTCTCTTGCGATGGCACCAGCTTTCTCATACGTAGCGACCAATTCTGGATAGTTCCATCCTTCTACTTCAAAAAGCTCATAGCCAGGATCATTTTCATCACGTTGGAATCCAGCTTGTATCTTGCTTATATTCTCTTTGGTAGTTTGATGTCTTGCGTGAACACTAATACCATAATCATCATCCCAGACACTTATCACCATGGGAACCTGTAAAACACCAGCGGCATTGAATGTTTCCCAAAAATGTCCTTCGCTTGTACTTGCATTACCTATGGTTCCCCAAGCGACCTCATTTCCCTGATCTGAAAATGGGTTGTCTTCTGCGATTACCGTACTGTTTCTAAATACCTTAGAAGCTTGTGCAAGCCCTAATAGCCTCGGCATTTGCGCTGCAGTAGGAGAAATGTCAGGACTAGAGTTTTTCTGATTTTTAAGGGATTTCCATGAACCGTCTTCATTCAAACTATGCGTGGTAAAGTGGCCACCCATTTGTCTTCCAGCACTCATAGGTTCCTGGTTGATGTCTGTATTAGCATACAGACCCGCAAAAAACTGTTCGATGCTTAATTCACCTATCGCCATCATAAAGGTTTGATCACGATAATAACCACTGCGCCAGTCACCTTTTTTAAAGGCTCTCGCCCAGGCGAGTTGTGGTAATTCCTTACCATCTCCAAAAATCCCAAACTTGGCCTTACCGGTAAGTACCTCGCGACGGCCCAAAAGACTGCACTCACGACTGGTAACCGCTATGCGATAGTCTTTTAGAATTTCATTATTAAAATCGTCCTTTAGGAGCGCTTGTTCCGTAGATTCTTCAATTTGCATGTGTGGAAAATGGTTTATCCACAAAGATAATGAAACCCTCTTCCAGTTACAATAAAACTAGTACCAGCGACGATTGAAAAGATTCACAAAAGTATTGATGTCCAAAGTCACGATAAAACGGATTTTCTGGTCATAATCTTGCTGGGCAATTTCCCATCGATTATTGCTATAAACAGGGAAATAAAGCTCAAAATAATCTTGTAGCAAATTCACACGTATACCGCTATCGTAAACAAACTTTGGTGCGACCGTAGTGTTCTTGACTAAGCCTACATCACCATAGGCATAAATGTATTTCCAGATGCTGTATGATGAATTGAGTGTCGTGATCCAGCGATTTGCAAAAGCAGGCTCTAGCTGGGATTTGAATCCGCCTTCTGCAACGATGAGTTGCTGAGAGAAAAGCCCAGAATCCTCAGATCTACCGTAATAGTTGTAATCAAAAAGGTAATCTGTTGGGCGATCTAGTGCAAAAGAGAAAAAATCAGAATCTCCAGTGTCGTTATATAAAAAGGTGCCGGCGTAGAATCTAAAGTTCAACTGGCGATTGTCCTTGAAGAGCTTGCGCCATTCTGCACTACCATTAAGTTTTCCAAATTTCCCAGAAATCTCTGCGCCCACACGATAGGAGAAGAACCTCTTGAGATTAGGGTCGCTGTGGTTCCAGTTGATACTAAAAACGTTGTAGTCTGGTTCATTGACGGGATTGCTTTCGTCTCTATCACGATTTACCAAGATATTTCTAAAACTAAGTGTTTGCCTCTTGTTGCTTCTCAAGTCTTCAGGTCTGTAAGATAGATTTAGGAACGTAGAAACCCTTCTATATAACAGGTCATCTGCATAGGAATAGGTGTTTGCGCCAGCGCCATAGCGCACTTGGTACAAACGCTCTGATCTGTCCTCAATAGGTTTGGAATAAGCAAAACCGAAGGATCCGATCAGCTTTCCAGAGTTAGTTCCATAAGTAGGGTTGATACCGTATCTAAAAGGCTTGGGCAACAAGTTACCGTTATAGAAACGCGCGCCTATGCTCACACCGTCGTACAGATTGTAACCCAGATCGGGTATCAAAAAAACCTCAGTTTTGGTAGGGTCTTCCACATCCTTGAACAACTTCAAACTTAAGGGTCTACTTAGACTTGGTAGACTTTTGAGCGTTCTATAATTATCCCGTTGCGAAAATTCAGGAATGAGCTGTTTGTAGTTGAGAGCTATACGATTAGCACGCTTTCGCGAAAGCGTCACCACGGTATCTCTAGCAAACGCCGGCAACCATCTTGTACTCACGATGCTATCGTTGTCCAGCGTGTAGATGGGAACAGGTAACATTCGACCCGATTTATTCTTAAGCTTCACGGTAACGGAATCGTCCTCTTTTTTTATGGATCTAATTTTCCAATCCATGCGCACGTGTGATCGTATATAGTCCTCAAAAAACCAGTTGATGTCTTGATCTGTATATGCGTCCAAAACACCTCTAAAGTCTGCTGTAGAAATGGTTTTGGAAGAACTTGCGGCGTATAGTTCCTTGATCGTCTTGTCCAATGCGTCATCTTGCAAATAATTGTCCAGATATAAAAGGCCGACACCAGCTTTGTAGGGAATACCTAATTCTTGGTTGTATTTGACCAGGCTATCTGCTGGCGTTGTGATCGCTTGATCGAGGTTGAGACGTGAGGTGTTCAAAAAGAGCAATGCGTACCTATCGTTAAAGCCTAATTTTGCAGCATTAAAACTGCGCAATCCCCAAACTTTACTGAACTTTCCAGCAATTTTAAGGTCTGGATAATGGATCTGTTGATAATCCATCATAGCAAATACCGCGATGGAACTCGCGATCCAATAATCTTCACGAGGGTTTGTTTTCAAACCTTCGTCCAGCCATTTGCGCGTCAGGGCTTTCAACATTCTTACTTCATAGGTAAATCCAGCTGGAAAGGGATTTATAAATTCTGGGAGCGAACTAAGACCAAAAACTGGACTTTCGCGATAAAAGCGATCAGATACGACTAGGTTATCATGAGGATATGGTCCTAGCTTATCAGTGAGAAAGCCAGTGATTTTGTTGAGCAGCAATTGCTTCATTTCTGGAGCTAGATCATCCTCCTTAATATCTGTGGTAACCAGAAGATCGTTGGTCTTAAAAGTTTTGAACTGATCGTTGGTATTTCTCAAATACAGATCTGCTTGAGAATAGCTTTTCCCCTCAAACAAGTAGCTGTTTCTAACACCAGTAGGTGCATACAGAGTCAAGGGAACATTGCTGGTGGCAAAAAGATTGGTAGGCGTGTGCAAGGAAATCGTGAAATCAATCGTTTTTCCATAAAAGTCATCCAAATCTTTATGAGAATAGTATTCCCAAGATCCATCCACGAAATTTGCTGGATGCAAATACCAATATTTTAAGTTGTACTCACCTTTACTGGTTTTCCCGTAGTTGGTAAAGTCATCTTCGGGAATTTGTACGCTGTATTTGAGTTCGAAGGTTTTGGATTCTTTTGGCTTAAGTGGTGTGTCCAGTAATAATTCAACAATGTCTTGTTGATCATCAAGCCTGTGAATGGTATAATCCTTTGAACCATTATCAGTTGAAATAACGGTTTTACCTCGATCCTCATCGTTGGCAAATTGGAATCGGTTTTTGAAATCTTCTGCAAACCTATTCGCTAAAGCCGTTTCTTTAGAGCTAAAAGAGTTGGCCCAATCCAGCAATACAACGCGATCCCAATCTTCATTGGAATCATTGGTGACCGTTAGCGTTTGCTCGATTTCCAATAAGTCATTATCTGGATCAAGAAATGCAATGATTTTCGTTTGATTTTGAGCAAACGAAATCACTGGAATCAATAAAAATAGAAATCTCAAAGGTTTCAAATACAAATATTTAGGGCAAAACGATTAAGATAGTTAGGGCAATAGGTCGTTTGAGAAATATAGGGTGCTAATGGTTGATCAATTACTGATCCAAAATTAAAAGTTAGGACTCAAAGAATATTTCTTGTAGAAATTATTGATGATTTCTACAGCTTCCTCGCTGGTGTCAACCACATGCAAGAGATCAATATCTTCAGGGCTTACGGTAAAGAACTTTTTATCCAGCGTGCCTTTGATCCAGTCCATAAGGCCTTCCCAAAACTCAGAACCCATCAAGATGATAGGAAAACGACCTATCTTTTTAGTCTGTATCAAAGTAATCGCCTCAAAAAGTTCGTCGAGTGTACCAAAACCTCCAGGCATCACTACAAAACCTTGAGAATACTTGACAAACATGACCTTGCGTGCAAAGAAATAATCAAAATCAAGACTCTTATCACTGTCAATATAAGGATTGTCATGCTGCTCAAAGGGCAAAGCAATGTTCAATCCTACTGATGTACCACCAGCCAGATGAGCGCCCTTGTTACCAGCTTCCATGATTCCAGGGCCACCACCAGTGATGACACCGTACCCATTTTCTACAATCTTTTCTGCCACCTCTGTAGCGAGTTGGTAATATTTATTATCTGGTTTTAATCGAGCACTTCCAAATATGGATACACATGGACCTATGCGGCTCATGCGTTCAAATCCCATTACAAATTCAGAAAGTATTTTAAAGGTGGCCCAACTGTCGTTGGTCTTCAAATCATTCCATCCTTTTTCTCTTATCTCTTTTCTCATATGCTTACTTCAATTCTTTCTTTAAAAATCTAGCGGTATGGCTGGTTTTGTTTTTAGCCACTTGTTCTGGTGTTCCTGTGGCGATCACCTCGCCACCACCGCGACCACCTTCTAGTCCTATATCAATGATATGGTCTGCAATTTTAATAACATCCATATTATGTTCGATGACCAGAACGGTATTTCCTTTATCTACTAATTTATTCAGGACTTGTAATAATACTCTAATATCTTCAAAATGCAAGCCCGTCGTTGGTTCATCTAGGATATAAAAGGTATTTCCAGTATCACGCTTTGATAATTCTGTTGCCAGCTTGATACGTTGTGCCTCTCCACCAGATAATGTGGTAGATTGTTGTCCTAGAGTAATGTAGCCCAGGCCTACATCTTTAATAGTTTTAAGTTTACGATGGATTTTAGGTATAGGTTCAAAGAAATCTGTCGCTTCATTAATGGTCATTTCCAAAACGTCACTTATCGATTTGCCTTTGTATCTAATTTCTAAGGTTTCCCTATTGAATCGCTTGCCTTGACACGTTTCACAAGTCACATAGACATCTGGTAAGAAATTCATTTCTATCACACGCAAGCCACCACCTTTACAGGTCTCACAACGGCCACCAACCACATTAAAACTAAAACGACCTGGTTTGTAACCTCGTATGAGCGCCTCTGGAGTTTTTGCAAATAGGGATCGAACCTCGTCAAAAGTTTTTGTGTAAGTAGCAGGATTTGATCTTGGCGTTCTACCTATAGGGCTTTGGTTAATATCAATCACCTTGTCACAATGGTCCAGACCTTTGATAGACTTGTAAGGCATGGGCTTTTTCACGCCATTGAAAAAATGCGCGTTCATGATAGGGTAGAGCGTCTCGTTAATTAATGTGGATTTACCGCTACCTGAAACACCGCTCACCACAATCATTTTTCCCAAAGGAAAATCAACCGATACATTCTTTAAATTATTACCAGTACAGCCCTTTAAGGATATTTTCTTGCCGTTGCCTTTGCGACGTTCTTCAGGGATCTCGATTTTCATTTTACCGTTAAGGTATTGAGCGGTCACCGTATCATGTTTCAAGATCTCTGCAGGAGAACCTTGGCTAATGACCTCGCCACCATATTTTCCAGCTCGTGGTCCAATATCAATCACGTGGTCTGCGCGCTCGATCATATCCTTATCGTGTTCTACTACAATGACCGAATTGCCCACATCACGCAGGGATTCCAATGAATTGATCAATTTTTCATTGTCACGCTGGTGCAGTCCTATACTAGGCTCATCTAAAATGTAAAGCACGCCCACGAGCTGCGAACCTATTTGGGTCGCCAGTCGTATGCGTTGCGCTTCACCACCAGAAAGTGATTTCGCACTTCTATTAAGTGATAAGTAATCAAGACCTACGTCCAGCAAAAACTGAAGGCGTTCCCGTATTTCTTTTAATAATTCTGTGGCTATTTGTTTCTGCTTTCGCGAAAGCGAACTCTCCAAATCATCAAACCACGCGACCAGCTGCACGATATCCATCATGGCTAGGTCTGCAATGTTTTTCTCATTCACCTTGAAATACAAAGATTCCTTTCTCAGCCTAGAACCATCACAAGTAGGACAGGTAACACGATCCATAAATTCTTTGGCCCATCGCACAAGACTCGTGCTATCGTTATTTTGATAGGTTTGATCTATAAAGTTTGCGATGCCTTCAAAATCAATATTGTAGCTGCGCTTGACACCTATTTCCTTAGAATCTACCTTGAGCGACTCTTTGCCGCCGTAAAGAATCATCTGGATGGCCTCATCTGGCACATCACTCAAAGGATCTGTCAGCTTAAAACCGAATTTTGTGGCGATAAGCTCCAGTTGCTTGAAGATCCAGTTTTTCTTGTTGTCTGGATAAGGAGCCAGGCCACCTTTTTTGATACTCAAACTGGTATCTGGTATGATTTTGTCAGGATTGACTTGATACAAGGTTCCTATACCATTACAGGTTTGGCAGGCGCCTTTAGGTGAATTGAACGAGAAATTGTTGGGCTCTGGCTCTGGATAAGAAATCCCAGTTGTGGGGCACATCAAATTACGAGAGAAATAGCGTCCATCCTTGCTGCCTTGAGGTACGACCATCGCAATGTCGTTCCCATGATACATGGCGGTTTTTATGGATTCATCCAATCGTTTGATATCTTCATCTGTCGTGCCTACCTGGATGCGGTCAATGACAATTTCTATGTCATGCGTTTTGTATCGATCCAGCTTCATGCCTTTTGTTATATCGACGATCACACCGTCGACTCGCACCTTTACAAAACCTTGCTTTGCAATCTGTTCAAACAGTTCCCGGTAATGTCCTTTACGGGAACGTATCACCGGTGCCAACAAGTTGATGCGGTCGCCTGTGTAATCATCTATAATCAACTGTCTGATTTGCTCGTCACTATAGCTCACCATTTTCTCACCCGTATTGTACGAATAGGCATCACTGGCGCGAGCGAACAACAGTCTCAAGAAATCATAGATTTCTGTAATGGTACCAACGGTGCTGCGCGGACTTTTTGAAGTGGTTTTTTGCTCAATGGCGATAACTGGCGATAAGCCATCGATTTTGTCAACGTCTGGACGTTCAAGGCCACCCAGAAACTGACGTGCATAGGCAGAAAAAGTCTCAATGTAGCGACGCTGACCTTCTGCATAAATGGTGTCGAAGGCCAACGAACTTTTTCCAGAACCAGAAAGTCCGGTAATGACTACTAGCTTTTCTCTGGGAATGTTGACATCTATGTTTTTTAGGTTATGTACTCGAGCTCCTTGAACTTCTATAAAATCTTCGTTTTGGGACATATTTTTCATGCAATTCTGCGAAGTTACCTTATTGCAATTTGCTGTCCATATAATGTTTTATCAAAAAATTAATTGTTTCATTTCCAGATGTTAGTTCGATTAAATGAAGGTGGCGACTCGCTTTTAATCGATTAATCTAACGATACATCGTAATGTGCTGGGTTTGCAAAATCTGTCGTGACTGATTTACGTAGATCCTTGTAGTTTTGCATGCTGACCAATCATTTAAGAAACTTGTCTATGAGTAGATTTTACCCCAAAAGTGATATTCGAACTTTACTTTATGCCATGCTTAGGGTTGGCTTGGGTCTGTATCTACTTATCCATGCTGTGATAGGTTTGATGGACATGGACAACTTTATGTTGACCGCTTTGGGATATCTTGAAGATTCCTCTGTAGAATTTTTAGCCTATTTGACACCTATAATTCCGTTTATGGAATTTTTCCTAGCTGTCATGATTTTGACAGGCATTTATACAAAGGCTGCCTTGCAATGGGCAACCGGTATAGGTATCTTTTTTATGCTCATGTTTCATTATTTGGACGATCTGTCCAGCGCATTGGAACATTCATATACAGTAGTGATCAAGCTTACCTTGATTATAGGGATTTACTACAATAAGTTTTCAATGGATTACTACAACCTTTGGAACGTGCGCAAAGAAGTTGCCTCTATTGAGCAGAGACATCAGTAATAGGGATTTCAAATCCAAATACTGATTTTTTCATGGCGAGCGGGAAACCGGCATCAGTCATTTGCCAATCTTCCCATTTAGCCTCAATACCATCTAACGGAATAATATTTACCCACATTTTAAAATTCTGTGGGCGATAATTCTTGTCAAGTTTCCATACATAAACATCTCCAGGCGTGGATCCACCGCTGGTGTATCTCACGAGTAATTTCTCCTGTGCATCTTCTTGAATAATTTCACGTTCCGTTCCTGGATCCATGATTTTATGCGGAGCGATTAACCAGAAACTATCGTTATTGAAATTATTCAAGGCATATTCAATCGCATCTTGTTTTGAATCACCTTGTAGCATGTTACCTTTTTCGAAAGCAGTGCTTTTAGAAACATCTTTAGTCAAAAGATGTAATTTGTTCTCATTCCATTGTACCACAACACTATCTTGTTGTGGATACCATTCATAATGATTTTTATCCCTAAAGGTCCAGGTGATTTTTTGAGCTTTGAGATAATCCTCGTGATCTATCGCTTCCAGCATTTTGAGAGCTAGCGCATCTGCACTATCGCCCTTCGTCCCGCTAGGAACATCTTCATCAAAAACAAATTTAAGGGTAAAACCGGCGATTACTATTAGGGCAACTATAGCCAGAATGAGCTTGAGAACTACTTTAAAAAACTTTTTCATAGTAAGCGTTTTGATCAAGGTATTCATAAAAAAAGTCTGCTGAAAATTATGTTCCAACAGACTTCAAAATTTATTGAGTCGCAACATTACTTGCCGAATTTTTTCTCATAATCCACGATGGCCTGTTGTACAATTTTCATGGCCTTCTCGCGTCCCTGGAAATCTTCTACATCCACCGTTTTGTTCTCTAGCTTTTTGTAGTCTTCAAAGAAATTGCGCATTTCCTTTTTCCAGTATTCTGGCAGTTCTGACACGTCATTGAAGTGCGCGACACTCATGTCGTTAGCTGCAACGGCTATAATTTTGTCATCCATCTCGCCGCCATCCATCATCTGCATAACGCCTATGACTTTTGCCTCAACCAGACACATGGGAACAATCTCAATTTGTGATAGCACCAGGATATCCAGTGGATCCTGGTCATCACAATAAGTGCGTGGTATAAAACCGTAATTGGTTGGATAATACATGGACGAGTAGATCACGCGATCCAGGATCAACATTCCAGATTCCTTGTCCAGCTCGTATTTAGCTCTCGTATTCTTTGGTATTTCAATAATTCCAGTTACCGTTTCTGGAGCATTCTCGCCATAACTTACATCATGCCACGGATTCATTTTCATAGTCATCGGTTTTTATAAAAGCTTGCAAATTTAAGGTTTATACGCTTTCGCGAAAGCGAACTCCACACAAAACTCATCACAATCATCAACTCCAGTGATTTTTACCGATGACTCCTTGCAGCTAAAGGCGTGTTAAAAGACCAAAAGCGTAAATTTTCTTCACGTCTGACGACTATCTTTAAACTATGACGAGACAGGAACGCAGCGGCTTTAAGTTTGAATTCTACGATCCCAAAGAGTTGGATCCATTTGATAAGTTGTTTGATATTTTCAAAGAGCTGATCACGCATACTTCAGGAGATTTTGACGAGGCCATTGACTGGTTGCGCGAGCTGGATAAGGAATACAAGCTCACTACGCCAGAATATACCATCGACGATTTTATAGAAGATCTTAAAGAACGTGGCTATATAAGAGAAGAATTTGATCCCAACGCTGGTGGCGATGGAGAAGGAGACGAGGAAGGCAGTGGACCGGGAAAATACTCGATCACGGCCAAAACGGAGCAACTGCTGCGCAAACATGCCTTGAATCAGATTTTTGGGAACATGCGCAAGGGAAATACTGGTAACCACAAGACCGATAAATTAGGATCTGGTGATGAACATACCGGTGATTTTAGAGAATATCGATTTGGCGATGGTCTGGATCGCATTTCCATGACCGAGAGTTTGCGCAACGCGCAGATCAATCATGGGATGGACGATTTCTATCTTTCAGAAAGTGATTTGATTGTTGAGGACACGCAATTCAAAGCACAAATGAGTACGGTGTTGATGATTGATATCTCACACTCCATGATTCTTTATGGAGAAGACCGCATCACACCTGCAAAAAAAGTAGCCATGGCGCTGGCCGAATTGATTACCACACGTTATCCCAAGGACACGCTGGATATCATCGTTTTTGGTAACGATGCCTGGCCCATCAAAATAGCCGATTTACCTTATTTAAAAGTTGGACCTTACCACACCAATACAGTAGCTGGTTTACAACTGGCCATGGACATTTTGCGCCGCAAGAGAAATACCAATAAGCAGATCTTTATGATCACTGATGGTAAACCCAGTTGCCTGCGATTGAAAGATGGTCGTTATTATAAAAACTCCAATGGGTTGGATGAATATATTGTGGAAAAATGCTACACGATGGCCGCACAGGCAAGACGTTTGCATATTCCCATTACCACTTTTATGATTGCTAATGATCCTTATTTGCAACGTTTCATTGATGAATTCACTGAGGCTAATCAAGGAAAGGCATTTTTCACTGGCCTCCAAGGGTTAGGAGAAATGATCTTTCATGATTATGAGGCCAATAGGAGAAAGAGATTGAAATAGAAAATTAGAATACTTGCTCGAGCTCAATTGAAAACTACTTCAAAGAACGGTGTAGTTATCTCGAACGATAAATGATATAGTCAATAATAGATTCCGTTAATCAACGGGAAGACAATAAAAATATGAACATAGAAAATATAAAGACATTAGGCGAACTCAAAAACTCTGGATGGAAATCAAAATCCATCAAAGACGAGTTGAGAGATAATCTTAAAGAGAATATCAAAAGCGGTAAAGATTCTTTTACAGGAATTCATGGTTATGAGAATAGCGTGATACCAGAATTAGAACGCGCCATTTTGTCTAAACACAACATCAATCTTTTAGGCTTACGTGGACAGGCAAAAACACGACTTGCAAGACTGATGACTGGTTTGTTGGATGAGTATATACCATTTGTTTCTGATAGTGAGATTCACGATGATCCACTGGCACCGTTGTCTAGAACTGCGCAACAGATCATTGAGGAACATGGAGATAACACTCCTATATCTTGGTTACATCGCGATGATCGTTTTTATGAAAAACTAGCCACGCCAGACGTTACGGTAGCAGACTTGATAGGAGATATTGATCCCATCAAAGCAGCTAACCTCAAATTGAGTTATGCCGATGATCGCGTGATTCACTACGGTATGATTCCGCGAGCGAATCGCTGTATTTTTGTCATCAACGAGCTTCCAGATTTACAGGCCAGAATTCAAGTGGCGCTTTTCAACATTTTACAGGAAGGTGATATCCAAATTAGAGGTTTCAAACTAAGACTAGCACTGGATATGCAGTTTGTTTTTACTGCCAATCCAGAAGATTATACTAACCGCGGTAGCATTGTGACGCCATTAAAGGATAGAATAGGTTCACAAATCCTAACTCACTATCCAGAGAGCATCGAGATTGCCAAAACGATTACCCAACAGGAAGCCCGTAACGATGATCGCATCAAGGAAACCGTTTATGTTCCGGAACTGGCTAAAGACCTACTCGAGCAAATCAGTTTTTCCGCACGTGAATCAGAATATGTAGATGAAAAGAGCGGCGTGAGTGCTCGTATGAGCATCACAGCTTATGAAAATCTATTAAGTACTGCAGAGCGTCGTTCCCTTATGAATGGTGATGATAGGACTGTGATACGTCTATCTGATTTTGCTGGAGTGATTCCTTCCATCACTGGAAAGATTGAACTGGTTTATGAAGGTGAGCAAGAAGGTGCTGCTTTTGTCGCAAACGAATTAATCGGTGATGCTATCAAGACTTTGTTCCCATCTTATTTCCCAGAGCTCAAAAAACTCAAGAAGCCAGATGAAGAAACACCATACGATAAGCTGGTAGAATGGTTCTTTAATAATGATGCTTTGGAACTATTGGATGAACTCAATGATTCTGATTATAGAGCACTGATTGATCAGGTAACGCCACTGGAAGATCTGGTGCAAAAACACCAGCCAGAAACCAGTAAAGAAGATCGTTATTTTTTAAAGGAGTTTATTCTTTGGGCGCTTGTGGAATTTGACAAGCTCAGTAAAAAACGATTTACGGAAGGCTATCAATTCAATGACCTTTATAGTGATTTTGTAAAAGGCATTTAAAAAACACTTCAATTCTTCATAGGTTGATGTTCATGGGTAATACCTTTGAATATCAACCTTTTTTTATGCGATCCCTTTACTTTATTCTTTTCATTACCATTGCTTTTATATCTTGTAAGTCAGAACCTGAAGTCGAGCCAGACCTACAATTAAACAAAGAACAACAACAAAAACTACACATGACAGCAGTGAGCCTTATGGATGCCATTGGCACCAACAGACCTCATGTGGTTATGGATCAATTTGACCATAAGTCGTTCTCAAAACGTTTGGGTAAAAATTTCTACCAATTCAGCGCACAGGAACAATCCTTAATTATGGGTACGCTAGTGAATACGCTGGGTCAAAGTATCGCCGCGTTGACCACAGCCATTGCAAATCAACAGTATGTGGTCAGATTGCTGGATACCAGGCAAGATGGTAATGTATCTGTAGTCACCTTGGATGTGGTTACTCAGGATCAGCAAGATCTAGTGAACTTCTTAGTGCTGTATCTCAAAGAGAATAAGGGTGGAGAATTTGTTTTAGTGAATTTTTACAACGTTTACGATGGTAAAAGCTTCGGCCAACTGGCTAAAGCCTTTTTGAAATATGATTTTGGAAGTGAGCGAATCATGAGACATCTCAAAAACTCCATGGAAACAGCAGAAAGCGCTATGTACTATGAAAAGGTTGGTGAATATGAAAAGGCTTATGACCAGATGAATTCCATGAGCAAGGTATTTAGGGATTTTGGACAATTTCCAGTTTATAGAACAAAGCTGGCCTCAAGAGTTAATGATTCTATTTATCTGGAAGAGCTAGAGCATCTCAAGGAACTAACACCTAACGAGCAGAGTAGAAAGCTTTACGACTGTCTTGACTTAAGCCTTACTGGAACTAAGGTTACTGCCACACAATGTTGGGAAGAGTTTCAGGCCATCCTGCTGGAGAGAATAGAAGACTAACCTTTAATTTCCTTTACTAGGTTATCGAGAGTACCTGTGTATTCACCGTTGGCAACCATCATTTTTCTAGCTTTCTGTGCAGTGGCGAGTGCTTCTTTTTTGGCTCCCAATTTCTTTAGATAGCTTGTTTTTAAAAACAAGGTACTACTAGATGGTTTGATTTCAAAGGATCTATTTACCAGTACCAATCCTGCTTGAAGATCCTTAATATCTGTCAGATTGTTGTGGATGGACCACGCCATTTTATTCAAGTTGGCATCGCTATGCCATAAGGTTTGTAGATTGGTCTTGGTCAGTTTGGGATGAGCACCAGCGATCACCTTCAAGTCGCTAGGTACCGGTTGATAGGCTAGGAGCTCCTTGGTAGGTTTCATGATGGCGTGCTTTGCAAAAAGCGTTTTCAGGTCTGCATCTGCCATCGCGCCGGTGTGCTGTCCCAGCACCGTACCGTTTTTTAAAAATACGAAAGTAGGCACGCCAGCGATGTTGAGAATATCATCGGTAATATTCTGGTCAATGTCCATTTTATAAATAGTAGCCACAGCTTTGGGATCGCTGGCCATTTTTTCAATGCCAGGTTTCATCATGCGGCAAGGACCGCACCAGCTTGCCGTAAAATAAAGTACTTTCATCTCATCGTCGGCTTTCATTACGGTCGTTGACATATCAGCATCTGCAATAAAATCTTGCGCTGTAGCCGCATTCAGCATAAAAAGTGAACAAAAAGTGATAAGAAAGTATTTCATAAGTACTGCGTTTGGCAACTTGCTATCTAATTTTATACCAAAGTGATTGTTGTTGAGTTCGCTTTCGCGAAAGCGATATCATTCAACCACCCACAATCAAAAATAAGAACTTACCACATTATCATAAACCTATTGCATGAATAACCGAAAAGAACAACTGGAAGCGCTTGACCGATTGCTTACTATCATGGATGAGTTGCGGGAAGGATGTCCATGGGACCGTAAGCAGACCTTGCAATCCCTTCGACATCTTACCATTGAAGAAACCTATGAGCTGGGCGATGCGATACTGGATAATGATATAGAAGAGATCCCTAAGGAGTTGGGTGATTTGTTGCTACACATTGTTTTTTACTCCAAAATAGGCTCTGAAACTAACGATTTTGATATTGCCACCGTGGCTCATGGGATATGCGATAAGCTGGTATCAAGGCATCCACATATCTATGGCGATGTTGAGGTAGCCAATGAAGAAGAGGTCAAGCAAAACTGGGAAGCGCTCAAGCTTAAAGAAGGTAAAAAAAGTGTGTTGGAAGGTGTGCCTAAAAGTTTGCCGGCATTGGTAAAAAGTTCGCGAATTCAAGACAAGGTTGCTGGTGTAGGCTTTGACTGGGAACGACCAGAGCAGGTCAAGGAAAAGCTGGAAGAGGAACTGCAAGAACTTCAAGAAGAGGTAGACAACGGCAACAAGGATGCTATTGAAGCAGAATTTGGCGATGTGCTATTCTCCTTAGTCAATTATGGCAAGCATCTAGGAGTCAATCCAGAGGACGCGCTGGAGCGCACCAATAAAAAATTTATCAAACGCTTTCAATATCTGGAGTCTAAAGCAGGTGAACTGGGAAAAAACTTGAGCGACATGACTCTTGCCGAAATGGATATTTTCTGGAATGAGGCTAAAAAGCTAGGATAAAAAAATGGCGCCCAACGGGCGCCATTCTTCTCTTTTTCTTAGCAATTTAAATATTTATCGTGAGGTCACGATAAATGCGTGGATCACTCCTGGTATAAAGAATATAAGGGTCAAGATTAAATTGATAATAAAATCCTTACCGAATCCTTTAGCTAGGCCTACACCTAGGGGCGGAATAAAAATATTCAAGATGATGGTTAGTAAACTCATAGTTTTAGTTTTTGGTTGTAATTTAAAACTAGAACTATAGTCTCGTTGAGGTCGTTAACTTCGCCCCAATTAAGTAGGAATTAACTTATTAATTAGGGTTTAATACCTGTAAATGAAGAAGGTGTGATGACTCTTAATTCTTCTTTAATGGATTCACTTACATCCAGACCCTCAATAAATTGAGCCATGCTGGTGGCTGTAATCTTTTCATTAGTCCTTGTCAATTGCTTCAATGCCTCATAAGGATTAGGATAGGCCTCGCGTCTCAAAATTGTCTGAACAGCTTCTGCGACAACGGCCCAGTTGTTATCAAGATCTTGGGCTATCTTATCAGAATTCAAAAGCAATTTATCCAATCCTTTAGCCGTCGCCTTGAAAGCAATGATCGTATGCGCAATGGGCACACCTACATTACGCAACACCGTAGAATCTGTAAGATCACGTTGTAACCTAGATACAGGAAGCTTTGCCGATAGGTGTTCAAAAATGGCATTTGCAAGACCTAAATTACCTTCACTGTTTTCAAAATCGATAGGATTGACCTTATGAGGCATGGCACTGGATCCTATTTCACCAGCTTTAATTTTTTGCTTGAAATAGTCCATGGATATATAGGTCCAGATATCCCTA
Organism: Nonlabens agnitus; assembly: GCF_002994045.1. Classification (NCBI taxonomy): domain Bacteria; kingdom Pseudomonadati; phylum Bacteroidota; class Flavobacteriia; order Flavobacteriales; family Flavobacteriaceae; genus Nonlabens; species Nonlabens agnitus. Next base: position 629,002 of record NZ_MQUC01000003.1, read on the forward strand.
TCCAAATCTATCAATATGGTGTTGATACGTTTCATGGCGTCAAAAAGCGAAGCCATAAAGTCGTAGTGCTCAATCTGCGTGGTGGGAAAACTATGTTTAAGTCCTAATCTGTTTTCTACAAAATCAGATCCAAAGGCTTTCCAGTCCACTTGAGGAAAAGCTACATGATGCGCGTTGTAATTTCCTGTAGCGCCACCAAATTTTGCTGCATTGGGAATATTCTTAAGCGTGGATAATTGCTCTTTTAATCTGACGACAAATACGTCAAACTCTTTTCCTAATCGTGTAGGTGATGCAGGTTGTCCATGAGTACGCGCCAGCAATGGTATGTCCTTCCATTCATTTACAAGGACTTCCATTTGAGAAATAAGAGCTTCCAGTTCTGGAAGGTAAACTTCTTGAACTGCTTCTTTAATAGATAGAGGTATAGCGGTATTGTTGATGTCCTGAGAGGTAAGTCCAAAGTGGATAAACTCCTTGTGAGCCACCAGATCCATGAGGTCAAATTTCTTTTTTAAGAAGTATTCAACCGCCTTGACATCGTGGTTGGTCGTCTTTTCTATGAACTTGATTTCCTGCGCATCCTCTTCCGTGAAGTTGCGATAAAGATCGCGTAGTAGTGACTTAGTTTCTTCCTTGAACGGTTGCAGTTGGGCGATTCCGCTTTCGCTTAAAGCGATAAAATATTCAACCTCAATAAGCACTCTATACTTGATAAGTGCCGCTTCTGAAAAGTAGTCTGACAGCGCTGCGACTTTAGTATGATAACGACCATCAATGGGTGAAATAGCTTGTAAGGACATAGTAGATCTTTAAAGCTTGCAAAAATAAGATTTTAAGAGCGATCCAGCACTGTAGATGTGCCGCTTAAGCCTGTTTTTGCCAGCTTAATTTAGTAAGGATCTCACGACCGCAACTGCGATAGCCTTTATTTTCTGGATCCATGATGAGCCGCTCAATAAAAACGGGTAGTTGATGTGGGATTAAATCAAACTCATTGCGCATGAGATACAGGCTTCTCGTGGCATACATCAAGTTTGCAGACCTACCGCTATCATTGATCAACGCGTCAAAAGATGCTCTAACTAATTGTTCTTTCATTTCCTGAGTGATCAATTGTTTTACCTCGTGATCACGTGGCCCATAATAGGACTTAAGAACTTCAAAACCTATTTTAAGCAAACATCTCATACCACTCACATTGACTTGAGTGGTGTAAAGACTAAATATCTTCTCCATGTGTGGATAACAGGTTTCAGGAAAAAGATAGTAAGCCTGTTCCAGACACCAGCACGCCTTGTGGGAAACGGGCGATGAAGGATGACAATAGGCAATAAGATCCTCAATGGAACCTTCCTGAACGAACTTAGTCGCAAGGCGCACACGTGATTCCTTGTACGGGTATAAATCTGCTAATTGTTCTTTGAGAATAGGTACTTTCAATGTATTCATGTGTTAGTTAGAGATAGGTGAATCATGTCACAAGCCTTGCGTACACCAGTGCTTGCATTTTCTTCTATCACGGTTAAGTTACCATTACTTTTAAGATTAGGTCGTGGATCTATCAAATAGATAGGTGTTTCTTGTGGTGCATAGTGCATTAAACCTGCCGCAGGATATACCTGTAGGGACGTGCCTACAATGATTACCGCATCGGCCTGCGCCGTGAGTTCGATCGCGGTTTCCATAGCGGGAACTTCCTCGCCAAACCACACGATATGTGGCCTCATTTGGGAACCTTCTGGACAGGAATCTGCCACGGTGATATCGTCCGTCCAGTCCACAATGTAGTTGGGATTTGAGGTGCTGCGCGCCTTGAGCAGCTCGCCATGCAAATGCAGTACATTGGTGGATCCAGCACGTTCATGAAGGTCATCCACATTTTGCGTGATTACGTGTACTTCATAATTGCGCTCGAGTGCCGCAATGCAATAGTGAGCCTCATTAGGCTCGACCGTATGAAGTTGGGCTCTACGCTGGTTGTAGAAATCCAGGACTAAGGTAGGATTGTTCTCAAAACCTTGTGGCGATGCGACTTCCATCACGTCGTGTCCTTCCCACAGTCCATCAGCATCCCTAAAGGTGGCGATACCACTTTCTGCACTGACACCTGCGCCAGATAAGATGATGATTTTCTTCATGACTAGATCTTAATAGCTTCTATGACCACAGGACCGCGACCAGCGATACTGGTAAAAAAAAGGTAGTTGGTCTCGTGTTCTGTAAAATTAAATATAGTGCGTATTTTTTTTACGCTTTCGCGAAAGTTTCTCGTCACAACAGCATGCGCACCTTTACCAAATTGACGTTTGATCGCCTTAGGCTTGTAGTCCTGCACGCTCAAAACTTCAAAAGATCGCCCTGGAAATTTTATTATTTCGTCATGCGTAAACAAATGCGCATCCTGATCAATTTTTGAAACCTGAAATTGAGCGCTCAATTCACCAAAAGCTTGCGACTTCATTATCGCAGCATTGGGTTCATACAGATACTTTTGTAATTCTGCCATTTGAATAGGTGCATCTTGATCTAGCGTGTATTTAAAATCAGGTTGGTCAGTCGCTAGGTTGACTGCCGTCACTTGAGTCTGCGTGCTGTTTCTATTCAAGATCCAGAGCAATTCCTTCACCTCGTTTTTTACCGCTACAATGTGGATCTGAGATACATGTGCAAGTTGTCTCATCCCAGCAGTGATATCCAGCATGGGCGAGGTTTTCATCATGATAGTGGCTCCTTTTTCAAACAACAAATCTTGATACTTTGTAACATCTGGTTCATAGTCTGCCAATAAAACCGCCTTGTTGGTAGCAGCCGTTTTTCTGCTGGGATCCAGGTAGATGAGGTCAAATGTTTCCTCTGTAGATGTGAGGAAAGAAATCCCATTTCCTTGGTGGCTTTCAATTCCTGAATTTAGAGCTTTAAAATTATGGTTGGCTATTTGTTGAAGTGTTGGATCGAGTTCTATGTGGATGGTTGTGGAGTACGCTTTCGCGAAAGCGATATCATCTATTCCCATGCCGCCAGTGAGATCAATCATGCTATCACCCTTGATAATGCTGCCTTTATAGACCGCTGTTTCCCAACTACTGGTTTGCTCAAGATTTACCTTAGGCGGATAAATCACCTGGTCATTTTCAAAAAGAACCGGGAATTTATAATGGGCTTTTTGAAGGCCGATGAGCTGTTGCGCCAACTCTTTATTATCGATCTGAAAAGGATGTGAGCGCAACAAAAAGACCGCTGCATTCTCATGCAAATGCTGCAGCAGATAGGCTCTCACCTGCGGTTGCAACAATTGATGATTCATTAGATTTTACAGATTTTGCGTTAGCTTCTTAACGATTTTATACTCGCTCAAAAACTCCTTGGAAATGACCTTGATCGCCGTGTAGGTAGGTATGGCAAGTACTAGTCCTATGATCCCAAACAGTAATCCAGCAATCAAAATGATGATAAAAATTTCTAATGGATGCGATTTCACAGATTTTCCAAAGATTAAAGGCTGGTTCAAGAAATTATCGATCATCTGAATAATACCGTAACCTATGCTCACCACAATAAGTTGCGGTAGAATGATTTCGGTAAAGTTGGCCCCAAGGTTATCACTTATGACAAATGCACTCATTAAAAAGTAGCCTATGGCTGGCCCTAGATAAGGAATCAAATTGAGCAGCGCACAGAAAAAGGCGATGATCAACGCATTCTCAGTACCTAATGACAAGAGCAAAATTCCATAGAGAACAAAAATGATCAGGATTTGGAAAATTAGTCCTATGAAGTACCTAGAGAGCAGTTGCTTGATTTTAGTAAAAGCTCTTAAAAACTGGCCTTCATTACCTTTTTTAGAGAATACCAAAACTCCTTCTAGAAGTAATCGACTGTCTTTCAAGAGGAAGAAGGAAATAAATAGAATGGAGAATAATCCAATTAACAAGCTTCCCAAAGTACCAAACAAACCATTGACAAACTGCGGTATCAAGTCCATGGTCAGGTTTTCCCGTACAAATTCAAGGTTTTGAATGCGCTCCAGCACGTTCACCTTACTGATTCCAAAATAATCGCTGATTTGCGTGTTGAGTATCTCTAGATTGTCTTTGACTTCTTCGATATCAATTTTGGAAATATTCTCGCCTTGCTCTGCGATTACGGGAATGATCATCAGTATCGCACCGACGATGACTGAAAATAAAATAATTAAAGTAACGATAACGGCCAGAGTGTTGGGAAAATTGAGTCTGTCTCTCAAGAATAGAACAATAGGTCGTCCAACTAGAGATAGCACCGCAGCAAAACCTATGTAGAACAATACCGACTGGATTTCCCAAAGAAACCAAGCGAGAAGGAATACACCAGCAATAATAAGTAGTGCTCTTAGTAATCCAAAAGCGATGGCTCGCGAGGTAGCTCTTGTACCCATAAATAATTAGTTAGTAAATACGTACTTGATGATGTTGGCACCCATGTCGAGCGCTTTTTGTCTCACTTCTTCTGGATCGTTGTGGACTTCTGGACTTTCCCAACCGTCACCTAAATCGCTCTCAAAAGTAAATAAAAGAACTAACCTATTTTCATGAAATATTCCCATCGCCTGTGGGCGGTTTCCATCGTGTTCATGAATCTTAGGCAAACCCTGTGGGAAATTTTTATAACTACTAAAAATTGGATGGTTAGCAGAAAGCTCGGTCAATTGCTTGTCAGGAAACAATCGAACTAACTCCTTTTCAAGATAGGGTTTCATCCCATAATTATCATCAATATGTAGAAATCCACCGCTCAAAAGGTAATTCCTCAAATTTTCAATCTGCTCTTGACTGAAGACCACATTACCATGCCCAGTCATGTGAATAAAAGGATATTGAAAAATATCAATACTTTGCGCTTCAACTGTTTTAACATCATTAGAGAAAGTAGTTCCTAAGTTTTTATTACAATAGGATACCAGGTTAGGTAATGCAGTAGGATTAGAATACCAATCACCACCACCATCATATTTAAGCACCGCGACTTCTTGAGCAAATAAAGTGCTAATCCCTAGTGTTGAGATTAATAAAGTAAAGCAAAACGTTCTCATCGATTCAATGTTAATTTAAGGTTAATTATTTTTAACAAAATCATAAATAATAAACGTTTTATTCATTAGTTTTAGAATTATAACGCATGAAAACTCTCGATATGGTATTTAGACCCATTATAAGAATCACTTTTCCAATACTTAGTTTATTTATAGCCTTCTCTATGTTGGCATTTCAACATAACAAGAGAGAAGAACAAAGTAATGAAAAACAAATCCAAAACGGCGTGAACGTCGTGGAATTGTTTACTTCTCAAGGTTGCAGTAGCTGTCCACCAGCGGATGCATTACTGTCTGAAGTTAAGGATGACGAGAACGTGATTGCTCTTTCTTATCATGTGGATTATTGGAACTACCTGGGATGGAAAGATCCGTATTCTAAAAAGGAGTATTCCGCATACCAGCGTGATTATGCCACAGAGCTTAATTCTGGAGTTTATACGCCACAAATGGTGGTTAATGGTAATAAGGAGTTTGTGGGTTCAAGAGAAAAAACACTCAAAAACTCGCTGATCAATAAATCAAACGTCACTGCACTACCAGCGCCGGTTGTCACTAAAAAGAATACCTCGGTTGATTTTTCCTATGCATTGAATGAAGTCAAGGATTTTGATAGAGCTTATGCTTTATTGCTTATTGATGACGAGACTACCGCTGTCGCGAAAGGTGAAAATGCCAGAAAGCAATTGAGAAATACAAATGTCGTGATCCAGCGCATGGCTATTGATAAAAACACACCTAACGGAACACAATCATTCCAATTACAAACCAATTCTAAAACAGATTACAAAGTCGCAATCATCGTGCAAGACAAAGATCTTGAAATTCTAGCAGCTGGCATTTCTGTTACTGGATAAGCGCATTGAACAAACTCGCGACATGAATGCCTGCCGTTTCTGTTCTTAGTCTGGTATGTCCTAGATGTACTGGGGAAAATTGATGTTCCAAGGCTTTTTCTATTTCATCTGGAGTGAAATCACCTTCTGGACCTATTAGAATCAGTGTATCCATTTTTTTATCCAATAACTCTGTGATGTGTCTTTTATTAGTTTCCTCACAGTGAGCAATGAGTTTGAGGTCTTCACTGGCAGTTTCCAGAAACTCGTGCAAAGGCGTCAATGGATTTAGCTTTGGTTTATGCAACCGTAATGATTGTTGCATGGCGCTAATAATGATTTTTTCAAATCGTTCTTCCTTAATGTTTCTACGCTCACTATTGCTGCACAATAGTGGTGTGATGGTCGTGATGCCTAATTCGGTTGACTTTTCAAGAAACCATTCCATACGGTCATTCATCTTTGTAGGAGCGATAGCGATATGAAGTTGAGGTTTTTTGGTCGCTTCAAACCTTAAATGATTTAACTGGAGCTGACACTTATTGCTGGTAAGTTGAACAATGGTAGCATCAAATAAATCACCTTCACCGTTAGTGACATGAATGGCGTCTCCTACTTTTTTACGCAACACCTTAGTGATGTGTCGGGTATCTTCTTTTTCAAGAGATAGAATCTCATCTGTGGCGGCAGGCTGTGAAAAGTAGAATAATTGCATGGTTACATCGGAATTCTTGCTTGGGTAATGATGTCCAGCGATGAAAAATCATCTTGTAGATATTTGTAGTATCCAGAAATACCTATCATGGCTGCATTGTCTGTGGTATATTCAAATGGTGGTATAAATACTTTCCATCCTTTTTCTTGTTTGGAAAGCAGGCGCTCACGCACACCAGAGTTGGCACTCACGCCACCACCTATGGCAACAGACTTGATTCCTGTTTGTTTGACCGCTTTATTCAATTTTTGAAACAGAATCTCAATGATAGTGTATTGTATGCTCGCACAAATATCTTCCAGATTGTTTTGGATAAAATCTGGATCTTTCTGTGTTTGTTTTTGGACAAAATAGAGCACACTGGTCTTAAAGCCGCTGAAGCTATAGTCCAGGTCAGGAGCTTTAGGTATAGGGAATTTAAAGGCGTCGTGATTACCCTTTCGCGCAAGCGAATCTATTATAGGTCCAGCTGGATAACCCAGCCCAAGAATTTTTCCCGATTTATCAAATGCCTCACCTACGGCATCATCCATCGTACTGCCTATGACTTCCATATCGTGATAGTCGTTCACCTTCACGATTTGGGTATGACCACCACTAATAGTTAATCCCAAAAATGGAAATTCTGGCATTTCCTGACCATGGTCAATAAAATGGGCCAGAATATGCGCCTGCATGTGATGAACTTCAATCAATGGAATGTCGAGTGCTAGAGAGAGACTCTTTGCAAAACTACCACCCACAAGCAGACTTCCCATTAGTCCAGGACCTCTGGTAAAAGCTATGGCTGACAGTTGCTTTTTGTCGATATTTGCTTGTGCTAGAGCAGCATGGACGACGGGTATAATGTTAGATTGGTGTGCGCGAGAAGCCAACTCTGGTACCACACCACCATATTGTTCATGTATTTTTTGACCTGCAATAACGTTGGATAAAACCTGATTGTTTTTAAGCACAGCGCATGAGGTATCATCACAAGATGATTCTATCGCTAGAATGAAACAATTATCGTGTTTAGAGGATGGTATGGGCATAGAAATTGGTAATCTTTGCAAAAGTAATTGATCTATTATTAAAAAGCTTTTTAAAATACTGGGAAGAACGCTGCTGGTACTGATAGCGCTATTTGTCATCTTGGTGATTGCTTTTTCTTTTCCATCTGTACAGACCGCTACCGCTCATTACTTGACGGATTATCTCAATGATACCTATGATGTGGACATTGCCATTGAAAAGGTAGCCATCACGTACGATGGTGATGTCAATTTAGGAAGTTCACGCGCGCTAGACCATCATCAAGATACCATCATATCATTTCAAAGCCTAAGTAGTTCCATACTAAGCTTTTCTGAATTGGTATCCAACGCACCTGTGCTGGGTAACGTAAAGATCGATAAGCTGTATCTCAACATGAAGCGCTATGAAGGTGAAGAAAGCGACAACCTCAATATGTTCCTTAAAAAATTTGCCAGCGATCAAGCAAGTACGCAACCTTTTACATTATCAACAGGCGAGATCCAACTCACTGATGCACGCATCAGAATCACTGACGAAGAGGCAAATCACCCAGAGATATTCTTTGCTGATAATCTCAACTTGAACGCTGACAATTTTAGGATAGACGGCGATGAACTTTTTGCAGATATCACAAAGGGTAATTTTATAATGTATAACGGTGCCGTTAGTGAAAAGAATGGCGGTGAAGGCTTTACCATTAAAGATCTAGTGGCAGATTTCTATTATTCTCCTACGCAAATCAAAGCGCAGGATCTTTATATTGAAACCTTAGGTTCATATCTAAAGGGCGATTTGCAATTTGATTATGAGCCTGGTGACTTTTCAGATTTTGTAGATAAGGTACGTTGGGACTTCAAAATTCAAGAAGCCAGTCTAGCAACTAATGAGTTGGATATTTTTTACGATGAGTTCGTCAGTAATGAAAGCATTGATGTAGAGGGAAATATTCTGGGAACGCTCAATGACTTCACGGTTACAGATCTCAAAATGACCGCCTTAAACGATTTGAGTATTGACGGTACCATGTCTATGCGCAATCTTGTTAGGGATGTGGATCAATTCTATATTGAAGGTGATTTTAACCAATTACAGGTAAGCAACACCGATTTAAAAAAACTGCTTCCCAATATCTTAGGGACCCAACTACCTGCGGAACTTAATCAATTAGGTACCGTGAATGCCAATGGATATGCTAGTGTGGACCAAAACACTGTCGTTTCAAAATTGTCAGGAAGTACCCGTCTAGGCAATTTTGGCACAGACCTGAGACTGACTGAAATTCGGTCAGAACGCATAGGCTACAACGGTAATATAAAAACCAATGGATTCAATCTAGGTAGTATTACAAAAACAAAAGACCTAGGTAAAATAAGCCTTGACTTAAATGTAGATGGTCGTGGCTTTGATCCAGATAATGCAAGGTTAAGTTTAAATGGGAATATAGGTAGACTAAGCTTTAAAGGTTACAATTACCGCAACATCAAGGTCAATGGTGATTTGCGCAAACCGGTATTTAATGGAACCGTCAAAATCAATGATCCCAATCTGCAATTGGAATTTGACGGTCTTGTAGATATTACTGAAGAAATTAATTCCTACGATTTTAAAGCCTCAATTGCCTACGCAGATTTGCGAGCCACCAACATTTTCACTCGTGATAGTATGGCGATATTGAAAGGTGATGTGGTAATTGACATGAACGGTACTGATATCAATGACGTCGCTGGAACCATTAATTTTACTGATGCCAGCTATCAGAACGACAACGACACCTACTTTTTTGAGGATTTTATTATTGAGAGTACCTTCATAGAACAAGAACGCTTGATTACCATAAACAGCACAGACATTATTGAAGGCGAGGTAAGAGGACAGTTCAAGATAGAGGAGATTCCAGAGCTCTTTAAAAATGCGATTGGTAACGTTTACATCAATTACAAATCTGATAAAATCACCCAGGATCAATATCTTGATTATGAATTTAAGATCTATGATAAAATTGTAGATCTATTTTTTCCTGATATCGCTCTAGGCGAAAACACAATCATCAAAGGCCAAGTTGCAAGTAACGAGGCCCAATTTAGGCTCACCTTTAGAACACCTAGGATCAAAGCTTTCGATGTAGATCTGAAACAAGTTAATGTCCAGGTGAATAACCAAAACCCGTTATTTAACACCTATATAAAAATTGATGACATCGATAATGGTTTTTATAACGTTAAAGACTTTCAATTGATCAATGTCACACGTCAGGATACCTTACTCTTTAGAACTGAATTTACGAGTGAAGAGCAGTCAGACGATAAATACAATCTAAGTTTTTACCACACTATAAACGACGAGAATAAATCGGTCGTAGGTATACGCCGTAGTGACCTTAGATATCAAGGTAAGAAATGGGTAATAAATCCCAGCGCAGAAGATGTGAAACTGGTTTTTGATAATAACTTCCAAACCTTCAAACTCGATACACTTAGAGCACAACACCTTAACGAGAGAATCACTGTCGCAGGTATGATTGACGGCAAGGATTCTAAGGACGTCAACCTCAAATTTGATGGCGTGCGCATTGCCAGTCTAACTAAACCCATTGACAGTCTCAAGATGCGAGGTCGTATTGACGGTGAGCTCAAACTCGAACAGATTGATGGTAACTACGCTCCATCAAGCAATTTTACCATCAGTAACTTTGAGGTAAATAATACTCCGCTAGGCGATTTTGATATGCTGGTTAAGGGTAATGAAGATCTAAGTGTTTACAATGTAAACGCTCAACTTAAGGATGATGTTCAGCGCACATTCACGGTGGACGGTTCCATCAATACTGGTGGTGATTATTCTACACTTGATCTTAGTGCCGATTTCAATGAATTTAATTTAGTGGCTTTAAGTCCGCTAGGTGGTATCGTTATAGATAATATAAGAGGTCTGGCCACAGGAAAGGCCAGGGCACAAGGCAGATTGACCGAGCCCGAAATATCTGGACAAATAGTACTCAACAATGCAGGATTGCAGGTGCCATACCTCAATACAGATTTTGATTTTGAGGATAAGGCCACGGTTGATATTACCAGCACTAGTTTCGATTTTGGAGAAATCCAATTAACCGACACTAAATACAACACCTCTGGACTTTTAAAAGGACAGATCAACCATAAGAATTTTGGTTTTTGGGAATTGGATTTAGCGCTAGAATCCGACCGTCTTTTAGTACTCGATACAGAGCTCACTGAAGAATCTCTTTATTACGGTACAGCTTTCATAGACGGTAGTGCTACCATCACTGGACCTACAGATGAATTGTTTATTGATGTAGTTGCCACCACAGGTGAAGGAACAATTTTTAAAATACCTATCGACGATGGTGAATCGTTAGGCGATACCTCTGCGATCTATTTTTTAAGTCCTGAAGAGAAGGAAGCTAGATTATCTGGCGAGGAAACTGAAATTAAAGAAGTATCGGGATTGGAGTTACGATTTGACCTAGAAGTAACGCCTACTGCGACAGTTGAAATCACGGTAGATCCCACAAACGGTAGTTATTTGCGAGGTAGCGGTTATGGCAATCTTTTATTGGAAATCAATACTAATGGTAAATTCGTCATGAACGGTGACTTTATCGCTACTGAAGGTATTTATAACTTCAAATACGCAGGATTGGTAAATAAGGAGTTTGTCATAGAACCTGGAGGTACAGTCGACTGGAATGGTGACCCAACAAATGCCAATATTGATGTAAGTGCTTCATACCTCACAAGAGCAAACCCATCGGTCTTGTTGGACAACCCAAATCTTAATGCACAAATACCAGTCAAGGTTGTCACCAGCCTTGAAGGAGACCTAAGCTTCTTTGATCCAGAATTTGAGATTGTTTTTCCTAATGTGAGTTCTGTGGTAAAATCAGAGTTGCAATATCGACTGGAAGATAAAGCGGAAAGACAACGACAAGCCTTGTCGCTAATCGCAACAGGATCCTTTTACAACCCTAATAGTATAGCACAAAATGCTGCTACCGGTAACTTAATAGAAAGTCTATCTGGAATCGTGAATGACATCGTGAGCAGTGGCGATAGTCGTTTGGATTTTGGTGTGACCTATGAGGCAACAGAGCGTAATCCTAACTCTGATATCCAGCGATCAGACCGTTTTGGAATTACATTAACCACTCAAATAAGCGATCGGGTTTTCATCAACGGTAAATTGGGGGTTCCTGTAGGTAGCACCACGGCTACAGAACGTGCGGTGATTGGTAATGTAGAAATTGAATTTTTATTAAATCAAACCGGTACGCTTACCTTAAAAATATTTAACCGCGAAAATGCCTTGCAGCAAATAGGACAGCAGGAAGGCTATGACCAAGGATTAGGTCTAGAGTATAGTATAGATTTTGACAGCTTGAATGAGTTGTATGAAAAGGTGTTCTCTAAAACCATTTCTAAAAAACCTGCCTTAAGAAAATCACAGTCTCTGGAAGAATTCAATACTGGGATCAATCCAGAGTAATAAGGACTATCTAAGTACTAAGGTTTTGATGACCTCTTTCCCTAAATGTTCATTGAGGTTTGCTATAATCTTGCTGCGACCATAGGAAAGTTCTTGTCGCAATACAGAGGATGATAGGTCTATGAATAATTTTTCTCCAGATAGCTTGATGCCCGTCGTGTAGGTCATAACTCCAGGGCCCATAACTTCCTTCCATGCGGCATCCACGTCCACTTTTAAAAAACCTTTGGATAGTTTGTTTTGCGACTTGAAGTCTTTCAAGACGTCGCTTATACTCACAAATTCCTCTTTTTTATTGTTCCGCATCGGGTTGGTAGGCTTTATAGTAATATACGGTTCCATCTTCATGAACCAGTTCCATTTCGTCTTTGTTAGCTTTTCTTAGTATTTGTGAATAAGCTTGCTCACCGCTGGCAAAGTTGAGGACTACTTGATTTTCATCGTCCACCCATTCAAACTTTACGGCATCGCCATAAGAAATAAAGGTGCCGTCATATGTAGGGCTTACACGACTCTTGGTGCCGCTATTGCCATTCACTTCAAAAAAATCCATGTGATTGGTAAACGGGAATTCCTTCTGGCTGCCATCTGGCTTTTCCACTAGATCAATATTCCAGTAGCCGTTAAGGTTTTTGATTTTTTCACTGTTGCTATCATTAGCGCAACTTACCAGCAAAACTGTAAAAACTGCAATGATTAGATTCTTCATAACTCAAACATTTTATAGGACTGATTCACATTCTTGATAACAGCTTCCGTACGCTCACTGTTCGTGTCACTTATGAATAGTTGGCCAAATTGTTCATCATTGACCATTTCGATCAATTGCGATACGCGACTCTCATCCAGCTTATCAAAAATATCATCCAGTAATAATATGGGAACGGTCCCGCTTTCACTTTTTATGAACTCAAATTGAGCCAATTTCAAAGCGGTCAAAAAGCTCTTTTGTTGTCCTTGACTACCATATTTTTTTACGGGATAACCATCTAAAGAAAACAACAGATCGTCCTTGTGAATGCCTACAGTGCTGTATTGAATCTGCAAATCCTTTTGCTGGGCATCTTTGAAAACCGTAGCAGGGTCGGCATCAAGAAAATCAGACTTGTAATAAATGTCCACCTTTTCATCTGCCTTTCTGGAAATCTTTGCATAAAAATCCTTGAAAATAGGAGTGAAGCGTTCTAAAAATTCCACCCTACACTTATGAATATACGCGCCCAGCGCTACCATTTGTTCATCATAAACGGCAAGCGCATCGCTATCAAACTTACGGTTTGCCGCAAAGTACTTGAGCAAGGCATTGCGCTGTGATAACAACTTGTTGTAGTTGATAAGTCGCTCCAGATATTTTTGATTGTCCAGTGAGAGAACGCCATCTAGAAATTTACGTCTGGTCTCACTGCCTTCTATGATAAGGTCGCGATCTGCTGGTGATATGATGACCAGTGGCAGCAAGCCTATATGGTCACTAATCTTTTCATAGACCTTACCATTACGCTTTGCAATTCGCTTATTACCACGTTTGGCGCTTATCACGACATTCTCTTCTCGATCATCCTTTTCAAATTTCCCATTAATAACAAAAAAATCAGTTTCATGTTTGATGTTTTGAATCGTAATGGGATTGAAATAACTTTTGGCAAAGGCAAGATGGTAGATTGCGTCCAGCACGTTGGTTTTTCCTACGCCATTATTGCCCACAAAGCAGTTGATTTTTTCATCCATCTCAAAATCAGCGCTGTCAAAACTTTTGTAGTTGACCAGACTTAAGGATTTGAGATGCATATGATTTGTGTTGTAATTATTTGAAAAACAAAAGGTTGTGATGAGTTCGCTTTCGCGAAAGCGAAATAAAGATTCCAACCTCGACGCGACGTCAAATTTAAGGATTGCCTTCTAGAAGAATAAGTAACAACGCGTTTTTTAATACCGATAAAAATTATATTTTTGCGCGTTCAATAAATTTGATAATGGCCACATACAATAAAAGAGGTTACAAGCCTAAAACGCAGAAGGAGAAAGAAGTAATTGAAGAGCAAGAGTCGACAACGGCTGAGATTTTTGAAACACTTGATGAAGGCGCAGGCAAAACCGAAGAATGGGTTGCCAAGAATCAAAACGTTATTCTTTATACTGTTATCGCCATCGCGGTAATCGCTGCGGCCATATGGGCGTACACGGCTTTCATTCTAGGACCAAAAGCTGAAGAGGCTCTGGAAGAATCCACACAAGCATTCAGTTTTTATGAGCAAGCAGTTAACGCAACAGGCGAGGAGCAAGATTCTCTTTACAACCTAGCCTTAGAAGGTGGTGAAGGTAAATATGGACTTATCAAACTTGCCGAAAACTACAGCGGTACAGATGCTGGAAATATTGCCAACTATCAAGCAGGTATGGCTTACCTTAATTTAGGTGGTACCAACTATCAAAATGCGATTGATTACCTAACTGCATATGACGGCGATGGATCGATCATGGAAGCCTACGCAAAAGCTGGTATAGGTGATGCGCTTATGCAAGTTGATCAAGCTGAAGATGCCATCAAATATTACAATGAGGCAGCAGATATTGTTCCTAATGAATTTACCACGCCTAAATATCTTTTAAAAGGTGCTCAAGCAGCGCTTTTAACTGGAGATAACAGCACGGCTATCAAGAATCTTGAGCGTATTGAAGAAGAGTATGAAACTACTCCAGAAGCACAAACTGCCAAAATTCTTTTAGGTCAGGCTCAAGCAGCTTCTAACTAGATCATGGCTACTGCCGGTAAGGATTTATCCCATTACGATAAGAGTAAATTACCAGACGCATCAAAAATGCGTATAGGTATCGTTGTGTCTGAATGGAACGACGACATTACAGAGAATCTATACAAAGGCGCTCTGGATACACTACTGGATTGTGGTATGCATAAAGATGCCATCTATAGGTACGATGTTCCAGGATCTTTTGAATTGATTTACGGTTGCCGCAAGATGCAGGAATCCACTTTTAGCGTTCCTGGTAAAAGACAAAAGCGCGTTCTAGATGCCGTAATTGCGATAGGTAGCGTGATACGTGGTGAAACGGCTCATTTTGATTTTGTTTGTCAAGGTGTTACCAGTGGTATCAAAGACTTGAATTTGAACAAGACAAGAATTCCAGTGATATTCTGTGTGTTAACAGATGATACTCACGCTCAATCTGTAGCTCGTAGCGGTGGTATTCATGGGAATAAAGGTTCTGAAGCAGCGATAGCAGCAATCAAGATGGCTGCTTTGAAGGCAAACTAAAAATTAGATTTCTCCAACTTTTCTTTATCCATTATTGCTTTTTTGGCGCATGGCATTCCAACGCCACAGTTGATAGATTCCTAATACGATCAAAAGAATGGATAGGACTACTTGATAGGTTGCCATACTCTCATCACCGTTGAAATAATCATAGGTTTTCCAAGAGCCTATCCCTACAAAAGCGATCGCCAATAATAGGTTGTAATTTGATTTTGAATCGGCCATTAATCTTCAGGATTTTCTGACTTTTGAGTGAGCACGCTGTATGCAACAAATAATCCATATAAGATCACTGCTGCAGTGATCACTAGTTGCCAGGTGGCCAGAGTCGCTCTTCCTGAAAAGTGAATGAACAATCTGTAGCTTCCAAAACCAATCATGATCAATGCGAAAATACCGCCCATTAATGGGTTGCGCCTGCGTGCTGCCATAGTTTATTATTAGATGGACAAGATAAAAAAAACGTCTCTGTAAAGAGACGTTTCCAACATTAATCTACTATTATAAAGAAAGCAATTATGCGTTAAAGTATTTGCTGTTCCAGATGGCTGTATTGAAATTCTTACCTGCGGCAAATGAATAATACAGTACCATACTAGCAATGGACTTGAATGTAAAAAAGAAGATGAGCACAAATTGTACGCCACTGGTGTCCTTGGAGAAGACTCCATTTGGAACTGCATAAGCGGCTAACAAACTAACCAGTAAGGTGCAAATAATCAAGTTCTCCAAAGATTTGAAAGGCCATGCCCATGCTCTTCTAAAAGCATTTAAATCATTTCCCCATTTGTGAATCAAATAAAAGTAACCGTTACCTATAGGGGCAAACAATAAAGGATCGTCTGCATTCTCTAGTTTAAACATCTTAGACGGTGCCACGATTTTGAAACCTCTTAAGGTTGTATCGTGCTCTTTTTCTAATCTTTTGATTTTGTTGAGCGCTTCCTGTGGTATCTCGTTTTTAAAATATCGAGTATCAAGAAACCGCAATCTGTAATTTACACATATGTCACGGATCTGATCTACATGATAAATTTTATCACTGTCTAATAAATCAAAATCAAATGAATTGCGAGGTGTTGGCTTTTGCGGGCTCTTCATCCTAGCAATGATGGCATCTTCCACAAGATCATCTTGTTTCAGAATTTCCCTCACTTGATCTAGGATATCTGATTCCTTGATCGTTTTATTACGTGATTGCTGTAATTTTTGCTCAATGTTAGTCCTGCGCAGCATATAGAAGTTTATTAAGTATGAAAGTTAGAAATTAAGCTTGTAAAATCCTAGCTTCATTCTTTAGGTCGTAGAGGACCTTTAAAACTATCAACCGCGTCAGGATTATTTTAAACGCACGGTATCAGCGAACTGTGGCACCCGATTGTTTTTCCAGCTGACTTTGAACTTTGTCCATTACTTTGTCAATTTGCTTATCTGTCAAGGTCTTCTCAAGGTCCTGCAATTTGAAGCTCAATGCATAGGACTTTTTGCCTTCTGGTAATTCTTTGCCTTCATACACATCAAATAGGTCTACGGACTTCAGCAATTTACGCTCTGCTTGAAATGCGACTGTTTGTAGTTCTTTGAAGGTAGTTTTATCGTCGACAAGCAAAGCTAGGTCTCGATTGACTACAGGTGATTTTGCAATTTCCTGAATGGATTTATGATCTTTACTTACCAATTTCAACACCTCACTCCAGTACACATTAGCATAAAATACAGGCTCGTCGATACCAAACGTTCTAGCGATCTTCTTTTTAACTAATCCTATATCTACCAGCTTACTTCCAGAACTTAAGGCTAGACCTTCACTTAAAAAGTCCATCTTAGTATCCTTCTCGTTAATAGTGTCAATCCCCAATCTCTTTAAAATGGAAATGACAGCACCCTTAAGAAAGAAGAAATCTGCTTTTACATTGCTGGAGTTCCAGGAGTTGGGCTGTACATTACCTACAGTTAGCATTGATAAATGTTTTTGCTCTGTATAGCTGCGTCCCTTGAACTGATGATAGCTGTTACCAAATTCAAAGAACTTAAGGTTGTTTTGTTTTCTATTGAGATTATATGCAATAGATTCCAACCCGCCATAAAGCAAACTCTGGCGCATTACCGACAAGTCATTACTTAACGGATTCAGTATTTTAACCTCATTCTTCACCGAAATCTGTTCCGTAAGTTCGTGATATTTAGCAGCCGTTAAGCTGTTCGCCATCATCTCGATAAAGCCTTGCCCTATCAGTTGTTGGGCTACAATATTCTCAATCTTAAAACTGTCTAGTCTCGAACTCGGCGCTATGGAAGCATTGAGTTTGGAAGACGTTTCAATACGATCATATCCATAAACACGTAAGATTTCCTCAATGACATCTACAGGACGGCTTACATCATTCCGGTATACTGGAATGCTTAGCCCTAGGCCTGTTTCCGTTACATTTTTTACATTGATGTCAAGAGTTCTCAGAATCTCTTTGATTTCTGCTCGGTCAATTTCCTGTCCTATAAGCGAGTCGATTTTTGCAAAGGGCAAGAAGACTTCATAGTCCTCGATCTTATTGGGATATAGGTCTGTAATATCGCTGGTAATTTCGCCACCAGCAATTTCTTTAATTAAGATCGCTGCACGTTTCAGTGCATCTTCAGTAATGTTGGGGTCGATGCCTCTCTCAAATCTAAAGGACGCATCTGTATTGAATCCATGACGTTTTGCTGTTTTGCGGATGCTTACAGGATTGAAATAAGCACTTTCCAAAAATATACTAGTGGTCCCATCAGTGACTCCGCTGTTTTGACCACCGTAAACTCCAGCGATACATAAAGGCTTTTCGGTATCACAAATCATGAGATCTTCCTCGTGCAACTCGTGGACGATACCATCCAGCGTGGTGAACGGTGTGCCAGCAGGTAAGGTTTGAACGATGATTTTGTTGCCTTCAATTTTAGTCGCATCAAAGGCATGAAGCGGCTGTCCCAATTCGTGCATCACATAATTGGTGATATCTACCACATTGTTCTTTGGTGCAATGCCTATGGCTTTCAATCGATTTTGTAGCCAGTTGGGTGATGCTTCTATTTTCAACCCATTGATGGACACTCCACAATATCTAGGAGCCAATTCATTATTGACCACTTCAATATCAAATCTATTGGCGCGAGAATCTACGTGAAAACTGCTTAATGATGGTGTAATGAAAGCTGGTGCATCTTCATGCACTGCAAGACCTGCTCTCAAATCTCTGGCGACGCCCATATGGGACATCGCATCTGCGCGATTAGGTGTGAGACCTATTTCAATGACATGGTCGCTTTCAATTTCAAAAACATCTGCAAGTGGTGTTCCCACTTCTAGATCATCATCCAGTACCATGATTCCTGCGTGAGATGTTCCTAGACCCAACTCATCCTCGGCACAGATCATTCCATGACTTTCCTCGCCGCGTATCTTTCCTTTTTTGATTTTCCAGGCTTCACCTTTGGCATCATAAAGAGTCGTTCCCACAGTTGCCACGGGAACTTTTTGACCAGCAGCAACGTTTGACGCGCCACAAACGATCTGTACCACCTCGTTACCTATGTCAACTTTGGTAAGATTAAGTTTGTCGGCATTGGAATGTTTTACACATTCCAGAACGTGACCTACAACAATACCTTTCAGGCCGCCCTTGACACTTTCAAATGGCGTTACACCTTCCACTTCAAGACCTAGTGAGGTGAGCAGTGCCGTGTGTTTTTCAAGATCATCTGCTACATTGATGAACTGTTTGAGCCAGTTGTAGGAAATTTTCATATAGGGTCGATTAAGAGGGCAAAGATAGTGGTATGAACGCTTTCGCGAAAGCGGAAATCCTACAAACCACCTGCTATGATGTTAGTGTAGTATAGGATTCAAGAAGAGTGAAATTAATATTCCCAGCGTCTCATCTTATTGAGATCTTCCATGTCTTTGAGGGCTTCTTCTGGGATCACTTTTAGGAAAGAAGGATGTTGCTCAATGGCAAACTCCAATTGCTCGACAATCTTTTCTACGCTGTCATTTTCATAATCAATCTCTAGCGGCGCCTTGATCTCCATGGATTGTAGAATGTTACGTTTCTTGATGCGCAGGCCTTTTTTGTCAAAACTGCGACGGAAACCATCGATGACAATAGGCACGACAATAGGTTTGTATTGCTTGATAATGTGAGCCGTTCCCTTGCGTATAGGTTTGAAGGGTTTTGTAGTTCCCTGCGGGAATGTGATGACCCAACCATCATCCAGTGCCACGCCTATGTTTTTGGTATCGTCTGGATTGACTGCTCTCGATACTTCCTCACCTTTGGCACGCCAGGTGCGCTCTACGGTAATGGCACCGGCATATGCCAGGATCTTGGGCAACAAACCGCTTTGCATGGTTTCTTTTGCGGCGACGTAGTATACGTTGAGTTTAGGTTTCCACAGGTAGCCTACATTTTTGATACTGTCATTACGACCAGATAGGGACGCGTTGAAAACATGAAACATGCTCACAACATCTGCAAAATAGGTCTGGTGATTAGATACAAATAATACGCCTTGTGGTGGTAAATCCTTAATGATCTCGCTACCATCAATCTGCAATTCATTAAAGCCACGATAGCGTCTATGGGATAAAACGCCTAAAATGCGAATCAACCAAAGCTTCAAAAAAAGTATATGACCAAAAGGATTTTTTTTAAATAATCCCATGAAGTATTTCAAATTTGAACGAAAGAGCAAGATACAAAATCACACCATTATCAGTTGTTAAATTCAGCTGGCGGGAATTTAGAATCTTAGTGATCCATCGCTAGCGTGAACAAGCTTTTGAACTCGTTGAGCATCATGGCGGTAGCGCCCCAAACGATATGATCCTTCAATAAAAAACAAGGCACATCGACATTTTCCATATAGCTGGTCGACAGGTTATGAGTAGAAACATTTGCTGGGTCCAGCAATTCTTGCAATGGTACTTCTATGATAGATTTCACCTCGCTGGGTTGCGGTGTGAAGGATAAGTTCGCTTTCGCGAAAGCGAGAAAAGGACGAACCAAGTAGTTACTGGGCGGTATGTAAACTGGAGTACCTGCTGTAATGACTTCCTGATGGCTCATCAATATACCTACTTCTTCTTCAGTTTCTCTTAGAGCTGTGACGGCATGGGAATCGTCTTCTTCTTCTGACCGGCCACCAGGGAACGCGATCTGTCCACTGTGTTTTCCTTTCGAGATCATACGCTCGATAAGCACGAAGTAGGGAACATCATATTTAGGGTACACCAGCATCATGGTCGCTGCCTCTTTGGGAGTTTTTGAAGCCATTTGGGCATTTTGTAATTCTTCCAGTCGCTCCACGGCAGCCATTTCCATCTGTGCCGTGGCACCTGGCAATGGCATTTTGGTTAATTTTGGAACTAGATCTAAAAAATCACTGAATGAATTCAAAATGGTGTTTGCTTTTACTGATAGGCATTTTCTTCTCTTGTAAAGATACTACGGACAAATCAAAACAAGACACACCTGAACCGCAGCCCGAACTTTCCAAAGAAGAAAAGGAAGAAATCACTCTTGCAGAATTTTATGCGCCGCCCATCACCGCAGACGGTGACACACTACTCAGTTTTATACCTCAAGACAGTGTCATTCCCTTTTTTACCAGATATGGTAAAAAGAATCCAGAGACTAGAGTGCGCATGAAAACGAAATTTGGCACGATCGAGATGGAGCTTTTTGAGGAAACGCCTATCTATAGAGCAAGCTTTGTGTACCTCATCAAAAACGGTTACTATGATGGTACGGTAGCGCATAGAGTGGTGCCGCGATTCATCGTTCAAGCGGGTGATAGCGATGATCCTTTTACAGCAACCATGCGCAGCAGTGCCGGTAATTATAAGTTAGCGCCACACTTTCTACCTAACGTGAAGCACGCATATGGAACGGTAAGTAGTGCTAAGGAATGGGAAGACAACCCAGAAATGTGGCACAATCCATTTGACTTTTTTATCTCTTTAAGAGCAACAGATCACCTAGATGGCGAGCATACCATTTTTGGCCGAGTGACTTCTGGAATGGAAGTGGCAGAGAAAATTTCACAAGTAGAAACCGATGAAGGCGACTGGCCCATCGTCGATGTGTATCTTGATATGAGTGTGTATTAAATGAAACAGTGTTCCACTAATCGGTTTGAACGCTTTTACAAATGGAAAAGATTCTTTTTAGTATCTATAAACTATGGCGTTGATGTTCATCCCAGCACCTACACTGGCAAACATTACGACGTCACCTTTTCCAACTTTGTGATCTTTCATTTTACCTTTTACTACCAGATCCATAACGGTAGGAACGGTAGCTACACTACTATTACCCAGTTTATGAATGATCATAGGCATAATATGCTTAGGCATATCCATGTCATATAACTTATAGAATCGAGTCACGATGGCTTCATCCATTTTTTCATTAGCTTGATGGATAAAGATCTTTTTCAAGTCTTTAATATCCACGCCAGACTGATCCAGTGCTGCTTTCATTCCTTCAGGAACCTTTGAAAGTGCAAAATTGTATATGCGACGCCCGTACATTTTAATGTATTGAGTCTTATTGTCCAGATTGACGTTATAAGATTTCTGGTTGAAGATGAAATAAGCTTCATCCTCTGTATAGGTCGCTGTGGCTTGTCCAATGATTCCGTGATCGTCATTACTTGGCTCTACCAAAACCGCTCCAGCACCATCAGAATAGATCATGCTGTCTCTGTCATGAGGATCGACGACTCTTGATAAAGCTTCTGCACCTATGACCAAAACTTTTTTGGCCAGTCCAGATTTAATGAACGAATCGGCTTGAGTCAAACCTAAGATCCATCCAGGACAACCAAACAAGACATCATAAGCGACGCATTTAGGATTCTTGATACCTAACTTTTGCTTCACTCTAGTACCTAAACTTGGTACCATGTCACTACTGCCGCCATCTGGTTTTACATCACCATAGTTATGAGCTACAATGATAAAATCTATGGTTTCTGGATCTGCTTTTGCATCTGCGACCGCATTGCGAGCTGCGCTGGTAGCAATGTCACTGGTGAACATTTCATTACTGATGTAACGTCTTTCTTCTATACCAGTTATAGCAACAAACTTTTCAATAATGGTGGCATTATCACTTCCAAAAGAGGTACCATCATTGTTCAGGAACTCGTGGTTCATGAACTCCTCATTCTTTCTCACCACATCAGGAATATAACTTCCTACACCAGTAATTTTAGCTCTCATAAAGATGATATAATCTGTAAAAAAAGTGATAAATAATTGATAATCCTATTTCTAGACCAATTTTTCTATGCGTGCATAATAAAAAACACCAGCGACTGATGAGTCGCTGGTGATGGTTTCACTATAAATATTCTTCCATAGGGGCACAAGTACACATCAAATTACGATCGCCATAGGCGTCATCTGCACGACGAACTGACGGCCAGAATTTGTTGAGCGCTACCCATTCCAATGGATATGCAGCCTGCTCTCTAGTGTACGGGAAATCCCAATCATTTGAAGTAAGCATCATCATGGTATGAGGTGCATTCTTAAGAAGGTTGTTGGGCTCATCCTTATCACATTCTGCTATCTCTTTTCTTATCGAGATCATAGCATCACAAAAACGATCGATTTCTGCTTTGCTTTCTGATTCTGTAGGCTCGATCATCATGGTTCCTGCAACTGGGAAAGAAACTGTAGGAGCGTGGAATCCATAATCCATTAATCGTTTTGCGATATCCACAACTTCAATTCCGTTGTCTTTAAATGGACGACAGTCAATAATCATCTCGTGTGCGGCGCGTCCTTGTTCTCCAGAATACAAACATTCAAAACTTCCTTTAAGACGTTCTTTGATGTAGTTGGCATTCACGATGGCATATTCTGTAGATCTTTTCAATCCATCGGCACCTAGCATGCAGATGTATCCGTAAGAAATCAAACAAGCCAAAGCACTACCAAATGGTGCCGCACTAATAGGAGTAATCGCTTGATCGCCACCAGTTGGAATAATTGGATTGGTAGGCAGGAATGGAACCAATCGCTCAGCCACACAAATAGGTCCAACGCCAGGTCCACCACCACCATGTGGAATGGCAAATGTTTTATGTAGGTTCAAGTGACATACATCTGCACCAATGTTTCCAGGATTAGTCAACCCAACCTGTGCGTTCATGTTTGCACCATCCATATATACCAGTCCACCGTTATCATGGATCAACCCAGTAATTTCTTTGATGGCACTTTCATAAACACCATGCGTCGATGGATAAGTTACCATCAAGGCACTAAGACTGTCTTTGTATTGTTCTGCTTTTTCGCGCAAATCATCCACATCGATATTACCGTTTTCCAAAGCTTTGGTGACGACAACCTTCATACCAGCCATAACGGCACTCGCAGGATTGGTTCCATGTGCGCTGGATGGTATCAAACAAATATTTCTGTGCGTATCACCACGTGAAATGTGGTAGGCACGTATAGCCATAAGTCCTGCAAACTCACCTTGTGCACCAGAATTGGGTTGTAGTGAAGTACCTGCAAAACCGGTGGCTTCATTCAATTGTAGCTCAAGTTTTTTAAGCATTTCCTGATATCCAGCTGCTTGATCGATAGGTACAAACGGGTGAATATTTCCCCATTGTGGATCTGACAATGGCAACATTTCTGCTGCAGCGTTAAGCTTCATGGTACAAGATCCCAATGCGATCATCGAGTGGTTCAAGGCAAGATCCTTACGTTCCAATCTCTTTATGTATCGCATCAATTCCGTTTCACTGTGATAGGAATTGAACACCTCGTAGGTAAGGAAGTCGGTTTGGCGACCAGTTCCTAGGTTGGTTTCGTCCAACAATTCTGTGATCGGTTCTGCTGTTTTGTTTACCGCTTTCGCGAAAGCAGAAACTATATCATTCAGATCTGCAAGTGATGTGGTCTCATTGATGGAAACCTGCACGGTGTCTGCATCTGGATAATAGAAGTTGATTTCTTTTTCTAACGCAGCTTCTCGTACTGGAGCCGATGAAGTCTTGAAAGAAAGCGTGTCAAAATAATTCTCGTTAGTCTGGTAGATGCCTAGTTTTTCAACTGCATCTGCTAGAGTTGCGGCATGTCTGTGGACTTTTCCAGCGATGTATTTCAATCCTCTTGGGCCATGATATACAGCGTACATTCCAGCCATTACGGCTAGTAGTACTTGAGCGGTACAAATATTTGAGGTCGCCTTATCGCGTTTGATGTGCTGTTCTCTGGTTTGCAATGCCATGCGCAACGCACGTTTGCCATCCATATCCTTTGTCACACCAATGATACGTCCTGGAATCTGTCTCTTGAATTCTTCTCTGGTAGCAAAAAACGCCGCGTGTGGACCGCCGTATCCCAAAGGAATACCAAAACGTTGTGTGGTTCCCACAACTACATCTGCGCCCCAATTTCCCGGAGCTTCCAGCAGTACCAACGATAGAATATCTGCGGCTACAGCTATGCGAATGCCTTTATCAGAGCACTCTTTCGCGAAAGCGGTATAATCCACAACATTACCACTAGCACCTGGATACTGAAGTAGTATTGCGTAATAAGAATCGTTAAGATCCATTTCCTTAGGATTGCCTTCCACCAACTCGATCCCAAGCGGAATAGCACGAGTTTTTAGCAATTCCTTAGTTTGTGGCATCACATCGTTATCCACAAAGAACTTGACGTGATTGTTTTTCTTTTGATCGCGATCACGAACTGAGAATAACAGAGTCATTGCCTCGGCAGCCGCTGTAGATTCATCCAGTAGTGAGGCATTTGCAAGCTCCATCCCAGTAAGATCGGTCACCATGGTCTGGTAATTCAATAGCGCTTCCAGACGACCTTGAGCAATTTCTGCTTGATAAGGCGTGTAAGCCGTATACCAGCCTGGATTTTCTAGAATATTTCTTTGAATTACCGCTGGAGTTATACCTGCATTGTAACCTAGACCTATGTAGGATCTATATTGTTTGTTTTTATTCCCCAAAGTGTTGATATGGGACAAAAATTCATACTCACTCATCGCGTCATCCAGCTGCAATTCCTTCTGGAGCCTGATGCCTGCTGGTATGGTTTCATGGATTAACTGATCAATGTCTTCTACACCTATTTTTTCCAGCATTTCTGGAAGGTCTGAGCGGCGTGGTCCAATGTGTCTGAGTGCAAAGCGGTCTGTATTCATAGTACTTATGTGGTCTATTTTAAGAGAATACAAAAGTAGTCGATTAAGCCATGGAAACTAACAGCTTGACGTGGTCTGAATCAATGATTTTTCAACGGTTTATGGCAAGTTGTTAACGATCCCAACTACCTTTGATTAAATGATGGTAGCGAAACATTTTTTGGACTTTTATGTCAAGAGCAGCTTGCATGTAAGTTTGTGCTATATAGCCTTTTATGCGGTAGT
Source organism: Nonlabens agnitus (assembly GCF_002994045.1). Taxonomy (NCBI): domain Bacteria; kingdom Pseudomonadati; phylum Bacteroidota; class Flavobacteriia; order Flavobacteriales; family Flavobacteriaceae; genus Nonlabens; species Nonlabens agnitus. The sequence continues at coordinate 654,864 of NZ_MQUC01000003.1, forward strand.
ATCTGCGCACGCTGGATTTACGCCAGGATGGATAGAACTCACCGCTATAGGTACAGCAACTTTAGTAGGTTACAATGTTGCCAAATACATCCATTTGCTTAACGAGAAGTTTCCATACCACTATCCAATAAAATTATTGACCTTTTTATGCTCTTTGGTAGCGAGTATCACAGTAATTGAGTTGGGAATGCGCGCTTTTGCTCTTTTTGCCTTTTGTACGATACTCACCAGTCTCTATTCCTTACCTGAATTACTGGGAAAAAGCTTCCGAGAGATACCGATCTTAAAATTGATCACCATCGGTGCTTCATGGTCTATTCTAGCGGTTCTTTTGCCTTATGCCATTCAAACCGATTCTATAGAAGAATTATTAAACGTGATCAACAACGAGGGAATTTATGGACGACTCATCCAGTATTCGCTTTTTGTGATTGCCCTGTGCATACCTTTTGAGATAAGAGATCTTAAATATGACCCACCTAAACTGCGCACATTGCCGCAGGTAGTAGGAACCCAAAATTCTGAAATTATTGGACTGGTGCTAATTGCCATATGCGCCCTGCTAGAATATTTGATGGCATCAGGATTCAATGTCCATGGCATCATAACTTATATCATTCTAGCCATAACAGCATTAGCGATTATGGGCTCTGATAAGATAAAATCTGATTATTACGCCAGCTTTTTTGTAGAAGCAATACCAGCGTTGTGGCTGGTGCTGATTTTATTATCCAGCGATTAGTTACTGATATGTTCCTTTAAGCGCTCCTTGATGGATTTTTTTTGTTCGTCAGATAATTTGACCCATTTTAAGCTTTTCATTTTACTGGAAAACTTATCGTTGATTTTATGAAACTTACGACATCCAGGGCAATGACTTTTATGCAAATTAAGACGGAATCTTTCCTTAGGATTAAGATCCTTATATTGGTCACGAGTACTAAGCACGTGCGCGTCTTCACATTTTATAAATATCCTGCTACTCATTTAGTTATCATCATTAAACCACTTGTCCTTGAGACAATCCATTAATTGTACTCTTGCGCGGTGCAATATTACCCATAAATTTGACGGCGTGATATCATGTTCCTTACAGATCGTTTCTGTTTCAAGATTATCGATAGATTTCTGGACAAATATGGTGGCATAACGTTCTGGTAGTGAATCGATGCACGCATTCAGCGCCTCGCCCAGTTCGCGTTGTTCAATTTCATCTTCTACAGTAGGATTGCGCATATCACCTACACGTTCTTCCAGCCAGTCGCCTTCTTGATCGCTAGTGGCGAGATAGCTCACTCGTACTTCAGCTTTTCCTTTTTTACTGTTTTGCTTTCTATATTGATCAATAATCTTGCGTTTAAGAATGGAAACCAACCAGGTACGTTCTGTACTGTTACCTTGGAATCGGTGTGCGCTTTTTAAACCAGCCAGAAAAGTTTCAGACACCAGATCTTCGGCAAGAGCAGCATCGTTTACTCTGGTAATGGTATAATTGAATAAGTAGTCCGCGTAGCGATCTACCCATTTATCTGGAACTAATTTTACTTCTGGCATCTTTATCTATTCAGAATTCAAAATAATGAATTCAGATTTATTTCAATTCGTCAAACCTACCTTTTGGAGGGAAACGCTTGGTATATTCCCAAAGTTAAGCCTCAAAAGCTCTCTAGGCACTATATGAACTCTTAACAAAATCAAAAACCAGCCGTTAACACGAACTTATTTTTAACCGTTACGCTACCAATCCTGCTCTTTTAAGCAAAGCGTCTATTTTAGGTTCGCTTCCGCGAAAGCGGGTATACAACAACATTGGGTTCTCTGTTCCACCTTTTGATAAAACGTTGTCCTTAAAGCTAGAGGCAATTTCTCTGTTGAAAACACCTTTCTCCTTGAACAGTTCAAAAGCATCTGCATCAAGTACTTCTGCCCATTTATAGGAGTAATATCCAGCGCTGTAACCACCTTGAAAAATATGGGCAAAAGCGGTACTCATACAGCTACTTTCCACATCTGGATATAAATCTGTTTGGTCAAAAGTTTCCATTTCATGAAGTTTTACGTCATCAATCTCACGTGGATCGATACCATGCCAACTCATGTCCAGCATTCCAAAGGATAGCTGTCGCAGCGTTTGCAACCCTTGATGGAAACTAGCCGCGTTCTTAATCTTTTCAATGTACTCTGCTGGAATTACTTCGTCCGTTTCATAATGACGGGCAAAAAGTTCCAGCGCTTCTTTCTCATAACACCAGTTCTCAAGAATCTGACTGGGCAGTTCCACAAAATCCCAAAATACTGATGTGCCTGATAGGCTACGGTAAGTAGTATTTGCAAGCATGCCGTGTAGCGCATGTCCAAATTCATGAAAAAGTGTGGTCACCTCATTAAAGGTTAGTAACGATGGTTTAGTAGCAGTAGGCTTAGTGAAATTACAAACGATGGAAATGTGTGGACGGCTGTTCACACCATTTTCAATGTATTGATCTTTGAATGAGGTCATCCATGCGCCATTTCTTTTTCCCTTACGCGGGAAAAAATCGGCATAGAAGATAGAATTCAATGAGCCGTCTTCATTTTTGACCTCATAGGTCATCACATCTTTGTGATAGGTGTCTATGTTATCAGTTTTGTGAAATGTCAATCCATACAGACGATTTGCCACTTCAAAGGCGCCGTCGATGACATTTTCCAATTTAAAATACGGTTTGAGAAGCTCATCATCAAGATTGAAGTGCGATTTCTTCAGTTTTTCAGAGAAATAGGCAGCATCCCATTTTTGCAACTCTTTAATGGGTTCCAAATGGTTATCACGCAGGTATTCAACCGCAAAATCAGTAAGTTCATCAAATTCCTTTCTTGCTGCGGGCTTGGCTTTTTTGAGTAATTCCTCTGAGAATTTGCGCACCTTTTTGGGCGTCATCGCCATGCGTTCTTCCAATACAAAGTGCGCATGCGTTTTATAGCCTAGCAAATTGGCTCTTTCAAATCGCAAGTTGGCGATTTCCAACACGTTCTCCTGATTGCTATGCTTACCTTGATAAGCCCTAGCTCCAAAAGCTTTGGACATCGTTTCGCGCAGTTCACGGTTATCTGCATAAGTCATGAAAGGAATATAACTGGGATAATCCAGTGTGAATACATAACCTTCCTTGTCACGGCTTTTTGCTTCTTCTGCAGCGGCTTCTAGTGCTGTTTCTGGTATACCTGCAAGGTCGTCCTTATTGGTGAGGTGTAGTTCAAATTCCTGCGTTGCTGCGAGTACATTCTCTCCAAAACCTAGAGAAAGTTGCGCCAGTTTTGCATCGATTTCACGCAGCCGCTCTTTTTTGTTTTCCGCAAGATTGGCGCCGTTACGAGCAAATCGTTTGTATTGTTTTTCCAGCAAAGTCAATTGTTCTGGGTCCAGCGCTAGTTCATCGCGTTGATCATAAACGGCTTTTACCCTGGCAAACAATTCTTTATTTAAAGTCACGTCGTTACCAAATTTTGAAAGCTGCGGGCTCACCTCACGGGCAATTCGCTGTATTTCGTCATTGGTCTCTGCGCTGTTGAGGTTAAAAAATATAGAACTGATGCGGCTTAGTTGATCGCCGCTTCGGTCCAGTGCCTCAATGGTATTTGCAAAGGTGGCCGGTTGACTGTTACTGGTGATGGTGTCAATTTCTGACTGTGCTAATGAGATCGCTTTCGCGAAAGCGGACTCAAAATGAGCCTCTTCAATCACGGCAAACGGTGCCGTTTGAAAAGGCGTTTCAAACGTCTGTAATAGGGGATTGTTTTCTTTACTCATGGTCGTAAAAGTACGAGCCAGAGGTCTAAGGTTTTATAGGGATTTGTTAAATACTTTCACATTTTTTGGCAATTTTAAAGGATAAAATGACCATATGCGAAAAATACTACACCTGACACCACATGAATCCAACCTAAATAATTGATATCCTTCGTGGTAAACTGGCGATTGATAATGATGGACATGATGATATGAATGGCACCAACCGTCAAAAAATGCCACTTTACAAAATGATGTAATTGGAACTCATAGATCAACCAGATCACAGTCAAACTTATCATGATAATCGAGCTGTAGAGAAAAGGTTTACTCATGAGAACGCATATGCGCTGCAGCGTCTGTCACCTTTTTCTTCAACGTTTCCTTATAGTCCACGATACGATCGCGGATATCTTCTTGCGTGGCGCCTAAGATTTGGGCAGCTAGAATACCTGCGTTTTTGGCACCGTTAAGTGCCACAGTCGCAACTGGAACGCCACCAGGCATTTGCAAAATGGAAAGAACACTATCCCAACCATCTATGGAATTACTAGACTTAACGGGAACACCTATAACTGGTAATGGAGACAGGCTGGCTACCATTCCAGGCAAGTGTGCTGCACCGCCAGCACCTGCGATGATAACAGCAATACCGCGATTGTGGGCGTTTTTACCAAAATCAAACATTTTTTCTGGCGTACGATGGGCACTAACCACATCTACAACCGTTTCTATCTGTAACTCTTTGAGGACGTCGATGGCGTCCTGCATCACTGGCAGGTCGCTCATTGATCCCATGATGATGGCAACTTTCTTATTCATATGACAAAAATAGCATTTTGCTGGATTACACCACAGCAGATTTGAGCTCGTCCCAAGTTAAGGCAGATTAACATTGTACCAACAGTGTATGGAACAGTTGTGGATTAACTTTATAAAAAATATTAAAGATGATCAAGAATGTAATTTTAGGAATGCTTGCGGTTGCAGCAGTTTCCTGTAAATCAAATGCACAAGACAAGCCAACGGAAGAAACCGCGATGGCGTCCAACGAACAACAAGCTTATAAAGTCTCCAAAACTGAGGCTCAATGGGAAGCTATATTAACTCCAGAAGAGTTTGAAGTCTTGCGCAAAGCAGGAACCGAACGACCATTCACTAGTCCGCTAAATGATGAAACCAGTCCAGGAACCTTAATTTGCGCAGCATGTTATGCTCCACTATATGATAATGCGCATAAATTCAAATCAGGTACAGGATGGCCTAGTTATGACCGCGCGATGGACGGTGCTATCGTTTTAGACAGCGATATGAAAATAGGGTACAAAAGAGATGAAGCTAAATGTGCTACCTGTGGTAGTCACTTAGGTCATATTTTTAACGATGGACCTCAAGAAACCACTGGAAAGAGACATTGTATCAATGGTGTGGCTTTGGATTTTGTTCCAGAAGGACAGCCATTACCAGAACTTAGAAAATAATCTATAACGATGACTGAAGAAGAATATAAAAGCAAATTGACGCCAGAGCAATATCATGTTTTACGTGAGAAAGGTACTGAGCGTCCTTTTACTGGAGAATACAATACTCATTATGAAGACGGTGTTTATAGTTGCGCCGCGTGCGGTAATGAATTATACAAATCTGAAGCTAAGTTTGACAGCGGTTGCGGCTGGCCATCATTTGATGATGAGATAGAAGGAGCCATTGAACGCAAACGCGACTCTACTCACGGCATGATACGTACGGAAATCTTATGCGCCAACTGTGGCAGCCATTTGGGTCATGTTTTTAACGATGGACCGACAAATACTGGAATCAGACATTGTGTGAATAGCTTGTGTCTGGACTTTGAGAAGAAGTAATCTAACTAAAGCCTAAGCTGAAATCAAATTTAAAAGTCTCAATTCGTTGGGGCTTTTTTTGTTGCAATTGGGAATGTTACGAATTATATGATTCCTGTTTCGAGCTGCAGTCGAGAAAAGGAATTTGTTCGAAATAATGATTGTAAATCAAACCATATCTCGACTGCCGCTCGATACTGGTTTATAAGATTTAGTTCAAACCTGGAGCTGGCGGTGGCGGAACTATAAAAGAAAACTCATTGAACATAAGCGAAGTGAGTTATTGGATTTAAACTCATCTAATTGACTTTGATTAGCTTTAGAAATAGCTAATTGAAACTTCCTTTCAAATTCATTTTCTATATATGCAGTGTAACAAATAATAATGGTTGACAATATTTCTCTTAATTCATTGGCGGTAATACCATCGTGAGATTTAAAGACAATAAAAAAATGCGCTTTAACATCTGTGTTTTCTTCGAAAAACTCTTTGCTCTTTGAAAAGATTTCGGTTTTATCTATTTTCCTTTGATCCAATATAACTTCGCTGCCAAAAGTTTCTAGGCGTAAAGTTTTCCAATGGGCTGCTGGTGGAAATTCATAACAAAATTCTAGAGCAACACTTTGAATTACTATGTTTCCAATGTCGTAATTAAAATGGAATACATCAAAACAGTCTTGTTGAGTGTAATCATTTATTATTTCAAATACTTTATCTATACTATACGTGGCAGGAAAATCAAAAGTTGGCACTAAGCTATCATGGTTCTTCTACAAATAGGACTGATAATCAAAAGAATCTTTTCCAGAATCTGTAGAAGTATCTTCATGTATACAACTAGAAAACGACAGCATAAATAGCAAGGAATAAAGTATAGTTTTAATCATAAAAAGCAATCATCAATATTGATGCCGTCGGCAGACTGTTTAAGAATTCCACTCTGGTAAATCTTCCATCCAGACTTTCATCTTGGTCTTTTTCTGGATGACTCGCATGTGGAGTGCTTCGTCTGGAGTGACTAGCGAGATGACCGTTCCTGGATTTTCTGCGCGGCCGGTTCTTCCAATGCGGTGGATGTAATCTTTAGGTGATCTAGGCAATTCGTAATTGATGACGTATCGTAAGAAATCTATATCAATACCACGAGAAAGCAAATCAGTTGTGACTAGGCAGCGCACCTCGCTATCAGCATCTTTGAATTCGTTGAGGTGTGATTGTCTTGTTCCTTGAGCTTTTTTACCGTGAATAGCTTTAGAAGTAATACCGTTTGTGTTGAGCTTGTCGTTGACATGTTCCACTTGATAGGTAGAGGAGCAGAATATCAACACTTGCTGCATCTCGTGCTTCTCAATAAGATGTCTTAATAAAACTCCTTTCTTTTCTTCGGTGACTCGGTAGCCCAATTGTTTGATGTTGGAAAGATCCTCTTCAGGAACTTGAACATCAATGACCACTGGGTCCTTGAGTAAGTTTTCCTTTATCTCTGTGACTTGGTTAGAAAGCGTTGCAGAGAATAACAGCGTTTGTTTTTTAGTAGGAAGCCTATTAAAAATAAGATCCATTTCTGCTTGAAATCCAGCAGATAGCATTTTATCAGCCTCATCCAATACCAGGATTTTAGTCTTGGCAATCTTTACCGCATTCTTCTCGATCAATTCCAATAGACGTCCTGGAGTAGCTACTAGAATGTCCACGGTGTTCATCTTCATCATTTGCGGATTGATGCTCACACCACCATAAACCGCCATCGTGATCAGTGGGTTTTTCAAAGCTTTTGAGAATAAAATGATTGTCTCACTTACCTGTACGGCAAGCTCGCGGGTAGGTACCATGACCAGCGCTTGAATCTCTCTATTTTCTGATCGCTTATTCTGTAAGCGGTCGAGTAGTGGCAGCACGTAGGCTAGAGTCTTTCCAGAACCCGTTTTAGCAATTCCCATAACGTCCTTTCCCTCCAGAATAGGCGCGATGACCTGTTCTTGAATAGGAGTTGGACTGGCAAATTGGTTTTTCTCCAGTTGGCTAAGTAGTGCACTGGAAAGCTTGAGATCTTGAAAAGTCATATAATAAGGTAAAGCTGCAAAGGTACAGCCTTAAGATGCTAAACCTTTATTAAGATCGTAGCCTCAAGCCAGACGGCTTGAAGATCCGTTGTAATTTAGATTCATGTCTACTACAAAACTTCCTGCCAGCTATTACCAGCACGACGATGTGGTATTCCTTGCCAAAGATCTAATAGGCAAAACCATCGTCTCCATGGTGGACGATCAACGTACCAGCGCCATCATTACAGAAACCGAAGCCTATCGAGGTGTAGGCGACAAGGCTTGCCATGCCCATCTGGGTAGATTTACAGATCGCACTAAAATCATGTATGAAACCGGCGGCGTAGCATATGTCTATCTATGCTATGGCATTCACAACCTTTTCAACATTATTACAAATACGAACGAGCAGGCAGACGCGATTCTCATTCGCGCTGTGGAACCTGTCGATGGTATTGATGTGATGCTGGCGCGTCGTGGCAAGTCAACCGTGGACAAGACTTTGACCTCAGGACCTGGAAATTTCAGTAAGGCTTTTGGGTTGGATCGATCGCATTATGGTGCAGATCTGACCGGTGATACGGTGTGGATTGCTTCGACTCCGATCACTTCGACTCCGCTCAGTGACCTCGCTTCGACGCCGCTCAATTACCGCAGTGAGCAGATAACTACCAGTAAAAGAATAGGGATTGATTATGCCGAGGAAGACAAGGATTTGCCGTGGCGATTCTATCTCAACACTTCAAAATTTGTGAGCAAACGCTAGTCGTTTTACTGGATGCTTCTGCCATCTTCGGCAAAAAAATGTCAGGTTGTCATTTGTATTGCTTTGGTACTCGATTTGACCATTGAGGATGAAGGCGTTCCCGCTTTCGCGAAAGCGTACTTAAACACAAACTTTAAAACACAATACATCATATGTCACAACAAGGAAAGATTAATGTAGCGGTGGAGAATATTTTCCCGCTCATCAAAAAATTCTTATACAGCGATCACGAGATTTTCCTGCGCGAGCTGGTTTCTAACGCCACAGATGCGACCCTTAAATTGAAACACCTGGCCATGATAGGCGAGGCTAATGTAGAGTTGGGCGACCAACAGATTGAGGTGAAAATCAACAAAGAAGATGGAACGTTACATATTATAGACCAAGGTCTAGGTATGACTGAGGATGAGGTGCAGAAGTATATCAACGACATTGCATTCTCTGGTGCCGAGGAGTTCCTTGAAAAATATAAGGACAGCGCCAAAGATAGTGGGATTATAGGACATTTTGGTCTAGGATTCTATTCTGCTTTTATGGTGGCTGATAAAGTAGAAATCATCACGAAGTCTTATAAAGACGAGCCAGCAGTACACTGGAGCTGTGATGGATCTCCTAACTATACGATTGAACCGGCAGAGAAAGAACACTTTGGTACAGAGATCATCTTGCATATAAGCGATGACGAGAAGGAGTTTCTTGAGGAGAGTAAGATACGCGAGCTGTTGACCAAGTACAACAAGTTCATGCCAGTGCCTATCAAGTTTGGTACAAAAACCGAAACTCTTGAAAAGCCAGAAGGAGCCAAAAAAGATGACCCAGCACCTACTAAGGAAGTGGACAACATCATCAACAATCCAAATCCAGCCTGGACAAAACAACCTACTGAACTAGAAGATAAAGACTACAAAGACTTCTACCGCGAGTTATACCCTATGCAGTTTGAAGAGCCGTTGTTCCACATTCACTTGAATGTTGACTATCCATTCAACCTGACAGGAATATTGTACTTCCCTAAGATGACTGCAGATCTTAACGTGCAAAAGGATCGCATCCAGTTATATCAAAATCAGGTATTTGTCACAGATAATGTGGAAGGCATCGTACCAGAATTCCTGACCATGTTGCGCGGTGTGATTGATAGCCCAGACATACCATTGAACGTTTCCAGATCCTATTTACAGGCAGATGGTGCCGTGAAAAAGATATCAAGCTACATCACCCGTAAAGTAGCCGATAAGTTGAAGTCTTTATTTAATGAAGACCGTGCTGCATTTGAGGAGAAATGGAACGACATCAAGATCGTTATTGAATACGGTATGTTGAGCGAGGATAAGTTCTTTGAAAAGTCTGATGCCTTTGCATTGTATCCAACAGTTGATGGTTCATTCTGCACTTGGGATGAGTTGATGGAGAAAATCAAGCCAGCCCAGACGGACAAGGATGGTAAGACGGTTGTTCTATATGCTTCTAATAAAGAGGCACAGCATAGTTATCTTGCTTCCGCGAAAGCGAAAGGATATGAAGTCCTATTGCTAGATTCTCCTATCGTATCACACTTGATGCAAAAGCTGGAGCAATCTAAGGAGAACGTCACTTTTGCCCGAGTAGATGCAGATAGTGTTGATAATCTGATCAAGAAAGAAGAAGAGCAAATCTCTAAGCTTTCTGACGACGAGAAAGAAACTTTGAAGAAGAGCATTACAGAAACCATAGCAGACACCAGCTATAACGTGCAGGTTGAAGCCATGAGTAGTGATAGTGCGCCATTCATGATTACGCAACCAGAATTCATGCGTCGTATGAAAGAGATGCAGGCTACAGGTGGTGGCGGTATGATGGGCTTTGGTAACATGCCAGACATGTATAATCTTGTGGTAAATGCAAATCACGAATTGATTCAAGAGATCATGGCAACAAAAACTGCCAAGAAAAAAGAGCGACTGATCAAACAATCGGTTGATCTTGCAAAGCTTTCCCAAGGATTACTGAAAGGTGAAGCCTTGACAGAATTTGTGAACAGAAGCTATGAGTTGATTAAGTAATACTGCTCATTTTGTTTTATTGAAAAGCCCTCATTTTGAGGGCTTTTTTATGAAATTCATTTAAAATTGAATATAGTATAAAAGATGTTATAAGGTTAAGAATAAGACAGATTCATTTCACAATTGTTTATAAGTTTCAATAGCCTCAACGTTGTTTATCAGACTATTTTGCTTTAACATAAAATTAACAACTGTTAACAATGCGTTGATTTTACGGTACTTGTAAGTTTTAATTGTAGTACCTTTCATACGCTGCTTTTTATCGATTCCTTTTATAAAACATTTATTCCTATTTATATTTACCTAACTCGACAAAACAAGTTCCCATTTCGTTTAGAGCTTGGTAAATTCCCTTTTTACCAGAATTATTCCCCTAAATAACCTTTTGAAATTCCCCTTGATTAAATCAGACGCGTAAGGTCTGTATTTAGTGGCTCATAGTTGTGTATTTATTAATTCTAAATATTTTAATTATGAAACGAATAATTCTAAGTGCAGCAGCACTAATGTTTGGAGCGGTAGCTCTCGGTCAAACCAATGACAGTAATGTTACTCAAACGGGTACAGACCATGTAGCCACTGTAACGCAAGCAGGAACCACTAACGATAGTGATGTAGTTCAAAATGGTGCTTCAAACCAAGCGCTGGTAGAACAGTTAGGAGCTTCTAACATTTCATTGGTAGACCAGGCAGATGGCGATTTAGGTGAAAACGCTAATAGTGAGGCTTCTGTATTCCAAGATGGGTCAGGTAACGACTCTGATGTTCTTCAAAGAGGTGATGATCAGATCGCGTTAATAGTTCAGGTTGGAACTGGTAACATGTCAGCTACGGAACAGTATGGATCTTCAAACTATGCTGACGTAGACCAGAATGGTACCGGCAATGATTCTTATATTTTTCAGTCCGGTAGTGCTGGAAATATAGAGCCGAATAATGAAGCATATGTTTTCCAGGATGGGACTTCAAACGATGCAGATACTTATCAACAAGGTGAAACCAATATTTCTAGAATCAATCAAGTAGGTACTTTGAACACTGCTCTGACTTATCAAGGAAGATTTTTTGGTGGAAGTGTTGAAAACAATGAAAGTTACGTCAATCAAAATGGAGACGGCAACACATCGGACGTATATCAATTGGATCAAATAGGTGGAATGGATAATTTATCAACTGTTGATCAATCAGGAGCTGACCATTATTCCTTTGTACAGCAAGAAGCTAGTGGTAACACTGCTGATATTGATCAGTTAGGGGCTAATAATGAATCATTTTCTTACCAGATAGGAGTAGACAATACTTCAGTAGTTTTTCAAGATGGTCAAGGCAATACTTCATTAGTGAGACAAGGTACTTTTGGGCCATTAGGATTTAGTGATGGTAGTGAATCTTCAGTTTCTCAATTAGGAGATTTTAATACAAGTGATGTTAGACAATACGGCAATAATCATATCAGCTCTGTAAGTCAGAATGGAGCGGGAAATACTGCTACAGTTACTCAAAACAATTAAAAATATCTCATGAAAAAAATAATAGTAGGTGCAGCAGCACTAATGATTGGAGCTGTTGGTTTCGCACAGTCGAACAACAGTGATGTCGTTTCTACAGGAAATAATAACACGGCTACCGTTTCACAAACGGAAAACAGAAATGATTCTGATATAGATCAAATGGGTGATGGGAATCGTGCCAACGTCATACAATTAGGTTTGGAAAACACTTCAGCAATCACTCAAACAGGGAACGGTAATGGGACCTCAGTGGATCAACAAGGAGCCTTTCAAGGCGCCGTTATTAGTCAAATAGGTGACGGTAATACTGGAAGTGTATTTCAAAGAGGAGAAGTCAATAATGCCAACATATCTTCTGTTGGGGATCGTAACATAGTAAGCATCTCTCAATTAGGAGTTCGAAATATGAGTGATGTGATACAATCAGGTAATGACAATGGAGCAACATCTTTTGTGCAAGGAGATGATAACGATGTGGATATCGATCAAAATGGTGACGGAAACAGTGCGCTTATAGACGCTACTTTAAGCAATCCTTTCTTTTTCTCTAGCCGTAATGTCATGAGTTCCTTTCAAACAGGAGATGGGAATACATTAGAGTCAAGAGTTTCTGGAGGTAACGACAATAATATTACCTCTACCCAGGATGGTGAATCTAATTACTTTAGACTTAGCGTGAGAGGTGATGAAAATACAATCACAGCAGACCAAGATGGAGATAATAATAGAGCTGATTGGGTGGTAAGTGATGGTTATCCTCCAAGTGCGGATAATAACACGGTGAACCTGACACAAAATGGATTTAGAAATTATGCTACTGGTAGTATTGCTGGAGATAATAATGGAGTGATTGTCAATCAAATGGGTTCAAACAACAGAGTAGGTACCTCTTGGTTTACTAAAGATGGTGTTGTAATAGTTGGTAATGATAATATTGCAAATATTTTGCAGGATGGAGATATGAATCAAGCTTTTTCATCCCAAACAGGCGATTTGAATCAAAGCTACACAACCCAAAGTGGTTTAGGCCATCTCAGCAACATCATTCAATCTGGTGTGAGCAACATAGCAACTGTAACACAATCCAATTAGCGCTATCATAATATTTTAAGTTATTCAATATTTCGAAAAGCTGCTTTTTTATAAAGCAGCTTTTTTCGTTTATATAGACAGCCTGTGAATGTGTGATAGGGAGATATATTTTAGTGGCGAATTATGTACTTCTCATTGTGAAGTGAGGCTACGTAGTAATGTCCCAACTGCGAGTGTATTTAAATTCTTTTGCTTTCGCGAAAGAGAAACCTTTATTTCTAAAAACACGTTAACCATCTGTTGTCAAACAAAACTGATCGTTTCAAACCATCGCCTATTATTATAGAACTGTAAAGGATGAAAAACTCGTTTTTCTCAGTTCAAGGCTTTGTTCGATTTAAATATAATGGGTAGGAGGCATATTATGCATGAGTGCACCTCAATTCTACGAATACTATTGTTCTTAAATTTATTCAGAACATAGTATAACGGCAAAGGTATAATGCGTGTGAGGCGTTCCCTCGCGTTTGGCTGTTACCTTGCCATTGATTGGTTTTGATGGAGGATGATAGTTATTGTTGATGAATAGTAGCCTCGCTTGGAGCATTTGGAATGCCTTATGCGTTTTATGCTATGTTCGTGCTAATTGGTGGAGGAAGCGTAGCCTTGCCAAGTATACACTTCTCTATTGATCAAGGCGTTTCACACCTTTGCCGTTCAGGCCAATTGAGTAGATCGGGAGCCTGCCTGCCGGCAGGCAGGTCTTGAAATTTTGAAGCGCTTCAGGCTGATTAGTGGTTTTAGCCATATTTACATTCGAATTGATCGGTGCTCAAGCCTTAAAATTAAAATTTCATAGCGGAGAGCTACGGCCGTAGGCAATTGGCCTGAACTATGATTAATCACAACTTTTTACCTCATATATAGCATCTTATTCTTTCACAATTATTTATTTTTTATTATCACATTAGTGTCATACATCGACATTTTATAATTAACTTTTAATTAACAACTATGTTTATCTCTAATATCCGTTAGGTTTTAAAACAATTTTTTCTATGTACCATTTATCGATCGCTTGTTTAAAACATTCATTCCTACTTATATTTGAATATCTCAAAAAACAAGCTCCCCTTCAGTTTCAGAGATAGGTAGAGTCCCTTTTTACCTTTTATATTTCCCCTAAGTAATTCTTTAAAATTCCCTATTTATTAAATCAGATGCGTAAGGTCTGTATTTAGTGGCTCATAGTTGTGTATTTATTAATTCTAAATATTTAAATTATGAAAAGAGTACTTTTAAGCGCAGCAGCGCTACTAATTGGAGCAATTGGGTTTGCTCAAACGAACGACAGTTCGGTAAGTTCAACAGGAAACAATAATGGCGCGACAGTGTCTCAAACTGGTTCCATAAATAATTCTACCATAAGACAGGTAGGTGATTTTAACGTAAGTAATGTTACTTCTGTAGGGAGAAATAACAATTCTACCACAGGGCAGGTTGATCAACGTAACACCAGTACTGTAAACCAGGTTGGAAGTAATCAAACTTCACGCGTTAATCAAGGTCAAATTAGTAGTAACGGTAATATTTCGCGTCTTGGTAGAGATAATACAAGTACAGTTTCCCAAGTAGGTGAGCGTAACACTTCAGTTGTTTTCCAGCGCGATTCTAATGTCTTGATCGGTGAGTTTAATGATTCCGGCGTTAGTCAGGACGGTGTGCGCAATGTAAGTGACGTTTCACAACAAGGAGATCGTAACTTTAGTAGATTGGGTCAAAATGGAGATGATAATAACAGTGATTTAGATCAAACAGGTAGTGATAACCGAGGTGTTGTTAGAATTTTTGGATCTGAAAACACTACTAAAATTGACCAATTAGGTGATCGTAACAATAGTGTTATTGAATCTACTGGCGGTGATCTAAACAATATTTTAGTTGATCAAGATGGAGATGACAACAGTGCGCTTGTTGACGTAAAGGGTGGAAGCAATGATGTAGATGTCATTCAATTAGGGAATGGTAACAACGCTGGTGATGATTTTTTACCTGGTGATGGAGCTAATATTATTGGAAGCGACAACATTATAATGATAGAGCAAATTGGAGATGACAATGATGGTTTTGCAAGAATTACTGGTGATGATAACGAAACTTATACTTATCAAACAGGTAATGGAAACACATCATTTTCTGACCAAGTTGGTGATTTGAATGAATCTACAGTAACTCAAACTGGAGATAGTAACACAGCAAATATCGATCAAGGAGTAATGGGAACTACAAGTTTAGATTCATTATCTAACCTATTACAGTTAGGTAACATGAATAGAGCTACTGTACTTCAAACGGGAACTACACAAATCAGTGCTATAACTCAAACAGGTAATGGTAATATGGCTAACGTAAGTCAGTCAAACTAAGCAATCATTAATATTTTACCTATAATAGGTGTGATTGGAAATTGCCGCTACTAAAGAGCGGCAATTTTTTTTGAAAAATTTTTTAGTATTGGGTTATTGTAACTGTAAAATAAGTACTCCATTCCTTATCTAGACGAGACCGTGTTTGGTATCAGTCTACTGATTTCTTCCTAAATAGGTATTTTAGTTAAAACAGTGCAGAGCGTTAATCGTGGAAAAAGAATGCAAATATCATCGCTTTCGCGAAAGCGAGATTAAAAATAGAAACTCTAACAACTAATCTATTCATAAAATCATCTCTATTTTACAAAGAGATTAGATTAGGTTAGCCAAATCGCAAATAGTAAAGTAGTCAAAGTCATTTATAGAATTCACAATTGTTTAAGTATTCCTACAATAGTAATGTAAAACAACTGGTAATTATGTATTAACAATATATTAACTAATACCCGACTGTCAATAATGACAAGGTATTCGAGCAAGAATGTGGATAGTTTCTTACACTGACTTTAATCGATTTGTTTCTGAAAACATATATTCCTACATATATTTGAATGTCTTAAAGAAGCAATTCCCCTTCAGCTTCAGAGACAGGTAAAATCCCTTTTTACCATAATAGTTTCCCCTAAACAAAAATTTTAAAACCCCTTATTAAATAAAAGACGCGTAAGGTCTTCAATTTAATTGCTCATAGTTGCGTATTTATTAATTCTAAATATATATAATTATGAAAAGAGTAATTTTAAGTGCAGCAGCACTAATGATCGGAACAATAGCTTTCGCTCAAACAAATGATAGTGATGTTGTTCAATCTGGAACAGCAAATGAAGCTACAGTGGTTCAAGCAGGTAACATAAATGTTTCTAAAGTCCTTCAACAAGGAGGTTCAGAAAATGAAGCTACTGTAACACAAACAGGTGTGAACAATAATTCAAAGGTTGAGCAAGCTGGTTCCCAACCTAATAGAGTGCAACGAAATCTGGCGACAATTGTGCAAACTGGTAATGACAATGTTTCATTTGTACGATCTCAAGACGGAGAAGAAAATGACAATACAACGACACAGGTCGGATTTGTAAATGATGCTTATGTAAAGCAAATTGGATCTCGTAATGCAAGTACTATTGATCAACAAGGTGACGATAATGAGGCTAGATCAACAGTAACGTTTAGCGACGGTAACACTTCAACTATTTCACAAGATGGAAATGGAAATGTTTCTAGAACTGCTCAAACATTCGGTCCAGCAAGAGGTGATGGAGGTGGTAATACTTCCACAGTAACTGTGACTGGTGATGATAACGATGCCTTTACTAATCAAGCAGGAGGCTTGAATACATCTACTATTAAACAAAATCGTGACCTTAACTTGTCTAATGTTGACCAAGTAGGCGATGGTAATACTTCTAGTATAGATCAAAGAAGTAGTTTTAATGATGCAGACGTAGATCAAAATGGTAATGATAATAGATCAACAGTTATACAAAATGAATCTGATATTGCTGTGACTTCTCAATCAGGTAATGATAATGGCGCTAGAATTAGACAACTATCTAGATTTAATAAAGGTTACATTACACAAACTGGTGATGGTAATAATGCAGACGTAAGACAATTCGGAAATGATGATAACCTATCAAATCTAACCCAAGATGGTATTGGTAATAGATCAGATGTAGAACAATTTGGTGGAAATAATGAGTCTACGATTACGAGTACTGGAGATGGTAACATTAACGTTGTAAATCAAGGTAATCAGAGCATCGGTAATCAGGCAAGAAGTTTTGATTCAGATAGTTCAATTATTCAATTAGGTAACATGAATAGAGGAACTATCAACCAGTTCGGAAATGGTCAGATTAGTACCGTAACTCAAACAGGAAATGGTAACGCTGCAACGGTTACACAATCTAACTAAGGTTAAGCCTATACAATGGTTTTAGGGACCATTAATTAATACAGTAGGGTCAAGATTGTTTCTTGATCCTACTTATTATACTTAAAGTAAAGGAGTAAGTTTATCAATAAAATCATAATAGATAACGCTTAGAAATAATAAAATACAAGACCATGAAACACGTTATAAATATATTCGCATTTCTATTGATTGCAACGGTTTCGTCGGCACAGACATACGTTAATGATGCTCCTATTATTAACGCCAACTCTTTAAGCAATCAAAATGAACAACTAAACGTTGCTCAAAAACAATCTTTTTCTAACCAACAACCTTCGACTACAGCTCCAACCGGGAACACTGTATTTATTCAACAAGTAGGTTTTGGTAATGTTGGATTAATAGATGTTACCTCTAATAATAGCGAGGTTACACTGTTGCAATCAGGTTATAAAAACAAAGCGCTTGTTTTGCTGAGGGCTGACAACATTCAAGAAAACATACAGCAAATAGGGAATAGAAACTTATTCTTAGATTATAGCCTACACGGCGCAGAAACTCACAATGTTGATGTACAGCAAAATGGTAGTTATAACTCCATAATAAGTGTAGGGAAAAATAGTATTTCTGAACGTTTACAATTACAACAAACAGGAATTGGTAAAGCAGCATTCATCATACACAACTAAATGAAATATGCATTATTTCTTCTTTTATTAATTACCGGCTTTTCAGAAGCCCAAGAATCTCTTTATAACAAAACTGTCAAAGCCGAAATTTTGATGGAGGATCAAGGAGGTTTTTTAAATATTACGGGTATGGCCTCCAACCTGACAGATGCGGACCAAAGTATACATTATGAATTAGCTGTAATTAAAAAAGATACCGCCACAAATAACAACACTAAAAACAATCAAACGGGTAGAGGAGTCTTAAAATCAAAAACTCAAGGTGTATTATCTACAACTAAAGTAAACCTGAATATTCCAGACTTATTGACAATCATGTTATTAATCTATGATGAAGATGATAAGTTAATAGGCAAAGATCTAAAAAGGATAGAACCTAACACCATACAACTGGAAAAGAAACCAGTCACTACTTATGACGGTATTGAAATCACGGGTTTAGTCACTAGAGATATAAGGACGGCACCAGCTCGTAGATTTTACGATTACTTTTATAAGGAATACAAGAAGTACCGTTTAAATGGTAGTAAAGTAGTCACTATAAATGAACAGTTTGGTCAAGGTCGCTTTACAAGGATCGAGGTGCTTGTAGGAACTGAGGTAATCTACCAATTTTTTCTAAACCCTAACCTGGATTTCATTGAACAAATGGGCGATTACTGTATTCGTTTGGTCTATCAAAAATTTCAAAAAGATAAATTAATTCAAGCTCAATTAAATAACTAAATATGCTCAAGAAAATTACAACACTGCTCCCGTTGTTATTTGCGTTTTGCTTTTGTACAGATCTCAGCGCACAGCAATTCACCTATAAACCTATTAATCCTGCTTTTGGAGGTGATACCTTCAACTACCAGTGGATGCTTCAAAGTGCAGAGGCTCAAAATAAATTTACTGATCCCAATGCGAGTCGCGGTCGAGAAGATCAATCAGATCTTGACTCTTTCGCTGACGGGCTCAACAGGCAGCTTCTAAGTCAGTTGTCGAGATCCCTTTTACAGTCTCAATTTGATTTTAACGAGGGTTTGCAGCCAGGTACTTTTTCTTTTGGTAATCTAGAGGTAGAGGTTCTACAATCCCTAGACGGTTTAGTGGTCAATATATTGGACACGAGTACTGGAGATACCACCCAGGTAGTTATACCAAATAACTAAAAGAGCGTCCATGAATTACTTCAAAAGGCCGCTTGGGCTTATATTGCTTTTGTTGATAGTCACCAGCTGTGGTTCTTACTTTAGCCAGCCATTAGACATACAGAACGCGAGAATAGGTGAAACTACAGATGCGACCTACACCTTAAGGAACCTGCCACCACCAACAGCACCCGCTGTAGTTGGAGTTTATCGATTTGAAGATCAAACAGGTCAATTTAAGCAAACCGAAAATGGTTCTACCTTTAGTAATGCGGTTACTCAAGGTGGAACAACAATTCTAATTAAGGCACTTGAAGATTCTCGATGGTTTACACCTATAGAAAGAGAAAATCTAGACAATTTGCTTAATGAACGTCAGATTATTAATACGACACGTAAAGATTATGCTCTTCAAACAGGTACTCAACAACAACCTTTACCAGCATTATTATATGCAGGTGTATTAATAGAAGGTGGTATTGTTTCATATGACACTAACGTATTAACTGGTGGAGTGGGCGCACGATATTTTGGCGCGGGAGGATCCAGTAAATACCGTCAAGATCGTGTCACCATTTATTTGAGAGCCGTGAATACACAAACTGGTAAAATTGCAAAAACGGTTTATGTTTCTAAATCAATTTACTCACAGGCTGTCGACGCAAGTCTGTTTAGATATGTAAACTTTAGGCGCTTACTAGAAGCCGAAACTGGATTCACAAGAAATGAACCGGGCCAATTAGCTGTTAAGGAAGCTATCGAAAAGGCTGTTGAAGCATTGATAATAGAAGGAATCGAAGTGGGCTTGTGGTACCCTGAAGGAGGTGATACAGTAGCGCAAAAGTTGATAACCGATTATAGAAGCGAAAAAGAAGTTGCAGAACGTACAGACGTATATCAACGCGAGCTTCTAGACCGTCGCAGTAAATGGCGCTTTGAAGCAGGTGCGGGTGGTACTTACGCAAATAACGATTTAGGAAATCCCTACTATGAATACTCTCTGACTGCAGGTCTAAAGTACAACCTCTCACCATTCTTAGGCATCAATGCCCAGGGTAACGGCTACCGTATTAAAAATACGGGATTGCTTAATAGGCAATTTGTAAGTACAGACCTGAATTTAGAATTCACCGTTTTACCTTATGAGAAATTCTCCCCTTTTATATATGCAGGTCCAGGAATTAATTTTGCTAATAGTTTTAAAATTAGCGACTTTAAGGCGCAAGCAGGCTTAGGGTTTGAGTACTTGATTTCTCCTAGCATTGGAATAAAGGTTTATGGTGATTACAACGTTGTGTTTAGCGATCAAATGGATTACGAGGTTGCTGGAGTACGTGATGACCAGTACTATAAGTTTGGCGCAGGAATCAATATTTATTTGGGTAATAATCAGGCAAAAGAAAACTCACCTAATTACATACAACGTCGTGAAGCCAGAGAGCTTAAAAGATTAAGCAAACGGCAAAATGAAAATGATAGCACAGGCATTATTGTGGATTCGCTTTCGCGAAAGCGAACTAATCAAAATTCAAATCAAGGACAATGAGAAAGTTACAATATTTGATCATCGCTGTCCTGGCGATTTTAGTAGCAGGATGTACGGAAGAAACACTTTCTATAGATGGTGGTAGAGGGACTATAACTGGAACGGTTGTCCAAGACATCACATTCGAACCGCTAGTCAATGTGAAAATTTCAACTAATCCTAATTCCAATACGGTCTTTACAGATGCTTCAGGGAAATTTTCTATCGAGGCTGAACAGGGAACTTATGCAGTGAAGGCAGAGAAAGAGGGCTTTTTAGTTGAGTTTGAGTCTGCCGAAGTGGCGACTGATGAGGATACACAAGTTGTTTTTGAGCTTCAATTATCAACTGCTAATAATAGGCCGCCAGTGGCTCCAGACCTCATTTTTCCTGAAGACAATGCAACTAACATCAATTCTGAAGTCACTTTTAATTGGGATGCAACAGATCCAGATGAGGATGCTTTGACTTATACTCTTGAAATTCGTAATGCGACGACTGATGCTGTCCAACGATTTACTGATCTTGAGACGAGTGAACAGGAAGTGACTTTAGAGTTTGGGACCTCATATTTTTGGCAGGTTACAGTGAATGATGGTGTTAACGAATCCGTGAATAGCACAGTAAATAGTTTTACGACGGCTCCGTTTCCAGCAAATAGATTTCATTATGTGCGCAAAGTATCTGGGAATAATATTATTTATAGTGCAGATGCTGATGGGAACGAAATCCAACTAACGGCTTCTTCAAATAACAGTTACCGCCCGCGGACTAATAGAGTGGTTTCAAAGATCGCCTTTTTGCGCAGCGTTGGTGCTAATACGCATGTATTCGTGATGGATCAAGATGGAAGAAATAAGCGCCAGGTGACTAATACGGTTCCTGTAGCAGGATTTAACATGGATGAAGTAGATATTTCATGGAATAATAATGGATCAGTTATCTATTATCCATCGCTAGACAAATTGTATAGGATAAACGCAGATGGTAGTGGTTTATCGTTAGTATTTCAATTAAGCAATGGAAATCTGATTACAGAGGTTGACTATAATGATGGTGTAATAGCCCTTAAAACCAATAACTTTAGTGGTTACAATGTCGAGATCTTTACGATTTCAGAAGCAGGACAGGTTTTAAACACTGTATTAAGTGGTGTAAAGGGTGCCGCTGGTGGTTTAGAATTAAGTATTGATAATAGCAAATTATTATATACCTATGATGTTTCTGAATTTGAAAGTTCTAATTATCGTCAAATTAATTCGAGGGTTTTTGTACACACCTTTAGCACATCGACTGCCACTGATGAGTCAGATGACAAGATAGCTGGGACGAATGACTTAGACGCAAGATTCTCACCAACAGATGCTCAAATCATTGTGAATAATAGGTCTAACGATAGTAATTCTGGTGGTACCATTCAAGTAATTGATATCAACTCAAATATTGTGAATCCTAGAAACGACTTATTTAATAATGCCTTTATGCCAGACTGGGAATAGCATCCTTTTATCTATGAAGAGATGCGTAATCTCTTCTTAAGAAGTATGAATCTCTGAGCAAGATTCAATAAATTTCAGATAACCGAATATGATACTTACGCGCATCAATATTTATGTTGCTATTCCTTTACTGGTACAAATATGAGTACAAAAAGAAAGCCAAGTTCAAGATTTAGGGAATCTTTTACTTGGCTTTTTATTTATTCTAAATATGCGTTCAATATAAGAACTATAAAGTTTAATCAACGAATTATTCTTTCAAATAACGTTTAATTAAGTCGATAAACAGTTAATCGATCGACAATTGGGTAAAAGTAGAGTGATTTTAACTTGATATTTTGAGCTATTAGTAGATTTCCTACGTCTACAGCCAAAATTATCGTGAGCCTTATAACTCTAAATCCACACTTTCAAACGCACCGGCATCTGGTTCATCGCCACGCAAAGCACCACTAATGTCTATCGTGGTAGCAGTACTGGAGTTTGCGATGGCATTTGCGCCGCTCTCATCGTCTATTCGTAGTAGATTACGAGCAACATCTTCAAAAAGAGGCTCTTGATTTAGAATGACTTGAGAGAAAATGGCTGGATTATTAAAATCGTATAGCGCATTTTGGGCAAAGTCATCAAATAAATCATTGAAACGCAATAGGCTGTTCTCAAAGGAATAATTGAAGTCCACACCATCAAAGGCACCTAAGATGAATTCAATATTACGATCGCCATAAACGATACCGTTTGTAAAACTGAATTGTGTCAAAGGCTCAGTGAGTTCAGTGTTTGGGATAGTGTTGGAAACAAAGAGTGCTGGGTCTTGTCTAAAACCTTTATTCCAGTAGTTTGAGATCGTGCAATTATTGAACGCATAGGTACCACCTAATCTAGCTACAAGAGCTGATTGCCCAGCATTGTGAATGATTAGATTTTCGGCCGTTATGTTTGCAGTAGTAGCCAATAAACCAACATTAGAAGAGTTAAAAATTTTGGAATTATCAATTTTTAAAGTAGCTCCGTCAGCTACCTGGTTCTGGTTGTCCATGATAATACCGATGCTTGCATTTTTGATGGTAGTATAAGATATCTCGTGATTTTTGCTACCATCCGTCAACCAGATTCCAAACCACTGCCCAGTGACATTTTCAAAAGAAGGCTCCAATCGATCACCTTCAAAAATGACTTCATTTTCCATGGCCTCTGTGGTGGAAAGGGCGCCATTGATTTTTACACTGGATTCATTTGCGGCAATAATGCCACTTTGATTATGAAAAAATAAACGTGCTCCAGCTTCTACGGTCATCGTCTTGTCTGGCGGCACAGCGGCAAACCCATAGATTACATAAGGTTTTTCATTGGTGAAGTTGAGTTGATCGTCATCCAGGAAAAATCCTGAAATCCTAATCTCATTGTTCTCATCATCTGTTCCTAACAA
Organism: Nonlabens agnitus; assembly: GCF_002994045.1. NCBI lineage: Bacteria > Pseudomonadati > Bacteroidota > Flavobacteriia > Flavobacteriales > Flavobacteriaceae > Nonlabens > Nonlabens agnitus. Next base: position 678,472 of record NZ_MQUC01000003.1, read on the forward strand.
TAGGGTTTCTTCTATCCCAGTCGCATCACGTTCTGGAAATAAAAATATGGCATCCTTTACCAGTGTTATGAGTTGAACATTCTGCTGATTTGCACCAATATCAAATTCAATGACGTCCTCATATAGGAATTCATTACCACTAGAAAAGTCATCAATGTCCACCGTTGTTTCTACAAAAACATAAAGAGAATCGTTAGCTAACAATTCTACGTTTTCAAATATCTGTCCAGGGACACCATCTACTGCCAGTCGGTATCTGGAATCATTACCTCTTGATAACGCTACTCTTGGAATTACGATATCATCATCGCTACGATTGTACACTTTAAAAGTCCTGGTGCTACTGCCTATGTTGCTAAAAATAGTATCCAGAAAAATAGTGTCTTGGGAGAATCCTAGATTACCAGAGCTTTGGGCAAATTCAAAATCATTACGACAAGACGATAGTCCTATAATGAGGATCAAGATCAATCCGGTAAGTAGCTGTTTTTTCATTCCTTTATTTCAAAAAGGTCTCGCAATTCTTGAGAGATGCGCACCGGTTTTCCTTCTTTGTCTATAGCGCACCAGTCAGATACCGTTTTGGCCAGTAATTTATTGGTCGCTGCATGGTAGATCTCTATAAAACGCTCGTACCTAACATTTGTTGCTCGTCCTACTTGAGTCTTGATCTTGATAAGATCGTTTAATACTGCAGATCTTTTATACTCGATACAATGTTTGATCATGACCCAATCATATTTGTCAAGAATTTCTTGAGGTGCCACCGTCAACCAGTGTTTCATGGCAATATCATTAGCCCATTGGACATAAACGACATTATTGACATGGTCTAGGTCATCGATTTCATCACGAGAAACCGTGCGTTGATCTTCAAAAATGGGAAGGCTGTGGTCCAATCTATTCTGTGATTTCTATTTCAAACATTTTATGCCAGCGTTTTCCAGTCACAAATAAACGGTTGGTAGACTTGTCATAAGCAATACCATTAAGGACATTATCTTCTTTGTCCCAGTTAGGGATTTGATCTTTTAAAGTAGTCATGTTTAGGACACCTTCCAGCGCACCTGTTTTGGGGTCTAAAATAAAAACAGCGTTTTCCTGATAGATGTTTGCATAGATTTTACCGTCAACATATTCCAGTTCATTGATTTTTTCAAACGTCTTTTTATTGGAAACTATCTGGATATACTCCAGCTCTTCATAGGTATCAGGATCCAGTTTCCAGATCTTGTCGCTACCATCGCTTTTATACAGAAACTCACCGTCGTTGCACAAGCCCCAACCTTCCTTACTTTGATTGTATTTAAATGTATCAGTTTCATTAAGGTTAAGGTCATAAACATACCCAAAACGACTTCTCCAGGTCAATTGATACACCTTGTCATCTAGAATGGTAAGGCCTTCTGCAAATATGTCTTTGCCCAGTTCTTTTTTCTCCAGTACCTCTCCAGTTTCCACTTGTGTGATACGTACATCAGATTCCCCATATTGCCCAGTACTTTCGTATAATTTCCCATTGTGGAACTCAAGCCCTTGCGTATAAGCCGACTCATCATGAGGGTAAGTGTTTACAATATTGTAATTATAAATCTTTGGTGCTGCAGGATTCATTCGGTTTATGCTCGTTGCAGCGGTGGCCACCATATTATTGCGGTAGACCACAGCCTTGTAGGTAAGTGTACCTAGAGGTTGGTTAGTTAGCTTTCGCGAAAGCGTATTACCCTCAGCATCCTCTAATTTACGGGCATTTTGATACCATACGATACTGTCTGCACCCATGGAAGCGTCGTCCACCAAAGAAATTTGCACGGTATCATCATCACTCCAATTATTTTTTTCATTGGTTATTTCCAGAGAATAGTTGGACTTGAATCGGTCCAACTCTGTTTTACAACTTGATAATGAGAGTGCTACAAAGGCAACTAAAACGCAATATTTCCAGTTCATCATGGACTTGTTATGTTGCCGAAATATAGTGAGAAAAATGATGCTTAAAAACCTTTGCACAGCTCAAAGGAGACCTTATATTTGCACCGGGCAAGTCCTACACAACCAGCTCCTGCTGAACTCCTCCAGGGCGGGAACGCAGCAAAGGTAAGCGGTCGTAGCGGTGTGATGTAGGTAGCTTGCCTTTTTTTGTGCTTTATACCGAAATATAAACATCTGAATATTAAGTGTTTATGAAAAAAGTAGTTTTGATTACCGGCGGCTCGTCTGGAATAGGAAAGGCCATCGCTATTTATTTACAACAAGCCGGATACACTGTCTACGGCACCAGTCGCAATCCCGATCGATATCCAGATTCTCCAGTCCCGTTAGTTGCCATGGATGTGCAGGATGAAGCATCTATCTCTACAGCCGTTTCTACCATAATCGAGAAAGAAAAAACCATTGATATTCTAATCAACAATGCTGGCGTTGGAATCACTGGACCTATGGAAGAGACGCCTATAGAAGAGGTCAAGAATGCCATGGAAACCAACTTTTACGGTCCCTTAAGAGTGCTACAGGCCGTCTTGCCCATCATGCGTCAGCAACGCAGTGGTCGTGTCATTAATATTACCAGTATCGCAGGTTATATGGGATTACCATATCGCGGTATTTATAGTGCCAGTAAAGGAGCGCTGGGAATCGCTACAGAGGCTTACCGTATGGAATGTGCGCATCTTAATATTCACTTTAGCAACGTTGCTCCAGGTGATTTTGCCACAAATATTGCTGCCGGTAGGTTTCATTCACCGTTTAAGGAAGGAAGTGACTACGCTGCTGGCTATTCCCATACCTTAAAATTGATCGACGATCATGTAGACGATGGTAGCGATCCTATTGAGGTGGCCAAAAAAATCAAGGAGATCATCGAAATGAAGAATCCAGGCATTCATTATAAAGTAGGTAGCTTTTTACAAAAGTTTTCTATCGTGCTTAAAAAGATACTTCCAGAAAAACGATATGAACGCATGCTTAAAAAGCATTACGGATTGTAGGAATTTTACCTTAATTTGTTGGGTTCAAAATTTTCAAGATTGTTCCGTTTCTTCTATCTGTGTTTTTTGATACTCTTTACTTGGACCGTCAAGGCTCAAGAGGTAGGTATATATTACGATCAGACCGGCGATCTTACACTACCTCAAATGGAGGTTCAAGATTTTAAGCCAATATCTAGCGGTTATTCCAATGGTTTGCAACAAGGAATCTACTGGTTGAAAATCTCACCTTCAAGGGAAACCATTTTCCAGCTTGAAAACAATCACATTAAAAAGATAGAGGGCTTTTCCAATTCAAACCCGATAAAGCTGGATAGGTTTACTGGTTTTACAAGCTTTTATTTAAATCAGGAAGCGCCTACCTATATTAAAATGCTTATCGATAAAGAGGCCTATTTCCCTTATACCATTAAGAGTAGAGAGGACTTTAGGCGAGCAACGGTCATCAACCATATAGGAATGGGTCTTTTTTATGGTTTTGCAACCGTTTGCTTTCTTTTGAATATGGGTTTGTTCTATAATTCAAAGGATTTCTCATTTCTATTTTATTCCATTTTCTTGTTTTTGATTCTATCAGTCATTGCGCATCGGGATGGTCTGGTAGAAATTTTGGGTTTGTCAGATTCCATGAAGGAAATAACGGAACCACTTTCCATTTCTATAGGTGGTTTGATGTGCGCTGTTTTTGCAAACGAGAGTGTCAAGATCAAGAATTATTTCCCATTCTTGGTTTACAGTTATTGGGTACTAGCCGTTTTAAGCATGATTTTGTTGGCTCTGTATTTCTCGACCCAGGACTATCTCTTTTTGGTTGGGATCTATTTTGTGTGTTTGTACATTTTTTTAAGCTCTTGGATCTCATCTCTTTTACTTATTCGGGTTCAAAGTTTTGCCATCGTGTTTTGTGTGGCCTATTTTTTCATGATGATCCTTGCGATCTTATTCTATTTAGGTCCAGCGTTTGATCTGCAGTTTTTTGAGATGAAGAAAAGCTACCTTAAAGTGGGCGCTCTAGTAGAAATGGTCATTATCACGCTAGCCATTCTTTATAGACTTAGAGTGATGGAACGCAATCAAAACCAGATGCGTGAAGAAATGAAATTTTATCTCTCACAAATATCTTTTTTGAATGAAGAGCTTGAGAAAAATCAATTGGGTCAGGACAACATCTTCACAAAATTTGACCTAACCTCGCGAGAGAGCGAAGTCCTGGATCTAATTGCCGCTGGAAAAACCAATAAGGAAATCGCAGATGAACTTTACATTTCCATCAACACGGTAAAATTCCATGTCAAAAAGGTTTATGAAAAGCTGGAAGTTTCCAACCGCAAAGAAGCTTATCAAATCGTAAAGTCCTCAAATGGAGAAATCTTGTAGCGAATAGATGTTTTTTTGATATTGAAAATGAGATGATTATCAAGTAATAGCGGCACACTACCCGTTTACTACCCTATTATTTTTTCCATAAATTCCCTTAGCAAGATAAATTTACATTATAAAGTAATAGTCAAGGAAAAAGGATTTATTTCGAAGTGGAACCGATGATCAACAAACGTAGGGTACGTTGAGAATCGTTCCACTTTTTTGATTGAGTTCGCTTTCGCGAAAGCGATATCACGACAGTCTTACTTACTCTTAAAAGGTCGGGTCATTTGCCCACCTAAATCCTCAGGAAAATCTTCGTCTCCCGCAAATCCCAATTCTAGATTGGGGTCGTGATAGGGAACATGCGCCGTTCCAAAAAGGTAGTCCCAAATGCTGAGCGACAAACCATAATTCATCCCGTATTTATGGTTTTCAGGTAGTTCTTTGGCGTGGTGCCACAGGTGCATTTTGGGATTGTTCAAAATGTATTTGAATGGTCCATAATCCCAGTTGAGGTTTGCGTGATTTAGGTGACCAATGAATACGCCCAACATGTGGACCACAAAGAACTGTTGGATCCCAAAACCTATCATTGCCAGTGGCACGTATTGTAAGGTCTTATAAATGATGGTTTCCATAAAATGGAATCTAAATTGTGCCGCAAAACCCATCTCTTTGACGCTGTGGTGCACCTTATGAAATTCCCACAACCACGGCACTCTATGTAATAATCTGTGGATATTCCACTGGATAAAATCTGCGACTATAAACATAAGAAGCAGTTGTGACCAGGCTGGCCAGCTGCGTACTTCAAACGCGACCACATTTTCCAACCCAACGAAATTCAGCAAGTCGTTGAACAATTGAACACCTACGTTTGATAGAGCATTGTAACCAATTAACGAAAACAGAAAAAAATTGAAGAAAAGGTAGAATAGATCCAACCAAAAATCTTTTCGGAAAATCTTCTGGTCTTTTCTCCACGGCAACCAGATTTCAAGCCCAAACACTAAAAGCGACAAACCTACCAACCAATAGAAATAGTTATCCCAAGCGGGCTGTGTTATCTCGCTCCACAGGTAATTACCATAATCAGTAAATGAGTTGAGCAGTATATCCAGATAGATCTCCATGAACGGTTAAGTCGGTTTTTAACGGTATTTCTTACCCATTGGGACTTAGTATAGAAGCTATATTTTCCTATTTTTGAGAAGATCTAAAAGTACAAAATGAAGAACTTCTTATTATCCATATGCCTTATGGCTTTATGTGCAAGTTGCAACTCTAACAAAAACCCAGATACTGTTCCAACGGTGCAAGCTGAGACTTACTTTGATTGGGATGCAGCAAATGTATATTTTCTCTTGACAGATCGATTTAACAATGGGGACACTGCAAACGATACAATAGTCAAAAGAGATGAAGAAACTGCGGTGTTAAGAGGCTTTGAAGGCGGCGATTTTGCGGGAATACAACAAAAAATAGAAGAAGATTACTTTACAGATCTAGGTGTGAATGCCATCTGGCTCACGCCCATTTTTGAACAAGTAAAAGGTGGCGTTGATGAAGGCACGGGCTTTACATATGCGTATCATGGATATTGGGCTAAAGACTGGACGGCAGTAGAGCCTTCCTATGGCACCATGGAAGAATTTAAGGAACTTGTGAAAGCTGCTCATGGTAAGAACATCAGAATCTTACTCGACGTGGTAATCAATCACACAGGACCTGTAACGGCGCAAGATCCACAGTGGCCTGACGATTGGGTACGCACTGGACCTACCTGTACCTATCAAGATCAAGAAACTGCGGTAAGCTGTACGCTAACCAATAATCTACCAGACATAAGAACAGATAGTACTACCGAAGTTGAGCTACCACAACTACTAGCCGAAAAATGGAAGCAGGAAGGCCGTTATGATCAAGAGATGGAAGAATTGGACACGTTCTTCAAAAACTCTGGACTGGCAAGAACACCGGTAAATTACATTATCAAATGGGTCACTGACTATGCTCGCGAGACCGGTGTGGATGGTTTTAGAATTGATACCGTTAAACATGTAGAAGAAGAAGTATGGACCACTTTTATAGAGCAATCCAGGATAGCCTATGAAGAGTGGAAAGACCTTCATCCTGATGAGATGATTCATGATGATGAGTTCTTTATTCTAGGCGAACTCTATGGCTACTATGCTGCAGGTGGTCGGGAATATTATTTTAATGGCGATCCAGTCAATTATTTCGATTCTGGATATGATGCGATGATCAATTTTGGCTTTAAAGAAGATGCCAAAAAAGATTATAAATCACTGTTCACCCAATATCAGTCCATCAATGACAGTCTCAATGCCTCAACTACCACTGGTGATGTTGCATTTATGAACTACATCAGTTCCCATGATGATGGCCAGCCATTGGATCCCATGAGAGAAAATTCAATGGAAACTGGCACTAAACTTTTGCTAACCACTGGAATGTCACAGGTCTATTATGGTGACGAAACCGCAAGAGTTCTCATTGCAGAAAACGCACAAGGTGACGCTAATTTGCGTACCAATATGAACTGGGATGGCATTGATCAAAATACTTTAAAGCATTGGCAAAAACTGGGAACCTTCCGCAGTAAGCATCCAGCGGTTGGTGCTGGTAAGGCCTACGATTTAGTTTATGATGGACCTGGATACGTGACCGCTAGGCTTTATGAAAAAAAGGACTACAAAGACGATGTCATCATAGGTGTTGGATTGCCTGATGGTAACACAACGGTAGATGTTTCCAAAGTTTTCAAAGATCAAAAACAGCTCCATAATGCTTATACGGATCAAACCCTCGAAATCAAAAATGGTAGAATAGAAGTAATGGCCCAAAATGGTGTCGTGCTCCTGGAAGCTCTTAAATAGATCCCTGTTGTCTTAAGAGTTCGCTTTCGCGAAAGCGAGCTCTTCATAAATATCGTCGCTCGTTAACATAATTTGGCAGTATCCAGATAAAATTGATATTTAGTTGGCTATCGTGCGTTGTAAACCTCAATATCTTTAAAATAAAAAGATATGAGCACAAAAAATTTATCCAACGACGAGGCACAACAGAAATATAAAACAATGGTAGAAAGTATCGATTTTGCCATGATGCTAACACATTTAGACCAGACACCACTGCACGCGATACCTATGAGTACAAAACGAGTGGATGACAATGGAACTACATATTTCCTTAGTAATGCCGACAGCGAACACAATGCTAATATTGAAAGCGATTCCAGATGTCAATTGTTGTATTCTGAAAAGCACTCCATGGAATTTTTAAGTGTCTATGGAAAGGCCGTGATAACACGTGATAAGGCGTTGATTCATGATTTATATTCTTCAAGTGATGACAACTGGTTTGATGGTAAGGATGATCCTAATATTACGGTGATTACGTTCCACCCAGAAGAAGGACACTACTGGGATTCTAAATCCAATGCATTGGTGAGCTTGTTTAAAATGGGCTATGGCGCCATCACTGGTGAAAAAATGGATGTAGGTGAATCTGGTAGTCTAGATAACATCTAGTAGATCAAGTGACCTAAAATATTAAGTGTTTTCAATTGCTAATAAAGAGTAACGAGTACAAATGGCAGATTACGATAAAGAAGAAGTCTGGGAAGAATTTCAAACCAAACAAAATATGACGAGTAAAGAGTTGGAAGACTGGTTAGAAACTGACGAGTCTAAAAACGCTGGAAAGGAAATGGACAATGGCGAGACCATAGGTCACTCCAGTGGTCGTAGTATCTTGAAAATTAAGAGTAAAAACAAATCTGACCTGACTAAGGCGAACTGGGATAAGATCAATGAAACTGTAGGTTACTATCATCAAAACCTGCATGAATCCCAAAAGCCAAGCAGTGATGTGGAAACCAGCCCATGGTACTATGCCCTTAAAAATTGGGGACATGACGCTTTAAAATAATTGAAAAAAAGAATTAGAAAAGCCCGATCGAAAGATCGGGCTTTTTTTATCCAATGCTTTTCCAAGGCTAAGATGCCTTATCAAGCTTTCATTAGATCCCTAAGGCTTGACCACCACCTACTTGAATGGTCTCTGCAGTGAGGAAAGCGGCATCTTTGCTGGCTAGAAACGACACCACTCCAGCCACATCTTCAGGTTGACCAAGCCTACCTAGCATGATGTTATTGGCCCAGGATGCAAAGACTTCAGGTTTAGTTGATTTTATCTGCGCGTGGAAAGGCGTGTCTATGGTTCCCGGCGATACCGCATTGACGCGTATGCCATATTCTGCAAGATCTTTTGCTAGAGCTCTGGTAATCGCGTGAACTCCAGCCTTAGAAGTTCCATAAATACCAGCTCCAGGTCCACCGGCATTCCATCCAGCATTAGAGGTATAGTTGATAATAGTAGGATCTTCACCTTTTTTTAGAAACGGAATCGCAGCTCTAGAGGCAAAAAACACAGAGTCCAGATTCAAAGCCATCACAGACCGATAGAATTCCGTTGTCATTTCTTCAAATCTTGAACGGCCACCTAGACCACCAGCATTGTTGACCAGCACATCTATCTTACCGTATTTCTCACCTATTTTTTTAATGTGGGCCGTTACCAGTTCATCTTTAGTAACGTCAAAGCCTACATACTCTGCTGTAATTCCTTCAGCTTTTAATTCGGCCACGCGATCTGCTCCAGCTTGATCATCGATACCGTTCAATACTACAGTATAACCATCATTACCTAACCTTTTTGCTACGGCAAATCCTATACCGCCAGTAGCTCCGGTTATGACGGCTATTTTTCCGTTTGATTCTTTCATGTTCTCGTTTTTAGTTTTGGTTATTTTCGTTCTGGTTGCAGTATTTATAAAGTTCTGAAAAGTGTGTTTTCATCATTGCTTTTGCCGCAACCTCATCTTTTTCTTTGATGGTCTTATAAATCGCTTCATGCTGGCTTATACCTTTGATCGCTAGGTCTTTGCCACAAACGTGGTGTTTCTCAAAGTTTGTGATGATTCCTGGAGTTATGATTAACATCAAGGTTCTCAAGGTCGTGTTGCCACTAGCTCTCGCAATCGCCAAATGGAAAAGCAGGTCTTCTTGTACGGCGCTCTCACCGTTGAGTACCTTTTCTTGATAGGCTTCCATCGCTGCTTTGATGTTCTTCAATTCTTCTTGTGATCTATTTTTAGCTGCAAGACAGACCGTTTTAAGCTCCAACAGAATTCTCGTTTCCACCAGCGATTTGAAATCAGGTGTTTCCAGATCCATGATATCATCGATCATTCCATTCATCGCGGTCACGCCTATGTTTGCTACAAAGGTTCCGCTTTGAGGGACGCTATAGACAAGTCCATAGAATTCCAATTTTTGAATGGCTTCCCTAACAATATTTCTGGGTACTCGAAACTTGTCTGCAAGTACTCTTTCAGACGGCAATTTATCTCCAGGCTCTAGATTTTTATTGTTGATCAATTGCTTGATATCTGCAATGATCAACTTCTGGATGCTGGCCTTCTCATTGATAATGAATTTGTCTACTCTCACAATATTGGTTTTATTCCATAAAATCTTCTCGTATGGGCGAGAATACATCGATCAACATACCGGCCTCAAGGCATAAAGCGCCATGCATGACGTTAGTAGGAATGTAAAAACTGTCGCCAGTTTTCAATGTTTTAGTCTCGCCATCTATGGTCATTTCAAATGCGCCACTCTCGACATAGGTCACTTGAGAATGATGATGCTGGTGCATCGCACCTACACCGCCTTTTTCAAAGTGCACTTTGACAAGCATGATCTTGTCGTCATAACCCATTATTTTACGTTTCACGCCTTCGCCTACGGTTTCCCATTCTTGATCTGCGTCAAAAAGAAACTCTTTACTTGTTCCGAATGATTTCATCTGTTTATTAATTGATTTGACCGTACCAATAGGGTCCGGTCCATTTATAATTTTTGTTATTGATTGTCATATCGTGATCGGTGTCCTTTTCGTGATCTCTCAATGTCACGATGAGCATTTGCATGATACCTTTTTTAGTGGTTAACACCAAACCAATATAATCCTCATTGCTGGACACGATCTCTAAGTTACTTAAACTACCATAAGCACCACTGCTCAATTCTGATACGGGATCATAACTGCCGTGAGCTTCAATCGCCATGGCAAAAACGGCTTCTTTGGTAGTTGATTTACGCTGTATAACACCTGGCTGTGTTTTTAGATTGTTGAAAGGATCGTTTGCTCCCAAATCCACAAATATCAACTGGTCTCCTTGACTTGTAGCCATGGTCGCCGTATAAAAACGTTTATAGGCATCCAGCCAGTTCAATGTGGTATTGTCGGAATTTGCCGTCGCAACACCACTTTTCCATAGATGTTGATATCCGTTTTGAGTGCCTAATGGTTTTAGCTCATTGCCTTTCTTTACTTTCTGATTGACTTGCAAAATCTGGCCTTGATAGTATAAGGGTAAATCATATTGATGGGACTCGTTGGAATTGATTTTTAAAATATCAACAACTACATCGTGGTCCACGCCAGGCACCTGCAGCATCGCTATCGTGCGATTCATGGAGGTTCCAGGATAGGCATTTTGTTCTGTGGCTTGAACTATTTTCGCTTTCGCGAAAGCGAAATCATAAAACTCCAATTGCGAGTGATGTGCTGCGCCGGTTTCATAATCACCATCAAAATGGGACTTCTCATCCTGTACCAACGTATTGTGAGCAACGGTTTGTTTTGCCCAGGTCTTGTTTTCCTTGAGATAGCCACCACCATTTTTTTGTTCTACGTTCACAAAACGAGCCAGTCCATAATCTGGAATTACTTCATGACCATCCTGATATAGCGAGTAGGAAAGCTTGTCGTAATGACCGTGACTTAGTCCTTGGCCAGTGAATTTAAACAGCAGTTCAAGATCCTGTCTATCGCTGCGTATGACTGCTAGGCCACCTTCATCGCCTTGAGAACCATCACGCAACATTAAGGACCTTTTCTCAAATGGCTTTACGTTCCCATTTGCAGCTGCCTGTGCCACGGCAAGTCCTGTTTGATCCAGCTGCACCTGGCCTTGTTTTATGGCTAGATCTACTAAAGAAGGATTTCTGGAACCGTAGTAATACGCAATATTTACAGCGCTTACCAACTCGCGGGAATAGTAGGACATCCCTTTTTGACCATCGTTGATGGGAAAGAAATCACCGTCAGAATCTGTGAGTTGGAGTAAGGCATCTACCGCTTTAAGCAACACACTGTCTTTGTATTCAAAAATCTTGAGATCTGGTCGTTTGTTTTGCAGGCCTTGGGCAAATACTAAAAATGGATACATGGCATAGCGTTGATAATATGGACCTTCTGTATAATAACCGTCAGGTGAAAAAGGCTCTTCCAGATTTGCCAAAAAACCAGCTTTTTGATCTGCCGTGCGAATAAAGCCGCCATCATTATCTTTTTGCCCTATGGTAGTGCTATCGATTTCCATACCGTACAAAGCTCTATCAATCAATTCTTGATTATCCATAGCTAACCCTATCATGCCTACAGCTACATTGCCCCAAGTGCTATGATTGTGAATGCGATTGAAAAATTGTGGCGTTTCCAGCGAAAGAAAATCTGCCATGGGAACAAAAAGATGTTTTTCCAATATGCTTATTTCTTGCGGAGTCAAATATGAATGGATAGCATCATATGCTTGACTCATGTAGACCAACCAATTAGCATCATTGAGGCATTGCCAGAATAGTTTCCCTCTAGCATAGGATCTAGGTTCAGGATGTAGGGGCAGGTCTTTATAGATTTTGGCATATTCCAGCAGCATATCTCTTACATAGATCGCGTACGGTTCTTCTTGAGTAATTTGATACAACACCGCTGCTTTTTGAGCATTCAAATAATTGTTCTTGTGGCGTGTATGCGTATAGCCACCAGCCATATCCTTGGGAATAGGTACTTCTATGCTATCTTTAATTACATCGCTGATTTCTTTAATGTTCGCTTTTACCGTTGCATCCCATAGTGGATATTTATCCATGCTATTTTGAAGGCCTTCTAACGCGTCATGAGCAATCATCAAGGATGGATACTTATCGTTGTAAGCAGCGTCCGCCATTATCACGGACGTTTTCTCATCACAAGAAGTGCAGATGATATGAATAATTAAAAAAAGTAGAATGGATTTCTGCACAGATTTAATTTTCTTGAAGGCCTATGATAGATCCGTTTTTTCCGGTGGTTCTCAATGGAGAAGTATCAGGAAGTTGATAGTTTGCATTTAATTGCGGATCGATACTCGTATTGTTTTTTAGAACGAAGCGTTGATCACCTGTGATTACCGGTGTTGGTGTTTGATAAAAATTATTGTTGGTGATATTAACAATAGGATCTCCAACCACCAAATGTGTTGCAATAGATGCACTTTGAATCCATAAGTTGGAATGAATATCCTGAACCTGAACACCATGTAAACTAATACTGCCGTTAGACTTATTGCGCTTACCATAGCCCACATGATTAAGAACATTATTATTCATTTCCAGAAATGGACCAAAGGTGCTTTCATCGTTTCCACCTCTATAGAGAGTTGCGATGCTGCCTTCAACATCCTTAAAAATGTTGTTTTTAATAATAATATATTCACCATTATATATTCCAGCGTCATCTGTTTCTTTATCCATCGCCATGATATGACCGGTAACCTTTTCAAAGCGAGAGTTGGTAATACTAACAGAATCTGCAAAAGTATTTTTGGCGACTCTCAATACATCAAAGCTGTGATTGATGTCCAAGTCCATAAAATCACAGTTCTCAATAAAGAGCTTGTAGTTGTTATTCATTGAATATTTACTGGTGGAGATTACTGCATTGCCAGAGTTATCTGAAGTTTCTGCACCGCTTATCTTAAGGTTATTCAATTCTAGAGAACCGCCATTGTTGATCTCAAAAAGAGCTGTTTGTTGGTAGGTGATTAATGGCTTTTCTGATAAATTGGAAGTAAAAGTGAGCGCATGATTTACTGGGATTTTTTTGCTCAACTCATAAGGTCCTTCATCCACAAGTTCGATAATATCTCCAGTTTCACTAGCCATCGCAGCATCGTATAAGCTGTTGAGCGCATTGGAAACTTGATGTGTTTTCCCTACTTTGAATGCATTTTCTTTGGAGCTTTTAGGATACCAGCTTACTCCAGTTTCTTCTTTTGTAGGAACGCCATACTTGAAATTTATGTCCAATTCATCTGTGGTAGGAATCAACCATCCGCGATCATTTTTTGCGAATTCTATTTTTTGACTCACTAAACCTGTTTCTACTATAGGAATAACATTAGGACTAATAATATTATTTTTAAAAGTGATCCCGGAAATATCATCCCAAACCGTGAACAGTGAATCAACCTTTGTATTGTAAAAAATATTGTGGGTCATTTTGCTATCTACTGGTGGTGCGGTACGCTCCTCATCGCTACCAGCACCCAACTGCACGTGATCAGAATCGATTAGTAGATTTTTAGTGATGTTGGCATTTACAACTTGACCGTATCTATTGATGGGTGCATTATAGATACCGTTCATCACCACTAGCGCACCTCTAAAGCGGTATCCTTTCAAACCACTCATATAATTGTGACGCACCGTCTGGTCGCCATTGATGACTCTAATACCGCCAGTACTGGGTTTGTTGTTCCCAAGAAATACATTATTTTCAACCAAAGTACCATTACCATGACGCATGGTTAGTGTGCCTTGACATTCATCAAAGACATTGTTTTTATAAGTATTGCTACCTGATTTATTGGAAACGATTTCAAGTTCACCTGAGCAGTGGTCAAAATAGTTATGAGAAACGACGCTATTGCTACTGGTTAAACTGTAATGACTTGTACCTATGCGCATGCTTTCGCCACCGTTAGAGCCCAATGTTTGTCGTTTACCAAAATAATTGTGATCGATCTGGTGGTTGTTTTCCTGACTCTCTTCAGAGTTAAGACGCACGACCAGCGTGACGCCTTTATTTTTCTTATTCGCAAAATGGGAATGGTCCACGCGGTTATTTTTTCCATACAATACGACCCAGTTGTCAGGCTCCTGACGTTCTGGATTGCTAAAGTTGTCAATCACGCACTGCGTTACACGAGAATTGTAGGCCAGATTCTCACCATTTTCCCTAAAACTAATTACCTCGCCAGTTTCTGTAAATCCGTTTTTGAAGACTAAACCTCGCACTTCTAGAAACTCTCCAGCAATCCTCAAATTGGACGAGCCTGTGAAGATGACTTTACCCATAGTTTCTGCTACGAGTTTTATGGGCTTATCAGCAGTTCCATAGGCTTTGAAAAGTAATTCCGTATTGTTCCATTCACCATTAGCAAGTATAATGGAATCGCCAGGCTTGACGATAGACAGCCTTTTTTCAAATTCTTCCATAGTATACACCACTGGTGAATCTGTAACAGATTCGCAGGATGGAAAACAAAGGATTAGAAATAGAATAAGGCTAGGAGCAAAGTAGGATCTCATAAATTTTGGTCATGACAAACTGGTTAACCAATCTGCAAAACCAAATGTATGCATTAATCATGGTAATAAAAAATGGTCTTCATTACTTTTAAAATTTCTATGAAAAGAACTGTTGCAGTCTGCTAACTACTGCAACTCAATTGCGATGATCCTGGTTTGTTTCTTGCCCAATCGGGTCGTTTCACATACCAGTGATCCATTGAAGGCTGGTCGTCATATGGGTTTTTGAGCATCTCATGAACTTCTTTCAACATTTTGTAATTCCCAGCTTCGGCTTGATCGATGACCATTTGCGCGATGTAGTTGCGCAGCACATACTTGGGATTCGTTTGCTGCATTTGTTTTGTTCTCGCTTTCGCGAAAGCGGACTCTTTTTCAAGACGTTTTACATACAAAGTCAACCATTCCATCCAACGGTTTTGGATAGGTGCAGGCATATCCTCAACGTCGTAATAGCTTTTGGAAATGGTTTGCCACGCGTCTTCAGCGTTTGTGGTATGATTTACTGTGATGAGTTCTCTATAGAAAAGGGTCATGTCAGTCTCGTATGCCACGAGCAGTTCCAGTAAATCCTCAAAAAGGCTCTCATCTTGTGGCTCATAGGTTTGCAAACCAAGTTTTGCCTGCATCATTTGCCTGCGTTGAATGGGATATGACACTTTATAGGAATCCAGCACACGCTCCAGCGCTTTTGCATCTTCAATAAGCGGAAATAAAGCATTAGCCAACTGCCATAGATTCCATAAACCGATTTCTGGCTGTGCGCCATATCGATACCGTTTATGCTGATTGTCTGTAGTGTTGGGCGTCCAGTTGGGATCATAATCATCCAGCCAGCCGTATGGTCCATAATCAATCGTCAATCCCAGAATGGATAGATTGTCCGTATTCATTACTCCATGCACAAAACCTGCGCGTTGCCAGTGCATGATGGTGGTCAATGTGGATGTAGCAACTTCCTGAAAAAATGTGATGTATTTATCGGGATCGTTAGCATCAATATGAGGGAAATGTTGACGGATCGTATAATCCACCAGCTGCTGCAGTTCTTTGATCTCACCATTTGCAGCAAAAATCTGAAAATTTCCAAAACGTATAAATGATGGAGCCACACGACAGACTACAGCACCTTTCTCATAGGCGGCATTGCCATCATAAAACATGTCTCTATATACCTGCTCGCCGGTAACGGCAAGAGAAAGAGATCTCGTGGTAGGAATACCTAGATGGTGCATGGCCTCGCTACACAAATGCTCACGTATGCTGGATCTAAGAACGGCATAACCATCACCACGCCTGGAATAAGGTGTAGGTCCAGCGCCTTTGAGCTGCAATTGCCATATTTTTTGGTCGTTTTCTATCTCGCCTATGTTGATGGCTCTACCGTCACCCAATTGTCCAGCCCAATTCCCAAATTGATGACCACCATAATTCATGGCAAAGGACTTGTCATGGTAGTCGCCTTTACCAACCACCAAATCCTCAAACTTTTCGGTTTCCAGATCATTGTTATTGAAACCTAATTTTTGGGATAATTCTTTACTCACATGAATCAATTCAGCATTTTTGA
Source organism: Nonlabens agnitus (assembly GCF_002994045.1). Lineage (NCBI taxonomy): Bacteria > Pseudomonadati > Bacteroidota > Flavobacteriia > Flavobacteriales > Flavobacteriaceae > Nonlabens > Nonlabens agnitus. The sequence continues at coordinate 694,902 of NZ_MQUC01000003.1, forward strand.
ATTGCTGGCAATCGACAAGGCTATAGTGCGATTGGGAAACTTTTCTAGGTTCTAAAACTCTAGACGGGTCTGCAGTGAGTTCGTTTGAAAAGGATGATGGCTGTAATGACTTCATAAAAGAACTTCTTTTTCCATTAAAGGTTTAAAGTCTAAAATTTAGCACACTTAAACCTTCACATTTGTTAATTAATTATATATTTGTGCGCCCTAAAATTTGAAATTGTATTGTTGAAATCTGTGCCGTAAGGCCATGGTTTCAAGTGATATTATTTCGCACAAATTGCCCTATGAAAACACCACAGTCAGGTCTAAAGATAGCAAACGAACGCCACACTGATTCTGCTAGTATTTACTTCATTGACAATATTGCTATTGTAGAAATTATGCAGCATACGATTTTGGGAAAAACGGTGATGTCGCCCATTTTGGATGCTATTGAAGACCAATACAAAGACCTAAGCAACATTCATTATGTCTCCAATCGTACGGAAGCTTACTCTTTGAAACCCGTTGAGCTCAAAGAATTGAAACCGCGCATTGATCTATTCAAAAGTTACTCTGTAATTCTTTATGGACAGAGCGGTAAAACAAATCTTGATTTTGAACGCATGTTTCTCAATAAGCCTATTATCAAATATCAAAACCTAGAAGAAGCCATTCTTGCTGCAAAAATAAAGGACGGCATCAAGCCTGAATTATTTCGTGACCAAGAGTAGCACGCGAGTTAGACAACTAGCAAACGACCTTCTATCGTTAATATTGATTCAATTGTGGTGGTCAATCTTTAGGTTTTCATTTTCTTAGCCCACATGAAGACCGAGACCGTTTCAAAAGAAAAATTCTCCTTTAAGCATTTGCCTAAATTGCTTTGGGAAAGTGCCAAACAATGGAATCAAGATGATGTGTGGCAACTTTCTGCCAGTATTGCTTATTATGCCATTCTTTCCTTGCCGGGATTGCTTATCATATTGATCAGTCTGGTTGGTTTGATCTGGGATCAAGATATAGCTACCGGTAGATTGACCAGTGACCTTTCTGCACTTATAGGTTGGGATGCTGCCGAGTATATCAACGAGATGCTCAAGGCAACGGAAAAAGATAATGGACTGGTCGCGTCACTTGTTGGTCTAGCGACCTTACTTTTTGGTGCCACAGGTCTTTTTTATCAATTGCAAATGTCACTCAACAAGATCTGGAGACTTAAGATCAATCCCAAAACGCCATGGTGGAAGATCTTGACAGACCGTGCCAAAAGTTTTGGATTCATACTCGTCGTGGGATTCCTTATTTTGATAAGCTTCATACTTTCTGCGATGATAGGAGTGCTGCAGGATGTGATCCAAGATAACTTTGCAGATTACCTCTTGTATGTCGCTTACATACTTAACTTTTTTATTGCGCTGGGTATCATTTCTGTACTCTTTGGGTTGATGTTTAGATACCTGCCAGATGCCAATGTCAAGTGGAAGATGATCTGGCCTGGAGCCATTATCACAGGTTTGCTTTTTGAGTTGGGTAAATTCATGTTAGAATTGTATTTCACCAATTCTTCACCAGCTAGTGTATATGGAGCCGCAGGTATTATTGTTCTACTATTGCTTTGGGTTTCCTATAGTGCGCTTATACTTTTCTTTGGCGCAGAGTTTGTCAAAATCTACGCACAGCGCTACGATCAGGGCATTTTTCCGAACAGCAAAGCCCTAAAATATCGCGAGGAAGTGGTCGAGATCGAGGTTCATCAGCCCAAAAATTCTGAGACGACTTAGATCGATGTAGATCTTGAATGTTGTTGGGAGTTCGCTTTCGCGAAAGCGAAACCTCTTCCAGCTTCTCTCTAATTCAAAAGCATAAAAGCAAGGATACCAGCAATATAACCAACCAAAGCCAATAAGCTGATATTCTTGAGATACCACATAAAATCGATCTTGAGAATTCCCATAATCGCCACGCCAGCCGCAGACCCTATGATCAAAATACTGCCACCGGTACCGGCACAATAGGCAAGAAGTTCCCAGAAGGTGTTGTCCACAGGATAGGTCTCTAGAGAATACATTCCCATGGCTGCCGCAACTAATGGGACGTTGTCGACAATGGAGGACAGCACACCTATAGATGCGTTCACCGCAAAAATATTGTTGAAATTCTCATCCAGAACCGTAGCCAGATCTACCAGATGTCCAGCAGACTGTAAACTGCCTACCGCGATCAAAATCCCTAGGAAAAACAGGATGCTAGGCGTATCGATTCTGCGCAAGACGCCAGCAATGGTTAAAGAATGTTTGTGTTTTGCTGCTTTGGATTTATGAATAAGCTCCGTTAGAATCCACACAATCCCTAAACCGAATAATATTCCCAAAAACGGTGGAAGTCCTGTTAGACTTTTAAAAACGGGAACAAATAAGAGAACACCTATTCCAACGAAGAAAACCACTTTCTTTTCATAATTGGTCACTGGCACGACCTCATGGGAGGTTTTGTGAGCAGATTCAATGTTCCCTTTAAATCTAAAGGACATGATCAATAATGGAACCAGTAAACAAACCAGACTAGGTATAAAGATTTGGGTTATGATGTTAGAAGCTGTTACTTGACCACCTATCCATAACATGATCGTGGTGACATCACCAATAGGTGACCAGGCGCCACCAGCATTAGCGGCGATGATGAGTATTCCAGCAAACATCCAAAGATCTTTTTTGTCTTTGATCATTTTGCGCAGTAAGGCGGCCATGACAATGGCTGTTGTCAAATTGTCCAATGCTGCCGAAAGGAAAAATGTGAGTATTCCCAATATCCACAATAGCTTCACCCTGTGCGTGGTTGTGATTCTATCTGTGATAATGGAGAAACCTTCATGAGCATCGATGATCTCTACAATAGTCATCGCACCCATCAGGAAGAAGAGTATTTCACCTATTTCTCCCAGATGCTCTTTTAGTTGCTCATCGATCCAGCTGGTAGATTCTGAAGCTTCTATTTGAGGAATTAGGGAATCTGACCCATAAACGAAAAGCACCCAACAAAGGGTGCCTGTAAGCAGTGCAATGGCGGCTTTATCAATTTTAAGGGAATGCTCCATGGCAATTCCCAAATAGCCTAAAACAAAAACGATAATAATTGCGATGTACATCGAAACCTGTTGAATTAAGAATCAAATATGCATCAAATTTAAATACGTGTGATCGCCGTTATAAAAATTCTAAGAGATCAAAACTTACGTTTTTGGTCTCGTCTAAACCCGTGGTAAGTCGTTGTCATCTTTAAGCGGTAAGCTAGAACTTCCCATCAAATACTTATCTACGTGATGTGCCGCCTGACGGCCTTCAGAGATGGCCCATACAATCAATGATTGACCTCTACGCATATCTCCAGCGGTAAATATCCCAGGAACATTAGTCGCATAATCTTTGACGGTAGCCTTGATGTTGGTTCTAAAATCCATCTCTAGACCAAATTGATCTGCCAGTGTTTTTTCTGAGCCTGTGAAACCTAAAGCCAATAAAGCAAGATCACAATCCCATAGTTTTTCGGTTCCTGGCAATTCTTTCAATTCAGGTCGTTCACCATCTTTGAAAATCCATTCGACCTCAACCGTTTTTAATCCCGTAAGCTCTCCATCCTTGTTACCTATAAATTCTTTTGTAGAAACACTAAAAACACGTTCTACACCTTCTTTATGAGAAGATGAAGTGCGCAGGCGCATGGGCCAATAGGGCCACGGTTGGTTTGCAGGACGACCTTCAGTAGGCTTGTCTAGAATTTCAAAGTTGGTCACGCTTTTAGCACCATGGCGGTTACTGGTACCTATACAATCAGATCCTGTATCACCACCACCTATAACGATGACATTTTTACCTGTCGCTTGAATGATGCCTTCAAAGTCGCACAAGTTGTCCACATATTGATTATTAGCTTTTAAGAAGTCCATAGCCTGTACCACACCTTTAAGGTGGCTACCGGGAATGGGAATATTTCTTCTTACTGTGGCCCCACCACAAAGAACGATGGAGTCGTAATCTGCTTTTAAAGTTTCTACACTAACGTTGTCACCAACATGCGCATTGACTTTAAATTTGATGCCTTCATCCTTCATCACCGCAATACGTCTGTCGATCACGTGCTTTTCCATTTTAAAATCTGGAATACCGTACCTCAATAGACCACCTACTTTAGCATCACGCTCATAAACGGTGACATCATGACCAGCACGATTTAATTGCTGTGCAGCAGCAAGTCCTGCAGGACCAGAACCTATGACAGCCACTTTTTTGTCGGTTCTGTTTTTTGGTGGATGGGCTTCAATCCAACCTTCCTTAAAGGCTGTTTCAACAATATTTTTCTCAATATTTTCAATACTTACAGGGTCTTCATTGATACCTAATACGCAAGCTTCCTCACAAGGTGCAGGGCAAAGTCGTCCCGTAAATTCTGGAAAATTGTTTGTGGAATGTAATATGCGCGATGCCTCTTTCCATTTACCCTTATATACGGCATCGTTAAAATCTGGAATGAGGTTTCCTAAGGGGCAACCACTATGGCAAAATGGTATCCCACAATCCATACAGCGAGCTCCTTGGCTCTTTAATTTTTCTTCTTCAAGTGGTATTTTAAATTCCTTATAATTTTTGACACGCTCATCCGGTTGCACCGCTGGCTCATCAATACGTTCGTACTCTAAAAATCCTGTGATCTTTCCCATGTTCTCCTTCTACGTAGTTATTAAATTTTCTTCTTCCAACCTTAGCAAGGCTTGTCGATATTCTTCTGGCAATACTTTAAGGAAATGTGGTAGTTCCTGCTTCCAGTTTTCAAGTAATCGTTGAGCTAGCGGACTGAATGTAGCATTGTAATGCTGTTCTATCAAGTCCCTTAACTTATTGATATCTTCAGCATCAGTTACTGGATCGATATTTAATCCTTCGGCATTCACTTGACGCTCAAAGGTTTTCTCCTTGTCGTATATGAAAGCAATACCGCCGCTCATTCCTGCTCCAAAGTTTCTATCTACAGGTCCCAAAACAACGGCGACTCCACCAGTCATGTATTCACAACCATGATCACCTATTCCTTCTACAACCGCTGTAGCACCTGAATTACGTACACAGAATCGCTCGCCGGCCTTACCATTGATGTAGGCTTCACCAGCTGTCGCGCCATATAATGCCACATTTCCAATAATGACATTTTCTTCTGGCTTGATGGTGGCTTCCTCATGTACCTTCACAATCAGTTTTGCACCTGACAATCCTTTACCTATATAATCATTTGTGTTTCCAGTAACTGATAAGGTAAGGCCATGCGTCGCAAATGCTCCAAAACTTTGTCCTGCAGATCCTGAAAAATTGATTTTCAAGGTGTTTTCTGGTAATCCTTGAGAGCCGTAGATCTTAGAGATCTCGTTGCTAAGGATTGCTCCAACTGCACGGTCTTCGTTCGTTATCTTAAAATCTAAAATGGTTTTCTCTTTTCTAAACAATGCTGGGTGCGCTTTACTTATGATTTCTAAATCCAACGCATCCTCCATCTGGTGATCTTGCTTTTCTGTATTGTAAAGTTTGGTTCCAGCTGGAACATCAATTTTGTGTAGAATAGGCGAGAGGTCAATACCTCGAGTTTTATAAAAATCTATGGCTTTGTTTCGATCTAGTTTTCCTACCTGACCCACCATTTCATCTACTGTTCTAAATCCTAGTTGCGCCATGATCTCACGCAATTCCTGTGCGATGAAATACATGTAGTTCACCACGTGCTCTGGTTTTCCTTTGAATTTTTTACGCAATTCTGGATTCTGTGTGGCGATACCAACAGGACAAGTATTTAAGTGACAAACACGCATCATGATACAGCCCGAAGCTACCAGCGGTGCGGTAGCAAACCCAAACTCTTCGGCGCCCAGTAAACAAGCGACAGCAACATCACGTCCAGTTTTCATTTGACCATCGCATTCTACAACGATGCGGTTGCGTAAGTCGTTCATGACTAGGGTCTGTTGAGCTTCAGCTAGTCCTAGTTCCCAAGGCAGACCACAGTGTTTGAGTGACGTAAGCGGCGATGCACCGGTACCACCATCAAAACCAGAGATCAAAACCACATCGGCCTTAGCTTTTGCCACACCAGCTGCAACAGTTCCTACACCAACCTCGCTTACCAACTTCACATTAATACGAGCTTCACGGTTAGCCGATTTCAAATCGTAAATCAATTGCGATAAATCTTCAATCGAGTAAATATCGTGGTGTGGTGGTGGAGATATCAAGCCAACGTATGGTGTTGAATTCCTAGTTTTGGCAATTTGTGGATTTACTTTAGGTCCAGGCAACTGGCCACCTTCTCCAGGTTTTGCACCTTGCGCCATTTTGATTTGAATCTCTGAGGCATTGGTCAAGTAGTTAGAGGTTACTCCAAATCTACCAGAAGCCACTTGCTTGATCGCACTGTTTTTCCAGTCACCAGTAGCATCTTTATAGAAGCGTGATTCATCTTCACCACCTTCACCGCTATTACTTTTACCACCTATACGGTTCATGGCTACGGCTAGATTTTCATGAGCCTCTGCACTAATAGATCCATAAGACATTGCGCCTGTTTTGAATCGCTTTACAATATTGGTCCAAGGCTCTACTTCTTCTAATGGTATGGGATCATAATTTGTAAATTCAAAAAGACCACGTATCGTCATCAACCGTCTGGATTGGTCATTGATAATTTCAGAATATTCCTTGTAGGTAGTTGCCTTGTTCGTACGAACGGCTTCCTGCAGTTTAGCTACAGACAATGGATTGAACATGTGGTGCTCGCCATTGCGTCTCCAGCGATACTCGCCGCCCATTTCAAGGTCTAGGCTGCCATCGATTTCTTGACGCTCATAAGCTTGTTTATAGCGTTTGTTGATCTCCTTTTCCAGCTGGTGCAGTCCTACACCTTGAATTCTAGTGGTCGTTTTAGGGAAATAAGCATTCACAACTTCAGTGTTAATACCTATACATTCAAACAATTGCGCACCACGATAAGAATTAAGTGTGGAAATCCCAATCTTGTTCATCACCTTCAAGATTCCTTTACCAACGGCTTTATTGTAATTTTCTATCGCCTCAAGAGGTGTGATGGAAGTGTCATTTAGTTCCTCAAGCTGCTCTTCAATAATTTCATTGACCATATAAGGATTGACAGCGCTGGCACCGTAGCCAAACAATAGAGCAAAATGGTGTACTTCTCGAGGTTCTGCAGATTCGATGATGATGCTGATCTTTGACCTAAGACCCAATCGTTGTAATCCACTGTTAATATGGGAACAAGCAAGTAAAGCAGGAATAGGCGCAAGTTCTTTGCTCGTATTACGGTCTGATAAAATGATAATGTTGTATCCTTTTTTCGCTTTCGCGGAAGCGGTCTGCAACATCTCTTCAAGAGCATCTTCTAATCCATTGTGGCCACGCTTGATGTCGTACAACATTGGGATCTCTGTGATCTTGATATCTGGATTTTGGTAACTTTTTATTTTGTCCAGATCCTGCTTAGAAATTACGGGATTCTGGATCTTTAATTTTTTACAGTGTGCATCGCTAACTTCAAAAATATTGGCGTCCTTACCTAGAGTCAAACTTATATCTGTAATGAGTTGCTCTCTAATACCATCCAATGGCGGATTTGTCACCTGTGCGAACAGCTGCTTGAAATAATTATAGATGAGTTGTGATCGCTGTGAAAGCACGGCAATTGGTGTGTCGCTTCCCATGGAACCGATGGGCTCCTTGCTGTTTTTGGCCATAGGCAATATGATGGTGTCCACATCTTCCTGTGTGTAACCAAAAACTACTTTGCGTTTTTCTAAGGTCTCCTCATTAAGAAAAACCGGGCAATCGTTATAAGGTATATCCTTTAAATGAACGAGGTTCTCATTGAGCCATTTGCGGTACGGATGTTTAGCTGCTACGGCATTTTTGATTTCGTCATCGTTGACGATGCGACCTTCTTTCATGTTTACCAAGAACATTTTCCCAGGTTCCAATCTACCGTGAAACTGTAGGTTGCTAGGCTCGATTTCTACCACGCCAGTTTCTGAGGACATTATCACATAACCATCTTTAGTCACGCTATATCTAGATGGGCGTAAACCATTTCTATCAAGTACGGCGCCTATGTAAGTCCCATCAGTAAATGGAATGGAGGCTGGACCATCCCAAGGCTCCATCAAACAAGAATTGAATTCATAGAATGCTCGTTTCTCATCTGGCATATATGGGTTTTTCTCCCAAGCTTCTGGAACCAGCATCATCATTACTTCAGGAAGTGATCTACCGGTCATGAGTAATAATTCTACTACCATGTCCATGGATGCGCTATCTGATTTACCAGGCAACACGATAGGCAGAATTTCTTTTATATCATCGCCAAAGGCTTTGCTCTCCATCAACTCCTGTCTGGAAAACATTCTGGAGACATTACCTCTTAACGTGTTGATCTCACCATTGTGACACATATATCTAAAAGGCTGTGCCAGATCCCATGTAGGGAATGTATTGGTAGAAAAACGCTGGTGTACTAAGGCTAATCTAGTTACAAACGATGGATCGTTCAGGTCCTTGTAATAGCCTTTGATGTCACCTGGCATCAACAAACCTTTGTAGATTATAATTTTAGTAGAAAGGCTGGGCAGATAAAACTTACCGCTTTCTGAAATTTTAGAGGAATAGATCTCGTGTTCTGCTTTTTTACGAGCGATAAAGAGCTTTCTGGTAAATTCAAAATCAGATTGTTTATCGTCTGATTTCCTTATGAAAATCTGCTTGATAAACGGTTCTGTAGTCGTTGCGATTTTACCTAAATGATTGGCATCCACAGGAACGTCACGCCATCCTAAGATATTGAGACCCATTATATTCAAATGGTTTTCTAGCGTGTTCAAACAGTATTGACGCTGGTTCGACTTTTTGGGCAAAAAGACATTGCTCACGGCATAATTACCGGCCTTGGGCAATTTGAAATCCACATTTTTTAGAAAAAACTCGTGGGGTATATCTATCAAAATACCTGCACCATCACCGGTGCGACCATCTGCACTCACGGCACCGCGATGTTCTAGTTTTTCTAGAATTTGTAATGCCTTGTGAATAATATCGTTAGACTTTTCTCCTTTAAGACTACAAATAAACCCAGCACCACAATTGTCGTGCTCGTATTCTGGATAATATAAACCTTGTTGCTTCAACATAAACCTTGCTTTTGAGTATCTAAAACTCTTAAATATATCCTAATATAAAGTAAGCCTAACGATTTAAAAAATGGAAGGAACACTTTTGCCAGATCAGGAAAATGCTGCTTATCAGATTATTAAATAAGGATTAATCGACTGCCAAACTTGTCATATTCCTATTTGAAAAGACAGCTTCTTCAAGCTAGATCTGTTAAAGCTAAAATGGTGATTGCAGGTAGGATGGATGGATTTGTTTCGCTTTCGCGAAAGCGAACTTTATATCACACTTTATCAATACCTAACTAAACTATAACATCGTGATCTGATAAATATGGATAGATTTGTATCAAGATTCTTTTCCGATGATTGCTGCGATTTCACTATTTCTTATTGTTACTTTATCTGCTCTCATTACCAAGATTGCGTCCATTGCTCTGGTCCATACAGGGCTATCTGCAGAAAGTGCCAAGTTCCAAGCCAGGTCTGCCTATACCGGTGCTGGATTAAGTACAAAGGAAACAGAACTGATTATGAATCATCCTGTAAGACGTAAGATTGTTTATAATCTGATGCTTATAGGTAACGCGGGTATTGTTACGGTAATGTCCTCTTTGATTTTAACCTTTGTGCTACCCGAAACTACGGCCTCCAGGTTATACGGTTTACTTATTATCGTGGTAGGATTGACGGGCTTATGGTTTGCCATACGCAGCAAATGGGTAGATCGCGGATTGTCCAAAATGATAAGTTCCATGCTGCGACGTTATACAGACCTGCAAGTTCAGGATTTTGAAGCCGTGCTGCATCTTAAGAATGATTATAAGATTAGCGAGGCAAATGTGGATAGTGATGGGTGGATGTGTAACCGCACGCTCCAAGAGTTGAATTTGCGTGAGGAAGGAATCACTATCCTGGGCGTATACCGTAAAGGTGACAATTATTACGGATCACCTTCAGGTCCATTCAAATTGCAGGCTGATGATGTAGTCACTATATATGGTAAGGCAGATGGCATCAAGAGTCTCTACCAACGTAAAAAGGATTTTTACGCGCATCTAGAGCACGAGCGCGCGGTGGCCAGAGAAGAGGAGCGTCGCCAGGCCGAAATCGCAATGGCAGAAACGGAAGAGGAATAAGTTACTTTTTCCATCTTAGCCCAATCAGCTAGAATCAACAACTTTTTTATCTAATTGACTATAGAGAATAGCGGTCAACTGCTCAATTCTTTAAAGTCGATAGTTCTATAATATAAGGAGATAGTTTTTCCATTTCGCTTCCTCCCAAGAACTTTTTCATGATGATTTCATACTGATGGTATGAAAGTTTTTTTCATAACAAAATGCTCATTTGTAGCTTACCTGACGTTTTCTCCTACTTTTTAACATGTTATCAAGATGATTTGCATGTTTTTTTCTGGGTTTTAGCCAAAATTCCTACTAAAATTCAAACGTGAAATTATTGTTAACATAAAAACACAACCTTTTAAATGAGTACCCTATAATTTTTAGGGTCTTAATTACGATAACGATAAAAATGATGTATTTGACCCCTAAAATATTGGGGTTAATTGGTTTAAAATATAGTTTTAGCCCCATAACAACCAAATCATTTTTATTATGAAAAAATTACTACTCTTCGTATTTGTGTTATCAACTTTCAGTGTTTTTGCACAAGATGAAACTGAAGAAACCAAGAAATTCACTTTTGAAGGTAGCGTTGATGCCTATTACCGTACGCAACTTAATGCGAGTGATGACACACCGCAAGGCGTAGCATCTTTTGCAGGACAAACGGGTTTTGCGGTAGGTATGGCAAATATTATTGCTGGCTATGAAAGTTCTAATGGTAAAGTAGGAGCGGTGGCAGATTTAGTTTTTGGACCTAGAGCAGATGAAGCTACTACCTTACCTAATGTAAATCAGCTATACGCATATTGGAATGTTTCAGAATCTACAACGCTTACGTTGGGTAGATTCAATACTTTTTTAGGATACGAGGTAATCTCACCGGTAGGAAACTTTAATTACAGTACTTCTTATCTGTTTGCGAGTGGACCATTTTCCCATGTAGGTGTAAAGGCAGACTTTGCGCTTTCTGAAGATTTTAGCGCAATGATCTTGGTTATGAATCCGACAGATGTCAATGATAACTTGACTGGAGATTATGCACTAGGCGGTCAATTGGGTTACAAAGGTCAATACCTAAATCTTTACTACGACTCTGGAGTCGTTCTAGGATTTGAAATAGACTACACCGGTGGTTTTGATGTTTCAGATAGCTTTTTTCTAGGAATCAATGCTGCTTATCAAACTAATGATGACGCTGGTTTCTACGGTGCTGCACTCTACCCACAAGTTTCTTTATCAGATAGCTTTGACCTAGGATTGAGAGGTGAGTACTTCTCTTTACATGGTGGTACAGATGATCCTAGCGTGATCGACCTAACACTTACCGGTAGCTATTCCATTGAAAACTTGACTATAAAACCAGAACTACGTCTTGATACGTGGTCTAATGATGAGCCGTTCATTGATTCTGACGGGATGTTTTCAGACAACCTTTCTTCCTTCCTAATTGCGGCCATCTATAAATTTTAAATCAAACTGAATAACATGAAAAAAATCGAAGCAATTATCAGAAAGTCAAAATTTTCTGCCGTTAAGAAAGCCTTACATGAAGTTGATGTGAATTTCTTCTCCTATTGGGATGTTACCGGATTGGGAAATGAAAAGAAAGGATCTGTCTATCGTGGTGTCTCTTACAGCACTAGTGATATACAGCGCAGATATCTTTCCATTGTCGTGACTGATGAATTTGAAGAGAAAACCATCAATGCGATTATAGCATCTGCAAAAACCGGCGATGTAGGTGATGGGAAAATCTTTGTTTCCCATGTAGAGGAGAGTTATAGAATTCGTACTGGTGAAAAAGGCGCTGCTACACTCAAATAGACACAAACAGATTATAATAAAACACATTAAAGATTATAAATATGAATCAAATTCAACAAGAAAGTTTAGATGCGGCAATAGCAAGTGTCAATGGTGACTTGAGCGCCATGTGGATCATGCTGTGCGCCATCCTTGTATTTTTTATGCAGGCTGGATTTACGCTCGTAGAAGTAGGGTTTACCAGAGCCAAAAATGCAGGAAACATCATTATGAAAAACGTCATGGACCTAGCGATAGGATCTATAATGTTTCTATGTGTAGGATATGCATTTATGTACGGTGATCAGGTAGTAGCTGGAGGCTTTATGAGATTAAGTTCTGCAGAACAGGGTTACTTCTTCTTTCACGCTACAGACTGGTACAACCTGTTTTTCCAGACCGTGTTTTGTGCTACGGCAGCTACCATCGTTTCTGGAGCAGTTGCTGGTAGAACAAAGTTCTCCACTTATCTCATATTCTCAGCGATTTTAACCACTTTCATCTATCCTATATCAGGAAGCTGGTATTGGCCATTTGATGATGATGCCTGGTTAAATACGTTAGGTTTCATTGATTTTGCAGGTTCATCAGTAGTGCATGCTGTCGGTGGTGGTGCAGCATTGGTAGCGGCCAAATTGGTTGGCCCTAGAATCGGGAAATATGTAGACGGCAAGGTAAACGTCATTCCTGGACACAATATGCTTTATGGAGCATTAGGAGTATTTATCCTTTGGTTGGGATGGTTTGGATTTAACGGTGGATCGCAACTCGCATGGGGTGGTGACGATACCATTGCTGCAGGTAGCGTAATCATCAATACCAATGTTGCAGCTGCGATCGGTGCTGTTTGCGCCATGTTTTTTACTTGGGTGCGTTACGGCCGTCCAGACATTTCAATGACACTTAATGGTGGTCTTGCAGGATTGGTGGGAATTACCGCTGGCTGTGGTGCCGTCGATGCCTTCGGTGCGTTATGTATAGGTCTTATATGTGGCATCATGGTAGTGGTTTCCATAGAATTTTTGGACAAGAAGCTAAGAATAGACGATCCAGTAGGAGCGATATCAGTTCATGGAACCTGTGGTTTCCTGGGAACCGTACTTGTTGGAGTATTTGCACTGGAAGGTGGTCTTATATCTGGCGGTGGTTTCAAACTTTTGGGTATCCAGGCGTTAGGTTCAATTTCCTATATAGGGTGGGCCATGTTGACTACATTTATCATTTTGTTCATCCTTAAAAAGACCATTGGTTTGCGCGTTACAGCAAAACAAGAAGAAGATGGTCTTGATATGCATGAACATGGTATAACCGTTTATGGAGAAGAATAAACAAAAATAGCTTTTAACCAGCCATGCTTGTAAACCGCCTATGTAACCATAGGCGGTTTTTTTATTGGGTGTTTTATAAGTTCGCTTTCGCGAAAGCGTAACAACTCTCCACCACCGTATTTAAAAATCAATCTTTACATTTACGGGAATCCTTCAAACAAACTCGTGAAACAACTTCTACTCGTATTTATATTGATCCTGGCTAGCTGCCAGAAAAAAGAGAATGAGGTTCCTACTCAGGAAGCGGATAGCTCTACTAACCTTGATAGCATTCCTACACCGCAACTCACATTAGAACAGGCTAATAACCTGGCATTGCTGCCACTGCATTGTGTAGATCAGGAATATCCCAACAAAATGGGACATGTCACGGCTGCGCCAGAAGATCAAAAAAGACCAACGGTACAGCATCCGGTATTTTACGGCTGTTTTGACTGGCATAGCGCGGTGCATGGACACTGGAGTGCTGTGGCACTACTCAAACAGTTTCCAGAGTTGGATAATGCTAGCGAGCTCCTACAAAAGCTCACTTCCAACATCACTGCGGCAAACGTAGCGGTAGAAATAGATTATCTCAATAGCGAAAACAACCAAACCTTCGAACGCACCTATGGTTGGGCGTGGCTGCTTAAACTGCAACAGGAGCTAGACACCTGGAACACCGCTGAGGGAAAACAAATGGCGGCAGCACTACAACCGTTGACAGATCTCGTATCGCAGCGATATGTGGAATATCTACCTAAACTCAACTATGCTATCAGAGTAGGTGAGCACTCCATTACGGCATTTGGGATAGCCTTTGCTTGGGATTATGCGGTTCATGCAAAAAATGAAGCTCTCAAGCAAGCGATTGAATCTAAAGCTATGGAGTTCTACAGCAATGATCAAAATTGTCCCATAAGCTGGGAACCTAGTGGTTATGATTTTTTATCTCCATGTCTGGAAGAAGTGGACATTATGCGCCGCGTTCTTCCAGCCTCAGATTTTCATGAGTGGCTAGCGCAGTTTCTTCCAGGAATCGAAAACGGAAAACTAGATCTTGAACTAGGCGAGGTTAGCGATAGAACAGATGGTAAGTTGGTTCACATAGATGGGCTTAACTTAAGCAGAGCTTGGGTGCTTTATGGTCTTGCAAATCAATATGACCAATACGATAACCTTATTGAGATCGCAGATGAGCACATCACCTACACGCTGCCTAATCTTGTAGCAGACGATTACGAAGGCGGTCACTGGTTGGGAAGTTTTGCCATCTATGCCTTGCAAGAAGCAGGTAAAAATTGAAACGGATCTTCAAAAATATAGGACCTGCAACATTAGTTGCTGCTGCATTTATAGGTCCAGGAACCATCACGATTTGTACTATTACTGGTGCATCTTTTGGTTATACGCTTCTTTGGGCAATGGTGTTGTCCATGCTGGCGACCATCATACTACAAGAGATGGCAGCCAGATTGGGGCTTATTACAGGCAAAGGATTATCAGATATCGTACGCAATCAAATCTCGAGTAAGCCCATCAAAATTGGTATGATCGTATTAATGATCAGTGCGATATTTGTGGGTAATGCGGCCTATGAGGCTGGAAATATTTCTGGTGGTGTGATAGGCCTGGAAGTCCTTTCGGGTACGGCTTGGTATCAACCGCTATTAGTGGGATGCTGTGCTTTTGCGTTATTGATGGTTGGAAACTACAAAGTGCTGGAACGTGTGTTGATAGCTTTGGTTGTGCTCATGGGAATATCATTTATCGCCGTGGCGATCGCCATCAAGCCAAATTATTCAGCGGTGTTGGAAGGGCTTTTTAAACCATCGTTTCAAGAGGATCAACTGTTACTCATTTTGGGTTTGATAGGCACGACCGTTGTTCCCTATAACTTGTTCTTACACGCCTCGCTGGTAAAGGAAAAATGGAACAACCATACCGATTTGAAGTACGTTCGCTGGGACACGATTATATCCGTCATTCTTGGTGGTATGGTGTCTATGGCAATCATTATTGCTGCATCGGGATTACAGGGTCAAGACATTAATTCACCGGCAGATTTAGCCAGGTCACTTGAACCTGTCTACGGTTCATTTTCTACAACCATTTTTGCCATTGGGATCATCGCCGCCGGTATTACTAGTGCCATCACGGCACCGCTTGCCGCAGCCTATGTGGTTCAAGGTTGTTTGGGATGGAATAGGGATTTGAGAAATTGGCGTTTTAGAATGGTCTGGATGCTAGTGTTGGGAACAGGAGTTCTCTTTGCATCCATAGGGTTTAAGCCCATACAAGTAATCACTTTTGCCCAGGTTGCCAATGGACTGCTGCTTCCTATCATGGCAGTCATTTTGCTGTGGCTGGTCAACACCAATATTTTGGATACCTACAAGAACAACATTTTTTTAAATATTATGGCGCTAGCGGTAGTGCTGGTCACTTTGTTTCTAGGTGGTAAAACCATTGCAAGCGTAGCGGGAATCTTATGAAAGTCATTGACCTCAATTGCGATCTGGGCGAAGGCATGAGCAATGACGAGCTCATCATGCCGCACATTTCCTCCTGCAACATCGCTTGCGGCGGTCATGCTGGCGATGCCGATAGTATAAAATCAAGTTTGCAACTCGCGCAAAAATTTAATGTCAGAGCTGGTGCACATCCATCTTTTGAGGATCGGGAAAATTTTGGGCGATTGAAATTGGACTGGTCCAGAGCTCGCTTTCGCGAAAGCGTAACTCGTCAACTTCAACTTTTCACAACCACAGCAGCTGATTTACAAATGAAATGGCATCATATCAAGATGCATGGAGCGCTATACCACGCCACGGCTCATGAGGAATCCTTTGCTCAATGGACGGTTGAATGGCTTCAAGAGTTTTATCCTGACAAGGCTATTTATAGCTTGCCCAAATCGTTGTTGCATGAAAAATGCAAAGAAGCTGGTCAACCTTTTATTGCCGAGGTTTTTGTGGATCGTGCCTACTTGAAAAACGGTAGTTTGGTACCTAGATCACAGCAGGAAGCCGTTCACGAGACCACAGAGCAAGCGCTGCATCAATTGATATCTATGGCCCACCATAATCAGGTCACCACGCTAGATGGTGCCAATCTGTTACTAATCGCAGACACCTATTGCATTCATGGTGATAATGTCGAGCTTGTAAAGCAATTGCCGGTCCTAGTTAAACAGCTGCATCAAAATCAAATTCAAGTTGCCAAATACAAAGCTTAAATATTACCAAGTAAGCGAAAACGCTATTGAAATAGGCTGGCCTACTAGCGATGGTTCGGTGTGGTTGGAAAGACATAAGATGGCCTTAGGGTTAGAACGGTTCTATGGTGACCAAGTCGTGGTCAATGAAGGGTATTTTAGCATCTTGGTGATTTTTAAAAAACCGATTGGGCAATATCAAGAACGACTTAAAGAACTAAGCTCGATGTCGTGCAATCTCGAAAACATTCAGGGTTTTCAGGGTACTAAATGGCAAATACCCGTTTTATATGATAGAGATAGCGAGGATCTTTTGTCCATAAGCAAACACACCTTGCTCACTTTTGAAAGCATTGTAAAGATGCATGGGCAAGCTATTTATACGGTAGAATTCATCGGTTTTTTGCCTGGATTTCCATACCTATCTGGTTTGCCTGAAAAGTTACAAGTCCCGCGCAGGAAAACGCCCAACCCCAGCATCGCATCTGGCAGTGTTGCCATTGCAGCAGGACAATGCGGTGTGTATCCACAAACGTCACCTGGCGGTTGGTATGTATTGGGGAAAAGTCCGTTGGAGTTTTTTGATGTGCATAGAGAACAGCCCAATTTACTGAGTATAGGTGATGAGGTCTCGTTTTATGAAATCAACCAGCAGGAATATGATAGGATTAAGAACGGTCGGTTGAATGTAAAGGAGTTTTCTAATGAATAAGGCAACTATTGTACATCCAGGATTTTACTGCAGCATCCAGGATTTGGGTAGGTTAGACTATAGAAATGTTGGCGTGCCACAATCTGGTGCAATGGACATGCAACTCGCTAAAAAGACAAATACCATTTTAGGCAACAGCGAAGAAGCTGCGGTTCTTGAAATGATCCTCATGGGCGTGACAATCTCTTTTGAAACCAAGACCTATGTCTCAATATCTCAAAATGTTGACGGCGCCACGCTTAATGGTAAGACGATCTCTATGGATAAAGCCATTGCCGTGGAACCTGGCGATGTGCTTAAAATCGGTCACGTCACTCATGGTAATTTTGCCTATGTAGGTATTTCTGGCGGATGGAAAACCAAGCCGATCTTGGCTAGTAGGTCGATGTTTGCTGGTATCACGGCCAGTGGTAAGCTCTCAAAAGGTGATACCGTGCCTTATGAAAATTGCTTTGAGGTTGTTGAGGAAACTCGCTTTCGCGAAAGCGAACTAAATCAAAATACCCTAATCGATGTTTTTGAAGGTCCAGAATTTCACTTACTGTCTGCAACTCATCAAGATCAGTTGCTTAGTCAAACTCTTGAGGTATCTAAATCCTGGAGTCGTATGGCTTTCAAGGTTTCTACTGGTACGCCGTTTGATTTACCAGAACTTAGAACGGTACCCGTAATGCCCGGAACAGTGCAGTTGACACCAGATGGCGATCTTTTATTCCTGATGCGAGATGCACAAACAACTGGAGGCTATCCACGTGTATTACAGTTATCTAATGATGCGATTGATAAATTTTCACAACTGCGTACTGGAGTTTCTTTTAACCTGAGTTTAAGGCCTATTAACCATTCATAGAACCTTTTAGTTCATAGATATCGTTACATTCGTACTTTTATCGATGGAATTGCGTTTTGTTAACAGCAATCGGTTTTCATAGATTATAGAATTATTCATATCCCTAATGAGGTTAGTTCTTGTTTTACTAGTGTTTTTGTATAGCAGCAAGAATTTATTGGCTCAATCAGAGCCACTGGTTCCTAGATTGCCTGCACCACCATACAACTTTACTGCAAAGGAACTGGACTCTGTTCTTCAACTCACCTTCAATCTTTATTTTGAGAGCGACTATGTGGCAATTCTAGATAAAGCACCTGCACTTATTGAATATGCTGAAGAAATTGATGAGCAACGCATCAAGACTAGGTTGCGTGCAGTTTTGGGTAATTCATTTATTCAGTTAGGTGATCGTGAGAATGCAGATGCGTTGTATCAAGATGCACTAAAAGAAGCGGTGCAGCGCAAGGACACTTTCCAGCTTATCAATACCTACATCAATTTAGGGAATACCTATTTTGACGCTGATTATGACCTTACCATAGACTATTATACTAAAGCTTTAGAATTACAAAAAGGCGCAAGTACCACTGATTTGCACTATCTCATCATTCATCATAATCTCGCTGAGGTTTATGTAAAAAAGAAATTACCGGGCCAGGCCCAGCAGCATATGAATGATGTGGTTAAAGCTTTAGAGAACCCTGAAATACCAGGTTCCAAAGGTCAATTTGTCCCAACTTCCCAAAGTGTTCAAGGAAGTATTTACCTTCTACAAGGGCTTTATTATCGGTCCATAGAGAGTTCGCTAGAGGCCTTAAATAATGACAGGGATGACATTGATGAAAATTACAGGATCAATTCATACAAGAATTTGATAGAGGCCTACGAGAAAACGAAGCAATACGAAGCACTCATTGAGGTACGCAAGGTGTATGACTCTTTGATTACCCAGCGCTATGAAGACGGGAAAATCAAACAGCAGCAATTAGCCAACTCAAAATATAAAGCAGATCGATACCAGCAGGAATTACTCAAATCAGAATTTACTGCTAAATTGATGAAGCAAAAAGCAGATCAAGATAAGATCATCTTTTGGGTATTTACGGTAGTTGGAATTTTGCTTTTGGTGTTGATCGCTACACTTCTGTATTCGCGATCAAAACGAAACAAACTGCTTGCAGATTTACAAATCAAGAATGCACAGTATCTGGAAGCCAAAGAAGTTTCAGAAAAACTAGCCACCAAGAATACCAAGTTTCTTTCTACCAT
Source organism: Nonlabens agnitus (assembly GCF_002994045.1). Lineage (NCBI taxonomy): Bacteria > Pseudomonadati > Bacteroidota > Flavobacteriia > Flavobacteriales > Flavobacteriaceae > Nonlabens > Nonlabens agnitus. Next base: position 714,362 of record NZ_MQUC01000003.1, read on the forward strand.
TAGCCACGAGTTGCGCACGCCACTTTATGGAATTATAGGCTTATCCTCTGTTTTCCTGAAAGATAAAAAGTTGAAAGAGTACGATGAAGAGTTCAACTCTCTAAAATTCTCTGCAGATTATTTACTGTCTTTGGTAAATGACATTCTCAATATCAACAAGTACGAATCAGAAAAAGGGCGCCAGTTGCAGGAAGAGCACTTCAATCTATCCTTGCTTATGAACAGTATCTTACAGTCCTTCCATTTTCTAAATGAGAAGAATAATAACGAGTTGGTGCTCAAAGTGGACCCTAAGATTCCAGAGGTGCTTTATGGTGATAAGACTAAACTCTCACAAGTGATCATGAACTTGTTGAGTAATGCCAGTAAATTCACCCAAGACGGTTCTATCATGATAAGGGTAGATCAATTGTCAAAAGATAATGATCAACTAGAATTGTTGTTTGCGGTAGAAGATACCGGGCGCGGCATTGAAGAAGAAAACCAGAAAGAGATTTTTGAAGAGTTTACACAAGTACCATCAACCATTACAGAAGGTGGAACAGGTCTAGGATTGCCTATCGTCAATAAGTTGCTCACCATACTCAATAGTAAATTGCAAATGGAAAGCACCTATGGAATAGGGACGACCTTTTCTTTTGCTTTACCTATCAAAATAGGATCTGAGCAGAAACTGGAGTCCACCATCAAGGAAAAAGACATCAAGAAGTTGGACCACAAAAAACTTTTGATTGTTGATGACAATAAGATCAACCAGCTGGTGACTCAAAAGGTTTTGGAGCAATATCACATGCAGCACGAGACGGCTAACAATGGGCAGGAAGCGGTAGATATGGTCAAAGAAAACACCTATGATTATGTCCTTATGGACATCAATATGCCTGTCATGAATGGTATTAACGCGACCATTGAGATACGTAAAATGGGCATCACGACACCGGTCATTGCCTTAACGGCAGCAGACGACTTGAATCTGGAGAGAGACGTTTTTAGCCATGGGATCGACTCCATTCTTGTAAAGCCTTATCACACAGAGCAATTACTGGCGCTTTTGATTGAGCATTTGGATTAAGATTATTTGAAAAACAAGCTGTCTAGTCTTGTTTTCATCGCTCAAAAAATTAACTAAAACCACCTCGATATTTAACTAAAATATCGATTGAAAATGGTGGGCATATCTGCAAATTTACCTTGTAATTTAAAGTCATATCATCATGGCAAACAAAGCAAAACCAGCACCGAAAAGCGCAAGCAAATCGGCTGCTAAGCCAGCTCCTGCAAAAGGAAAGGCTATGAAGCAAGCTCCTAAAAAGTAGCCTTCAAAATAGTTGCGACATGATCGCGACCAGTGTCTAACAATCCATGCCGCACTAGAAATAGCGCGGTATTTTTTTGGTAGGTTTTTAAGGTAGTTCGCTTTCGCGAAAGCGAATTTATCAACCATCTACTGCATTAATTTTCTTACGGCTCAAAATCCAATCGGCTTATAGGCAATATTCATATTTGAATTATCTTGCTATGCTCAAAGAATATCACATGAAAAGCATAGTATTTCTAGCCTCTTTTTTTATCTCCATTTTTGCCACAGCCCAAAATGATGCGGGCTGGTTGCGTCACAGTGCGATATCTCCAGATGGGTCGCAAATTGTTTTTACCTACAAGGGCGATTTATATAAAGTGGCTTCTACTGGCGGTAACCCTCAACAACTTACCTTTCACCAAGCCCATGATTATATGGCGGTATGGAGCGCAGATGGTCAGCGTATCGCCTTTGCATCTAATCGATACGGCAATTTTGATGTGTATGTGATGGATGCCAATGGCGGTAGTGCGACGCGTTTGACCTTCCATTCCAGTGATGAGGAACCCTATACTTTTAGTGCCGATGGATCGCAGATTTACTTTGGCGGTTTGCGTCAGGACACGGCCCAACACAGACAGTTTCCAACCGGTTCACAGCCAGAAGTTTATTCTGTGCCAGTTGCTGGAGGTCGTGTAGATCAATTATTTACCATACCAGCCGAAGAATTGGCCGTGAACAGCGATGGATCTACCATACTTTATCAAGATAAAAAAGGTGGTGAGAATGACTGGCGCAAGCACCATACTTCCAGTATCGCTAGAGATTTATGGGCTTATGATGTCGCATCAAAAAGCCATAAAATGTTGACCACTTTCAATGGTGAGGATCGACAACCCGTTTATGGTGCTAATGATCAGACGGTTTATTACTTAAGTGAGCAAAGCGGCAGTTTCAACGTTTTCAAAATGAATTTGAACGAGCCAACGAAGTCCACCCAGTTGACCAATTTTGAAACGCATCCCGTACGATTTTTGAGCTATGGAAATGGAGTTCTCAGCTTTGGCTACGATGGTAAGCTGTACACTATGAAAGAAGGTGAGCAGCCTAAGAAATTGGTAGTCAACATCACTACTCAAGCTATTGATAACAGCGATAAATTCATATCAGTTAATGGTGGTGTTCAGGAAATGGCCGTCTCGCCTAATGGCAAGGAAATCGCCTTTATCGCACGAGGTGAGGTTTTTGTAACCTCAGTCGAAGAATCCTTTACCAAGAGATTGACCAACACGCCAGAAGCAGAGCAATTCGTGACATGGGGACCAGAAGGAAAGTCTGTAGTTTACAGCAGTGAGCGCGATGGTAAATGGAGCATTTTCAAAACAGAAATTGAGCGTAAAGAAGAACCTTTCTTTTTTGCAGCAACCTTGTTGAAGGAAACTCCAGTAATTGAAAATGATAAGGATAACTATCTAGCAAGATATTCTCCAGATGGTAAGAAACTCGCTTTTATAGAAGACCGCAAAACCCTTAAAGTGAAGGACATCAAGACTGGTGAAGAGGTGGTTCTTTTAACTCCAGAAGAACTTTTTCACATGAGAGATGGTGATAAGTACTTTAGATGGAGTCCTGACAGTAAATGGTTGCTCGTAGATTGGAGTCTTTCCCTAAGTAATAGTGATGTGTTGCTTATGGCGGCAGATGGATCCAAAAGAGTGAACCTTAATGAAAGCGGCTACTATGATAGCAATCCAGTTTGGGTTAACGATGGCAAACAGATGTTGTGGTTTTCCAATAGAGACGGTTTAAAATCTTACGCCACGAGTGGTTCTACCCAAAGTGATGTTTACAGCATGTTTTTTACTCAAGACGCATGGGACGAATTCAATTTAAGTAAGGAAGAATACGACTTGATGAAGGAAATCAAAAAGATGTCTGAAAAGAAATCAGATGAGGATAAGGACGATAAAAACAAAGACAAAAAGAACAAGGACAAAAAAGAGAAAGAGCCTGTCAAAGACTTGACTTTTGATTGGGATGAAATGAAAGATCGAGTGAAGAAGTTCACCATTCATTCTTCAAACTTGAGTGATGCCGTTCTTTCCAAAGACAACAGCAAGCTGTATTATCTCACAAGGTTTGAGGATAAACTGGACTTGTGGGAAACCGACTTGCGCACGCAGGAAACTAAAATGAAAATGAAATTAGGTGCGTCATCTGGTAATCTGGAATGGGATGCAGATAGAGAAAACCTATTTCTACTGAGTAGTAGCAAGATTTCTAAAATCGATCCAGAAAAGGAAAAGAAAGAAGGCGTCGATATTTCTGGAGAGATGGAATATGATGCAGTTGCAGAGCGTCAGGCCATGTTTGATCACGTGTGGTTGCGCACTGATAAGATTTTTTACCATTCCAATTTTCACGGGATCGATTGGAATCTCATGAAAACAGAATATGAAAAGCATCTTCCATACATAGGCAATAGCACAGAGTTTGCTGAGATGCTCTCTGAAATGCTTGGGGAATTGAATGTGTCTCATGCTGGGGCCAGAGGTTCTAGTTACTCCATCGATAATGAAGATGAAACGGCATCGTTAGGTATTTTCATGGATTATGACCATCAAGATGATGGCATCTTGATTACCGAGGTGTTGACAGGTGGACCACTGGATAAAGCAAAGTTTGATATCCAACCTGGAATGATCATCCAAAAAATCGATGGTCAGGACATACAGTCTAACACAGATATTGCTAAATATTTGAACCGCAAGACCGGTAAATTCACACTTTTGGAAATCAAGGATCCCAACAAGAAGGATAATCTGGTCATCACGGTAAAACCCATTTCTCTAGGTGAGGAACGCAGCCTACTGTACAAGCGATGGGTAAAAACCAATGAAAAAGAAGTAGAAAAGAAAAGCAACGGCAAACTGGGATACGTTCACATTCCAGGAATGAGCGACGGTCCCTATCGGGATGTGTACGATAAGATGATGGGTAAATATCACGATCGCGCTGGTGTGATCGTCGATACTAGATTTAATGGTGGTGGTGACCTCGTGGCAGACCTTGCTGCATTCTTCACGGGTCAGCCCTTTATAATATATGCGACAGAGCAAAAGGTAGTAGGCGGCGAGCCTACATCGCGATGGACCAAGCCTACGTTAGCAATGATCAATGAGGCTCAGTACAGTGATGGACACTGTTTTGCCGCAGGTTATAGCGATTTGAAAATAGGAACCACGGTAGGTATGCCTATACCAGGTACTTGTAGTTTTGCCGGTTGGGAGCGTTTGCCAGATGGTTCTCGTTGGGGCGTCGTTCCAGTGAGTGCAAAAGACATCAATGGTGACTGGATGGAAAACAATCAAACCAATCCTATGATACAGGTCAAAAACATGCCTTCTACCATCATAAACGGGACAGATGAGCAATTGGATCGTGCCATTCAAGAACTTCTTAAGGAAGTAGAATAGAGTAGGTAGAGTTCGCTTTCGCGAAAGCGAAATTTACAAAGCTCAAACTATTAAATTAACATTGGTTAATTAAATTCAGTTTTATACAAGATTTTGAATACCTAATTGGTCTTAGGTTTTACATTTTATCGACGAAATACATAAAAAATACGTATTTTAACCTTTAATCGATGTTTTTGATTCGTTAGCCCTATTTTTGAGACGTTATATAGTTCATCTTAATAGGCAACTCGACTTTCTTGAAACATTCAATATTCTTAGCGACCACTTTGATCGTATTCTTTGGCTTGATTCTCAAGCCTGAGTACAGCGCGTGGAATAATGCTACGAAATATAGTGAGGTAGCCAAACCTACAACTACAGCAAACATCACGTGCCCTTCAGACATTGTAGTAACTGCTGATGCTGGAGAATGTGGAGCTATCGTAAATTTTCCAGATGCTACGGTCACAGGAGTTACTAGCGCTGATCAAATTATCTTGAGATTTGAAGGCGATCCTCTAGCTCTGCCTGTTTACGAAGAAGAAGGAATGCGACTGCAAGGATTTGATCGCGACCATATCGATGCTCCATGGCCTATTCCATGTGATAATAGACAAGGTGCATTGATTCATCCTTATACAGGAAATACGTGGACGTACAATGGTGGCCAACCATTCACACCTAATCGTGTGTATGTATGTTCTACAAACATGGTTTTTAAGACCGGCGATTGTGGTACAGAATTCGTCCCAACTCAAACGGGTGATGTAGACTTTCCTGATACTCCAGAATGGCAAAACATCACATCAATGACTTGGGAAGAAACTGGAGGCACCATTGACACGAGTATTGATAATTTCAGGTTCACACCTACATCTGTCAAACAAACCGCAGGTCTGGAATCGGGTTGTTTCTTTCCTGTGGGCACTACGCCAGTTACTTTCACGGCTATAGATGAGAATGGTGTGGAAACGAGCTGTAGTTTTAATGTAACGGTTTTGGACCAGGAAGCTCCACAATTTACGGTACGTAATATTTCGTTGTCGTTAGAAAACACATCTTCAGTCAACATTGCTCCTGATGACATTTTAGTTGATCCAGCATTTGACAACTGCGGTATCAAGGATATTTCCTTGAGTAAAGGCACCTTCTTTTGTACTGATACCGGCGATAACTCAGTCGAAATCACAGTCACTGATATTAACGGTAATGTTACTAGAGGTGCAGCAATTGTTACTATAACAGGCAACGGTAGTTCTGGAGCTATTGATGATATTCCAGATGGAGACTATTGCGACAGCTTTACATTTCCAGCAATTACAGGAGTTGCTTTGTCTGGCAATGAAGCTTTTTATTCACAAGTGGACGGCAACGGAATTAAATACAGCGCTGGTGACATCATCAATTTTGATGCAGCAGTAACCTATCCGGTGACGTATTATATCTATGACGATGCGCCCAGTAACAATGGCTGTAAAAATCAGGTTTCGTTTGACGTAAACATATTGCCTACACCAATGTTGGATCCTGTGGCAGATGTACTTGTTTGTGAGACCTACGTTTTTCCAGAAATCAAAGGTGAAAAACTATCTGGAAATGAAGCCTACTATACTGAATCTGGTGGTAATGGTACTAAGTATAATTCTGGAGAAACTATTCATATCGACAAGGCCTTAACCTATCCACTTACTTTTTACGTGTACGATGTGAGTTCGGCGAACTGTTTTAGTGAACGCAACTTTGATTTGGATCTTACCGTCTGTGATGTCAAAGTAGAAGTAGAAGCTTCCACAACAGTTATTTGTGATAATGACATGGATGTTGTCACCATAACTGCCATACCGCTGGCACCCGTAAGCGATAGTAATTATGTCTATGAATGGAGACAAGATGGAAATCCCAATGTTATTGCCACAACTCCGCAGATTGAGGTGTTGCCATCCACAAGCACCACCTATCGAGTTACCGCTACAGATCCATCGAGCAGGGCAGCAATTACAAGCGATACGGCTTCCATAACCATTGTTGTGAATGAAGCGCCCATCGCACCATCTAATATTGATGTAGCACAATGCGATGATCCTGAGAATGGAATAGGCATAGAATTTATAGACCTGAATGATTATGATGATCAGGTGACCATGGGAATTGAAAATCTCGATATTACCTATCATTTAAATCAAAATGATGCTGATAATTCGCTGAATTCAATCTCCAATACACTAGAAATTACTACGGGCGAAAACGTGATCTATGCACGATTAACCAATCCCAATACTGGTTGCTACAGCACAACGATCTTGACATTTGAACTCTTTGAAGCACCAGAACTGATCATCGATCCTACTTCTGTTTCTCTATGCGAGGCAACTACTGGCGAGTTTTTATCTACGGTAATAAGAACCAATCTTTCCATTGAAGATTATGATTTTATCTGGACCGTAGAAACAGAATCAGGAACAGAGCTGCTTGCAGATGCAACGGCGCAGTTGCAGGTCAATGAAGCAGGTATCTATACTGTGGAAGCCATCAACAAAATGACAGGTTGCACTGCCAAAGCTACTGCCACGGTAGACACTGTACTGAATCCTATTCAAGCTACCGCGAGTGCAGAGTTGACTGCGGTGTTAAACAATCACGTCATCAATGTTGAGGTAGAAGCCGCCATGGATCAAGAAACTACTTATCAGGTCATGCTGGGCGATGGTTCATGGTATGATATGAATGAATTTAATGGCAGCTACACCTATACATTCCGTGGTGTGGAAACCGGCAATGGTATTCAAACCATCCAGTTGCGAGATTCCAATGGATGTTGGACACAGACCCTAGAAGTGATTACTTTGGGAATCCCGCAATTTGTCACGCCTAATAATGACGGCTACAACGACACCTGGAACATCAAAGGTTTAGAGGTTTTGGATCAAGATTCAAAACTTTATGTTTTTGACCGGTATGGCAAATTGCTGGCAGATCTTACCCTAGATCAACAAGGTTGGAATGGCGTTTTTAATGGAGAGCCATTGCCTTCTACAGACTATTGGTACCGTCTGGAATTGGAAGATGGTCGTACCGTTTCGGGACACTTTTCTTTAAAGCGATAGCACATCTTCTTTAAGGTATGTTCTAATTCTTCTATCCTCATTTTCAAAACTGTAGGATCATATTTATTGATCGTTGGTGTTGCTTTTAGAATAAGTTAACAGCGTTTGAGGTTACAAAAAATATTAGATCTAGGATATTTGTTTAAAATGCATGTATGAAAAATGTCAAGCTAACCTTTGCCCTGGTCGTGATAGGCATGGTGCTGGTCGCGGTTTTTGCCTATCTCATGGTTTCCCACCAAAAACCTATGGCTGCATCTACCAACTATGAGATCGTAAAAACGTGGCCACTTCAAAGAGAGTTGGAAGAAATAAGCGGTATCACTTGGCTAACCGATAATACCATTGCCTGTATCCAGGATGAAAACGGACTTATATACATCTATGACCTAGAGCAAGGTAAGGTGGTCGAGCGCATAAATTTTGCTGGTGATGGTGATTACGAGGCTATTGCCGTGATGGATGATGATGCCTTTGTGATGCGTAGCGATGGTAGACTGTTTAAAGTAGCACGCTTTCGCGAAAGCGAACAAAAAACAACCACCTATTTTCAAACCAACTTTACGCCTAATGATGACATGGAATCGCTGGCGCTTAACGCCACCGGTGATATGCTTCTCACCATTCCTAAACAAACAAATAATACAGAAGATGCGAAAGGAATCTATGAAATCGATCCAGAAACAAAACAGACTTCTTCCGATCCTATAATTGAAATAAAGATCAACGACAGTTTGTTTAATAAAAATGAGCAGCGAGCGGTCCGAACGAGATTTAGTCCTTCAGATATGGCGGTGCACCCGCAAACTGGTGATTTTTATTTAATGGAAGGTGTTCACCCTAAACTGGTCGTACTGGATCAAAAAGGATTGGTCAAGGACATCATATTCTTGGATAGTAAGAATTTTGCTCAGCCTGAAGGAATCGCTATTAGTCCAACAGGTAGAATCTATATTGCCAATGAGGGAAACGCAGGTATCGCTACCATTCATGAAGTGATTATAAAGCTGTAAAACAAGTTACTGTAAATCAATTAAATAGACATTCAATGTAAAATTAAGGTTAACTAAATGTATAATTAACGTTTATAATTATTATATTTGGGTCTAAATTTTTTATTATGAGACCTTACAGAACGCAAGTTGTGAAGAGAGAAGGAAGAGTCTCTCGAATTGAAAGTCTATTTGCAAACCTGAGAGCTTACGGTGAGAAATGCCGTGCGTTTTATCAGTTTGCGACGACTACGTAAACTTTTTGAAGTTTAAAATTGCGAGCCTGCTAGTGATTCACTGGCAGGCTCGCATTTTTTTTAGGTCGTATCATAAAGATATGGATCGCCTTATTCCTTTTGAGAATTCAAGGCTTTTTGGAGATCCTTGAGGCGTTGTGCTCGAGCTTCCTTTTCTGTGCGCAATTTGTTTTTCTTGCGCTCCATAAGTTTGGAATGCTTGCTCTTGTTTTTTGTGTTTTTCTGCTTTCCAGATTTGGCCATGGTTCAAAGATACCTATTTATAGAAACGGTTGTTATGTACAAGCTATGCTGGGTAACTATCAATATGGAGCACAGTAACGATAGAAATGATTAACAAAGACCTGCTATATTTTATGCTTACTTTTTGAGACCTAGACCATGCAATATTGCAATTTTGTACTCCTATGAAAACGATCAAATATACTCTGGCGGTAACCGTGGTGTTATCACTAATGATCGCGCTTCTTGCGTTTCAAGGCTTGAAGACCGACGATGAGCCCAAGCAGAAAAAAGCGTCTACTGACTATACTATTGTTCAAAAATGGGAAATGCCCAAATACCTGAGAGAAATAAGCGGTATCGCTTGGCTTCCAGATGGGAAAATGGCTTGCGTGCAGGATGAAGAAGGAGAAATCTTCATTTACGATCTTGAAAGCAATAAAATTCTACAAAATATTCATTTCGCCGATTCTGGTGATTATGAAGGTATCGCTGTGCACGATGACACCGCCTATGTAATGCGTAGTGATGGAAAGATCTTTGAGGTAGCACGCTTTCGCGAAAGCGGAAAAGCTAAAACCATCAGCTACAAAACGGAGTTCTCTTCCAAAAACAACATGGAAACACTTGCCATAAGTCGCGATGGATCCTACTTGATCTCAGCGCCAAAGGATCGTGATAAGGTGGATGAATTCAAGGGATTGTATAAAATTGACCTAGAGTCACGGCTGGTGGACGCGGTGCCTACCGTGAGTATCAATATGGAAGATGATGCCTTTGAGGATTATCTAGAAAAGAAGGTTTATAAAACATTTAGCCCATCAGATGCTGCTGTGCATCCTTTAACTGGCGAGTATTATGTGCTGGAAGGAATTGATCCCAAACTGGTGATCTTAGAAAAGGATGGCACCATCAAAAAGGTAATCGAACTGGATGAGGACGATTTTGCACAGCCAGAAGGAATCACCTTTAGTCAAGACGGTACCTTGTTTATTTCTAATGAAGCCAGTAAAAAGAACAAGGCTAATATTCTAGAGGTAAAGCTGAACTGATAGACTTGTTGAGTTCAATGACTCAAGCAGCTATTTAGACCTTGAGGTTGTCTTGTTGCTTTTACCAGCTTTCTTTTTCTTTCTATCGCGATACCAGCGATAACCTTTCCATCCTAGTTTCCCTAGGGTAATAATTTTAAAAATCTTTTTCATAACTATATTTTTTAAATGGGTTTAAACCTTTTCTTTTTTCACGTCTAGAAAGTCCAATAACCTAGGCTCTAGCGTTGCATCAACCTTGCCGTGTAGGACGCTCACGTCACCAGTACTTTCAAAAACCACGGCTTTCACTTCTTCAAACTTCAAGACATTGGCTTCGCGCAGTTTTGCAATCAGTTCTGATCTGTGCAGATTGGTTTTGGCAAGGTTCTCTTCAATGATTTTACCGTTTTTCATTAATAAAATGGGCGCATTGGTCGCAGTTTTTCTAAACCAGCCCGCATAGCGCTGTAACAAGGCAAATACCACTTGGAATAGAACGATAGCCGCTAGAGCTACAGCACCATTACCTATGGAAGTCTTAGGATCCAGCGATACAGAAGCCAAAATACTACCTATGGCAATCGTAGTGGCAAAATCAAAACTGGTCATTTTTGAAAAAGTACGCAGGCCGGCAACCCTAGTGATTAAAATAAGTACTGAAAAAATTACCACAACGGTAATTACAATGATGGTAGAGGCCGTTAGGTCTAGATACAACCACTCTTTGATATTAGAAATATTCATAATTCTTAGATTAGAAAAGATGGAAATGTTTTTCATCCATTGCCAATTTCCGATTAATAGCGATGTGGACCTCTTAATTATTATGTAAGATTTTTCGAACAAGGTGTTGATGTTCTAGATATCTTAATTGGAGCCTTAAACTTTGCGATTATGGTCAGGCTTGTGAAAAGTTTACAAAACGGTTGCTGTTATAAGTGCTAATTTTATCGATTGCAAAATCAAGCTTTGGTGCAAAAACAATTACTAGCCTCATTAAGATACCTCAAGAATTTTCTATCACGTACGATGGAAAAGTATGACGGTCGGTTGGCTTACATCATCACGGCTGTTGTGGCAAGCATTGTATTTGTGGGCGGCGTCAAGCTCTTCATCAAATTGACCGAAGTCCTGAAGACAGAATATCTGGCATCTTATGACAGTTCCATATCAAATTATGTGCAACAATTTCGCACAGCTTCATTGACAGATTATTTCGTTTTTGTAACCGATGTAGGCGACACTTTAGGTTACCTCATCATTTTCACCTTTTGTACGCTCTTGTTTTATATTCTTTTTAAAAGCTGGAAATATGTAGCGCAATTTGCCCTGATCATGATCCTGGCCTTGAGTTCTAATTTGATTTTGAAACAGGCCATCAACCGGGCAAGACCAGATGCAGAACATCTCGTTATGGTAGAAACCTTGAGCTACCCTAGCGGTCACGCCATGATGGCGATGGCATTTTATGGTCTGCTTATCTATTTCGTCACGCAGTTTGGCATCAGTAAATACTGGAAAACATTGTTGATCATTTTATTAGTGACTCTTATCTTAAGCATTGGAACCAGCAGGATTTACCTAGGTGTGCATTATCCATCAGACGTTGCTGGTGGTTTTATTGCAGGCTTTATTTGGGTGGTTTTCTGTATCATGATTTTCAACTTGATCAAAATATTCAAGCGAGATCCATCGACTTGATCCATGGTAGGAAGGAAGATCTTTGTTTCTAAGGAGTTCGCTTTCGCGAAAGCGAATACATCATCAAGCTTTTCCATTGTCTAAAAGCTGATAGTCATCATCCATCTTATTGCAAATAACCTTGTACGCTCGATTTAAGAGAACGTAAAGAACATTTAGGCGCTACTAGGCCGTTCTTTGTAGCATGGGAGAAACCAAGTTTTTAGCTATTGTAGGTTGTGGTGCGCGAGGATTACATGCTTTGGAACGATTCTTTATCACGTTGTCTGATCGCGTATCGTCACAATTAGTAGGAAATTACAAAGTTATAGTTTTTGAAACACGTGAGAATCTAGGTACTGGTCTAGCTTGGGATCCAGATCAAACCAGCGTGAACTGGAGTAACATTTCTGACCGTGCTTTGGAACCTTTTGAGGGTAGGCCGGCGTTCAATCTAAAAGACGTGCATTTCCCTTCATTTCCCAGTTATCTGGAGTGGTTGGAAGAGGTGATGGGCGTGACCATCAATGAAGAAAAGGATACTTTTTCCAAACGTAAGGTGACCGGTGCCTATCTGGTCCAGCGCGTACTATCCATCGTCGAGCCGTTGCAAAGTCTAGGTTTGCTGGAAGTTAAAAGAGAACGCGTGATCAAGCTTACCCATCAAGAAAATGTTTTTACTCTCGATACAGAACAAGGCGATGGATATGATTTCAAGAAAGTGCTTCTTGCCTTGGGACATTTAAAAACCACTATTTCTAAGGAAAATCAGAGGTTCATTGAGCATGCTAAAAAAGATGCATTGCATTTTAGCAATGACCCGTATAGCCATGAAGCTGCGGCGATTTATGCTTCTTCTAAGAAGATCTTAATCAAAGGTTTAGGCCTCGCCATGATTGATGTGGTGCGCATGATCACTGAAAATGATAACGCTGGATTTGAGAAAAATGATCACAATATCTTCCTGAATTACACTGGCAACAAGAACGTTCAAATCGTTCCCTACTCACTAGACGGACTTGCCATGGTACCTAAACCAGTAGGAAAACATATTGATGACAATTTTGATCCCATCAAGGCTGGAAAAGCAGAAATGTTGGACCAACTAAAGACAGACATAAAAAATGGAGAAGTCCAGGACGTTGATGATATTTTGTACCCAATAGCTGGTGTCGTCATGAATGTCTATAACCGTTTTGATCAGCCTTACGGCAGTTCATCCTTGAGCGATGCAGAAGGAAAGGACCTCATTGTCACTTGGCTCAAGGACCAAACCACCAAAAATGAGCATATCATTGATACCAATATGTTCATTGTAGATTACATGAAGCTAACCTGTCAAATGTCTCATGGTAACACACCGTTTTCCCTGGATTATACTATTGGACAAGTGTGGAGAGAACTACAAATAGACATGTATTATCTATACACATATCAATTATTGCCACCGGCATTGGTAGCTAGGTTCATCGAGATCAATGAAATGGCAAAACGTTATAGCTTTGGACCACCGGTAGAAAGTATACTGCAACTCATAGCTCTTCATGATGCTAGTGTCTTGAATTTGGATTTTGTGAATCAGCCAGAGATCGAACTGGTTGACGATGGTTTCAAAATTCTTAAGAATGATAAAGAGATCGTTTGTGATGCCTTAATAGACAGTGTTTTAGATAAACCCAATCTTTCCAATATCACTGATCCCTTAATCGAATCTCTAGTTTCTAAATCAATGACGCAGCAGTTTGAGGAGAATTTGGGCATTGCCGTTTCACATAGCGCAAATCATTTGCTGGGTTCTGTAACTATAGAAGGCTTGCATCATGTAGGCCGCAATACCAAAGGATCTGAACATGGAGTTGACGCACTGCTGGAATGTTTTGATACCCAAAAAATGCAAGTGGTGATTGATGAAATTTTACTTAATTCTTAGATTACATTATTGATTATTTAAATTCCAATTATTCCTTGCTAAGGAATCAAAAAAATCCTGAAACAGATCAACTGTTTCAGGATTTAAGATTAGGATAATTCAAACTTAGTTCTTTACCAGCTTTGAGCTAAAGGTATCGTTGTTTTGATTCTTGAATGTTGCGATATACACTCCAGGATTAAGATCTGAAATGTTAAGGCTATTACCTACGGGAGTCGCAGTAATTACTTTTTGTCTGGTCTAGTTAATGGATAATAACATTCGTAATCATGTTAAGGGTTCTAAATGTTAGCTGATTACTTTTGTGTATAAAGAATATCTAAATTAAGAAAATGACCTTTAACAATTATAGATCACGTAAATCTTTGATCAAATTAGTCGTCATCAACACACTTCTTTTTTCAGCGATTGCTTGTAAAAAGTCAGTAGATGTTGTGAATGATACACCAGATGATGCGACAATTGTAGAGGTGGAAAAAGCTCCTTTTGAGGCGCCAGAAGGTATGGTTTGGGTTCCCGGTAAAACTTTTACCATGGGAGCAAAAGACAGCGATGCGATGGCAATGCCTCGAGAGAAACCTTCCCATGAGGTTAGGGTCGATGGATTTTTCATGGATGCTACCGAGGTTACTAATGATGAATTTTCCGCTTTCGCGAAAGCGACACAATACAAAACCATTGCAGAGCGACCCATAGACTGGGAACAAATGAAAAAGGAACTGCCAGAAGGAACGCCAAAACCAGCAGATTCCATTCTCCAACCAGGATCGCTGGTTTTCAACAAAGACGTTGAAGGCGTCGTGAATATGAACAACTATGCCCAATGGTGGAAATGGAAGATTGGCGCCAACTGGAGACAGCCCTACGGTCCAGGCAGTTCCATTGAAGGCAAACGAAATTATCCAGTGGTCCATATCGCCTATGAAGATGCACTAGCTTACTGCAAATGGGCCAATCGCAAACTACCCACAGAAGCGCAGTGGGAAAGCGCCGCACAAGGAACCGAAACGCAGCAGATATTCACTTGGGGCGATGATTCCAGCAAGATTGGTCAAAAATCAAACACTTGGAAAGGTCAATTCCCGGTCAATAACACAGGTGCAGATGGCTTTAAATATGTGGCTCCAGTCAAGTCATTTGACCCTAATTCGTTAGGCTTATACGATATGGCAGGAAATGTTTGGGAATGGACCAGTGATCTGTATAATGAGGATTATTACCAGACGTTACCCAAAGATCAGGTGATCTCAAATCCGCAAGGAGCGGATACCTATAAAAACAGACAAAACCCCTATCAGGAAGAAATGGTCATGAAAGGCGGTTCCTATTTATGTCACGCGTCCTACTGCGCCAGCTATAGAATAAGCGCCAGAATGAGTACGAGCAGAGATTCTGGAAGTGATCACTTAGGATTTAGAACTGTTGCTACACCAGCGATGATTGCTGCTAAAAATTAGTCCTATCTTAGGTTTAGCTTGCTCACGATGAGTGTTGCTTTACAGTCAAAAAAGCTATAGGCTTTTGAACTATCAAACCTTTTCTTCAGGTCTACCCAAATTATTTTCTATCGACGATGATTCAATATGTCTTTACCGTTCGTCGACACTTAAACGTTATCTACCGACAGTAAAATACTGTTCAACTAACTAATTCCAGAAAACTGACCTTAAACATCATATTTGTAGATGCTTAAACCCTCAACCTTGAACAACAAACTCAGAGTATTACTCATAGAAGACGACACGATTGAGGTCATGAAACTCAAGAGAGCGATCGCAAAACTGGAAATGCCTCATGAAATCGTAGAAGCAAAAAACGGTGAAGAAGCTCTTGATATACTTAGAAACCGCGATTCGTTACCAGACTTGATCCTCTTGGATTTGAACATGCCTCGTATCAATGGCTTGGAATTTCTCAAGATTCTAAAAAATGACGAGGTGATGCGCTTTTTACCAGTGGTAATTCTGACTACTTCCAGCAATAGAAAAGACATGCTGGAATGTTATAAAGAAGGTGTTGCTGGTTATATATTGAAGCCGCTCAAGTACGATGATTATGTGGAAAAGATAAGCACCACATTAAATTATTGGAGTTCCAACGAATTAATTAAAGGATAATGAAGGGAATCGTTTTTACAGAATTTCTGGACTTGGTAGAGACTAAGTTTGGCCTTGAGATGGTGGACACCATCGTTTCTAATGCAGATTTGCCTTCAAAAGGTATTTATACCTCAGTTGGTACCTATAGTTTTTCTGAAATGCTCAGCTTATTGGTCAACCTCAGTCAGGAAACGGGTATAGCCATCGATGAACTGTTGCTGGTTTATGGGGAACATTTCTTTACGGTAGTCGAGAATAGTTATTCCTCTTTTTTGAGGGAATTTACTGATCCTATAGAAATGCTTGCTTCCATAGAAAACCATATTCACGTAGAAGTCAGAAAGATATATCCAGACGCAGAGCTTCCTACTTTCAATGTTCTGGAGAAAACAGAAAATACACTGATCATGATTTATAAGTCCAGTCGTTCCATGCACTGTTTTGGGTTGGGACTTATGAACAAGACTTTTGAGTATTTCAATTCTGAAGCCACTATATTAGTTGAGAAAATAAAAGAAGATGGAACTGAGGTAAAATTCAGTATTCAGAGAAATGGCTGAAGATAAAATTAAGATTTACGAACGTGCTCTAGCCCGCGAGAAGGCGGCCAGGAAGCAAGCGGAACAAATCCTAGAACAAAAATCCAGAGAGCTTTTTGAAAAATCTGAAGAGCTGCGCATTTCCAATTTCAAACTAGAAAACCTCTACAAACAAACCTCGTCAGAACTTCAAGGCGTCTTTGAAAACATTGTGGATGCTTATGTCGTCATGGACATGAACAGCAAGGTCATAAAAATGAACCATGCTGCAGAAAAGCTACTGGGATACCAATTAGAAGAAGATATCGATCTGTTCTCGCTGGTTCATCATGATGAAAAGGAGAAAACCGCTGAAGCTTTTAAATATTTATTTCACAACTCATCCATTACCGATTTTCAAATAAAAATCGTAGTTAAAGATGGTTCTACCAAAATGGTCCACATCAATGCGAGCTTAATTTTTGATAGTGATAAAAAGCCAGTAGCTGCTCAAGGTATCGTGCGAGACATCACAAAAGAAAAGGCTGCAGAGCATCAATTAAGAGAATCCCAAAACCGACTGGCGACCTTAATCCAAAATCTTGAAAGTGGCATTTTGCTGGAAGATGAAAACAGGGATATCGTCATCACCAATAATAGATTTTGCGAGTTTTTCAATATTCCTGCCTCGCCCGAACAGTTGGTTGGTCAAAACTGCGCTAATGCTGCAGAGCAGAGCAAAGGTCTGTTTGCAGATCCTGATAGCTTTGTAGAACGTATCAATACACTGGTAAATAACAAGGAGCTTGCCTTAGCTGATGAGCTTCAACTAGTGGATGGGCGCGTTCTGGAACGAGACTTTATTCCAGTATACGAAAATGAGATCTATAAAGGACACCTCTGGGCTTATCGAGATGTTACCCTGCGAAGACGCTACCGTAAAAATATTGAGGTAGAGCGGGAAAAATATAGCAGCATCATTGCTAACATGAACCTAGGTTTGATAGAAGTGAATCTTGATGACGAGATCTTGATGGTCAACCAGCGACTGGAAGCCATGTCAGGATATACAGAGCAAGAGCTGATAGGTAAAAAGGGAAATGAGATGTTGCTTGTCAAGGAAGACAGGATAGTACTGAAAAAAGAAAACCAAAAAAGACTCAAAGGCAGTTCCAATTCTTATGAGGTAAGAATACGTAGAAAGGATGGAGAGATTCGTACTTGGCTTATTAGTGGTGCACCACAGTATAACATCAACGGTAAGGTAATTGGTTCTATTGGAATACATCTGGATATAACAGAACTCAAAAACCTCGAAATCCAAAAAGAAAATCTCCTCAAAAAATTAGAGAAGAGCAACGACGAGCTCCAGGAATATGCACACGTCGTTTCCCACGACTTAAAATCACCTTTGCGCAGTATCAATGCTTTGGTGAGTTGGATTAGAGAAGACAATCTGGACAAGTGGACGGAAGATACCAGGCACCACCTCAATATGATTGACGCGACATTGGAAAAAATGGAGCAACTTATCTCTGATGTATTGGAATATTCCAGTGTAGGATCAGACAGCAGCATCAAGGAATCCATTGATTTAAATGAGGTTTTGACCGACATTGAAATGTTGCTGCACATTCCTGATCACATCACTCTTGAGATTAAAAATCCATTACCAACCATAAAGGCAGATAGAGTCAAAATCCAACAGCTTTTTCAGAACTTGATCAGCAACGCCATACGTTATTGCGATAAAGATCCAGGATATGTCAAAGTGGATTTTGAAGAGACACCCAAACATTTCAAGTTTACTGTAGAAGATAATGGTATAGGAATCAGCCCAGAATATCATGAAAAAATCTTCAAAATCTTCCAAACGCTCAACAAGCGCAAAGACTCTACTGGAATAGGACTTTCCATCGTTAAAAAGATCGTTGATTTATATAACGGTGATATATGGGTAGAAAGCGAACTGGAAAAGGGCACTACGTTTCACTTTACGTTATCCAAATAACGTATGAAAACAGTTCAGCTACAACGTGGGAAGAATGAGGACTGGATCTACATAGGAGACCACCAGCAATTGATCGCTCCTTTGGTGCTCATCTTTGGGAATAGGTTTTTACTCGAAGATCCTGCGTTGTTGAGTGAGGTTAGAGCGTTATTCCCAGATGGCGAGTTAGTATTTGCCTCTTCCAGTGGTGATCTCGTGGCAGGTGCCGTCAACGACGAGCATATCACCATTACTGCGATCGAGTTTGAAAAGACTCAGTTTGAAATTAAAAGAGTCAACATCAAGGATTTTGATGACTCAGCAGCGGCAGGTGATGCGGTTGTGTCTCTTTTAAATACCACAGGTTTACGACACGTATTTGTTATTTCTGAAGGTAGTAGTGTCAATGGCTCTGCCTTGACTAAAGCAATGCAATCCAGATTGCCCAGCACGTTGATTACTGGCGGACTTTGCGCAGATGGTGATCGGTTTGAGCGTACGCTGGCTTCCTACAATGAATCGCCTAAAGAAGGTGAGATCATCGTTATTGGTTTTTATGGAGAAAGTTTTGAAGCTTCCTTTTCCATCTATGGCGGCTGGAAACCTTTTGGTCCAGAAAGAGTGATTACTAGATCTAAAGGAAATGTACTGTATGAAATCGACGGCAAACCAGCCTTGGATCTTTATAAAAAATATTTAGGTGACAAAGCCAAAGACCTACCAGGATCTGCATTGATTTATCCTTTGAACGTACAATTGGAAGGTAACAAGCAATCCTTTGTACGCACCATTCTCAATATTGATGAGGAAAATAACGCCATGATTTTGGCAGGTGATGTTCCAGAAAAATCCAAAGTCCAACTCATGATGAGTACTATGGATGATATAGCCGCGGCGTCAGAGACCGCCGCCATAAGAGCCATGGAAGGAAGGCGACAGCCACCACAACTGGCTATATTGATAAGCTGTATAGGCCGCAAATTGGTTCTGGATCAGCGAGTGGAAGAAGAAGTAGAAGAAGTGATGGATGTCATAGGAAATAATGTGGTCATCACAGGAATGTACTCCTATGGCGAGATTGCTCCGTTTTATGGTGAGCGGGAATGCAGGCTGCACAATCAGACCATGACCATTACCTTAATAAGCGAGTAGATGAACCCATTGCTTAAGAGACAGATCAGGAAGCTGTTGCCCGAAGACCTTCGGGATAGGGAAGACCTACAGGCATTTCTTAAGGCAGTTGGTGATTCTTATGACAATCTGGAAGATCAATTTAAAATGACTCAGCGCGCCATGACCATAAGCTCTGACGAACTTTTTGAGGCCAACCAGTCGTTACGAGAAGAATCAGAACAGCAACAAAAACTACTGGAACGCTTACAAGCCGTCATCAACAGCGTGAATCCGCAAAAAGGTGACCTTGAAGATGCGGAAAGTATTCAAGACATAGAACAAGGTAGCTTGGCAGATTACATAAGCAACCAGGCAGAGCAATTGATTGCAGTAAACAAAAATCAGGAGCGATTATTAAAAGAACTCGCCTTGCAAAATCAAGAATTGAATGACTATGCACACATTGTTTCCCACGATTTAAAATCTCCTTTGCGCAGTATCGAGGCCTTGGTCAGCTGGTTGATAGAAGACTATGAAAGTGAATTGGGAACTGCTGGAAAGCAGCAAATCGATTTGATCGTGACCCATTTAGAGAAGATGGATGCCTTGATTCAAGGGATTTTGAGTTATTCTTCCATTGATAAGGAAGACCGCAAGGAACACGCTATTGACCTCAATAAACTGGTGGCCGAAACCGTTGAGTTGCTTCACGTGCCCAGTCATATCAAGGTGAAAATCCATACGTTGCCTACCATTACAGCAGATCGATTCAAGATCCAGCAACTCTTCCAGAATTTACTGGGAAATGCCGTGGACAATATGGATAAAATGAACGGTCGTATCGATGTTATCGCAAGGAAGCTGGATCAAGGCATTCAGTTTGAGATCAAGGACAATGGCAAGGGAATTCACAGAGATTATTTTGGTAAAATATTTCAGGTGTTTCAAAAGCTGGAAGACGATTCGGTTAGTACTGGTATTGGGCTTTCCATCGTCAAAAAGATCGTCAACTTTTATGATGGTACCATCTGGCTGGACAGCGAGGTGGACAAGGGCACCACATTCTATTTCACTTTACCTAAAACGCTGTAAATGGAGCAACCCAATCGCGATTACATCAACGAACTTTCTGGCGGCGATGCGGCCTTTGAGGACAAGCTGATTCTTGTTATCAAGACAGAATGGCCCGATGAGGTCAAGGAATACGAGATGAATATGAAGAATTCCGCTTTCGCGAAAGCGGCACTCAACGTACACAAAATCAAACATAAATTAGGCATCGTGGGACTGGTAGAAGGCTATGAACTAGCGGTGCAATATGAACTTGACCTCAAAGCTGGGAACACGTCCCAAAAAGAGTCGTTTCAAATCGTTCTGGACCGCGTGACCCATTTCATAAATCAATTGTAATATGTAAATTGCTGTCCATCCTAAAACCTGAGATTTGAAGTGTATCATAGTAGATGACGAGGCAGCAGCTAGAACGATTGTAGGCCATTTATGCAGCCAGACCGATAATTTGAAGGTGCTGGAAGAGTTTCCCAACGCCATGCAGGCCATCAAGTTCTTGAACAAGAATGAAGTAGACTTGATCTTTCTGGATATTCACATGCCAGACTTTACGGGTTTTGACTTTATCGATACGCTTAAAAACCCACCGAAGATCATCTTGACTACATCTGATAAGAACTTTGCCATAGAGGCTTTTAGTTATGAATGTATTGTCGATTATCTGGTAAAACCCATCACACTACCCAGATTTCAAAAAGCAGTGCTCAAGGCAGAGAATTTTGTAACACCTGTGGAAGGCCTTCCTCTGGCTACACAAAAGGCCAAAGTTGATCCAGCGGAAAAGGAAATGTATGTCAACATCGACCGACGCCTGATCAAAATCGAATTTGACAAGGTCCAACTCATAGAAGCGAAAGGCGATTACATTCTTATCAAAACGGAGGATAAAAATTATACGGTACATTCCACGCTCAAAAAAATCCAGGAAAAACTTCCTGATAGCAGCTTTTTAAAAGTTCACCGATCCTACATCATCAATTTTAGAAAAATCATTGATATTGAGGATAACAGCGTGCTCATTGCAAAAAATGTAGTTCCCATAAGCAGGTCCAACAGACCAGAGTTGATGAAACGATTGAATTTGCTGTAAAGCATTCATCGAAGTGAATGGACCACTCGTCTACACTTAAAATACCCTAGTCGTTTTTGAAAATATAGCGCGATAGTTCGCTCTAGATTTGGCTTGTATAAAATATAAGCCATGAGAAAATTACTACTATTTTTCGTTTACATTATTTCAATATCTCTAAGTGGTCAAGGATATAATTACTTGGGCAGTTTTCAAGCCGATGGAACTCCAGATTACCTCGAACCTATCGACGACGTTGTTACCGGTGCTTTTTTGGAATTTATCGATCTCGCTTTGCCAGAGAATTTTCCCGTACCAGATTACAACCCGCAATACATATCGTCTGGATATGATACTGATATTTTGTTGGAATCAGACGCAGATGTTTGGGTGACCTTTGTAGGTGAAGGCGCTGGCTATAGAAATGTGTTGGGTTTTTATACTTATAATTATGAAGACGCCACACCTGCCGCACCTACTAGAGAAGATATCACGATCATCTTTCCAAACGTATCCAAACAGTTTAGCGGTGGTGGCTTACGTCCTGGTAACAAAGTCCATATTGGACGATTTCCCGCAGGTACAGGAATAGGTTGGGTGTTACTGGCTAATGGGTATCAAAACGGCCAAGTCACCGATGGTTTGTGGCGTGTTTTTTCAAATCCCGATTTTAATCCAGAAAACGATTCCACTCTACAACAGCATAACGTTCTTTTAAAAGAACCGTTGAGCGAGCGTATCATTCTTGCCTTTGAAGATATACGTAGGGACTACGCAAGCTGCGATCAAGATTTTAATGACGCCATTTTTTACATCACAGCAAATCCATACGAGGCCATTAAAACCACAAACATATCAGATCCAGATATTGCAGATAAAGCAGTGAGCTCTGGAAATACTGGTGGATTAGAGAGTAATGGTGATCTGGCAAGCTTGATTTCCAGACGCCAGATGAAACGTCTTAAAAAGAAAGATCTCAACGGGAATTTTGAAAAGCAAAGCTCTTTCTTCATGAAAAGTGCCAGCTCTTCGCAAACTTTGGATCGCTACATGCCAGCTACCGGTAAAAATGGTACTGAGGAGCCTCGATATTCCACACCAACCGATTTATTAGGCGTCACCAATGCAGATGAGGTTTTGTCTGTGGATTATTACAATAATGAAGACCGTGTTGCTGTGGTCCTGGCTACAGCTACAGAGAATTCCGTTTATGATCATTCTAAAGCGATTTGTGATCGATTGAATAGTTCTAGCCTGGAAGACGTAAGAACTGTTATGGTGAGAGGTCACCAATTGATCAGTTCCAAGATCAAACGTGAGGCTGGAAACATGGAGTATTCTCTAAGTTTTTCGGTCAAACTAGGTGCGTCAGAAAATGAGATTTTAAGTTTTTGGAACATTGATCAATACCCATCAGGAGATTATAACAACTTCCAGATTTGGGGTAGTTCCTTTTCTCAAGTGTTCGCCATCGCCAATCATATTGTAGACACTTATATTGCAGAAAAGCCCTTGAAAAGTATGGCGGTTAGCGATGTGATACCTGCAGTCTTTGTGCAATCTGGATTTTATAAGAATGGGAAATTGCAGTTGCAAATTGTGAATAAGAACAGGTCTTCTCAGATGTACTTTAAAGGAAACTTAAAAACAACCGAAGTCGCCTCAGAATCTACCTTTGATACGGTCATCAACCTAAGCGGAGCGACTTACGAAACCGTAGAGATTACTACCGGTCATTTATTTGACATTGGGTTTTCAATAGCGACTGATGAAACTGAAGCGATAGATGCTTTGTATCTGGCCGATGGACCTTGGGGTTTGGATTATCTGGAGAATGAAGTGGTCATTGATCAATGGGATATTGAAAACCTAGATGTTGCTGCAGTAGAAGATATTTACCAAGTAGAAAGAAACCCAAGGATTGCAGGTCGTATAAAGCAAACGCTCAACCTATTTAGACATTTGAAAGCTGGAGATCAGACAATTGATGTGTCTGAATTTGACCAAATCAAATTTGACCTAAAAAGCAATCTGCCCGTAGAAGTAATCTTGATTACTGATCAAGATATAGCCTGGGAAAACCGTTTACGTTTTTATATTCCAGCTCAAGAAGAGCGTACCTCTCAAGCGATTTCCTTAGCGGATTGTAAAGATGCATCAGGTAATCGTATAGCTATTGAGAACTTGCGATCGGTGGTGTTTTCCATACATGGAGATTACAGCAGCTTCCAGGAATTCGAATTGGAAGTAAGTAATGTTTCTTTCGGGAAAAGCACCTTGTCTACTGCAACAGCCTTTCAAGATCGTACGCCTGCACTAACGAATTACCCAAATCCAGTTCTGGATCGTACCAGTATGGCGTTGACAAGAGCCACTAGCAGCGTTCAATTGCAGGTTTATGATATGATGGGTAGAATGATCTCTACGCAGACTTTAAGTACCACTCAAAATGATAAGGTAATTGAATACAACGCATCCCAATTGCGTGCTGGTATATATACCTATATCGTCTCTTATCCAGATGGCGAGAGCAACTCAGGTAAGTTTATCAAGCGATAAAAAAGTTAAGATTTTTGAGGTTGGTTAGAAGGAAAGCCACCGCGGGAAACTGCGGTGGTTTTTTATTTGATTATTTCATAAATGTAAGAAGGGTATTCCTTCAATCCAGAGACCGATCGGTCAGTTTTTTTATGAAAATATTATTTCGTTTTTTGGCTCTTTCTAAAAGCGTTGAGTATTTTAAAACTTCCGTATAAAGCGATCCGTCTTTTCCCTCGTTAGCAAACATTCCAGCAATAGTTTTTTGCGGCCTAAACAAATAGTCAAAATTGTACGCAAATTTAAAGTCTGCATCATAAGCGCGTACGTCATTTGCTTCGATCTTTTCTCCTATTAAGTAACCGTAAAACGTAGTTAGTCTTAATTCTGGTTTGGCAAAATTTCTAAGAAGTGTTGCATAATTATTAATTTGATTTAAATGAGCAGCAACACTCACATCTGGATTTTTGAACTCTATAATTATACATTTTTCTTCTTGTGGAAATAATAAAACATCTGGGCGTTTGTCAAGCCTCTTTTCTCCTAAAGAATCAAGATATTTTAACTCTTGATCAGACAAATCATTCCTTATAATATTCTCTCCTTTATATTTTATTTCAGATAGTTTAAATTCAGAAATTCCATGAAAGTAAATGAAATCTTCATTTATAATCCATAAATCACTCTTATCAGGTGTGGTAGTTTTTTGCTGAAATATTAGATTATGTAATAAAGCTTCATCTTTATTACGGTTTCCAGATTTTTGGATTGAAAGGTTTTTTTCAATAATTAAAGTGAATAGTTCGAGAACAAGTTTTCTACGAGCTACGTAATGTGTTAGTTCAACTTTATTTTGTTGTGGAATTACTTCAACTATTTTATCAATTTCCTCTTCTAAAGTTTCTGAAAAATCATCCGATGTAGTGTCCAAATCATTTAACCTTTCGATACTTTCTTTTATAGTTGAATCTAATTCAGCTTTTTTTATCGCCTCAGAAGTATAAAATTTTTCTAAAATCTTTTTATCTGAATCATTTATTGAGATTTCGAGTGATGGGTCTAAGTGATCTGGCAATAAAAACATTTCTTTCAATTTCTTCAGATCTAATTCCCGCTTTTCTTGAATTCTTTCTATTTGTGGATATAAATGATAAATAGACTCATTTAACTTCATTACCAATAAGTCAAGTATTATTACCTCATCATTTTGAAAGATATCTGGCTCGCCAGAAAAAATCTCGTTATCCGGTATCTCAAATTCGCCACGTTCATTTGTATCTATTGAATCAAGATAATCACTAGAGACAAGAAACAAGAAGTGACTATTTTCAATAACTTCATCTTTGGCCAGAGATTGTAATTCAATTTCAAAATTTTCGATTAATTCATCCTTACTAGTCAACTTTAATTCGTTATACTTCAACAAGTCCTTATTGAGTTTATAAGAATTAATAGTGAAAACCTCGTGATTATCGGTTTCTACAATAGTAAAGGCGTCATCCGATATTTTTGAATAATTTACGTTAACCTCTGTAGTTTTGTCTATTTCGGGTAAATCTTTATTTGTAATTGATGAAGAACTTATTTTTTCATTGAAAACAAAGTGTTCAATAGATATGTCTGGTAAATCGTTCTTATTCAAACAAAAATATTGAATGTATCTTCTTAGAAGTGCATCCTTCAAACTTGCATCATTAAGTTTGTGGTAAATATTTCTCGTTGGATCTAAAAGACCTTCGAATATAATTGTTGAGCCGGATGTTTGAAAACTACTTCCGATATCTTGTTTGTGATATGTAATCGCGTTATTATCGAGAAATTCTTTTTTCTTTGAAACGATGAATTCTCTTTCTCGAAATCCACCCTCAGCTTTATAGACACTTTTGACTGTTGTAGTGTCAAAATAATGAGTGAATTGTATCCTTCCAGATCCAAGGTTTTTGAAGCCTTTGGTAAAATCTTTATACGTATTGAACCGTTTGAACTCTTTATCATTAAAACCAATACCGTTATCAATAATCAATAATCTTGAAAAACTAAAAGTTTGATCGATGTTTTGAGTGGAATAAATTTTGATTAAAATTTGTCCTTGAAAGGTTTCATCATCATTTGCCTTTATACGAATGGCCTCCAATGAGTTGGTAAATGCTTCATAAATTGGTTGTAAGGATGTTTTGGAACGTTTTATATCTCTGATAATTCCCTCATAATAAACCCCATCCGCACTTATATACGTATTGTCCTCCATATCTGAATCAACCTTTTTGACCTTATTCGTAAAGATAATTTAAATAAAAAATCATCAGTAATCAAACTACGAATATAAATTGGGCAGGAACGTCTTAGGGAACGAATTTCTTAGAATTGGAATAAAGGGCCTTCTAGGATTTGCCATCTCAACTTGACGCCTAACTCCATGAATTCAAAACCAGCTGCAGTAGCACTGGCCGTGTTGCTGTACTTTCCATAAGCACCAGCTTGAAAGCGCTCGCTTATCGCATAGCTTAAATTACCTTCTAAGCGGTACAAGGTGGTGGCTTTTTGGTCCTCGATAAATTGGTAACCGCCAGCGGCATTGGCGCTGTAGGTCCAATTTCCATTTGTACCGCTTAAGTCTGCAAAAACCTCTACCGCTTGGTATTTTGATGGGCTAAAGTAGAGTGTCGGCACCTGATCCTTATAACTCAAGTACTGGTAGTTCACGCCACCTTTTAATGCTGGAGATTTGGTAAAAGTGTAATACAAGGATGTAAATAATAGGTTTCTCGAGTTGCTATCCGTTTGTTGGGTGTGCATCAAACCCGTGTACCAGCCCAGGTTGATGTTGGTGCCCATATTATAATTAAGCGAGTAGTTGTTCATAAAGATTTTCTCGTCAATCAAATCTGCATTAAAGTTTTGAAGCTCGCGACTGTAGCCTACTTCAAGGTATTGCAGCGCCCATGGTCTGGACTTTACAAAGACAGATCCATTGACATCTGTATAATCATTTTGGTCGGCGTTGGCCTTTACAAATCCCAGCGTGCTTTCTACCCAAGTATTGTTGTGAACGCGATAGTGCGCGCCAACAGAGGCATTGGTATTGTATGCCATGGAACCGTTACCGGTATTTTCTGTAGTTCTGTACGAGTAATTAAAAACAGATCTGAATCGGTCAGAAAACGGAATTACTGCATTTATTCCTGCGGCATAAGCCTCGTTGTTACCATTATCACTGGTATAGGATCCTACGGTATTTACCACAGGAGCTAGCCCATTTTTCAATGCTGCCAGTAAGGCACGCGCATCTGGCTGATTGGGATAAAAGTCCAGTGTTTTCAAGGCGTAATCTCTTGCGAGATCTAGATTTCCTTGCGCTCTGTAGGCATTGGCGATACCTAGGTTTCCGTCAAATGAGGTGCTGTCTTTTTCAAGAATGGCTCTGTAATAGGAGATGCTTTTGGCAAAAGTTCCCGTGTACATTCCCAAGGTTGCTTTCAAGGCATCCAGTCTGTTGCTCACGCCGCAAGCTGCTTCGGTCGTGGCGATGACTTCTCTGGCTTCTGGGTACTTGTTGTTCCAAATCAAGGCCTGAATATAACGTTCGTTAGCTGCTAGCAAGGTTTCTTTATGTTGCACGGAATCTTGTTGGAATTTCGCTTTCGCGAAAGCGGAACCTTCAACAGCATACTGCAAGGCGAGTTTATCTTTTTTAAGCAAATGAGCGACCAGCGATTGACCGGTCAAAAGGCTCAAACTATCTGCCATGAGACCGTAAGTCGTGGCTGCCTGGTCGTAATT
Organism: Nonlabens agnitus; assembly: GCF_002994045.1. Classification (NCBI taxonomy): domain Bacteria; kingdom Pseudomonadati; phylum Bacteroidota; class Flavobacteriia; order Flavobacteriales; family Flavobacteriaceae; genus Nonlabens; species Nonlabens agnitus. The sequence goes on from NZ_MQUC01000003.1 coordinate 742,517, forward strand.
CTTTTGAGCGATATAGGCATTGGCCAACGCATTCTGGGTGTCTGCATCTTTAGGGAACAGCTTCAAGTTACTTTCAAGTGTGATGATCGCATCATCCACTTGCTCATTAGTGATTTGCTGGGACGCCTTGCCCAGTTGCATGTACTTTTTAGAGATGGCAGCGTTTTGATTTTCTGGTTGTAGATCCAGCGCGTTGTTGACGTAGATTAAGGCATTGTCGTATTTCTTGAGATTGGATAAGGTGTTCGCATAACCCAATATGGCTGGGAAACTCGTGGAATCTTGCCGTACCAGATCTTCATAAACGCTTTCAGCTTCTGTGAAATCTTTGTTCCATAATAGGGATTCGGCATAGTTGAGCGCTACTTCAAAGTCGGTTGGGTAATCCTTTTGCAGCTCGATAAACAAGCTTTTTGCTTCTACTGTTTTACCACTCAAACCCAAGGCTCTTCCATAACAAAGACGCGCGGTCTTATTATCTGGATATTCCTGCAGCACTTCTTCAAAAAAGTCCCGAGCCTTGATATAGTTGCCTTGTTCCAAAAACTGGAAACCGGTTTTCATGTCTTGCGAAAAACCAAAGCTTGCGATGAAGGCGATCACTAAAAAACTAACTAATCTCATGTTCCTTATTTTACAGTAGCAAGGTAGAGCCAGTTTGCAGCGCATCAATCGGCAGCAAAATACCACTCGTCTACACTTATGGTCCATTCAAGGAACCTGAGAACTGTCCACAGGCAGCCAGCTGATTCATAGGCATAAAAATGATGCTAACACTGGCCTGTAAAACATGGATATGAAGCCATTGAAAACCCATAATCCTTCGTCACAGGTTTAAAGAGCGATCTGCGCCATTCATCTACAGCAAATTCCTGCTCATCGAAATCTGATCCTGCCAGCAAGGAAGCGTCCACATATTTGCACCAGTAATCTTAAACATATCGCTATGCAAATGACCATCATACACTCTGCAACACACTTGAAAGTCGTACACCAGACTAAAAAGCTTACTAAAGACTGCCGCCTACAAGTGGTCTATAGAAAAGAAGAAGCACCACTTCTTTTTTTAACCATCGCCTAAAAAACTACTTCCATGACTGCCATCATCCTCAAACTCAAAAGAACATTAACACCACAGCAAATCTTCATGGCGAGTGCCTTTGTCGTGAATGTTGGGAATTATGCCTACAACCTGTTGCTGGGTAGATTCTTGGGACCACGCGCCTTTGCAGATGCCGTGATTCTTATCACCTTACTGCTGGTGCTGTCCTTTGTGGCCATGACCTTCCAGCTTACCGTCGCAAAGTATATGGTAGAACTGCACAGCAGGAACCAAAACAGCTTTATCCAGCAGGCCTACAAGTATGCGCTTATGTTCGGACTGGTGCTGGGTGCTGCGGTCGTGATTTTTGCTCCAGAATTGCAGAGCCTTTTTCAAACCGAATCCAGTTTGATGTTTACCATTTTTGGTGCGGCCGTGCCGCTCTATTTTATTATGAGCGTGAATCGTGGGAAGCTGCAGGGCGATCAATCCTTTGTGGAATTGTCTATTACCTATCAGTTTGAGATGTTCTGGCGACTGGGATTAACGTTTATACTTCTTTCCATTCTTCCTGTTAGTCCAGCGATTATCGTTTCCATTGCCATAGGTGTTTCATTTATTGCAGGTTTGTTTCCATTCAAGAAGGTGCGTCGTGCTTCCTTTTTAAAAGTGGATCTGTCTGCAGCAGAGAAGAAAAGTATTCTTAGATTCTTCCTGCTCACAGCCTTTTATGAGCTCACGCAAATTGTCTGTAACAATAGCGATATCTTGATGGTAAAACATTATTTTGATTCCTATGATGCAGGTTTGTATTCTTCACTGGCGTTAATTGGTCGCGTGGTGTATTTCGTTACCTGGATGTTTGTGATGCTCTTGCTGCCAGCGGTCATCGATTTGCGCAAACGCGGTGAAGATCCCATTCCCGTTTTGAAAAAATATGTAGGTTACATCACGGCCTTGTCTGCCATGATTGTGAGCTTCACGTTTATCGTTCCTGAATTTGCGGTGACCCTATTATTTGGCGAGCAGTATTTGAGTATCGCGCCCTTGCTGGGCTGGTATGCACTTGCGACTTCCTTTTTTGCCATCTCCAACATCTTTGCCTACTATTTCCTTTCCCTAGATAAATACAAGCCGGTGATCATTGCGGGCATTTTTGGACTGGTACAGGTCTATGCCATCAGCCTATTTCATGATTCCTTATTTCAAGTGACCATTGCTCAAGTGCTCGTCATGTCTGGTTTGCTGGTGATACAGTTGGGCTATTTTATGATGCACCAGAAGTATGCGAAAAGTGCTAATCGGCTGGAATCTACCATTCGTCTACACTAGTTGTTCGTCGGTCGTTTTTAGTTCGCTTTCGCGAAAGCGTCACCCCATATTTGTACTGTCAAACAAGAAATCATCATCTAATTCCACTTTTAAATTCAACTATTATGGCACTAGAAATCAAAAACATCGAAGGAGTCATCTGCATCAAAGGTGAAGTAACCGCCAACAGATTGACCGAGCTGAAAAACTATTTTACAGCGGCTCTAAAATTTGAAAACCGACTTGTGGTCAATGTATGCCAAGTAGGTCACGGACAGGCTTCACTACTGTTTCTTTTGCAGCAGATTAAGGACAGCCTTTCCATTGATAGATCGTTGATCTTTTTTGGATCACCAGACCGTAACGTCAAGCAACTGTACCAAGAAATAAACAGCCCAGCCAACTATTATCAAGCCGCCTAAACACCATCCAATACCATATCCTCAAAATAACCGAATTATGAAACTCGCAATAGTTACCGCTTATCCACCTAGTAAAGTTACCTTAAATGAATATGCGTATCATTTGGTAAAGCATTTCCGCCAGCAAGAAGAAGTCACCGAACTCGTATTGCTTACTGACACCACTCCAGAAGCTGCAGATCTTGCTTTTGAAGAAGATGGATGCAAGATTACGGTCAAGCAATGCTGGAAATTCAACGGTATATTTAATGTGCTTTCCATCTCCAAGGCCGTTAAAGCTACCCAACCTGATGCTGTTTTATACAATCTGCAATTCATGAAATTTGGGGATAAAAAGATTCCAGCTGCATTAGGCTTGTTTTCTCCATGGGTAACTAAACTAATGAAAGTAAAAACCATCGTGCTGCTTCACAACATAATGGAAGCCGTAGACTTGAGCAGTGCAGGTTTTACCGAAAACAAATGGAAGTCCAAATTTTTTAACTTCATAGGCGAAACGCTCACTAGAGTAGTGCTGCAAGCAGATCAAGTAGCTGTAACGATACAAAAGTATGTGGACATATTGGAAGAGAAATATGCGGCAGACAATTGTATCTTAATACCTCATGGTACGTTTGAAATCCCAGCAGAACCGGATTATAGTTTGCCAGAAGGCCCTATGAAGATCATGACTTTTGGAAAATTTGGTACCTACAAGAAAGTAGAAGTGATGATTGAAGCAGTAGAAAAAGTACGTAAATCTACAGGCCGTGATTTAGAAATTGTGATTGCTGGAACTGATAATCCTAATGTTCCTGGATATCTAGAAAGCATGAAGAAGAAATACAGCCACGTACCACAATTGACTTTTACCAGTTATGTGGAAGAAGAAGAGGTTCCCGTGATCTTTAGAGAAAGTGCCATGGTGGTGTTTCCCTATACATCTACCACAGGAAGTTCTGGAGTATTGCACCAGGCAGGAAGTTATGGCAAGGCAGTCGTCATGCCAGATTTAGGTGACCTAAGCACACTCATGGAAGATGAAGGCTATATGGCAGAATTGTTTTTACCATCCAATGTGGACTCTCTAGCCCTATCCATCAAGAGATTTGTACTTGATACAGAATATAGAAATCACGTTGCCAAGGTGAATTATGAAGCAGCCACCGCAATGCCTATGTCGGTCATTACTAAAATGTATATCGATGCTTTTAAAAGTCAACCTGCAACAGTAGATGCTGATTTCCCAGTAGCTGCTTAAGGTTACTTTTTCAAAAAAGCACTGTAGCTCGGCTTCTTCTCACCATCGACATCAATAAGTCCAAAATATTTTTGCTTGTTGCGTCGCCAAGGTCGTGAACCCGCAACGCTAGAAGGAACTTCTTGAAAATCATATAAAGTCCAAGAGAGATAGTTGATGCTGTCTCTCTTTTGCGTTGTAAAAAACTCAGTGTATTTCTCCGCTTGATCTTCTTCGTCCATCCCAAATGGATTCCACAAGCCATGATAGCTGGACCAGCCTATTTCTTGTAAAACGATAGGTTTTTTGGTTTTTGATTTGAGTTCTTGATGCGTTGCAGACAAATCTTCCAGATCTTGATAATAGTGATAAGAAACCAGATCTACTTGATCTTCTAGTTCCACAGCCGCTGCAGCAGTTGACCAGCCTATGGTTACAGGATGTATGGAGTCTAGTTCCTTCAATCTCGTGATCGTCTGTGAGAGCCAGGCATTCACCTTGCGTTTTTCTCGAGAATCATAATCCAGATCAGGTTCATTTTTAATGTCCCAGGCATACACGGCTGGATGATCTTTCATGTGATCCACGATATTTTTAAGGTAGGCATTAGTCAAAGTCCAGTCTTGGATTCCATAATCACCGTAAAAGTCAAATAAAGTGACCATCACTTCTAAATCGGCTTTATCTGCTTGATCTAACAAATTTGTAAGCTTTTCCATTTTCTCATTGGAATTTTCACTGATTTTGAAATCCTCATAGCTCAGGAAAATTCGGATGGTATTCAGTTGTAAGTCTTGAATAATTTTAAAATCGGCGGCGATTTGTGCGGCATCAAAGTTTTCTCCAAAAGTGTCCCAAGGACTGTCTTGTGGGTAATAATTTAATCCAGCCAGATTTTTGATCTCACTTGAAATTACGGGCTTATTTTCTTTGATAGGATGAGTTTGCAACAATTCAAAATGCCGCACTCTCCAGAAACCGTCTTCCAACAGTAGAACGATTCGGTAATCATTATTGAATTCTCGTTGGAGAACAAACTCGTCATTTTTATAGAGTTGCTCTACACCACGCACATTACGATCAGTTAACACCGCTAACGTACCGTCGGCACTGTAAAAGTCAAGCGTGAGATGATGACTTAAGGTAGTGGATTCAATACTAATATCTTCGCTTGCATTGTAAGAAATGAGTTCGCGTACTTTGGCTCTGGCGCTTTTGGTATAATGGTCATAAATTCCAGCATCATCACCGGTGAATAGCGCCTGATTTTTCACATACCAAGCGTCGAGATAATCCTGCTCTATTTTTTCCTGATTTGCGGGCTCTAGTGGTCTTCCTGGGTTTTCAATGGATTCCCAAAGCACCTCAGGCACATAATAATTTTCTCGTTCCAGATCCAGATGCAGCATGGTAGAACGATCTGCGCCCGTATTCAAATAGGCCAACAATTGACTAATACCGAATAGGATTCCAGCAAATAGTACCAGAAAAGCAGCCACGATCAATATGCGATACAAGGTCTTATTCTTTTTCAAAGGATCCTATTTTAGAAGTTTTGGTCAAGCCCAGCGTGGCGATGGTCATCTCTGCATTCTCATTGATGGCGCTTTCAAAAGTGATGGTCGCCATTCCTTTTTCGGTAAAAAGGATTTGTGTTTCTCCTTGAAAATCAATCGTTACTTGAATACCATCGGGAATGATCTGGCCTAAATAGCTTGTGAGCGGTCCCACCACTATAGTGTCATTATTTTGCATTTCCACAGGTATGTCGTCGATAATGGATTTGAAAGTGACGATGAGGTCTGGACTTTCGGCGATGCCTTGAATTAAGGCCTTAACCGTCCATGTGGTAGGTGTTTGTGGATGTATCGCTTTCGCAAAAGCGTACCCATTAATCGTACTCGCCATGGTTTGCCACTGGGAACCGTTAGCATCGCTCATGAAAAATTTGACCAGCGTTCCATCAGTCATCACGTTGCCGTGCTCGTCTGTGATTTGGGACGTTTTGAAGGTGGAAATCTCGTTGCCGTCTGCATAGGAATGATTTTGATCCAGCGATAGTTGAAAATCTACCGCAACATCTGGAAAAACATCGGCAACCAATTCAGTTGAAGAAATCTGGTCCAGCGTGCTGCCTGTACTAATTCTACCAGTAGAAAGTGGCGAAGGAATACGCTGCCACGCAAAACCTTTTTCCAAGGCAAATGGAGTGGTGTTTATTTTGTTTTTGAACTGGTGTTTTAGGAAAACTTGCGTATCGTCGGGCAGCATATTGTCCAGTGAATCTGTTGGAATGGCGACTAGCATGGTGTAATCTCTCACGTTTGCCACGATGCTGCGAGGTCCTAAATAGTTTTCCAATGCACACAGATTTTTAGTATCGGGCAATAATTGGAATTCGCCTTTCTGAATGATGAGATCCTCTAAAACCAAATCCCATTGAACGACACCAGCGCGTTTGGATATGCTAGGTGGAATTTGGAAAAACCATTTATCATCCTTCTTTTCGGGTCTTGAAATAGTGCTGCCGTAGGTTCCAGAAACAATGAGTTTAAAATTCTCTTTTTGCACAGATACTGCACCTAAAACTGATATTGAAATTCCGCTAGCATGTACTTCTTGATCTTTCGGTTCTTGAATCTGGATTTGCTCATTTTCCTGTGATGGAGAAATCACCGCAGTCATGGTATTCCATGATATGCCTATGCCGCTCAAGATAAGCAGCAAAAACAGACCTATATAGACGTGCAGCTTTCTCATTCGGGATTTCCTATGTAACTATTAGGTGTAATGGAAATATAACCAAACGGCATATTTTTTACTGGAATCAATCGATTTGTAAGGCCAATGTCATTGCGATTAGGAACCACTTTATCTGAGATGCTCTGATTAGGCAATCCATTGACAGAAACATTTTGCAGGCTGGTTGACAATAGTCTTGGCAATGCGATTTTAGAAATATCAATTTGAAATTTACGCTTGCGCTGCTGGCGTACACTTTCATCAATATAAATGGATTCGACCCAAACCAATTCTTGATTCTGATTGTAATAACTGATCAACAACTGCGGGATCGTAGCTGCTTCTATGCTAGGATTAAATAGAAAACCATTGATAAGGTTTTTATTTTGCTCTACTTGCGATGTGGCCACCGCTTGGTATAAATCGGTAGTGGCTACGTTAGCTACGACTTGAACTTCAAAATTAACCGGCGTGTCGCTCAGGTCTATTTTTGTGAATGTTGTGGGATCGTAAGAAGCTGGCTTTTGGGCTTGATCGCCAGCCCAAGCGATATCTTCAAAATTGACACGATACGGCGTCGTTTCTTTAGGCAGTAATTTATGTTTGATGACATCTTTTGCATTGAACTTTGCTAATGGGTTGTTATCAATGTCATACAATGTTCCTGTAACTGAAATATCTGCCGGGACATTGTCCACATTTTGAATCTCGCCTATGATGGCATATTCACCATCAACTACTACCATTTTTGCCGTCAAGACTTCTACCACAGGTTGTTTGAGCACATCCTCATGATAGGTTTGCTCTGATGTGATCTTACGCTTTCCATGGTTGTAAAACTGTGTGTTGCTCTGTATAACCAGTTGTTCTGGTGGCACATCTGGATCGATAGGTTTAGGTTTGATGTACCATTTACTTTTGATCTTTTCTAGATCTAAAGTGTCTCGAGTATCAATAATCTTGAGCGGCGTGACCCAATTGGCTTTTACAAAGCCTGTAGCGGTACTGTCCGTTTTTGCAGTAATATCAATGTCAATCTCATCCAGCTTGGCATAGGAGCTCAATAGACCATCTGATACCGAAATCTCGAGCATAAACTGAGAGATGGATTTATCTGCTTTAGGATCCAGATACGAATGTGCGCGTTCAAACTCCTTGAAATCCAGTGCGTCGTAATACGCGAGTACGACGTTCTCTGCACTGATTTGGGTGGAGTTTTTCAAGTAAAAAATATACATGCCTATAGCAACACAGACCGTCACGATCACAAACCATATCAAGGAAATCCCGTATAGAAGTTTTGGAATTCTTCTGTACACTGGAGCAAAATGCATGTAGGCTGGCAATTCTTCCGGGCCACTCTTAAAAGAACGTGTCCACATCGATCTTAGGTGCAATAGCAAGGCCACGATGATGGTTAGAAAAGGAATGGTTCCCCAAAGGATCTTTTGAAAAAGCGGCACATTGTCTTTAGGCAAAATACTGGGCAGTGGTGCGATTCCTGCTTTTTCCCAAACCATGATTCCGTTTTCCAATAAACTCAGTCGATGCCAACCCGTAAAGTAGAGTAGTGGATCGTAGAATTTATCATTGGAAAACACATACTTCAAGTGATACTTTTCTGGTACGGTAAGAAATTGCTGGAGCGAACCTATACCTTCAATCCCACGGTATTTTGAGTTTTCAAGTCTCTCTACGGCTCGTGAGGTAAGTTCTGGTAAACGTCTCGCACTATGATAATCGCCGTCTACGGTGGTTGCTTTGGTTTGCGCAGACAGCCATGCCATTTGATCGCCAAATCCCAAGGGCAAATAACGCCACATGTCATGATCGTCTTCATTCAAAAAGTTGACGATAGGCAGCATGTTGATTTCATCAGGCTGGCTGGGTCGGAACTTTCCAAGGGTAATCGTAAAAATGGCTAGGAATATAAATAAGCTGGCAAGCAATCCGCCAGATAATCTGTGGGCAAGGCTGCCCCATTTGTCCTGCAGATACTCTTTATAATCACCTTCTACAAACCGGAAGCAAAATTCGCCAAAAGCTGGCAAGGCCATGATGGATGCCCATAAAGTAAAACGATCGAGAGTAAGAATATTAAAAGCATTCTCACCCAATATCTTCAAAGGAATAGGCGTGGTACCGCCAGTTCCAAGTACAGCGAGCAAGGTAAATGAGAAGCCAAAGAACAATAATCGCTTGCTGTAATACCTGTAAAAGAAATAGGGTAATAGGATGAGTAAAAGTCCCCATGGAATTACAAAAAATACCAGTCCTGAAGAGGTCACCTCAAGAAAATTGTCACGAGACCCATGTGGAATAGGAACCTGTGTAATTGGATTGTTTTTGGTGTTGATCCAGTACGGCAGGATGCAGCCCACAATCAATACTAAGGAACACACCCCAAAAAGGATAATGCGCTTGAGGTGCTGCCATAACGCTTTCGCGAAAGCGAAAAAGGTCACCTCTTTATTGCTATTTACCTTTTCCCTTGTAGCATCCATCACCGCCATACCTATTAAAGGAAAAATGAAGAAAGCCATTCCAAAAATGGGTGTCACATGATGAGAAGTCACCGTAACTGCCAGCAGCGCCAAGGCTTTAAAAAGGTGCTTATAGCGAGCAGTTTTGATCCATAAATAGATCTCTGGCATGGCGTGCATCAAAATGGAAATCCCTATGATACTAGGCAACTGCCCGAAGATGTGCAGTGTCTCTACAAAAGATGATGAAAACACAGCGAGAAGCGCCGCATAGCCAGCCACCTTTTTATTGGGAATCAATACCTGAGTAAATCGATACACACCCGTGATAAATAACACTATAGCGATCAAGGCCACTGTAAACATCCCAAACTTCAATCCGCCAATTAACGATAGTGCACCTATAGCTTGATGGACCAGCGGTGGATAACCCATAACGGTAAAGCCTGTGTACCAACTGTAGTTCCATGGCTCGAACCAACTGGTCGCATAGTGGTTTGCAAAAAATAGGTGAATGAGCGCATCATAAGTCTTCTCTAGGGTAAAGAACATGGATGTGCCATGAAAAACCAGGCCCACTAGAATGGCTACAATCAGATATTTATTGGTAGTCGATGCTTTCATTTTGATTCACTCGTGTGGTATGAGTTTCGTCAATTCGAAGATAAAGGTTTTAAAATCTGCTCTAACTATCGATAAGCGGTTTCCATCTACACAAATGCTCCATTGACCGAAAACCAACAGCTCACAGCCCTTACCAGCTCTAAGTTTGTCATGAATTTAATCTCAAATATTATGAAAACTGGAATCATCATACCGTGTTATAACGAAGCGAATAGAATCGACCAACAGGCGTTCGTGGACTTTGCCATTTCTCATCAAGATTATCATTTGTGCTTTGTCAACGATGGTAGTATTGACAATACTAATGACATTCTTGAAAAGATGCAGTGGAAGTCTCCATACAACATCAGCATTGTAGATATCAAGAAAAATGCGGGTAAGGCCGCTGCCGTAAGATCTGGATCTCAATATATGTATGGTATTCCAGAGATCACTTCTATAGGATTTATCGATGCAGATTTATCAACAGACTTTAGAGATTTTAAGGACCTGGTAAAAACCTTGCATCGAGATGAAAAGCTCATGGTTTTTGGATCCAGAAACATGGGAACTGGTGCAGGAATTAAACGTGATCTTATGCGTAATCTCCTCTCAAAATTCATCAAGCAGTTTATAGGAATGATCTTAGGACTTCCTATTAGAGACACGCAATGCGGTGCAAAGGTTTTCAAAAGAGAGATCGTGCCTTTTGTATATGGTAAAAGCTTTTTGAGCAGATGGTTGTTTGATGTTGAGATTTTCCTAAGGTTAAAAAAATACCTAGGAAAGGAAAAGGTCATGAAACAGATTGTTGAACAACCATTAATGAGATGGGTTCATGTGGACGACTCAAAATTAGGAATGAAAGACGCTTTGAAAATCCCATTCAACCTCACTCAAATCTGGTTGAACTATGCAGTTACTAATACAGGAAACCCTGTGGTTGTGGATCACGATTTTACAATAGCAGCACCAACCCTATCTACGCAAAGAACTGCAGCTTAATTCCAATCATCTTAAAATCATATCACCATGAATATTTATCCTATCAAATTTGAGCCAATTTTACAAGAAAAAATTTGGGGCGGTTCTAAACTGCGAGATGTACTTCACAAGAATACTGATAAAGATAATGTAGGTGAGAGCTGGGAAATATCTGGCGTCGAGGGAAATATTTCTGTTGTGAAAAATGGTGACTACAAAGGACGGTCGTTGGTGGAAATGTTGAAAACCTATAACAAAGATTTTGTAGGTTCTAAGAATTACGAGCGATTTGGTGATGAGTTCCCTTTACTTATCAAATTCCTGGATGCTAAAGAAAACCTCTCCATACAAGTACATCCAGACGACATTATAGCAAAGAAAGATCACGGGTCATTTGGTAAAACAGAGATGTGGTACATCATGGATCACGAAGAAGAAGCTGAAATCATCGTGGGAATGAAAGACAAGACAGCCAATACCGAAATACTGAGAACCGTTGGTAGAGAGAATGTATATGATGTTTTTGAAAGTAATAGAGTGCGTAAGGGTGACGCCTATTTCATTCCTGCAGGAAAAGTTCATGCCATAGGTGCCGGAGTAGTAGCTGCAGAAATCCAACAAACATCAGATATCACTTACCGTGTTTATGACTGGGATCGTACCGATAGCAGTGGTTGTAAAAGAGAATTGCATTTAGATCAGTCTGTGAAATCTACCAAAGAGTTTGAAGAAGAGAGCAAAAAGGACTTTGAGGTAAAAGCAAATGATATTGCTAACGTCGTTGAGTGTAATTATTTCACTACCAATATCTTTGAAGTGCGTCACCAATTTGATCGTGAGTACTCAAATCTCGATTCTTTTGTAATCTTGATGTGTGTAGAAGGAAATTCTAAAGTAACCATCAATGGATATACGGAAACAGTTCAAACCGGTGAAACCATTTTATTGCCGGCTACAGCAAATACGACCCATTTCACTTCAAATGGAGCTAAGTTCATGGAGGTTTATATTGCTTAGGTTTTCTTCATGAGTATTAAACCAACTTAATACTTCGTTCTCGTTTCAATTTTTTCAATAATTTTTCCTGCAATTAGCTACTTATCTTCTAAAATAAATCAGTTCGAATTGGCTCTTGAATCTGTGGACCATGATTAAAATTAATCACTGCCTACTAAATTGTGCGCTTCATCATTAGCTGATGCGCTTGCTTTGCGATTTCCAATTCTTCATTGGTAGGAACGACTAGAATTTTGACTTTTGACTCTGCAGACTGAATTTCTCGTAAGTCATTAGATCGTTGATCGTTTTTATTTCGATCCAGTTCAACTCCAAGAAAGTCAAGATTTGTACAAACCATCTGGCGCAGCAAACTTGAATTCTCTCCAATTCCTGCCGTGAAAATAATTGCGTCTAATCCGTTCAAAATAGCCGCGTAGCTACCTATGTATTTTTTGATGCGGTAGGCGTTCATTTCTAATGCCAGCTGGCAATTTTGATCACCATTTTCTGCCGCACGTTGAATGTCTCGTAAGTCTGAGTAGCCTGTCAATCCTAGCATACCACTTTCTTTACTGATCATGCGCTCCACATCACTCAAGTGATAACCTAATTTGTTGACCAAATGAAAAATAATCGCGTGATCTACATCGCCACTGCGTGATCCCATAATCAAGCCGTTAGATGGCGCAAATCCAAGACTGGTATCTATACTTTTTCCGTTTTCTATGGCCGTCATGCTACAGCCATTGCCTAGATGGATGGAAATGACTTTTCCAGACTTAGTTCCTAAATGCTGTATCGCTTTTTCACTGACATATTTGTGACTAGTGCCGTGGAACCCATATACCTGGACATCATGCTTTTCAAAAAGTTCAGCGGGTAATGCATATTTAGCTGCCTTTACAGGGATGCTCTGATGAAAAGCGGTATCAAAAACTGCAATCTGTGCCGCATCAGGGAAAAGCTTTTCGGCCACTATTATACCTTCCAAATTATGTGGATTGTGTAGAGGTGCCAACGCAGAAAGCTCCGCTATTTTTTCTTTGACTTGCTGGGTAATAAGTGTGGTGTCTGAATATTCCTTACCGCCATGCACTACACGATGTCCTACTGCGTCAATATCACTAATATCCTTCACCACGCCTTTGTCTGGATCTAATAAAAGCCTTAAAATTCTTTGCAGACCATCATGATGATTAGGGATAGAGGTCGTCTCTGAGTGTTGCGATTCACTAGTTTCATAGGTCAAAATCGCATCCACTGCGCCTATACGCTCTACCATTCCAGAACACACCACACGTTCTGCAGGTAATTCCAGTAATTGAAATTTGATTGAAGAACTTCCAGCGTTGATCACCAATATATTCATAGCTCTATTTTAAAAATCTTCCTGTGACTGTATTGCAGTCACGACTACCGTATTGAAAATATCATCTACCGTGCAGCCACGACTTAAATCATTGACTGGTTTATTCAGTCCTTGAATGATTGGTCCTATGGCGAGTGCTTTCGTTTCTCTTTGAACCGCCTTATACGTATTGTTACCAGTATTCAAATCTGGAAAAATAAAGACGTTAGCCTGTCCAGCAACCTCGCTGTCTGGCATTTTGCTTTTACCTACTTTCATATCTACCGCTGCATCATACTGTATAGGTCCTTCTACTTTTAAGTCAGGTCGTAATTCTTTTACAAGTTGCGTTGCTTTGCGTACACGCTCTACATCTTCGCCCACGCCAGAGGTACCGCTAGAGTAGGAGAGCATCGCAATTTTAGGATCGATGTTGAATGCCCGACTTGTCGCTGCCGATGAAATAGCGATTTCGGCCAGCTGCTCTGCAGTTGGGTTAGGATTGATGGCACAGTCGCCGTAAACGGATACTCGATCTTCCAGGCACATAAAAAATACGGATGACACGATGGATGCATCAGGCTTGGTTTTGATAAACTGCAACGCTGGCAAGATGGTGTGCTGTGTGGTGTGTACCGCACCAGATACCATTCCGTCTGCCTTTCCTTGATAGACCATCATGGTGCCGTAATAGGAGACGTCTTCCATCAAATCTTTGGCCATCGCAAGATTGACATTCTTGTGCTTTCTTAATTCGTATAGCGCTTTCGCGAAAGCGGAAAAATCATCACTATTCACTGGATCAATCACTTGTATTTTACTTAAATCCAGCCCTAAGTCAAGGCGAGTAACCTTATCTGCAATTTGTTTAGGATCGCCCAAAAGCGTGATATCTACCGCGTCAATATCGATAAGTTGTTTCGTAGCTCGCAAGATGCGCTCGTCCGTTCCTTCTGGTAGGACGATGTGTTTTTTATGTTTTTTGGCCTTTTGTAATAGGTTAAACTGAAACATTCTGGGTGTGATCGCATCGGTTTTGAAAGTGATCAATCGCTCTACCAAAGCATCAACATCAACATGCTTTTCAAAATCTTTGATGGATGCCGTGATCTTTTGCGTGTTTTCTGCATAGATCTGTGATTTGATGTTCCCTATTTGATTGGTCACGTTGAAGGTGCCGCCTTGAACAGAGATGATAGGAACCACGGCACTCAAACCTTCAATCAATTTGATAATAGACTTTTCAGGAATCAAACCACCGGTCAAAACAATTCCAGAAATAGACGGATAGTTTGCCGAGATGTTTGCCTGCAGCGCACCCAGAATAATATCGGCACGATCGCCAGGTGTTATGACCAGCCCATTGGATTTGAGGTGCGTGAGATAGTTGCGCAGCTGCATAGCACCGACGCTATAATAACCAGCCTGATTATTGAGATAGTCCTTGCCAAAAAGCACCGTCGCATCCAGCACATCCACGATCTCTTTAATAGATGGATTTGCCAAAATAGGATTGAGCGGTATGGCATTCACAATAACCTGAGATGGCAGCTTTCTTTTAAGATCTCCAATCACCGCCTCAATATTTTCTGGTGCTACTTTGTTGGCAATGGCAGAAAGTACCTCGACACCCTTATCTTTAAAAGTATCATAAGCAATCCGCAAGCTGCCGGTCAAATCATTAAGTGATTTTCCAGTACCACTGGCAAGAATTATGGCGGGTACGCCTAGATTTCTAGCAATAGCGACGTTAATGTCAAATTCGATCAAAGAACCTTCGCCCGTAAAACTAGTACCTTCTATAAGCACATAATCATAGCTATGCTCGATAGCCTTGTATTTTTCTATGATACCGCCCAGAATCCCATCTTCCAGATCCAGATTGCGCATTCTTATGACTTCACTGCGCGTGAAGGCATACGCATCTTCAAATTTGAGATCTAGATTGAAGTAAGTGATAACTGTCTTGATGTGATTGTCCATCTCGCCAGCCGCAAAATCG
Organism: Nonlabens agnitus; assembly: GCF_002994045.1. NCBI lineage: Bacteria > Pseudomonadati > Bacteroidota > Flavobacteriia > Flavobacteriales > Flavobacteriaceae > Nonlabens > Nonlabens agnitus. Next base: position 757,672 of record NZ_MQUC01000003.1, read on the forward strand.
TCTATTATGGGCCTGAAGTAGCCAACCTTGGGTGTTTTGCCCAGCAACAGCTGCATTAAGCCTAGTGAGACAATAGATTTCCCGCTGTGCGGTTCCATTGTGGTAATGTAAATGGCTTTATTGGTCATATCGTCTTTGGAATAGAGGTGATCATACCCTAAAAATACTGCCTAAGGCCATAGCTACCGCATCTGCATGGTTATTGTATTCATAATTCTGCTGATGGACTCACTATTAGAGCAAAAAGTTGATGAATGGTCGTTGAGAAGTTCGCTTTCGCGAAAGCGAAACTTGCAAAAGCAGAATGCATTAGTAATTCATCTCCATCAATTTCTAAAATCACCAACATAGACTGGATGATGTCCTGTCTTAGAGAAACTTTGTTCTACAAATTCCATCTGTTTATTTGCCGATGCAGAATATTCAATGTTTTGATATTACTGGTCTTCTACACAATCAGGTGGAGAATAGGTGTACATTATTTATAAATTATGGGTCAAAACTGACCGTAGAAGTAGTCCTTAAATGATATTAAGATAAACCCCACAACCAAGGCAACACATAATAAACAAACAAAGTCAACACACCAATGGAAACCAAGTTCATCCAAACCCCTTTTTTTACCATGTCCTCAATAGAAAGGTAACCTGATCCAAAGACCACGGCGTTAGGTGGAGTCGCAACGGGTAACATAAATGCACATGAAGCGGCCACAGTAACACTCACAAGAAGTATATATGGGTCTATTTCTAGAATTGCAGCTAGAGTAACTACTATAGGAAGAAGCATTGCTGTGGTCGCCATGTTAGATGTAATTTCTGTAAGAAAATTAACGGAGGCGATAAGGAATAGAATTAAAAGGAAAATAGAAACCCCTTCTAGTGATGTCAATTTATTCCCTATCCATACAGCGAGTCCGCTTGTTTCAAAACCTAATGCGAGAGCCATACCACCGCCAAAAAGAATCAATATTCCCCAAGGCAACCTTACGGCATCTTCCCAACTCAATAAAGGCTCTTTAGTCTTTTTACTTGGGATCAAAAACATCAGAAACGCACCGGCAATGGCTATAATCGTATCATCAATAGCAGGTAGCCATTGCTGTAATAAAAAGGACCTACAAATCCATGCAATTGCGGTTAATGAGAAAACTATGGCAATCATCTTTTCCTCATACGACATTTTGCCTAGTGATTTCAATTGAAGATCGATCTCTTTTCTACCTCCAGGAAATTGCTTCTGCTCAAATTTGAAAGCAAATCTTGTCAAATAAACCCAACAGATAAACAGCAAGATGATACTTAAAGGAAAACCAAACAGAAACCACTGAGAAAATGATATTTCAGTATTAAAAGTACTTTCTACGACACCAGCTAACACTAGATTAGGAGGTGTCCCTATTAGTGTAGCCATACCTCCAATGGATGCACTATAAGCGATTGCAAGCATCAATGCTTTTCCAAAAATGAGCGTCTCATTCTTTTTAGTCAATGGATTGTCCTGCAATTGAACAACGATGGCTATTCCTACCGGTAGGATCATCACAGCCGTAGCCGTATTGGAAATCCACATGGATAAGAAAGCTGTTGCAATCATGAAACCTAGAATGATTTTGTTGACATTCGTACCTACGACTTTTATTATATTAAGGGCTATGCGTTTATGCAAATCCCACCGTTCAATGGCAATGGCTAGAATAAAACCACCAATAAAAAGAAAAATATATTTGTGACCGTAGGATTCTGTAGTTTCAGAGAGTGATAATCCGCCCGTTAATGGGAAGAGAATAATGGGTAAAAAAGCAGTTACAGCAATAGGCACAGCCTCAGTAATCCACCAGCTGGCAATCCAGGCAGTAGAGGCAAGTACAGCATTAGCCTCGTCACTCATTCCTTCTGGTCGAAAAAACCAGCGAATCAATACAAACAATAACGGTCCTAATAGTAACCCGATTTTCTTTTTTGTCATCCTCTTTTTTTATCTATTGATATAGCAAATCAGCTGCATTTTGTGAAGCTAATATATAATCATGATCTGCATTTGGCTGAATAACAAACCTCCAGTTGAATATCACATTATTCCTAGCCGCCAGATCTTCAGCGTACTCAAAAAAGTATTCTGCACGATCTTTTCGGTTTGTCCCTTGAGCATCTGCCTCGGCATTACGCCTTAAACTAGAAGCATTGGGATCATTATCATTGGCACCTACTTGAATAGTTAGCTTTCGCGAAAGCAAACTAGATATTGAAATACTATTCAAGGGAGAATCTGCAAACCCATATGGAAATGAAACCTGATTATTTGGAACTGTGTACCAACCAGAAGCTGATGCTACCATTTGGTCCATTCTTAGGTCTGGTTGAAACATGAGCAACCTATGAGCGAATTGCCCACCAGCAGAATGGCCATAGACATCATAAGTGCTACTCGTGTTATCAAGCTTTTCCTTGAAATCATCAAATAAGGGCTCGATAATGGAAAACGCCCATTCGTTTTCTGGATTGAGGCTTTCTGGTGTTGGGTTGTCACCATCGCTAAAAACATTCCCTAGATTATATCCATCACCTCCTGGAAAATTGGCCGTTGAGAACTCTGGCGCTATGACGATAAATGAATATCGATCAGACTTGCTCACCATAGCATTTCTATAATCTCTAGCATTCCTGCCACCTCCATGGAAAACAAATAAAATTTGGGTTGAAGGACTTACATCCATCGGGATATGATAATACACTTTCATTTCCCTTGAAGTTCCAGCATCTTGATAATTGTACCTATAGAAGCCGCTACCAGCTTCTAGGGTTTCATTCTCTTGAGATACTACATTATCTGGGTCACTGCAAGAAAGAAATAGAAAGCTGCTGCATAAGGCAACGTACAAGAATCGTAAAGCATTTTTCATTTTAAAAGGGACTTATTAGTTCCAACTTGAAAACTACGAGTAAATAGGTCTATATTTAAGATACCAATTACGACAAAAAATGAGTACCAATCATGACTTTGCAATCCAACGTATCATCAAACAATTTCAATATCAAGAAGATAAAGAGGAACTTGCAAAATACACTTTACTCTACAAAGCTATAAAAGCCAGCATTCACAATAGAGAACTACCGGATCACTGGCTCATGCCACCCACGCGAACTCTTTCGGTTGCTTTGGGATTGTCTCGTACAACGGTTTTGAAAGCCTATGAGTTGTTGTTGCTAGAAAAACTCATAGTCTCTAAAGCAGGTTCTGGCAATCGTGTCCGTTACAAGAGCGAATCTACATCAAGTCCTAAGTCACCCACAAATAATACTGATGGCAGCGGCTATCCAGAACTGTCTCTTAAAAGTCAGTCTTACCTAAAGAATATTAAATTAATCAATAGACTACCTACCAACGATGTGGCTTTCCGTCCTGGCTTGCCACCTTTAGACGCGTTTCCTGTTAATCAATGGAAAAAGCTTTTGAATGCATACTGGCGTCATATCAAATCTTCTGGATTGACCTATTCACAATCCGCAGGAATCTTGGAACTTAAGAAGAGCATCAGTAATTATCTTAATGTAAGTCGAAGTGTAAAATGTGATCCCAATCAAATTGTTATTGTTTCTGGATCATTACAATCACTATACTTGATAGCGAATACCTTGATCAATAAAGGGGACAAGGTAATTCTAGAAGACCCTGTATTCCCTAATGTCCATTCAGTTTTTAAAAGTAGTGAGGCGCAACTTATTCCAGTAGGTCTGGACGAGGAAGGTATCGATATTAAAGAATTGAGTCGTTCTAAAAATAAGTCGGCTAAGTTGGTTCACGTAACTCCTTCCAATCATTATCCATTAGGAGTTCGAATGAGCCTTAAGAGAAGGCAAGAACTGCTTATATGGGCTTCCAAAAACAAAGCTCTGATCATCGAGAATGATTATGAAAATGAAATTGCAAATTCTAGCGATGGCATTCCAACAATTTTCAGTCTGGATAATGAGGATCGTACAATATATATGGGGACTTTCAACAGGCTACTGCATCCTTCTATACGATTGGGGTATATGATTGTGCCTCAGTATCTCATCAAAGCAGTAGAAGCTCTTCAGGAGCACTCGCATAGATTTGTCTCGCCATCCATTCAGATCGTGATGAATCAGTTTATAGAGAGAAACTACTTGTATCAACACATTGAGAAGAGTATCGCTTTCGCGAAAGCGAGATTCCAACTATTTAAAAGTGAATTTGAGGAGCATTGTACTTCCATGTACATCCAACCAACTCCATTCTCTAGTTTTCATGTGCTCGCGTTATTTAAAGAATCAACAACCGTCGAGGAAGAGCAAGAAATGATCAGAAAATTAGGAGACCTTGAGATCACAGCCTTTTCATTAAGCAAATGTTACATCTCCAAAGCCAAAATGACAGGTTTGATATTGGGATATTCTTCAGTAAGACCTGCGGTTTTGAAAAGGAAAGTGAAACAGATGGGAAAGGTTTTGTGAGCCTAATAGATACCAAGATCAAAATTGGTATCATAAAATTTAGTCAATTGGTATTTATTAGAAGTGCAGTTTAGCCCTAGTTTTATTGCGACTTTACAAACTTACTTCACCTAAAATCATTGATTATGAAAAAAATTTACTTTTTACTTCTTCTTTGTTGTTCCTTAGGTACGGCACAAAACGTGACCATAACTAAGATAATTGAAACAGACTGTCCGTCTCCATTTGTCAAAACAGTAGAGCTTTACGTGGATGGAACGGTTGATTTTTCTACAGAGGTTGTTTTAAATTATATGCAGAATGGTGATGCATGGGCAGATAGACAAATCGATATCTCTGCTTTTGGCGTACAAAGCGATAAGTTCCTATATATTGTAAGAGATGAAGTCTTGAATCAAGCCGAGTTTCCTTCGACAACTTTTGACTCAAATAATACTATTGTGGTGGGTACTTCTACTAATGGTGATGATGGTTACCAAATTGTTTTGAATGGTGTTGTAGTAAGTCAGTTTGGTGAAACTTTGACTGATGGTACAGGTACCGCTTGGGAAACTGTAGATGCAGTTGCATCAAGAAAAAGTGGTATTCCAGATCGAGGAACTTTCGATATTACCCATTGGGACTTTTCTGGAGTAGATTCACTGGATGGTCAAACTGCTTGTAATGGCGGTTCTGGTGTGGAAGCATATCTTGCCACACTAGGTAGTAGTTACCCGTTGCAATCAGGTTCTGGTTGGACTCCAGCATGTTCGGTTTTACTTGGAGAGGATAGTGTAAGTTGTATTACTCAAGGCGTTGGGCTTGATGATGACACTTATACAGCAACATTGCCTTTTTCAGGAGCGAATAGCGGCAACACCTATACAGTCACGGCCTCTGCTGGTACGGTAGGCGGTGACGATCCTACAACTACTGAATCTGGTTCCATCATTGTGACTGACATTCCTGAAGGTACAGATGTTACAATAACAATTAACGACACGGCAGATGGTGGAGTATGTGATTTATCACGCAGTATTGCAAGCCCTTCATGTATTCCTCTAGTTCTTAATGAAATGCATTTTGATCCAGCTTCTGACATTAGTGGTGATGCAAATGGTGATGGTGTAAGGGATGCCTCAGATGATGAGTTTGTCGAGTTGATCAACACCTCTAATACTCCTTTAATATTAACAGGATTCACATTATCTGACGCTTCTCAAGTGAGACATATTTTTCCTGATCCTACCGTTGTACCAGCGAATGGAGTACTTGTGGTTTTTGGTGGAGGAATGCCAACAGGAACTTTTGGTGGAGCTATAGTTCAGACTGCTTCAGAAGGTGCGCTAAACTTGAATAATTCTGGTGACAATGTAGTATTGTCAAACCCTAATAGTAAAATCGCGATTGATTTTAATAGTTCCAGTGTTTCCGTTTCTTTCGGTGAAGACCAATCCGTTACTAGAAACCCTGACATTACAGGGGAATTTGTATTGCATACAGATGCAAATGCATCCTTGCTTTATTCACCAGGATTGAAGGTAGATGGAGGTACTTTAACCACTTCTAGCCTTACTCAAGAAAATTTTACGATCTACCCAAACCCAGTAAGTAATGGTATAGTCACCATACAAGGTGCGCCAGCTGGAACAAAAAACATTATTCTTTTTGATATGAATGGCCGTCAAGTCTATAATCAAACAACAGATATCAATAAAATTACGATCTCTGGTGTATCCCAAGGTATTTACTTGATGCGTGTATCAACTGAGAATAGCACGCAAACCTTAAAACTGATTGTCCAATAATAGCGCCAGTACCTCAAAACCTTTTTGAATATGAAATCAATATTTTCTAGAGTCATTTACTCACTATTGATAGTGACTTTTATCACAGCTTGCGAGACTGATGATGTTTTAGCCTCTTTAGTAGAGCTAGAAGCATCCCAAAATAGTCTGAGTGAGGCTGATGGTAGCGTTGTTGTAACTGCAGCCTTGAATGCGCCAGCCGCAAGTGATGTAACTGTTTCTTATATTATTTCTGGTTCCGCAACGCGAAGAACAGACTACACGGTTTCTGCTGACGAGATTGTGATTTCTAAAGGAGCTACATCAGGCGAGGTAACTATTAATGCAGTTCAAGACAACGACTTAGAAGAAGTTGAAACCATAGAATTCACTATCACTGCAGTTCAAAACGCTAATTTGGTAGGCGAATACACTGCAAGTATTTCTATACTAGATGATGACGCAGATACCGACAATGACGGAGTAGTAGATGCGCTGGATGATTGTGTGAACACACCTGGAGAAGTAAATAATAATGGTTGTCCATTTTTAGGCTTTATAATTAATGAGGTGTTGTATGATCCACCATCAGACTTACCTGGAGATGCTAATGGAGATGGATCTCGTAGTGCTAGTGATGATGAATTTGTAGAATTTTTTAATTCTGGAGAAGCATTAGATATTAGTGGATATGAAGTTTTTGATGAAGACAATTTTATTAGTGGTGATCCCAAGCATGTATTTCCTGCTGGCACTATCGTTCCAAGAAATGGTGTTCTCGTTCTATTTGGAGGTGGAACTCCCACAGGAAACTTTGGAGGAGCTATAGTCCAAACCGCTAATGGAGCTGACGGCAATCTTAATCTGAATAATGGAGGAGATATGCTCATACTTACAGATACTAGCGGAGCTACTGTGGTAAGTTTTGATATTAATCCGCTATCTGGTAACCCAGATGAATCCTACACCAGAAACCCAGATCTAACAGGAGATTTTGAGCAACATGCGCGAATAGATGCCGCTGAAGGAAGATTGTTCTCACCAGGAACTAAGTTGAACGGAACTTCATTCTAAAACCACATAACTGAATGAACCTATTAGGTCCCATACTGTCTTTAGTGTTTATCGTGATAACCGCGACTTTACTTCTAAAAAAGTATTACCCGCATGCGGTATTGTTGATCTCTGGTTTAACAATGTTGTTAGTGTCCTTATTATTGGACCTTAATATGCCCAATATTCTTACACCTACGGGTTTTGAAGGCTTTGATCTCTTCAGGTATATAAAGGAATCCTTTGCTAAAACCAATGCTGGTGTAGGTCTCATGATCATGACTATTGGTGGATTTGTTGCTTACTCAGATCACATTGGAGCTTCTAAAGCTTTAGTTTTTGTGGCTTTAAAGCCACTTAAGTTATTCAAAAAGCGGCCTTACCTAGCCGCGGCACTGGTAATTCCAATAGGTCAAATCTTATTTGTGGCCATACCTTCTGCCGCTGGCCTCGGCTTACTATTAATGGCTTCAATGTACCCTATTCTAATAAATCTAGGAGTTAGTAAGTTGTCAGCAGCTTCTGTGATTACAGGTTGTACAGCTTTCGGTATAGGACCAGCATCGGCAATAACAGCAAGTGCAGTCAGTATCTTAGAAACAGACTCGGCTTCTTTTTTCGTCAACCATCAAGTTCTATTGGTATTGCCTTTAACCTTGTCAATGATGGTCACATATTATTTTGTCAATAAGCACTTTGATAAAAAGAACCCAATCCGACAATTTGATGAGCCTACAGATGAAGATGAGCTCGAGGTTAAGGCCCCACTGATTTATTCAATCATTCCGTTGCTGCCTATCATTTTGCTTATCATGTTTTCAAAGCTTTTTACATTATTTGGAACACCTATAATATTAGACACTACTACAGCAATGTTCATCAGTTTATTTGTAGCACTAATTTTTGAGTGGATAAGAAAAGGAAATATTACTACTGTTTTTACTTCATTAAAGGTGTTTTGGAATGGAATGGGAAACATCTTTAAAACAGTTGTTACACTCATCATAGCTGCAGATATTTTTGCCAAAGGACTTATCAGTTTAGGTTTTATTGAAGGTTTGTTAAATCTTGTTCGAACTATTGGCTTTAGCGCTGTAGGTGTGATTATCGTCATGACGGTAATGATTTTTCTTGCTTCCATGCTTATGGGCAGTGGTAACGCATCTTTCTTTGCTTTTGGACCACTGGTACCGAAAATTGCCGCTAAACTCGGTGTAGACCCCATTAAAATGATATTACCTATGCAGTTGTCTGCTTCCATGGGTAGAACAGTTTCTCCAGTGGCTGGAGTGATCATCGCTGTCTCTGAAATTGCTGGAGTATCAACTCTTGCCATCGTTAAAAGAAATTTAATACCCTTAACCGTAGCATTAGTAGTAATGCTCTTACTCTTATTTATATAAGTATGCTCACACTCATAAAAAATGCAGATCTATATGCACCTAAACACTTAGGTAAGAATGATATTCTCATTGCTGGTGAAAAAGTGATTGCCATTGATAGTAATCTAAACCGATTTGAAAATGATGCTAAGGTTATTGATGCAAAAAGCAAGATGGTCACACCGGGTTTTATAGACCAGCATATTCACATTACAGGTGCTGGTGGTAAACATGGATTTGCATCTATGACACCAGAAGTTTCTTTGAGTGATTTGATCAAATGCGGCACAACCACAGTTGTAGGACTTTCAGGAACTGATGGGACGACTAGGGACATTAGATCGCTATACGCTAAGGCAAGAGCACTAGAACAAGAAGGAATAACGGCATATTTACTTTGTGGTTATTATGGCATTGATAGCTTGACCATAACTGAAAGTATACAGAGTGATATGGTATTTATCGATCAGGTTGTTGGTTGTAAAATAGCCATTAGTGACATACGATCTTCCTATCCTACGGCCCTAGAGTTATTGCGCAAGCTAAGAGAAGTTCGCGTTGGTGGTTTTACCGCTAACAAAAAAGGAATACTTCACGTACATCTGGGGAATCTAGATTCAGGTATGGATATATTGTTCGAGTTGGTAAACCATTACAAGTTTCCTATTCAGCATATCTCGCCCACACATGTAGGTCGTTCTAAAAAACTGTTTGATCAGGCTATCGCTTTCGCGAAAGCGGGTGGCAGCATAGATATAACCACTGGAGCATCACAGTACACAGAGCCACATAAATCTGTCTTATATGCGCTTGAAGAAGGCGTATCCATGGACCTTATGACATTTAGTTCTGACGGTCATGCAGGACTTACAAGAAGTGATGAAAATGGAAATTACCTAGGTGATAAGATCGCACCATTCAACACCAATTTTGAGCAAGTGGTGAAATTGATCCAAACAGGAAAGGTAACTGCAGAAGAAGCTTTGAAATTAATAACCTCTAGTCCAGCTAAGAATTTAGGTCTAGAGCTTAAAGGCCATCTAGCTGTTGGCAGCGATGCAGACCTTTGTTTTCTTGACGACAACTTGAAATTAACAGATGTTTTTGCACGTGGCAAACAGATGATGAAGGATAATGAAGTAATAATAAAAGGGAATTTTGAACAATAGCAACACCATAGATCGATGAAGATTTTACAGCATATAATACCCATTCTCTTTCTTTTGTTAGGAGTCGTGACTCAAGCACAGGAAGTACAATTGAATACGTATTCTTTCGGTGAAGGGCTTCGATTTCAGACGGGAAGTGGCAGCGAATTCAATATCAAAGCCTACCTACAACCTGCCTATGAAATAAAAGACTATACCGATGAGGATGAAATAGGACAGTTAAGTCGTTTTAGACTGCGTCGAGCACGTCTACGTCTGGATGGTAATTCTGCTAATGAACGTTTCTCCTACAGGTTACAAGTTGACTTGAGCGGTACATCTGAACTAGGTGACGACACTACTGGGAATTATTTATTAGATGCTTATGTTGCCTATGATGTGACCAGAACCATCAATATTGCTTTTGGACAACGTTCTACTTACACAGACAACAGGGAATTGTTTATGTTGTCTAATTCTTTACAACTGGTGGAGCGTAGTAGACTTACATCTGCCTTTGCGTCCATTCGAGAATTCGGAATTTTTGCTCAAGGAAGGTTTAGAACAGGAGGTGGATCTTATCTCAAGCCATATTTGGTTGTTACCAACGGTGATGGTTCCAACGCTTTTGGTAGAGACTTCGGAGGTTTAAAAGTAGGAGGTCGATTGGACTTCTTACCATTTGGACTTTTTACCAACTTCGGTCAGTTCAGACAAGCTGATGTGGTAAGAGAGTTGTCACCGAAACTAGTTGTTGGTGTCAACGGTAGTTACAACAGCGGTATTAGCTCAAGAAGAGGTCGTGAAAGCGGTGCAATCTTGTATTTGAATGACAATGATGAAGAATCGCTTCCAGATTATTCTAAAGTAGGTGTAGACTTCATGTTTAAATACAACGGTTTCTCTGTTCTAGGAGAATACGTGAAATCCTTTGCTACAGTTCCAACAGATATTACACAGCGTGTCCGTAACGATGGCTCGACTTCGACCAATTTTGACGTTAATGGTCAGCAAGACGTAGAAAACTATGTGAAAGGTAGAATGATGTTAGGTGATGGTTTCAATATTCAAGCGGGATATTTATTTAAAAATGGAATTTCAGTAGATGGACGTTTTACGCATCTTAATGCCGATGAAAATTCGTTCTTAAACAACGCCACTTTTTACAATCGACCCAATTACTACACATTAGGGGTTAGTAAATATCTAGCAAGAAATTATGGAGCTAAAATTCAGGCATCAGTAACCTATGTAGATGGTGATGGAATTAATGACAATCAAGGAGAAGCTTTTGTAAATAGCATTGGTGATCCTAGAGATGTGAATGAATGGATCGCCAGAATACAATTAACCTTATCCCTATAAATATGAGAAGCATACTATTTTTATTATTAGGAGCAATAGGTGTAAGCTGCTCGCCTTTGGCACAACCCGTACCTCAAAGAAAAGAGATCACAGAACGTTTTTTTGCAGATGCAGATACAATCAAAAATGTCACACCTGCGCTTCAAAAAGATCGTGGATTTACTAATTATGAAGAACTCACTGGTTTCTTAAGTAATTTGGAATCTAAAAAACCAGACTGGATTGATGTCAGTTATATAGGAGAGTCTCAAAAAGGCTATAAAGTTCCTATGATCACTATATCTAATAAGTCCGCTCAAGGCGAAAAGATAAAAGTCTGGATGCAAGCAGGACTGCACGGCAACGAGCCAGCAAGTACCGAAGGTTTACTATACTTATTACATGAGCTGGTCAATAATCCAGAGTACACGTATTTATTAGATAAGCTGGATATACGAGCAGTGCCTATGGCAAATATCGATGGTTATTTAAAACAGAGTCGCTATGCCAAAAACGGGCTTGATTTAAATAGGGATCAAACAAAACTGATGGCTCCAGAGAGCGTTTTCCTAAAGCAGGAATTCTCAAATTATGACGCCCAAGTAGCGCTTGATTTTCATGAGTACAATCCATTTAGAAGAGATTTTGCAAAAATGAGTTCATTCGGCATTATAGGGTTGTATGACATCATGTTTCTTACTTCAGGGAACCTAAATGTTCCTCAAAACCTAAGAACCTTAACTGATTCTCTTTTTGTTGGAAACACTATGAAGGTTTTAGATCAAAACGGTTTGACGCATCATCAATACATATCAACCACAGATTATAAGGGAGCGATTCACTTCAACCAAGGTTCTAACAATTCTCGATCTAGTGCTACCTCTTATGCATTGACAAATGCCGTATCCTCTTTAATAGAAGTTAGGGGTGTGAAATTGAATAAGACATCTTTTAAACGAAGAATAACCACGACTTTCTTAGTTGGGTTATCTTATTTAGAAACAGCGTATAACAATGATGAATTAGTTAGAAAAACCATTCAGCAAGCGCAAAAAGGGCAAGAATCTATAAGTGTGACGAGTAGCAAAACTGTTTATGAAGGAACTATCGAAGCGATTGATGTGGATACTAGAGAAATAATTAAAATGGAGGTCACCTTAAGGGATGCCATTAAAATGAATCCAGAATTAACTAGAAAGCGACCAGAAGCTTATTTGATAAACAAAAATCAAAAAAAGATTGTGGAAAAGTTGAAGGTTCTAGGAGTAGAGCTAGAGCAGCTTTCTGAAGAAAAAAATTATAGCGTTGAAAGTTTTCAAGTGACCAACTATGATCGTGCTAACGCCAAGTATGAGAAAATGAATTTACAAGATGTAAGAACAAAGTTGGAAAAGAAATCAATCACTTTCCCAAGAGGGACTTACATCATATACACAGATCAAAAAAACGCTCCAATTATCACTGAGGTATTGGAACCTGAAGCTCCAAATAGCTTCGTAAGCTTTGGAGTCTTAGAAACTGATTTGAACCGAGAACTACCTATTTACAGATTACCTAAAACAATACCATAATGAATACATTGACAAAATATATTACCTGTTTTCTTTTGGCAAGTTGTGTCATGACCATGAGTGCTCAAGTAGATCGAGACGACGATGAGGATAGAGAAAGAGAACCTAACACAGCAGATTTTCGTTTGGGTCAAGGCCTTCAATTCTCTTTGAATGAAGGAGATTATAAATTTCACATAGGTGGTTTTATTCAACCTGCAGTAGGTTATGAAAAATTAGGAGAGGCGAGTGCAGATTACCAATTCAATGCTAAAAGAGCTTTCTTTATCATTGACGGTACCGCAGTAAAGGAAAAGGTCAGCTTCCTATTGCAGACCGATTTTAGTTTTAATGAGCCTTTGCTAGATGCTTGGGTAGCTTATCATCCCACAAAAAGTATTACAATAACAGCAGGTCAAAAACAGACCTTCTTGAACAATCGGGAGATGATTTATAGAGAGGATAAGCTACAATTCACAGAGCGTAGTCGCTTGAGTCAATTATATAGCAATACAGGTAGGGAGTTTGGTTTGTTTGTTCAAGGAAGGTTTGGTGAGAGTTTTGGAATTGCTCCTGGGATTGCAATGACTTCGGGTGACGGTAGAAATTCTTTTGGTTCTGATTCAAGGGATGCTGATAAAGGAGGATTGAAATATGGAGCACGTCTAGATGTTTATCCATTAGGGTATTTTAAAGATGGGAATGATCAATATACAGCAGATCTAGGTCGCGAAGAATCCTTGAAGGTGTTGATCGGAGGAGCGGTGAGTCAAAATAATGGAGCTAGTAACGCTAGTGGTGAAGGTCATGGAGATTTTCTTTTTTATGATATTAATGGTAACGAGGAACTTCCAGACTATTCCCAAGCTTATGTTGATCTATTAATGAAGTACAAGGGTTTCTCTTTTTTAGGAGAATACGTGAATTCAAGCGCTAGTAATTTGGGAACCCCATTTTTAGATACTAATGCAAATGATATTCTCGCTCCAACAGAGGTCAGTGAATATTTAGTATTAGGGGATAGCTATAGTTTACAAGCTGGCTATGTGACTAAAAGTGGTTTTAGCTTAGACTTGAGGTATGAAAATACCAATCCAGAGTTTGAAAATAACTTAAGCTCTCTATTGCGTGACTCCAACAGCTATACTATAGGTTTGACAAAATATTTTTTAGATCACAATTTGAAACTACAAGCCTCCTTTAGTAAAATAGAATTTGCACAAGGAGACGATTTAAATGTAGGAGAACTGGTATTCCAGATAGTTTTTTAATAAGCCAACTCTATTGCTCTTTGTAAAATCTAAAGTTTCCATCTGTTTATTTGCCGATGCAGAATATTCAATGTGTTGATATTACTGGTGTAGATGCAAATAGGGTGTAGAAAAGGTGTACTTTATTTCCAGGAATTAAACCTTTTAAATAAATCTTTCAATTTATGCCAATACGATAGTATTCAAGAATCTTGATACGCAGCGCATATGAATATTTGATGTTGGTTAAACTAATCCGCGCATTTTCCAAGGTGTTTTTGCTTAAAATGTAATCTGTGCTGTTGGACGCGCCGTTTTCAAATAGGACGTTGTTGATGCGCAGAGACTCTTCATAGGCTGCCACCTGCTCTTCTAGTAATTTATAATTCTCACGAGCGGCGACCATGGTGGTATATGAAGTCTTTATGGCTTGTTTAAGGTCGAGTTGGGTCTGATTCAGCTCTACTTGAGCTTGTTTATTTCTAATCTTTTCAAGACCCGCATTATTCTTTGCATTGAAACCGTTAAAAATGGGAATGCGTACAGCCAATCCATAGGACGTACTAAGGTTGTTTTCAAACTGGTCACGATACCCAATCTCTGCAGATTCGAACGTAGTACTCTCTCTAAGTACAGGAACATCAGTACCATTAAAGGTTACAAAGTCGCCTGTTTCTTCCACAACTGTACCGCTATCGTTAAATAATCGTGCAGCACTAGAATAGTTGGTGTTTAGATTTGCAAAAAAGCTGATTTCTGGAACGTATTGGGATCTGGCGACTGCGATACTCTTTTCGGTCGCTTGAACTCTTAAATCGCTGGCTTTTAAGTCAGGAAAGTTTCCTAATGCCTGAACGTAAACCTCTTCAAATGTATATTTGTAATCCAAATCATCCAAAAGGATCTCCTGCACATTTTGATTAATGTCATCGTTTGAGTTGACCAGTCTATTCAAGTCAATCAAAGCAAGGTCCAGCGCATTTTTGCTATTGATGACTGCAGCCTTATCGTTGGCAAATTGGCCTTGAAGATCTCTGTATGCAGCAGGACTGCCACTTTCTTCCTCAAATAAAGACTTAAGCCTATTGAGTTGTTCTTCCGTACTGAGTACTCGGTTCTTGGAAAGCTTGACTAGTTCACGTGAATTAAGTACCTGAAGATAGGCAAGTGTCACATTTAGAATGAGGTTTTGTTTTGCGGCCTCTACCTCCATTTGAGAGGCCTGCAGATTCAGTTTGGCCTGTTTCCACTGATTTACGAGATTGAAACCGTTAAAAATGGTGGCATTTAAATTTACACCAAGGTTGGAAAAAGTCAACTCCTCATTTATGAAGTCATTGGTAAAAGGGTCAATGCTACGACCTTCGGCAACACCTAAATTGTAGTTTCCGTTGATGCTGGGTAGTAACGCATTCTTGTTCTGCTTGAAGTTGATAGAACTGGTTTCTGCCGCAAGCTTGGAAGAGGTAAATTCTGGATTATTCTGTAGCGCCATTTCAATACAGTCCTGCAACGAGATCGCATCGTCAGTTTGTGCACAGAGCAGCAGCGGTAAGAGTAGGGAAATGAGGTATATGATGATTTTGTTCATGTTGCAATTATTGGTCTATGAGTATATTAGCGGCAAGTATTTGGTCTATATTCGATAAGCTTGTTTCTATTTACCTTAAGCATTCTCTTTTTTAGAATTACGCATACCATCCAGCAAATGGATTGTTCTCGTACCGTAACTGGCGTTTTTTTCTGAATGTGTGGCCTGAATGATGGTCACGCCTTCTTTATTTAGCTCGCGGAATAATTCCATGATCTCGTCGCTTTGGGCGCTGTTCAGGTTTCCGGTCGGTTCGTCTGCAAGAAGGAGCTTAGGTTTTGCAATTAAGGCTCTTGCAACACCTACAAGTTGCTGTTGTCCACCAGAAAGCTGAGAAGGAAACAGATCTTTCTTCCCTACAATATTGAAGCGGTCAAGGATATCTGCGACTAGCGCTTTGCGTTCTGAAGATTTGACTCCTTTATACAGCAATGGCGTTTCAATATTTTCATAAACAGTCAACTCGTCTATCAAATGATACTGCTGGAACACAAATCCTATGTATTCCTTATAGAGTTTAGATTTCTGCTTTTCCTTGAGCGAATGAACTGATTCTTCCAGAAATTCATATTCACCTTCCTGAAATCCATCTAGCATACCTATAACATTGAGCAAAGTTGATTTCCCAGAACCTGAAGGTCCCATGATGGATATGAATTCGCCTTCTTCTACTTTAAGGCTTAGATCATTTAAAAGAAAGACGCGCTTGCCGCCTTGAGTGACCCATTTGTAAAGATTGTTTAGTTGTAATAGCATGTTTGTTTTTTAATTTTATTATTTAAGGAATTACGCTTTCGCGAAAGTGATATCTCGATAAAAATGCTTGCAAGCATCTATCCTTTATTCTGTTTTCAAACTATTGACAGGGTTTGCAGTAGCAGATTTATACGATACGATACTGACAATTATTGACGAAAGTATCAGAACCATAACGGCGGCCACCACAAAAACGAGTGGCTGAATGTCTGTACTGTAAGCAAAATTGTTGAGCCATAAATTAGTTACCCACCAGGCTACGGGAGCGCTTATGGCGAGTCCTATCAACACAAAAGTGACGTATTCTTTAACGGATAATTTCAAGATCTGAGCAACTGATGCTCCCAACACCTTGCGTATCCCAATTTCCTTAGTTCTACCTACAATCAATAGTAAAGTAACTCCAGTAATACCGATGGATGCTAGTAAAATAGCGATTCCATTGAGTATGAAAATGAGTTGCGCTGTTTTAGTATCTTGAGCGTGCAAGGTTTCAAATTTTTGATCTAGGTACTCGATTTCTAGTGGGAAAGGATTTTCAAGTCCAGCGTACAAGTTTTGGATCTTTTTTACGGTCGATTCGGTTAAGTTGAAATCGTAAGAAATTATACTCATGCCGCCCATGCGCACTCGATCTGACACGGTTATAAAATATGGTTTGATCGATTCTCTAAGAGAAAACACATTGATATCTTCATAAAAACCATCGATAGTAAATGGAATCCCGTAATCACCACTTTCAGTTTGATAGGTAGGTTCGGTAATGATTTGTGTGCCTATAAGATCGTCGATGGGAACGCCTTTGATTTGAGCAAAACGTTCGGCAGCAGATCGGTTGATAAGGTTGCGGTTAGGTCTGTTTTCGGGATTTTCAAAAACGGCAGGCGATAAAGTGGTTTTTAAATTATACGCCTGTATCGCTGCATAATCCAGGTAGAACTGATTGCTATCATCATAAATAGTTTCCAGACCTTCAAGTTTATATTCTAATTGATTGAACGGTTCAATCCCAAATGAAGATCCGTTACCTACAAAATTCACTTCTGGAATGGAGCGTAATTGATCTTGAAAGACATCTAGATTTTCAGGGGATGAAAACGTAAATAAGACACCTTCTTTTTGAAAACCTAGATCTTTCCCATTGATATAAGTAATCTGCTGATACATAAAATAGGAAACCGATGTTACACCGATCAAGATCGCAATCTGGCTAACAATTATGTATTTGCGCAAGGAGAAATGTTCAAACTTGCGCTCGCTTAGTTTTTCTTTAAAGAGACTCAATACATTTTTAGTAGCTAGTAATAAAGTTGGAATAATGCTCGCTAATGCAGCAATAATCATAGAAATCAAAACGATCAATCCAAAAGTTTCTAGGTCAAGCAATGGATTGCTAACTAACGCTACTTTCATAAAATCATTAAATAGAGGTACAACCACGATCAGAGATAGAATCAAAATGGGAAGTGCTGCCAGTACGAGCATCATCGCTTCAACGGTGAATTGAATAGCAATATAAGTGCTGCTGGCTCCTAGAACCTTACGCACACCAATCGTTTTCGATTGTTTGGTTTTAAGCGCAATAGTAAAGTTGGCATAATTAAATAAGGTGATTAGAATTATCAATGCTCCAAAAGCACCAATGATATATATATACGTCGAATTCCCAGGAGTTTTGAGCTCGTACAGGATGTTGGATTTTAAGTGTATATCGGTGATCTTCTGTATAAAATGGCCTTTGTAGGTATCATTTGTAGCGAGACTAGGATTTACCTTTAAAATATTCTGATCGATGCGTTGCGCAATTGCCGTAGCATCCGTATTTTTTGATAATTCAATATATACATTACTTCCCCAATAAGGCACAGTTTCTTGGTGTACTGCGATCTGAAAATCAAAATGCGAATTCACAGGAACATCCTCAATAATTGCTGCAATGGTATTAGTCTCGCCAGCAAGTTGAATAGGTTGATTGACTAGTGTAGCAAGCGTTCCTGTAGTTAATTTACGTGCAGTTGATTCATTGATGAGCACAGAATTTCCGACCTCGGCAAAGGTTTTAAAACTTCCAGCAATGATTTTCCAGCTGAACATTTCTGTAAAACTCGCTGGAGTATTGGTTTTTAAAATTCCGTTTTGCTCTAATTCTATATCGCGGTAATTAAGGTATTCCAGATCGTTGGAGACAATAAAATGAGTTGCATTGTTGATACCAGCCACATCTTTTATCACTTGCACCTGATTCACCTGATTCTCGCCACTTGCATCACTCCAATTGCCAAAACCGACTACCGCATAATCCTGTGTGCGCTGCGTTCTTCCAACTCGGTACAATTGATCACTCTTCTCATGAAACTGGTCAAAGCTATTTTCAAATCGCAAGTAACTTATAGCTAAATAGATAACAAGTAATCCAGTGACTAGGCTTACCATATTAAGAATGGTAAATGTGGAGTTGCTTTTTAGGCTACGGTATGCGGTTTTAATATAATTCTTGAACATGGTTGTATTTTTTTAAAATGTTTTCGCTTTCGCGAAAGCGAAAATCTGAGATTTACTGTTTGATCATTCCGTTTTCAAACTATTGACAGGGTTCTTCATTGCTGTATTTATCGTCTTAAAACTCATGATTAGAAGAGCGAGAATTACCATCCCTAGACCGCTAATTGCAAAAATCCACCAACTCAATTCCGTACGGTTTGCAAAATCCTGTAACCAGCTATTTAAACCCCAATAAGCAATAGGTGTTGCAATCAAAAACGAGATACCAATAAGCCATAGGAAATCCTTGCACAACAATACATTCAGTTGAGTGATCGTTGCTCCCAACACCTTGCGTATCCCTATTTCCTTCACGCGTCTTTCTGTATTGTAGATAACAAGTCCTAAGAGTCCCAAACAGCTAATTAATACCGATAAGCCCATTACCCAATTAAGTAGTTTTGACATGCTACGTTCTTTTTCATAGAAGCGAGCAACGGTCTCATCCATGAAATTGATGGTCATTTCATCATCTGGATACACTTCATTGAAACGATCTTCAATATTTGATAAAGTGGTTGATAAATTGTCATTTGAATTATTATTGATCGCGATATGAACAGTACTAAACTGCGAGAAGTGCCTACGATAAATATCTCCTGTGAGCGCCATTGGTTTGACGTCATACTTTAAGGAGCCATTCTGAAAGTCTTTCATCACTCCAGTAATTATTAATGGAGAAGTATCTGGATTTATAGTTTGGTTGAGTGCCTCTTCTGGTGTTGCAAAACCTAGCTTTTTAAGAGCTGCTGTATTGAGAACAGTTTCATTAATCGTATCGTTTAATGGCATGCGTCCAGCGACTAGAGGAATCTCATAAAGGTCTAAGAAGTTGGAATCTCCAAAGACAACATCAATATCTGTCTCACGTTCACCATTTTCTCCATTGATTTTAAATAATGTCTTATAATTCACCTGTACTGGTGTTCCGCCACCTAGACTTAGGTTATTAATTTGAGGTAGGTTTTGTAATTTTTGGGCCAGTAGTTCTCTACTTTCAATGCCTTCTACCTGAGCTGGCGTATCGATATAAACGATAGCGTCTGTTTTGAAACCTAAATCCTGATTAAGCAGGAAGTGAATTTGTTTTCCCACCAAGAGTGTTGCGATGATGAAAATATAGGCAATGGTAAATTGGAAAACGGTGAGAAACTTACGCAGACCATTCTTCCCGCTATCTGTTTTGCTTTCACCTTTCAGAACTTTAGCAGCTTTGAATTTTGACAACACCACACCAGGATAAAATCCTGCTAAAAATGTTACCGTTATGATTAATACCACCATAAAGCCTAACAGGTATGGATCTGCAAGCATGGATAAACTGATACCATCTGCAATGAAATCACTGAATATATGAATCAGCCATACCGATAAGCCTAAGGAGACCAAAGCTGCGATGATCGTCAGAATAAAAGTCTCTCCCAAAAATTGTGCAATCAATTGCTTTTTTGAACTTCCTAACGTTTTACGTATTCCTATTTCCTTAGAACGTTGCGATGCCTGTGCTGTATTTAGGTTAATAAAATTAACGCAGCCCAAAAGCAATAGAAACAATGCAATACCGCCCAGCATGAGCATGACTTCTTTGTCTGCAGTACTACTGGTGTTATCAAAGTTCCTAAAACGTTGATCAAAATGTAAATCGGCTAAAGGTTGGGCGTAAAATTCCCTTGACATTCCCTTTTTGCGATCTTCCTGGTCATCATGGGCTGCAGCAGTTTTATCCAGTTGACTTTGAAAGTTTTCAATGCTTGTGCCTTCATCTAATTTGACAAATAGCTGACTGGAACTACTGATGTTGATCCAGTTGGGTGTTTGGTACTTATTTATATCTGTTTGATCGACGGTTGCGAGTGAAATGAATTCTTGGAACACTAAATCAGTTCGTTCTTCAAAATCTGCTACAATCCCTGTGACGGTTGCATTTATAGAATCGTTATAGATCAAGGTTTTACCCATGATCTGTGATGGATTTATATTGGGGAAATACTGGTTAGCTCTAGATTGAGTCAATACAACCTCGTTAGGATTGAGTAGTTGCTGGTTACTAAAACCAGCAATCCATTGGTATTCGAATATTTCAAAGTAATCTTGATCTGCCAGTGTTATAAATGTTGGTTCTTTTATAGGGTTCTCATCCTTAGAAATACTTACATTAGATGGACGGTATAAAAAGATTTGCGCGCTGCCTTCCACGCCTGTAAAATTTTCTTTTACATCCTGAGCCAGTGGTTGTGGGACACCAGCGAAAAATGAAGGCCCGTCAGCAGAATTGAATACGCTGGTCACTCGATACGTACGATCACCATCTGTGTGGAACTGGTCAAAGGTAAAATCATAATATACCATCATTCCAATGACTATCGAGGCGCTTAGTCCTATGGACAGACTAATGATGTTAATTAGAGAAAAGATCTTATTCTTTCTCAGATTTCTCCAGGCGATTTTGATATAGTTCTTGAACATAGTTTTATTGTTTTTAATGAGTTCGCTTTCGCGAAAGCGAAAACATAAGTTTTAGCGTTTGATCATTCCGTTTTCAAACTATTGACAGGGTTCTTCATGGCTGTATTTATCGTCTTAAAACTCATGATCGCAAGTGCAATGATGATCATTCCTGTTCCACCGGCCATAAATACCCAAAAGCTGATTTCGGTCTTGTAAGCAAAATCAGTGAGCCAATGGTTCATGAAATAGTAGGCGATAGGAGTAGCGATTACAAAAGCAATAATGACCAATATCAAAAAGTCCTTGCACAGTAAATTGTTGATCTGAATGACCGTAGCGCCCAGCACTTTGCGGATTCCTATTTCTTTCGTGCGACGTTCTGTGGTATGAATCACAAGTCCCAATAACCCCAAGCAGCTTATCAAAACTGCGAGGCCTGTAGCCCAATGAAGTAAGGTAGAGATGCGTTGTTCTTCTACATAAAAGTTTGCAATGCTTTCATCTACAAAAGTTACCTGAAAGGTTTCACCTGGATAGACCTTGTTGAACTCTTGCTCTACATGGTCTAAAGTTTCTTGCCAGCCAGTGGAAGACGTTGCCACAGTAATATGCGCATACCTAAACTGTGTCCTGCGATCCCTGCTCGTATCACCAGTAAAAACTAAAGGGATTATTCCCGATTTGAGCGACCGCTGGTTGAAATCTCCCATGACGCCCACGATTAGTTTAGGCTTGCCATTCATTTCAATATACTTATTGATGGCATCTTCAGGCCTCTTAAAGCCAAAATCTCGCATGGCGGTTTGATTGATCACATACTCTTCAATCGTATCGTTCATTATTGTTCTACCAGCCAGTAATGGTATATTATAGATGTCGAGATAATCTGTGTCACCGTTCAGTACTTGAATTTCTGTAGTAATTTCTTCTTGACCATTTTTGTAAACAGCAGTACGAGTAGCCATATTTTGGGAAGCTGGTGGTCTTCCACCTAGACTTACTTGGGAAATATTTGAAATACTCTTAATACCATTTTCCAAAACCTGTCTATTATCAAATGTTTGATCTTGCCAAGGCGTCTCTATAAAAGCAATGGTATCTGTCTTAAAACCTAAGTCTTTATTCGTCATAAAATGAATTTGCTTGCCTACAAGGATGGTGGCAATGATAAATACCTGTGCGATGGTAAACTGGAAAACAGTAAGCACCTTGCGCGTACCATTACTATTATTGGAAATGGCAGCATTTCCCTTAATTACTTTTGCAGGTTTAAAATGAGAGAGAACAAGTGCAGGGTAGATACCAGAGAGAAGAGCTACCGTTATGAATAAGACTATTATAAATAGGATTATTTGAGGTTGTAGTAGTATAGTCGCATCTAGACCTTTAGGTATAAACTCTGCAAAAATTTGAAGCATCCAGACCGATAGAGCAATGGAGACTATTACAGATATTCCAGTGATTATAAATGTTTCTGTCAAAAACTGAACGATCAACTGTTTTCTAGAACTACCTAATGTTTTACGTACACCTATTTCTTTAGCTCGTTTGGTAGCTTGTGCAGTGTTGAGATTGATGAAATTGATGCTTCCTAGTAGCAGCAAAAAAAGAGCTACTCCAGCTATGGCTAGGAGAACTTCTTTGCTGGATTGTAGAACCGTGTAGTCATAGATGCCGTAATCGTCATTTAAATGTAGATCTGATAAGGGTTGCATTCTAAATTGGCGCTTTTGCCCAAATTGTTCTGAATATTCATCCTTATGGTTTAAAGCAAGTTGATCAAGCTGCGCTTGGACAGTTTTTGAACTAGTATTCTCTTGAAGTTTGATAAAAATATTATTTGCAGTGTTGGTCATTCCCCAATCATCTGTAAATATTTGATCGCTGTCATTCGTTTGCTTGGCAGTCTCTAGAGATACGAACTCATTAAAGATCAAATCAGTCCGCTGTTCAAAATCAGCAACTATGCCTGTTATTTGAGCGGTGATAGTCTCGTCATAGGTAATCGTTTTACCAATTACATCGTTGGGAAGTAGATCTGGAAAGTATTCCTTAGCACGTTTTGTGGTTAGAATGACTTGATTAGGTTGGCTCAAAGCATTGCTTTTTGATCCAGCGATCCATTCATAATCAAACAATTCAAAATACCCTTTATCAGTTAGAATAATCTTTTCTAGATCTGTAAATAATTGATCAGAGGATTCTACTCTAGATTTCCCGACCCACCAGTTATAAAAGTAGGCAGACTGCTCAATGCCAACGATACCTTCTCTAGCTTCATAACGCATAGGTGCTGTTATGCCACTGTAATATTCTGTGCCTTGCGCATCTTCCATATCAGTAACTAATCGATAGATACGATCACCATCTTTATGGAAGGTGTCAAACGTAAAATCATAGTACACCATCATTCCTATGACAAATGAAGCGCTAAGTCCTATAGAAAGACTGATAATATTGATAAGAGAAAAGATCTTATCTCTCCACAAACTTCGCCAGGCGATTTTGATATAGTTCTTGAACATGATGTGTTGTTTTACGATAGATGTTTTTACGCTTTCGCGAAAGCGAAGTCCTATTCTGTCTTTAAACTATCTACTGGATTTGCAAGTGCCGCCGCTATCGTACGCACGCTTATGGTAGCGACCGCAATGACTAGGGCGATAATACCTGCCACAGCAAAAATCCAGATGTTTAACTCCATCCTATAGATGTAATTTTGTAGCCATTGTCCAGCAAAATAATAGGCGAGTGGCGCAGCAATTAAGAAGGCAATACCTACCAATTTCAAAAAATCCTTAGTTAGCAAAACTGTAATCGTAGAAACACTGGCGCCAATAACCTTGCGTATGCCTATTTCCTTTTTACGTTGGGCAACTACTAGTAATGAGATGGCAAATAGACCAATGCAACTAAGCACTATGGCTAGTATGGAACCGCTAGAAATCATCGTGGTCATGTACCGTTCCTTTTGTAATGTCCGGTCAATATTTTCATCTAGGAATGAACCAATAAATTCACGGTCTGGTTCGATAGTTTCCCAAGATTGCTTTACTGTTTCAAAAGAACTCTGCAGGTCACCAGGCGCTACTTTTACATAAGCATATCGCATGATCGCCCCATTATACATGAATAGAGTAAGTGGCTCTATACTATTGTTCAGGTTTTGAAAATTATAATCCTTGATAACACCTATCACATTGAATTTTGCAAAATCCAAATCGACTACCACGTCTAGCGGATTTTCCACATTAAACTGTGCAGCCATCGATTCATTGACAACTATAGAAAGGCTGTCTGCAGTATAGTTGCGATTGTGGGTTCGTCCTGCAACTAGAGGTATGTCGAGTGTTTCGGGATAGTCATAATCAACACTCAACATATCTGTTTTAATTTCACGACCTTCATATTCAAACCCAACGACGCTTCTAGACCTGGTATTATCCTTAGCCATTCCTAGTATATTATCAGCAGCAGTAATACTTATGATGCCAGGTTTACTGGAAAGGTCATCACGCAACAGTTTTATAAGTTGCTCTGGATCTTTGGAACTTTTCAGTGGTATAGAAATTACTTGCTCTTTATTGAAGCCAAGGTCTTTGGATCTTAAAAACTCCAACTGATTCCACAATACCAGCGTACCGCTAATCAGTAAAATGGCAATAGAAAACTGAACAACCATCAAGCTATCTCTTAAATAGTTTTTACCTGTATTCAATACCTTTCCTTTAAGTGCTTGTAATGTTTCCAATCGGCTCATAAGAAGGGCTGGATAACCACCGGCAAGAAGTGTGATGATTACAAATCCTAAAACCATAAATAGTAAAACTGATGGATCTGTCAACACGTTAAATGTGGCTTTTGTTCTAAATAGATTCTGAAAGGATGGCAGTAATATGAGTGCGATGCCGTAGGCGAGGATGATGGAGCTTATAAAAACGAGCATGCTTTCTCCCCAAAATTGAAAGAAGAGTTGGCGCCCATTGGCGCCTAATGTTTTACGCATCCCTATTTCTTTAAGTCTTTTGGTTCCTTTACCTATGCTCATGTTGATAAAGTTCACGCTGGCAATAAAAATGATAAGTAGGGCAATACACAGGATAAGGTACTGCAGGTTCTTGCTCACCTTTATCATACCATTAGAAATACTGGTAAAGTTGATATCAGTAAGCGGCAGCAGTTTTATTTGTCTATAGTTTCCATTAGGATCTGCCTGTGCGCCATCACGTTTTGAATTGGCAATATCATTTGCATAATGAAGTGCAGAGAATGCTGAAGTTGAAGATTCAAAGGTCTTGGGGTCAATCCCATCTTTTAATTGAACATAAACCTCATGGTTGTGATTGTCCCAGCGATCTACATTGTCTGCATAAATTCCAGCGGGCAGATTTGTAAAATTGAAAATCACGTCAAATCCAAGGCTGCTGGTATCTGGGAAATCTTTGAGTATTGCAGTTACGGTAACCGGTACTTGTTCTCCTTCTTGTTGAAGGATAAAACTTTTACCAATAGGATTCTCTTCTCCAAAAAATCGTTTGGCGGCGTACTCTGTAATTACAGCATCATTTTTATCGGTTAGTAATTTATTAGCATTCCCAGCAACAACGGGAAAGGTGAATATATTGAAAAATGAAGGGTCTACCCAAGAGGCACTAGCGGTAAAGCTTTTGTCATCAATAATAATGGATGGCGAGCCCGATTGAAATCTTGTAATATGTGCAATTCCAGGAACTTCTTCTTTCAAGGCATGAGCAAAGGGAACTGGATTTGCTACACCAGAGACCGTTCCTTGTGGTGTTTGCTCATTTGTGTACACTTGATAAATGGAGTCGCCATTTTCATGAAATTGGTCGTGAGACAGCTCAAAAATGGTAAACGTAATTAGTATAAAGGCAACAGCAAAAGCTGCAGTGAGACCTAGGATATTAAGCGCTGTGAAGGTGCGTTCCTTCCACAAGTTTCTTAAGGCTATCTTGATATAATTCTTGAACATGATGTGTTGTTTTATGGTTGATGTTTTTACGCTTTCGCGAAAGCGAACTTCTATTCTGATCTCAAACTATTGACGGGATTTGCAATGGCTGCCTTGATACTTTGATAACTCACCGTAACAATAGCTACAACAATGACCAATAATGCAGATACGGTAAGTACTTGCCAGCCTATCTCTATACGGTACGAGAAGTCCTGTAGCCATTTATTCATGGCAAACCAGCCTAACGGCAATGCGATGATGGTGGCAATGGCAACTAACTTCAAAAAGTCAGTAGTGAGTCCAACTGTGATTTGAGTAACGCTTGCGCCTAAAACTTTGCGAACGCCTATTTCTTTGGTTCGGTTTTGAGCGTTGAAAGCGGCGAGTCCAAATAGTCCCAAACAAGCAATGAAAATGGAAAGTCCTGTAAACACGATAAAAATGCTGCCAAGACGACGTTCTTCCTTATAAGAAGTATCAAATGCATCGTCCATAAAACGATAGTCGAATGGCTGGCCTGGTGCTCTTTTTGTCCAAATGTTTTCAATGGCACTAATGGCTCCAGCAAAGTCCGCTGTTTTTAGTTTTACTGCCATGGAACCCGTGGAGCGATCCATAAAAAGCCCAAGTGCTCCTATGTCGTCACGTAGTGATTCATAATGAAAATCTTTGATCACACCTATGATGGTAAAGTATACAGGCGCTTCTTGATCAAGCTCTTGTGTAACTCTTTTACCTAGCGCCTCATTTGCAGTAACACCTAAAGTTTTAAGCGTTGATTCATTGATAATTAGAGAAGTAGAATCAGCAACCGATTGACTGTTAAAATTACGTCCCGTGATCATTTCTAGATCTAGAGTTTTGATATAATCTTCATCCACGCGCCAGGTTTGCATTTGTACCGCATCTTGTTGATCCAACTTCCCTTCTTGAAAAAATGAACTATTTGATCGGGAAGAAGGCACTGGCATAAAACTGCTTACTGTGGCATTCTGTACGGCGCTCAATTGCAATATATCTTGCTTCAAAGCAGCGACTTGGTCACCTGCGGCATAAGCGTCATTGATGATAAGGACTTGTTCTTTGTCAAATCCAAGATCTTTACTCTGTATAAAATCGAGTTGCTGGAAAACAACCAGTGTTCCTACAATCAGGAATACGGATATGCCAAATTGAAAAACCACCAGGAAGCTTCTAATGTTCCACTTGCTGCTGCTTTTAAAATTGGAGCCTTTTAGTGTTTCTACTGGGACAAATTTTGAGATCACAAAAGCAGGATAACTACCTGAGAATAACCCTAACAATAAAGTGGCTACAAGGATAATAAGGTAGAACCATGGCTTTGCAAACGGTATCTCGATGGAGCGACCGGCAAGATCGTTGAAATAGGGCATGGCGATAAATGCAATGATCAATGCCACGACCATAGAGGCAAACGCCACAAGTCCAGATTCCGTTAGGAATTGAATGACCAATTGACTTCTATTAGAGCCTAGTGTTTTACGTATACCAACTTCTTTAGATCGCTTCAAAGAATGGGCGGTGGATAAATTCATGAAGTTCACACAAGCCAGAAAAATCAAGAAAAAGCCTATGAAGGATAGGATATAAATGTTCTGAATCGTTCCTTTTTCACCCATTTCTATGGAGCTATCGCTGTACAGATGAATATCAGTTAGAGGAATGGTATGATATCTCAAATAATTACCGGAAGCTTCGAAGGATTCTGCCGTCATACCAGGAAAAGTGCGTTGCGCCCATGGCAAAACGTACTTTTCCAACAAACCGTCCAGTTGATTTTGAAAGGTTACCATGTCAGTACCAGGCACCACTTTAATAAAAGTGAAATAGTTATTGCTTCCCCAAATATCTTCGCGAGAAGCTACATTGCCAGCCATCGCCATAAAAACACTATAGTCTTTCAAGAAGGAATTTTTGGGTAGATCTTCTAGAACGCCAGTCACCTTATAAGTGGTGTTATTATTAAGGATGATACTTTTACCAACGGCATCAATAGTCCCGAAATGATTCATAGCCGCACTGCGTGTAATCACCATGGTATTGACCTCTTTTAGGGCTGTTTTTTCATTCCCAGCGATCAGGTCAAGGCCAAAGAATTCTAGAAAAGTAGAGTCGGCAAATGTGGTGTTGAGTTCTTTGATGTTGTCCGTTTTATCGCTGGCTCTAAATAAATTGCTGCCTTGATTTCTAAAGCGTACGCTATTTTCCACCTCAGGGAAATCTGTTCTTGCGACTTGTGCTAGTGGTGGAGCAGTTTCTGCTGTTTTGATTTCAGCACCACCAAATTTGATGTCCATATCAATGCGATAAATACGATCTGCATCTGCAAACATATTATCGTGATTGAGCTCTTCATAGATATAAAGACCTATCAAAACACCGCCAGCCATGCCTATAGCAAGACCTAGCGTATTGATTAAGGTGAAAAAGGGTTGCTTCTTCAGACTACGGAATGCGATTTTGATATAATTCTTGAACATGCTTCTTGGTTTTAGTTGGTTGATGAGTTCGCTTTCGCGAAAGCGAAAAAGACATAAAAAATTTACACGTCTACGGCAGCTTTGTAATCTGCAAGCACATTTTCTGTCACTTTTTGACCGTCTAGCATCCTGATGATTCTGTGGCTGTATTTTGCATCGTGCTCGCTGTGAGTTACCATGATGATGGTCGTTCCAGCTTGATTGAGCTCAATGAGTAAGTCCATTACTTCGTTACCATTAGCGCTGTCCAAATTTCCCGTTGGCTCATCGGCAAGGATGAGTTTTGGGTTATTTATTACTGCTCTAGCGACGGCAACACGTTGCTGTTGACCACCAGAAAGTTGTTGTGGGAAGTGTTTGCGACGGTGCATGATTTGCATCTTTTCAAGGACTTCTTCCACACGCTTTTTACGCTCAGCAGGTTTGACGCCAGTGTAGATCAAAGGAAGTTCTACGTTTTCAAAAACGGTCAACTCATCAATAAGGTTGAAGCTTTGGAATACGAATCCTATGTTGTGCTTTCTTAACTCTGCACGTTTTTGCTCGTTGAAACCAGCAACCTCAGTGCCATTGAATATAAAACTACCGCCATCTGGATCGTCCAGTAATCCAAGGATATTGAGTAATGTGGATTTCCCACAACCTGATGGTCCCATGATGGCAACAAATTCTCCTTCATTAACGGTAAAGGATAATTTGTTGAGTGCCACGGTACGCACTTCTTCAGTGGCGTAGTATTTTTCTAAATCGGTTATTTTGATCATGGTGTAGGTTTTTATTCGTTGGTTATTTTTTTTATTCGCCCTCGACTAGTTCAGGCTTTTATTGTTGTTTTATTTTCTTCCCTAATAGTTCTCGACTAGGCTGGAACTGCCACCGGCAACTATTCCTTCAAAACTAATTCCTGTACGTCGCCATAATTATCATAGCTACTGGTGATCACTTTATCGCCAGGTTCAAGACCGCTTAGGACTTCGTAATATTCTGTGTTTTGACTGCCTAGTCTTATATCTACTTTGTAGGCCGTATTTCCATCTTCACTTACCTTGAAGATCCAGTTCCCACCGGTTTGCTGGAAGAATCCACCTTTAGGGATCAACATCGCTTGCTTCTCCTGGCTTAAGGCAAGTCGTATTTGTAGCGTCTGTCCACGGCGTATGCCTTCTGGCACTTCTTGACTGAAAACCATGTCGACTTGAAAGCGTCCGTTTGTCACTTGCGTAAATACCTTTTTGATTTCCAACTCATACGACTCACCAATGAATGAGAAACTTCCCGTTTGTCCATTGTAGATTCTAGAGATATAGTGCTCATCAATCTCAGCACGAACTTTAAAACCACTAAGCACATCTATTTGACCTAATCGTTCGCCTTTATTTTTGGATTGACCTATCTCTGCATCTAGCGAGGTCAATTGACCATCAACCGGCGCTCTAACGATGAGGTCAGCCACCTTACGGCGCATTAATTCCAACGCATTTTGTGTTCTGGCATACGAACTTTGCGCCTGACCAGCTTCTTGTTTTACGGAAAGTGAATCTTCTTTTAGCAATGCCTTAGACAGTTTCATACGTTCTACTTGGTAGTTATAATTATTTTCAGACTGAATCAATTCTTGCCTTGCGATGGCATCTTTGGAATACAGTTTTTTATTCAACTCATAAACACGACGCGCTTCGATCAGGCTATTTTCTACGTCTGTGTTTTGATTTAATCTATTAATGGTATTTTGACGCGCCGCATTTTGTGAGATTTGCATCTGGGTCAAGAGATTGTACACCGACGTTTCTTGGTTGACGAGGCTTAATTCAAGGTCGGTGTTGGACAATCTCATAATAGGCTCTCCTTTTTTCATGATGGCACCATCTTCCACAAACTTTTCCTCCACACGACCACCTTCTAGTGCATCCAGATAAATAGTAGTGATAGGTAAGACGATCCCATTCACAGGAATATTTTCTTGAAAAACGCCCTGTGTTGCTGCTGCAATACTGATACGTTCTTTCTCAACGTTTAATTTAGAACCGCCCATGGAAGAAAAAATCACGTAAATAATCAGGGCTACTAGTAGCACAACGCCAGCAATCATCAGGACTGTTTTCTTGTTAAAGCGTTTTTTTTCTAATTGGATATCCATTGGATTGGTATTGTTTTCTATACTCTTTGGCATAATGATGCCATAAACTTTATTTACAGGTAATCAGTTACTTACGATTTTAATATAAAATAAAAGTGTTCGGTTTTGATACACTTGGTGTACGCAGTTGATACAGATGTGGTTATGAAGAATAAAGGCGATCTCGCTTTCGCGAAAGCGGAATACAAATTTGTATTATTGTAACCTATGCAGCTTAAGAACGCCCAAATTTTAGTCATCGACGACGATGAAGATGTGTTGATTGCCATGCGGTTACTGCTTAAGTCCAAAGTAAAGGAAGTAGTCGTCAATAAGAATCCGAACATGATCCAAAGCCTTATGGCAGGCCAAAAGTTTGATCTAGTCATTCTAGATATGAATTTCAATGGGCTGGTAAATACGGGTAACGAAGGCATTTTCTGGCTCAACAAAATCAAACAGCATTCACCCGACATGGACGTTATTTTGATCACGGCCTATGCTGATATCGATCTTGCCATACGCTCGTTGAAATTGGGAGCTTCTGATTTTATGGTCAAACCCTGGAAGAATGTCAAGGTGCTGGAAACCATAACAGATTTGCTTGCTAAAAAAGGCAATGGCAGGCCGAAAAAAATTGCACTCGACTCCAAAACACGTATGATAGGCGATAGCGCACCCATGCAGGATGTGTTTATGAAAGTGAAAAAAGTAGCTTCAACAGATGCTAATATTCTAATTCTAGGAGAAAATGGAACTGGTAAAGAGCTCATTGCACAGGCCTTGCACGAGCAATCGCACCGCAAGGACATGCCGTTTGTGAAAGTCGATGTAGGCGCGTTGACGTCCACATTGTTTGAAAGCGAATTATTTGGTTATAAAAAAGGAGCATTTACAGACGCTCGCGAGGATAGAAAGGGAAGGTTTGAAGCCGCTCATGGCGGTACACTTTTTCTGGATGAAATAGGGAATATCACCTTGCAACAGCAGGCTCGATTGCTTTCTGTGTTGCAAAATCGTAGGGTTACTCCTTTGGGCTCAAATGAATCCGTCCCTATTGATATTAGGCTAATTTGTGCTACCAACCTCACCATTCAAAATCTTGCAGATGAGCAGCGATTCCGCAAGGATTTGATGTACCGCATCAATACGGTTGACATCACCGTACCGCCATTGCGCGACCGTGATAATGATCTAGAATTACTTGCAAATTACTTCATTGATCAATACGCTGAAAAATATGGCAAGGTAGCACCACAAATGCAGCCTAGTTTCTTGAAGAAATTACACGAGCACCGATTTCCTGGGAATGTTAGGGAATTACAATACGCTCTTGAACGTGCTATCATTATGAATGATGGTAATGTATTAGATGGTGATGATTTGACATTCTCAGCGATGGAGAGTGATGCTATTCCAGATCAAGCTCCTCAAACAAGCAACTTAGAAGATTTAGAAAAAGCTACGATTCTAAATGTCATTGATAAAAACAACGGCAATATTTCAAAATCAGCCAAAGAATTGGGACTAACAAGAACCGCGCTGTACCGCAGGCTGAATAAATATGACTTATAACAATTACGCCTTTTTTCTTTTTCTCAGGATCTGCGGACTTTTATCGTCAGCATTTATTCTGTCGTATGGAGTTTTAGAATCGCAATTGTATTTTATTATTGGTGGCGCTGTTTTCACGCTCGGTTTTTTTATCAATATCTATCGTTATGTTACCAAACGATTTGTAGAAATGGATGATTTCTTTGAATCGGTCAAATATCGAGATTTCTCTAGATGGTTTGTGGAAGATCGAGGTTCTCAAGATATGCGACGATTGCATAAAGGGTTCAACCTGGTAAATAGAACCATCAAAGAGATCAATAACGATCGTCAAGCGCAGTTTGTGTATTTACAGAAAATTCTTGCGATGGTCAACGTTGGGATCATTGCTTTCAATGTAGAAACAGGTGCCGTGCTATGGATCAATGATTCGTTCTTGAAGTTACTTGACTTTCCTAGTTTTAAGAACATCAGCTTTGTCAAGTCAAGGAGGCCTGAAATTTTTGAAGAGTTGTTTGATAAATACCATACCACCATCACATCGACGACCTTGCGCATGCGACAAGAAGATATTGAGGTGCTAATTTCAGATACTGTTTTTGAAGTTGAGGATACTTCTTTTAAACTGGTGGTCATTCAAAATATTGAGGACACGTTAAATCATAATGAAAGCGAGGCATGGAAAAAGCTATTAAGTGTCATGACCCATGAGATCATGAACAGTATCGCGCCTATCTCTTCACTTGCAGAAACATTAGAAACTAATTTAAAAGAGTCCATTGAAAAGCCTGCGCTTCAACTCACAGATCCAGAGGATGTTCTGGCAGGAATATCCAGTATCAAGAAGAGGAGTGAAGGACTTATGAAGTTTGCTCAAACCTATCGCAGCCTCAATAAAGTGACTCATTTAAACAGAACAGAGGTATATGCAAAAGATTTACTTGATAGTATTCAAAACCTCTTGCAACCATCTATAAAGGAAAAGGAAGTCAAGCTAGAATTTGAGGTATCAAATCCTAAGCTACAGTTAGAAATCGACAGTTACTTAATTGAGCAAGTCTTGATCAATTTGATTGTAAACGCCATTGAAGCAACAGAAGATTTTGAGTCTCCACAAGTAATGGTTCAAGCGATGACCAATTCCAAGGGAAATATTCAAATCATCATTAGAGATAACGGTAGCGGAATTCCAGCCGAAATCATGGAAAGTGTTTTTGTGCCTTTTTTCAGCACAAAAAATCGTGGTAGCGGCATAGGCCTAAGTCTTTCCAAACAAATCATGACACTGCATCAAGGTAAAATACAATTAAGGAACCTAGAGCCTAGAGGAACGGAGGCTCGATTGATATTTTAGAGGTTTATCAGCAAATTAAAGCTCCTTGACCATTTCCTGATTTTCTTTTATCGCGCTGCAATTGAGAACCGAATTTAAGCGAAAAATAGATTTAAATTATATTATAAAAACACTGTGCTGATCTGTTTATTTGCCAATACAGAATATTCAATGTCTTGATATTACTGGTATTCTGCATAATCAGGTGGAGGATAGGTGTACATTTATTTCTCCTAAAATACTCCGAGGGAAGGATTTCCCATCTATAAGCATTGAACTGTAATGTTCAAATATTTGATAAGCTGGATAGTTTACAGTTCTTACTATCAGCTATCCAATGATTTTGAAATGGTTTACTGGCGTTTCAGCAAATCCGATTTCATAAAATGTCATATGCCTAAAGCTTAGGTCATTGCTTTTTATAATACTTACAGGAAATCAAAAAATTTACGGTAGATTTTCTTGAAATATAAAGTTAGGGTAGACTCAAGTATTTTTATGGTCGCGTTGATTTTGACCTTATTTTATATCTTCGGATAATGGGTCTAAAATCTTTTTTATTTCTCCTTATTATCTTTTCAGCCTTCTTGGGTTTATCTCAAGAAAATGAGCTTTTGAATGATCTTGATGCGGCAATAAACAAACGAAAGGAGTATGAGAGTGCAAAGCTCCAAAACATAAAGAAAATAAAGTCAAGGCTGAAGCAAGCTGTGACTAATGATTATCAGGCTTATCGAGAAAGAGAAAAACTTATAGACCTTTATAAGGATTATAACCTAGACAGTACGGTATACCATATTTCCAAGAATATAAGTACTGCGAAAAAAATAGGCTATGACAGCTTATTGATCAAGTCCCAATTGCAGTTAGCTTCAAAACTTTCCTCTTCAGGAAACTACAAAGAGGCCTTTGACATTTTAGAGAACATTCCCAAAGACAACTTGACTAAGGCAAATCGCTACACTTATTTGTATGAGTTTTCTTTGCTTTATAAACAAATGGGGAATTACACACCTCTTCAAGAATCCAGCGATTCTTACTTAATGCAATATAAAACCTATGCGGATTCCTTGCTGGACGAATTGCCGCGCCAATCAGACCTTTATAAGTATATGTTGCAAATGCGATTGAGGGATGATGGAAAACTCAAGGAAAGCCTTGGTATAAATTTAGAATTACTTGAGAAATTGTCTCCCGACTCAAGAGAGTATGCGGGCTTGACATTTTTCATATCAACCATATATAATTCATTAGGTAATGTTGAAAAGCGTCGAGCCTATTTAGCAAAGTCCGCTACGGCTGATATTAAGGCAGCTGTAAAGGACAATGCTTCGCTAGCTGACTTAGCGGTAGACCGGTTTGAGCAAGGTGAGGTTGAAAAGGCACATGAATACATCAACATAGCCTTTGAAGATGCTAAGCAGTATAATTCAAAGCTGCGTTTTGTAACTATTGCCAACGTACTTCCAGCCATTAATCAAGCCTATGAAACAGAACTTCAAGCTCAAAAGAAAAGTTTATGGGTTAGTATAATAGTAATCAGTTTAATGGCTGTTTTACTCACACTGGCCATAATTTATATCAATAAACAGCTAAAGAGAATTGTTGAAGCAAGACG
Source organism: Nonlabens agnitus (assembly GCF_002994045.1). Classification (NCBI taxonomy): domain Bacteria; kingdom Pseudomonadati; phylum Bacteroidota; class Flavobacteriia; order Flavobacteriales; family Flavobacteriaceae; genus Nonlabens; species Nonlabens agnitus. The sequence goes on from NZ_MQUC01000003.1 coordinate 793,076, forward strand.
TGGATTAGAGAAAGTGAATGAAAAGCTATTGAGTACAAATAATGAATTGGTTGATTTATCTGAGGAATTACGTAAAACGAATACAATCAAAGAGCATTACATAGGTAGTCTGCTCGGTTTAAGTTCCAATTACCTGAACAAACTTGATGGATATAGAAAAACCGTGACTAAAATGCTGTTGCGTAAAGAGTACGATGAGTTATTAAAGCGAACTAAATCCCACGATGTCATTAAAGAGGAACAACGTTCATTCTATAATAATTTCGACAATATTTTTCTTCAAATTTATCCAGACTTTGTTGCACAAGTGAATGGTCTCTTAAGAGAAGACGAACAAATCCAAATCAAAAAGGACGAACTTCTTACACCTGAGTTGAGAATTTATGCTTTAATAAGATTAGGAATTTGTGACAGTTCCAAAATAGCAGAGCTACTTCATTACTCTGTAAACACGATATATAATTACCGGGTAAAGTTGAAAAACAAGTCTAGAGGTGATAGAGATTTGTTTGAAGAAGAGGTGAAACAAATTACTTAAAATCGCCCTCCAATTTAAAAGTCCTGACGAATCTTTTATCGAATTAGGATATTTCAGCTACTATTTTTGCCTTATGTGCAAAAAACTCTACTACTTTATTTCTAATCATGTTTTTAATTAAATATCTGTAAACTAGATATTTAAATGTTTAAAAAGCTTCTATAGATCCACTTTAATTTTTTCGTGATGGTTTAGAGCCTTAAATCTTCCTTTCTTCGTAAGCGCTGTGAGAAACCTCACTTAAATCTAAATCTTATGAAAAATTGTCCTTACAATTTTGTAGTTGCTCATCACGTAATCTTAAAATGAAACGAGTTTTTAAATGCAATTACTACATCGATGTAGCTACCGCAGGAGAATTCCATTTCCAAATTACTTATCTGAATGACAGGAACAGGATTACCAGATTTTCTTGAGAAATGAGATGAATATTTAAAACACCAACTCGATACCATTGTTTCAACAGCTAATAAGTAACCATAGAGTATTTAACTTCTAATTCTTTTAAAAAATGAGAATACAAACTTTTAAAAACGCCTTAAGACAAAACAAAATCTAGTCGATTACATCTGAATCAGAATTTAGCCATTTCGCTAAACTGCAACCATTTATCCCGTATTATCTATAACATTTCAACCTAAAAACTAATCAATTTTGAAATCATTAATTCATCTTTCTAGAGGTAGTTGTTATCTGGCAGGGCTATTTCTTATAGCTTTTGTAAATCCTCTTCAAGCCTCGAGCTTCACGTTATTTGATGATGAAAGCAGCTTTCGCGAAAGCGAAATAACATTAAGCTCTCTTGATCTTGAAAACACTACTACTTATGAAAGTGTCACGTTGGGCGATTTTTATCTAGTCTCACAAGATGTGATCAAAGGAAAAGTTACAACCGCAGATGGCCCATTATTGGGTGTAACCGTTGTAAATCTGACTACCAATAAAGGTACGGCCACTGACATTGACGGTAATTATGAAATCACAGCCAGTGTAGGTGACCAAATTCAATTTTCCTATCAAGGATATGCGACTCAAACAATTACGATCGCAAACGATGATCGTCTGGACGTTTTGATGGAAGTGAGTGAAAATGTTCTGGATCAAATTGTTATCATAGGATATGGAGAAAGTTCTAGACGTAAAGTAACTACTTCCATCAGCTCTATAGATGAAGAACAAATTGAAGATAAGCCGTTTACTTCTGCAGAACAGGCTCTGGTAGGTACCGTTCCAGGAGTTTCGGTCATTCAATCCTCAGGAAGTCCTGGCGGTGGTGTCTCGGTTAGAATACGTGGAGCTAATTCTATATCTGCTGGTGTGGAACCTCTTTACATCATAGATGGTGTACAGGTTTTAAATACCCAAGGTCTCAATCCATCTGACATCAAATCGGTGGATGTTTTAAAAGATGCCTCTGCTCTTGCAATTTACGGGTCACGAGCATCTAATGGTGTCGTTCTTATCACTACTAAACGTGGCTCAAGCAATAGATCTGTTTTTAATTTTTCTTCTTATGTAGGAGAAGATCAAGTCATCAATACTTTACCGGTTTTAAATAGCCAACAGTATATTGATTATTTGAACATATCATTAGCAAATGCAGGTCTTGATCCAGTAACAGATCCATTTGGATTTCAAAACAATACAGACTGGCAGAGAGAACTCTACGATCCAGCATTTATTCAAAACTACCAACTGGCTTTTTCTGGTGGTAGTGAGAATTCCAATTATTATTTATCGGGTGGATATAGAAATCAGGAAGGCGTTATAGATCCTTCAGAATTTGAGAGATATTCATTGAGGTTCAATGGTGATTTTGACTTAACTGATAAATTTAAAGTAGGAACCAGCATCGCATTAACGAGAACAGAAAGCTCTGCCATTAGTGATAATGCCAGAGTCAATCAAGGTGGTGTAGTTTTAAGTGCTCTACAAACTCCACCAACTATACCAGTCCAAAACGCAGATGGCACCTATCCTTTAAATCCATATCAAGCGCTTGAAAATCCAATTGCACTGGTTCGTGGTCAAAATTTAGAAAGTCTGACCTACAAGATTATTTCTAACGTTTACGGTGAATACGATTTAATAGATAATCTAAAATTGAAATCTTCTTTTAGCGTGGATCTTAATGCCGCTAAGGTGGATAATTTTATTGATCCATTTACGACTGGCAACGGTAGGGCTTTAGGTGGACAGGCCACCAATCAAAATTTTGATGAATTGGTCTGGACATGGGACAATACGATTGACTATAACCTTGATGTAAATCAAGATTTAAACCTCGGTTTTTTGCTGGGAACCACTGCTCAGGAATCTAAATTTGAATCCTCTTTTTTGGTCGGTCAAGGCTTTACTAACGCATCAGTTCAAACAGCGGAAGCCGCATCTGAAGCAGTAGACGTTGGAGCATCAGAGTCAGCATGGGCGAACATTTCTTATTTCACTCGATTGACGGCTGACTACAAGGATAAATATTTGTTGAACGCTACATTGAGAAGAGATGGTTCTTCCAGATTTGGAGTCAATAACAGATATGCTACTTACTATGCTGCTTCAGCGGCTTGGCTAATGTCTGAAGAAACATTTTTAGATGATTACGATTGGATAGACCTCGTAAAATTAAGATACGGCTATGGGACGTTAGGTAATCAACTAATAGGTGATTTCAATTCTTTTGGCCTTTATAGTCCAGGAGCTAATTATCCCATCAATGGTCAGATAGCTCCCGCGTTTTTTCCATCTCAAATTGAAAATAGAGACTTGACTTGGGAATCAACAGAAGGCCACAACATCGGGCTAGACTTGACTCTTTTAGATAGAAGATTGTCTTTTACGGCAGAGGCCTATTACAAGCGTACTTATGATCTACTATTAAATAGAGAGATTCCAACCACCTCTGGGTTTTCAAATTCCTTGCAAAATATAGGTGAGATGGTGAATAAAGGATTGGAATTTAGCGGGACTGCTGTTCCAATACAAACAGATGACTTCAACTGGACTTTAAATGCCAATATTAGTATTAATAGTAATGAAGTAATAGATATAGGAGGTAGTCCTATTTTTGGCGGTGGTGTTCCAGATCAAGGTAACGTCGCTATCATTAGAGAAGGTGAGCCTATAGGTAATTTCTTTGGTTATGTGGCAGAAGGTATTGATCCCAACACCGGAAATGTGATCTTCTCTGATATAGATGGCAATGGAATCGTAAATGAATCAGACCGTACCATTCTAGGTAACGCGTTACCAGATTATACCTATGGCTTAAGCAATACATTTAGTTATAAAGGTCTAGAATTATTTGTTTTCTTTCAAGGAAATGAAGGGCAAGACATTTACAACGCCTCGCGTTTCGAACTTGAGAACCAATCGTCTTTTAAAAACCAATTAACCACTACTCTAGACCGATGGACGCCCCAAAATCGAGATGGCTCTTTACCTATTGCAGTTTTTGGAGATCCTGCACAGAATGGTAGAGCATCATCAAGATGGGTCGAGGATGGTTCATTCATAAAGCTTAGGGAAATCACGCTATCCTACAATCTGCCTGACAGTGTTCTGGATTACCTAAATGTTTCAAGTTTCAAGGTTTACATGCAAGGTAGAAATCTCTATACCTGGACAGGTTATTCAGGATATGATCCAGAGGTAAGTAGAGATGGCGGTAGTACGATATCCTCAAATATTGATTTTGGTACTTACCCTCAAGTTAAGTCAGTCTTATTTGGTGCAAACTTAAATTTTTAAAAAGATGAAAATAAACCCATATATATGCGCTTTGTTATCTGCTTTTCTCCTTACGGCTTGCTCAGATGACTTCATAGACAAAGAACCTATCACCCAGATTTCTACTGGTAATCTGTATCAAACTCAAGAAGATGCAGAAGCTGTTTTGATAAGCTGTTATGACGGCCTCCAACCAGATTCATACTATGGATTTGACATGCTGGTTTACGGTGATGTACGATCAGATAACTGTTTTGCTGGTGGAGATAATGCAGCTAATTTTCAGTTAGACAACTTTAATGTTAATCCAACTAACGCGATTATTACACGATCCTTCTCCCAGATGTACAGCGCTATTAATCGTGCAAATACAGTGCTAAATCGTGTAGAACAAATGGATGAAGCACTTTTTGATACTGGCAGAAAGGAAGGCATTTTAGGTGAGGCGTTATTTCTAAGAGGGTTGCATTATTTTAATTTAGTTAGACTCTTTGGTGATGTACCTCTAGTAACTACTGAAACCACATCTCTAGATCCCGCTCAACTCAACGTTTCTAGAACTGCCCAGCAAGAGGTTTATGATCAGATTATTACGGATTTGTTAGAAGCTCAAAGTATGCTTCCTGATGTGCCTATCGATCCAGAACGAGCGGCAAAAGGTGCGGCAGAAGCCTTATTATCAAAGGTATACTTAACGCTCGAGGATTATCCAAATGTGGATGTATGGACGGAAGCGGTAATGAGAAGAGGCTATGGTTTGCAAACAAGATTTGATAATCTCTTTAATCAAGAAAATAAGTTCAATAATGAGGTGATTTTTGCGGTACGTTATCTAGGAGATACTGAAGGCAATGTATTTCCTGAACTGGTTCTACCGACACCAGAGGCTTCCTTTGATTTCATCAAGTTTAACACGCCAACTCCTAATAGTATCAATCAATTTCAAGGTGGTGATAATAGAGCAGCGTCATCATTTGTTCAAAGAAATGGTGAGTCATTCCTTTATAAGTGGCGCAATGGAGAAGCTTTTCAATCTGCAGACTACACGATTGTCCTGCGCTATGCAGATGTACTTTTAATGCGTGCCGAAGCTTTGAATCGAATTAATAGGACTGGTGATGCCATTACCTTGCTTAATCGAGTAAGACTACGTGCAGGATTACCTAATTATGGTGGTCAAACAGATACCGTTTCAGTGGACGAAGCTATTTTTCAAGAGCGTCGATTGGAATTCATGTACGAAGGTCACCGCTGGTTTGACTTGAAGCGCAAAGGATTTGCGGCAGTGACAGAGGCTCTTGACGAATCAAAGGATATCAGTATTTCAGAATTTGAATTACTACTACCTATCCCACAAACGGAATTGGATAGGAACCCTAATTTGACACAAAACCCAGGATACTAAATAAACAAAAGATGACATTGAAAATGATTATTTTAAAACGTACCGTGGTATTCTTAACGGTAATCACGCTCATAACTAGCTGTGATTATGATGATAGCACTGCTTTAAATACAATAGATACCACTAGCAATAATGGTCAGGTTACTGCATTTTTGACCACACCAGATCAAAATTCCTTAGTACAGGAATTACCCGATAAGTTTGAATTCTCCACTGAAGTGCGCAGTGATTTAGTTATCACAATTGATGAAAATGACATCAGACAAGAGGTCGAAGGTTTTGGTGCTGCACTGACTGGTTCATCTGCCTTTCTCTTGAACAACAATCAGGAGGCTTTGAACACCTTGTTTGCTCAGGATCAATTGAATTTAAGTTACTTGAGGTTAACCGTTGGTTCTTCTGATTTTACTAAGATTGGCAATTACTCGTACAATGAGACTGGAGGCGCGCCAGACCCTACACTGTCTCTATTTTCCTTAGAACAGGATATGATAGACGATAATCCGATCATTCCAGTTGCTCAACAAATACTAGGTATCGATAGCGAGATCAAATTCATGAGCTCTCCATGGAGCGCTCCAGCCTGGATGAAGAGCAATAATTCTTTGGAAAACGGCTTTCTGTTGGCATCAAATTACTCAGTTTATGCCCGTTATTGGGAAATGTATCTAGAAGGCTATAAAAATGCTGGTATTGAAATAGATGCCATTACACCACAAAATGAACCTTTATTTGCTACAGATGATTATCCTACGATGTTCATGAGTGCTCAAATGCAGGCAACCTTTATAGGTCAGCACTTGGGACCTCGATTAGCGGCTAATACTTCTATCTCTCCAAAAATAATATCCTACGATCATAATTTCTTTGTTGGGGAAGATCCTGATTATCCTACCACAGTGTTATCAAATCCGTTAGCGGCACAGTATACCAATGCTGTTGCTTACCATGCGTATGGTGGTCAACCATCAGATATTGATGCCTTTAGAGATGTCTATCCAGATGCAGAAATATATTTTACCGAACAATCTGGCATACGCACCGGAAATACAACATTTGGAGGAGAACTTAACTTCTTTTTGAAAAATGTATTCATCGGTACATTGCGCAGAGGTGCAAAGGCGATTTTGTTATGGAACCTAGCTTTGGACGAAAACAGCGGACCAACAAATGGTGGTTGTGATATCTGCACAGGCGTTATCGAGGTTAGCTCTTCGGGAGCTATTAGAAAAAATCCAGAATTCTACATACTTAGTCATTTCTCAAAATTTGTTCAACCTGGAGCAGTAGTAATCAATTCAACACAAGTGGAAGGACAACTACTCAATGTCGCATTCAAAAATCCTGATGGCTCTAAAGTACTGGTTTTATATAATGATTCTGGATTGAGTGGTCAGGACATTAGAGTAGATATAGAAATGAATGGGCAGCGTTTTAATTATGCAGTTCCCAACGGCAGCCTCACCACATTTACATGGGATTAGTGATCAGATTCAAATTAATTTAAATAATAAGTCATGAAAATATTCAAGTACCTAACACTGATTTTTTTGTCAACGATGGTATTGTCTTCTTGTGAAGATGAGGAGGACAACCTAGACGAACTTAAGGCTTTCACTATTAGTGCTGCTGAATTGTCTTATCCTTCAGAGAATGCATCAATTGCATTGAATTTAGAACAAGCGCAGTCAAATGTTGAATTCTCATGGAATTCCGCAACCACAGATTCTGGGTTTCTTGTAACCTATGAATTTCTTCTGGTAGAAGATGGAGCAGATTTATCTGATCCTTTATATAGTTCCGCTTCCGCGGAAAGCGGTAAAGCCACATACATTAGTATACCTCAAGAACGATTAGATGAGGCACTTAGTAACGCAGGTTTGAATTCTGGCGAGTCAATAAATCTGTCCTGGGCAGTTGTCGCATCTGCACAACAAAACAGTGAGATATCATTAAGAACGATCTCAATGACACGTTTTGATTTTCCAGAAACACCAGAAAAACTGTACATAGCAGGAACAGCAACTGAGGTAGGTGACAATCCTGAAAATGGGATTCTTCTACGTCGTCTTTTTAATGCTAATGGAGATCCTATTAATAAGTACGAGGGCTATACTTCATTGAACTCTTCTGGAACATTTAGCTTTTACGGCTTTCAAAATAGATCGTTAGTCTTTGGTGGTAGCAATGGAACTATAAGTGCTGGTGGTGACCCTATATCGCCAGAACGAACCACTACGTACAGGATTAGAGTAGACTTTGTAAACAGTACCTATGAGTTGCAACCTATCACTTGGAGTATAGTTGGAAATGTGATCACTAATGGTTGGGGCGGCGATGTTCCTATGACCTATCAGGGAAATGGAACATGGGCCTTAACCTATGAATTTATTGATGCTGACGCTGGCGACCCTAACGACCGTTTCATTTTTAGAGCTAATCAAGATTGGGGCTTTGTAATCAAAAAGCTTGTAGGTAGCAATGAAGTATTAGCCGAAGACATTGCTAATAACCAAGGAATTACAGTCGACGATATCCCATTATCCCAATTAGGACAAGCTACGGTCACGCTCAATCTTTCAGGCCAGCAGCCGGTTTATTCCATTAACAATTAAAATTATCCAGCGTACTCATGTCACACTGTAAGCTATACATATTCATACTCATTGCTCTGGTCTGCAATTTCTCAAAATCACAGACGGTCACCTATTCAAATGCTGAAATTCGATCCTTGATAGAGAAAATGACCATAGAGGAAAAAGTAGGTCAAATGGCGCAAATTACCCTAGATGTTATCACAAAGGGAAAAAATGAGATGGAAAGCGATGAACCGCTGGCATTGGATCCCGCGCTAGTAAAAAAGGCAATAGTTGATTACAAGATAGGTTCTGTTCTCAATACAGCAAATAATAGAGCAAGAACTAGAGATAAGTGGCACGAGGTAATAGGTCAGCTTCAACAAGTAGCTAAAGAAGATACACGCCTTAAAATACCGATACTTTATGGTATCGATGCCATCCACGGCACTACGTATACAGCAGGAGCTACTTTTTTTCCACAACAGATAGGACTTGCGGCTACATGGAATCCAGAAATTGCAAAAACCGCGGCGGAAATTACCGCTTATGAAACCAGAGCTTCTGGGATTCCTTGGAACTTCTCTCCAGTACTTGATCTAGGCCGTGACCCTAGATTCCCTAGAATTTGGGAGAGTTTTGGAGAAGACCCTTACCTGGCTTCGGTTTTTGGTGAGCAAATGGTAATGGGTTATGAAGGAAACAACTCATCCACAGCAATTGACCAATTTCACGTGTCTTCCTGCTTGAAACACTTTTTAGGCTATTCAGTGCCTACAAATGGAAAAGACCGCACTCCAGCGATCATATCTAATATACAGTTGGAAGAACTACACATTCCACCATTCCAAAAGGCCATTGATGCTGGAGCATCCTCCATAATGATCAATTCTGGAATTATCAACGGTGTACCGGTTCATGCCAATAAGGAATTAATTACTGATTTGTTGAAAGAACGTCTCAATTTCAAGGGACTAGTCGTTACTGACTGGAAGGATATTGAGAACCTTCATGAAAGGGATAAAGTTGCGGCTACAATGAAAGAAGCTGTTATGATGTCAGTAAATGCTGGTGTAGATATGTCCATGATCCCTTACAATTTTGATTTTTGCAAGCATCTTGTAGAACTGGTGAATGAGGGAAAGGTAGAGATGAGCCGCATTGATGATGCTGTAGAACGTATTCTTAAGCTCAAAAATAAGTTAGGATTGTTTGACGTATCGCTTTTCGCGAAAGCGGAATACCCCAAGTTTGCCAGCACAGAATTTCAAGAAAAGGCCTTTCAGGCTTCACTGGAATCCATCACGTTACTGAAAAACGAAAACGCAATATTACCACTATCAAAAAGTAAAAAAGTTTTAGTTGCGGGACCAAACAGTAACTCGATGCGCACACTCAATGGTGGCTGGAGCTACTCCTGGCAAGGTGAAAAGGTAGAAGAGTTTGCACAAGGTTACAATACGATTTTAGAGGCGATTACCAATCAACTGGGAGCTGATAATGTAATACATAAGGAAGGTGTCTCTTATGACCATGAGGGCAAATACTGGGAAGAAAAAGACATTGATATAAATGCAGCAGTTAAGGCATCACAAACTGTTGATGTCATTATTTTGTGCCTAGGAGAGAATTCTTATACAGAGAAACCAGGAGACTTACATGATCTTGAAATTTCACAGAATCAAATAGATCTGGCTAAGGCGCTCGCTAAAACAGGCAAACCAATGGTTCTTGTCCTTAATGAAGGACGTCCTAGACTTATAGGTGAGATTGAGCCACACATGTCTGCTATCATTCAAACCTATTTACCAGGAAACTATGGAGCAGATGCTTTGGCTACGCTATTGTATGGTGAGGCAAACTTTTCTGGCAAGTTGCCATATACGTATCCATTGTACAGTAACAGTTTGGTAAACTATAACTATAAACCATCAGAAAGCCAAAACAAGATGGACGGAGTCTATGATTATGAATCTGATTTTGCGATTCAATATCCATTCGGTTACGGCCTAAGTTACACCACGTTTGAATACTCAGATTTAAGAACTGACAAAAATGATTATGACCTTAATGATGAGATCAAGGTATCTATCAAAGTGACCAATACTGGAAATAGAGTTGGAAAAGAAGTAGTACAGCTCTACACGTCAGATTTATATGCATCTATAACTCCAGACACAAAACGATTGAAGCGATTCAAGAAAGTGGAAATCAAACCTGGAGAATCGCAAAGAGTAGAGTTCATCCTTAAAGCTGAGGATTTAGCATTTGTCAACCAGAATTTAAAATGGACTGTGGAACAAGGTGACTTTGAAATTCTCATTAGTGATCAAAGTAAAACAATTAACCTATCAAAAACGGAAATAATAACAAACTAAAAATTAAACATCATGAAAAAAATTACTTCATTAAAATTAATAATGGCATCATTACTATTTGGTGTCTATGCCTCTGGTTTTTCCCAGGTGATAGAAGATGGTACATACGCGATCTTTTCATCTGTAAATAACGAGGCTGTAACAGCACCTAATCAACCTGATTTTGACGCACAAATGACGTCTCCCAGCGATACTGATCCCATTCAGCAATGGGTCTTCACACATCAAGGTGATGATGTTTATCAAATACAAAATGTAGGAACCGGAAATTATTTAGGGATAAAAGACAACTGGTGTGGACAATTTGGAGATGTTCAGGCAAAATTTGCCAGCACCGATACAAACATCAATTTTAAATTGATACCTGGTCAATTGCCAGGCAGTTATCTTTTTACCGTCGCTTTTACAGATTGCGGGTTCGGTTCCACTAATTCTCCAGTACGTGCATTTGATATTGAAAGTGGAGCCGCTGGAGGTCAATTGCAGACTTTTGATAATGATCCAACTAATGCCAATCAGCAATTTTTTATCATAGACCCTAGCAAATTAGGACCATCAGGCCAGATCATTCCTAATGGTAACTATGCTATCCTTAACGAGAATCTTAATCAAACGGTCACAGCTCCTAATTCTCCAGATTTTGATGCATTCATGACTGATCCAGACGCATCAGACGATGCACAAATATGGACTTTTACTCATCAAGGTAATGATGAATATCAAATTCAAAACGTTGCAACTGGTAATTATCTGGGAATGAAAGACAATTGGTGTGGTCAATTTGGAGATGTGCGTGCTTCTTTTAGCGCGAGTGATAACAATATCGATTTCAAACTTGTGCAGTCAGATGCAGCAGGTGCGTACAACTTTCAAGTGGCTCACACGAGCTGTGGTTTTGGTTCGGTAAACAGTCCTATTCGTGCTTGGGATGTAGAAAATGGTGTAGCTGGTGGTCAAATTCAAACGTTTGACAGTGCTTCAGATAATGTCAATCAACAGTTTAAAACAGTAGAACCATCTACTTTGAATACTCCAGAAATAAAAGTGACAACGGCATCTGTGTTCTATAACCTTGAAACTGGATTGAATATCAATTTTAATAAAACATTGAACAGCCCCAAGGTGCAGATTTTTGATCTTCAAGGTAGAATGACGAACAGTTTTGATTCTTCAAGTATTTCTCAAAATACCGTGTTGGATGTAAGTAATCTAAAGACAGGACTTTTTCTAGTTCGTATTTTGAATAGCGATGAATCTGTTCAAGTGACAAAAATTGTTGTAGAATAAATCAATTAGCCTTTTAAATTTATTTTTTCTAAATGATGCCAGTCCTTAATTGTTGTGATAGGACTGGCTTTGTTTTAAATACCAGAGTAAATCATTCTCACAAAACGCATAAATTACGAAGACATGACTTCCATTTTTACCAACTTAGTTAACGGAACCAGAATTAAGATTGAAGCTGCATTAATTTTATGTGTTTCCCTTATTGTAATATTTAAAGTTTCTACTGCTCAAACAGCTACTGTATGGCTTACTACAGGTGATCAAAGCGCCCTATTACAGGAACAAGAATCGGTATCATTCAAACCTGGAGCAATTACTGGGCAATATGTCATCAATGTTGATGATTCTAAAACTTTTCAAACAATTGACGGCTTAGGTTTTGCCTTAACACAAGGCAGCGCTCAAGTTTTAAATAGTTTAAAACCAGCAATCAAGGAAAGTTTGCTCAAAGATTTATTTGATCAGAAGGATGGTAACGCAATTTCCATTTTGAGGATTAGTATTGGTGCTTCAGACTTGAGTAATTCCGTTTACTCTTACAATGAAACCGATGGTGATTTTGATATGAGCGAATTCAGCTTGCAAGGTCCCGATTCTATTTATGTACTTCCATTGCTGAAGGAAATCCTACAAATCAATCCAGATATCAAAATAATGGCGACACCATGGACACCACCTACATGGATGAAAAGCAACAACACATGGATAGGAGGTAGTTTGAAACCTAGCCATTATCAGGCATATGCAAACTATTTTTTAAAGTATCTCCAAGCAATGGACAAGGAAAGTATAAAAATATGGGCCATAACACCTCAAAACGAACCAGAACACCCAGGTAATGAACCTAGTATGCTTATGAGCTCTGCAGAGCAAATAAAGTTTATCAACGATCATTTAGGACCAACTCTAGCAAATTCAGAATATTCTCCAAAAATTATAGCCTTTGATCATAATTGCGATAATACAGCATATCCTATTGATGTGTTGAATAATTCTCAATATGTGGATGGTGCAGCTTTTCATCTCTATGCTGGTGATATTTCAGCAATGGGTACCGTATATGATCAAACGGGTAAAAATGTATATTTTACAGAACAATACACAAGTTCAAACAGTAATTTTGATCAAGATTTTGGATGGCATTTGGAAAATGTCGTCGTGGGTTCTCTAAGAAATCATTCTAAGGCTGTAATTGAGTGGAACCTTGCTACAGATGCCGCTTATGGACCACATACAACTGGCGGTTGCGATCAATGTCTAGGAGCCGTAACCATAGAAAATGAAACTGACTTTACTAAAAATGTATCTTATTACGTCATAAGTCAGCTTTCTAAATTCATAAATCCAGGAGCGTATAGAATAGCATCAACTCAAAATGATACCATCGTTAATGTGGCACTCAAAAACCTAGATGGAAAAATCATTATTTTGGCCTACAACAAATCAGATACTTTGAAACCAATTCAGATTAATTGGGAAGGAAAAACGGTCAGTTATGACTTACCAGGTCGTTCAGCCGTTACTTTATTGTGGCATTGAGAAAATACAGTTCATATCGAGCAAAGTTTTTTTTCATAAAAAACTGTGATAATAGAATTCGCTTTCGCGAAAGCGAAACTTGCAAAAGCAAAATGCATTAGTAATACATCTCCATCAATTTTCAAAATGATTACCAATACGGACTGGAGGAAGTTGTCGTAGAGAAGCTTTATTCTACACGTTCCATCTGTTTATTTGCCGATGCAAAATGTTCAATGCGTTGATATGACTGTTTTGCAAGTCGATTGGGTTGAGGATAGGTGTACTTGATTTTAAAATTTACACTTGTTTAGTCATAAAAAGATAGGTTTATTAACTTACATATTTAATCTACGATAATCAGTACACTTGAGAATTTTTATCTCGCTTTTGTAGGACTTTACCGCTTAATAAAAACATAATCCGTTATCTTCATCAACCCCAAACGAATTGATTCCTTACAGAGTCACTTCATTTGGGGCTTTAAATTTCAACCAACAGCCAAAAATATATGATTGCACGAGTAAAGAAAGAAGGTAATTACCTGGAGGTCTATGACGAAAAAGGTAAAAGAATAAAAAGATCCTATTTTAAGAAAGATCTTCTAGGAAACTCCAGTGAGATAATTATTGCGCAAGATGGCAATTATATTGAAATCTATGACGAAGAGATCAAAAAGCTCAAACGGTTCTACAAGAAAATAGATGGTTTTATAGGTGTATCGGGAAATACCTTCTCCATCCAGGATGGAAATTATGTTGAGACCTATGATGCAAACGCCAAGAAATTAAGTCGAAACTATTCCAAGCCATGAAAACCACAAGTGTAACAGACATACCTAGAGAAAGTCAAAACGATCAAGCAGACCAATTTGGCATTGAAACTTTTGAGAATGGACTAATTCGTTTTATTGAAAATACTGAAACTCCTATCACAATTGCCTTACAGGGTGAATGGGGTAGTGGAAAGACCAGTTTAATGAATAGCTTAAACTATCAGCTGTGCTCGCAGGACAATAGCGACTTTCAATCGGTATGGCTCAATACATGGGAGCATTCATTGATGAAAGATGCAGAGAGTACGCTATTTGCAATCTTAGCAGCGCTTGTAAGAGAAGTTTCTGTTATTGCGCATGTGGACAGTTCCCAGATGCAAAAAATAAGCAAGTCTCTCTGGAACGTCATGAGTAAAGCGAGCAGAGTTGCTACTAAAACCATTGGTAACAAACTCGTCGATGGTGCTGGAGATTTCATGGATGAAATGATGGCGGGTCAAGAAAATCAATCTGGTATAGGTACGTTGAAAAATGATTTGCAAGAAATCATTAACAATCATGTGGCTAATAGTACATATCGTGGTTTCATATTTTTCATCGATGATCTTGATAGAATCGATCCACCGGTGGCGGTGAATCTATTGGAGCTGCTTAAAAACATCTTCAATCTCAAGAATTGCATATTCATTTTGGCCATCGATTATGATGTCGTTGTAAAGGGACTAGAGCCAAAGTTTGGACCTAAGACTGATGCCAATGAGCGCGAGTTCAGATCATTTTTTGACAAGATCATTCAAGTGCCGTTCTCTATGCCTGTCGCCTCATACGGAATAGACGATTTTTTGAAAGAGAGTCTGGTCAAAATTAATTATTACGAGCCTAGTCAACTTGAGGATTTCCCAGATCGAATCGATGTGCTCGTAGAGATCGCTAAACATAGCGTAGGTACCAATCCAAGGTCACTCAAGAGATTGGTCAATTCCTTGTCGTTAATAGCCTGCATCAATATCGCAAAAAGAGCTACGGACGTTACAGATTTAGAGAGTAGCAATAATAATCATCGAGGAGATGACCTTTCTCTTTTTGTGAATTTTGCACTTGTGAGTCTTCAGATATCTTATCCACCTGTTTATGGGATACTTGCCGCACATCCTGATTTTCCAAATTGGAATAACAAAACGGCTCATAAACTTAATCTGAAGCCCTTGTCAAACGAGGTAGTTGAAAAAATTGAGCAACTAGATGAATTTGATGAAACCTGGGAGCAAGTGCTATACCAGTTTTGTCAACGAGATAGCTACTTGCAAAAGAAGGCTTTGAGTATATCGCAGATTCTTAATCGGGTCAAGACCATCATACAAGATAGCACTGGGAATGAGGAGAGCGTAGGCAAAGTAATACAATCGGTCATTAAGCTGTCGTCTGTAACTAGTGTCGAGACAGATGTAGAGCAGCCTCCAGTAGAAGTTCATCACAGTAGTTTTCTAAAGCACTTGCGACAAAGAATATTTGATTATTATGATACTAAACCAGAGCTGAAGGGCAATTACAAAATACATGGTAAGAGAGTGCAAACAACGGCACGCATTCTTTTTACAATAGATGGCCATCAGACGATTGATATGCGCAGTCACATCAGGGACAATCAATTGGAACTAATGATTTTTGCCTGGGAACATGTAGGTTTAAATGAGTATAGATCACTTGAAGAATTTGCCGAACAGATGGGTAAAACTCAGCTATTGGAGGATATTTACTCGAATTACAGTTCCATCAAGACCGATACGCATCTTACCGATGCCGCAATTGATGCAGATATGGGAATTGCCAATAATCATCGTACAATGGGTCTGTATATTTACAGCACCCATAAAAATCAATCGCAGTTCAGTGATCCTTTAATCTTACAAGAGATAGCGGAAGGCATTCTTAAATTACAGAAGGTTGCCAAGAAAATGCAGCAGCTCAATTATCATCTCAACAACGAGTTTAAAAACAAATTCTAGGATATAATTACGCTTTCGCGAAAGCGGAATCATCATCAACTGACATTGAAAATTATGATAGATATAAATGAAGCCAATGATCTCTTGAAGTCAACACGAGAGATAGTACAGGAGCATCAGATTGAAACTAGAGAAAGAGGTGAGGATTTTAATTTATTTTCAGTTCTCTCGATGGAATTTAATGAAACTAAAACGCACTCTAGCATGATTAGGGCTTTGCTAGATCCTAAAGAAAATCACTATCAAGGTGACGCTTTTTTAAAATTGTTCTTAAAGGAAATAGGGTATGATCATAAACTGCAGAATTTAAATGTTGCTAGGGTTCAAACAGAATTTCATCTAGGTAAAATCTCAGAAGATTATCTGAGAGGTGGCTTTATTGATATTTTGATTTCACTAAGTGATGGACAAAGCATTGCAATAGAGAATAAAATATATGCGGGTGATCAACCTAGTCAAATGTATAGGTATAGTCAATATAACCAGGGATCATGTAGGCTTTATTATTTGACCTTATTTGGCAATCAACCATCAAAGGATAGTTTACATAGCCTGACTAATGATGAATATTCCGTTATGTCATACAGAAACCATATCATTAGCTGGTTAGAAAGATGCTTACAAGTGGTGCCATCTGGTTCTATAATTGAAACCTCAATACGACAATATTATATTCTGATTAAAAGGCTTACTAATACAATGGAAGACACGCTAGAAATTCAACTTAAGAATATCATTGGCAATCATCTTGAGGAGGCAAAATTTATTCATTCTCACTATGAGAAAACAGTTGAATCCATTCGCAAAGAATTCAAAGAAGCAATTCATAAGAGGTTGAAATCTATACTGGATTCGCGTTTCAATATTCGTGAAGGTAATGACATAACCGCTACCCATTCACAATTATGGATTGATGGGCAATACGCTGGTCGAAATATTATATTCGGTATTGAATCGTTTTCAGGTTTGGGACACAATCACGGTCGTTTATTTGTGGGTGTTATCGATAAAGCAGCTCAGATAGATTTACTGCAAGATGGAGATGTCAGATTCAATTATGGCTGGCAGGCGGCAAGAACAATTGTTACATCTAAAGGAAATCCCCTTAACTTATCAAGCATTAATATACTTCAGGACTTAATTAGCGATAAGAAATATTTTTCTAGTCTAGTTGAATCTGTTGCGCAACAAGCCAAAGATTTTGTAGATATCTATCAAGAAGATTTTGATAGGAAAGTAATTTGAAACAAAGTTTATAAATGAGTACATTTTTAACTGGTGACGCACTTAACGACGCCATAGACAACATTATTACCGACGCAAAGAAGTTTATTTACATCACTTCTCCTTATATAAAGCTTGATGATCATTATAAGGAGCGGTTTGATTTAGTGAAGAATGACCCATCTATTTACCTTCAGGTCATGTTTGGTAAAAATGAAAATGATTTTTATCGAAGCGTTAGAAGTGAGGACTTAGAATATTTCAAAACGTTTCCTAACGTTTCAATCATATATGAGCCTAGACTGCACGCAAAAAGTTATTCAAACGAGAGCAATGGCATAGTGACCTCTATGAATCTTTATGATTATTCTGCGGAGAATAATGTTGAATATGGTGTGGGATTCAGTAGAACTAAATTAGCCGAAAAAGTGTATGAGGTACACCTAGATAATCATTACAAAATTCTTGAAGAATCTGCACATTGCATATTTATTAAACGACCAGTTTTTAAAACAGCTCTTTTCGGGTTGAGTAGAAACTACACTAAATCAGAGGTTTTACTGGATCTGTTTGATTCTTTCAACCATAACAGTCCTAATTATGAAAGAATAGTTTATCAGGACATTGATATTATCAGTCTCGATGAAAAAGACCTGGTTCCAGTACTTAAATCTCGATCTGAAAAGCGAGCAGAGATTGAGTTTGAAAAACAAAAAGAGTCTATCTATGAAAATCCTTCTCAGGGTTACTGTATAAGGACCGGAGAACAGATTGCGTTTAATCCATCGCAGCCGCTATCAAAAAATGCATACTATGAATGGCTAGAATGGAAAAATATGGACTATGGTGAAGGGTTTTGTCATCAAACAGGTAATAGATCTTATAAGAAAACATCAATGCGCTTCCCAATACTAAATTCTTGCTTTCAGAATGAAGATACATGGAATTGAATGACGCAAATAAATCCTTTTTGAGATTTATTTTTCAGTGTGCCCTAATATCTCTGCTAGTGCTTCTGACCATTCCATTGGCCCAGACTGTTTGTTTTTTTGGAAAATCATGGGCTCTCTGACATCTCTTGGATTATACATCCTAATTCCTTTTTCATTTAATGAATGATAAAACATTAAAATTCCAAAAGCCCATAACGAACTTTTTTTAAACTCTCCATAACCTATTAGAGCTTCTACTTTATCATCATCCGTAAGGTCAACATGCCTAATAAAGTTTTTAATAGTTTTTGGACTCAGCAGATTAGGTTTGTATTCATCTAAATCGACGGCACCTCTAAATTCCTCGGCTGTTCTTTCATAATTTTTATTATGAAGAATATTTGCAAGCTTTTGTTTTTTTGCCGCTTTAAATCTTCCCCATTTTCCTTCACCTTGCCAGAACTCTAATAGTTTATAAGCTTCCAATAAGGTGAACCCGTTACGCTTGGATAAATTGTTCTCTTTTATGAAATCTCCAAAGTATTTATTAAAGGTGGTTCTTGACTGGACACCAATGATATCCCTAATTAAAGGTCGTGGGACACGGCTTCCCAACATAGGTTCAAAATAGACTACTATTTCTTCGTTAGTCATCTGAGCTGAAGATCTCTCTCTCAGATCAATTAAAGAACCAGCATTCAATAAATAAATAAGAAAGCGTCTGAAAGATTTGAAGTTGTAATTTAATAGGCACATTAGTACGAACCAAAATGGCACTCCATTTTCAAACTTTCGTCTCTTTAAATCTTCTTCAGTCATAGATAAAGATGGTCGCAATTTTTCAAAATTGCGACCATTTAAAAAATTTACTTTTTTCCTTTAGAACCCGAGTTACCTGTTTTTGCAGGACTTGATTTAGGAGTTGCGTTGCTTCTACCTTTTCCTGAAGGATTTCCAGTTGTACTTGGTGCATTTTTTAATCCGCTTGACTTTGCCATGATTTTGGGTTTTAATATTAATAATGGCTCAAATATATACTGGATGTTTTAAGTAGATTGTAAACTTTGGACGATAGGGTTAAACTTTCAAGCTGTGAGCAGCTTCTGCTTTTTCTTTCGCTTTCGCAAAATCTAGGTTAGTAAAATTTGATCTAAATGCAGAATAAAATTCAGTATTCTTAATTAGATTTCTAAGGCCGCTTTTTGACTCTAGACTATGAACTGCTGCGTAGCCCGTACTCACTAAAACAGGCTTACTGGAATAGTCATTCATTATTTCAACTTTCTTAAGCTTTTCTTTGACAAATTTTCCAAGATCATTGAGCTCTTCAATCTTAGCTTCGTTAAGCTTTTTAATGGAAGAGACCTTTTTAGAAGATTTCACTTGAATGAGCATTATATGCCAATAGCCTTGTCGTCTTTTTACTGCAAAAATATCTGCTGGCGATTTGCTTCCTGGCGTTATATAAGCCTCGTAGTTCAGTGTATTAAGTTTTCTAACTATATATTGTTCGGCTTTATCTCCTGCAACTCTATTGGGCAATGAGCCAGAGAGACCTGCATTCATTCCTTTTGGTAAATCACCATTTAGGTAAACTATATGGTTAGTAAAGGATTCAAAGTTTTTCATAGATTATTACTTATACCACTCTTCTTTTAATGCATCAAAATCAAGATCTTTCCACTCTTCTTTCCATAATTCCCAATACGGTATATCATTAGAAGAAGGTGGTAGCTTACATTTTTCCATTTGAATTATAGAAGGTAGCACAATGGATTCTCCAATTAATAAACCTTCTCCTGCTCTCAACGTCGGTAGCTTATTTATTAAATTTCCTAAAGTATCAGGCAATAACCTTTTGACATAATTCTGATCATTAGGATTAGTAAGTCTCATAGCAATAAAGTTGTTGCATTGGGAAAATATCGTTTCTGAAATTTCCGAAGGTCTTTGACTGGCAAGTAATAGTGAAACACCATATTTTCTTCCTTCCTTGGCAATTCTTTCAATTGAATTTTTAGAAGCTCTATATTTTATCAAATCACTCGTTGGAACATACTTATGTGCCTCTTCATAAACTAGCAATATTGGAATATCATTATTGACCTTTTCCTGCGGATTTTTGCTGGTACGTAGACGTTTATAAATATATCCGTATTCAAAGAGTATTCTTGATATTAAAGAAACTGTTATGCTCAATACTTCAAATGGCACCCCACTAAGATCAATTACTGTAACATTGGATAAGCTCTCCTTTTTGAAACCTAAAATGTTTGAAATAGCTTCTTGAAAACTTATTTTTCTAGCCTTTTTGCCTAATAGAAATTCCAGTCTTTTGTCATTCAGTTTGTTTTCTAGCCTATTTACGAAATTGGTTAATTTGCCGTAGAGACTTCCTTGTGTTGTCTTTGGTTGTCCTTTTTTTGCACCAGAAGCGTAAGTTTCTCCTGTTTCAATGATTTCAGTGTTCTTAGCTTGAGCATATTTAAGTACCTCCTCAATATCAAAGAATAGAGGTGAGTCAAAGTGAATTTTATCTTTTTCATCTTTCGAGCCGACAAAGTTATCTTTACGATTACTTACCACAGCATCTTTAAAAATAAAACGTTGATTGTGATCATTTGCGTCAGTGTCTAAAAATAACTCTTGTAACTCATCACTGTTTAACATCCAATACGGCAATGTTAAGTTGCTTATATCAATTAAATTAGAATCAGGAAAAGCAGATTTATATTCAGAATGAATATCAAATATGACTACGTGAGTATTGTTAAGGGCAAAATCCCCTGATTTAGTTGCAACCGCTTTTTGTAGAATAGTTGTAAGAGTATGTGATTTTCCAGATCCAGTAGAACCAACTATTGCAATATGCTTATTAAAAAATTTGTTGCCATTTACAGGCACTTTTATGTTGTGATTTGATGATAACATACTAAACGTAAAGTTATCCTCAGCTGTAATAGATTGCTCATATATCTTTTTGATTTCATCTTCCCTTGCTGGCTCAACTTTTTTGGGTGGAATTGCAATTGAGTCTCCGCCACGAGTAAAGACATCATTACTAATTACACCTAAAGGGTTTGCTTCGATAATATATTTTCTCGAACCGGTATCTGCAACTTCTATAGAAAAATTTTCTATTATGGCAATTAAAACTGAATTCTCGTTGTCAGAAATTCTAACATAAGAGCCCACTTTGAGAGCCTCTCCAGCAATTTTAAAACTTTCTAAATCCTCAACTGAGATTCTAACTTTATCAGGATAGACGGAGATTACTTCCGCATTCAATTTGTTTTCTTCTTCATAAGTACTCATATAATTTTCTTTATTTCGGTTAAGGTGTGTAGTTGAACTTTGATATGCTTGAGATTCTCAGAATCGTTATTATAAAAAGGGATACCTGTATAAAATTGAAAAATTTGCTTAGTAACAGTAGATCTATACAGGATGGTATCCAGTTGATTCAGCTCATTAATGATTTTGATTCGGATATCATTGTTGTGATCTGGACGAATCATAATATTTTCAGCACTAAAGTCAGAGCCTAAGAAAGGGTGTCCATCATTAAAAACAAAACCTTCTCTAAAAAATTCTTTTTTCAATTCTGTAATTTCTGTTTCGGAAATTCCCGATATATAAATATATGGGCAAAAGGGTTTTTCTACTTTTTTTGATAAATTGCTCCACTTTTTCGAAATAAGCTGAATCATTTCTTTTAACTCATTTCTTGAATACATAGAAGGATTGACTCCAATGAGGAAAAACCTATCAAAAGGAGAGATATTTAAAAATGTAAAATGCTCAGATCTAATTTTCTTTAAAAATTTTGACCTACCTAGATAACCTGCATACCAGATATTAAATAAGTCTTCTTTCTTATTAATTGATTTGATAAACTGTCTGCGCGTAATTGTTCTTGATAAAGAGTCTTGCTCTACTGACTTATCCTTTATTACTCGTAGTGAATTATTATAATAGTAATCCCGGGCCTCATCATTAGTGCAATTAAATTCTTTTTGCAAAAGACTTATTAAACTGCCTATTTGACTATCATAAGATTGAGCATTGTTATCGATGCTTAGGAGTTGAATAAATTCGTCAAGATCTACATCTTTCAACCCTAAATCCTTATGGTACTCAATTTTTTTCCCTCGTTTTTTAAAAGTTAAAAAATGCTTTTTTAAGTAATCCAACGTTAATGGTAGTATCAATTTATTTTGACCACTCTTGTAATGACCATAAAGATGGTACCTTATATTTTTCTCTTTTTGGATTTTGAGATTAGAAAAATGATTAAGCATCTGCCTTATTGGGTGGGCAATGACGGAATGATTGTATTCTGTTTTTGCATAGTATTTACATTGCACAGCTGTAGTTTCCGTGGCAGTTAATAAATCAATATCTTCCACGTTTTCAACAATCACCGTATCTGTAGAGCTTTGAGACTCTAATAGTTTTAAAATCGTTAGGTCAAATTGATAATAATATCCTTTAATCGTATCTACAGCGCTTCTATTCATATCTATTATTTAAACTTATAAGTCATTTTTGAACCTATTGTCTTTTTAAATTTTTAATGGAATAGTTCAATGAATAGCCTTTTTTATTTTTGAACATGTCGAAATCATTTCTTTCTTATTTAATTCTAGCTCCTTTTGATAAATTATGAGGTGCACATAGCAACTCTCCATTTTCAATAACTGTCTGGCCGCCTCTTGAATGAGGAATTACATGATCAGCTTGATAGTTAGACCAACTGACTTTTGACTCTTTTTCAGACTTGCCTTCTCTCAAACATTCCTGACAGAAGCCTTTTCCATCTCTATATATAATTAAGCGCTCCAACTCTGAAAATGCACGTTTCTCGTCTTTTTCAAGTAGGACGATTTCATTGTTTTTCAAATACTCAAAAAATATTTGACGTAATATCCTATCTCTGACTTCTAAGTCGTTTTCAGATTGTTGTCTTCTATTGCTGAACGTAAGTAAATCTGTGTCACTCGCTTCATCATATGTTTTCCATCTTTTATGAAAGCTGTAAACGAACTCTCGGATGTGCTTCTGAATATTCTCGTCTAAAACGTAATACATTCTCAGATGCCTAATCAGCATGTAAATTGAAATAATAAAGTACTCTGTAGACAACTCCTTAATCCCGTTTTTTTCATCCAGGATAGGATCATCTTTAAAGATGTTATGAATCGCTTTTAAATTCTTGCGAACTTCTACAGCAACTTTTGAATTCTCAAAGGTATAATCTCCAATTCCCTTTACCGTTTTATGATCATTTATGAACTCCGTAATCTTTTTATCTCCTACATCAGCATAACCATCCGCGTTTTCAATTAGTAGAAAACGAGCCATAAATTGCAAGTGTTTCATTCTATCGTTGTCTACATTCAATAGGGAAAAGAAAGGCATCTTATCAGGGTTGCCGTCCACGGAAGCGTATGTCTCGTAATCAAACGTCAAATCATCTGCATACTTCACGATAAAGTTTCTGCTAAGGCTGGATAATTGTGCGTGTGCGATTTCCATATAGTTCAAGGTTTCGCCTTGCTGCAAGCGCCAAAAGATATCCGTAGCGATGATTTGGTGCTCTACACTTTCTGGTTGATCAATATCCTTAATTATGTCTGCCTGATACTTCAAAGACTTGTCTATAAACTTTCGCACATCAGTTCCCAAATCTTTGTAATATTTACCGGCAACACCATCACCCAAATCGCTCAATGATTTAGGTAATGGGTATGCATTATTAAAGAAATCTTGAACTGTTGTAATACGCTGCTGGCCATCGACAATTTCAAATAGCACATTACTATCATCTAGACGTACTTCCCTAATTACCAGTTTTGGAATGTAATATCTACGAAATAAACTGTCCATCAAGGATTGCTTCTTTTTACGTTTCCAAACTACTTTACGCTGGTACGGAGGTCTAGTCACATAGTCCTCTTTATAATCAAAAAAGTCCTTTATACTTATTTCTTTAGGGACTGTGGTGTATGCTGATTTTGGGTTGAATGCCATTATATATTTTATATTGTTGGGAAATAGAGCAAATTAGTTACTAATTCTAAGCGAAACAGAGTTATCGAACTGTTATACGAGGTTGCTTTTTTCTTTTACGCTGACCAAAAATTTCAGGAGGAATAAAAAATTGTTCAACTTCTTTTTTAAATTTTACTCGATCCCTATTTATATCTTCCGGTAAAATACTATCTAAAGCTTCCATTTGAGGATTACAATCTTGTAATGTTACTTTGGCGCTAACTTTAAGATTAGTCAACAGGTCTAAATCTATTCGCCTATTAAATGCTGGGAAGCTGTAGCCCACAATCACTAGATGATCTGTTTGAGATAGGATTTCACGACTACGTTCAAGCTTTTCGGCATCCATTTCCCAAGCATAGGATATGTCTTTTCCAATGTTGTTTTGATCTCTTTCGCTAAACTGTTTGATTAAAGTAGCATAAAAAGTTTTCTCCGTTTGTAGGTTTTGTTGTCTAAAATTGGGAGATAGCTCTCCATTTTTGTTCAAATGAAATGCAGAATGACCATTTAAATGAATGATTTGCCTATTCTTAAAATCTTTTGAGTCTTTAGGCAACATGCCCGTGTTTAAATTCTCCAAAAAAAAGCCTGTATCGAATGTAATTCCTGACAATTCACAAATAGCGCACTCTAATTGCAAATCATAGTTATAGGTCAAAAAATTAATGTTTTTATCAAGTTGGTGTGCCCATTGACTATTATTTCTGTCTAGAAGAATTGCTAATAATCCAAAATATCTATGATCTATAGACTCGTACTGTTCCTTTTTATCGTTATTTAAATATGGAATAGCTTTTGGATTTGTAATGGTTCTGTAATGCCACCACGAAAAATAGGAATCGACGCAAAATTTTAGAACATCGAGATCATTATCAGCAAATGAAAACCAGAGTTTTCTTGCTACCGTATCAATAGTTCCGTATTCAAAGGCTCTTTTGCAATACTCTTTAATCAGAGTCGATAAATGAGCCCGATCATTATATAATGGATTTTTGTGATCAAAATATGAATCTCGCGAAGGCAAGGATTCCAGATAATCAGCAAAATCATACATAGACTGTGTAAGCTTTTTCTGAATTGGAACTGAATGATAACTTGCACCTGCACCAAACCAATATGTTATCTTAGGGCTACTACTCATAATTACTTGTTCTAACTATTTTCTACAATAGCTATCTCTTCCTCAGTCAACCCATACAGTTCATAGACCATTTGATCAATTTGCTTCTCGGTTTGCTGGATTTGGGTTTGAAGTTCTTGGGCCTCTTTCTTTTTGACCTCAAAGGCCTCCATCCAGTCCATCTCGTCCAGCTTTGTTAATGCCGGAATCTCTGATTGATTTTCTTTGCTCCTGATCTTATTGGTGGCTTTTATGGCTTTGTTGAGTTCTTTTAGGAAGTCGGCAAACGTAATTTCGTGCCAATTTCTCATGGTTCTTGATAGGTTTGTGAGGTTGAGCTTTATTTTAAAATATTGAACAAACTTATCAATTATGGTGTCAAATTGTAATTTTGAATTTTGCGCATTTTGTACATGATGTCTCAGTTCCAAATTTTCAATGTTTTCTGGTATTGGAAGATTATATACATACTGCCGTTTCCATCTCAAGAAACCTCCTCTTATTTCAGAACTAATTTCGCTAAAAATGAAGCTAATGAGTTTGGAATTCAATACTCCTAACAATTCTTGAGAATCTGAACCAATTATGAAGCTCGTCATGTCAAAATATGTGTTTTCGTGATCAATTGTAAATCTACCTTCAGTCGCAATTTCTGGATACACGATTTTTGGCTTTTCAAATTCATTATAATAATCACAAGCTCGAAGCTCCCACCAATAGTTCCCTTGATCACTTCGTTTCTTTGCTCTTTCTTTATATGGCTCAAGATGATTAGTTACTATTGGATAATTCGCTTCTAACCAATTCCAAGCTTGAAATTCGTCGATAAATTCACCTTGTTTATTAGTCCATTTACTAGGTATTGCGATAATATATTTATTGATGGTTGGTTTACCGTACCGAGACAAATCTCTACCTACTCCATAAGGTTTTACAATAGCTGTGTAATCAACGGAACTTGACTGTAGTGATTTATAAAAAGTTTCTTCTACAATGAATGCATCATTGAGGCCAGTCTTCAAGCCGACAAACATTTTGCCTTGAATAAAGTCTTTTAAGCTTCCAAACTTTTCAGTCAATTTAGAAACGATTTTCGCAACACTTTCATCTGCTAATGACCATGCATCACTACTCAAATAATCTTTGTTTACAATTTGAGTGTTTTGGTCAACATATTGATCAAGACTTGCAAATTCCAAATTATCAACTTCAATACCTATAAATTTTTTACGATCCGATTCGCCACCTACTGTGAGAATGCATGGATAAGCAGTAGCATCAGAAAATACAGGTAAATCTTTGAAATCAATTATCTCAACTATATTTTGACTTATTAACCAATTCCTGAGCTCCTTACCATAATTGGATCTCATCCATTTGTTGGCAACTATTATACTGAAAAGTCCATTTGGTTTGATTAAGTCTGATATCCCTTTTTCAATAAAATAAGTATATAAATCAGCTGTACTGTTATAGCACTTGAAATTCTTACTCAAGTATGGCTTGATATCAGTAAAAAGCTCTTGTCTGACATAAGGCGGATTCCCAATCACGACATCAAATCCTTCTCGTGAAAACACTTTCGCGAAAGCGGTCTCCCATTTAAAGGCTTTATCGCCTGCAACCGCTTTGCTATCGATCAAGCTGTTGCCGCATTTGATATTGCTGCTCAAATCATTGAGTTTGCGACGTGGCTGTGCGGTACGCAACCATAGCGACAGTTTTGCGATCTCTACACTTTCTTCATTGAGGTCAACGCCATAGATGTTGTTTTCTAGTATGGTGTTCTCGATATCTGGAAAGGCAAAACCACCGTGGTATTTTGCAGACAGCTCATCCAGGTAGTTGTGCTCGCGTATGAGGAACTCCAGCGCCTGATTGAGAAAGGCCCCAGAGCCACAGGCAGGATCACAGATGGTGAGTTCCAGCAGCCAGTTGCGGTAGGTCTCCAGATCGCTGATTCCCTTTTTAGAGCGCGCCTTTGCGTTGCCGAATCGCTCGTCGGTAATCTTGAGCTCACGTTTCTTTTCTTCACACAGCTCGCCTACTGTGTTGTCCACGATGTATTTGGTGATGTATTTAGGCGTATAGAACACACCGTCCTTCTTGCGTTTACTGGTTTGTTTATCAAACTCGCCGCCCTCAATCTCTGCATTAACGCTCTCGATCTCATTCAGGGAATTTTCGAAAATATGCCCCAGGATATTGACATCTACCTGGCTTTCGAAATCATATCTAGATAGCTTTAAGGCATGCTTGTACAACAGCTCGCTATCAATCTCTAGCGCATCCAGAATGGAGTCTGGCTTGAAAAGCCCACCGTTGTAGGCATAGATCTCATCGTGGCCTTCCTTGCCCGCGCGTCCCTGATCCAGAAAATTGAAGTTGAGTTTGAAACGCTCGTAGAGCGTGACGTCCACATGCATGTCCACCAGCTTTTTCCAGTCGGTGATGATGGTATTGGTAAAGTTGGAAGGCAATAGCGATCGATCCTCTGCAAAAAAGATGAAGAGGAAGCGGTCGATGAGCTTTTGGGACTTCTTAAATAGTGTGAGTTTTACGTTCTTCTCCAAGCGTTGTAGGTCTTCATTGGTATCGACCTCTGCTTCGACAGGCTCAGCATGACTGTTGGCACCAGAAGTTGCTAATTTTGACTTTACCGTTTTGGAATTGCGTTTGACTAGGTCTCTGTAGAGTTCGCGCTTGAAAACGGAGTAATCTTTATAAAATGCTTTGGTGATTTCTTCTTCTTCAACGATGGACGCTTGCTTAATTTTGAGCGGTGCGTTTTGAAGCAACTTGTCTTTATGTAAGCACAGGTACAGTAGGTTAAACCGCTTTCGCGAAAGCGTAAACAAATCAAACTCTTCAAACTCTGTTGCATCATTGATGTAAAAGCGAAGTTTCTCAAAGTTGGACGTAATGATATACACGCAGCCGGTCTGGTAGTTCTTGTAATCAAAAGCTTGCTTGCGTATGCTCTCCAGATCCTTTGTATTCATTCCCTTCAATTCAATCACTGCCAGTGCGTTGCCCTCCTTAAGAATCGCGCCGTCTGCCTTGCGTGCATTGGTCTGGTTTTTAAATTCGGTCGTTAGGTTTGAATTGGGATTAGGAAAGAGCGTGTAGCCTAGAATGTTGACAAAGAGCTCGTGCAAGAAGGTCGCCTGGTACTGTTCTTCATTGGCCGTTCTAATGTTGGTCTGTATGGTGGTATTCCAAAAGTACTTTTGGAATTTCTTATAGGCTTTGTCAACAGTAGTCTCGTCAAGTTGCGCTAGATGTGATTTAAGTACAGAAGTCTGGAATAATGCCATTAAATAGGAAAGAATATGGCACTAAGTTAGTCATAAGGTTTGGGTTGGAATGGCAGTGTTTAGGATTTGGACTACAAAGTTTTCATTGGGTTTTGAACAACTAAAATTTATTAAGAATCTGTATTTAAGATACATAACCGAATGTAGTTTTCTAGATTGCTGTATTTCTAGTTTTCTAGAAAACTACATTAAATGTAAAAGTGTTATATGCTTTATAAATCTGGAAATAGCTTGTTTTCTGGGTTATATGGATTTGCCCTTTTAGCTTCCTGTATAGCTTTATCATCTACAAAATCAATCAATGCTCGATCATTATTGTGATTCTTCAAGATATCATTAGGATCTGTTCTTGGACCGTCGTAGTCGTGTATAATGCATACTTGCTCATAAGTATAGGGTTTACCGTTTTTTGGATTGAAATAGCATTCGCTTAAGTTAATTGATTTCTCAGGAGCGATTTTCTTGTTAATGTGCATAATTTATATTTTATAATAGTTATTGTAACCTTCAATTGTAAAATCTTCCTTACGGTCAATACCGAGCTCGACCGCATATTTATATAATGCAAGGTTGAGTAAATCAGCGTATTGGATGTTATTCTTTTTGCAATAGGCACTTACATCATTTTTAAGAATAGGAGAAACCCCTTTAATTTGCTTATCAACGGGAAAGTAGTGTTTAGGAATTTTGCCTTTAGAGTATCTACCACAAATATCGAGACCCGTATAGACTTTAAAGTCAAAGCCGTAATTTTTTTGATCTTTAATCCATTGCACTATACGCTTAGTACAGGAATTCTTTCTGAATTCATGCATGCCAGAGAAGTCCACATCTTGCCTCCAATTCAATGCAAATTCTTTTGTAATTGCGAGAAGATTTCGTTCTAGAAGTCTAATGTTAGATTTATTGTGATTCGTTATTATTAGCGACTTCTGAGGGTCTACGGTAAAACCACTAGAGGCTTTAATCGTTTTGATTCTTTGCCTGATGTTAGCGGTAATTCCGATTTTTACATATTCTCTTCCATTGATATGTAAAATATATAATAGTGTATTCATATTTGGCGATTTATGAGGTGACTTCATAAATCAAAAGCAAGAAGCGTGGAACTGAACTAGAGACCTCTAGGTATCGCCAAACACCTTTCCTTCCATCATAGAACAGCCCACGCCATGGCATGGGCGCTGAACATTGATGTGGAGGAAATTTAAATTTTGGCGATTTTAAAGGTCCAATCAAGCTAAACGCTTACAATATGTATTTTATTAATCGATCTTATCGACGACTATAAAATTAATCATTGCTTTTGAGATATAAGGTTATACTCTTGTTTATAATATTTTTAATTGTTTCATCTTCCTTTAAGGCTTGCAGCTTCAGTCTTTTCATCAAGCCCTTATCCATATAGCAAGATAATTGTACCTCCTCACCGTATTTGTTCCTTTTTAATTGAGACGACTTAATAGGTACCACTTTTTGTTGAACGGTAGGAGGTTTTTCTTTTTTTATCATGTCCATCCATTCACTCATTTCATTTTTGTCCATTTGTTAAGTTTAATAGATTTAAAGTATTGTAGAGATCTAGTTATGTAGTTAATTATATTTCTTTTATTCTACAATTGTAATAGCTCTGAAAGTATCTCGCGCGTCAGGTCATCAATTTGATTTTTAGCTTTTTGATCCTTGCCTAAACCAGCGCATAGAATTGATCTCGTGTAAGAAACCAGATCGCTTATATGAGTGTTAGCCACCTTGACGTTTAATTTATTTAGCTCAATTAGTACATCTAAAGTCAATGTTGTGTTAGGCTTGACCATACTTAAAACGATTAATGTGTTTTCTAGGCGTCGTCTCTCTTCAATCATAAGTATCGTACTGTTAATAGCCATTAGATCTAAGATTCCAGCCTTAGTAGGAACAACGATTAGATCAGCAACACTTATTAATTGAGGCAATGAACTTGACAAGTAAGGAGGTGTGTCTATAAAGATAAAGTCGTAACCTAGAGAGCTTATTGAATCCAAATCTGCTGGACTTTCTAATATGTCCATCGTTGTTCTCGTTGATTGCAATTGCATCAAACTGCCTTGGGCATCAAAATCAATAATGGCGACTTTGGCATTATCCGCAAGGTTAAGTGCCAGATTGAAAGTCAGGGTAGATTTACCTACGCCTCCCTTCTGATGTGTGATAAGGATAATATTAGTCTTCATAGAGTTCATTGAGTTTGACGTTGTAGAAAGCTTCAATTTCCTCTTTGGTTTCTTTTTTACCTCGTTCATAGGACTTAGTGTTCATGTGATTAGTGAAATATATCTGTGACACGAGAATTATCAACAGTAATACAGTCGATATAAAATGATAAATACCGTACCATTTCAATCTATCTTGAATGATATTGAAATTCTTAACTAACAGCTGCTTTCTATCATCTGCATTCAGAT
Source organism: Nonlabens agnitus (assembly GCF_002994045.1). Taxonomy (NCBI): domain Bacteria; kingdom Pseudomonadati; phylum Bacteroidota; class Flavobacteriia; order Flavobacteriales; family Flavobacteriaceae; genus Nonlabens; species Nonlabens agnitus. The sequence goes on from NZ_MQUC01000003.1 coordinate 824,379, forward strand.
AAGCGGCTAAACTTTTGCTCAAATGATAGTTTTTCTTAAGCAATTGTTTCATCTCAAGTTGATCTTCCTTTCCTGCGATTAAATGTTGAGAATTCTTATTAGCATTTAATAATGCATTAATCTCTTGAAAATTCACTTTGCATTCTTTCCTTATATCAGCTTGTATATTTTTATCGAATATTCTCAAGTTATTTATTATCCCATTTGAATAACTTTTCAAAAGAATATCTACATTATCCATGATATCATCATTGGTTACACTAGGAACCTGTGCTTGGTGTATTTGAATCTCCTCTATTTTTTTATGAAGAAGATCTATTTTATCTACCATGATGTCTTGGCCTGTTTCTAACTTGTTTTGTTTTGCCATAATTATCGTTTTAATCCTCTTTTACGTTTTTTCTTGTGTCCTAAAGTTTCATCAATGCCACCCTCTGATTCGTCATGCATTATTGGTGAACTAGGAATGAATTGAGACGTAATGGATTCAATAACATCCATGGTTCGTACGTCTGGCATTGACTCTTGAGTTGTTGTTAATTTATTTGAGTTTGTTACCACTGGTGAATTTCTTACATCAGCATTTAAATTATTTCTGATATTTTTTAAAGACATAGATTTATTTACTGAACGACCTTTAAAACTATGTCCAGCTAGTTCAAAACTAAATTCATCCACAATTCCTTGCGGGTTCATCAGTTTTGTCACCTTGATATTCACTTTTGCGAAAGCGTTGATATATTCTTCCTCATTTTTCACTTGAATATTGTTGATTATAAACAAGTGTTGTAAGTAAATGGCCTGACGATATTCTTCTACATTTTTTTGTTGTGGTTGCTGGTCTGTTTCCGACTTCCCTGAGGTTTTCTCATTCTCATTATCTTCATAGGTTGCTCTTCTCTCGTTCGATGTACTCTTATAATTGGATGAAAATGGTGATACAGGTTTCCTTTTTTGAGGTACGGACTCATCGCTGGAAGACTGTTGACTTGAGTTTTTGTATGATAATCCATCAATCGGAGCTTTATTGATTGCTACCTTTGGGATGAAGAAATTACTTTTTATTTTCTCATAAGTCATCGACCTGTGAACTTCTCCACCCTCAAAGCAATGTCCAGCTAACTCATATCTAAATTCATCTATAGATCCATTGTGATTTGAGGCTCTAGTTACTTTGATGTTCGCTTTCGCGAAAGCATTTATATAGTCATCCTCATTGCTAACTTCTAAGTTTTCTACTAGAATTAAATATTGCTGATAAATAGTCTGGAGGCATTCTTCAGAATTTTTATTTCGACCTTTTTGAGAAAGTGCTTCTCTACCTGAGGTGGTTTCGCTTACATAACCATTATCGGTAGTTCGTTTTTCATTCAGTGAATTGTCAGAACTAGGTACAATTGGGTTAGAGATATTTTTCTTGAGACTAACGGTTTTTCCATTATCAACTTTTTGATCTGACTGATTTATCTGTGAGATTTTTGTTGTCGCTGTGTTGCCTGCCAATTCATTAATTGAGAAACTTTTTTCAATGTTTGTCAACGACATTGAACTGTGAATATCACTTCCGTTAAAAGAAAATCCAGACCTTTCAAATTGAAAACCTTTGAAGGATCCATCGGAATTCTGAACTCTAGTAACTTTTACATTTGCTTTCGCGAAAGCGCTTACATATTCATGCTCACAGTTAACCCGTAGTTGATTTGTAATGTGCTGATGTTCTATGTAAATGACTTTACTGCATTCTACAAATCTTTCATCTTGCCTATTGTGATTTACTTCCGTTCGAGTTGGGATTCTTCCTTCTGAATAATCTGCGTCTACTCCTTTTTCAATACTCATGTCCCTAGAACTAGTTCTAAGAATAGGCGTGACATCCTTTCTGTTATCAGCCATATCATCACTGAAAAGTTCATGACTTGGAAAATTTGCCTTTGGAGTTTTTAGTACCCTGTTATTATTGACTGATTCTTTGAGTGAAAGATATTTTATAATGTTTGTTGAAGACATTGAGCTATGTATTGAACTTCCTTTGAAACTAAATCCGGATCGCTCAAATCTATACTCATTGGCCGAGCCGTCCGTACTTAGCTCTTTAGTGACTTTTATATTTACTTTATCAAATGCTTTGATATACTCCTCTTCACTGATAACTGCTGACAGGTTTCTAATATGTAAATTTTGCAAGTAGATAGCATGACGACTTTCTTCCTCATTCACTTTTGATTCGTACTGAATCGATTCTGCACTTCCTTTGGCATGACCCTTTACGTAATCATCTAACTGATCCAAAATTTGTTTTTGATTGGCTTGGGAACCATACTTTCCACCGTCAGTTTTTAAGTTTAGTTTTCTCAGTTCAGATAATTTTATCTCTGGGAAAAGAGACTTAATTAAATTTGTTAGGCTCATAGATCTGTGAACTAAGCTAGCTTTCAAGGATAATCCACCCTTTTCATATCTAAAACCATTCAAATTTCCATTTTTACTTGTGATAGCAACAACATTTATATCTGCTTTTGCGAAAGCGCTAACGTAATGGCTAAATGACTTAGGTTTTACGTGCTCTATTACGTACATATTGTGTGAATGAATCGATTTCCTGTCATGTTTGTATTCATTTCTTAATTTTTCTTCATTGTCTTTTTTAATTTGCTTAGGACGTTCAATGCCATATTTTATATTTAATTGATCAGCTATATCCCCAGCTTTGGATCCTATAAATGAATCATTGAATGCCTTTCCTTGAAAATTGATTCTATTTATATATAAGTGCACGTGGTCGTGATTTTTATCAAAATGTCTAAAAGCTATATGCTGATGATTTTCTAATCTCAACCCCTCTAATAAATCATCTATATATTGTTGCCAATTCTTATTTGTAAACTTTTTTTCAGCTGTAGCTGATCTAGAAAGAACTATGCTAATAGTATTTTTAGGACATGTTGAATTACTAGCTTGAACCACCTTAAACATTTCCGTAGCTTCTTTAGGGTTATCGGCTATCATGTATTTTTGAGAAATAACTGTAGCTTTCTTCTCCTTTTCATTCCATCCGTACTCCATACTTTCAGAAGTATGAGAGATACTTTGTGCTAGCACCATCATTTGAAATTATTTATTATGATCTCCCTGAAATCCTTAATTAGTTCGTCAACTTCTGACGATAATCTCGGATCTTTTTTTCTGAAAAGATTGCTGATATTTTGCCATCGATTCGATTCTATAAACAGTTTTTTCATTAAGGCTAAATCTTCATCGGTCAGCTTAGGATTTAGATGTTGTCCATCTAGTTTTTTTCGGATGAATTCGGCCAAGTTCATTCTATTTATTTTGGCCATTCGCGTATATCTTGAGTGTTCCATAGAAGTCACTCTGAACTGAATTCTCTTTTTTCTTTTCATAAGTCTTTTTTATAAATGCCGAACAGCTGTGAGCATTTCGAGTACGTTTAGAGGTTCACCATGTGAGCCGCTAAACACTACTCGAATACCCACTTAAATTATCATTCACTAACCAATACGTTTATGTAATAAAAAATCATTTAAATCATTAAAATCAGAATAGTGTTTTCGTAGATCTCGAAATGCGCAAGTTGATTTTGACTGGAGTAGGAGTGTTGCTCTATATCCAGCTTCATCATTGTCAAAAAAGGTTTTAACCTTTTCATAACCGTTCAATTTATTGACGCATTTTGAAGCCAAAAAGGTGCTGTTGAGAACGATGAAATCTTCATGTGGGATCTGTTTTTTGAGTGTCAAATAAGACAGGAAATCTGACCAAGATTCGAACATTGAAAGTGTGCTTGAATCTTGAGTTATTGTTGTGGTAGATTTGGATCCTAAACACCCTTTGAAATATCTGTTTCTAAGTTCGTAACCACCCACATCGTTCTTAAAACCTAATCCAAAATATGTTTTTTCGGATGTGAATTGATAGTGTACTTGTGTGCAAAATTGTTGAGCAAAATCTAAGTTTATTGCTCTTTCCTCCAGATAAGCAATTAGTGCAGGGCTTGATATTGATCTCACTTCTTTAATAGTATATTTAGCTGCTTTCTTTGTTGGTTGTTTAGGTTTATGCTGGTTAAAAGAAAATGATCCTTTAGAGAGCTCATTTAAAGTCTTCCTCAAATCCCATTTTTTATATATCATCACAAAATCTATTAGATTACCACCGATTCCTTCTCCAAAGTCATAAAACAGATTCTTTGTTTTATCAACTTTAAAGGATGGTGTGGATTCACTTCTAAAAGGTGAAAGGAACCACGAATCTCTTTCATTCTCCTTCGCTATTCTCATTCCTTCTCTCTTTAAGAATTCCACGATAGATATCTTGTTTGCGTTTCTACAATTCATACTTTTTCTTTTGACTAGCAACTCTACTGCTGCATATGGTTTTACCATTATAAATGCTGTAGTTTATTTTGCAATTTTATTATTTAACAGTAGTGTTTTAGAGGCTTTGAATGCATTGCTATCATTGGGCTGCGAGATGATAGTATGAGGGTGCGTCCTTAATTAACTATGAGGGTATATCCTTGGGCATATATGAGGGTGCATCCTTAATGTATGAGGTTTCGTCCTTCAAGTATGAGATCAAGTCCTTTTGGCTTTTATTAAGTGTGAGGATTTATCCTTTATATGTGAGTGCTCATCCTTGAGGTATGAGGCTGTGTCTTTAAAGTATGAGTGCCTGTACTTATAGTGTGAGGTTCTATCCTTTAATTGTGAGTTCAAATCCTTAAAAAAATTGTTACTTTAAGTACTTATTAACAATCAATTCAGTTCTTTAAATAGAACCTTATACAAATACCCTGAAATATTTTCAATTTCTTTTTGATTATTGCGTTCATAATACTTGGGAATTTTGTTCTCGCCATGCACTCTTCTGTCAACATTCTGGATCCAACGATTCAACATTTCTTCGGATCCAATCCGTTTGATTAAAAAAACTATTTGTCCCCTATCTAGATTGAGTTTTTCAAAGAGTTTTATACATTCCAATTCTTTTGCGCTTAGATTATCGCTTAATGGATCAAACCTGAACTCGAGATGTGTAATTTTCCTACCTGTTTTACTTTTCTTAAATAACGTTAGATTTCTAATAGGATTACCCTTGTCTTCATTAATTGATCTTATTGCAGGTTTTAGAAAATCCCTTTCAAACTGACCGTATTGAACGTGATTGTCTTTGAATTTAAATTGATCTTGAGGAATAAAGATGAATTTTAATTGATCCTTTTGACTGAGCGCTTCTCCAGTATCTTTATCTACAACTTCGATATATCCTAAATACATTTTAAGTTCCAAAACACGGATTTTACAAAAGCCAGTATTTTTAAATTGAGAAATAATTTCAAAAAACTTTTTTCGTCTTAACCCACGTATTTTTGATAAATCGTTGTCAATTTGAGTATGTCCTATATATCTTATAGATTTTCCTTTAGGAGTTATCTCTTCAATGTAATTTTTGAGACTCTTCTGAAAAAAGAAAATCTTACCAAATCGACCTAGTTGAATTATCAAAGTTTCTGGATTTTCAACATCGATTTGCACATTATCAAATAGATTGAAAGAAATAAACGAGTTATTAATTTTATTAAAAAAAGCACCGCCGACACCTATTATCTCAGCCACGAATTGAGTGAATTCAATAAAAGAGTAAGTGTTGTTTTTTTTAGTGTTTTTAAACATTATATAGTCAGAGTATGGTATTCTGATAAGATCTTGAGGCTCTCCAAAAAAATCAATTTTGCCTTGAACTACATAAACAATATCTTTTTGTATTTCATTATCAAACTTGCATATGCTACGATTAAAAAAATTTGCGTGTATGATATTGTATTTTGCTGGTTTCATATTAACTGGCGATATGTGTTAGTTAATTATCTGGTGAAGGGATATAAATCATATGTAGTTATCACATCAAAGGCATGGATTTTAAAACTACACGTTGAAATATTCTATAAATTGAAGCGTACTCTCAAAATTCAGTGTAACAGAATTTCTCAAGTTTTTTTTCTAAGGATATAACTGCTAGCCTTATCTTGAATCTGTTGTGAAGACATCACACCATTAGTCAGCATCCATTCTTCGATTTCCTTTTTACTGAAATACAGGACCTTGCCCATAGGCTTGTAAAAGGGTATCTGCCTTTTTGAAGTTAAAGTGTAGATGTACTTTTTTGAAAGTCCTGTGAAAATTGAGACTTCATCTGCTGTGAGGACAGACTTAGTATTACATAATGCATCCTCAATTCTATTTAATTGATCTTTTAGTTCTAAATCGTTCATTGATCTTTATTTTAAGATTAATGAACAAGGCCTTGTTCTTTTTGATCTGATATCTGAAGCAAATATGTATCAAACTAAACGAATTAAAAATTGCATCCATTTATTATGCAAAAAAATAGCATTTAACTATATTTAAGACAGGTACTTAGGTATTTCGCCTTAAATATTATCGATGCAATAGGCGCTGAAGCTCAGGACTTAATCTGACCTTATTAATGGACTTTTTTAAAGTTTTATTATTGAAATTACTAAACTGAATGCCAAGATTTCTTCTTCTAAAACCTTTATGTATGTCGTACTTGAACATTAGTTCAAGAGTGTGAAACAGTGGAGCTTTATCTTCGCTTATGATATGCTTATTATTTACGAGAGTAAAAATTACATTCATAAGAATGTGATTGTAGTTTGTCAAATTGAGTCTGTTTCGAGAATAACCGTAACTAAGAAATTTAGTTTCTGTGGAATCGTCCGAATTAGCAAAAAATATTTCAACTAATTCAATTATCCTGCTGCGAACTTTATTTTTATCAGCTGTTGATTCGGGTTTTTGCGATATGGCCATAATTAGAACCTCTGAAATATCTTGTTTGGAAAGATTAGGACCTAGCATTAACTGTTGATATTGGAAAATGTGAGTAGGATTCGCCTTACCAGGCACATAATCCTTTACCCAATCTATAAGATTTTGATTTTGAGAATCTAGCCATGACTCCATCAAAGTATCTTCTTCTACTTTGATTCTATCATTAATATGTAAGCTGCCGTCCTCTTCATACAATGCACCTGTTTCAAATAACTCCCGAGCTTGTCTTGTTGTTTCCTTAATGGTTTGATCTACTATATCCCAAATAGTTTCATCTTCATAGTACCCAACATTTTTCATGCGATCAAATGATGAATAATATTCTTGAAACTGGACAAATAAGTTCTGAGCATGAATAGCATCTCTTTTAAGTAATCTTATAAGATTCGTCTTTTTATCTTCAAGGGTTTCTAGCGAAGAAATATCATTGAAGTATTTGCTGTATCTCAAGAGCCAATCTTGGATATGCAAGGAATATAAATAAGAACGTTCTTTATTCAAGAAACCAAAATCAACCTTGTCATTTTGATAAAACTCTCTAAGACTTAATAAAATATGATTTTTTTCAGCAAAATATTCGCTAAAGGAATGTTTGACCTGCCTCTGATTTGAGCAGAATGACTTGGTTGCCTCTAAAAGTTCTATTACTTCAAAATGATATTCTTTATCCCTTTTATTTATTTTAAAAGTTCCATTAAAATTAAAGTCTTTAATGTCTCTGATTTGAGATTCCAATTCATCTTTAATTTCAACGTACAGCTTGTTTAATAGAAAGGTGTGTTGTGAATAATTGATTAAATCGTTAAATGTATCTAATGGATCAAAAAAGGTTTGATGAAAAATGTTGAAACTAATTTTTTCTTTTTCAACAGATAGTGTGGGCTGTTCAACATCTTCCCAAAAATATATAAATCTATATTCTAATAGTATTTCAAAATGTGAATATGAACCAGGAAAGCATTGTATTAATTGTTTGAAAACAGAATAAAATTGAAATTGACTCAATTCATCAAGGTTGTTATCTAACTGCATAGCTAATATTTCTGGATCCCAATTTCTAGATTTTATACAATCAATTAGCTGTGTAGTTTTATAGTCAATTTGGAATCTCTGGTCAATCATTATTAGATATTTCAATTTGTGGTATTAGTTCGGCAGCTTCCTTCATTTTTTTATCAATGATTTTAGCATAAATCTCTGTAGTTCGAAGCTCACGATGCCCTAACCTTTTAGATACCGTATAGATGTCAGCGCCCATAGTAAGTAGGAGCAGAGCATTTGTATGTCTAGCGCTATGAAATGTGATGTGTTTCGGGATACCAGCTCTTATGCACCATTTTAGTAATTCAGCGTTATAGGTTGCGCCGTATTTAAGCCCTTTGAAAACCTTATCATTTTCCCCTCGTCGACTTCCCATGAGTTCGCGAGATTGTTGACTTATAGGTAAATACTCCATCCCTTTAGTTTTCTTTTGCCTAAAATTAACCCGACACCCTTCACTCTCATCTCTTACTTCACTCCATTTAAGCTTATCAATATCGGACCACCTCAATCCTGACAGGCAAGAAACTAAAAAAGCATTCTTCAATTGCTGGTATTTACAGTAAGTACGAGCTAATTTTTCTAGCTCATCCATGGTCAAATATTCACGATTAGATTCTGCCATTTCAAAGGACTTAGCAGCCTTTCTTAAGTCTTTGTCTAAGAAATTTTCTTCGAATGCTCTCCTTAAACAAGCCTTGAACTTATTGTAATAGGTATGTTTGGTGTTCTGAGATAGACGAGTGTGAGATTTTGTTTCAGCGGTTTGATCTAGGTATCTTCTAAATCCTCTGACAAAATCCTCGTTTATATCTTCAAATGTGTAATGGCTAGGACAGTATCGCTCTAAATGTAATCCGGCTGCATCCCAATTATCATAGTTTCCTTTACTCTCAAATCTCTCTTCTTTGAGCTTAGTATAGTATTCAAGAAAGTTTGTGTTTTTCTTTCTGGTGTTTGCGATTTTATACTTCCCCTGGAGATGTTCTGACTTTCGTATTGATAGTATATTGTGAGCTAACTCTAGATTTTCTTTATTTTGATTTTGAAGCTTCCTTTCTTGGGAACTGTTATCCAAATAGAGATTTAGATACTCAAAGGATCTTCTGTGTTTTCTCTTTCCAGTCTCATCAACGGTAGATCCATTATAATACTCAATATAAAGGCTCTCTCTGGAACCTTTGAGTTTTTTACTTTTAAGTGTAATCTTCATTTTCGATGTACTTTGTACACCTTATGGAAAATTCTGTAAGGAAAGATGTACTAATGAGGTACTAAATGTAGAACCATCATTGAACATACACAACTTAAGTTGTGAACAATTATCTGTAAATCAGTTGTTTGTTCGTTTTAATAATCTTTTGATTCTTGTTGTTTCTCCCAATTACTTCCCGATACAGAATATAACTTTCTATTATTCACAGTCCTTAAATAGGGTAGGGCAACAAATGGGAAACAATTAATAGTGTATCAAAAGAATATTTGGAACATATATTAACAAATAGGTCATCTTATTGATTTCACTGAAGATAAATACTACGCATAAAAAAACCGCTCCCTTGGGAACGGTTTCTTACATTTCTATTTAGATGCGTTTAAGCTGCCGTACCAGAGCCTAAATAGATGCTGTTTGATACAAGTCTACCATCTGCTGAAACAAATGCCATAAATAGCTCTACAATGTCTCCTGAGTATGTATTTGGTAAACTGATTGTTTGAGTACCAACCGTTCTATCTGCACCAGATAAGTTGATAATGGAATCGTTTTTACTCGGGTTATAAACCACTAACATTGCCTTATCTGAAGTGAAAGCATTGCCTTCTCCAGAATTATCGTCCCAGCTAAATGTAACTTCACCTGGAAAAGTTAAGTCTGTGGTCGCATTGGAAACTCCTGCTAACAATCCTCTACTTAGAAGAGCACTATTGTAGTCAACCATAAAATTCGGAGCCACTCCTGTGATTGCATTATTTAGGATGTAGGACATCGCTGCATTGAACTCTGTTTGCCTGCTTGCAAAGTTTTTGTAACCAACTTTAATAAATGCTTTATTAGCTTGTAGAAAGGCTAATGTTACAGCAAATTTGGTTCTTTGGTTTACTTGCCCTTCCGTTCTTGGGTTGGCAACGCTTGTAGGCTTGATTCTGATGTAATCAATACCTTTCCAACTTCCGCCGACTACGTTTCCTACTTTACCAGATAGTCCGCCTAAGATTCCTTGTGAAATTTTTCCCATCTTACTTTTGTTTAAAAATTAATATTCTCTTGGACTTGGTACGGACTTATCATTGCTTAAACAAACTCAAGAGCAATATTAAGGGTATTTGTCAATCGTTTTAACCAGCTGGTTTCTTTTGCTTTCGTTTGTTCTCTATTAGCACTTCAAAGCATTTAGATATATTTTTAAAAAGAAAAACAGAAAAAAGAAAACCTATGGGCAGATGGCTGGGGGAATGGCGACAAGGTTTTTGGGAAAATTATTGCTACACGCGAATCACACCAAAACCATCACAAGCATAACCTGCAAAAATTTTTCTAAAACCCTTTAGGGCTTGACCTTTTCGGCATTATGCGTCGGGAGGGCTAGCCATCTAAATTTGTGATCTTTTTTTATTTTTTCTGAATGATTGTGAAATAAATACAAGCCAATATGAATTACAAAATGCCAATAAAGCAAATTATTTTGTCTTTGCTATCGATTAAAGAGCAGTTGTATAAAAGGTTCAAAAATGATAGCAGATATAATAAACTACTCGAATACTTTATGTCAAAAGACTTTTATTATGATGATGAACTACCTGTACCATCTATAAAGCTTATTAGTGAGGTTACTGGAATAAATACTTACCAAGTAAGAAAATTGATTGTTGAACTAAATGATCTTATCTATGGAGATGAAAATGATGCTTTTTTAGAATTTTCAGAAATAGAAATTGAGTTTTCGGCTAGGAATTATGCTGGTTCTATGTTTTTAAGAATCAAGTCTCTAAGAGAGGTGCCGCAAGTAGGAGATGATATTACCCTACCTCTATTGAGAGGTAAATTAAATACTGATATGTTTTTTGTTGAGTCCAAGCATCATTATTTTGAAGGAAGTAAGCAAATTATACATTGCTACCTGCAACCAGGTATCTATAATGAATACTGGCACATGAGAAAATCTGAGGCTGTCTTTAAAGAGGAAATTCCATTTAATAAGCGACTAGAAATGGATGATTATGGAATGAAGAAGGAATTAGGTTATTACTAAAACTGGTAAAGCCCAGTGATTGTGGCCCATTAATAGTTTAAGGATCGAAAAGTTATCTTTTTATTTAATCACCATTGTTCTTCCGAATAGAAATATGAACATTTCTATCTGGTCTGGTGTTGCGTTTAAGTCAATTGATAGTTGATCTATTATTTTTATGTAATCGGGATATCTTCTAACTGCATTAGTTGGTTTTACACCCATTAATGGCTCCAAGTCTTTAAATCTATTTAACTGAATCGTATTCATTATTTGCTGGTCAAGAATGATAGCCTTGTGACCGTTGACAGTAGTATTCATGAAGTGGGTAAACTTCGTTATACTTGATATAGCTAACCCAGAAATTTGATTCATGTCTGATTCTATTTTTTGCATCTCCAAATCAGCATTGCGATAGCTTTTTAGTTTATCTACTAAAATGGAAAAGTTAGGTTCTGATAGAAGTTTTAGTACGTTGTTGCCACGACCTCCGGTTGCAAAACCCCAAATCAATACTTTTACAATAAAGAGTTCAATGTTTTTATTGGTGTCATAGAGCTCCTTTCGAGTAATTGCTATGACTTCATTATTGTTGAAAACCTCTTTTACTAGAGGATTAATCGGAAAAAACCTTATCCAGTTCTTTCTTGATATGTTAGATGCTTGATATTCATATGGAAATGAACAGATGAATTCTTGAAATGATTTTATTCTCATGACCTAAATTTAGTCATAATGCCGTTAGGCAGGTAATCTAAAAGGCGCGAGCCGCCTGCGAGTTAGCGGAGGGTAATGTGAGTGATAGCATGCAGCCTTAGCGGAATGCTCTCACGTTCATTTCTTGACACGAGGGATGGCGCTGTTTTTTGTTCCGAGAGGGGAGGGCAAGTGCTGTGATAGAGAGAGGTAATTGAAAAAGGAGAGAGGTATGGATTTCAATTACCGAAAGATTGAGCGGCTCTTGCGAGCGGCTGAAATAAGTAAGACACTGTGTGCAAAGATTTTTATTTTTAAAGGTTCAAAACTGTGATATTTTGAGTTCTAGTTATCAGCAGTATTCTACTGGCAGTGGGTTTCTTATTGCAGCATGGCCGGCACAAAAACTGTGACATCCTGAAGCCCGTAGCGGACGCAGGCTCGCAAAACATTCAGCAATGGTTGTACCCATAAAAAAGCATAGCGCAGCGTTCCTTATTGGGTATGGGTGCAAGAGAATTGCGGATATCGAAGGAATGAAATGTGTGGAATAAATCAAGTAAGAACCGTCTTGCCGTCGCTGTGCGTAAGGCAGCGGTTCTTATGGTATATGCAAGAGCGGGTGAATTTGAAGCTGATGTTTACTAATGTACTAGAAAGTTCCAGGATCCTGAGTTTATAGATAAAGCTCTTGCAGATATGATTTATGGAACAAAATGTAATGACTGAGATATACCATATTACCTGCCTTCCTGAATCATTCCTGCTATTACAGAAGTTACTTAGTTGCAAAATTAAAGAGCGCAAAGGCAAAAGGTACTGGCTGTAATGCTGTAGCAGCTTATGACCATAAGGTGTGGTAGCGTTATAGCTAGTGCCGCGCGGAACGGCAGGCTCTTGTGAGTGAATGAGTGTTGCTTGCGGAACGAATCAACGAGTAAGTGCCTTGAGTGTGGGGTTATAAAGAATTAGATGTAATTTCACTTATCAAATAGCTTGTTTAATCAAACTCATTATGTATTCTAAATCGTCTGTATTTTTGATTACTAATTCATAATCTCCATTACCCCAATGACCAACATTAGAAACATCACGCATCAAGTTTTTTGGGTCATCGAGTTCACCACTTTTTAAGTTTATCCATAGTTTTATACCGCTTTTTTGAATTAATATATCGCAAATAATACGATTACCTTTAAATGCAATTCTTTTCTTTCGTGGTATAATTTCTATGTCTTCGTTAAAGTTAAGAATAGAATCTTTTAATGTTTCATACAACTCTACAGCATTATCGGACTTATTTAATGTATGGTCTTCTTCTGAGTAAACTTTAATTTCTTTAGTAATATTAGCTAACTGCGCATTACTCGATGTAATAGGTTTAATACTTACTGCAGATTTACTTTTCTTTATTTGATTTACGCTGATTAAATTATTTTCATATCGCTTTACTTCCCACAACTCAATAGCAATATCTTTAAAGTTTGTTGCTGTCTTTTGATTTTCGGTAAAACCTGTTGAAACAAAAACAACCCTTGTTTGACTCCAATCAACATCAGTACGTTTTAAATTTTGCTTTAAAGTCTCATTATACTCTAGAATAAAGTCTGCTTTATTTTCGAGCATTAAACTCAAATAGGTAAAGCCTTGATCAACTACACTAATATTCTTAGCCCTTTTGTATTCAATTATTACAAAAGCACTTGAATGACTATCAAAAGCTAGAGTATCGATACGTCTATTCTTGATTGTAAGCTCAGACTTAATAAGTGACAAGCCCATTATTTTTTCGAGGTCATTCTCAAATACTGTTTGAATTTCACGTTCAAGTGTAAATGGTTTTATATTAATTTTGGATAATCTATCACCTTTATAATCATATATTATCATAATATATCCTTTATTTAATCAATGATTGCTTGAATTTCACCGTCAAATTCATTCTTTTTTAATTGCTCATTATAGAAAGGCATGCCGATGAGCTTGAATTCTTTATTCTCGAATACGGTATCCAACTTATGTTCTTGCTCGATTTGTTTAAGGAAATCTTCTTTCCATTTATCACCGGCTATATGTTGTTGACCTTTTGGCTCTACAAATAATTGATAGATAATTGGTTTACTCTTTTTGCTTTCCTTAAGAAATAGTACAAAATCCGGTTCAAATGGTCTCCCGTCATCAAAAGAGTATAACTTGAAATGCTTCTCATTTCTCAGTAAATAGATATCGCTGTATCTAGCTTTAAGGCTGTCATAGGTTTGTTCTATATACTTAACTAAATACTTTTCTTGGTCAGTACCATAATTTTCATTGAAAGCATACCAATCAACTGTAGATAGATCTAATTGTAAAGCACTATTTGTTGTTCTCGATTGAGGGATACCATACTCTGCATTTCCTTCACCTACTGTAATATTTAGGGTCTTATCTTTAAAAGTATATTCTATTCCTTGTGGTGTGAACGATTTAGTACCCTTATACTCAACTGAACCCGCTTGTATTTCTTTTGCTATCTCATCTAACGCTTTTACACTTGCTTCCAACTTCATTTCAGCTGTTGGATTATTCACTTGTTCTTCTGTACCTGTAAAAAGAATTTTTACAGGATTGAGGTATTTATCACTTGTGATGAATTCACTTGCGGAAGTTAAATGAGGGAAGTAATGTTGTAAATTATTGAAGCGGTAAAACCTTAACTTGTTAAGGGCTTTACGTTTTATAGACATTGAAAAATCTTTAAAATGGTGAACCTTTGGCTTACCGTTGGGAATTACAGCGGTCGTATTTTCAAAAGCTGTTGAAACGGTAGTGAAGCCTGTTGTTAATTTTACCTTTCGTTCCTTTTCTCTAGTATCCTTGTTTAATTCCTCAATATCTTTCCTGTCATTTGCTACTTGCTTATTGACATAGAGTATTCCTTTTTTATAGAAGTCTGAATTTTTGAAATCCTCTTTAACAAACAAAGGAAGTTCTCTTGTTCTGCTGTCCTTAATACCTATCTGCTCTAATGCTTTGTTAAGTTCAGATATATACTTTGGATTATATGCAGAATGATAATAAAGCTCTTCACAAACTCTTACTGGATTGGTTAAATCATCATCATATTTTCTTTGATACAATTCTTGTTCGTCTGAAAGTTTGAATGGGCAATATCTTGCACCTCTACCGATAAGCTGAGCTTCAGACATTGTTGTTTTACCAACTTTACCGCTCTTATGGTCAGCATCTCGAGTATTGTATAATCGCACAATATCAAAAAGATTAAGAACGTCCCATCCTTCATTCAATTTATCAACTGCAAATACTGCTCTATATTCATTATTTATATCTTCAAGACTGTTAACTATTAATTGCTTTTCTTCACTATCAGACTTGCTATCAACTACGATACATTTATTCCCGCTAAAGTCTTCTTTCAACTCTGCGATAAGATTTGGTATTGTAATGTCATTTGCATTGAAGTAAGTAAATGCTTCTTCAATAACATTACCTTTATTTGAGTTTTGGATGGCTTGAATATCGCTTGGCTTCAATTTCTCTACCGAGCTTACAAACTCTGCAAAGAATGATTGACTTTCTGCAATGGTTTTAGACTTGAATAGAATTACTGGCGTTGTAGACAAAGAATTATTTTCAAAAATTTTATACCTGTACTGACTAAGTATGATGGCTTGTAGTGCTCTTTGGAACTGGTCTAATTCGGCTTGTAATACTTTAACCTCTTTTGAGTACTTGTCTTTTCTAAACTGTTTCAATGGATAATCAAATATCAGTTTGTCCTGGTATTTTTCATTGATTAGTGGGTTCTGTAAATCAGCTGTTGCGGTAAACTCTAATAGGTAATTATCAATGTTAGCATTAAAGATTTTAGTTACTGTACTTTCCCAACTTATCATATCTTCTTTTTCAGATTTATTGAGCTTTCCTTTTTTAGTCTCTGCATTGATATGGTGGGCTTCATCTGATATTAAAACTATCTTCTTATCTTCAAAATCTTCATAAGTAATACTGTTCTCTCTTGGCGTATTTAATCTTGTATGTAAGCCTTGAATAGTGCTGAATACTATATTAATATCATCATCATTTACCGCTTGAAAATTGTCTGCTTCTTTGATTTGAATTTGTTGGTCTGCAATAGAGATACTCTGATTGAATAGATACTTTGAGGATAAGCTATTGAGGAAATTGTCTTTGGTTTTTTCAATAATGGTAGAACTATTGACAAAGAAAATATAATTGCGATAGCCTAATTGGTAGAGGTGCAGAATGCATCCTGCCATAATTAGGGTTTTACCGCTACCTGTTGCCATATGAAATAATAATTGTGTAGGCTTTATTCTTTGCTGATAATCAGAACTAACGTACTTAAACCTTGCAAATGCTTCTGACTGGTATGGACGTAAGGCAAAAGCTGGGTTAAGATTGGTATGTATATAAGAAGGCACTTCAATAGGAATAAAATTCATATTGATACCTGCTGTTAGTTGTCGTTCAAGTGTTTGCATCAGTTTTTTAGCGTTTGAATAAGTGCATCAAAATCTTTGTTCATTGCTCCCCATTTGAACTCGTGATTCGGTGTCATATATTTATATCCTGCAAAAGAATTATGGGTAACAACGGTATATTTTGCTATTTGACTTCCTTTAATCCACCCGTAAAATCCTATAACTTCATTATTAAAATCAATCCATCCAACAACCACAAAGTCTTTTGAAGAAGGGTTTTGCTCTTCAGGATAGCCATAAGTCCAATTGTCATTAGGTGGCCGTTGAGTAGTTTTCTTAGCAACTTTTACGTCTATTTTTTTTTCGTTTATTAAAAAGTCATATTCATCAGAATTAGTCTTTGTAAAATCAGAAGTATCCAATGAATATGATACATTATTTTGTTTTAAAAATTCTTCAAAAGCCAATTCACCTAAACAACCTAAAAGAGCTTTATCTATTCGTTGATTTAAGGATAAACCAAATCTTGAATACAGCCCATTGTCAACCATTTTTTTAGCCTGTTGATATGCTCGTTCTTTGAGTTCCTTAAAATTTGTATCTATTATCATATTATTAGATTGTAGAAAAAAATGTATTGTTAAGCAATTTGTCTGTTTCAGATATATCGAAGGTGCTATCTTCCTGGTCAGCATAGTTCACATACATATAATTCTTATCTATTAAACTTATTGCGGTTGATTTTAGCTCATCTATACTGTATGAACTTATTTCTTCAATACTATTCGATAAAAGATTGCTTTCAATATTGTGTTTTATATAGTAGTTATCTGAGATACAATTGATAATTTTCAGAATAGCATTACTGTCTGAGGCATTAATAATTTTATCAATGACTTTTTGAGTATACTCTGCTAATTCAGCATATATGAAAGAGCCACCTCCTTTCCATTCGAGCTTCTCAGATATTCCAGTCTGTTCTCCATCAATAACTTTTTTAAGTCTTTCAACACTTACAGTTTCGATATAGTCCATTTGTTCAATACCAATATAATTGAAACCCATTTTATGGGCTACGGCACAAGTAGTTCCACTACCTAAATGGAAGTCAAGGATATAATCATCTTTAGTTAGTTTGTTAGAAACCATATTGATTAGATATTCTATCAAGCTTTCCGATTTAGGATATGTAAAAACACTTTTTCCAAAAAGTTTAGTCAACTGTTTACCTGCATTTTCAGTTGTATGCACTCCCATTGAACTATCTATGTAGTTAATTGGTACTTCTGGCTCGTATTCTATTTTCATATAGGAAGGTGATAAAGATTTTGTGCGGATTGAAATTTTTGTACCTCTATCAATTTCTTCATCAAGTTTAGTTTGTCCCCATTTGAAGTTGCTTTTTAATATTATTGGTTTTATGAAAAAACCATCTTTAACTTCAGTATCTTCTAATAGTTCAACTGAATACTTATCAGTGCCGTATTTACCTTTCGTATATTTACCATTCGCTAAACCTGTATCTACAATGCTTGGTGGAAATGTTAATATTCCAACCTTGTTTACCTTATTTAATAAGCCATTACTACTTTTAGATTCACTGGTAAAGCCCTTATATTTTACATTATCCTTATTTTTTTCATAACACAAAATATACTCTAATACTTTTTTGCTTTTTTTAGGTAGGTTTGAAGGTGTGTCTGATTTTTTCCAAGAGAACATTTCAATAAAATTTTCTTTTCCAAACACTTCATCCATTAATACTTTCAGATAAGCAAATTCATTGTCATCACAACTTATAAATATTACACCATTTGAACAGAGTAATTCTCTTGCAACTTCAACTCTATTTTTCATAAAAGTTAACCAAGCTGAATGATTGAAGCTGTCATTGTAATTAAAGCCATCATTACCTGTGTTGTACGGTGGGTCTATGTAAATCAGTTTTATCCTGGACTTGAATGTTTTTTTGATTGTATGTAAAGCAAGTAGATTGTTCCCTTTTATTATGTAATTTTCGTTATTACCTGCTTTGAATTTGGTCTCTATTCCTTTGGCTGTATATTTTTTCCAATTACACAATGCTTTTGGCTCAAAAAGTCTATCTATTTCATCTGGTGCAAGAGTTTCATTCCAAAATATTTCTTGTCGCTTTTGATCCTCTTTAGTTTGACCACCTTCAAGGACGCAGTCCTTGTAAGGGAAATCTAAAACTACTTCATTGGCTTCTGTTAGGTATTCTCCATTAGCGGTTAGCCCGATCCTGTTTTTGAATGCGGTGAAGCTATCCGGAAGAAACTGCTTGTTAGATACAAACTTTTGAAACTTAGTTTTATCAAATACTGTAATATCATCTATTTCAGTAAAGAAATGTTTTCTTGCCTTATCATCTTTGAGTAAAAGCTTTAGTAACTTTGGGTCAAGTTTTAAACCAGCTTCTACTACAGAGTTTTTAAATAAAACGCCATCCTTACAAAAGGTTTCATTTTCTGACAGTACAGATTTTATATGTTCGAATAAATTCATTTATCTAAAAGTTTTTCTTTAAGGTTTTCAATTCTTTTTGTACAATTTTTAAAGCTTTCAATGCTTGTCCTTCATTCTCTACCAATTGAAATACTTGATCTGCCAGCCATCGTGAGAACAGTTCATCATAATCAATTTTGAAAAGTTTTGCTAAAGGTTCTATATGTTCCCTTTTTGCTATTTTTTCTCCTCTTTCTATTTTACTAAGCATTGCGGTATCAATGTCTAGCTCGGCAGATAAATGTCTTAGTAACATTTCCTTTTCTTCTCTTTTAGACCTTATTAAGTCACCGAATTTGTTCATTTTACGCTTGTCTATAAATGATTTGTTAAAAATAGACAAATTCATAAGAAGAAATAACAACTAATTTTTTAATTAGCTCTTTTAAACGGTCTGTAATGAAGATCCAGTAACTGCTCAATATCACTGACTTTGTAATAAATCTTATTTTCTATTTGAGAGTACGCAATGATGCCTTTGTTACGCCAATTTTGAGCGGTGCTTGAGCTTATGTTCATTAATTTTAAGAAGTCTGCATTATCAATTAAAAGTGCTTGTAATGCCGTCTTTTTAATAGTGGATAACTCTGAGGTTAATTTCTCTAATCGATTCTCTATGGATTTTAATCTTTCTTTGTTTGGGTGCTGTAGTTCCATGGCTTTTATTTTTACCCCTGTTTTAGGGTATATTACAAGTTGAAAAACATCATATTATAGATGCTGTTGGATTGTTGATTTCAATTTTTCTTCTACTTGGTTTTCAAAAGGGTTCTGTTGTAATGAGCTTATTAGAGCTGTGTATCGTTTGCGGTCTGTTTTATAGCTATGCTTGTGGTACTTTTTTAAACCGTTTACGGCCTTTTTATCGTTCATTACCGCTATCAATCTTATTTCTTTAGGCTGTAAAGCAACATAGGGAATAAGAGGTCTCTTTTTTATGGTTTGATAGGTATCTAACAGATTACTTGCTAATCGATCGTAATTCTCTTTACTTACTAAATCGCTCACCGTATAAATGGGTATTGGATCCTTGCGAGTATTATAGTATTTCGCTTTAGCTTCAATTTCAAACCTAAAATAGGGAGCGTTTAATTTCTGGCGATCGCTAATACTTACTTCATAGGTTTTATCATACCCTTTTATATTGTAGTCTGTCGCTTTATAGTGTGCTCCGTACACCTTAGTGCCATTGCGCATCACATGAGGGAACTTCCCTTTGTAGTCGGCCCAATTTTCAAAAATGAGTTGTGCGTCCTCTTGAATTACGATGCCGCAGGCAACGTGTTTCACTTCGGCATCGTAGATGCTGAAAGGGAAATAGTCATCCAGAAGCTTTAGGGCTTGTACTGCTTTCGCGAAAGCGAACACTTCATAATTGTTACCCATATAGAATTTTTGTAAGGAGTTCCTGATCAATAATTTATCTTCTCTAAGTGAAAGCCATAGATTTCTAATACTGGAAGTGTAACCGGTTACTAAGCCGCTTCTATGGTACTTAGGAATCCACAGTAGGTTACACCATTCAAAAGGCTCTGTAGATCTTTGCATAGCCTTATCTGGCAGTGTTTGTAACTGCTTTTCTATGTGGATGGTGTCGTACACCTCACTAACTATTTCTAATGAGGTATTCTGTAGCTTGCGCGTCAATCTCGTCAGTGGTGATCTGTCGATTGCGTTGCAACCATTGGTCTAATTCTGTGCGATTGAAATACAGCTTCTTTCCTTGCGGACAGAAGTGCGGTATTTGCTTTTGACTGGTTAGTTTGTAAAGGTGTGATGCGCTGATGTCTAAATAGGCGGCAGCCTCATTTAGATTCAACACTTCTTTTTTGAGCAGGTTTTGCTCTTGCAACATCGTCTCAATGTTTGCGAGTTTTTGAAGAATGATTTCTTGTTCCATCGTCATTTGATTTTATGATTATGTGAACAAAGAAATAGTGATGCCTGAGCGCAGCGAAAGCATCCATGATGTGGTACTGACTTAAGTCAGTAAAGTCATTGTATTTTATTGCATTTCCTTAAATATTCTGTCTATGGTTTCTTTTTCTTTAGGGTCATCGATGTTAGCTGAACTGAGATTTGAACTATTTAGTAATGAAGAATTGCTGCTTAAAAATAATTGTGAGTCTGATATATCTATAGGTCTAAACCTTGTGAAATGATCCTTCATCTTCTTTATTATATATCGGAATTGCGTGGTTTCACAGTCTAGATGTACTTTAATTCCTAAATTGGAAAAGTCTTTAGAGATAAGCAGCGTATGCAATTGCTCTACGGTTGTATGATCCTCTTTAAGTAGGTTTACTCTAAGCTGTAATGATTTGAGCGTTGAGAGTAGTGGAGCGCTGTCTCCTTTAAAACCGAAGGTTTTAATAGGTTCCTTAGGCTTGCGAGCTGCGCTAGCAGGAGCGGCCTTTAATTGAGGTTCAATCTCTTTAAAGTATTCTTTCTCATTGTCGAGCCATTTTTTAATTGTTCTGATGTACTTTTTTTCGCCCTTGTTGTATTGAACTGTTAGCTCTCTTTGAGTTGCCCTGTGTGCCTGATTTATAAAGTCAATCTTTATTTTTTTAGCATCGTCTATATACCCATCATTGACTAATTGAACAGTATCTATACAAGAGAGTAGTTCGTTAGTTTGTCTAGAAAGAAATTGCACTAACTCTGTAGGAGTAACTATTTTGGCTTTTGATATTCCTAAATACCGATTAGTTCGCTCTATTCCATGAAGAACAGGGAATTTACTTGAAAAAAAAGGTTTCAATTCTTTGAAGAAATGCAGATCAAAAGGAAACGCATTTAACCATTTTTGATAAATATTATAAAGTAGATTGATACTAACCTTCTCATTTGCAGGATTTGTGTTTTCAATCTCCTTAAAATATTTTAAAAGCGCTTTCCTCTTTTCAAACGGAATTTTGACTTCTTTTTTTTGAATGAATAAAGTAACTAATTCTATATAAATGTGGGATCCAATGGCAGGAGTGCCCATACTCCAAGCACAATATTCTATGTATTCTGTAATATCTTCAAACCAATCCTCTTTAGGTAAAGCTTCTAGAATTTTAAAATGCGTGTACTGTACAGAGTTGAGAATCCAAATAGGAGTGTTTCCATAAATCTGCTTTTTATTAAAATTAAATCGTTCAAAAAACTCTCTATGCTTTTGACAACAATTTGGAAACTTTTTTAAGTAATCTTTTAGGAGCTTATAATTATGGATGTGGCTATCGCAACAATTGGGATAGTTTTCAGGTAGCTCATAGCCATCAGGTTTTTGAGTTTCAAATGGGTACTGAATAAAATCTTTAGATTCAATTTCAATGTAAGGCTTCTCCATGGCTTTATAAATCTAATTGGATACGATTAGCGGCTTCCATTTTCTTCTGATCGATTACTTTAGCATAAATCTGTGTCGTCTTTAATTCCTTATGCCCCAATAACTTTGAAACTGTATAAATATCAGTTCCTAAGGTTAACTGTAATGTTGCGAAGGTGTGTCGTGCACAGTGAAATGTTATTGTTTTGCTGATTCCAGCTTGCATCACCCATTGCTGTAATTTAAGGTTTGTCCAGGCACTGTAGTGCAACCCTTTAAAAACCGTCTCATCCTGTTTGCCTTCGTCACCTAATAAACCCCTTGCTTGTTCAGAGATGTTTAATGTTTCAGACCCTTTCGTTTTTTTCTGCCTGAATCTGATGTAATGACCGTTCTCTTTAGAATGTTGCATTTCTGACCACACTAATTTTTCAATATCACTCCATCTTAATCCAGTAAGACAACTAAATATAAACGCTTTTTTAAGTTCTGGTAGCTCACAATCTACCTTGACCAATGCTTGCAATTCGTCAAGGGTAAGAAACTCTCTTTCTGCATCACCTTGTTTGAAACCTTTAACCTGATCGGCTGGATTGAGCTTTAAGATTCCGTCTTTTACAGCCTGTTTAAGGGCTGCGTTAAACTTACCAAAGTAAGAATACTTTGTGTTGAGTGAAAGTTGTTTATTAGCTCTTCCAATGGCTTTTTTGTCCAAGTATTCTCTGAACTCCTCAACGAATTGTTTATTTATTTCAGCAAACGAAATACCTAAAGGTTGAAAAGCTTTCATATGTTTAACCAGACTAAGCCAATTGCCATAATTCCCTTTACTACTGCTGCGCTTTTCTGCTAAGACCTCTAAGTAGCTGATGAAGTTGCCCTTCATCTTCTCCTTGTCTTGAAACTCATACAAACCGCTTTGAATAGCAACGTGCTTTTTAGCACGTATGCTTTCTGCCAATTCTAAGGAAGCTTTGTTTTCGTCTCTTTGGGCTTTTGTGAGTTTACCCTGCTCTGGTTCGGGATACAAGTACAGTTTTAAATACTCATAGCTTCGGTTTCCATTTTGGTAATAGTCAAGATAGAGGCTGATTTTTTTACCTTTTCTGCGTTGTCTCAATGTAACTTTCATCAGGTACGGCGTTAGTTAAATAAGGATTCAATATGGTATCGGGCGACAATATGTTTTCTTCCAAACGGGACAGCTTTAAGCTGGCCGCGTTTAATCATTCTTTGTATGGTCCATCTGCTCACACCAATAAGTTGTGATGCTTCAGAAATACTCAAAAAGTCTTTTTGGTTTATGGAATTAGTGCTTGAAGGAATAGCAACCTTTGGTTGCATTTCTTCTTCAAGCGTAGCCTTTATTTTCTCAGCACGCTTGCGTGCTTTGTACGCACGCTTAGCACATCTATCTCCGCAGTATTTGGTTACTGTAGTTCGGGCGATGAAGGCATTGCCACATTGCTGGCATTTTTTAGGAATATGTAAGTTGCTGCTCATAAATGGTGCATTAAGTAGCGAAATGGTGCAACATGGGGCAATATGGTGCATCATCTCTCCCAGGTTTGTTGCCATCAGATTTGGGCAACAAATCTGTATAATGGGCAACAAATAGGAAACGAATTTATCTTATAAAGAGCAAAAAGGCAACAAAAAAGAGAGGTAAAAATTTAATAATATCAACAATAACAAGCAGTTACGAAATAAGAGAAAGAGGGTTACTTCCCGATGCAAAACTGACTAAAAATATTACCCAACAGCTCGTCATTGGTGATCTCGCCGGTAATGAGACCTAAAGATTCGGCGGTAGCTTTGATGTCGATAGCGAGAAATTCACTGGAAATATCATTAGCGATTCCTTGCTGGACTTCTAGAAGTGAAGCATAGGCTTTTTGCAAAGCGTCGTAATGTCTGGCGTTGCTCACGATGCTATCATCACCGCTCAAAGCACCGCTTTGAAAGCTGGCGACCAATGCCTCTTTCATCTCGTCAACTCCAATACCTGATTTTGCACTAAGTGAGATAACGATCGTTTCTGGCGAGCGTTTTTTGATTTGTTTCGTGATTTCGGCGTGTTGTAATCCCGTGATTTCATCAAGTTTATTGAGGACAACAATAACCGGTTTGTCAGGAAAGCGCTCCTTCAAAATCTGGATGCGCATCAGGCAATGCACTATTCGCGGATTGGAATCCAGCTGTGTCGCATCTAGCAGATATAAAACAAGTCTGGATTGTTCTGCCTTTGTATAACTCCGTTGGATTCCCATGGTTTCAATAGTATCTGTCGTCTCACGTATGCCTGCAGTATCTATAAACCTAAACCTGATGCCGTCAATATTGATCTCATCCTCAATACTATCACGCGTCGTACCGGCGATCTCGCTCACAATAGCTTTCTCCTCGTTGAGTAAGGCATTCAAAAGGGTTGATTTTCCCACATTGGGTTCTCCTACAATCGCGATGGGAATACCAGATTTCAATACATTACCCAGCGCGAAAGAATCAATAAGCTTGCGCAAAGTTTTTTGGGCATTAGCCAGTAAAACCTTGAGGTCGTCACGGTTGGCAAATTCTACATCTTCCTCGCTAAAATCCAGTTCCAACTCAATCATACTTGAAAAATTGAGCAATTGCTTGCGCAAATCTTGGAGCTCGCTAGAAAAACCACCTCGCATCTGTTGCAGCGCAATTTGGTGGGCCGTGGCGCTTTCACTAGAAATCAGGTCTGCAACGGCTTCTGCTTGTGATAAGTCCATTTTTGCATTGAGAAATGCCTGTAGGGTAAACTCACCGGCAGCCGCCATGCGCGCACCTTGTTTCAAACACAATCCTATGATTTCCTGCTGTATGTAGATGGAACCATGGCAAGAAATCTCAACTACGTGCTCACCGGTGTAAGATCTGGGCGCATCAAATCTGGTCAATAGCACCTGATCTACGATACGGTCACCGTCATAAACGTGTCCCAAAGTTACAGTGTTGGGATGCAGTCTTTCATAGAGTTTGGCTGTTGGTTTTGAGTTCGCTTTCGCAAAAGCGGGAACAAAAATAGCCGCAGCAATATCATGGGATTCTGGACCAGAAAGCCTCACCACTGCAATGGCACCAGAACCAGCCGGCGTCGCAAGCGCCACAATCGTATCGTTTTTGTACATACTACAAAGGTACATTCTAAAACGCTGTTATGCATTTTCTACTATAGATTAGCTGGGTTGCTTATCAATCTCTAGTTTTTCATCTTTTCTCTTTTTATATTTAAGACATAAAATTTTTGAACTCATGAGAATAATAAAACTGTGTTGTATCGCGATGATTTATATCGCTTTCGCGAAAGCGAACTCACAAGAAAAACTTACCTATCAACAACCGTCTGAAGAAATAATGAAACTGGTGGACTATGATCGACCACCATCGGCACTCATTGACGAAAAGGCCGAAAACATGATACTGCTGTATCGGGATACCTACAAATCCATTGCAGATTTGTCTGAAGAAGAAATGCGATTGGGCGGTCTACGTATCAATCCTAAAACCAACATAGGTAGTCGTACCACATTTTATGACAAGGTTGCGATTCAAAAAGTAGGCTCTAAAGAAGTAAAACCGGTAACTGGATTGCCTGCAAAACCCAAACTCTCTAACGTGAACTGGTCGCCAGATGAATCCATGATCGCCATGACGCATACTACGTCTAATGGTACTGAAGTTTGGGTACTGGATATTGCAACGGCAAGTGCCCGTAAATTGACTGATGATACCGTGAATGCCAATATGGGTAACCCTATTGACTGGTTTGAGGACGGTAAATCTCTAATCGTAAAAATGCTGGCAGAAAATCGTCAACCTCTAATCGATACCAGTGTCGCCATTCCAGAAGGTCCTACGATCTCTACCAGTGATGGATCTAAAGCCCAGAATAGAACCTATCAGGATCTTTTGAAAAACCCGGCAGACGAGCACAATTTTGAGCAGCTTGCACTTAGCAAATTGGTTAAAGTAAACCTTGACGGCACCGCGACAGATTTCTTGCCAGGTGCTATGTACACAGGCGTGAGCTTTTCACCAGATGGTTCTCACGTGATGGTTTCCCAGTTACAAAAACCGTTTTCTTATATAGTAACTTATGGTAGATTCCCTCAAAAATCTACTGTTTATGATGCGGCTGGTAATCTTGTAACTGTGGTAAATGAAGTGCCACTCATAGAAGAGATGCCTCAAGGATTCATGGCAGAACGTGAAGGGAAACGCAACATGAGCTGGCGAGCAGATAAACCTCATACTTTGATGTATGCAGAGGTTCTAGATGGTGGCGATCCAGAAAGGGAAGTTCCTTATCGTGATGTTGTTTACAGTTGGGAAGCTCCATTTAATGAAGGCACAGCTACAGAGTTGCTTAAGACTAAAGACCGTTTTTCAGGAATTTTGTTTGGTGATGAGAATACAGCGATTGCTTATGATTATTGGTGGAATACAAGAAATACAAGAACCTATGTTTTTGATCCATCAGACAACACGGTTGAACCTAAGGTGATTTTTGACCGCAGTTATCAAGATGTGTATTCAGACCCTGGTAATTTTGTTACCACTAAAAATGAATACGGCAACAGTGTCCTAAAACTAAACGGCAGCAATGTTTATTTAATGGGCGATGGCTACAGTGATAAAGGCCAATTCCCATTTGTGGATCAAATGAACCTGAACGCGGCAACGACTAAACGTTTATATGAATCTGCTTATACAGATAAAAAGGAAACGCTGGTGGAGGCGCTGGATATGGATAAAGGAAAAATTCTGGTAAGAATTGAAGGTCCTACAGAATATCCCAATTACTACATACGCAACATTGAAAAGAAAAATAAACTGGATCAAATCAGCTTTTTTGAGAATCCATTTTCTGGATTGCAAAATGTCCATAAAGAGCTGATTACCTATAAACGTGATGATGGTGTGGACTTGAGTGCGACTCTTTATCTACCACCTAATTATGACATGAAGAAAAAGGAGAAGCTTCCTATGCTGGTATGGGCTTATCCTCGTGAATATAAGGATGCGGCCAGCGCTGGTCAAAACACCCAAAACCCTAACGAGTTTATCTATCCTAGCTATGGTAGTTTTGTGTACTGGGTCATGAAGGGCTATGCCGTGCTGGACGATGCTGCTTTCCCTATCATAGGTGAAGGAGATGAAGAGCCTAACGATACCTTTATCAAGCAATTAGTGGCAAACGGCAAAGCTGCCATTGATGCCGTGGACGAGATGGGTTACATCGATAGAAATAAAGTAGGAGTTGGTGGTCACAGCTATGGCGCCTTCATGACAGCAAACCTACTTGCGCACTCTGATTTATTTGCTGCTGGTATCGCGAGATCAGGAGCCTATAATCGAACCTTGACACCTTTTGGTTTCCAGAGTGAAGAACGCAATTACTGGGAAGCACCAGACATTTATAACACGATGTCACCATTCATGAATGCAGAAAAAGTGGATGAGCCTATTCTATTGGTGCATGGACAGGCAGACAACAATAGTGGTACCTATCCATTGCAAAGTGAACGTTATTTCAACGCTTTGAAGGGATTAGGAGCCACAGCAAGGTTAGTGATGCTACCTAAGGAAAGCCATGGTTATGCGGCAAAAGAGTCAATTCTTCACGTGTTATGGGAGCAAGATCAGTGGCTTGAAAAATATGTCAAGAACAAGCCCACAACTTCCAACGAAATGAAAACAGATGCCAAGATGAAGGGCTAATCAGGCCTAAAACATCATCGGAGTAATTAAAATTTTAGAATGCGGTTCTTTCATGAGAGCCGCATTTTTTATGATCTCGCTTTCGCGAAAGCGAACTCCTTCAAGGGCAAGGTTGTATTTTTGCCGCTTATGTTTTCAAAGGAAGAAGCAAAACAGGTACGTCAGGATTTTTGGACGTTTTTCGGTAAGAGATTCCAGCGCAAGTGGACGTTGTACAATACCAAAATTAAGGATGTTGTCCTCAAGTTTTCTATGGAAGACCATTGTGCGATGGTTTCTATCGATATAGAGCACGACGATGAGATTTTTAGGCACTACTATTTTGAGAAGTTTGAGAGCTTCAAATCGGTTATGCGGGAAGAAGTAAGTGACGACCTGATTTTTGAGCGCGATTACCTTTTAGAATCGGGTAAAGTGATCTCTAGAATCTTTGTTTTTA
Organism: Nonlabens agnitus; assembly: GCF_002994045.1. Taxonomy (NCBI): domain Bacteria; kingdom Pseudomonadati; phylum Bacteroidota; class Flavobacteriia; order Flavobacteriales; family Flavobacteriaceae; genus Nonlabens; species Nonlabens agnitus. The sequence goes on from NZ_MQUC01000003.1 coordinate 852,701, forward strand.
TGGAAAATGTCAAGATTACCAGAAAAACTGACTGGCCAGACGTGTATGAATTCTTTTATGAGAATATGGATAAATTGGAAGCCTTTTTCTGGGAATACAAAGACTTTATAGAAGATTGAGAAGAATAGACTTTACATCTGGAACAAGAAATAATTATATCTTCTTTTTAAGATGCTTGATGGTGCGCATGATCAGTTTTAAACCTTCTTCATAACCATCTTGAAATTGTTTAAATAGCACTGGAATCTCATGGGTATTCTCCTTGCGTTTTGCCCTATCCTCAATTTCTTGTAGTAATAAAGTTTCCTTTTCCATGCCCAGCATGCGGTAGCTGCTCTTGACTTTATGGGCAAGTAAACCAGAGGCATAATAATCTTCTTGGCCCATTTTGCTTATGAGGTCGTCATAATCCATGGGAACCTCTTGCATGAACATTTCCAGTACCGCAACAAAAGTTTCAGGATCATCACCAAAGGATTCCCGTAACTGTTCTAATTCAAGTATATCGTTCTTGCTCATATTCAATTATTTTATGCCAACCAACCATCACGATCCAGGCTGCGGTACTGTATGGCTTCGGCAATGTGCGTGCCGGTCACATGCTCGCTTTGATCCAGGTCTGCGATGGTTCTAGCCACCTTCAAGATGCGATCGTACGCGCGAGCGCTCAAATTTAAGCGTTCCATTGCATTTTTCAATAAATCTTTGCTTGCATCATCAAGTGCACAGTATTTTCTTATCTCTTTTGTTCCCATTTGTGCATTGTAATGGGTTTTTTCGCTTTCGCGAAAGCGAGCCGTTTGAACATTTCTCGCCGCTGTAACACGCTCTCTAATCACGGTCGATTTTTCTGCTGGGCGATCTTCGGTAAGCTTTTCAAAGGGCACTGGAGTGACCTCAATATGGATATCAATTCTATCCAACAATGGCCCAGAAACCTTGCTCAGGTAGCGTTGCATCTCGGCTGGGCTACTTTGCACCGGTGCGCTGGGATCGTTAAAATAACCACTTGGACTTGGGTTCATACTCGCCACCAACATAAAACTGGATGGATAGGTAATCGTAAATTTTGCTCTTGAAATGGTCACCTCGCGATCCTCAAGAGGTTGTCTCATGACTTCCAAAACGCCTCTTTTAAATTCTGGTAGTTCGTCGAGAAAAAGTACGCCGTTGTGCGATAAAGAGATCTCTCCAGGTTGCGGATAAGCTCCACCGCCTACTAAGGCTACATCTGATATCGTATGATGCGGACTTCTAAACGGGCGCTGCGCCATCAATCCAGCCTTCTCGAGCGTTCTACCTGCGACGCTGTGAATCTTTGTGGTTTCTAGCGCTTCCTGTAAGGTCATGGGTGGTAGGATGGAAGGCAGACGCTTTGCCAGCATGGTTTTTCCAGCTCCTGGTGGTCCAATCAAGATGATATTGTGACCACCTGCCGCGGCAATTTCCATACAACGTTTGATCGATTCTTGACCTTTCACATCGCTAAAATCAAATTCAGGATGTTCCAATGCTTGAAAGAATTCATCACGAGTGTCCACAATGGTTTCTTCCAGATCGACGCCTTTGTCAAAAAACTGAATCACTTCAGAGATGTTATCGACACCATACACTTTTAGATCATTAACAATCGCAGCTTCTCTGGCGTTGGCTTTTGGAAGGATAAACCCCTTAAAACCTTCTTGTCGTGCTTTAATGGCAATAGGCAAAGCACCTTTAATGGGCTGTAGCGTTCCATCAAGTGATAGTTCACCCATAATAATGTATTGATCCAGATCGTCTGCTTTTATCAGATTCGAGCTCACCATGATTCCTATGGCAATAGGTAGATCATAGGCACTACCTTCTTTACGCAAGTCTGCAGGTGATAGGTTAATGATGAGTTTCTTGCCGGGCATTTTATAACCCACGTTAGTCAATGCTGCAGCTATTCTATAGGAACTTTCGCTTATCGCTTTATCGGGCAACCCAACGAGATGATACCCTATCCCAGTGGCCGCGTTTACTTCGACCGTAATTGTCTGTGCTTCTACACCAAAAACGGCACTGCCGTAAACTTTAGTCAACATGCTACATTCGTTTACTTAAATGTAGTGTAAATCTTAGAAAATGAAAATTTAAGAATCTACTACAGGTTTGTTTTGATACAGTTAGAATTGATTTTGTTGAGTTATTTTTTAAAATATCTGGAAATTGTTGGACATTATGTTAATCACAATTATAATTGTAATTTTCTTTATTCAATGAATCCAGCCAAATTCAAAATTATTATTCTCATCAATCTCATCGTTTTCGCGTTTGGGAACGGATTGATTTTCTTGGTGTTTCAAGATGCGTCAAGGTTTGAGCTGCTAGAGGTTGTTCTGGTGTCCTCCATCTACACGGTTGTTCATATTTTCCTGTGCTTGACCATGAGCATTGTGTATCGCATTATACTTTACGATTCACCGGTAGGTCGCGCCTGGTTTTGGTCCACCATCATGCTGTCGGTACTTGGATTGGGATATTATGTCATGCTCACATTACTGGCGTGATCAATGGCTTTTAAAGACTTTTTCTGTTTATGATGAGCATCGTGATTAAAGGTTGTTTCGCTTTCGCGAAAGCGAACTCCACGCTATCTTTAAACGATGAAAACACTGTTAGAAACCATACAACAACGTCGATCGCAATTTCCAGCGGAATATACAGGTGAGCCCATTGCAGAGGAGCATCTTCACGAAATTCTGGAAGCAGCGCGATGGGCTCCCAACCATAAAAAAACACAACCGTGGAAATATAAGGTGGTGCGTGGTGCTGGCTTGCAAAAACTGAGCGCCTTTATGGGCGAGCAGTTTGAAAAAAGTACTGGAAAATCTGGCAGCATGAAGACCAAAAAGATGGCCGAAAAGATGCAGCAATCATCTGCCATCATTCTCATTTTTCTCAATAGGGACAAGAAGGAAAGCATCCCAGAATGGGAAGAGGTTGCTGCGGTTTCCATGAGCGTGCAAAATATGTGGCTTATGACCCATCAATTGGGTTATGGCGCTTACTGGAGCTCGCCTAAGAGTTTTGCAAACATGAACGAATTTGAGGCGATTGAAACCAGTCCCAACGGTCAATTTCTAGGTTTTTTCTACATGGGAACCGTAGCAAATCAATCTGCCGATTTGCCCAAGCGCAAATCCATCGAGGAATTCACAGAGTTTATCGACTGATTTTCCAGCGAGACCTTGCAAAAATAGCAGCCTATTAAAAGCTGATCTTCAAAACGTTAATACCGTTTATAATGCGATTAATTAATCGTACTTTTGCAAAATAATTAAATATAGTTATTTGGAAAATTTTGAAGCCTTAGGGCTCTCACAGCCGTTACTAGACGGCCTCGCTGAAATGGGGTTTGAAACCCCAACAGAGATTCAGCAACAGTCCATTCCCATTTTATTGAAACACGACGGAGACTTCATAGGTCTTGCGCAAACTGGTACGGGAAAAACTGCTGCTTTTGGTTTACCCTTATTGGATCTTATAGATATTAACTCGAGAGAAACGCAAGCATTGATTCTTGCACCTACTCGAGAACTTGCCCAGCAAATTTGTGGGCAAATGGAGCAAATGTCCCAAAAGATGGGCAAGCTTAACGTGGTTCCTGTTTTTGGTGGTGCCAACATCATGACACAAATACGCGAGATACGTCGCGGTGCGCAGATTGTTGTGGCCACGCCTGGTCGTTTGATGGACCTAATGAAACGTAAGGAAGTCAACCTTGACTCTCTTAAATTCATGGTGCTGGATGAAGCAGATGAAATGCTTAACATGGGCTTCAAGGAAGACATCGACTTTATTCTTTCAAAGAGTGATGGCGGTCGCAGGATCTGGTTGTTTAGTGCTACCATGGCGCGTGAGATCAAGCGCATTGTAGATACGTACATGGTGCAACCAGAAGAAGTACGTGTCAATCAAGAAAACATTGTCAACACCAACATTGAGCACCAGTCGGTACAACTCAAGGCGTCTGATAAGACAGAAGCATTGCGTCGTTACCTGGATTATCATGAAGATATGTTTGGTGTGGTGTTTTGTCGCACCAAACGCGATACTCAAAAAGTAGCAGATGAGCTGAACAACAACGGCTACGCCACTGAGGCACTACATGGTGACATGTCACAAGCGCAACGCGATGCTGCGATGAAGAGATTCCGTGATAAGAATTTGAAACTTTTGATCGCGACAGACGTTGCTGCTCGTGGTATCGATGTTGATGATATCACGCACGTGATTCACTTTGCCTTACCAGATGATCCAGAGTTTTATGCGCACCGTTCTGGTCGTACTGCTCGTGCTGGCAAAAAAGGAGTATCACTAGCGTTGATTACTAAAGGTGATAACCGAAAGCTTAAATATATCGCCAGTAAATTGGGAATCAACTTTGCACCTGCAGAGGTTCCCGCACTGGATGCCATTACTGAAAAGCGTATTTCTCGCTGGTCAGACAACCTAAAAAATCAAGAGGTCAATCCTAAGATAAGCGACGAGCTTATGACGAGTGTGGTAGAGAGATTGGAAGATATTTCCAAAGAAGATCTTATTGCCAAGTTATTGACTAAAGAATATAACTCCATCTATAAACGCAATTCCATCAAAGATGTGAACGACCGTTCCAAAGGACGTGACGATGATCGCGGTGGTAGAGGTGAACGTGGTGGTCGTGATCGTGGTCGCAAGAATGATAGAGGTAAGGAAGAAGGAATGAAAACCTACTTTATCAATCTAGGCCGCAAGGACAACATTAATAAAGGTGCCTTGTTAGGCTACGTATGTGATGTTACCGGTCTTACTGGTGACGATATAGGACGTATCGTTCTGGATGGCGCACACTCTTTTATGGATGTAAAAGAAGAAGTTGCCTCTCAAATGCTCAAGGTTAACGGTACGCAACGCGATGGTCGCGAATTGAGAGTTGATGAGCATCATGGTAAGGTAACAGAATCCAGAGATCGTGGTGGTCGTAGTGGTGGCTTTAAAGGCAAACGCGATGGCGGTGGTTTTAAAGGCCGCAGATCAGATGGTGATTCTGGTGGTGGATTCAAAGGGCGACGTTCTAACGGTGATTTTGGATCTGCACCTAGATCTGGTGGCTTTAAAGGTCGCAGTACCAAAACAACCGATAGCGACGCTGGAAGAGACCGTTCGTCTTCCAAAGGCGGAAAAAAAGGATCTGGAAGATCTAAGTTTTTTGGCAAGAAATGGGACTGATCCAGTAGGCAGTTACCAGCATCATTTTCAAGCTGATCAATAATTACAAAATCCCGCTTAGGGCTGATCTAGGCGGGATTTTTTTGTGGGCTATTTTTTCGCTTTCGCGAAACCGGAAAGCATTAATGGTTTAAGGTCTCATCAATAACCACATACAAACCGTATTTAGCTTTCTTGCCAAAGACCTCTTGAGAAATCTCAGGATTAAAATGCTCATACGTTTTACCATTTAAGTTAAATTTTCCTTTTTTTCCCGAAATTGCCCATCTTAGATCCTTAAAATCAATTTCATTTCCTCGATACAAGGCCAATGGTTCACCAACAACGCGAGTCGACGTAACGTAACCTAGAATAAATCTTTTCGGCTGAGCTTTTACTTTTTGTGATTCTATCAATTCCTCTCTGGTGTATATAAAATCAGTATCGCCGTATTGATTCAAATTATTTCCTAACGCTTTATCAAAGCTCATCCTTACTAAGTTTTTTGCGTTAACTTGATTTTCCGGGATTGGCAGTTTGAACGAACCCTTACTATCTGTGTAAGCTACTAATACTGTGTTTTGAGAGATAAAAATAATTTTTGCGTTTTCTATAGGTTCATTGTTAGATTCTGAAGTAACAGTTCCTTTAAATACAATCGGCTCTAAAACTTCACAATTACTAGACTTACCAGCTTCCAAATACCTTCTCAAATCACTTGATGAAGTTTGTTGATCAACTAAATGAGTCAAACTTACAGTTGCATCTTCTGCATAAGCAGCCGGACCTAAAAGTGCACCAGCAATAAAAACAGTTGCCGCTGTTGATGAAAATGGAATTGAAAAATCATCAAAGAAATCACTTTTTGCCATTAGGGTGGACATTTGATCCTCGCTTATTCTCACACAATGCCCAGCTTTTTTCTTTGAAAATTTTGCGGATAATTCGTTTTTAGATAACATGGTAAGATCAATCACTGTTTTCTGACATGCAGAACAGAAACTACCATTTTCCCTAGAGGTCATGTCTTGCCAATTTTCTGAACAAGGTTGATCAATTTTTAATTCGAAACTTTTCATAATTGAACTAGGTTATACGTCCATTGACAAAACAATTGTCACAGCATCATCAGGATTCGAAACTTTTGGAATCAATTACTCTAAGCTACAAATAAATTATTAACTGAATATCTCGCTTTCGTGAAAGCGAACTCCTTCTACAACCCAAAATTAATCCCAACCACAAAAGCTCCATAGTTTCTACCGCTGGTGATGCTGCGCACATAATCCACACGGAATGGCCTAAAACTACCAAAACCTATGTTATCGATTCCTGCACTTACCTCAAAATAGGGCTTGCGCTGGGTCATGAGCGCTTTACCGCTCACGATCAAATCGTAATTGAGTAGGTTGATACCAGGAATCTTCCCAAGGATAAAGCCTTTAAAGTCGTGCTGTACGTGTGCTTGAGCATAGGATTCATTAGTGCTGTAATCGTAGTAATCCAACAATCCAAAACCGTAGGGATTCAAGGCGGCAAGCTTATATCTTAATTGGTTGCCGTTAAAATGCTGCGCATCTACCAGCGAGATGCCGTCTGCATTGAAAAAGGTTCCTGCATTGACCCAATAACTACTGCGTCCCAGATTGCCTTGATCAAAGTTTTGCCAGATGCTGGCACTAATCTGCTGATAGTTGTAATTACTGTTGCTGGCCGCAAAGCCACCTTCATATGCCAATCTTATGGTAGGGTACTTTTCATTGACGATGTTGAATTTTTGATCTGGATAGCTCTGGTATTTTTGGCCAGGTCGTATGGTCAATCCAGCACTTACCTTGAGCAAGTCATGATTATCAATAAAAGCCAATCTATTTTGATCCAGAAATAACGGATTGTTAGGCGTATAATCCACATCAGATTGGGTGAACCATACTTGGTCAGTAGTGTTCTGTAGCGGTTGGCGGTTTTCATAGCCTATGGAGCCACCTAGGAAAAAGCCATTAGTAACTTCTTCAGAATAGCTGATTCTTGCAAAATCGCGTTCAAAAAACTTGGCAAAATTGCGTTCAAAAAACAGACTGGAAATGGAATTTTCCAATCCAGTAATAGGATTGGTAGCGTTGATTTGTGATACCTGTGTACCACCTGAAAGGGTAATGCTCCTGCGATTGGTACGGTTGAATCTATAAGAAATACGACCGTCATACCGCAACCGGTCATCGCTAGTACCATAATTAAAATTTACAGCGGTGTACAAGCTGCGGTTGTAGTCGTCATCAAAGCCTTTAGAGAAATTGACGCCGCTACCTAGTACAAATCCCTGTACGGTGTTGAAGCCCTGAAAATTACCTGCGCCTATGACGCCTTCATAACTTATGCGATAGTTCTCGTTGGAGTCGCGATAGGTGTAACCCGTGAGAACATCCAGTGCGCCAAATTTATTTTCCACACGATCGACGCTATCCTTATACTTAGGGTCGTTACGCACTGCCGCAATACTATCTTTCTTGACGTATTCTCTTGTTTCGTCCATGGTAAGTGGCACTGGTCTGATCTTTTTCCAGAACAAGCTGTCTTTCTTGTTGGCCTCTGGCTTGAAGGCTAGAACTTCTGCTCCAAAGGTCTTTTTATCAAACTGCGGATTGAAATTATAATCAGAATAATTGGCTATGAATCTGCCGTTACCCTTAAAGCCAAAAAGCCCAAAGGAGAATGTGATGTTTTGGGTGCGCTTGACCCAATCCTTAGTTTTGGATTCATATGAGAAATCTTGTGCAAAGGTCAATTCCTTAATGGCCGGCACATTTATATTTTGGCCAGTTGTAGTGAGTTCCAGACCGTAGATAGTCCATTGATCTTCCACGATATAAATTACACCATTAAAGGTGTTGTCTTTAGGCCTGCGAGAAATGACTTCAATCTTGTTGATCAAGAAATTATTAGTGTCGTAGAAGGTTCCCAACAATTTGTATTTGTAGTAACTGAAAGCATAATCTGCAATAGGAGAGACGATCCTATTATTCAAATCAATATTGTTGTTGTAGAAATCAAAGTTGGCCTGCTCTGCACTATTAGCGCTAAAACCTTGATCATCGCCGCTTATTTTACTGGCCGTAATGAACTCCTTAAAATTATCTGGTGCCTGATAGGAGATATTACTTACTGTTTCTGATAGGTAAATGATACCGCTGCGAGTAAGAGAATCGAGAGATCCATTCAAATCACCTATTTCCTGCCCCAAGAATTTTTCTGGAACATCATCCATGCGCCATAGGCCTCGAGAATAGAAACTTGCAGTATAGCTGGAACTCTTAAGCCGATTTGCTCCTCTGTTCCTGATCGCCTCACGTATCACACGGTCTGCTGGATTCTCATCGCTGCGCACGACGACTTCGTCCAGCGAGGTAGTCTCGCTTTGCAGCGTTGTGTCTAAACTATAAGGCAGCTGATCAACGGTGACGCTCACTTCGTTGGTCTGGTAGCCCAAACTTTGAAAAACGATCGTAATTTTTCCTGTTTTTTTTACGTCCAGACTGTAGACGCCGTCCACATTTGAAGATGTGCCTGTGTAGGTGTCTTTGACAAAAATGCTCACAAACGGGATAGGTTCACCACTAGAATCAGTAACGGTACCTTTAATTTGAGAAATGGATAAAAATGGAATGAGAAAAATAAACGCGTAAAATACTTTCATAAATGAACGGCTTGGTGGTTAGTGTTTTAAGAACAATGCAAACAATTTTTAAGCCATGCTCTAATTAATAGACGTTCAAAAGTGCAAATAGTTGTTTAGGCGTTGTAAGTTTTTTTGATCTGGTCCATTCGCTTTTTGTTGTCTCGGTTTTTAATCGTCTCTCTTTTATCGTAGAGCTTTTTACCTTTTGCGAGTGAAATCTGTATTTTGGCAAGACCTCGATCATTGATAAACATGACTAATGGGATGATGGTATTACCAGAGTTGGTCACGTCTTTATACAGTTTTTTCAGCTCGCGTCTTTGTAGTAGAAGCTTACGAGCTGCCTTAGGCGCATGATTAAAATGTGTAGCGTGTGAATATTCCTGTATGGTCATGTTGATGATCCACAACTCATTATCCTTGAATTCACAAAAAGCCTCTGCAATACTGGCCTTTCCTAAACGTATGGCTTTAATCTCTGTGCCGCCCAAAACAATTCCTGCGGTATATTTATCCAGCAGTTCATATTCAAAGCGAGCCTTACGGTTTTTAATCTGTACGTTGTTCTTGAAATCCATTAACGCAAATATAATTTAACAGTCCGTGAGCATCGTTATATATTTGTGAAATGAAAAAGATCTGGTTTTCCCTACTTAGTATTTCAATGTTGCTTCTAACTTCCTGCGAGGAAGATGCTCCAACCGCTGAAGAAATCATTGCCAAAAGCATCACGGCACACGGTGCAGACGTTGCGGCAAATGCAACGCTAGACTTTACCTTTAGAGGCATCAAATACAAAGTGGACCGTTATGGAGGTCGTTATACCTATGAGCGTGAATTTACTAAAGGCAATGACCTTGTAAAGGATCAGCTTAATAATGATGGGTTCACAAGAAGTATAAGTGACAGCATCGTTTCCTTGCCAGATTCCCTGCGCAGCAGGTACAGCGCCTCACTTAACAGCGTGGTATATTTTGCACAATTGCCCTACAGTCTGGATGGTGATGCGGTAATTCTGGAAAATCTGGGAACGGATCAGATCAATGATCAGGAATATTATCAAATCAAGGTGACCTTTAAAGAAGATGGTGGCGGTGAGGACCATGAGGACGAATTCATTTACTGGATCGATACCACAGATTTTCTCGTGGACTATCTGGCTTATTCTTACTGTGAGGATGATTGTGGATTTCGCTTTCGCGAAAGCGTCAACCGCCGAACCATTGATGGGATAGTAATACAGGACTACAATAATTATAGATCATCAAATTCTGACCCAACACTAGAGGATCTGGACACTGCATTTGAAGCTGGACAGCTGGTATTGATGAGTGAAATCAAAACGGAATTTCCTGAGGTCGCTATTAAAAGCGCACCATAAACTGGTGTTTTTTACAATTCAGTAGCGGTTTTTAACAGTTGGGTAGACGCATTTTTGTCCCAACTGTAACTTCATGGCATCTTTGTGTCGTTCTTCAATAAGATTTACATTTAAGGAACGCGCAAGATCATGAAATTCAATAAACTCATACGTCTTATTCTTATCAGCATCCTTATAGGTGTTGGGATCACACTGGTCAACCTATTTCTTTCTGGTTTTGATACCACCTTGAAGGACAGTTTGTCAAACATAGGCATGAATAGTGTTTTTGCCTTCTTTCTCACGTTTGTCAATGAGGCACTGGTAGATTATCTGGATCGGTTTTTATCCTGGCAAAAACAACCTGTATGGCGATTGATTACAGGTATTATAGGCTCAATCATCGTCACTATGGTGACGCTGTTTTTCCTCATTGGATTTATTCAGATAGTTATTTATGATGTGACGGTCCAGGAATATCTGGATAAGCAAAGTCTGGAATGGTATGCCTCTGGAGTGATCATTACACTCATCATTACGCTTATTTTTCACGCTTTCTTTTTCTATAAGGAACTTCAAAAATCTAAGATCAAGGAGCAAAAAGTTATCGCAGGATCTGCTACCGCTCAATTTGATGCACTTAAGAATCAGCTGGATCCTCATTTTTTATTCAATAGTCTCAACGTTTTAGTTTCCCTCATTGAAGAAAATCCTGAAGCTGCCGTCCATTTTACCACGTCGCTGTCCAAGGTGTACCGCTACGTGCTGGAACAACGCGGTAAAGGATTGGTGTCACTGGAAGAAGAATTGGCTTTTGCCAGAACCTATGTAAGACTTCTCAAGATGAGGTTTGAAGACAGCCTGGATATTTCCATTCCAGATAGTGTTTCAAATCCCGATTTACAGATGGTCCCATTGTCCCTGCAGCTGCTTATTGAAAATGCAGTCAAGCATAACACCATAAGCGACAGCCAGCCTTTAAAACTTTCCATTTATGAAGATGGCAACCAATTAGTGGTGGAAAATAACCTTCATGAAAAGGCAGTCGTTAAAAACAGTACCGGCGTTGGTCTCAATAATATCGCATCTAGATATGCTTTATTGACAACTGATCAAATGACTATTGAAAAAAACAAGGAATATTTTAAAGTGTCCTTACCGTTACTAAACAAAAACCAAATTCAAGCCTCAAAAACCGAAGTTATGGAAGTTAAAATAGAAGAATTTAAACTAGTCCAGGCTAGGGAAAAGGTCAAGGACATGAAAAAGTTCTATGACGATGCAGTCAAGATGCTGTTCATCCTATTTTTCCTAGGATTGCTCAACTACTTTACTGGCGGTATTCCATGGGTAATTTTTCCAGCCATAGGTATGGGAATAGGCCTTTTCTTCCAGTACCAGCGCAGTTTTGACAAGAGTATTTTCTTTAACTCAAGATGGCAACAAAACAAGATCAAAGAACTAATGAACGATAAAAACTTTTAACCATGAATACACAAGAAACATATCAAGAACGATACACTAGAGCAAAAGCACGTGTTGAAGAGCTCAAAAGTTTTTACAACCACGTCATTATATACTTTATTGTAAACGCAGGTCTTGCAGCACTTAATTATTACGGTGATCAATGGAGGTTTCCATGGTTTCTATTTCCATTACTAGGTTGGGGCATAGGGCTGCTTAGCCACGCTGCTGGCGTTTATAGGCTCAATCCATTCACAGGCAAGGACTGGGAAGACCGTAAATTGCGTGAGCTCATGGACCAGGATCAATCGCAAACTTTAACTAACAACCAATGAAGATATTGATTGTAGAAGATGAAAAGCCTGCCGCCAGAAGGTTAACGCGGATGCTAGAAAAGATAGAAATGCAGGCTAGTGCTAACGTGCATTCTGTCAAAGAAGCCGTGGATTACCTATCCAGCAACACTGCTCCAGATTTGATCTTTCTGGACATACAGCTTAGCGATGGGTTGTCCTTTGAAATCTTTGAGCACGTTCAAGTGGACAGCGCCATTATTTTTACAACGGCCTATGATGAGTACGCCTTAAAAGCTTTCAAACTTAACAGCATTGACTACCTTTTGAAACCTATCGATGCAGAAGAGTTGGAACAGGCTGTAGATAAATATAAGTTACGCTTTCGCGAAAGCGATAACTCTCAAAGCACCGTCGCAAACATTAATCCTGCGGACTTGCAGCAAATTGCTGCGCTACTTACTAATCAGACCACTTCTTATAAAAACAGGTATACGGTCAAAGTTGGGGAACACATCAAGCTATTTACGGCAGACGAGATACAATTGTTCTATTCAGAAAATAAGGGAACGTACATCAATCTACTTAATGGCCGCAATTATCTGATCGATTCCAAACTGGAACATGTGGAAACCGAATTGGATCCCAAGAAGTTTTTTAGAATTTCGCGTCAGGCCATCGTGAGTATTGACTCTATAAATGATATTGTTGCGTACACCAATTCTAGATTAAAGGTTAAAATCAGCTCGTTTGATGAATTTGATTTAGTGGTAAGTAGGGAACGTGTGAAGGAATTTAAGGGTTGGTTGGAAGGATAATCGCTGTCAAACGGCCTGTTTTAGCAATTTTAAGTATGGTTTAACATATTCTTCAAATCCATAACCGGTTGTTGTTCGTTAATTAGAGAGATATTACTAATTACTAACAAAAACAACTATGAAAAAAATTGCCCTTTGGTCAAGTATTGCGGTTTGTGCCGCAGCTGCCGTGTTTATCGCAGCTGACCACCTAGACGCTCCAGCCGTCGCTAACACAACTTCTGATATTGCAGATTTTTATGCCTTTCAAGGAAACAATGTAGATGCTACCACTTTTGTGGTGACACTTCCTGCAGGTGATGCAAGTGCTCAATTTGATGAAAACGTACTAATTGAAATCAACATTGACAATACTGGTGCAGAAGGTACGCCTCCAGGAGTAGTTGAAGATCTTGTAATCCAAGCGTTACGTCAAGGAGATAAGATGTATTTCTTTGGTCCATACAGACCTAGTGAAACAGGATTGAATAGCACCATCGATGTGAATCAATTCAAAACTTCTGTAGATATAGGAAGTACTAAAACTGAAGGTGGTGTAAGCTACTTTGCCGGTCAACGTCAAGATGCTTTCTTCTTTGATTTTGAAGCTTTTAATAATGTTGTCGCTACCGCTCCAGCAGAAGGTTTTGGAACTACTGGAAACAATACATTTGCACCGTTGAATACTAACGCGATTGTTATTGAAATACCTAATTCTATGTTGGGAACAGCACCACCACACATTGTAGATCAATTATTGAATACAACTACTGGTTTACCAGCTGCCTACAACGTTTGGGTAGAAACCAAAAAGAGATAATAATCAACACTATAAAACTGAATACAATGAAAATATTTAATATAAAATACATGGTTTTTGCTCTAGCCGTTAGCGCTCTTGTAATAAGCTGTAACGATGATGATGACATTACAGGTCCAATAAACGCAAGTACTGATTTCACTGGAACTTTTGTACAACAAGATCAAATGGGTCGTCCAGGAATCAACACTGTTTTTCCAACTACAAATGCCCAGGAAAATGCTTTTAACGTTACGATCCCTGCAAATCAAATTTCCCAATGGCAAGGTGTCTTTTCTGATAAAGTAGATGGACTTTATGCTGCTTACAGTAATACTGCTGGAACAACTCTCGAATATGAAACTAATATTTTAGGATTGAACCAAACTTTATTGACTACAGCATTAGCCTTGGATGTTCTACAAGTAGCACCTAATGCAACTGGACCAACAACCTATTTTGAAAGCACTTCAAACTTTTTGACAGGAAGAAGATTACAAGATGACGTTATTGACGTTTCTTTAATCCTACTTTTTGGTGGAAATGATGGAGCACGTTTTAATGGTGAAGGTGGTTTGCCAGAACTTGTAACCGATAATGTTGGATTGGAAACTGGGGTTGTATCTCCTACGTTCCCATACTTAGTACCAGCTAGTTTCTAGAAAACTAGAATTTATAAACCTAGCCGATTCTTTAACTGGAATCGGCTTTGTTATTTTTACACTTATGAAAAAGATATATTACGTTACCCTATTGTTGCTGATTTTGGTTTCTTGTCAAGAAGCTGAAAAAACAGTCTCCAAAAACATCACAGATCCTGAAGATTATGAGCAGTATCTCAACCAGTCAGAACAGCAGATCATTCAGAAATTAAAGACTGACATTCAAGAGCTCAAGGATGAGGTCAATGGAGACTCCACAAGAATCGTTTGGAATGCTAGGATTGCAGGAAAGCTCAACACCTTGTTTGATCTCACTGGAGATGTAGCATATTTGAATGAGTCAGTACGCTTTCGCGAAAGCGTAGTAAAACAAACAGCCATAAAACCAGAGAACGCAAAGCGAGCACTGGCGCAAGCTTATATAAAACAACACCAATTCAAAAAAGCAGACAGCTTAATGTCCAGCTTTACTCAAATCTACAGCGCTCCAGAGAGCCAGCTCGTGCAATTTGATATTGCGATGGAGTTGGGTGATTACTCTACCGCTGAAAACCTTCTGGACAGTCTACGCAATACCAGCGACTACTCTTACCTCATACGCGCTGCAAAATGGAACGACCACATAGGTCAACTGGAAACTACGATATCGCTCATGGAGCGCGCCATGAAATTAGCGGAACAAAGTGGTAGCAATGCCAAGGTTCTATGGAGTTATTCCAACATTGCCGATTATTATGGCCACAATGGTCAATTAGATAAGTCCTATGAATATTATTTAAAGACCTTGGAATTGGATCCAACAAATACGTATGCCTTAAAAGGTATCGCTTGGATTGCCTATTCCAATGATCGCGATCCTGCAGAAGCTAGAACAATTTTAGAAAAACTTCAAGAACGTCACCCTATACCAGATTATAATCTTGAACTGGCAGAGGTTGCCGCTTTTGAAAATAACACAGACGAGGCAAACGCGTTGAAAGAGGATTTCATGAAAAAAGTCAGTAATCCTGCATATGGAGCGATGTACAACGCTTATAAAATTAATGAACTCATTGATGCTGGAAAAACGCAGGAAGCTGTTGAACTGGCTTATATGGAAGTAAGCCACCGTGCCACACCTGAAACGTATGACTTATTAGGATATGCGCTGCTTAAAAATGGTAATCCTAAAGAGGCTCTGGCAAATCATGAAGAACACGTGATAGGTAAAACCTTTGAACCGGTAGCACAATTCCATTCTGCACTGATTTTAAAAGAAAATGGTAGAATAGAAGAGGCCAATAGTTTTAAAGAGGAATTACTGGAAACAGAATATGAAATGGGTCCTATGACCTATAAAGAAATCCAGTCTATTTAAAACCATAACTACTTATTCTACGTATCTATAAACAGATAGTTAGTCACTCTAGGCTTGAGAAATCTAGAGTACTATTGGTTGGTTAGTTTAGGAATGCCTGATTCGCAAGAGTCAGGCATTTTTTTGTTTTGAAATGAACCTACCGATATAGTAGTCTACAATTTCAAATATAGATGTGGTATATACAAGTTTTGCAATTGCGCAGGATTCTTTTGAGCATCATCTAAAAAAGCCGCGACCTTATTTAAAGGTCGCGGCTTTGCAAATTAATGTGGTGCTATGATTACTCTATAACTCCTAAAGTATATAGTCTCTCTAGAGTAGGAGATGGGCTTCCACCAGCTTTTTCTAGAGTAATACCAAAGGCTTGCGTATCAAAAGAGTTTTCAAATTCAATGAACTTTTGATCATTCATGGCCATCACACCTAGACTAGTAGGAGTCAATGGATTTAGTGTTAAGGACCATAATTGATAAGTCATATCCTCTGGAGCTTCTGGCAACCCAGAAACATCTACGTAAGTTTTATCTCTAACCGGATTGTGAAACGCAACAGCGCTAGTGTTGGCATAATCACCTTGACCAGCAAGATTGACTTTAACGGTGTTTTTATCTTTAATAAATGCAAGAGCTTCTTGATAATCAGCATTGAGTTCGTCAAGTTGTTCTAACTCATTATTTAGTATGTTGTTGGTACGCTCCGTATCAACCAGCTGTTCATTAAGGTTTGTATTTTCACGGAAGAAGTACCCAGCTCCAATAAAGAGCAATACGGCAGCTGCCCATCCTAGATATTGACTCCAGTTGATGGAATCATCCTCATCACGACCTTGTTCCTTTATATATCTGCGTAGGTTCTCATAAATTTTGACCTCGTCAATTTTAGGAGATATTCCAGCAGCAAGTTTAAAGTAAGCATCCTCGATTTGCTGAACTTCTAATTGAAGCTCATCACTCTCGTTGATCTGCTTTGAGATCTCTCTAGAACGCTCACGTGACAATACACCACAAACGTACGCCTCTAGATCTCCGCTATTTTTTAATTCTTCTAACGTCATTAGTTGATCATCATTTCTCGTAAATTATTCAGACACCTTCTGTGTCTGGTCTTTAATGTGCCAGATGGCATATCCAGCTCTTTAGCTCCATCCTTAAAGGTGAATCCTTTAAAGAAAATAATATCGATGATTTTTACACACATGGGCTCTAGTTTTTCCACCCATTGTTTGATAAACATTCCATCTGTTTGATCATCGAGATTTTCATTGGACACTATAACATCTACGAAATTATCGGTACTTAAGTTTTTGAGGCTGTTTTTATGATTTTTACTGCGCAAGTAATCTATTGATGCATTACGAGCTATATTGAGCGTCCAGGTAAAAAACCTTCCAGAGGATTTATCATAGCTATTTGCATTTTTCCAAATTTTAATAAATACATCTTGTAGAATCTCTTGTGCAACATCTTCATTTTTTACAATCGCAAAGATGACTCCATGCAATGCCTTGTGATATCGTTCATATATTCTATTAAAAGCGACCTCGCTGCCTTCTTGTAAGCGAGCAATTAATAGATCTGGTTGTGCATTCATAATGTATTTTAAGGATTTTTAAAGATGCAAAAAAAAATCTACAAGCTAGAGACTTGTAGATTTCTTATTTTCAGGATAGGAAGTACTTATTCAATCACGCCGCATGCGACTCTTGCGCCAGCTGCACCACTAGGTTGTGATGTGAAATCGTCTGCAGTTGCGTGTACGATAACACCTTTGCCTACGATGTTTTTAGTTTCGTCATCACAGCCTATACACCATTGGTCCGTCGAAAACTTAAGGACAGCTGTACCTTCTTCATCTGCTTCAAGGTTTCCTATATCGCCCATGTGGTAGCTACCATCACCCCAATCGCCGTGCTCATCTGATGTAGGATTCCAGTGGCCACCTGCGCTTGAACCGTCCATGGCGCTACAATCCCCATTTTCATGAATATGGATCGCATGTGTCCCAGCTGCAGTAAACCCTGTTAGGTTTGCACTCATAGTGACCACACCATTTTCTTCTACAAACGATATAGATCCAGTTACGTTGCTTTCACTTTTGGATCCCATAGGCACTACGATCGATTTTTTTTCATCCATGCCTTCGTTATCCATTTCGTCGTTCATTTCAACTTCTTCAGTATCCATGTTGTTTTCGTCCATTGCGTCGCTTTCTTTTTCTTTACAAGAGACTGTGAAAACTAATGCCATGATCATGATGGCTACGTTTAATTTTTTCATTTGATTTTTTTTAGTGATTAGATTTGATGGTTAAAGTTAGTCAAGTGCTTTACCACGACCAACCATTTCACAATTCTTTAAAAATCAATTCATTTTAATAGGGTAGTAGTTTCTCAAACCTGATGGGGTTGAGGTTTCCCATTTTCAGATTCTCCATCGCGTTGAGCGCCACATCGACTCTTTTTTGCGAATCCTTGATGCCATAAATCATGAAAATGATGTTGCGTTGTTTACCAGGCAATAGGGATTCAAAGATTTCATAAGCTTCATAATCACTTAATAGAACCGCTTCCAATTCTTCCGTCATTGGCGCTTGATACTTGCTGGTATCTTCTTTCATGGTGACGTTGACGGTATTGCCTTCTTCTATTGCTAAGGCTTTTTTGTTTGCCTTAGAGAGCATCAAGTATTTGATACCCTTTCTTTTGATAACGCCAGCATAGAGCGTCATTTCCTTTCCTGAAACGATTAAATCTGCTACGACTCTTTTGATTTTTGCTGATTCAAGCTGTTCTGAAATATCCTCTGGTATGATCAAGGCGCCAACCCAACCATTATGCGTCAATGTGGTTTCAAAAGTGAAGATCATAACAGGTGTGTGATCACTTGAGTTTTGGAATGTAGGGTTCTATGCACGGGACATTTATCGGCTATTTCCAGTAGTTTTTTAATTTGGTGATCCTCCAGTTCTTTAGGGAATTTGATGTGTCTTGTGAAGGTGTCAATTTTGGAGCTATTGTCCTCGCAGTTTTCACAGTCAGCGGCATGTTGCTTGTCATACGTCACATGACATTCTACATCTTCCACGTGCCATTTTTTGCGCTTGGAATACATCTGTATCGTCATCACGGTACAGGCCGCTAGTCCGCTGGATAATAAATCGTATGGAGTAGGACCGTAGTCATTTCCTTTAATTTCTAGCGGCTCATCCACGGTTAAGTAATGTTTTCCAGCTTTAACTTGGGTAGTGAAACCATCTGCGGCATTAAGACTTGCAGCTATTTCATGTCGGGATTTAATGGTTTTTATTTCTGGTAGTTCCAGATAACGACTGGCCCAACCCGCAATCACATTGCCTACATAATGACTGTCTTCCTTGTTGGTAAGAAGATGGTCTGCACCATCTAGACTTAAAAAGCTTTTGGGATGGATCGCGGCGTGATACAATCGTTCTGCATGCTGTATTCCAACCGTGTTATCCTGTGGTGAATGGCAAATTAATAGAGGTTTGCGCATATCTCTCAAGGTTTGCGTCAACATCTGTTCATCCACATCGCGCAGGAATTGCTCCTTGATTTTAAACGGGCGACCGCTCAATTCTACCACGGCTTCTCCATTTTCAATAATGGCTTCAATTTGATCGCCAAAAAGGTGTTTCACATGCTTTGTGTCGCTAGGTGTTCCAATAGTTGCTACAGCTTGAATGGATTCCGCTTTCGCGGAAGCGAAAATTATAGCAGCACCACCTAAGGAATGTCCTATGGCGAGTGATGGTGCTTTATGATGAGTCGACAGGTAATCTATGGCGGCCAGTAGATCCTCGACATTGCCAGAGAAATTTGTGTCCCCAAAATCACCGTCAGAATCGCCCAAACCTGTAAAGTCAAACCTGAGCACGCCAAAACCCGAAGATGTCAAGGCTCGCGTGATATTGCGGGTCGCCGTAAAGTTTTTACTACAGGTGAAACAATGTGCAAAAACCGCATAATTATGCGGTTTTTGATCAACAGGTAGTTCCAGGCGACCACTTAGTTCATAGCCATCTGCATTCTGGAAGGTGATTTTTTCCATTTTCATAGGCTACTATTCCCAAAGGTTGATCTGGACATTTTTCATTTCGTTTTTGTAGGGCTCCCATGTCTGGTCCAGCCACTGTTGCGTTTCGGTCATGGCTTTGTTGGCAGCTTGCTGGGCTTGCTCGAACAACTGGCTTTCCGTTTTAGTTTGTGGACCTTGACGGCTATCGATGTACCCACGTGCGCTACCTATACGTTGAGTAACGGTAACCTCTGGATTGCGTGTGATTCCTTGACGTTCATCAATTGATCCAAAGTATTTTGCCTGTTCCTTTTCAATGGCTTTGATAATGGAATCTGTGGTTTTTATTTGTTCTTCATATGCTTTTTTATCTTTTTCTTTAAGCATCTCATTAAAAGTGGTGGCCGTTTTTTTGTTTTCGGCAAGTTTTTGAGTGATGTCATAAACCTCTTGGGTCAACGCTTCCAGCTTTTTCATGGCGTCGTATTTTGCCTTACGGTCTGCTGCGGTCAATTCATCCACTCGTGGGTCATCCTCAACCGTAATCATGGTTTCACTAGTGACATCTCCATATTCCATCACTGCTTTATAGGTTCCTGGCAATACATCTACACCAGCATTTTCTCTTTTGCTCTTATTGATATTGCGCGATGGATAATTGCCACCTTTCTCGCGCAGTCTCCAGCTCCATTGATAGATTCCTGTTTCTTTGGGAACTTTGGATTCCAAGGTCCTGATCAAACGGTCACCATCGTATATCTTAAGGCGTATGGTGTCTCTTGCCGTGCTATCCACCTGCTTGGAAAGTTCTTTGTCAAAGTAATATTTGAAAGATCCTGAGCTGCCGCGGTTCTCACCTTGATAAATGGCATCACCACCAAAACGGCTTCCGGTAGGTTGTTGATATCTTGCTTGATAAGCGATAGGCGGCTCAAATAATTTGATGGGTTGATCGTATTTCGCTTTCGCGGAAGCAATGTCCTTCAAAGGTCTAATATCATCCAAAACCCATGCGGCACGTCCAAAGGTTCCTATAACTAGATCCTGTTCTCTAGGATGAATCACTAGATCCTTTACAGAAACCGTAGGGAATCCATTGGTGTATTTTACCCAATTCTCACCAGCATCAATCGAGATGTAAAGTCCATCGTCTGTACCAAGGAACATGAGATTGTTCTGGTCTGGAGCCTCGATTATGCTTAACGTATAGCTTTCTACATCGTCTGCATCTACAATGCGTTTCCAGCTCTTACCATAATCTGTGGTACGGTAGGCATAAGGCTCGTAATTAAATCTGCGGTAGTCGTTTGCAACAAGTAGGGCATGACCTTTTTTTGTTGCAGATGCTTTGATTTGTGCAATCCAGCTTCCTTCAGGCAGGCCTTTAAGTCCTTTACTAATGTCTGTCCAGCTGCCGCCGCCATCTTTAGTAACATGAACGCGACCGTCGTCAGATCCTGTATAAATAATATTGCGCTCTGCGGCGCTAGGTTCGATGACAAGCAGTGTGGTATGATTTTCTGCTCCAGTGGCATCCATGGTCAATCCACCAGATTCTCCTTGTTTTTGCTTTTCAGGATCGTTAGTGGTCAAATCTGGACTGATCACGGTCCAAGTCAAACCTTTGTCAGTGGACTTATGTACGAACTGGCTCCCAAAATACAGCGTACTGCTATCAAATGGATCGATGTTTATTGCCGAATTCCAGTTGAATCGCAATGCAACATCTGGATCTGGATGTGTAGGTTTAACGCTGTAGTTATTTCCTGTCTGCCAGTCAAATCGTTGCACAGAGCCTTGCTGACTCATGGAGTATCCAAAACGACTGTTGTCTGGATCTGGAACCACGTCAAAACCATCGCCAAAGCTAATTTCCTGCCAGTAGCTATTTCTTATTCCTTGATCGCGCCAGGTATAGGCAGGACCACGCCAGCTACCGTTATCTTGCATACCGCCATAAACATTGTAGGGTATATCCATATCTACATTAATATGGTAAAATTGTGCAACCGGTAAGTTGCCTATGAATCTCCAGGATTTACCTCTATCTCGAGTGATGTTCAAACCACCGTCATTACCGTCAATCATAAACGAGCCATCTTCTGGATGTATGTACCAGGCATGGTGGTCTGGATGCACACCATTGTTAGCGCCGTAAGCTGGCATTAATTGTTCAAAGTTTTTACCACCATCTTCAGAAACGTTGACGTAGGTAAACACAGAATAAACTCGGTTCTCATTAATGGGATCTACATAGATTTCAGAATAATAGAAAGGTCTGTTACCTATGTCGCTCTTGTCATTAATTTTCTTCCAGTTAAAACCACCATCTTCACTTTTGTAAAGTGCATTCTTTTTGGCTTCAACCAGAGCATAAATAATATCTGGATTGCTGCGAGCTATGGCAACACCTATGCGTCCCAACTCACCGCCTGGAAGACCTTCCTTATCGGTCATTTTTTTCCAGTTTGCACCACCATCGTGAGTGATATAAAGACCAGAACCTTCACCTCCAGATTTAAAGAACCATGGATCACGCTTGTGTTCCCACATCGCTGCAATTAGTTTATTAGGGTTGCTAGGATCCATCACTAGATCTGCCGCACCAGACTTGTCGTTGGTGTATAAAACCTTGTTCCAGGTCTTCCCGCCATCTGTGGTTTTGAATACACCACGTTCTGGATGCTCGCCCCATGGAGAGCCTATGGCTGCGGCATAAACAACATCTGGATTTGTAGGGTCAATGATCACTCTATGAATGTGTCGTGTCTTCTCGAGACCCATAGATTGCCAGGATTTTCCAGCATCTAGCGATTTGAAGATCCCATAACCACCATTGAGCGAGTTACGAGGATTTCCTTCTCCTGTTCCAGCCCAGATAACGCTAGGATTAGACTGCTGTATTGCAACTGCACCTATGGAAGCCGTGACTTGATCGTCAAAAATGGGTTCCCAAGCGATGCCACCACTTTCAGATTTCCACAAACCACCACTGGCAGTACCTGCATAGATGATGTCTGGGTTACTTTCTACCACATCGATGGCAGTAACACGGCCCGACATGCCGCCAGGTCCTATGTTTCTAGGTTTGAGATTTTTAACCAGATCCAGATCTAGCTTTTGTGAAACGGCCAGTAAAGGCAACAATAGAAGTAGTAAAAATGTGTAATTCTTCATGAAACTAAATTAAGTTCCTAAAGATATGAATTGATTTTCGCTTTCGCGAAAGCGAATCTACCTCAAATCAATTCCTTTATACGATCAAAGGTTTTATAAGCAGAATTTACAGCACCTTCCATATAACCCGGAAGGACAGCACTGGTTTCAGAACCAGCCATGATCAAACTGTTGTTGTTAAAACTGGACCTTAAAATAGGATGACCGTTATGCTGGTGCGGTGGCAGATTCATGGTCCCTGCAGAAGCGGTAAACGGCTCTTCATTCCAGGCATATTCCTCATAGGAAACATGATCCATGACAGGTTTCCCTAAAAAGGAACTTAACTGCTCCAATACTTGATCCTTGCGTGTCGCTTTATCCATGGCGCTCACTTGCGGATTCAAAAATCCCATGATGGCAAAGCGGTCGCCGGTCTGATTTGAATAATCATACACCTCGCTTGCCGCTGAAAAGTTGCTAAACGCGGTTACCGGAATGTTGAGTTCTTTCCAAAAAGCGGTTTTAAAACCCAAACCAAACTTAATGCTGCCTTGCATCCAGGTATGTGTATTTCTGGCTATTTCTAGATAGTCATCGGGAAGTCCTGGATTATAAGTCAACTCGCATGCCAGTGCTGGTGGTAATGTATTGATGACTATGTCTGCGTCATAAAATCCATTAGTGGTCTGAATGGTATATTTGGAATAGCGATAGGCGATGTTGATTACTTGAGAATCTAATTTGATTTTATCTGGGTTTAATTGGGACGCCAGCGAGAGAGTCAAATTGGTTGTACCACCATGAATTCGATAACTGGTCTGTTGCTGCTCTGGGATTTCAATTTGTTGAAAAGCCTGGTTGGGACTCGGCTGATACCACACTTTATTACCCATTTCTTGAGGAAAAGAAAGAAGTTCAAGTTCTTTCAAAAGCCCTATCAATTGTGGGTTGTAATCCCAAAACCATGCGGCGCCTAGATCTACCGGTATGTGGTTACCAGACATTTTTGTAAAAATACGGCCGCCTAGTCGTGGTCTTGCCTCCAGAACGTGGAAATCAATTCCAGCCTTATTTAAGAGATAAGCCAGTGTCAAGCCTGTAAGACCACCACCGATTATAGATACTTTTGAATGCATAAAAAAGCCTTTGGGAAATTCCAAAGGCTGCAAAGATACGTTGTGATACAGCTTACTTTATAGGCAGCGTGGTATCTTCCTTCCACATTTCATTACCCAGTGGCTTGAAATCATTACTGTCCATAAATTCAAGGTTTTGAACACTTAGTGAAATATCAGTTGGTCTCCAGATACTTCCATTAATGGATATATCGTTAAGGCACGCTCTCAACAAAGGTTCATCAGGATCGCCTAAAACTCCAAGGTTACCGAAATCCTCTCGTAAAGCAATATCAGGAGCAAGACCGTCAAAGTAATCTGTGTTTCCTATGCTGTTAAGACTTTTTAGTACTAATGGCTGCATTGCATAACGATGTGAAGTATTTGCTCCAGAACGTCCAAAATCCTCGCTGTCGTACAAAGTAATGCTTGCCTGAAACTTACCTGCCGTTTCATCACCTACTTGAACCACATTGATATAAGGATCCAAGGCGTTGATCACCAATTCGCTAGCACTGGCGCTACTTGAGGTAGTAATGATGTGCACCTTATTAAGACCTAATCGATTGAGATTATTACCATCAAAAGTGGTGTTTCTAAAGAAATTGGTCAATTGATCAGGATTGTTGTTTTGGAGAAATTCCTGTACTTCAGGATTCCATTGTTCTCTGGAATATACATCAGTGGTAGGGTTGTTAGTGATGAGACTTCCCAGTGTGATAGCGGTATTGACACTACCACCGCTATTGTATCTAAGATCCAGAACAAGATTGGTAACACCTTGTGCTTTAAAATCTGCAAATACAGCATTGAGATTATCGTCATATTGCCTCAAGAAACTATTGTAAAGTAGGTAGCCTATTTTAGCATTACCTTGAGTGATGACTTTACTCACTAGAATTGGGTCTTCCTGTAGCTGTGTTTTTGAAAGTGTTATTTCGTCTCCATTGGCAACAGGATTACCACCATTAAAATCAGCTAGGCCTATGGTATAGGTGTTTTGTGCTAACAATGTTCTAAAATTAGTGTCATTCAATTGAATGCCATCAATCGCATTAAAGATCTGACCACGCTCGACACCTTTATTATCAGCATCAGAATTGGGCAACACATAACGTAGATAACCAAAAACTTGGCTTTGATTACCTTGATATCTAACTAAACCGAATTCCATACCATTGTTCAGAGTGTTTCCTGACAGTGCCTGTTCTAAGGCAACGTAATCACTGACTACGATGCTGAAAGGATCTGTACGCTCGCGGTCAAAGATTAAGGATTCAAAAAAGGATTCTGGTGAATCAAATTGGGAATGATAATTTTCCAACTCTGCTGTTGTTGCAAAACGGTCATTATCTAATACATCCACATTAGGTTTATATAAGTAGAAGGTATTCATGCCTCGATAGATAAAGTTCTTTACTATTCTATCGCTGGCAAATTGATCATCATTATCTTCTGCACAACTGGATAGGATTCCCATGCTGGCGATAATGATAAATAGGGATTTGAAAAGTTTCATAAAGGGAAAATATATAGAGCTAAAAATAATCAATGTCCTTTACAGACATCATAAATCACTTAAGTAATGCACAAATCATGCTACATATCGATGCTTTAGGAAAAAAATGCAAGGCTTTTGTAACAACTCGATAGTAGGCTCGTCATGAAAATAGAACCGCAGGAATGAATCAACCAACTTTCATAGCGACCTTCAAAGAAGTACAGCAAAAAATGTATTTCCTATCCCGCAGATTGCTCACCTCGCATGAAGAGGCTGCAGATGCTGTACAGGAAACCATGTTGAAGCTTTGGGAAAAGCGATCTGATATCAAAGACATCAATAATAAGGAAGCCTATGCGATGCAGATGGTGAAGAATTATTCCCTAGATAGATTAAAGAGTAAACAGGCCAGTCATTTAAAGATTGTACACAGCAATTATGAGTCTGCAGACCGCAATGCACAGGATGAACTGGAAAGAGAGTCGCAGGTAAGCATGGTGAGAAAAATGATTGCAGGCCTGCCAGAGAATTATAGAACCATACTGCACTTGCGTGATATTGAGCATTACGATTATGAAGCCATCGAGCGTATTATGGACATGAAGTCCACCGCAGTACGAGTCAATTTGAGCAGGGCACGCAAGTTGCTCAAGAAAAAAATAGAAGAAGCATATAAAACCGAAATAGCATGAACAAGCTACTGGAAAAATATTGGGAAGGCGAGACCAGCCTTCAAGAAGAGCAGGATTTAAGAGATTATTTCAAAAGTGATCGTGTGTCTCAGGAGCACTTGGTCTACAAAGGTCTGTTTCATAGTTATGAGATGGAGAAGAGCATTGATGATGGTGGTTTTGACGCTTTCGCGAAAGTGAAATCAAAACAGCTCCACAACAAAAAATTCAATCGCAGGACCTGGACCGGCATTGCGGTAGCCGCGAGTGTTTCCCTAATGGTAGCTGTAGGTTCAGGCCTATATGATCATTCAAACGACGCTGATTTGGGAACCTATGAATCTCCAGAAGAAGCCTATGAAGCAACCGTGGCAGCCCTTGAATTAGTGTCCAGTAAATTCAACAAAGGCAAACAAAACTTGCAACCCATTACCCAAATAAATAAACAAACCGCACAGGTTTTTAATATCAACCAAGATTAATTTTTAAAAACAAAACGATGAAAAAGATAATAACCCTAGTCCTGTTTTTTGCACTTGCAATAACAGCAAACGCCCAGAATTTTGACGAAGTGGGCAATTTAAAGCACGTGTCAGAAACTAGAGTGACCAGTGCCATGTTCAAAATGATCGCTGGAATAGACAGCGAGGACCCAGAATTTGCACAATTGATGAAAACCGTTGGTAACCTTAAAGATTTAAGGGTTTACACTACCGATGATATGAACTCTGCTCAAAAAATGAGAACATTTACAGACGGAATGATTGCCAAAAACAAGATGGAATTATTGATGAGCAATAAGGAAGATGGCCAGAAGTTCACCTTTCATATGCGCAAGGGCAACACTGATACTAAAATACGTGAACTGGTCATGTTCATGGAAGATGCAGATGGCAATAAAGCAGACACGGTTCTTCTAGTCATCACTGGAGACCTTGATCTTAACGAGATTGCTAGAATTACCCAAAAAATGAACATACCAGGCCAGAAGCAGATAGAAAAAGCAACGCAGAAATAAATAACCACCACCAAAAACTTTTATCATGAACAAGCTAATATTAAAAATTGTTGCCATATCACTAACAGTCATGGCGCTATTGACATCATGTAGTAACGAAGAATCACTTCAACAATTCTACGTTGACAGCGCAGAAAAAGATGGGTTTATCACCACAAGTATTCCTAAATCCATCCTAGGAGTCGATGCATCAAAATTTTCACCAGAGTCACGTGAGGCTTATGAATCCATAGAAAAGGTAAATCTTATTGCTTTACCGGCAAAAGATGATAATAAGGACTTGTACCTTACAGAATCGGCTAAACTGGATAAGATCTTTCAAAATGAGAAGTATGAATTACTGATGTCACACAGTAGTGATGGCGTAAAAATGAAGATGATGTTTGACGGTTCTCAAGATGCGATCGATGAGATCATTGTGTATGGCAGATCAGACGATATGGGATTAGGTGTCGCGAGAATTTTGGGAGATGATATGAATGTGAGCGAGATCATGTCCATGATTCAAGAAGTTGAGATTAAAGACATCAACATTCCAGGCCTAAAATCTATTATAGGTGAACTTGGTATGCCAGTAAAGGAAATGAAGATGGAAACAGAATAGATTACAACAGTCAAAGGATATTTGAAAAGGCTCTTGCGGTACTCGCAAGAGCCTTTTTGTTTTATCGCATTTTTAAATATTCCTAAGCTATAAACGTATATTTGCAGCCGCTTAAAAAAAGTCTTTTATGAAAGCAGGAATCGTAGGTCTTCCTAATGTAGGTAAGTCCACCTTGTTTAATTGTTTGTCTAATGCAAAGGCGCAAAGCGCCAACTTTCCATTTTGTACTATTGAACCTAATGTAGGTGTGGTAAATGTACCAGATCCACGATTAGAGAAGTTGGAGTCTCTTGTCAATCCAGAAAGAGTAGTGCCAGCAACTGTGGAAATCGTGGACATCGCAGGACTGGTTAAAGGAGCCAGTAAAGGAGAAGGATTAGGGAATCAGTTTTTGGGTAACATACGCGAGACAGATGCCATCATTCATGTCTTACGTTGTTTTGAGAATGATAATATTGTTCACGTTGATGGTAGCGTTGACCCAATTAGAGATAAGGAAACCATAGATATCGAACTTCAATTAAAGGACTTGGAGACCGTTGATAAGAAATTGGAGAAGGTCAAAAAGGCTGCGCGAACAGGCAACAAAGATGCCATTAAGGAAGATGAAGTACTTTCAGCTGTAAAGCGTGCGTTGGAATCGGGTAAATCTGTTCGTACGGTGCAAGTAGATGATACCGCAAGACAAGAATTTATAAAGCCTTTACAGTTCATTACAGACAAGCCTGTTTTGTATTTATGCAATGTGAACGACGATGCAGCGGTTGATGGTAATGAATATGTTGAAAAAGTAAGGGAACTTGTCAAGGATGAAAACGCCGAAGTTCTTGTACTTGCTGTGGGAACGGAAGCAGATATTACAGAGTTAGAGGATTATGAAGAGCGCAAGGAATTTCTATCTGACATGGGATTAGATGAGCCTGGTAGTGCAAAATTGATACGTTCTGCCTATAAGTTGCTTAATCAAGAAACCTATTTCACTGCAGGAGTTAAAGAAGTGAGAGCATGGACCATCAATGCCGGTTCAACTGCACCTCAAGCTGCAGGCGTTATACACACCGATTTTGAGAAAGGCTTCATACGCGCTGAGGTGATCAAATACGACACTTATGTGGAATATGGATCAGAGCAAAAAGTAAAGGAAGCTGGAAAACTTAAAGTAGAAGGAAAAGAATACATTGTACAGGATGGTGACATCATGCATTTCTTGTTCAATGTTTAATCACGAGTTATATTTGACGCTTTAAGTAGCGATCAAATCGGGATGTGGCGCAGTCTGGTAGCGTACACGGCTGGGGCCGTGTGGTCGCAGGTTCAAATCCTGTCATCCCGACAAATGAGGCTTTCAATGCCTATCAAATCATAGCAAATGCTATGATTTTTAGTTATTTGATTTTTAAGAACACCATCTAAATTGGCTATCTTCAATTTAAAGGTTACCTGTAAGGTGGCTTTTTTTGCTTATGAAAATGAGCGTATGTACCACTATTGCTGAATTTACATTGGTTTCAAATTTTTATTTTCAACAATTTTATGTGACCTAGAGTAATTTTTTAAGTACACTCTGCTACGAATCTTAATAAAATTATTACAGCTTCCACCCTTGGTATTTCAGACTATCTGTTAATACCCAACGGATTTTCCCAAGTCTCAGAATAAATGTAAAGTTTAAGTTGTAACACTAATCACTATTAATATTCGAGTTTTACCCTACTTAGGTCATGGAGGCGAGTAACTACATCAATTAAGTCAAGCCAAAACCGCTATAGATCCAAAAGCAGTGGATAATTGAAGGTAAAATATTTCCCGCAAGCAGCGTCAACACGCTATCCAAAATACGTCGCTAAAATATTATTTAGAATAAATACAAATAGCTTGGAAAGTACATTTCCGCTGTATAAATTCGCAGCCAAATTCAACTATATATAATTAGTCTAAATAAAAACAAATGAAAGTTCGTTCTAATTTCTCGTTATTATTAATACTGTTCTCTTTCATCTCTTACGCTCAAACTACCACCATCAGTGGAAGGTTAGTAGACAGTAACAATCAACCTTTATCTCTTGTTAATGTTTCGGTTTTGAATTCTACTGTTGGAAGTCAAAGTGATCGCAACGGTGACTTTAAGATCTCTGGGATAGGAGAAGGAACAATTACCTTACTATTCTCTTCGATTGGATACAAATCTCGAGAAATTCAAGTTTCTATTCAAGATAGTTCGCCCAAAGACTTAGGAACCATAGTCCTCTATGAAGGGAATGAAATTTTAGGCACAGTTACTTTAAACGGCGAACGTCGCAATAAGTTTTCCAGAAAAAAGAGTGCTTACGTGGCAAAGCTTCCTCTAAAGGATATAGAAAACACACAGGTATATAGCACAGTAACTTCTGAGTTGTTGGAGTCTCAAGTCGTGACCAACTTTGATGATGCCCTAAAAAATGCCACCGGCGTAGAGCAATTATGGACTTCCACAGGTCGTGGAGGTGATGGTGCTGGATATTATGCCTTACGAGGTTTTTCTCTGCAGCCGCAACTGGTTAATGGATTGCCAGGCTTGACAAATGGTACCATAAACCCTGCAAATATTGAACGTATTGAGGTGATTAAAGGTCCGTCAGCAACTTTATTCGGGAATGCAGTTTCTTCCTACGGCGGTTTAATTAACGTCGTAACAAAAAAACCTTATTCTGGAACCGGTGGAGAGCTTTCATTCACCTCTGGATCCTATGGTTTCAATCAAATTGTTGGTGATTTTAATACAAACCTTGACAGCAATGAGAATCTCTACTTCCGTTTGAATACTTCTTACAGTACTCAAGAATCGTTTCAGGATGCGGGATTTAGAAACTCCTTTTTTGTTGCACCTTCATTATCCTACCGTGTGAATAACAGGCTTTCGTTCTCATTCTATGGTGAGATTACCCAAGCCGAACAAACAAACCCTACATTTCTTTTTCTGAACAGAAATGCACCAACAGAATCAGCTAATCTTGAAGAGCTCAATTACAACAATAAACTTTCTTTTACCAGCAATGATTTAACTCTTACAAATCCTACTCAAAACTATCGCGTTGAAATGGATTACAAACTTTCTGACAACTGGCAGTCACAAACATTGCTTTCTAAAAGCGCCACTTCGACTCGCGGTTATTACTCCTATCTTTTTGAATTTGGCATTCTACCTGATGATACCTTTACCCGTTTCATTAGTAAACAGAACTCTCAAACTAATACTACAGACATTCAACAAAACTTCATAGGTAATTTCAACATTGATGGGAAACGTAACCGCATGGTCATTGGACTTGATTACCTTAATGTAAACACAACTGATAATAGCACGGGTTATGTGTTTTATGGGAATGTAACACCAGAAGGTGGGTTCAATGGCGACGATCCTTTTACACCTGATGTCGTAGAAGATGACTTGTTTCCATTATCCACTGCTGGCGTTGATGCCGCTCTTGAAAACACACCTGTTGGTAATAATAATTCAAAATATAGCATCTATAGCTTATATGTTTCTGATGTGGTCAATTTCACTCCTCAGTTATCCTTAATGCTTGGCTTAAGACTAGATCATTTTGATAATAATGGTGACATACTTACTGATGAAGATGATTTTAATCAAACCGCCTTATCACCTAAGTTAGGTGCGCTTTATCAAATCATTGACAATGAACTTTCGGTCTTTGCAAATTATCAAAATGGATTTAATAATGTAGCACCTCGTTTAGTCGGTGATCCTCAAGATGGCGCCCAAAGGTTACAAACCTTTGACCCAGAGCAGGCCAACCAGTTCGAGGCTGGTATTAAGTCCAGTTTATTTGACAATAGACTTGATGGGACACTTAGCTATTATAATATTACAGTTCAAGATAGGGTGATTCAAGATCCAGCAAACCCATTCAATTTTATCGCCAATGGAGAGGTAGTAAGTCAAGGAGTAGAATTGGAAATTAATGCCAACCCTATCAATGGACTTAACATTAGAGGTGGTTATAGCTACAATGACAGTGAAACCACTAGAACTGACGATCCTCTCATTTTAAATAAAAGACCTTTGGAGGCAGGACCAAAAAATCTATACAACTTCTGGGCTAGCTATGCTTTTCAAGATAACACATTACAAGGTTTCGGTGTTGGGTTTGGCTTCAACGGTGCTAGTGAGAGATTTGTGAAAAACTACACCACCACTGGTAATTTCACTTTGCCTTCATACACGGTTTACAATGCTTCAGCTTTTTATGAAGTCAACAAGTATCGTATCGCTTTAAAGGTTAATAACCTGACCAATTTAGAATACTACAAGGGTTGGACTACGATAAATCCACAACAACCACGTGCAGTGCTGGCAAACTTCACCTATAAGTTTTAGTAAGATCTCGCTTTCGCGAAAGCGATATCGCACCAAAACGGCAGTGGAACTTAAACCTACTTTTTAAGATGACTTTCAAACAAATAATCAGATCCATACACAAAATCCTAGGTCTTGCCAGTGGGACCGCGGTATTTATAGTGGCCATCACCGGTGCCTTGTGGGCTTTTAAAGATGAAGTCAAAGCCTTATCAGATGATTATAAATATGTAACGGTAAGGGATCAACCTGTCTTAACCCCAACGATGGTGAAAGAATTAGCTGCAGAAATGTATCCAGGAAAATCTCTACATGGGACGGTTTATAATGAACCAGGTGAATCTATAGAAGCCATTTTTTACCAAGAGTCACCTTTGTTTTATCGCAGCATTTTCCTAAATCCTTATACAGGTAAATTGCTACATACTGAAGATCATTTAACCGGATTTTTCGCTTGGGTACTGGATGGACATATGCATTTATGGTTACCTGATAAAATAGGAGAACAGGTGGTAGGAGTGGCTATTTTGATCTTTTTAATAATGTTGATTTCCGGTATCATTTTGTGGTGGCCTAAGCGGCGCAAAGGTTTGAAGCAAAGGCTAAGTTTTCAATGGAAGGATACCACAAGATGGAAGCGCAAGAACTTTGATCTTCATTCTATAGGCGGCTTTTACATATGCGTTTTTGCACTGATTTTTGCGGTTTCTGGCCTAGCTATGTCATACGATTGGTTTCAGGCAGGAATTTATAAAATATTGGGAGGTGAAAAAGAAGTGACCTTTATGATTCCAGATAGCCCATATGAGTTTTCCAATAAAGGAAATGTCCAGCCTATTGACCGATTGCTACCGCAGCTTTGGGAGCAATATCCAGAGGCAGACAATTTTGAAATTCATTATCCTCATGCGCCCACAAGTAGTATCTATGTGGAGGTCTCAAATACTGATGGGGTATATTACGACTCAGATTACCTATTCTTTGACCAGACAACCCTTGCACCGATAACCTCCAAAACAATTTATAGTACGTACAAGGATCTGGAGTTGTCTGATAAAATTTTGCGGATGAATTTTGATATACATGTCGGTGCAATTGCTGGTTTACCAGGTAAAATACTGGCCTTTTTGTTGAGTATTCTCATCGCAAGCCTTCCTGTCACTGGATTTCTTATATATTGGGAAAGTTCAAAAAGAAAGGCAAAAGGAGGTAGCAAGTGTTTTTTTGAAATCATTGCAAAATGGAATTATTTAATGTGTCCTGAAAGGCCGGTTAACCGCCTATTTTTAATGCTTTATTGTGAATCCAAGGTATTTAATTGAAAATTCTTTGATCACGAAAAAAAAGGGAACGCACTGTTTGTAACTGCTGGTAAAATTCGGAAGAAATTTTTTGAGCGCATATGCTAGCACATGCGAGAAATGTTCAACCTATTATCGTTTGATAAGGCAAGTGTAGATAAGCGACGTAAAAGAGCGGTAACAGCAACAATGTTCTACTGTTGTTTTATACTCTTCACGTTAATAAAAAACCAAAACCTTGAGATCGCAAAACCGTTAGTTGGCATCAGGCGTTTGTATGTGCAGATAACCTTAAAACAAAAAAATGAATTTCAAGAACATCTTAAGAGTAGGAATGCTGTCTGCAGCCATCGCTATCGTTTCCTGTGGACCTTCAAAAAGCATGGAAGGTGATAAAATGATGAACAACGAGAAAACCGTCATGGTTGGAGGCGCAGCGATGTATCCTTCTAAAAATATTGTCGAGAATGCCGTGAACTCAAAAGACCACACCACGCTGGTTGCTGCGGTTAAAGCGGCAGACCTAGTGGGTACGCTGCAAGGTGAAGGACCATTTACGGTTTTTGCACCTACTAATGCGGCATTTGACAAACTACCAACAGGCACGGTAGAAAGCCTTTTAAAGCCAGAAAGTAAATCCGCTCTTCAAGGAGTATTGACCTACCATGTGGTGGCAGGTAACTACAGCGCAAAAAAGATAATTGATGCCATCAATCAAAACAACGGATCCTTCACGGTCACCACGGTGAACGGTCAGGAACTTGAGGCGAGCTTAAAAGGTGGTAAAGTCATCTTGACAGATTCAAATGGGGGAACATCCACGGTTACGATTGCAGATGTAAACCAATCGAATGGAGTAATCCATGTAGTAGACACTGTGTTGCTTCCCGCATAAGGAATAGACTGCTTAGTTTTCATGTGAAAAGCCGCCTTTAAAAGGGCGGCTTTTTTATGATCGCTTTTTAATCTTAGGAGGTGTCGTTAAAGGCACAATCTTCTTTTTCCTTGAAATCAGAAGATGGGTGGAGATGATAATAAGCCCAAAATTTAAACGCAGAGGAGTTTGAAGAGGATTACCGTCCTTGACTGCGCTCTGGTATGATGGAAATGTTCCATCCAACTTCAGAAGATCTAAGAGATATGGACTAAATCTTATCTATAATTTCAAAAGAGATTTAGTAGAGTTTTTACCTACCTCTTCAAACTAAAATGCCCTCTAAAACTCCTACCATCCGACATTTGATACTCAAACCAATAGTCACTGGATGGCAAAGGTTCACCATTAAACGTTCCGTTCCAGCCTTGATCGGCAGCTGTCAACCTACCCAATAATTTACCGTAGCGGTCAAAAATAAAGACTTGTGAGGCAGGGTCTGCAACTGCGTTTTCAATATGCCAGGTATCGTTAAATCCATCCCCATTGGGAGTAAAGAATCTAGGGTAATCCAGTATAATCACCGTTTCTGTAGAAACACCGCAACCCGATATATCTCTAACAGTTACCTCATAAGTGCCGGCGTCCAATCCCTCAAAAACATTAGATCGCTGAAAGCTAAACCCATCGATGGAGTATTCAAAGCTGCCTTGCGAACTCAAAACAACCTCTATTGAATTACTGTTTTGGGAAAAATCCTGAACATCGATCCGCTCGATTTCTGGAACTATGGAAGGTACCACGGTAAACTCCCGATAGGTTTCGCATATCACCGTATCGTATTCATTATAAACGGTAACCGAATAACTTCCTGGTTCAGTAATACTAACAAGATTAGTCGTCGACCCTGTGGACCATTCGATACGATCATAGGCACCGTCGAATTCGATTTCTAAACTATTGAGGCTATTACATAATGGATATTCAGTTTCTAGGTCTAGAATGGGCCTAGCAACAAGCTCCACTTGAAATGACGTGGTATCATAACAATCCTCTAAAAGAAAGTTTTCCGAGCGTACAAACACTTCTATTGATTGATCGGTCTCTAATAGGCCAGAAGCTATTTCATTGATACCAGCTTCTGCATCTGTTAGACTTAAATAGTAGGAAACGATCACATCCACTTCAGACTGTCCATTCAATATGGCATCCGTTTGGACATTTAAATCTACGGTAACTGGACCTCCATTTTGATTTTCACAAACCTCTAGCTCATCAGGTGAGTTGGCCACGGGCATTCTATAAACTCCTAAACTAAACGAGGTGACCTCATAACAAGTCTCATTAGCTACATTACTGATGCGGGCAAATACTTCGGTATTTCTATTGTTAACGGTATAATCTGTGGTGATAGGATTAACTTTAGCAATGGCATCTGCGGCCGATTCATAATATTCTATGGTAAAAGATGCCGCTGTCTGATTTCCTAAAATGACCCCATCAAACTCGGTCAGGTCAAAGTCATTAGTCAAAGGCACACTTGGATCCAGGCACAAAAACACATCATCCACAGCATTGGCAACAGGCTGCTGATCAACAATTAGGTTGAAAGATGTTTCGGTAAAACAACTATTTTCTTCGCTAGAACTTAAGCGTGCGGTAATGCGCTCTCCAGTTGATATAAAAGTTTTATCTGCAGTTAATGTAATCTCTGATCCGTCGGTTCTGAAATATCGGATCTCCGCACCTGCTTGACCATTGATAATACCTTGTTCAATTTGTGTGAGGTCAAACTCATATAATCCATCTTGGTCACTGCCACAAGCTCTAAGGTCATCGACAGGCTGCGCTTGCGGTGCAGTTCTAACATTAAACTCCAGCGGTATTTCAACAAAACATGTGGCCGTATTTCCAGCAATCGCGTTGGTTTCTACCCTAGCAGTTAGGGTTTGAGAACCAGTCACAAATGGATTAGGCAATGGTGAGGATAGGGTTGTACCGTTTTGATCGGTATAGGTGATGGAAAACGCCGGATCATTGCCTGTCAATTGGTTTTCTAGATCTGAGGTATCAAACTCGTATAAACCATCGTCATCCGTATCACATTGATCTGGTATTGTAATCGTGACGAGTTCAGGTTGCCGCGTCACATTCAGTGTGATATGATGACCTAAGCCCAAACAGTCATTATCAATCTCGCTATCCGCACGCACGTAGATTTCTTGCTGGTCGCGGTAACCTGCATTCTGATAATTAGACACATCGGCAATCGCATTCAGTTCACGTAGGGCGTCATTCTCATTCCTATAAAACCGAATCACCAACTGCTGTCCAGATGGGAACTGATTTTCAATTTCTGGTACCACGCTACTAAAATCAAATGTCGCAACTCCATCGGTGATATCAGCGCCGTCATCACAAGCGTAAAACTCTCGTAAGAAAGAATCAGGAATCTGTGTGGTGGTTACAGTCAGCTGTATTTCTGCTGTACGATAACAGCCGGCTTGACTTTCTACTCGTGCGAAAACCAGATCACTACTAACCGTTTGATTGGTATAATCGGTTGGATCGGTGATCGAATTAACTCCTTGCTCTGCATCGGTTAAGGAGCTGTAAAAAGTAAAAACCTCGTTGCTGGCATTACTCGAAATCTCTTCTTTGGTTTCCTCGAGGTTAAAAACACTAAAACCATCCTGGTCATCATCACATTGCTCGAGACTGATGACAGGATTTACATTAGGCAGTTCCTCGACCTCGATGGTAAAAGAACCAACCGTCTGGCAGTCATTATTGTCTGGGTTGGAAGCGGTAAAATAAATCTGTTGGGACCTTGTAAGGTTACCATAATTCGCAGGATCTGCAATAGGAGTAGCAAGACCACTATCTTCAAAATAAGCGATGTCAAAAACGGTATTGGAACTATTGGCCAAAAAGCTATTCTCATGAGTGGTAAGATCAAATAGAGTCCTGCCGTCTGCATCGGTTCCCACACTCGTATTATCGCAAAAAACGAGATTAGGAATATCTGCAGCTAGAACAGCGCTTTCAAATACTTGTATATTCGCTTTCGCGAAAGCGGCACAATCATCATTATCATTGTTGGTAACCTGGGCAATAATTTCTTGAGCGGTAAACGTGTTGCTATTGATATAGGCGGTTGGATCTTGAATAGGTGTGTTATTATCCAAGTCCGTCTGAGACGCAAAATAGGTCACGTTGAATTGTGCGGGATCCTGACTGCCTAAAAGAACGCTATTCCATTGAGTGAGATCAAAAGCTGCAAATCCATCATTGTCAACATCGCAAATGGCTATATCCTCAACAGGGTTGGCAACAGGCTGTTCAAAGATTTCGATTTCTTGGGTTTCGGTGCTGGATTCTCCACCCGCATTTACGGTTAATGTCACCTCATAAATCCCTGCAGCGCTATAAATATGTGTGGGATTTTCAACAGTAGAGGTGTTTCCATCGCCAAAATCCCATAACACAGAATCGAAAGTGTCTAGTGAGGAGCTCAACCTAAATTCTGTGGTATCGCCCAAACAAAAATTCTCGCTTTCAAAAGCGACACTGAAAAAACTTTGAATGAAAGGTGGCAACCCTAGCCGTGCAGCACCTTGACCTAAATCGATCGCGTCAAGTTCAAAATTAGCACCAGATCCAAGTACATCAGGATTGTTGATGACACTCAGTGTTTTAATTTGATCGTTTATGGTATCATTAGGCACTCTTGTCGCATAAATCTTACCGTCCGTGGCAAGCTGTAGTGCACCCCAACCACTACCTGGAACAGGATCTGCTAAACGCTTAATGGTCAGGGAAATTTCAAACGGTGTACTTTTTGTGATATCGTATTGAATGATTCCGTTACCAGTAGAATTAATATCAGTAGTGTATAACACCTGACTATTTTGAGAGAATTCGACGCCATAGTTACCACGACTATCAGGTATATTCATAAAATTGGAAACTACACCTGTGCTAGCGTCAAAATCGACCAAATGAAAAGAATCCCTATTTCTGGCGTGAATCATTGCTATTCTGGTTCCATCAGGAGAACTCTTCATATAACCGATATTATCGGAAACAAAATCACTTGCGATAACCGGACCTATGTTGGTAACAACGGGTGTAGCATTTACACCAGTATCGGTAACGAGATAAGCATAAAACGCGTCACTTTCTCTCTCATGGGTGATGACCCATATATCTCTGCCATTAGCATGTTTTATTGCGGTTACTTTTTCCAAGGTTGGTGCAACGAGTTGCACGTTCTTCTCCACCACATCACCCAGACCACCATTTAAGGTCATGTCCACGGTGGAATAGTTTAACCCCTTAAAGTCTGCCTGGCTATCTACGACGAAAATAACGTAGTCTGTAGATGATCCTGGTACAGGTACGATCATCGCAGACTGCGTACTGGAGAAACTACCTTTTAATCCCCTTCCATTAGGCATGATGGAATGGTCTCTAGCCCAGACCTTCACACCATCGGTATAAAACTGCAACCTCCCAGATCGGTCAGCTATAGAGGCAGACCCTTCTTGTGTGGTCATTTGGCTATTATTCAATGGGACAGGTACGCCACTGTTAAAATCCAGTCCAGCTTTATCACCAAAATACCAGATATTGGCCTCACCTTGTGCTACTAATATCTGGCTAGAAATGCATAGGATTAAAACGGCAATGATCTTTTTCATTGGTACTTAGAGTTCGAAAGCAAGTTAAGGCAAACGATCTATTTAGTAGTGTTGTGATGGGATTTCGCTTTCGCGAAAGCAGAGCAACTTCAAAGTCTTAATTCCAATCCACTGTAAACACAACTTCTAGATCTATCGATGGCACAGAAAGAGTTACTTCACTAGGACGAGTATCTGCAAAATCAGAAAGTCTGAATTCACGCTCAAACGGTGGTGCTTGCATCAAGTCTTGCACAAAATTGCCATCATCATCGGCCATGGTATATAAAATTCTAAATTCTGGGTTAATGTAAAGTTCCGCGTTGGTAAGATCCCAGGTCAGGTCTCCTTGATTTTGCTTTACCGGAGATCTGTACCATTCGTTAGCCCCATTGACATCGCCATTGCGTATATCCACTCCAGGTTTCAGTAAAACAAAAAATACATCTGCCAAACGATTAGGGTCAGTTTCTGGAAATTCTGGATCTAGCGTGGTATCGATTCCTGCAAAAGAGTTGATTTTTATCTGATTAATTTTAACGGAATTACCTCTAGAGATATTTGGAGTGTAGGTAGTATCAAACTCATTACCGTCCTCGTCCTTGGCACGAAAATATACAGTAGAATTCATGCCCAATTTATCAAACTTAAAAAAACGGGTTTGTGAACTTCCTTGATCTGAAAAGGCAGTAGTGCTGGTTTGAAAATTATCAAATGATATGGTCAGGCTAGCCATTGGTTTTGATGAGTTTATCATCACGGGTACAACCTCATCCACAACCGCAGTGTTCGTGG
This sequence comes from Nonlabens agnitus, assembly GCF_002994045.1. Taxonomy (NCBI): domain Bacteria; kingdom Pseudomonadati; phylum Bacteroidota; class Flavobacteriia; order Flavobacteriales; family Flavobacteriaceae; genus Nonlabens; species Nonlabens agnitus. The sequence goes on from NZ_MQUC01000003.1 coordinate 892,440, forward strand.
CAGAAAGTTGAATATTGAAATCTTCAGGGACAACTTCAGGGTCCATTGAATCATCACTGGGCCCACAGGACGCTAATAGGATAAAAATTACAAAGTAAAAAAAGTTATTTTTCATTAAATAGATGGGTTTCATGATGGTAAAACGATTAAAGTCCCGATATATTCTTTTTAAGATTTATGGATATGACGGTAATTGTTGAATGTTAGCCATCGCTGGTGTTGGTGGATAAATTACTTCCTTATTTAGCATTAGGAAATCTTTATAACTCAAATCATATCTCTTAAGAACCCTATAGTTCAAACGTAAACTCTCAAATGTGCTAGATTCAATGACCTCTGGGTGAAAGAAATAAACAGATAAAGTATCAGTCGGTAATTCCGAGAATGTTTCTTTCGAACTTCTGAAACCACCAGTGCTTAGAGTAGTGTATGGAGCAATTACCGACAGTAGATTACGATTTAGGGTTATAGAGGTATCAGGATATACAATACCGGCATTTGTATTAGCTTCATAGAAAAATACACCATGATTAGATTGATTGATGTAATCGAATTTATCAGTTTCTTCTAGCTCACAGCTCGCACTAAGTAAAACTGTCGCAAAAAGTATATAGATCGTTTTAATCACTTTCATTTCTTATTATACAATAATAGAGCATACCTCCAATAATTGCTAATAGGGAATGAGCATATGCTTTAAGTAGTCATTAAAATTAATATGAATTTCTTCGATCATTTAAATAGACTACTCAACCTTTCCGTCAGGTAGAAAATTATTTTTTGCCTTGGTTGCATTTAAACGATTGAACAGAATAAACCGCGAGATCAAACCTACTGTTAAAAACCCCATAACAACTTTGTAGTCCAAATCCCAAAGCACACCATTTCAACCCATTTGCATGACTATCTTAGTTCCAAACTCCGGTAGCGTCAATGGCATTATTTCAAACCTCAATTCTCAAACCCCACATGGCCCAGTTAAATGCTACAGCCGCAGATAAGCATGTAAGTATTGTATTTCGTGCATCGAGGTAATTAGTTAGAGTACAATAAAAATAATTGAGACGTAGTGGCAATAATTTAATTGATCAATTACTCTCAGGATTTCCATCCGGCGTACTATCGATTTACACGTCATTTTACATAGAGAGTAGGTTGGTGATTTTTTTCTAAGGGAGAATTAGAGTTACTGCTTTTGATCACAAGTTTCGCTTAATACTTTTCGCATATTAAACAGAGTAGGTTATATTTTGTCAATAAGTGCATGTATATTTTAATTCATCGAAATTTTGAAAACTCCTGAATTTTGTAGAATACCAAAGAATCACACGAAATTAAAATCATACCGCCATGCAAAATAATAATGAAGATCGATTACAAAAATCTCGCGATGGTTGGAACAATAGAGGTAATACAAGACCGCCTTTTGCCATTGAGCCTAAAAAAGGTCAGCGTTCCGTGTGGGACTTTCCGCGTCCGCCAGCCATAGAAAAGGTAGAAAAAGTAGTAATGGTCAGTCACCAGGGCAAATCCATTGCGGAAACGCAACGAGCACTAGCGGTACTAGAAACAGCCAGTCCGCCTACCTATTATATACCACAAGAGGATATCGACATGGAATTGTTGGAACAAATTCTTGGTAAGAGCTCTTTTTGTGAGTGGAAGGGCAAGGCAACCTATTGGGCTTTAAAAGAAAATAACTCTCGTGCTATCGCATGGTCCTATACCAATCCTTTTCCAGAATTTGAAGATCTCAAACACCACCTAGCATTCTACCCACAACACCTGGATTGTTTTGTGGATGGTGTTGAGGTAAAAGCCCAGCCAGGCGAATTCTATGCCGGCTGGATCACACCAGACTTGACTGGGCCTTTTAAAGGAGATAGTGGTACAGGCCACTGGTAATTGATGAATCAGGTCTTATAGGTAATCTATCTTTATGCTTTAGTGAAAGCTGTAAATTGTAACAAAGACATAATAGAAGATAAATGCTAAAACAAGGAATCTAGCTTATGAAAGCTAAAGATGTCAATCTCATTCAAAAGCCTATCGATAATCATAGGGTGGAGCGACCTAAGCAAACTGGTTTTTCAAGTCCAGCGACTCATTACAATGAGCCTAGGATAGATTTGAATAATGTATTGGTAACAAATCAAGAATCCACATTTTACATTAGGGTGATAGATGATTCTTTTGAAGGTTTTGAGGTGAAGAAGAATGATGTTCTCATTGTAGATAAATCTTTGGTTCCCCAAGCTAATCAACTTGCCATTGTAATTCAAGAGGACAGTTTCCAGATTCATAGAGTAAGTGCTCAGGAGTGTACTGAGCTTAACGTTTGGGGCGTGATTACATATTATGTTATCAAATCTGTGTTATGATTGCCTTAGTGGACTGCAATAGCTTTTACGCATCCTGTGAGCAGGTATTTAGACCCGACTTAAAAGGAAGACCGGTAATTGTTTTGAGCAATAATGACGGCTGTGTCATTGCTGCAAATAAACAAGCTAAGGCACTTGCTGATATACCAATGTTTCAGGCCATCTTCAAGATCAAGAAAATATTGGATGCTAATAATGTGGCTTATTTTTCATCGAACTACACGCTTTACAGCGACATGTCCAGGAGAGTAATGGACACCCTTAAATTATTCTCACCATTGATCGAAGAATATAGCATTGACGAGAGTTTTGTCGACCTTTCTCACTATCCACACGCTAATTTTGATGACTATGGAAGAACAATAAAATCAACAGTAGAGAAAAACACAGGTATTCCTGTAGGTGTTGGGATTGCTAAAACCAAATCACTAGCTAAACTTGCGAACAAGTTTGCTAAGAAATTACAAGAAAATAAGGACGTTTATGTGGTCGATACAGAAGAGAAACGACAACATTTGCTACGTAGCTTACAGGTTAAAGATATTTGGGGTGTAGGGAAAAAGCATGCTGTAAGACTCAAAGATAAGAACATCATTACGGCTCTAGATTTTGCTGAAATGCCAGTGGCCTGGGTTCGTAAAGAAATGACAGTGATCGGTGAGCGCTTGTGGAGAGAGCTTAATAATATACCGTGTCTAGAATTAGTAGAAGAACCAGACGCAAAACAAGGAATAGGAACAGCAAAATCTTTTGGTTTTATGTTGACAGATTACAGCCTCATTGCGGAAGCCTGTAGCTATTATGTGGCAGAGGTTGCTGATCTTTTAAGACAACAAAAGAGCTCTGCGACCATGATTGAGGTAGGGCTGCAAACCAATAATTTTAGCAGTTATGACAAACAATACAGGAACAAAATAAGTATTCAATTAGATAGTCCTACAAACAGTACCATTAGATTGAATAAAGAGGCCTTAAAGGGTCTAAAACAGATATTCAGGCAGGGCTACCGTTATAAAAAGGTAAGTGTGAATCTCTTACAAATCGTTCCAGATAATCAGATACAAACGAGTTTGTTTGAAGAAAAACACAAAAACGAAAGTAAAGAAATCACTCAAGTCATTGACGCCTTGAATAACAAATTTGGCAAGAATAAAGTAAAAGTGGCTACAGTAGGAAACCGGGAAAAGGAATGGGCTTTAATTAAAGAACACCGTAGCCCAAGATACACCACACAATGGAATGAGATCCTCACCATTGGTAAATCTCAATCTCAATAGATCGTGATTAAAGGTCTATTCTAGTACAATACTTAATCATTTTAGATCATTTGATGGTTTCATTTCGCTTTCGCGAAAGCGAAATAAACATACTCTTTACAGTTAATTGCTAAGAACATTCGTTTGCTTAAAGCTAAAAAGTTATTTAGTGTTTGGAAATACAGGAAACTATCTATAATTCATTTAGAAATATCTTGATATTTATGCTCAAATCAGGCCTTGTGACTGTGAAAGCCACATCATTTAGGTACCTAATCGAGCTGTAGGTTTAAAATCACAGCCACTTCATTTTCACTTCTATCGTCCTCAATATTGATGTCCCAGTCGCTAGTGTAAATGCTGCCATAGACTTTGATATTATTTCCCGTTCTTGTTGCCTGAAATTTAACTGGTTTTTCTATTCCTTTAATAGATAAATTACCTTCTACCGCAAAAGAACCATCTGGTTGATTAGAAATTGAAGTGCTTTCAAAATTAATGCGCGGATAATCATCTTCATTGAAATATTTCTTCCACATCAAGTGCCCATCTCTTAAAAAGTTACCGGTATCAAGGCTTTGAACACTCACTGAGCCTTTGATTTTTGAGTTTTGAAGTTGACTTAGGTCGATTGAAGATTGAGATTGAATATCACCTATAGTTCCGTTTAAATCACGACTCTTAAAAGTGAAGGTCACTGTTGATTTTTCAGTATTGATTTTGGGACTAATTTGAGTCATTCCAAAGAGGAATAAAATTAGAACTAGAGCTTGTTTCATTATTAAGATTTGAGAATAAAGACATGTAAAAAGTCGTGGGTAAATCTTATTCCTTAAAATAAAAAACTCAACACCAACGGATAATCATCAGTATTTTTAATGAAAGTCTGGTTAGAGTATAATATAGATAGGACATCGTGTCCTTGGAAATTTGAAAATAAAGGAATTATAACCGTTCAAACCCTTTTCTAGAAGATCTTTTCTCGCTACTGTGATGTGGATAATCACATGATCAGAAATTGGCAAATGATAAGGTGTACTGCATTCTTTCCATGTTGTTTTATAACAGCATACTAGCCAATGTATTTCTATTACTCTGTCATCGGGATCGCGTTTTAAAATCTTCAAATCGCTGCAAAACTAGATCGCCGTCCCATTCATTTCAAATGAATAAGGCTTGCCTCAACTAAGGCTTTGTCATCGTTAAATAATCCACAATAGCTTAAAATTGATGGCTTTTGAGAAGTATTTTTAAGAAATCCTCCTAAATATTCTAGTAAACTTGGCGAAAATCTTCAAAATAAAAAACGACAAGAACCTCAACGATAGAATAATTACAAAAAGTCTAGGATTACTGAAATCCTACAGATGCTTTTACCTAGTAATGGTATGGATAATAATTTCTTGTAGCCCTAAAACCGCTTCCCTTGAAACTCCTATTGACTATTCTGAAGATTTCAGTAATACAGGGAATCAAGAAATCCCTGATGAATGGTGGACCACTTTTGAAGACGAACAATTAAATAGCCTCATCGACTCGGCACTGTCAGATAATTTGAGCATAGCGTCAATCTGGGAACAATTCCAGGCGGAAAAGGAAAACGTAAGAATCCAAGGTTCAAATCAATGGCCGCAGGTAGAAGCTTCACTTCGTAGCGGTATATCGCGCCCTCAACCTGATTTTGCTGGTGGTGAAAATACTCAGGCAGGACTTTCAGCCAGCTATGAAGTTGATTTATGGGGACGTATTAAAGCGACAAAGAACGCGGCAACTTTTCGTGCCACGGCAAGCTATTATGATTATCAAACAGCTACTATGAGCTTATCAGCAGAGGTAAGCATCGCTTATTTTAATGTTCTGAGTGCTTTGCAGCAAATTGATCTCATAAAGGAACAAATCAATATTAATGAAAGGATTACAAAACTCATTAAAGCTCGTTTCTCTAGCGGCCAACTTAGGGCCGTAGATGTGCTGCGCCAGCAACAGTTATTGGAATCTACCAAGGCATTGCAGATTCGGGCAGAACAAGACTTGGAATTGGCTCAAAATCAATTGGCACTTTTGGTAGGTAAACCGGCACAAAGCAATCTATTAATTAAAAAAAGATCCTTACCAAAAGTGGATAGCCTTCCTGCCACGGGTCTTCCCTTGGAATTGACCCGTAGAAGACCTGATTTAAAAAGTGCGTACCAACGTGTTTTGGCGGCAGATAGGGATTTTGCAGCAGCCATCAGCAATAAATATCCTAGACTTTCCTTCACCGTGGCCACTCAGGCAAGATCCAATACATATGCTAATCTATTTCAAGATTGGGCGTATAGCATCTCTGGAAATTTAGTGGCTCCAATATTTTACGGAGGAAGATTAAAAGCCGAGGCAAATCAGGCAGAATCTTTAAAACAAAGTGCCTTATATGATTATGGTCAAACCGTACTGATAGCTTTCAGAGAGGTAGAGGATGCACTTATCAATGAGCTGAAGCAAAAAGAGCGAATGGAGGTCTTGGAACGTCAGCTATCACTTTCTGATAAAACAAACCGGCAAATCCGTTTAGAATTTTTGAATGGATTCAGTGAGTACCTAGATCTCTTAATTGCTTTAAATGAGCAACAACAGCTGCGTAGGGAACAAATAACGGCTCAACAAGAATTGCTTGAGTTTAGAGTAAGTCTTTATCGTGCATTGGCAGGAAGCTTTAAAACAATACGTGAAAATGAAATTAATGAATAAATAATGGGTACAAAGAAAATAGTAATCATATGTACTTCAATCGTGCTAATAGCGGCAATCGCTGTGTTCCTAATATTTAGCACAGAACCCACTGCAAAAAGTGAAGGCAGCGTGAAGCAAAGTGCCATGCTCGTCAACCTAACTACTGTAGAGAAAAACGAATATATACCACTAATTGAAGCCACGGGAACGGTTCGACCGTTGGAAGATGTGATCATAAGCCCTTTGGTTTCAGGTCCAGTTATTAAAAGATCAGAAAACTTTTTGCCTGGAAGTTTTGTAAAGAAAGGAGAGCTGTTATTACAAATCAATCCAGCCGATTATCGCAATACTTTAGCATTGGAGCAAAGCAATCTAAACCAGGAAAAGACCAATTTAGAGATAGAGATGGGAAGGCAGGAAGTAGCCCAGTTGGATTTGGATCTAATTGGGATTGATACCATAAGTGACCAAGAGCGTAAATTGGTGTTACGTCAACCACAGTTAAACGCGGTCAAGGCAAACATACAATCGGCACAGGCCTCTGTAAATCAAGCATCGTTAAATTTAACCAGAACAAGTATTAGAGCACCATTTGATGCTCACATCTTAAATCAAAATGTAACGGTGGGATCACAAGTAGCTCCCGGTGATAATTTAGGTCGACTGGTGGGAACCGAGTTTTATTTGGTAGAAGTCAATATCCCAGTTTCAAAATTAAGATGGCTAAACTTTCCTACCGGCGGTAATACTCAGGGCTCAACCGTAAGGATTCGCAATAAATCGGCTTGGCCGGATGGTGCATCAAGAGAAGGCTTCTTAGATAAAAAAATTGGAGCCTTGGAAGGACAATCAAGGTTAGCCAGAGTTTTGGTGAAAGTCCCACAGCCCTTAGGCAATCCAGATCCTAATAAACCTGATTTGATTATAGGGTCATTTGTTGATGTAGCCATTGAAGGGAAACCTGTTCAAAATGTGGTAAGAATCAATCGAGATTATGTGCGCCCTAATAATACAGCATGGGTGATGAAAGAGGGTAAACTGGAAATTCGTCAACTCAAATTTGCACTAACAGATTCAGAATATGCATACGTCATGGAAGGTTTAGACGATGGCGACCAGGTGGTAATAACTAATTTAAGTACAGTAGCCGAAGGTGTTGACCTTAAAGAAGACACGAGTAGCCAGATGAAACAGTAAATCAACGATAAAGGACACCCACAATGTCAAAGGATAAAAAGAATAAGGTGAGAAAGGAAGGTGCTATTGGATTTATGGCGCGCAATTCTGTGATTACAAATCTTTTGATGATCCTTCTTGTAGGTGGTGGAATCTATACCATGTTCAGTATCCAAAAGGAGGTTTTTCCGCAATTTCAACTAGACTTTGTAGAAGTCAACGTGAGCTATCCTGGTGCAGCACCCGCTGAGGTCGAACAAGGTATCTTACTGCCTGTGGAAGAAACAATTCGTGGCATTCAGGGAATCAAAGAAATTGTTTCCACAGCTAACGAAGGATCAGGAAACGTCACTATAGAGCTTATTGCCGGTACAGATCGTATGAAGGCTTTCCAGGATATTGATCAGGCGGTGAGCCGTATCAATACTTTTCCAGACGATATTGAGCAACCGCAGGTAAGCTTGCAAAATCGCCAGCGCGATGTGATGGAGATTGGCCTCTACGGTAATGTCGACATCTGGACCCTACGCAAACTGGCTGAGCAGATGAGGAATACTCTTTTGAGCGATCCTGAAATTACCCAAGTAGAGATAGGTAGTGTTCCTGATTATGAAACAAGTATCGAGATCCCTCGATATAAACTTCAAGAATATGGTTTGACCCTTCAACAAGTAGCAGACATTATTGCTCAAAGCAGTCAGGATGTACCAGCTGGAGCGGTCGAAACAAATTCAGGTGAAATATTATTGCGCATGAAGGAGCGCAAGCAGTGGGCAGATGAATTTAGAAACATCACCATTATCACGGCAGCATCAGGTGCTAAGGTTACTTTAGGTGATCTGGCAACTATAGAAGATACGTTTGAAGAAGCTGGCTTTCATGGACAATTCAATCAAACGCCTTCCGTAGAGATGGAAATTTTCCGTATTGGTGATCAATCGCCATTAGACATTGAAGAGCGTGTTAAGGAAATTATGGAAGAATTTCCTCTGCCTCCAGGCGTCAATTTTAGAATCGATAGCAACAGAGCTGAGGATTATAGGGAGAGACTTTCACTATTGACTGAAAACGGGATTTTGGCCATCGTCATTGTGTTGGTGATTTTGACATTGTTCCTAGAATATAGACTCGCATTCTGGGTAATGATAGGTATGGCTATCTCCTTTGTGGGTGGTATGATATTCCTACCACTCATAGGCGTGAGTATTAATATGATATCCATGTTTGGTTTTCTAGTGGTACTGGGTATTGTTGTTGACGATGCCGTTGTGGTAGGGGAAAATATATATGAAAAGCGGCAGCAGGGCATGAGCTATATGAAGGCGGCTGTAGAAGGAACTAAGGACGTTTCAAAACCAGTGATTTTCAGTATTCTTACCACAATTATTGCATTCGTACCTCTGTTATTTATTCCTGGTGAAACGGGCAAGTTTTGGTGGCCTTTACCTGCCGTGGTAATCGTCATATTGACAGTGAGTTTATTGGAAGCTTTGTTTATTCTTCCATCGCATTTGGCACACCTTTCAGAGAAGAAAAAGAGAAAGTGGGTTGAAAAATTGGAAGGTTATCAGCACGCTTTCGCGAAAGCGTTTGACCGGATCATTGAAACTTATTACAGGCCATTTCTTGATCGATGTCTCAAGCACCGTTACATAACGCTCAGTCTTGCAACCGCCTTATTACTTGTAGTAGGTGGCTATGCTTATAGTGATCATATGGGTATGGTATTGATGCCACAAGTAGCGGCTGAAGAAATTGAAGCAGGAGTTCGTTTGCCGGTAGGAACCACAAGAGCTCAAGCTGAAGAGGTGGCTGCAGAAATTACGACGGCTACTCAAAAAATGTTTGAGGAATACGATCTCTATAAGATTGCAGAGGGCATAAAAACGAATATCCGCGGTCAGAACTTCATCGATACAGAAATTGTATTACTACCACCAGATCAAAGGGACATTACTGCAGCTGAGGTCATCGCCCTATGGAGGGACAATATAGGCGAGATTAAAGGGGTGGATCAAATCACTTTTGAAGCAGAGCGTGGTCCTGGAAGCTACCAGCAAGATATTAGCGTGGACTTAAGTCATCCAGATATTGAGATGTTGGAGCGCGCGAGCATGGCTTTTGTGGAACGCATGGAAGCCTTAGAAAACTCTAGAGATGTAAGCGACAATTACGACAACGGGAAACAGCAGTATGACTTTAATATCCTACCAGAAGGTCGCAATCTGGGGTTGACTTCTAACGAGGTGGGAAGACAGGTTCGCAATGCATTTTTTGGTGCCTTGGCGTTACGCCAGTTAAGAGGTACAAATGAAATTGAGGTTAGGGTGAAACTGCCTCTTTCAGAACGTACAGACATTCAAAATCTCGAGGACTTTATAGTTCGTAGTCCTGATGGAATAGAAGTACCGCTTATGGATGTTGTTGAAGTAACCCAAAGAGAGGCTTTTACTAGCATAAATCGTAGGGATGGTCTAAGAGTGGTCAATGTAGGTTTTGATGTAGAACCTGCAAATGCCGTTGGGCGGGTTTTGGCAAAAGTTAAAGAAGAAGAGTTGCCTCAATTGAGAGCTGATTTTCCTGGAATCACTTGGACTTTTGAAGGAGGTCAGGCAGATATGCGGGAGTCCACTCAATCTCTTTGGAGCAATTTTGCCATGGCCATGATATTGATCTATGCACTATTGGCAATGGCTTTTTCAAATTACATTCAACCTATTATTGTGATGACAGCAATACCTTTCGGTATAGTGGGAGCGGTGCTTGGTCACATCATTCTAGGCTATGATTTGTCATTGGTAAGTTTGATGGGAGTAATTGCCTTGTCTGGAGTGGTGGTAAATGATTCATTAATAATGATTGATTACGCCAATAAAAAGCGTGGCGAACTTTCCATTTATGAGTCCATACACGAAGCAGGTCTTAGAAGGTTCCGCCCGATCATGTTGACCACATTAACAACTTTTGGAGGATTGACGCCTATCATTTTGGAGACGTCTAGCCAGGCTTTTTATCTAATTCCCATGGCCATTTCATTAGGATTTGGGATCATATTTGCGACCTCTATTATTCTTGTGATTGTTCCTTGTCTATATTTAGCATTGGAGGATGTTCGCCTGCTAATTCAAAAACGTAAGACGGTGCAGCGAGATAGTGATGTAGTTCATGGGTGATAAACAAAGGAGTATTAATTTCAACCCAGTAAAACATCAAATTGTAGGGCAGTTGAGAAAGCGCGTTCTATTCATTCTATGTTGTTTCGGAAAACATCCCATCAAGGAGCTCTATAAAGCCACCTATTAATGAATGACCATGAGCTTATTTGCTATAATAAGGCTAACTCTTAATAACTTATCTATCAGTCTTTCGCTATTCCGCTTTCGCGAAAGCGAAATAATCCAACTTCAATTTTTTGCAAATAAAGGAATCGCGGATAGAAAGATATTTTAGGAATTACTGTTCGAACCAGTTGATCTGCTCCTGGACGCCTTCTTCAAGACCTACTTGCGGATTGTAATCCAGCAGCTTTTTGGCTTTGTCAATCACTGCTTTGGTTCTAAGTTGATCACCGCTACGAGCTGGTTTAAGGTCGATACCAATTTTGGTATCCATTAATTTCTCCACGGTTTGAATTCCCTGTGCGGTTGTGTATTCCTGATCTGTGCCCAGATTAATAACTTGGCCATCGCAAACATCTTCTTTACCTATGGTACTCACGATACCGTCAATAATGTCAGTGATATGGGTAAAGCTGCGTTTGTGCTCTAGACTGCCTTCAAACAATGAGAATTTTTCCCCATGTATCGCGCAATTAATCAATTGGCTAAACATTTTGTCTGGTCGTTCTCGCGATCCATAAACGGAGTATAATCGCAGTGAGCAGGCTGGATAGTTCCCTAATCGAGATTGGGACATAACGAGCTGCTCTGCAGCAAGTTTTGTGACACCATAGTTCGAAATGGGTTTTGCCATTTGTTCTTCATCACAAAAAACGTCTTTACCATAAATCGATGAGGTCCCAATATTGACAAACATTTTCAACTGCGCTAGATGAGCGGCAGCTACTGTCAATCTGTGTGTTGCAATGACATTATTGGTAAGGTACTGCTCAAAAGTTGAGGTACTTGCAATGCCTGGTAAAGCTGCTGCATGAAAAATATATTCCACATCTTTAGGCAAGGCTGCCTCTAGATCGTCTTCTCGCAAATCCAACTCCATTACTTTGATATCCAACTGCGAAAGAGCAGCTGCATTTTCGCGCTTTAATGTGACATCGTAATAATCAGAAAAGTTGTCGATTCCAATAACCTCATGATGGTTGGCATGCAATCTTTCAGCGAGATGGGACCCAATAAAACCAGCGATGCCAGTAATTAAAATTTTCATGAAGAATGGAATTTTCTATTCCAAAGGAATAGATTTTATTTTGATTTGAAAAAGGTTTGCCTATTACTTGGCAATTTGACCAGATTTCAAAATTACTTTAGATTTTATTATTAACCTTGTAAATCCAACCTAAATAACCCCATTGTTGAATGACAAATTCCTTAACGATTATCGTACCTGTTTATAATGAGGCAGATAATCTAAAACGAGTGGAACGTGAACTGAGCGCCTATATCAATAGTTCTAAGGTAGAATCGTCGGTCCTCTTAGTAAACGATGGATCCACAGATGAGAGCTTACGGATTATCAAGGACATTTGCGCTTCAAACCCAAAGTTTCACTACATTAATTTTGATAAGAATTATGGCTTGAGCGCTGCCATTAAAGCTGGTTTTGATCACGCTACAACTTCACTGGTAGGATATATCGATTCAGATTTGCAGACCAGTCCCATGGATTTTGATTTGTTGTTGGAACACATTGGAGAATATGATCTCGTGACTGGTGTGCGTTCACAGCGCAAGGACAGTTTTGTCAAAAACATGTCTTCTACCATAGCAAATGGTATAAGACGCAGTTTCACTCATGATGGAATGGACGATACCGGTTGTCCACTTAAGATCATCAAAGCAGATTATGCAAAACGCATCCCTATGTTCAAGGGATTGCACCGATTCTTACCTGCAATGATTTTATTGCAAAATGGTAAGATCAAGCAAGTTCCCGTGCAACATTTTGAACGCGTTGCGGGCACGGCAAAGTTTGGTTTGTGGAATAGATTACTTGGACCATTAATGGATTGCTTTGCCTATCTATGGATGAAAAAGAAATACATCAACTACAAAGTAGCAGATAAGGCATGAATGAATGGGTCATCTATGCCATAGGTTTTGTTGCCCAAATTCTTTTTTCCGCTCGATCCATTATGCAATGGATCGTTTCAGAAAAGAATAAGCGTGTCCTGACGCCAGTTTTATTTTGGCAGCTTAGTCTTATCGCATCCTTTGCGCTTTTTTTGTATGGCTACTTGCGCAACGACTTTGCCATCATGTTGGGTCAGATATTGACCTATTTTATCTACATACGCAATATGCAGTTGCAGGACAGCTGGCGATCTTTTCCAAAGGCTTTGCGTTGGTTTTTATACCTATTTCCGCTTATAATTTTAATTATAGGATATAACAATCAGGTGTATGATAGGGAATTGTTATTCCAGAATGAGAACATTCCCAACTGGCTGCTGGCATTAGGCATCGTGGCACAGGTTGTCTTTACATTGCGCTTTATCTATCAGTGGTTTTATAGTGAGAAACGTAAGGAATCATCATTGCCCATGGGTTTTTGGGCGTTGAGCTTGCTGGGTTCCCTTTTAATCTTGACCTATGCCATTATTAGAAAAGATCCAGTGTTATTTTTAGGTCACTTGTTGGGAATCGTATTGTATTCCCGCAACATTATTATTTTGAAAACGCAGGAATGACAAAATTCATTGAGAAACATCCATATTGGAGCATCATTATTCTTTGGGCTGCAGTCTATATCGCCCATTTGGGATGGCTGTATCCCAACATCATGGAAGCGCGCAATTTCGTTACCGCTCGTGAGATGGTTACAGACGGCAACTGGATACTCACCACCATGGATGGTCTGGCGCGCTATGAAAAACCACCATTACCTACTTGGTTGACGGCATTTTCTGGAGAACTCATAGGATGGGAAAGTTTGATGGCATTGAGACTACCGGCAGCGCTTGTGACCTTGTTATTGTTGTTTTATATGTTCTCGCTTTCGCGAAAGCTGACTCAAAACAATCATCTCGCGCTCCTTACCAGCTTGATTACAGGCACCAGCTTCTACGTCATATTTGCAGGACGTAACGGCACTTGGGACATATTTGCTCATGCGTTTATGTTGGTCGGTATTTATTACCTATTCCAATTCTTATCGCAAGCTGAAAAACACTACCGAAACGCGCTACTAGCTGGATTACTTATAGGATTAAGTTTTATGAGCAAAGGTCCAGTATCACATTATGCCTTGTTGCTTCCATTCCTTATCGCTTATGGGTTCACCTACAAGTACAAAGCCTTCAGAAAAAAATGGTGGCCATTACTGGCGATGATTCTAGTAATTGCCTTATTATCATCTTGGTGGGCCATCTATATCTACGTTTATGACACTGCAGAAGCCACCAGAATTGCCACCAAAGAATCCAGCCGTTGGGTAGGCTACGAGCTCAAGCCATTCTACTATTATTGGAGCTTTTTCACACAGTCTGGAATATGGACCATACCAGCATTCGTCGCTTTATTATATCCCTATTTGAAGAAGAGAGTTTCCAATAAAAAAGCCTATCGTTTTGTTCTTTTATGGACTATTATGGCTGTGGTACTGTTGTCTTTGATCCCAACCAAAAAATCACGTTATCTATTGCCAGTGTTGATTCCGCTGGCGATGACCACAGCATTTTATATCGAGTATCTTATTTTAAATTTTAGGCAGATCACCAGCAAATGGGAAAAATGGCCGGTGTATTTCAATTTTGGACTTATCGCGACTATAGGCTTGGTTTTTCCTTTGGGAGCCTTCCTATATTTTGGTGAAAAGCTCGATGGTTATTATCTGTATTATATCTTGACATCAATTGCTCTGGTAGCGGTTGGAGCCTTTATCTGGTATAGTCTGATCCAGCAGAAATTAGGCAGAGTGTTTTATGGAACGATCGCATTTGTGATGGTGGTAATTACATTTGGTTTTCCGCTATCAAATGCGCTTTTAGGAAATCCAGATTACAATTCGCTTACCAGTTTGAGTGAACGTCAACTACCCACTTATGCCTTGGAAGATCTTGCTCCAGAGTTGGTTTGGGATTATGGAACCAGTACGATCCATAAAACTGAAGAAGAATTATTGTTGATGAACGAATCGATCATAGGTGTATTCACAGATTATTCTGTGGAAAAGAACAAACTCGATTTTCTGAACGAAAAGTATCGAGTAGAATCCGTGGAAACCTTTGACTTAAATCCAGTGGACAGCACTCGCAGCAGCTATAAGGACCGACTTAAAGCAGATTTTTATGTGCTCAAAAAATCTCAAGGGCAGCAAATTAAAATAGTGAAATAGGGATTTGATGAATTTCGCTTTCGCTAAAGCGAACTATTAAAGAGACTTTGTACTTGTCATTTTATTTTTCGAAATAATATAGATTAAGGTCCTTTCAATTAACATATGTTTTTATTTTGCACTTCCATTTCTTAGGCTAAAAACACTAAGATCTTATTTCAAAATTATATCAACTTGCACTTGCCTCGATTTTTACCCATCCGCGCCCTTGTTTTCTTTCTGTTTGTCTTTAAACTTAGTTATTCGCAACCACCAGTATTTACTGGTACTTTAGTCAGTGATTCAAGTGGTTTTTATGATATAGGACAGGCAAATACGAGTAAAAATGTTGCGGTATCTCCTGACGGAATTATTTATGTCGTCTATCAAGGACCTACAGGAGTTTGGGTAGCAAAAAGTGAGGATCGTGGTGCATCTTTTTTGCCCAGTGTACAGGTAAGTCCAGCGCAAAATGCAGAATCTAGTATTATGGTCAACGATGAAGGGATCGTATTTGTCTCTTTTAGCTCGAATGGATTGATGGTTTCAAGAAGTCTCGATCAAGGAGAAACGTTTGAGCCACCTAGATTCATTTTTTCTACTAATTCCCGCGCTGTTCATATGGCGCACTATAACGACAATGTATACCTGACTCAGACCTCTGGTATTGATTTGATTTATAATAATAATTTTGGAAATGGTGCCTATTCATCCACGCCTACCGGTGGTGCATTTGTATATGCAGATATCCTGACTGATGTTAACGGAACCATTTTTCTTCCCACAGACGATCCCAACCTATATCTTTTTAAAAGTGAAGATGCTGGCCAGACAGTTGATCAAATTGCACTCAATCCTGCCGGAATAGTTTTCTTTTCCAGTTATGCGTTAAGCGATGGGCCTTGTGGCACCTATATTTTTACAGGTGGTAGCGGTACAGAAGGCTACCGTCTAGATGTGGAAACCGGTATGACTAGAACCATCCAATTGTCAGATAACTCCAATAACGTTCAAGGTAGAACCTTGTTTGCCGATAATACAGGAACATTGATTGACGGTTACAAATCCTCAAGCGGTCAACTGGAAATGAAAATAAGCGCTGATCAAGGTGCAACCTTTGGTGAAGCAGTGGTCATAGCGGTAGGAGAGAGCCACAATATCGCACGTAATCCATTCACGGACGATATCGTCGCAGTATACTCCAGCAACGGGCAAATCTACCTATCTGTATTTCCAGATTTATTGAAGAACATACGATTGAACGAATTTGATACGCTACCTGACTTTTGCGACAGTAATTCTTTTGAGGTCGAGTTTGAGCTGTCTGGAGGATTTACAAGTTCAACCCTTTTTGAAGTGATCCTAAGTAATGCCCAAGGTAACTTTAACAATGCGACCGTTATAGGGACGAGTGAAACGTCAACCAGCGGAACCATAACGTGCACCATTCCAGATGGAATAGAATTAAGCAATGATTACCGTATACTTATTAAAGCAGATGAGATTTGCCTGCAGAGTAACGCCATAGATCTCTTCATTGACAACAGTTTGCAGATTACGGGTGATACGAGCGTCTGCGAGTTTGAAACCAGCCAGTTGTCTGGATCAGGAACTCCATCTGCCACAAACCCTTGGGTGTCTTCTGACGAGAATGTGGCGACGATAGACAATAATGGGTTTGTTACAGCTGTCTCAGCTGGTACAACTATGATAACCTATACAGAGCAAGGTGGTTGCAACGACAGCGTTACGACAACGTTTACCGTTCTTACCCAACCGGTAATTATGGGGCCGCAAACAGTTTGTCTTGACTCACAAATTACATACACAGCAAATGGAACTCCAGCAGCTACAGACGCATGGACATCTTCTGATCCGGCAGTGGCAACTATAGATCAAAATGGTCAATTATCAACTCTTTCCAGTGGCTCAACCACCATTACATATACCACTCTAGGTGGCTGTTTTGATACGATGATGATTGAGGTTAGTACCGATGCCACCTTAAGTGGAGATACACTGTTATGTTTAGGTGAATCAAGCCAATTAACGACCGTTTCTCCTACATCAATTGCTGATCTATGGCAATCTTCAAATCCGTCAGTTTTGACTGTTGATAATACAGGATTGGTAACCTCTGTAGGTCCAGGTACCGCTACCGTCACCTTTACTAATGTGAATGGATGTGCAGGCGATATTGATATTACAGTGACAGATCCCATAGAGATTACACCTATAAATCCTGTTTGTGAGAATGAACAGTTGCAATTGATTTTTACCGGCGGTAGTTCAGCTTTGAGTTGGACTTCTTCAAATCCTGATGTTGCTATTGTAGATGAGAATGGACTGGTATCTGCTATTTTAGCTGGGATAACGACCATGACAGCGATTGATGATAATGGATGCCGTGGCGAGATTCAAGTAACAGTGGAATCTTTACCAGAATTCATTTTACCAGAAACCGTCATTGTATGTACTGATGATGAAGGAAACGTCATTCTTGAAACCCCATTTTTAGAATCTGGACTGGATTCTTCCAGCCATACTTTTGAATGGTATTTGAACGATGAGCTATTACCTGATGAGACAAACAATGGTTTGGAGGTGACGTTCTCTGGTGAGTATAAACTAATTGCTACGAACAACCTTACAGGATGTAGTTTTGAAGACGAGACCATCGCCTTGCGCAAGGAACCACCATCCTTATCTGTAGAAATTACTTCTATCGATTTTGCCGAGGACCAAACCATCATCGCCACGGCAACTGGTGATGGTGATTTTGAGTATAGTATAGGCGATGGACTGTGGCAAGAGAACGGTGTTTTTGACAATCTAGACGATGGCAGATATGAAGTGATAGTTAGAGATAAAAATGGCTGTGGTGAAGATGCTCAAGTGGTGTTTATACTTAGCTACCCCAAATTTTTTACACCCAATCGTGATGGATTCAATGATCTATGGAGCATCGCAGGATTACAAGAAAGTCAAAATCCAATCATCAACATTTTTGACAGGTACGGGAAGTTACTCAAGCAGCTTAATTTTTCAGATTCTTCTTGGGATGGCACCTTTCAAGGTGAGTTGATGCCTTCATCTGACTATTGGTTCAGGATCAACTACATACCTAGAAATGATGATGTGCCAAGAGATTTTTCAGCACATTTTACGCTAAAAAGATAAGCAACTAATGATCTGATGATGTGATTGCTTTCGCGAAAGCGAAACATTTAAAATCAAATAAACATCTAGAATTCCTTCTAAAGAAGTAATCGCTGACACTTCTCTATTTACTGTGAAACGTCTCCAGATACAGTTCCTCGACTTTCTCACGTGCCCATGGTGTGCGACGTAAAAATTTGAGACTGGACTTTATGGATGGATTGGTGTTAAATGCGTTGATTCTGACCTTGCCGCCTAATTCATGCCAGCCGTAATGTCTTACCAGCTTTTCAACGATATCAGCGAGTTTGACGCCGTGTAAGGGATTATTGGGTTGTGATTCCATCAATCAATATCAAAATCCATGGATTCCTTGACGGCATTGGTATTCCCGTTTTCATCAATCTTTACGATGAAAAAATGATCAAAATCGGCATCATCCAGTTCTGGGTAATTGGTGTCTTTTTGAAGATCGTTGGCATATTTATTTATGGTATTGCTATGGCCATAGAGCACTACCGTTTTACCGCGATATTGCTCCAGCAGTGATTTACCGGTCACCGTGCTTACATCATAAGTTTCTACATCTAGTTTTTTGGCTTTGGCGAGTGGTGCTGCCGTGGCGCGAGTACGTTTAGTGTCTGACGATATCACGTGATCCACATCCTTGAGAAAGAAGTAGTTGACCCATTCTGTAGCGCGCTGCTCGCCGTAGACGGTCAGGTCTGGATCTGCGCCTTGCTGTTTTTCGGCATGGCGTATAAAGTAAAAAGTGGTCAGACCATCATCATCTTTTTCCGTGTCTTGGGAGTTGGAATTATTACACGACACCAGTGCCAGTGCGAGTATCAGGACGATATTTTTCATGGGTAGATCTTTGTGGTGGTAAAAATAGGCAAACTTGCGCGGCATTGTGTTAATAGTACGTTTATCCACAATTTTGTGAAGATTTATGTTGATTAGTTTCGCTTTCGCGAAAGCGAACTCCCAACAACCTTTCCTATATTTCAAGCTAGTACACATGGAGAGCAAATGAGCGAGGAAACTAAATATACCGAGGATAATATCCGGTCGCTGGACTGGAAGGAGCATATAAGAATGCGTCCTGGAATGTACATTGGGAAACTGGGCGACGGCTCCAGTGCCGATGACGGAATCTATATTCTACTTAAAGAGGTTATTGATAACTCCATCGATGAATTTGTGATGGGAACCGGTAAAACCATTGAGGTTTCCATACAAGGCGAGCGTGTCATCGTGCGTGATTATGGTCGTGGAATACCGCTGGGTAAGGTGGTCGATGTGGTGTCAAAAATGAATACCGGTGGTAAGTACGACAGTCGCGCGTTCAAGAAATCAGTCGGATTAAACGGAGTAGGAACCAAGGCGGTAAATGCACTGTCCAACTTTTTTAGGGTAGAATCCACACGTGACGGTAAGAGTGCAAGTGCAGAATTCTCTCGCGGCGAACTTACCGACCAAGAAATGCTGGAAGAAACCAGCCGTCGCAAGGGAACTAAAATTACATTCATTCCTGACGAGGAGATTTTCAAAAACTTCAAGTACCGTCCAGAGTATGTCTCACGCATGCTCAAGTACTACGTATATCTCAATCCTGGATTGACCATTGTGTTCAATGGTGAGAAGTTTTTCTCAGAACATGGTTTGAAAGATTTGTTGAGCGAGACCATCAATAAATCAGATCGGCTTTATCCTATCATCCACTTGCGTGGCGAGGATATCGAGATCGCGATGACGCACAGTAAAACACAGTATTCTGAAGAGTATCATTCCTTTGTCAATGGACAGAATACCACGCAAGGTGGTACGCATCAAGCCGCTTTTAGAGAAGCTGTCGTAAAAACCATTCGCGAATTTTATAACAAAAATTACGATGCCAGTGACATACGCAAGTCCATTGTAAGTGCTATTGCCATAAAAGTAATGGAGCCCGTTTTTGAATCGCAGACTAAAACAAAACTAGGCTCTACAGACATGGGCGGCGATTTGCCTACCGTGCGCACGTTTATCAATGACTTTGTAAAAACGCAGCTGGATAACTATCTGCATAAAAACCCAGAAACGGCAGATGCCCTGCAGCGCAAGATCATACAGGCAGAACGCGAACGCAAAGAACTGAGTGGTATTAGAAAGCTGGCCAAGGATAGAGCAAAGAAAGCCAGCCTGCACAACAAAAAACTACGCGATTGTCGCGTGCATTTAACGGACAATAAAAAAGATAGCTACCTAGACAGCACACTATTTATTACCGAAGGTGATAGTGCCAGTGGATCCATCACCAAATCCCGCAACGTGAATACCCAAGCGGTGTTTTCACTGCGTGGTAAACCGCTGAATTCTTATAACATGAGCAAGAAGATTGTTTATGAAAATGAAGAATTCAACTTGCTTCAAGCGGCCTTAAATATTGAGGACAGCATGGAAGACCTGCGCTACAACAAGATCGTCATCGCCACAGATGCCGATGTGGATGGAATGCACATACGCTTATTGTTGATCACGTTCTTCCTTCAGTTTTTCCCAGAATTGATCAAAAAAGGTCATTTGTACATATTACAAACGCCATTGTTTAGGGTACGTAACAAAAAGGAAACCCGATACTGTTACACACCAGAAGAACGCTCAGAGGCACTAGCGGCACTGGGTAAAAATCCAGAAATCACTCGATTTAAAGGTTTGGGTGAAATAAGCCCAGATGAGTTCCAGCATTTTATAGGTGATGACATACGACTAGATCCTATTATGCTGGATGACAATATGAGTATTGAAGAATTGCTGAGTTTCTATATGGGTAAAAACACACCAGACCGTCAGGAATTTATCATTGATAATTTGAAGGTGGAGTTGGATGTGGTGGAGGAAGGCTTGCCATTATGATTCAATAAATAGCTGGAATAATTAACAATAGTAGCTAACGAATAAGTATAATTTGAAGAATAAAGCTTTCATTTTAATTTTATTAATTGCGATGATTCTTATTATCACAGGTGCATTATTCAAAATCATGCATTGGGGTTTTGGAGAAGGTGCTTGGATTAACGGGAATACGATTTTAGCAACTGGTCTGACCTTGAAGGTGGCAGCATTACTCGGTTTTATGATTAGTTGGTTGACAGCAAAAAAGAAACTGAATTAGTGATCGTGAAACATTTTAAAAATATTGATGGTAATCTGAAAATGACAGACTCAAGTTCGCTCATGCTAGCAATGCCATACATTGCGGTATGCTTTACAGCAGCAAGCTTGTTTCTGACACTTTTGAGTAATAGGAATCAGGAATCTGATGCCTTTACTATTTTTACTTGGAGTCTTTTAATTTTTTGCATTTTGGTAATCTGCTGGGCATTGATCAAGAAAACCTTTACAAGTCAAATACCCATTACAGCCATTATTCAAATGAAGCAAAGCTCTTACAATAGCTCGGTTTTTTATCTAGTTTTGGAAAACGGGAAGCAACGTAATTTGAGTGAAGTCAGAGAAACGATTAGAGCTACAGAGCTTTTGATGATGTTACGAAGCGAGAACCCATCCATCACCGCTAACTTCACTGAAAACGAAGCAAAAACCAGATAGATTTTAAAAGCAGAATGAGCGAAGAAAACGAAAACGAAGAATTAGAGAATCTGGACAACAGCTTTGAAGAACAAGCCACAGAAACCATTACACGTGTCACTGGCATGTACAAGGAATGGTTCCTGGACTATGCCAGTTACGTAATTCTGGAACGTGCGGTACCTGCCATAGAAGATGGTTTTAAACCAGTGCAACGACGTATCATGCAATCCATGAAGGATCTAGATGATGGTCGTTATAACAAGGTGGCAAACATTGTAGGTCACACCATGCAATATCACCCACATGGTGATGCATCCATAGGTGATGCCATGGTACAAATAGGGCAGAAGGACCTGCTTATTGACATGCAAGGAAACTGGGGAAACATTCTTACCGGCGATCCTGCAGCGGCCTCTCGTTACATTGAAGCGCGTTTATCCAAATTTGCTCTAGAAGTTCTCTTCAACCCTAAAATAACTGAATGGCAATCCAGTTATGATGGCCGTCGTAAGGAGCCTATCAATCTACCGGTCAAGTTTCCTTTACTGCTCACGCAAGGAGCAGAAGGTATCGCCGTAGGTTTAAGCACCAAAATATTACCACACAACTTTAACGAGATCATTGATGCCAGCATTAAACACTTGCAGGGCAAGCGTTTCAAATTGTATCCTGATTTCCCAACGGGTGGTGAGGCAGATATCTCTGGCTATAATGACGGGATGCGAGGTGGTAAAGTACGCGTGCGTGCAAAAATGCATTCGCCAGACAAGAGCACCATTATCATCACAGAGATTCCATTCTCTACAACTACCAGTTCGCTGATTGATTCCATTCTCAAGGCCAACGAGAAAGGAAAGATTAAGATTAAAAAGATCGAGGACAACACAGCTGCCGAAGTTGAGATCCAGATCCACCTACCACCAGGATTGTCACCAGACAAAACTATGGATGCACTGTTTGCATTTACCAATTGTGAGGTAAGCGTATCGCCACTAGGTTGTGTCATTGAAGATAACAAGCCATTATTTGTAGGCGTGACTGAAATGCTGCGCCGCAGCACAGATCATACGGTAGAACTCATACGTCAAGAGTTGCAAATCCAGCTGGATGAAGTAGAAGAGCAGTGGCACTTTGCGTCGCTCGAGCGCATTTTTATTGAGAACAGGATCTACCGCGATATAGAAGATGAAGAAACTTGGGATGGCGTGATCAATGCCATTGACAAAGGTTTGAAGCCGCATATTGGGCATTTGAAGCGAGCGATTACAGTAGATGATATAGTGAGGTTGACAGAAATCCGCATCAAGCGCATTTCCAAGTTTGATATCGATAAGGCACAGCAAAAAATTGAAGCGCTGGAAGACCGTATTGCAGAACTCAAAAAGAACCTGGAGAACCTGGTAGAATTTACCATTGATTATTTCAAGAAGTTGCAAAAGGACTACGGTAAGGATCGTACACGCCAGACAGAACTCAAAGCCTTTGATGATATCGTAGCTAGTAAGGTGGTCATTAGAAATACAAAGCTATACGTCAATCGCAAAGAAGGTTTCGTTGGGACCAGCATGAAGCGCGATGAATATGTTTGTGATTGCGCAGACATTGATGATATTATCGTTTTCACGAAAGCCGGAACCATGATGGTCACTAAGGTAGATGCCAAGACGTTCGTTGGTAAAGACATTTTGCATGTGGCTGTCTGGAAAAAGAAGGATAAACGCACTATTTACAATTTGATTTACCGTGATGGTAAAACTGGTCCTAGTTATGTAAAGCGATTCTCAGTGACGAGCATGACCAGAGATCGTGAGTACAGTGTAGGTTATGGAACGGCAGGTACCAGCGTTCATTATTTTAGCGCCAATCCTAATGGTGAGGCAGAAATTGTCACGATTAATTTACGCCAACAAGGCAGCATCAAAAAATTAAAATGGGACCTAGATTTCTCTGACATCTTGATCAAAGGAAGATCTAGTAAAGGAAATCTGGTGACTAAATACAACATCAAGAAGGTCGAACTCAAGGAAGAAGGCGTGAGTACGCTCAAACCGCGCAAGATCTGGTTTGATGACACGGTAAGACGACTTAATGTGGACGGTCGCGGTGAATTGCTAGGCGAGTTTAAAGGCGATGATCGATTGCTTATCATCAATCAAAAAGGAATAGCCAAAACGGTGGTTCCAGAAGTTACAGCGCGTTTTGACGATGATATGATCGTTTTGGAAAAATGGATTCCCAACAAACCTATCAGTGCTATTTATTTTAATGGTGAGAAGGATTTATTTTACGTGAAACGTTTCTTGATCGAGAATGAAGACAAAGAAGAGCTTTTCATATCAGACCACGAGAAATCCTATCTAGAAATCATCTCTACAGATCATCTACCGCTAGCGGAAGTGGTTTTCAATAAACCTCGTGGTAAGGAACAACCACCTAATGAGGCAATCCCGTTGGAGGAATTCATAAGCATCAAAGGTATCACGGCTCAAGGTAATATGTTGACAAAGGAAAAAGTCAAGCAAATCAACCTTCTGGACCCTTTGCCTTATGAAGAGCCAGAAGTAGAAGATGTAGAGGTCATTGAAGAAGATGACGAGGACGATGCACCTGATAACGGCAACAATTCTCAAGACGAGAAACCTACAAAAGAGAAAGACCAAGATGGTGAGTCGCCTATAGATGATAAGGGACAAGCCAGTCTATTTTAAGTAAGAAAGGAATAATAAATGGGCTTATTAACTGAATTTAAAGAGTTTGCGGTCAAGGGAAACATGATCGACATGGCCGTAGGTATCATCATTGGTACGGCATTTAACAAGGTGGTGACAGCCATTGTAGAAAAGGTTTTTTTACCGCCGTTATCACTTTTGACTGATGGTGTCAACTTCTCAAACCGTAAATGGGTACTGCGAGAAGGCATTGAAGCCACCAATGACGCAGGTGCCATGCCTACACCAGGAACCGAAGAGATTGCTATAGGCTACGGTGAGTTGATCCAGGTTTCCATTGACTTTTTAATCATTGGATTTACCGTTTTTGTCGTGATTAAACTCATGAACAAGCTGCGCAATAGGGCACAGGATCCTAAAAATCCAGAAGTGGTCACTCCTAAGGATATCGAACTGCTCAATGATTTAAAAGAGCTCATGCAAGAGCAAAACAAAATACTCTCTCAAAAATAATTTTAGAGACTAACTTATTGTATTTAAGGTGTTTGTGATTAGTTCGCTTTCGCGAAAGCGAACTGTTAAAAGCCTTAATTAAACCTTTTAGGCGTTCTATAGTCAGAAACTTGAAAACGAATTTGAAGCTGTTTTTTAGCCAAAACACTTCTCTTGAAAATAGTTTTCATGTTAGATTTATTTGAATAGCCAAAGAAAAGCGCCAGAGAAAGACTCTGGCGCTTTTTTATTGATTTCTATTCGTCACTAAGTTTAGTGGCCGTCCCGTAGTAGATCTGGTCGCGACCAGACTGCTTGAATTCAAATGAATAACTATCATCTGTCGTGTTAAGGATCTTGAAAAGGTAGGCGCGACTCTCTGCATTAGTTTTGGGGTTGATGGGAATAATGCGCCACTCGCAGGCGTTGATCCATTCCACTCTGGAAGTATCCACTACACCTTCAAAGGTCTCGATTTGCAAATCCTCTGTGCGTTCAAAAGTAGTTTTCAATAATTTGCCACCAGACTCTTGTTCCCAGACAAAAGTTCCAGTTCTAAAATCATCACAGTCTCTCGTATTAGTATAATTAGAACAAGAGGTAAAAATGATAGCAAGAAAAATGATGGTGAAGCTGCGCATAATGACATTATATTATAGAAGTCGGCTACCGTATATAACCCATTACAAAAATAAGCGCTGGAGATCGGTTTGGTCTGTTTTGATTGTCAAAGAAATCTTACAGGAGTTTTAGAGTTGTGACTGACTATATTCTAAATCAAGAATTAGGTACGAACTCTTCAAAGGTTCCATCTTCATAGAACCAAATTACCTTTGTTATATTTTTCCCGTTTTTAATAAATGATCTAGATGTTGGCTGTGGAACCTCGGTAAGCTGTTCCGTTAATTTTTGCTCTGCAGGTTGTTCTGGAATGTTAGCTTTCTCTGGAACGACTTCTTTCCTATTTACCGGTGGTGATTCACTTGATGCATTTGAATTTTCTGTAGCACTTGATTTAGGGTAGGTGCCTTTTCCATTCAACAGCCAGTAAAGATCCACATCATCAAAACTCTTGAGAATGGATAAAACAAAGTCTAGACTAGGCTTGTTACGTCCAGATAAAATATGCGATATGGAACTGCGTCCTACACCAATTTGCTCGGCAAAACTGGACGCATTAAGCTCATGCCGCTTCATAATGAGCTCTAATCGTTTCGAAAATTCTTCTGAATCTACCATGTTTACAAAGATAACCAAAACTAAGTTCAAACACCTTTTCCATTTGTAAACATTCTTTGTTTAACTAGCGAAAATTTAGATCTAACGAGCCATTATACATGAATTAAAGGTTTAATTGAGTTAATTTAATTATCTGATAAATAAAATGATGATTGAAATATACAATGCTTGAATTGTTTCGCAAGGTTCTCTATCGTGCTTGCTATATATTTTGTATTCTTTCTGTTTACATTGATAAACATTTCAATCATTTCTTCTGTTTACAATTGTAAAATTATTGTTGTTTACGAATGTAAACACATCATTTGATCTTCTACGTTTACTTTTCTAAACGTACTTTTGCATCAAAGAGTAATTACTATGAGCTCATCCATTCAAAAGCTACCTCGGTACTTTACCTACGAACTTTTTGAAAAAGTTTTTATGGAAGTCATTGAAAAGTTGCCGCAGGATTTTTATTCCTTTTCCTATCTAGGATCTTCAGTTGAAAATCGATCTATTTTTGGATTACGTCTAGGTCATGGAGATCTTAAGGTTCTCGCGTGGTCACAAATGCATGGTAACGAATCAACGACCACAAGAGCCATTGTTGAGCTTTTGGAAAACAAGGAATTCTTTCAACTTTTGGATAATATATCATTATACATTATTCCCGTTTTAAATCCTGATGGCGCCGATAAATGGACACGTAATAATGCTAAGAACATTGATATAAATCGGGATGCCCAGGAATTGAGTCAGCCAGAAAGTTTGATTTTAAAAGATGCTATTGATTTTTTTGAACCTGATCTGGCCTTAAATCTTCATGGTCAAAGAACCATTTATGGTTTAGAAAATTCGGTCTTGCCCTGTCAATTGTCTTTTTTGACGCCATCTGCAGATCCAGATAAGCGCGTAACACCATCTCGTTTGCAGTCTATGAAACTCATCAATCACATAATTACCGACCTTGGAGATCTTCCTAAGGCAGCTGTAGGCCGATATGATGATGCCTTTAATATCTATTGTTGGGGTGATTACTGTCAGTCTCAAGGCATTCCCACTATTTTATTTGAGGCTGGACACGCTGGCGAAGACTATAGTCGCGACCATGTACTAGAACTGATTAAGGAATCGCTAATGAGCGTTTTGAAAAATGCACCCATGATCAAAGATATCGAGAATGAAAATGAGTCCATTTTACGAGCTTATCAATCCATTCCTGCCGTGCAGAAAAATTATGTAGATATATTGTTGCGCAATGCACCATCAATTAATGGAACCCGAGACATTGCGATCATGTACCATGAACAGGTTGCTACTGGTGGACTTGAGTTCATACCTATGATATATGCTATTGACGAGGTCTCTATCTTATATGGACATCGAACTATAGACCTAGCCAAAGAAGAAATTTTCCAAAATGATCTGATTATAGAAGACGATATGGTGGTTACCTCTGAATCGCTAAAAATCAGTTCTTTCATTAAATAATCATTTATTCTTCAATATTATTAGGAATCTATCAATGCAATCTTTTATTTTGTATTAAAATACAGAAAAAAATGAGGGCTAAAATAGACGAGATCGATAAGCAAATTCTTGATGTCTTAATTGAAAACACAAGAACACCTTTTACTGATATCGCAAAAAGATTAAATATTTCCGCTGGAACGGTTCACGTTCGGGTGAAAAAGATGGAAGAATCAGGCATCATTCATGGTTCCTCTTTAACGGTGGACTATCAACAACTGGGCTACAATTTCATCGCTTACATAGGAGTATATCTGGACCGTACCAGTCAAACACAATTTGTATTGGGGCGCATTGCAGAGATTCCTTATGTAACAGTGGCTCACATTACCACAGGTAAATTTAATATCTTCTGTAAGATAAGAGCAAAAGATACCACGCATGCCAAAAAAATCATTTTCCTATTAGACGACATCGACGGTGTGAGCCGTACAGAGACTATGATAAGTCTGGAAGAAAGCATCAATGATAAAAAACGATTGCTGCATAAAGTATTTCAGGATCTATAATGGTTTTCCGTAGAGATATTAGGCCGTCAGAATATGCGGCGTATTACGAACCTTACATAAATAGCATATCGCTCTCCAGTGATATGCTATTTATGCTTAAGGAAACGCTTCGGGAAACAATTAAGTTCATAGATAATCTAGAAAAGCCCTTAGACCATCGCTATGCGCCAGATAAGTGGAGCATAGGTGAACTGCTCGTCCACAGCATGGATACGGAACGTATTTTTAGTTACCGCGCCTTGTCATTCATGCGAGGTGATGCGACCAACCTTCCGGGATTTGATCAGGATTTATATGTGAGAGGTTTAAGGGATTTCGCTTTCGCGAAAGCGAACCTTATATCATCCCTAGAAATTGTACGAGCTTCTACCATTGATTTGTTTGAGAATGCAACGCCTGAATCACTTAATAATCTAGGTGTTGGTAGCGGCCATTCTATGTCAGTTAGAGCAATTCCGTTTGTGATATGTGGACACTGGAAGCATCACTTAAAAATCATCGAGGACAGATATTAACGTCCTTTAAGAAGTTTCCCACAAATTTACCGTTTCCTTTAGGTAGGCTTCTGATTTGTTAACGCTGTTTTACTTTGCTTCATCCTGATCTTTGTGATGAACCAAAAAAATAGATATTATGAATAAGAATGTAGCCATACTAGCCACGAACGGATTTGAAGAAAGCGAACTTACCAGTCCTAAAAAAGCTTTTGAAGATGCAGGAGCCACTGTACATATAGTATCACCTGAAAAAGGTGAAATTAAAGCTTGGGCAGATGGTAATTGGTCCAAATCCTATAAGGTAGATAAACAATTAAATGAAGTCAGTGCCAGTGATTATGATGCGCTGATGTTGCCTGGAGGCGTAATCAATCCAGACAGTTTGAGAACCAACGAAGATGCCCTTTCTTTTATTAAAGACTTTTTCAAACAGAAGAAGCCAGTAAGTGCTATTTGTCACGGGCCGTGGTCCTTAATTAATGCAGAAGTCGTGGAAGGCAGAAAAATGACGTCCTACCACACTATACGTAAAGATTTAGAAAACGCAGGAGCTAACTGGGTAGACCAAGAAGTTGTAACCGATCAAGGATTTGTGACTAGTAGAAATCCCGACGATCTTCCAGCGTTCAACAAAAAAATTGTTGAAGAGTTGAGAGAAGGAAAACACGAGAGACAACACGCATAATTTTGTGTTTTTAGTATTTTGAACTGTAAGTTATTATTGATTAAGCATCACGGGCATTACCAGCATCGTTACATTTTCACCTTCATCAAGTCCATCTACTGGGGTTAGAATACCAGCGCGATTAGGTAATGACATTTCAAGCGATACATCATCACAATTAAGGTTATTGAGCATTTCAATCAAGAAACGACTGTTAAAGCCTATTTGCATATCATCACCCTGATAATCGCAAGTGAGGCGCTCGTCTGCTTTATTGCTATAATCTAGATCTTCAGCAGAAATATTTAATTCTGCACCTGCCATTTTAAGCCTTATCTGGTGCGTGGTTTTATTGGAGAAAATACTCACACGTCGCACACTATTCAAGAACTGCGTTCTTGAAATGGTAAGTTTGTTAGGGTTTTCCTTAGGGATTACTGCCTCATAATTAGGATACTTTCCATCAATCAATCTACAGATGATGGTTGTGTTCTCAAAAGTAAATTGAGCATTACTTTCATTGTATTCAATGAGTACATCAGCCTCGCTACCTTGTAGAATTGACTTCAATAAGTTGAGTGGCTTTTTAGGCATGATAAATTCTGCCGTCTGACTTGCAGTAACATCTTCTCTTCTGTAACGAACCAATTTATGAGCATCAGTAGCTACAAAGGTTAGGGAGTCACTAGCAAATTGGAAGAATACTCCACTCATCACAGGTCTCAAATCATCATTTCCTGCTGCAAAAATCGTCTTGTTGATGGCTGTCGCTAGGGTATCACCCATCACAGAAGTACTACTAGGATCTTGTAGTTGAACGGCTTTTGGGAATTCTTCAGCTGGAGCACAAGCTATTTCAGATTTTCCTTTGTCATGACTTACGGTCATCATTGTTCCTTCAGAATGAAACGTAAGTGGCTGCTCAGGAAAGGTTTTTAAGGTATCCAATAATAATCTTGCTGGAATAGCAATCTGACCATCATCTTGACTTTCAACATTTAGTCTACTAATAATTGTAGTCTCCATATCAGATGCAGAAACCTTCAATTCATTACCGACCAATTCCAAAAGAAAATTGTCAAGAATAGGCAATGTGTTATTATTATTTATCACACCACCTAGTAATTGTAAGTGCTTTTGCAAGTAGGAACTTGATACTATAAACTTCATCGTGTCTTATTAAAATCATTTACCGGTGTCCCAAATTAAGCAGACAATGGTATAAAACTTGTAAACTAATCAATTAAATTGCGACTCTCAATCGCAAAGCAAAGATATTTTTTATAATATCGTTGTGCACATTTACTTATTAACAATACATTCCTTTTTGTCTACTATGAAAAATAAAATTACACTGTTAAGTATTTTCCTTTTAATCTTTATTTATTGCGAAGCTCAAACAAGTCAGCAACGTCAGCAAATGGTGAAAAGCGTAGATCCAATTGATGAACAAGAACTGAAACAGTTTATATTGAAGAGGTCTAAATTCAATAGTAAAAACGTTTCAGACTATTTGACTGCTAATCCTTCTAAAGCAATTGCAAAAACGTCTGACGGTGAGTTTAAATGGCTGGAACGAATTGATGGTTATGGAAATCCAATATACCTTAAACCTTACAATTATATAGGAGGTATTAGTATCGGAGTAGACCACCTTCATTCTGGAGGTAGTTTGGGGTTAAATATTGAGGGACAAGGTATAACTGCGGTAATTTGGGATGGTGGTTACACTCGTGAATCGCATATAGAAATTTTATCAAGAGTTAATTACGGCGAAGAAGGACAAAATTTGAGTGATCACGGTACTCACGTTGGTGGTACCATTATAAGTGCGGGTTCTAGTGATTTGATATTAAGAGGAATGGCGCCTAAAGGAAATCTAAAATCTTACCGTTTCGATAATGATGTAAATGAAATGCTACTCGAAGCACAAGCTGGAAGTCTTCTCTCTAACCATAGCTATGGTGTAGAAGTAACTTCAGAAACTCCAGTATCTTATTTTGGACGTTACACTGAATCTGCGGTAGCATTCGATTTTATAGCGCATGTTTACCCTTATTTTCTTCCAATAGTTAGCGCGGGAAACGATAGAGGTCAAGGTTTTAACAGATTCGATGTTGGGTATGATATTCTAACAGACAGAGCGGTAGCGAAAAATGTCTTAACGGTTGGAGCGGTTGATAATGTTTTCAGATACAGGGATCCTTCTAGTGTGGTCATGTCTACCTTTAGTTCATTTGGTCCGACTGACGACGGTAGAATTAAGCCTGATATTGTCGCAAAAGGTGTTGGAGTTCTTAGTTTAGGTAGTGACTCAGACACTGCCACAAGTGTTAAAAGTGGAACATCGATGTCTGCTCCCATGGTAACAGGTGGCCTTATGCTTTTGCAACAACTCTACAATGAAGAGAAAGGTTTTTATATGAAATCAGCCACTGCAAGAGGTATAGCATTGATGACTACAAAAGAAGCAGGTAGAGATCCTGGACCTGATTACAGATTCGGATGGGGATTGTTCGACGTAGAAGCAGCAGCTAATATGATACTAAATCTCGATAGTAGTAGTATAATGATAGAGAATGATCTTCAAAACAACGAAATTTATGAACAGAGATTTGTTTCTGAAAACGATGAACGTATTAGTTTTGCTTTATCTTGGACAGATGCACCTGGAAACGAAATAGCGTTTGATGCAGAAGAAGATTTAGAAACCCCCAATATAATCAACGACCTAGACTTAAAAGTAGTAGACGATCAAGGTGTAGAATACTTTCCATATAAATTAGATCCTTCTAAACCAGAAAGTGCAGCCACAACAGGTGTCAACAATGTTGACAACATAGAAATCATCCACATTGATGCGCCAGCAGGAAATTATAGGGTCGAAATCACTCACAAAGGGGAGCTGTCAGAAACGCAAGCTTATTCTCTTCTAGTAAACGGCGCAACACCACAAACAGCCTCTTCCAGTTCTGAAGAAATTTCTGGGCTTAGTATTTTCCCTAATCCTGCAAACGAATTTGTTAATATAACTTTTGATGCTACTACTGTTTCCAGTAAAGTCAATGTGCAATTTTATAACACTCTCGGGCAAATGGTTCGTAATGAATCCTTCAATAACAATGGCAGATTTAACCAGCAAGTCAATATTTCAGATTTGGGATCTGGAGTATATTTTGTACAGATAAGCGATGGTAATCTTAAATCCACACGCAAATTGATCATTAAATAACAGTTCAATTTTGATAACAAAAAAGCCCAATCCTTAATGCGATCGGGCTTTTTTTATTGTAATAGTTGATATCTAGTAAACTTCTAAAATTTTAAATTCTTTGTTGTTGAAAGTAAAGCTTTCATTTTCCTTCATTCCTTTCATAGCGAGGTAAATGGGCGCCTTGTTGGAAATTGCAAAAAGATCGCTGTTTTGTTCTCTTAGTTCCAGTTGTCCTATTCCTACGCTTATGAGTAATAATCGATCCGTAGTTCTTACAATCGCGCCTTCTTGAACTGTTTTCTTGCCACCGTGAAAATCAATATTGTTGAATTCTACTAGCATGTCTTCATGCTCTTCACGCAACTGGGCATACCGTTCAAAATCTCCCAACAGTTCACCTTGACTGTCATCATTATCATACCCGTGTTTGGTCTCATTGGACTCGATACTGTTATTGATATCATCCAGCTGCTCCTTATGGACAGCGATGCGGTCTTTAATTTCTTGCTTACAAGCTGCAACGGCAGCCATTTTCAATTCTTTCATAGCCTTTAGTTTGGTGTAAAGATATAAGGCTGTAATAGCTGGTACCGATAACTTAGTTTAAATTTAGCATATTGCTATAAGTCGATGGTAGGACGCTCAAAAACCTGAATGCTACTTATAAGGCGTTCTCGCACGATATTCATCATACGTTTGTTAAGTGCACTGGAATTGGAGATGTAAAATAAATATTCTTTGATGGTGAACATTCCTATGATAATTCCCTTGAGACTATTCCTAAATTTTTGATCACGGTTCACGGCATTCTCAATATAGTCCACCCTTTTTACAGCCGTCAAGCCATAAAAAACATTCTTGTGTTTCTTGATATAGTTGCGAAAAACCTCTACCAGCAAATCATGCTGCAGTTTTGCCACTGGACGCAGTGTGCGATTCTGGAACTGTTCATCTGCGCTCATCGTATCATTGACCTTGGCGTTCGGAATTCCAGGTCGCAGCGCCACGAGATACTCATCTCTGTTTTCCATAATAAAGTGTTTTTTAAATGTAGGGATGATGTGGCTGGATTCGCTTTCGCGAAAGCGGACATTCTCCACAACCTTATCAACAATCACAATACGTTAAACCATTGCAAAGAGCCTCGACGCAAGTGGGCGCTCGTCGTATTTTTAAAATAAAAACCATGATCACGACCATCAATCCATATAACGGCAGCGAACTTAAAACCTACCAAGAAGATACGGAAAGCCAAATTGAAGACAAACTTAAAATGGCTGATGCAGCCTTTAAGGAATGGCGCAAAACCGATATGGATTTTAGAGCAAAACTCATCAAAAGAGTAGGTGAGTTGCTGCGCCAAAACGCCCAAAACTATGCCCGGCAAATGGCCATGGAAATGGGAAAACCTATAAGTCAAGGTAAAGCCGAAGCTGAAAAATGTGCCTGGCTATGTGATTATTATGCAGACCATGCTCCAGGTTTTTTAAAACCAGAAAAATTTGAAACTGATTATCATAAATCCTATGTGACTTATGAGCCTATAGGTGTGGTGCTGGCCGTAATGCCATGGAACTATCCATTCTGGCAAGTCATGCGATTTATCGTGCCTGCTTTAATGGCAGGAAATGTAGGTGTTCTCAAACATTCCAGTAGCGTGATGGGTTGCGCTCTTATGCTGGAAGAACTGTTTAGAGAAGCTGGATTTCCAGATGGGTGTTTAAAAAACCTTACCGTGAGTAGTGACCCTATAGAATCGGTGATTAAAAATCCTATTGTAAAAGCGGTCACTCTTACCGGTTCTAAACCAGCAGGAAGTGCCGTGGCATCTACCGCAGGTAGCGAGATTAAAAAGACTGTTTTGGAATTGGGCGGTAGTAATGCCCTAGTGGTTTTTGAAGATGTTGATATTGATAATGCCGTAGAAACTTGTGTGGATGCAAGATACCAGAATACTGGCCAAAGTTGTATCGCGGGTAAACGATTGTTACTGCACAAGGAAATAGCAACCGTTTTCTTGCAAAAGCTAACCAATAAGGTGAAGGAACTGAAATCTGGAGATCCTTTAAAAGAAGATACTTATATAGGCGTGATGGCACGACCAGACCTTGCGGAAGAGCTGGAAGAAACCATGCACAAATCCATTAATATGGGCGCACACCTACATCTAGGTGGGAAAAGAGATGGCGCCTATTTTGAGCCTACTATTTTGACGCATGTAACCAGAGACATGCCAGCTTTTAAGGAAGAAACCTTCGGTCCATTGTTAGCAGTGACCACTTTTGAAAGTGATCAAGAAGCGATTGATATAGTAAATGAGTCAGAATTTGGTTTAGGTGTAAGCCTTTTCTCTGAAGATACCGACCGTATGGAGCGGTTGTCTGTTCATTTTGATGATGGCGCCGTATTTATCAATGAGAAAGTGAGCAGTCATCCTAACTTACCTTTTGGTGGTACAGGAATTTCTGGTTACGGACGTGAATTGTCTAGATTTGGTATTCGTGAATTTGTGAATATCAAGACCGTAGTGGTGAATTTGTATGAGTAGATTCTTATACGTTTTCTAAAGGTATTCTTTTTATCAGTCACTTTCAGCTTAATCAAATTGTTGAATAAAACAGTTATTTTTCCTACAAAATATTATCTAATATTTATTATCATCTGTGAAAAATAAAGGTTTAAATATTAGATTAACCGATTAAGTGTATTAGGAGTGTTCAATGTCGTTTGATTTAACCATTCTTAACGTATCAAATTTATTCATATCGATATTTTTGTACTACAACACTCTACTATGAAGTACTTTACGTTTATAATCATTTCTTTTTTTTCTGTATTTGCATTCTCACAAGTGGGCATTGGTACCGCTATGCCAGAATCCTCGTTAGATATAAGGGCAGCAAATCATTTAGGTAATGTATCTGCCTCTGATGGTGTGCTCGTTCCTCGAGTCAACGACTTGTCTACCGCAGGAGCAACGGATGGACAATTGGTTTACTTAACGGAAGATGTTTCTACATTTACTAAAGGCTTCCATTATTGGGATGATGCTCTAAGCGCCTGGACTCCAATTAATAGTACCATTGAACCATGGAATCGCGCGGGTACGAATAATCCCGCAACTCTTAACACAGATAACATCTATACACAAGGTCAAGTTGGTATAGGTACTGATAATCCATTGGGAGCTCTTCATATCACTACCCAAAATTCAAGAGATGTTCTATTGTTTAGATTTATAGATTCTCCTGGTGATGATTTAGATATAGATCTTCTAAGAGCCAGAGGAACGGCATCTTCACCAGCCTTACTTCAAGATAATACTCGTTTAGGTGGATTAAGAGGACAATCTTTTACAGGTTCAAGCACCATATTTAATCCCAGTGCTGAAATCTGGTTTCAGACAGAAGGAGCTAGCAGTCCTACTTCAAGTGCCGCTGAAATTAATTTTGCAACTACGCCAGTAGGAGCTCTCTCTACCATAGAGCGTATGACTATCAAGTCTGATGGAAAAGTAGGTATAGGTACTGATGCTCCAGCTTCCACTTTAGAGGTTACTGGCCAACCTACCAATACTGCGGTTTTAGACGGTATGATACCTCCTCGCTTGACAGGGAATCAATTACAAGCTAAAACCTATACTGCTGCCCAAAACGGAGCCATCGTTTATGCTACCTCAGCAGCAACTGCTCCAGCTGGTCAAACCATCAATGTAACTTCTGAAGGTTTATATGTTTTCTCATCGTCGCAAAATAGATGGAATCTTTTAAATAGTGGAAGCTTAAATGTTGGCCAGCGAACTAGTGTTTATCGAAGGGTGACCCTAGCTGATAATGAATATTTGAGCAACACAGGATTGATAGAATTGGAGGGTTTGATACGAGTAACAGTACAAAGAGATAATGCTGTGGTTTACAGACCTCAAATAATAAATATTTCTGGAAGCCCTATTGAGGTTACCTTAAGTGGTAATACTCTAGGAGCCACTGTTCAAAGAGACTATGATACCAATTTGATTTTACCAGCAGGAGGATTTGTTAGTCCTGATCCAGATGGCATTACTTACTGGGATGTAAGAAGTGAGACCGTTACTTCTCAAATAGCCTTACCTAATTGAAGTATGTACGAAATAACGTGGTTTGCATTTAGAGCAAACAACCCTGATAATGGAGAACGACGTATTTACATGAGTGCAGAACGAATCTTTTAGCTTTAATGGTAGCGCGCATTTGAATCAAACAATATTTAATTGACGTCATTCATTAACATATGATCATGTAAAAATCATTTACTTGAGAATATTCCAGTTTATAAAGATCATTAATACTTTTGCAAATATTAGTCAAGATTAGTGCTAACCACCTACTTTGGGTCCAGTATTTAAATCATATAGAATTGATATTCCAGAGAAAAATATTATTTTCTAAATGAAGAAGGTTCAAAACCTAATTGTTATCAACAAAAACTTTATTTTTTTGCAAAAGAGAATATATTAAGATTTTTATAGATGTCTTTGTGTATTCGCACAATTAGTGTTTCAAAAACTTCCACTGCAACCCAATAATGGTAATGCTATTATTAATTGCTCCTTCCAGGAGCATTTTTTTGCCTCGGATTTTTTGATGCTTATGGTTTGAATGTCCTATTTTTCGCTAGCCTTGCCTTCACCAGACTCTGTTTGCTGGCTTTGGTTGACTTCGGTATAAAATAGGTGGATCTGTTCAGGCCAGCCACCAGGTGATGGGAAATAGGTATGTATCCTTTCTTAATGCTCAACTTTATATCCTATTTCTTCCTGAATTTCTCTTTTCGCGGAAGCGATATCAGTCTCATCCGTATCAATTGAACTAATTGGCAGATCCAATTATTAGTTATGATCGTTTTATTGCTGACCTAAATCGTCAAGAGTAATAACTTGTCGTTATGTAAAAATAAAGATAGTAGTGATAAACGCTTTTGACATTTTTAGAAGCTCTCAATAAACTTCATAAACACACCGCTAGTTGACATCTTGTCTTGTTTTGAAATTATTCTGGATTTATCTAAAGTTAAATTCATCGATGAAATGTATGATTATAAGGCTAAATGAGGTTTTATGCCTGAGAAAATGATGTATGCAAGTTGTAGGAATTATGTTTGTTACTCTACAAATTGCTATATGAAAATTACCCCACTTTTCTTTGCCACTCTTCTTTTTTCAGTTTTATCTTATTCTCAAGTAGGAATTGGAACAATAACTCCAGATGCTTCTACCTTGTTAGAAGTTTCATCTTCCAATAAAGGGGTTTTGTTACCAAAAGTGGCGTTGACAGGCACTACAGATGTTACGACCATCGCTAATCCTGCGATGGGTTTACTTATTTTTAATACTGCAAATGTTCCAGGCTTAAACGTAGGTTATACTTATTGGAACGGTAGCCGCTGGAGTACTTTTCTTGACATTAGTACAGAATCTAGTGACTGGTCGTTATCTGGAAACGAATTGACAGGTAATGAATTTTTAGGAACCACGAATGAGCAGTCGCTTCAATTACGGGTAAACAATAATCAGATTGGGCTCTTTGCTCCCAATGGAGGTATTGCAATAGGATTAAATACTCAGGCAAAGGATAATAATTCTATAGCTATAGGGACT
This sequence comes from Nonlabens agnitus, assembly GCF_002994045.1. NCBI lineage: Bacteria > Pseudomonadati > Bacteroidota > Flavobacteriia > Flavobacteriales > Flavobacteriaceae > Nonlabens > Nonlabens agnitus. Next base: position 930,622 of record NZ_MQUC01000003.1, read on the forward strand.
AATGCCAAAGCAATCACCAGTAATCAGGCACTTGCGATTGGATATGGTGCTGATGCCTCAGCTTTTCAATCTACTTCCATAGGTTTAGGCAGTAAAGCTTCTCAAGATAGGAGTCTTGCATTAGGTAATAATAGCGCTGCATCAGGACAAAACAGTACCGCCTTAGGTGTAAGTGCAACAGCATCTGCTCAAAATGCGATGGCAATGGGTAATGCTTCTAATGCTGGAGCCTCAAAAGCTATAGCGATCGGAAATGAAGCTCAGGCTCTTGATGGAAGTGGTGTTGCGATAGGAGCCTCCTCATTTGCCAGAAAACAATCAACTGTTGCTTTAGGTGCTGGAGCGGATGCGAAAAGGGATAACAGTTTAGCGATAGGTAATGGTTCTATAGCAGATGGTTTTGAGGCTGCAGCGTTTGGCTCAGGAGCACAAGCTAATTCTACAGGTTCTACAGCTATAGGTAGAGGAGCCATTGCAAACGGTGTTGATGCTATCGTTTTAGGAAATGCAGATGCATATGTAGGCATAGGTACATCCTCACCAGATAATGCAACGAAATTACACGTCGCAGGTAAGGTCAAAATTGTTGATGGCACTCAAGGCACAGGCAAGGTGTTAACCTCGGATGCTAACGGTAGAGCTTCTTGGCAACCTGCAGTTGCTCCAGGAACACCTCAAATTGTTGCTGCTGGAGTTGTAAATGCTGCTGGAATCGCACTAAAAATAAATGGTGCTACGGTATCTAAAATAAATGTTGGAGATTATCAAGTAACATTCACTACAGCAAGACCCAGTGCCAATTATGTCATTAATATTGCCACATTAGATTGTGGTGGTAACTGTCAAAACGGAACAACTTATGATGACCCTGGAATCACTTATTACAACAGGACAGCTACAGGTTTTAGAATAAATATTGGAGATAACGATAACGGTGTTTCTGCTAGATTAGATACAGATTTAGAGTTTTCGTTCTCAGTAATTGATTTCTAGAATACCAAACCACCATTATTTGTTAAAGGCATCTCTCAAAAAATACCACTGCAACCCAATAATGGTAATACTATTATTAAATGCTCCTTCTAGGAGCATTTTTTTTGCCTCGGATTTTTTGATACGTACGGTTTGAATGTTTTCTTTTTCGCTTGGCTTGCCGCCACCAGACTCTGTTTGCTGGCTTTGGTTGACTTCGGTATAAAATAGGTGGATTTGTTCAGAGCATCCACCAGGTGATGGGAAGTAGGTATGTATTCTTTCTAAATGCTCGACTTCGTATCCTATTTCTTCTCGAGTTTCTCTTTTCGCGGAAGCGATATCAGTCTCACCTGTATCAATAGAACCGGCAACTAGTTCCAGCATCCACGGTGCGTCGCGTCTGGCCGATGGATACCTAAATTGCCTGGTAAACAAAAAACTGTCCGTGTCTCTTTCATAGATCAATATGGCAACACTATCACCACGTTCCAGACATTCTCGAGTGGCTTGTTTTTGATGGTCCTGATTAAAAGTGTCGTGAGTTACTTGAGCTTCCAGCACTTTTAAAAAACCTTTATATACTATTTTTTCATCTTCAATTCGATAATCCATCCTAGCATTCTTTGGGTCTAAGATAAGTAGGCTGTGGATTTATTTAATCGCCATCAAATCCTTAAATTAGTGATCTTAAAAATTATCTATGAATCAAAAAATTATTTTGGCCATTCTTCTCTCGGGAACCATGGCTCTATCTAGTTGTAAAACCAATAAGTCAGTCGCTGCAAAATCTGCTACCGAGTCCTCAAAATCAAAGGGTTCTGATGACGGAATGAAAGCGTATGATAAAGTGATCACTAAGGAGGCCAAGACAGATGAAGGTCTTTTCAAAGTGCATCAAGTAAAGGATAAGTATTATTACGAGATCCCTAACAACACCCTTAAAAAGGATATGTTGCTGGTAAGTCGTATTGCACAAATTCCATCTAATCTAGGTGGTGGCTATATGAACGCCGGTAGTAAAACCAATGAGCAAGTGGTTTCTTGGGAACGTTTCCAGGATAAGATCTTGTTGAAAGTGAAGTCCTATTCAGAAATTACTAGAGACTCCACGGCAGCGATCACAAACTCGGTCAAGGTCAATAATTACGAGCCTACTCTTTACGCTTTTGATATTGAAACGGTGAGTAAGGATTCCACAGCCACTGTGATTGATGTGACAAAATTCTTTAGTTCTGATATTCCAGCATTGAGCGGTTTAAATTCCAGACTACGTTCTACTTATAAAGTGCGCAACCTGGACAGTGACCGTAGCTTTATCAATTCCATCAAGAGCTTTCCAGAAAATATTGAGGTGAAGCAAGACTTTACCTATAATGCCAGCGAGCCACCTTCCAATGGTTCTGTAGGCTCCATAAGCCTGCAGATGAATCAATCCATGATATTGTTGCCAGAAGATCCTATGCAACCGCGTATTTATGATCCACGGGTCGGGTTCTTTACCATTGATCAGATTGATTATTCAAGTAGTGCCTTGAAAGCAGACGAGAACACCTATATACGTCGCTGGAGATTGGAGCCAAAAGATCCCGAAGCTTACGCTAGAGGCGAGCTGGTAGAGCCGGTAAAACCTATCGTTTATTACCTAGATCCTGGAACTCCAGAAAACTTGAAGGAATATATCAAACAAGGTATCGAGGACTGGCAAAAGCCTTTTGAAACGGCAGGTTTCAAAAATGCAATCATAGCAAAGGATGCTCCATCGCCTGAAGAGGATCCAGAGTTTAGCCCAGAAGACATTCGGTATTCAGTAGTTCGTTATGTGGCCAGTACGACCAGAAATGCCGTAGGTCCTAGTGTAAGCGATCCACGATCTGGAGAGATCATTGAGAGTGACATCATCTGGTACCACAACCATTTGAGATCTTATAGAAATCGTTACTTATTGGAAACTGGTGCTGCAAATCCATCTGCACGCACGTTGAATACAGATCCAGAAGAAATAGGAGAGATGATGCGCCAGGTGATTGCGCATGAAGTGGGACACGCCTTGGGCTTTCCACATAATATGGCCGCAAGCTTTGCCTATGATGTAGAGGATTATCGCGACGGTGATTTTACACAGGAAAACGGTATCGCCGCCAGCCTTATGGATTATGCACGTTATAATTACATCGCACAACCAGGCGATGAGAACATCAGATTTGTACGCCAAATGGGACCTTACGATCACTATGCCGTGAATTGGGGTTATCGTGTGATTCCTAACGCCAGCACACCAGAAGCCGAAGTGGAAACACTCAATAAATGGATTATGGAAAAGGCTGGAGATCCCAAATATAAATTTGGTCGCCAGAGCAGCAGTTTTGATCCACAATCACAGACGGAAGCCATAGGTAATGATCCTGTAAAGGCAAGCACCTACGGAATCAAAAACCTAAAATACGTGGCTAAAAATTTGCCTGAATGGACTTCAGATACCACTAATGATTATGATGATCTGGAAGAATTGTATGGAGAGCTTCTAGGAGTATGGAACCGATATGTAGGTCATGTAGTCACTAATGTAGGTGGCGTCAATGAGGATCTCAAAAAGCCTAACCAACCAGGAATGGTTTACAGCAATGTGGACAAAGAAACCCAAAAGGAATCTGTTGAATGGTTGAATGAAAACGTCTTCTCCACACCAGAATGGTTGATTGATCCCAGCATCGTCCAGAATATCGATTATGCCGGTTATGCGGAAACCATGAGAGCTGCGCAAGCGCGCCACTTGACTAATCTTTTAAGTCTGGACCGCATAGGTCGATTACTTAATGCAGAAACCGTCAACAGCGATTACTACAGCGCCATCAATCTATTTGATGATGCCAGAAAAGGTGTTTTTGCACCTAATGGCAAGCTTGACATCTATGAGAGAAACCTACAGCGCGCCTTTGTAGATCACATGTCATATCTCATGACAGGCGAGATGCAGCGCGGTAGACGTGGCGGTGACTATTATGATGTCAACCAGAGTGATGTACGTTCCATCGTACGTGGAGAACTCAATTCTTTACAGTCCACATTGCGCGGCAAGATGCGAGGCACAAACGATACGATTACAAAGTTTCACTATCAAGACTTATTGGCTAGGATAGATAATATCCTGAATCCCGAAAAGTAGATTCATTTTAAATTTAAGATTAAAAGCAGGTCTTGATGGTCTGCTTTTTTTTTTGAGTTCGCTTTCGCGAAAGCGAAAACCCTTCAAGCCACTTTTCAATAAAAATATTAGGTTTTCATATCCAGCATCGTGCTACATAAAATTGGAAAACTTAGAAGACATTGTGGTGGGTTTTACATTTAATAACTGAGCGCACCATTCAAAATTTGCTAAGTCGCATTACCAAGGCAGCTGTAAATGAGTTACTTCTTTATGATAAAAATCTTCCAGATCCTTAATGGTGCTGTCTGGCAAGGAAATGCGCGTGCTTTCTACATTCCTTCTTAATTGTTCCACACTAGTAGTTCCCGGAATCACGGTAGAAACGGCGTCGTAGGATCTGCAAAACGCCAACGCCGATTCCAGTAGCGAATGTTCATCGCCAACAATGGATTGGATCTTTTCTACCAATAGAGCTCTGGTCTCGATATCTTTTTGGGACCATCTACTTCTAATGCCATCAAAGTGACTATGGGCGTTGTATTTCCCGGTGAGCCATCCAGAATCCAGTGGTATTTTGGCAATGATACCTATGTTTTGTTTTTGGGCTTGATCAAAACCTTTTGCTGTATCTTGATGGAGCATATTGAAAAACACCTCGATCACTTTCGCATTGGTAGTATCCATCAAGGTTTTCATGTCCTCATAGGTGTCCAGAGAAGCGCCGTAGGCTTTTATTTTACCTTCTATAACTAATTGCTCCAGTATATCGTAATGATCGTTCTTAGAGCCATCCAAATAGGAAGCTGGCGGGCTGTGGATGATCAAGGAATCAACATAATCCGTTTGTAATCTTTGTAAACTAGCTTCTAAGGAGGTTCTTATGTTCGTTGCATCAAAGTTGATATGACCTTCCTTGGTATGCCCAAATTTAGTATTGATCACAATGTCACTGCGATTGACATTTTTTAGTGCTTTGCCTAAGCGTTCCTCACTCGTTCCGTGCCCATAATTTGGCGCTGTGTCAAAAAAGTTGACTCCTAATTCCACAGCTTCTTGAACCAAATGTATCGCGTCTCGTTCGCTCATATCCTTCCAACCAGATTGTGCTCCTAATTGCCAGGCTCCTAAACCAATTTCTGAAACAGGAACAGCACTAGCGATGTAATTTTTGTATTTCATTTTAGGAAATCTAGGGAATGGTTGAAGTAAAGTTTTTTGCTTTCCTGCCGTTAGGGCAAAGCAAGTTTAAAATCTGACGATTTATAATTACCTACAATTTATTCTCGATAATACTTTCCACCACTTCTGGGTTCAATAATGTTGAGATATCTCCCAGATCCTTTAGCTCGCCTGCAGCCACCTTACGCAGTATGCGGCGCATGATTTTACCAGATCGGGTTTTGGGTAGGCCAGTGGTGAATTGGATCTTCTCCAATTTTGCAATAGGTCCAATGCGCTCTGCAATCAATTGGTTGATTTCATTGCGCAGGTTGGTAGTGTCACGGGTTTCTCCAGCTTCTTTAAGAATGACAAAACCATACAGTGAGTTGCCTTTCACATCGTGCGGATATCCAACTATAGCACTTTCGGCGACGGCTGGATGCTCATTGATGGCATCTTCAATAGGTGCAGTTCCTAGATTATGACCAGACACAATAATAACGTCATCAACACGACCGGTGATTCTATAGTAACCAGTGGCATCGCGCAAAGCACCATCGCCGGTAAAATAATACCCAGGAAATGTGTCAAAATAGGTCGCTCGATAACGCTCATGATTGCCCCAAATGCTGCGTGCAATTCCTGGCCATGGGAACTTAATGGTCAATCGACCATGGACTTGATTGCCCTTAATCTCCTTACCATTTTCATCCATTAAGGCGATCTGTATTCCAGGTAACGGTAAGGTCGCAAAGGTAGGAACCGTAGGCGTTGCAAAAGGAATAGGACTGATCATGATACCGCCGTTTTCCGTCTGGAACCAAGTATCCACTACAGGACAATTTTTGTGACCTATATTTTCATTATACCAGTGCCAAGCCTCTTCATTTATAGGCTCGCCTACGGTGCCTAGTACCTTAAGCGAACTCAAATCATTTTGTTGGGTGTAGCTCAGTTTCTCTTTGGCCAGTGCTCGTATAGCCGTTGGCGCCGTATAAAACTGATTGACTTTATGCTTTTCAACAACTTGCCAGAATCTACTATGGTCTGGATAGCTGGGAATTCCTTCAAAGAGTACGCTGGTCGCACCGTTTGCAAGTGGTCCATAAACAATATAACTATGACCAGTAATCCAACCTATGTCTGCGCTACACCAATACACATCATGCTCTCTATACTGAAATACATTTTTGAACGTATAGGCGGCATAAATCATATAACCTGCCGTGGTGTGTAACATACCTTTAGGTTGACCGGTAGAACCAGAAGTGTATAGAATAAATAAAGGGTCTTCAGCTTCCATTATTACTGGATCAAATTGGTCAGAAGCCTTTTCCAGTAACGGTTCCAGCCATTGATCACGACCATCCTCCATATGTATATCAGATTTGATGCGCTTCACCACAAGTACGGATTCAATAGTAGGTGTGTCTTTGAGCGCTTCATCAGCAATACCTTTTAAGTCGATGGTTTTGGCGCCGCGATAGGAGCCATCGCTGGTAATGAGTAGCTTGCATCCTGCATCATTTATCCTGCTGCGTAGAGCCGTGCTGGAGAATCCCGCAAAAACAATGGAGTGAATGGCACCTATACGAGCGCAAGCCAGCATGGCGACAGCAAGCTGTGGTATCATAGGTAAATAAATACAAACACGATCACCGCGTTTTATACCTTGATCCTTGAGGACATTAGCAAACTTGCAAACGCGCTTGTGTAAGCTTTTATAAGTGATGTGCTCTGCCGGCTCACTAGGGTCATTCGGTTCAAAAATGATGGCTGTTTGATCACCTCGAGTGTAAAGGTGTCGATCCAGACAGTTCTCTGTAATGTTAAGTTGGGCGCCTTGAAACCATTTTACTTCGGGTTTGGTGAAATCCCATTCCAGCACTTTGTCCCAGCGCTTGCGCCAGACAAAATTCTCTTCGGCGATTTCTTCCCAGAATTGTTCGGGATGATGGACGCTCTTGCGATATACTTGAAAATATTCTTCTAATCCCTTGATGTGGTAATTACTCATGAGCACAGCTTTAAGTACTCTAAAGTAAAAAATAAACGATAGACTAAATCACAAGACTTTGACAAGTAGCAGTTGAATTTTATAGTATCAAAGATTTAAACGGAAATCAAATTCTCACATTAATTTCCTACCGTGAAGTTTAATCAGCTTTTCAAGAGATTGCGATTCCTGTTTCGAGCGGCAGTCGAGAAAAGGAATTTGTAGAAAATTATATTAGGAGCTAAAACCATATCTCGACTGTCGCTCGATACTGGTTTTAAATTTTTAAAAGCCAGACCTCTCTTCAAATTCGAAACGAGAAACGTTACTAGACTGCTGATTGATTCAGATTTTTTAATTTGAGATGGATAAAAACCAGATTAAGCGCCATTTATAGGGTCGTGTAAGTTTTCAAAAATCCCTAAGAGACTGTAATTCCTGTTTCGAGCGGTAGTCGAGAAAAGGAATTTTTTAGAAACTATCAATGGAATAAGAACCATATCTCGACTGCCGCTCGATACTGGTTTTAAATTCTCAAAAGCTAGGCCTCTCTTCAAATTCGGAACGAGAAAAGGAATTTGTAGCAAATTATCCTAGGAACCGAAACCATATCTCGACTGACGCTCGATACTTGTTCTAAACGATTCAAAGACTAATATTATAACAAAATAGGAACAAAAATCATATCTCGACTGCTGTTCGATACGGGTATTCTGAATAGAATTTAGATATATGCCTGCTCGAGCGTAGTCGAAAGTTATTTAATAACGGAATCAATTATCAATAATGAAACTGATATAATAATTATGAAATTAAATTGTAATTAGAGTATTTCTAAAAACGAATTTCTAATTTACCACATTACCACATTACCACATTACCACATTACCACATTACCACATTACCACATTACCACATTACCACATTACCCTAATACCTCGTTGAGTAATGCCGCCAGTCTGATGCCTCCTTTTTGCAATTGGTTGCGAACGGTATCAAAGTAGTCATACATATAGCGATAGCCTAGTTTTTCACCTACTTCAGTATTGGCATAAATATCTTTGACCAGAATGCGACTGTCCTTCATCCAGTCACGGTGCGTGCCGCTGGCGATCGTTTTGCGTTCTTCTTTACTTAGTCGGTCTGCATTATCGGCCAATTCTGTGTAGGACATGCCGTAACTCTCAATCATTTTAGTATCCCAAACGCTGTGCAAGTTGGTTCCATCGTTGTACCAACGCACCTGGAAATCGTTACCGCCTTTATCTTCACTTATCCCTACATGCATAGGTTGGTGCAGGTCGCCTACAAAGTGGATGAGCATGCGCAAGTGAAAAGCCTTGTCTTCTTTTGTAGTTGTTTCTGATTGTAGAACACTAATGCATTTGTCAATACCTTGAATCACATCGCCTTGATCGTTATGTTCATGGGTTTCATAGGTTTTGTCAAAAGGGACATTTACATAATGCCAAGGCCCATAGGAACGATAGGCGTCATCACTTTTGATCTCATCAGCATAAGTGGAGGCAAAGGCCAGCGATTCTCCATCTAACAGTTCAGCGATGGCTTTTTTAGCTTTTTTGTTCAAGTATTTTTCAGCGATGGCGCCTGTGACTCTATGACCGGTTTTTCCCCAATCATCTGCCTTTACCTGCACGGAAAGTAATAGCAACCCTACCAAAACCAAATATTTCATAACTCTCAAATTTTCTCGCAATTTAAATCTTATTGTAACGCCTTCACGTTACGTTATCATTAATAATCCACAGGTTTATGAAGTGATTGATGGTGGTTGGTTTTAGTGACGCTTTCGCGCCTGCCTGCCGGACAGGCAGGAAAGCGAACTCTTCCAAACATCCATCATGCAGCCTTAGGCTTCTTGCGTGGATCAAAGCACATCAACAACATCTTGTAAAGTTCTGGATGTTTGCGCTTCATGAGTTTGGGTCTGGAGAAAAAGTACTCTGAAGCCACGGCAAAAAACTCGGCTTGATTGGTGCCGCCGTATTTCCTGATATCTGATTTATTGCGGTCGATTGACTCCATTTCCTTGTGCATCAAGTTGATCCAGGGCAAGACGTAAGATTTTTCCAGCAGGCGCTCTGGAACGCCATCTGTCTCGCCATCTACCTTGTCGATCAAATGCACAAACTCGTGAATGCCCGTATTGTGTTTGTCGCTGTTGTTCTCAAAACCGTGGTGTAGGGAAGACCTGGACAGGATCATCTGGTTCTCATAACGGCCATTGCCCACCATGCCACCTATCATGCGATCTGGATGCTCCTGGTCAAAATTCATGTCTTCATTAAAATTATCTGGATACAACACGACACCGGTCAAATTTTCATAATGCCATTCCTTGAACTTGAAAACTGGTATGACGGCGCTTGCGGCCACGAGAACGGTATCCAATTCTTCCAGCTCAAAGCCTACGGCTTCTACATAAGTTTCTTCCAGAAACAGCATCATGCGATTACGGAATCTCTTTTGGGCAATAGCGCTCAATTCCTTGTAGAATATCACGTGCTCCAGCAGCAGTTTATGCCAGGATTCTGGATGGGTAGTGGTTCTAGGATCTGGTGCTCTAAAAACGAAAAAATAGAGTGCCGCACCAGCGAGCAGCAGTAAAGGCAGAATGTATAACACGAGCTTGTTTTAGCATCAAAAATACCAGGCTGGTCTGCGTGTTTGTCTTAAGGTTTTATGAATTAAGATTTCCCAATGTATCCTGCTCGATTTTCTTGCGCTGCGCATCGCGTTGTTTTTGAAAACCGTTCAAAAAATTACGCAGATATTGATCATTAAGCGGCATGTATTTGGGATGTTTGGGGTTTCTAAAAAATGCGCTAAGCTCTGTGGCGCTTACTTTTTGACCACCCAATTTCATCAAATAAACCATCTCGTCAGACTTGAAGTTGAAAGCGATTTTGAGCTTTCTTAAAATGATATTGTTGTCTAAGACAACTTCGGCCACTGGAGTCTGTCCATCTTTTTTGCCTCGATAGTTCACGATCACACCGTTGAGGAATGTGGCAAGGTTCTCATCGATGACTACATCAAAGGCTTCATCTTCTTCCTTTTTGAGCCAGTCGCTTACTTCTGCTCTGGAAACAGGTTCACCACCTTTAGCATACATATCCATCATCGCATCGTCGCTCAAGTTCAAGATGTAGCGCAGCCGGCGTAAGATGTCATTGTTGTCCATGAAGATTTTTTATATGAGAGGACAAAGATAGGATTTCGCTTTCGCGAAAGCGAACTTTTTCAACATCACATCAATGTGCCAAAGTTGGGGTAACTTCTTCAATCTGTTTAAGACTATCACGATTAAGGGTTATTAAGTTTCATGTTATCAATTAAGGCGAGAACAATAGTCATCGGTCGCGGTCCTTTTTCTTATAACATAAGTTTAGCAAGTGCTCATGCTGTCGATCTGTACATTTGTATCGCGCACGATATAAATTCTAAACGCGAGATTAAATCGATTTATGACAGATCAAAAACCACATACCGATGCACTCAAACTGAGCAATCAAATGTGTTTTCCTATCTACTCAGTTTCTAGGTTGATTACTAAAGCTTACAAGCCCTATCTTGATAAAATGGGGATGACTTATCCTCAATATCTGGTTATGTTGGTGCTTTGGGAACAAGATCAAGTGTCCGTGAATTATATATCAGAAAAGTTGTTGCTCAATACCAATACTTTATCACCGCTGTTGCAACGTATCGAAAATCAGGGATGGATCGATCGCAACCGCTGTAAGGATGATGAACGCAGCGTGATCATTTGCTTATCAGAAAAAGGAAAAGAGCTTAAGGAAACTGCTGCTAGCATCCCTAATGAGATGCTGGAGTTGCTCATGACAGAGAACGTTACACTATCTGAAATCAAGCATTTGAAGAATATTCTGGACAGCTGGATGGATGCGCTTACCTCTAAAGAAGAACATAATAATAGAAAACAATAAAATGAATTTAATAGAAAATTTGAAGTGGCGTTATGCTGCTAAAGCCATGAATGGCGAGAAAGTATCCCAAGATAAAATTGACCGTATACTGGAAGCAGTACGCCTGGCACCTACCTCTAGCGGACTGCAACCTTTTGAGGTGATGGTCATTACCAATCAAGAGATCAAGGAAAAGATCAAGCCTGTCGCGTGGAATCAATCCACCGTGACCGACTGTTCTCATCTATTGGTTTTTGCCGCTTGGGATACATACACCAAAGAGCGTATCAACCACATGTTTGATTTGACCAATGAGATACGCGGTTTTAAAAATGAAGGTTGGGAAAACTACCGTCAACAATTGTTGAACTCATATCCACAAAAGGATGCTGAGGAGAATTTCAACCATGCAGCAAAACAAGCGTATATAGGCCTAGCTCATGCTTTGATGGCAGCTGCAGAGGAGAAAGTGGATTCTGTACCTATGGAAGGTTTTGATGCAGATGCAGTGGACAAGATCCTAGGTTTGAGAGAAAAAGGATTGCGCAGTGCGGTTCTGCTTCCTATAGGCTATCGAGAAGCTTCAGAGGACTGGTTGTCTGATCTAATCAAGGTGAGAAAACCTATGGAAGAACTGGTTACCGTCATTGATTAAATGAATTGATTTAGAAAATACCGCTACGATTTAAGCGGACTTAATTAGAAATTTAAAAACAAGATCATGAAAGTATTATTTGTATTGACATCACACGATAAGTTAGGTGACACAGGAAAAAAAACTGGTTTCTGGGTAGAGGAGTTTGCTGGACCGTATTACACATTAAAAGATAAAGGCGTTGAGATCACGCTTGCAACTCCTAAAGGAGGAAAGGCACCTATCGACCCTAGTAGTGATACGGAAGATGCTTCTACAGAATCAACGGAGCGTTTTCACAACGATAAAGAAGCACAGGAAAGAATCAACACCACTCATAAATTGAGCGATGTAAACGCGTCAGATTATGATGCGGTGTTCTATCCAGGTGGTCATGGACCATTGTGGGATCTTGCTAATGATGCGACTTCCATCAAATTGATTGAGACCTTTAACGAGCAGGAAAAGCCGGTAGCCTTTGTTTGTCACGCTCCAGCAGCCTTGAAAAATGTGAAGGGAACTGATGGCGAACCTTTAGTAAAAGGTAAAAAAGTCACTGGATTCACCAATTCTGAAGAGAAAGCGGTGGAATTGGTAGATGTAGTTCCTTTTCTAGTAGAGGATATGTTGAAAGAAAATGGAGGTATCTATTCTAAAGGCGATGACTGGTCAGAATATGCATTGCAGGACGGTCGTTTGATTACAGGTCAAAACCCAGCATCCTCTAAGAAAGTGGCAGAGATGCTATACGATTTAGTGAAGTAAATTTAAACCCATCTGAACAAAGCCCATACGATAACGTATGGGCTTTTTTATTATAGTCAAGTTATCAAGTGAGATGTAGATGATAATAGCGCTCTAGCGCCTGCCTGCCGAATAGGCAGGAAAGTGATCTCATGTTCAAAATTCAAATATGGAATAATTCGGCGATGCTTTCCAGCAAACTAATCGCTGGTGAAGTGGCGAGGCATTCCTTGCAGTCGGCATAGGTAAAAAGACAATCGATCGTATCTGTGAGCATATGAAACAACAAACCGATGCCTATAAGTCGCAATGGGCCTTTAAAGAATAGAAGTACAACGTATAAAATCATGGCGTAGTAGGTATGTAGCAAGTGAAAATTGATGCTGCATCGATCTGCCTGAAAAATGGGATCAGCTAGCAGGTGATCCAGATCTACGATCATGGTAGCCAGTAGTATCAAAAAAGCTTTCTTCCATTGGGATCTAAAAAAGACATGGGCGATCACCAACGGCGCTCCAAAGTGCAAGAAGTAATGGACAAAGGTTTGCATGTGTCGCTCGTCTTAATTACGGCTAATGTAGTGCTTTGATTCCTTAGAAAGACACGAAGTCACCGATGCAGTGTTTTGAAAAACTAGTCCAGATCTTCAACCGCCAGAACCTCACCATACGTGGTTACCCAAGAACCATTGTCAAATTCAATGATGCCGTAATCGCTATGGTAAAAAGCCGTTCCCAACCATGTCGTTTTTTCAATCCCGACGACATAATCTGGTAGGCAAATAACATTACCATCTTGCTCGACCTCGGTATATCCTTCATCACAAGGCGTAGAATCGCAGGACATGACTAAGGTTACGGAAACAAGTAAAAGTGCTGTTTTGAAGTAGTTGTGTAACATAAAATGTAAAAAGGCAGCAAATCTAAGGCTCAATATCGAAAATGAAAACTTAGCTGGCGCGACATTTTTCATAGATAATCATGAGATCATGACGCAAAGTTTCAGTTGAAAGGGAAAAATCTATGAAGCATTTTTTGGTTAGGTCCTTTCAAAAGTAAAAATTCTTGCTCCTTTGGTTTTGACATAAAAAAACCACTCTTTGATGGCTACCAAGGTTAAGGTAACTACCAAAGAATGGATGTGCTGTAATGCTAGAGGTTATTGCGTTTTCGCTTTAAGCGAAAGGTGCATAATCACGGCCTTCGTGCTGTATGGAAACCCATTGTAACCTGGTAAATTCTTCAAGGATGAACTCACCGTTGAAACGGCCTACACCAGAACCTTTCTCGCCACCAAATGGCACATTGGGCTCATCATTGACGGTCTGATCATTGATGTGAATCATGCCAGTTTCTACCTTTCTGGCAAAGGCAACTCCTTTCTCAATGTCTTTAGTGTGCAGCGCTCCACTCAATCCAAAGTCCTTGCTATTGGCTATTTTGAGGGCATCTTCTTCCTTCTTGAAGCGAATGATGGCAGCAACCGGGCCAAAAATTTCGTTAGCAGCAATAGGCATATCGTCCGTCACATGATCCAAAATGGTAGGATGCATTAAAGTCCCTTCAACTTTGCCGTCCAAAACAAGTTTGGCGCCAGCGTCGATACTCTTCTTTAAATCTTCCTGGATGCGCTCTACTTGATCGGTATCGATAAGTGGACCTACGGTAACTTTTTGGTCAGATGGATCGCCAGCCTTGAGCTTTTTGGCTTTTTTGACAAACAGATCCACGAACTCATCGGCAATATCTTCATGCACGACTATACGGTTGATGGACATACATATCTGACCTTGGTGCATGAATTTTCCAAAAAGTGCGGCATCGACGGCTTTTTCTACATCTGCATCCTTCATGACGATAAATACATTATTGCCTCCCAATTCCAATGCTACTTTTTTGAGCGCCTCACCAGCGATTTTCCCGATGTTGCGACCTACAGGAGTTGATCCCGTAAATGAAATCAATTGCGGCGTTTCATGAGCCACGAAGTAATCACCAATTTCAGACCCTTTACCAACGACGACGTTACAAACGCCTTTAGGCAATCCAGCTTCTTCAAAAAGCTTAGCGATCAATATGGCGCCAGTCACTGGAGTTTGTGATGCGGGTTTAAGTACTAGCGTATTTCCCAATGCTATAGCGGTGACGACAGATCTTATGGAAAGATTCATAGGGAAATTCCATGGGCTTATGATTCCCATGACGCCTATGGGTCTGCGATATACACGGTTTTCCTTTCCTGGAATGGAAGAGTGCATTATAAAGCCATGCGATCGAGTAGGGAATGAGGCAGCTTCTTTGATGATGGCTTGGCAAATCTGTATTTCTACAGCTGCTTTGACCGTGGTGCTACCAGCTTCTTTGATCAACCATTCCATGATCTTTTCCTTATTCTTTTCCAGCACCTCGCTAAACTTCATAACGATTTTGGACCGTTCTTGTGGTAAAGCGTTGGCCCAAGAAGTAGACGCGTCTTTTGCGGCTTTATAGGCCTTATCTACATCACTTTTTGAAGCTGCTTTTATTTCTTGCAGTTTCTCTTGATTGTAGGGATTTTTATTGATGATCACGTCATCGTCGCTACCGTCGACCCATGATCCATTGATATATTGTTTATTTAAGTTTTTTGAGAAATCCATGAGGAGTTTTTAAAAGGTTAGAATAGGTTTGATGGTATTGCCGGCTTCCATTTGTTCGATAGCATGGTTGATGTCTTCAAAATCAAATTTGGTTACCAATTTGTCGAATGGGAACTGGCCATTCTGGTAATATTCTATCAAGCGAGGTATGAATACATCTGGAATACTGTCGCCTTCTACGACACCAATGATTTGTTTACCCCAAACCAACACCTCATTCACATCAATAGGAGCTGTTTCGCCCATAGGTGGTGCGCCTACAACGGCTACTTTACCTTTCCAGCGCAGAGCGCTTACCGCTTGGGCAAGTACGGCAGGAATTCCGGAAGTCTCTGCGGCATAATCCACACCTTGAGCAGTAAGTTCCTTGATTTTTTCAACCACATTTTCTTTTTGGTCACTGTTGACCGTATGCGTCGCGCCTAATTCCTTGGCAAGTTTCAAACGGTCTGCATTGATATCTACGGCGATGATGGTCTGGCAACCACAAATTTTTGCTGCCATGATGGCCGATAACCCTACAGATCCAGCTCCAAAAACGGCAATGGTACTTCCGGCGGTTGGCTTTAAAGAATTAATCACCGCACCTGATCCAGTTTGGATCCCGCAACCTAGTGGCCCTAACATTTCGATAGGAGCGTCTTTAGTTACTTTTACAACATTGCGTTCTGTGGCGATGGAGAATGTGGCAAATGAAGATTGCTGGAAAAACCGGCTATGCACTTCTTCTTTAGATTGATCGATGGCTTCTTCATCACTATCCAATCGTTCTCCGCCAAAATTAAGGTCGAAGAATTTCTCACAGTATTGCGGAGTTCCTTCTAGACACGTACGACAAGTACCGCAGGAACCGTAGGTGAGTACCACGTGATCTCCTTTTTGTACTTTTTTAACTTGGCTACCTACTTCTTTGACCACACCAGAACCTTCATGCCCTAAGATCATGGGTAATGGCACATCATAAGATTGGTCTCTGGCGGTTAAATCTGTATGACAAATCCCAGCGCCTTTGATCTCTACGAGCACTTCGTTCGGTTGTAAGTCCTTTAATTTAAGGGACTTCATATTGAACTTCCCTTCTTTCTGTTCGACGACAGCGGCTTTAATATCTTTCATGAGGCTTCTTTTTTCTTAAAGTTAGAAAAGGAAGCACCGTAGAAGTCGTAAAGAAATCTTATAATTTGTTGACTGTTGAAGGTATTTCTCAGACTTGGAGCAGCTAGCGAAGCGGACTAAAAATTACTTCGTATCATTATTCACTTCAATCCAATACCCATCAGGA
This sequence comes from Nonlabens agnitus, assembly GCF_002994045.1. Taxonomy (NCBI): domain Bacteria; kingdom Pseudomonadati; phylum Bacteroidota; class Flavobacteriia; order Flavobacteriales; family Flavobacteriaceae; genus Nonlabens; species Nonlabens agnitus. Next base: position 947,147 of record NZ_MQUC01000003.1, read on the forward strand.
TCCTGAAAGTAGACTTGTTGAATGCCATCGTTACGGACATAATCTTTGTTGATCGAGCCTGGCCAGTCTGAATAGTCAATTTTAAGGGTTTTAATGTGCTTTATAAAAGAGGTAATATTGTTTGTCGCTAATGCGAAATGAACTGCTTTTACCGTCTGGATCTGTGCTTCTGGCCTTGAGATCAAATGCAGTTGCTTTCCTTCGCCTAGAGAAAGCCATCTAGTGGAAGAATGAGAAGCTGTATTTTCAATTTCTTCCAATTGAAATACATTTTGATAAAATGAAATAGATTTCTGGACATCTCTTACGGCTATCGCGATGTGGTTGAAGGAGAAGTTGGGCATTTGTCAATAGCTTTTGAAATTTGTTTACCAAGAATTATACAAAGCCAGTCAAAATTCTGATTTGCTTTAACTGGAGTTACAGGAGTATTTCTCCTTGTTTATTTCTTTACGTATGCCGTGAGGATGCGACCTAACTTTATAAGTTCTTCATCAGAAAACCCGCAGTATTCAGGATCTGCAGCAATGGAAATAAGAACATTGCTGACTAATATTTCTAAAACCTTTTCATCACTATTATCGATAGAATCAGCCCCAATGAATGCATAGTCCCCTAAATCTTTCACAGAATTTAATTTTTTGTACATCATTTCGGCAGTTTTTTGATGACTTTGCTGAAAAGCTTGATTTGCCATTGCCACTTCATCAGGCGCAACCTCGCTATAATCTCTATATACCAAAGCAAATCTCAATTGTCCATCAGCTAACTCAAATTGACATCGGTTACCAAAATTGGACATTTCTCCAATTTTATATGCTGGAGTTTTTTCATCACTAAAACATAGACTAGAAAAGTCCATATTCTCTATAGTTGCTTTACAGTCTTGATTGAAGGTATATACTTTTGCGACCTCAGAACTTGAATTTTCTAGATCGTCTTCTGTATACTCTAGCAAGGAATCACTTTCCTGTTCCTTACTATTACCACAGGAGTAGGATAGTCCCAAGAGTATTATAGTTCCAATAATAATCACGCTTTTTTGCTGTATCAACTTTCTCATTCGCTATTCCTTTTAAACTTGGTTTCTTATCTGTAAATATACTCTTCGGGCGCTATGCACTCAAAATTTGTAATATTCAGTGGGCCAGAACTAGCAATCTTTTCTGGCCATTGTGACTAAACGTTCTTCTCGCCGCCTAATCCGTTACATTCTCGTTTAGAGATTTCATCGGGACAACAATGGTTTTTCCCCATAAATCTCCAATTCGTTGATTCATTTCTGTATTCTTGATGGTTACAATTCCTACTAAACCAAAAAAGAACATATCTACAGGGTCTAGTAGATGTCTTTTAAATGATTCTATAAAGGTCAGGTTACGGTTGACACCGCTTAGTGGAATTGCCTTTAACCCAACTAATGAATTTCCAATGGTACCACCTAAACCGCTTTCTAATCCAACAGTCATCGCCAGCCAGAAAAGCATAGGTATGAATGCCTGCGCGCCATCTAAGGAATAGCCGCCTTCATCATTGGGTTCTCCAATGGCAAAAATTAAAACGAATGTGACTGTGTAAATAATGAGGTAATCTATAAATCCAGCTAAAAATCGATTTCCAATATTTGGTTGAGTTTTGATAGGTTGCATAGTATTCTATGGAATGAGCAGTGATGGTCCTATATGTAGAAATTAGCGATGTATTTGCGGTTAAAAAGCTAGCCTAGTTTTTCTACTATCTTTTCTTTTCAATAAGCCAAATTAAAAAATTTGGCAGAATTTCAAATATGCCGTAACTGCATTTAGTCAACTAATTATATTTGAGCTATATACGTTGTCAGCACACGTTTTTTACGTTTTCTTTAACAAGGCTAAAAACGAATCGTATGATTTTTTAATCAGCAATGAATAACTCGTACTACCAAATGTGTAATAATAGACTTTTGCACCATCTTCGTATTTATAGCTAATATCATTCTTACTAAAAAACGATTCAATATCCGAATTATAATTATCTGTAATAATCATCGCAACGCTATTCCATTCTTTATCAATGGTGCAATAAACGCTTTTCGTATCATTATTTATATAACTCTCTCTTGTCGTTGTTAGCACATAATTATTTGACCGCATATTTTTTTCGAAATCACTTTGTGACATTTGCATTAACAAGTGAAGATTTCCAAAATCTGGTTTAATTATGTAACCGCCATCGAGATATGATTTTGAAAGAGATTTAGGAAGGTCTATATCTGCTCCATCATTTGAATATGAATTTCCGTAACTGCTACTGTTATAACTATTATAACTGTTGTAGTTTGACCTGGTTTCTAAAAGGTCATCGTAGTTTGCGGACATCACTTCATAAAGGCTTTCAGTTCTTTCTTTTTCGGATATTGCATCATCAAGTTCAGAATGCAGGTCATCTCTTTCACTTTCTAATTCATCAATTTTATCAGTTAAATCGTAATTTTCAGATTCAAGCCAAGATAATTTATTTTCATAATCTTGATATTTCCAATATCCGAATCCTGTAATTCCTAACAATAGGATAAGTAGGAAAACAGATAAAGATTTCCCATTTATGTTCAGTTGTTTTGCCATTAGCTAATCTTAATTGAATATTTATGTTTGAAGAAATAAACTAATAATAATACTACAATTAATATTGTGGGATATACTATATCCTTAATTAAACCTTGAAAATAGTAGGGTAGCTTGTCGGTATAATATCCATTGATTTTATAAGTTCCGTCGCTATGTCTTTTATATGCTTTTTGTCCACCTTCTATAATTACTTTGTTGCCGAAAGGTGTTGTAAATGAACCTCCAGAAAGTGTTAAAGTTGATATTTGTCCGCCATAACTTTGATAATGAAATTTTCCAAAATGTTCAATGCCAAAAGTCAATAGTATTGGCACAAAAATAATTAGCAATAAAGTCCGAATGTCATTTTTCTTAATTTCGATTTCCGTTTTGTTTTCCATATGTTGATTTAAATGTGTGCTAACGTTTAGTATATGATAAGTAGGCGATTTCGAAGCACTAAACTTTTGGTTAAGCACAAAGTTTGATACGAGCCAAAACCCTTGAATTTTTAAATGTTTCGCCTATTTTTTTAAACATTGTTGTAAAACGTTTTTTTGCTCAATATTTACCTATTGGGCTTACACCTTGTCTGTGAAATACACTTCCTGTTCTTCTGTAACGCATTTCCTTTCCTTTAACACATAAAACATAATTTCCATTACCTTTTTGTTCTGATACACTTGTTACTTTTATTTTATCGACAGAACATCCATTATCGACTGCGACGTGTTTTTTTAAATCTTCTACTTGAGCGTCGAATTTTTTAAGCCAACCTTGAATTTTTCTATCAACTTCTGGCTCTTCAAAATCAGCAGGTAAATTACAAACTGGGTAATTTTCCTCAGTCTTTGTTGTCGTTGGTTCTAAATCTATAAATGACCAAGTTTTATCCTCGTTTAGAACTACACGGCGACCATCTTCAGTCTTCGCAATTAGGGTCTGACCAATCGAAATGCTTGTTACAAGTAGGCACGTTAAGATTAAAAATACTTTTTTCATAGTTATGGATTTAAATTGATTGTTTAGTCTTTGTAAAGTTTATAATTATTTGGAATTTCTATGTTGACAATATTTTTTTCGTGATTTAAAAAAGTAATATTTTGGTTTTTCAGGTCTATTATTTCAATTGGTTTTGATTTTAGTTTAAAACCAATTCTTTGATTTACTTGTTGGCTGTTTATCTGTTCTGGAAACACATCGTATAGAGAATAATAATCCATAGTAATTGGATTGTCTTTTTTAAACAAGTTTAAATCGGATGCAGACATAACCTTTTTGAGATAATCAATTGTTGAAACGTGCGTTTGTTTTATTTTTGATAACGTCTGTTCAGAAATATAATCATTCTCGAAAAGTCCGCTTATCTTTCCATCATATTCAAATACGAAATGTGCTTTGGTCATAGGTTTGTTTTTTTTTTTCAAAATGTTTTAAACGGTCTCATATAACCGTCAGTTACGGGCTAATATGCGTTAATTTCGGTTTAGCACTGACGTTAGCAATTCCGAGTGGATTCGGAGGTAGTCGAATCCGCCGTAATTGCGGTTATACATTGTTAGCAAAAGTTTTTATTCTTCATTTAAAAAGTCAGTCACAATATTATTTTTATCAGATTCCATTTCACAAGTCCAACTGTCAATAAACCATCTTCCATTTTCATAATGTAGTTGGATACTATTCAGTCCTCTAATATTAGATTCCGTTTTTGGGTCAGTTCGTATTTCAAATGCACTCCAAACTTGTGCAATATTTCCATATTTGCTCACTTTTCTTTTAAGTTCCTTTTCGTAAAAATCCTCTTTTGGTGATAATCCGATTGGTATATATTCTGCTTCAAGAGTATGCGATTCTGCTTTTCCGTTTTCGTCTAATCTCGTTATAACAGCATTTTTTGAGTGAATATATTTATCCCGTTCAAATTCCCACGGTTCACTACTCGAACCAGAAACAACATCATAATATGCATTTATAATTGCATCTAATGATTCTACATCTTTTCTGTATTTTTCATCATTAGATTGTCCGAAAATGGAATTGCAAGCAAAAAATATGATAATTGATGACAGTATTATTTTATTCATCTCGGTTGGTTTTTAAATTTTTGCTAACTATTATATATCCGCAATTTACACAATTAAACCTCACAATCTACCTGTTTCCAGTAGTCTAGCTTTGAATTACCAACCGATGTCCAATACTCCTAGAAGTGCGGTTATCAGCATGTTTTTAGTTGAAGCTTTTACAATCGTTTGTGTCAAAACGTTTTTCTAGTGCGAATTTGAAGCGATGTTGGTTCCTTGTTTAGCTTCCGCGACAGCGAAAAAACCACAAACAAAAAAGACCCTGAAATAAATCAGAGTCTTTTCTACTTTGTAGAGATCCCAAATCTGCGCTGCCGCTTGTTTGGGATAAGCGATACGTAGGGTTTTACTTAAGCAAATTCAAAAAACCAAAAAAAGACCCTGAAATGAATCAGAGTCTTTCTTACTTTATTGAGATCCCAAATCTGCGCTACCGCTTGTTTGGGATAAGCGATACGTAAAGTTTTGCTGTTGCAAAACCAACGTCCTGCTTACTTCACTTCTTCAAAATCTACGTCTTCTACATCGCTGGTGTTATCCGTACCTTGGTCTGCACCTGCAGCGCCGGCATCTGGACCAGGTTGTCCACCTTGGGCATCTGCTTGTGCTTTGTACATCTCTTCACTGGCAGCGGTCCATACGGTATTCAATTTTTCCAGTGCTGGATCGATTTTCTCGATTTCTTTAGTCTCATAAGCGGCTTTCAAGTCGGCAAGAGCTTCTGTAATAGGAGCTTTCTTGTCGTCGCCTAGCTTATCGCCAAATTCTTCCAACTGCTGCTCCGTCTGGAAGATCATTTGATCTGCCTGGTTCAGCTTGTCGGCTTTCTCTTTGGCTGCTTTATCTGCTTCAGCATTTGCTTCTGCTTCCTGCTTCATTTTTTGGATTTCCTCTTCAGTCAATCCAGAAGATGCCTCGATACGAATGTCTTGTTTCTTACCAGTAGCTTTATCTTCTGCACTTACCTTGATAATACCGTTGGCATCAATATCAAAAGTTACCTCAATTTGCGGTGTACCACGACGTGCTGGTGGGATTCCATCCAGGTGGAATCTACCTATCGTCTTGTTGTCTGTCGCCATGGAACGTTCTCCTTGCAACACGTGGATCTCCACACTAGGTTGATTGTCTGCTGCGGTAGAAAATACCTGTGACTTCTTGGTTGGGATGGTCGTGTTGGACTCAATCAACTTAGTCATCACGCCGCCCATAGTCTCAATACCTAGAGATAGTGGCGTTACATCTAGTAGCAATACGTCTTTTACATCACCAGTCAATACACCACCTTGGATTGCTGCACCTACGGCAACTACCTCATCTGGGTTTACACCTTTTGATGGCTTCTTACCAAAGAAATTCTCAACGGCATCCTGTACGGCTGGGATACGAGTAGATCCACCTACAAGGATGATCTCATCAATATCGCTCTTAGACAATCCAGCAGCTTTCAATGCTTTTTCACATGGCTCGATGGTTCTCTTTACTAGGTCAGAAATCAATTGATCAAATTTGGATTTGGTCAATGTTTTTACCAAGTGTTTAGGTCCGCTAGCGGTAGCCGTTACATAAGGTAGGTTGATCTCGGTTTGTGCACTTGAAGAAAGCTCGATTTTGGCTTTCTCTGCAGCTTCTTTCAAACGTTGCAAAGCCATTGGGTCTTTTCTCAAGTCAATGTCTTCCGCACTTTGAAACTCGTCTGCCAGCCAGTCGATGATCTTTTCATCCACGTCATCACCACCTAGGTGTGTGTCACCGTCAGTTGCCAGTACTTCAAATACACCATCACCTAATTCCAGGATGGAAACGTCATGCGTACCACCACCAAAGTCAAATACCACGATTTTCTGATCCGTATCTTTTTTGTCAAGACCGTACGCCAGCGCTGCTGCAGTAGGCTCGTTGATGATACGTTCTACCTTAAGTCCAGCGATCTCACCAGCTTCTTTAGTCGCCTGGCGCTGGCTGTCGTTAAAGTAGGCTGGTACGGTAATTACCGCTCCAGTGACTTCAGTTCCTAGGTAATCCTCGGCAGTTTTCTTCATTTTTTGAAGAATCATAGCACTCAATTCCTGTGGTGTATACAAACGACCGTCGATATCGACACGTGGCGTGTTGTTATCACCTTTTACTACGCTGTAGGGAACACGGTCAGCTTCCTTAGAAACCTCGCTAAATTTGTTACCCATGAAACGCTTGATGGACGCAACGGTTTTGGTTGGGTTTGTTACGGCTTGTCTTTTTGCAGGGTCACCTACTTTGATCTCGCCACCTTCTACAAAGGCAATGACAGATGGAGTAGTGCGTTTCCCTTCTGCATTAGGTATTACCACAGGCTCGCTTCCTTCCATTACGGAAACACAGCTGTTGGTCGTACCTAAATCAATTCCAATTATTTTACTCATTATAATATGTTTTAGTTAGCAATTTTATTTTCTTGAACACTCTCTTAAAGTCAATGTTTGTGCCAGCAGATTTCAAATGACAAGCTGTCAGAAACTCGCTCAAATTGTCAGAATAATCTGGTATTTGCATTAGAAACCATGTCAGCATGGAGTAATGCGGTTCTGATGGAGTTCGCTTTCGCGAAAGCGAAATTCCCATTCCAGCATCAGGAAGAAACCCTGGGAACTAGTTGGTTCTCAAAAGCTTTCACCACAAGATTTTTAAGGGATACGGCAAATGCCCTATTGTCGCAGTCCTAGGATTTTGATAATTTCAAACAAATTCCAATCGATGAAAAATTACCTAGCAACCCTTGTGATTCTACTCATGGCAAGTTATGGACTGGCTCAAAAAGTAGGCGACAGCATACCTCAAGTAGAATTTAACCCTGCATTTGATCTTAATGGTTTTGAATTCCTGCCTAGAGTGACGATTCATGACAAGAACCTGATCAACCCCAAAAAACTGGAAGAAGGCAAAAAATATGATCGAATAGAGTTTACGCATTATGGTAAACAGCTTTGGTTTTCGGCTAAGTGTAAGAAGAATAATGGTCTCTTTTATGAATTTAAAAATGCCTCGCCTTTCAAATACGTGGAAAACGATGCACCCTTTGCAGCAGAAGGACCAGACAAGAACGGTTATATTCCTAATTCTGTACCTATCTATCACGGCAATGGGCAATTGTGGTATGAAGAGAAAATGTGGGATGCCGCGCCTGCGCAGCATTATTCCAGTATTGCTTTTAATGAAGACGGTAGTTTGTACCGCCAGCTCACGTACTATTACGGTAAACAGGAACCTCATCCCATCTTTGGTGAAAAAAGTCCAGGAATGGTAACGCCTGTTCCAGGTTACACTCCTAATTATCAAACCTATCCCAATGGGGTTTCCTATATGGGCTATCAACATGTGGGCACTCTATATACCAGTGAAGGCTGGGAAATCACCGGTTTTATGACGAGTCTGAGAAAGAGATTTGGAAATGGTGGCGTGTTTTTTATTGCCAATAGAGCGACTAATTTGTGTTACTGGGCCACGTTACTCAATTACAAAATCATATCCATACAACCAGCAGATTGTACAGAAAAACCAGACATTCAAGAACTCAATGAAAACTGGGATGTCAATCAGTACAACTGGGATGTGGATGCGTTCAGCAAGTCCAAAGTTACCGAAGAAGCCAAACAGGCCTTCATGGTACCAGACGAGCACTGGTACAAGAAATGGTATTTCAGTCTAGAGGTCCTGGAGGCAAACGCACAGCGTGAGATACCCAAAGATGGATACCATGTTAAGGTATTTCCCGTTACGAATCGGTTAGGAGAAGATGGATCGATGGTAGAGATAGGTATGTATAAAAACGGTAAGCTTCATGGTCAAGGTTTTACCGCACGCATTGATTACTATCCTGGTGTATATAATGTCACTAGATCCAGCAAGAGTGGCGAGATATTATTCCTGAATGCACGATGGGATTTAATGGCAGGAACTTTTGAAAATGGGAACTTTAAACAAGGGCGCAAATTCTCTACAGAAAATGCCTATTCCTTTGATAAGGATATTTTTACAGAGCCTGCTTACGACAATTACGATTTTGTAGGCAATAAGGAAAACTCTTTGGTAACCGGTGCAACCATAGGAATCAATGAAGTGTCCATGAAACACTATGTCTATATCAAGTCCTTGAAAAGAGTCCTGAGTCCCATAAGTGTGGACAAAGCAAAAGGCGTCATCACCGTACAAACCGATCGTCCAGGAACCACTCAGGATTTCATTATTGCAGATGGTGATATTTACGCATGGGATACCAGAATGAATTCCTATAAGGAAGCTTGTCCTACTGTTAAAAGAGTTCCCGTGTATAGAGAAAAAAAAGTATTGTTGTACACGCTACCTGGCGAGGTCAAAAGAACCGAATATAGAGTAGCGATGATGAGTGGTACTAAAGTCAATAGCAGTTACTACGTCGCGCCAGGTAAGGAAGTCTATGGCACAAAAAGCGAGGTGGACCATTATGAAACCCAAACCTGTCCCATTTGTAAAGGAACTGGCGTCCTGTACAAGTCAAAACAATCAGGCGGCTATGCAAAAGTCGTTTTCTAGCCGACAGTCGAGAAAAGGTTGTTTTCAAACGTCTATCAAACCTATTTCGAGCCGCCATACTGAGCCTGCCGAAGCAGACCGTCGAGAAAAGATTTTTCTTCCAAACTTCATAAAATCTGTTTCGAGCGACAGTCGAGAAAAGGTTTTTGTTCAGCGCTTCATCAAACCTGAAAAGCAGCCACAAAAAAAGCCCATCAAATCAATGATGGGCTTTCTGATATTTTGAAAAGGAGGTTTACATTTCTTCAGGCATCAAGATCGCAAGAATGTAATCTTCATTAAGATACTTCTTAGCCACTTCCTGAACATCTTTGGTAGTCATTTTAGCTACCTCAGCTTCAAAGTTCATCATGCTGTTAGGATCACGTTGATCACGGCTCGCATTGACCAAGTTGCTCAACCAGAATCGGTTGGATTTCAAGTCTTCCTTACGCTCTAACAAATAACCTTCTTTAACTTTATTCAAGTCTTTTTCTGATGGGCCATTTTCCTTAAGATTGGCAATTTCCTTTTGAGTAGCGGCAACCAGTTTCTCTACATTATCAGGACCACATGGGAAGGATACGCTAAAGTTGAAACCTGGTTCTGGGATTTTACTCATGCTACCACGAGCGCCACCACCATAGATACCACCTTCTTGTTCTCTTAAAACTTCAATAATTCTTATGGTTAATGCTTCGCCTAACGCGTCCACGGCAAGATCTTCTTGAGCACTGTACGCTGGAATGTCATAATCCCATCGCATCTGTACCAGACTTTTCTCTTCAGTTCCTTTGTTTACAGTGATCTCACGAGTTCCCTGCTTTTCTTTCCAGTCAAAGGTCTTGTACATTTCCTTCTCACCGGTAGAAGGTAAGTTAGCCAGATATTTTTTGGACAATTCCATCACGGCAGCTTCGTCCACATTTCCAACAAGGAAAAAGTTGAAATCACCAGCGTTGGAAAAACGTTCCTTATACAATTCATAAGCACGCTGATAATCTGCAGCATCATAGGCAGCCTCATCTGGGAAACCAGCATATCTAGGGTTGCCTTGATTACGCATTTCATTCACTTCATTACTAAAATACGTCTGCGGATTTGACATCATGCGACCTATGAAAGACTTCTGCTTAGAGATAAAGCTGCTGTATGCTTCTTCATCCATGTTGAGATCTGTAAAATACAAGTGTATCAATTGGAACATGGTTTCCAGATCCTGTGGTGTGGCAGATCCGCTTAAATTCTCTGTGGTACTTCCTATGAATGGACGCACGCTAACGAGTTTTCCAGTCATGTACTTATCCATATCTGTAGCCGATAATCCAGCGACACCAGCTTCCGTAAGACCGCCGTTAGCAAAAACGGTAGCTAGGTAATCTTCATCAGAATATAAGCTGGTACCACCATAGCTGTAGGCAGACATTAATATTTCATCGTTTTTGAAATCAGTCATCTTGATTGTTACGGTAGCGCCATTGCTCAATGTGAAGGTCTTGGTTCCTAACTTCTCATTGGTTTCTGTATTGGTAATACTACCAGGAGCCGGTAATTCTTCAATAAGATTTTCACGCACCTCTGTATCTTCATAAGGAGCGACTTCTGCAGTAGCTACTTCATTGACCACTTTTAGGATATCTGCCTCAGTAGGCTTGTTTTCAGTGGTTGGTCCTGTAAAGACAATCGTTCTGTTATCGTCGTGGATGTACTTTTCGATTTTGGCATTTACCTCATCTACTTGGATGCCTGGCAATAATTCCATCGTCTTTTCATATCTCCATTCTGGACTTGGTACAACGCCACCATTCAGGTAATTGTTCACGTATTGACCTACCAGACGACCGCTTTCTGTTTTATCGCGATTGGCATAGAAGGATTCAAAACTGGATTTGTAGGCCGCTTTTGCACGCTCTAATTCCGCCTCGCCAAAACCATACAGCTTGACACGTTGATTTTCTTCAAGAACCGCTTTCAAAGCTCCCAATTGTCCGTCTGGTGCAGAACCTGCAAAAGAAGAATAAGCATTTTTGTTTTTGGCTACCGTACCACCATAACTGCTACTCGCAAATATGAATGGTGGGTTAGGCTTCTGTGTTAATTCCTGCAAACGATTGTTGATCATAAAGGAGAACAATCCATTGACAAGATCGTCGCGATAGTCACCAACCGTTGTCGTAGGCTCTGATTCAAAAGTATCTTTATAGCTCACGTTGATAGAGGCAAAGGTGGCTTCTGGATCCTGCGCTATCGCTATCTTAGTATCGTTGTGATTAGGTAGATCAAACGTGGGACGTTCTCTTGGATTCTCATTAGGCTTGATTCCAGCAAAATGATCCTTGATTTTTTGCTCCATGATTGCTGGATCAAGATCACCTACCGCAACTACGGCCATCAAGTCTGGACGGTACCAGTCGTTGTAAAATCTTTTAAGTACTGCTGGTTCAAAATTTTTGAGAATCTCGTCTTTACCTATAGGCAAACGCTCTGCATATTTAGAACCATAAAATTGAACAGGAATGGTCACCTTGTTCATACGATCACTGGCACCTTTACCATTTCTGGATTCTTCAAGAACAACACCACGTTCATCGTTGATGGCGTCAGTTTCCAACAGCGCACCGTGTGCCCAGTCTTCAAGAATGGTAAATCCTTTTTCCAGTTTCTCTGGATCGTCACTTGGAATAGGCAAGATGTAAACCGTCTCGTCAAAACTGGTGTAGGCATTTAAGTCAGCACCAAATTTTACACCTATTCCCTGTAGGTAATCTACCAGTTCATTTTTCTGGAAGTTAGTAGTACCATTAAAGTTCATGTGCTCCATAAAGTGCGCAAGACCTCGCTGGTCATCATCTTCCAGGATGGACCCTGCATTGACCGCAAGACGCAATTCTACCTTATCTTCTGGCTTACCATTGTTTTGCACGTAGTAGGTCAGACCGTTGTCTAAAACACCCATGCGCACGCTGGGATCCATTGGGATCTTTTGATTCATTCCAGGCATTGCTGGAGTCATGGACTCGCCCGCACTGGTATCTTGATTGTCTACAGTAGAAACATCCGTTTTTTTCTGGTCTGTCATTTTTGGAGAACAGGCAAGAATCAACGATGCGGCAAACACGTAATACACCTTGGTTAATTTCATAATTTCTGGGTTATAGTTTAGAAAGCTTTAAAAATAGGTGTGGAAAACGTGGATTCATAATATTGTAAGGTGTTTCTTTAACTATTTCGCTTTCGCGAAAGCGAACTCATCTCAACCTCTATTTTGTATCTCGACGAATATTTTTAACACTTATCGTTAAAGTGAAAACTGAAATGAAGCTAAAATTTTACTTTCGCAGGAATTTTCTTAACCTATGACTGCATCTTTACGATCCATTATTCTTGTTGTTTTGACCGCCACGATCGTGGGCTCCTGTGCAAAACGTGCCATTCAAACGCGCGGTATCGCTACACTTTCTACTTCAAACGAAGAATACCGTAGTTTCTATCTTTTAGGAAATCTAGGTGTTAATCAGGCTCAAGATCCATCAGTATTTGATCAAATGGTGAATCACATTGCAGATCAATCACAACCGCAAGATTATGTATTGGTTCTGGGCGATAATGTTGATGCCGAATCCCTGCGTAAAAAGGACGAGGATTCTAAAGACAAAGAGCAGCTTACCAAACAACTCAACCTACTCGCTGATAAAAAACTGAATGTACTGGTATTGCCAGGCGATGAAGACTGGAATGATGAAGGAATTTCAGGTCTTAAAAATATTGAAGAGCTTACCGAGGAACTTTTAAACAATGATGAAGCGTTCCAGCCTGAGAATGCATGTCCTATTGAAGAAGTGGATATCTCTGACAGTATGCACCTTATCGTAGTGGATAGTGAGTGGTACATTGAAAACTGGGATAAAAATCCCGAATTCAATGATGAATGCGAGATCAAAACCAGAGAGAAATTCATCAAGGTCCTCGCCGATGCCGTAAGAAAGGCAAGACACAAGACCGTGATACTAGCCATGCATCATCCTTTGTATACTAATGGCGTCCATGGTGGTACGCTAGGCTTGCGCATGTTGAGCACGCCTAAACAGGAAAACGCCTACCTACCAGGCGTTGGTTTTCTATACAGTTTTGTAAGATCACAGGCAGGTCTGTATCCGCAGGATCGTTACAATCCGTTAATGAATGAATTGATGGAAGAGATCGAGACCATAGGTAGTGGCATCGATCGGCTTATTGTGGTGTCTGCTCATGAAGAAAGCCTGCAGTATATGGACCATGATAATATCAAACAAATCATTTCAGGAGCAGTGACCGCTACTAACGTCGCTTCTTTGGGAAAAAAGGGGAAATTTAGTGCTGGTAAATTGGGGTTTGCAGAGCTGCGCGTTTTCCAGGATCAGAGTTCGCAAATTTTTTTCCATATCGTCAATGAAAATGGAGACCTAGAAGAAGTCTATGCCGCCGATTTATTTGAGCCTAAAGAAGATTATGACATCGCTAGTTTACCAGCCGTAACCGCCAAAACAGTAAAGGCAAGCGTCTATCCTAAAGAAGAAACCGAAGTCGATCAGGATTATGAAGAATTTTATGGCAAGCACTACCGCAGACTTTACGGTCTTGATGTGGAAGCGCCGGTCGTTTTACTGGATACTTTATACGGCGGCCTCAAGGTAGAGCGCGCTGGTGGTGGTAATCAAACTCAAGGATTACGTCTTGTGGACAGTCTGGATAGAGAATTCAATATGCGTGCTTTGGAAAAAGATGCGCTCCAGTTTCTCAAAAGTGCAGGCTACGATAAGCTGGATGCCGACAAATATTTTGCGGAAACTTTGCCACAAAAATTGATACGCGATTTTTATACCGCAGCGCATCCTTATGGTGCTTTTGCGGTGCCTCGATTAGCTGGAGCCATCAAGCTAAGCCACACACACCCTAAATTGTTTTACGTTCCCAAGCAGCCTGTATTAGGGAATTTTAATGAAACTCATGGAGACCGATTATATATGATCGTGGAGAAACCAGATGATAGCTTTGACAATGCACATATGTTTGGGTATAACGAAGATGTTGAGAGCACGGACGATCTATTTGAAAAAATTAGGTCTGATGAGGAATACACCGTTGACGAGGAACTTTACATACGCGCCAGAATATTTGATATGTTGCTGGGCGATTGGGATCGTCATGAAGATCAATGGCGCTGGGCTGAAATCAAGGTCGATGAAGACCACAGCAAATTTGAAGCGATACCGCGCGATAGAGATCAGGTTTTTGCGCGATTTGATGGGAAGTTATTGGAGTTCATGAATGGTGCCATAGGCAGTACCAAGCAATTCGGGAATTACGGGCCAGATATTGAATACATCAAACAATTCAGCCGAAGCGCGATACATCTGGATCGCGCCGTATTGCAGCGTTCTTCTATGGCAGATTGGGAAAAGCAGGTACAATACATTCAGGACAATATTACTCCTGAAGTAGTAGAAAAAGCCTTCAATGAAATGCCTGAAGAGGTCAAGGATGAACAGTGGTTGCAGACACAGCAGGATTTGCTTTCGCGAAAGCGAAATCTCAATAGCATCGTGCAACGCTACTACAAGCATTTTCTAGAATTTCAGACCTTGAAAGGAACTGACAAGGACGACAGATTCACCATCGATCGAGCTCATGGGAAAACCACCATCAATGCCTACCGCATCAAAGACGGCAAGTCAGAAGATGTGCTGTTTGAACGAACTTTTAGGGATGATGAAACCGAAGAAATCTGGATCTACGGTCTGGATGATGACGATGAGTTTATCGTTACTGGTGATGGCGACAGTAAAATCCGCATTGTAATTGCTGGAGGAAAAGGCAAGGATATTTATGATGTCAAAAACGGGAAAGGTATTTCCATATTTGATTACAAAAGTGAGGAGAATGATTTGAGCAAAGCCAGTGATGCCCGCAATATCTTGCGAGATGATTATGAAATCAACCATTACGATCACAGGAAATCACCAGCTAATAAAAGTACTTTCAGTCTTGAGATGGAGTACAATCCAGATGATGGATTCCGCCCGCAATTGGGTATTGAAAAAGCTACCATCGGTTATGATCGCAATCCATTCACCATCAAATATGGTGTCAATGTGGATTACAGATCTTTGACCCAAGCGGCTGTTTTTGATGGCTATTGGTCAAAAGCTAATGTTCTAGGGCAATGGAACCTACAAGTAGATGCCAGCATCACCACCAATAATTATACTGAGAACTTTTTTGGTTACGGGAATGATTCCGCTTTTGATAAGGATACCGATTTTGATGTGAATCGGGTCTTTTTGCAACGCCAGTCCATTGGTGGCTCCATTTACAAAATGGGAGATTATGGGAGCAGTTTTACATTTGGTTCCCAGTATGAAGGCATCGAAGTAGAGCCCAACATTCCTGAATATACCAATGTGAACAATGAGCGCGATGATTATTTCAAGGCATATTTCAATTATGAATTCAAGAGCATTGACAATAATCGTTTCACCACACGAGGCATGTGGCTTAAAGGTGACTTTTCCTTTACGGACAATCTAGCCAACGGCGAACATTTTGTAGGTGTAGATCCTTCATTGACTTTTTGGAATGCCATAGATGATAACCGCAGATTGATCATCAAATCTGTCATTGCAGGACAATTGCGTATGGGCGATGCACCTTTGTTTTACCAAGCAGCACGTCTAGGTGGCGCCAATGGCTTGCGCAGCTTTAGACAGGAACGCTTTACAGGTAATTATGCCTTAAATGCCAGCGTGGATTTGAGATATGACGCAGCACCTATCAAAACGCGATTACTACCGCTACGATTGATTCCTTATGTAGGTATTGATACAGGTAGGGTTTGGGTTTCTAGAGATACAGTTAGTACATTCCATACTAGTTATGGTGGTGGTATCGAACTTGCATTTCCAGGTTTGATCAAAGGATCCATTTCCTATTTTACGGGAGAAGAAGGCGGCCGTTTGGCCTTCGGGATCTATTTATCCAAATAACTAAAACCTCAAATCCTGCTGTTGTATCATAAAGATGGCAGGTCGTTTATGAAGATCCTCTTTATTATGTTTCCACTGTGAGATGGGTTGTGTGAGAATGAACTCTGTAGGCAGTGTGATATCACAGGCAACGCACAACATCGTTTCTGGATGCAGGTTGTTACACAATACCTCAAGCATTTTGTTATTGCGATAAGGCGTTTCAATAAACAATTGTGCCTGTTGCTCTTGTTTGGAGCGTTGTTCCAATTCCAATATTCTACGTTTACGATCCTTGTTATCAATAGGCAAATAACCATTAAAGGCAAAGTTCTGACCATTCAAACCGCTGGCCATGATGGCCATTAAAATGGAGCTGGGACCTACTAGTGGGATGACTTGGATACCTTTTTGGTGCGCGATCGCCACCACATCTGCACCTGGATCTGCCACGCCAGGTACACCAGCCTCGCTCATCAATCCCATGGGTTTGCCTTCTAGGCAAGGCTGTAAAAAGGACGGAATTTCAGAAGGTTCTGTGAACTTGTTGATTAATGAAAACTCAAGAATGGACTGCTCCTTTTCAGGCAGTAGGCTTTTTATGGACCTACGCGCGGTTTTTTCATTCTCCACGATGTAGTGATCCACCAGTTCTACCACTCGCTGGATCGATGCCGGCATGACGTCTAGCGGTTCTACATCGCCCAAGGTTACTGGAATCAGGTATAGTTTTCCGTGAGGTGTTGCCATGATGGATCTGGAGTTATGGGTTGATTTTTTGTTTGATGGATGGTAGATGAGTTCGCTTTCGCGGAAGCGAAACTATTTTAAAGATCAATGATACGGTACACCTTGCGTTGTCTCAAATAACTTTGAACAATGTGCCTAGTGTCGCGATCTTCTGGTATTTCCGTAATGATATTTTTTAGGATTTTAGGGTCCGTAAACTGGATTTGTAGATCTACAAAACCGTAACCTTTAACCACGCCATCCTCTATAAGAATTACACTGCGTTCTGTATGTTCCCTGCCGCGATCCACTAGAATGCGCCTTTTGATATTAAAATTGTGTAGGTTGTACACCTCGATCGCTCTCTCGTTGTATTGCTCTACAGTTTCCTTTTGAATGCAAGCACCGTGGCAATGGCCGGTTTCATATCTACTGCAAGGACCTTCGGTTTCCTTTTCCAGTCCAGATAAAATCACGCATAACTGGTATTCTTCCACCATTTTTTCCATAAACGATCTCGCAGACTTACCATTGCTGAAGGTGGTGAAGTAATTATTGTTTCGTCTGGTGGACTGTACAGAGTAGGTGATATAGCCATGATCATCACTGCCTGAAAAAATCCCGTGACTAAAACGTGGCTTATTGCTTTTCTTGTTAAACTTAGGTTTATGCTTTTTCACTTCAAGGTGTTCCTTGAGTAGAGCGAGCAGATCGTTACCGGTCTTTTCATACCTCACATTTTCCACTTGCTTGCTCATTTCTACAGATCGTCTGCGATCTGTGGTGAAATGCTGTGTGAGGCTCTTTTTCATATTACGGCTGCGGCCTATGTAGATCAATTGATCTTGATCGTCATAGAGGTAATACAAACCTGTGGATGCTGGCACTTTTTCCAAAAGCGTCTTGAGGTTGTTAGCCACCACGGTTTTAGGAAAAGACTTTAGGCTTTGCTGTAAGATGCTTTTAGAACTGTCCTTGTTGAGTAGGAGTTTGAATAGTTTAACCGTTGCCAGTGCGTCGCCAGTAGCACGATGCCTATCGGTTATAGGGATGCCCAGATTTCTCACCAGTTTGCCTAAGCTATAGGTTTCTTGTTCTGGCATTAATTTTTGAGCAAGTTCTACCGTACATAAGGTTTGCATGTCAAATTCATAACCCAATCGCTCAAACTCCAATCGCAGCATGCGATGATCAAAATTGGCATTGTGCGCGACAAGTATGGTTCCATCCAGGATTTCTATGATGCGTTTTGCAACCTCGTAAAATTTAGGAGCGCGTGCGAGCATCTTATTATTGATGCCGGTAAGTTTGACCACGAACGGCTGGATTTCCTTTTCTGGATTGATTAGGCTGGCAAATTGATCCACGATCTCATGACCGTCAAATCTATAAATCGCCACTTCAGTAATTCCTTCTTCATTGAATTTACCACCAGTGGTTTCTACATCAACTATTGCGTACAAATACTAAGTTTTAAGTCCGTCCCATTTTAGATACGAGAAGCTTTCAAATGTACGGTATTATTTGATTTTTACGAATTCTGGAGTCTGTGCTGCCCTGATGTAAGGATACCTGAAATATTTATTCCATTTGAAAGAATAGCGGTCCATTTTCTCAACAACGATTTGAACGACAGGAAATAAAAAAGAGCCACGTAGTAGTGGCTCTTTTTTGTGGATGGTGTTCACATCAGATCTTTTCATGATAGATCTTATCATAAAGATCTTGATAAGCTTCCTTAATATTGCGGCGCTTCAATTTCATGGTTGGAGTGAGGTGACCTGCTTCAATACTCCATACATCTGGAGTCAACTCAAAACGCTTGACGCGCTCCCATTTTCCAAACTTCTCGTTGTGTTGATCTACTTCCTTCTGGAAACGAGTTATGACCTTCTCATTATTGACTAGGTCTTTATGATCCTTAAAGGAGATTCCCTTGCGGTTTGCCCAATCTTCCAAAAACTCAAAATTAGGCTGTATGATCGCTGCCGGCATTTTTTCGCCTTCACCTATGACCATGATTTGGTCGATAAAACGACTCTGCTTCATGGTGTTTTCAAGAAGTTGTGGTGCTACATACTTACCTCCAGAAGTCTTGAACATTTCTTTTTTACGGTCGGTAATTTTTAAGAACCCTTCAGAATCGATTTCTCCTATATCACCGGTATGGAAATAACCATTGGAATCAATCGCTTCATCCGTTTTTTCTTGATCTTTGTAGTAGCCCAACATACGTTGCGGCCCATTAATTATGATCTCACCATCAGATGCAATCTGGACATCAGTTTCTGGCAACATTTTACCTACGGTTCCTATTTTGAATCCGTTATTGCGCATATCATTCACAGATATTACCGGACTGGTTTCGGTCAGACCATAGCCTTCCATCACAGGAACACCTGCCGCATTGAAAACTCTGGCAAGTCTAGGCTGCAGGGCAGCGCTACCGCTAGCAATAGCCTTTAGGTTTCCACCAAGGGCTTCTTGCCATTTAGAGAAGATGATTTTTTTGGCGAGTTTGAGTTTGGTCTCATACCACCAACCATTCTGTCCGTATGGTTCCCATTCCAGGCCTAGTTCCACAGCCCAGAAGAATAATTTCTTTTTGACGCCATCAAGGTCAGCACCTTTGGCGATGATCTTGTCATATACCTTTTCCAACAATCGTGGTACGGCACTCATCACTTCTGGTTGCACCTCTTTAAGGTTGTCAGATATGGTTTCCAGTGATTCCGCAAAATAGATACCGCTACCTGTATAAATGTATAGGTACTGCAGCATGCGCTCATAAATATGGCATACTGGTAAAAAACTGAGCGCTTTAGAGTTCCCCAATTCAATAGGCAATCTAGTTTCAGAATTGATGGCGTTGCTGGAGATGTTCTTATGAGATAACATAACACCTTTAGGTTTTCCAGTTGTCCCAGACGTGTAGATAAGTGTGGCAAGTTCGTCTTCATGAATCGACGCCATCATGGCATCAAGATCCTTGTCATTATCGGTTTCTTTTCCTTTTTCTTTGACCTCTTCCCAGCTTTTACAACCAGGTATGTCATCAAAGCTAAAAACCTCAGTTAAGGTAGGCACTTGATCTTTTATGGCCATGACCTTATCATAGACCTCTTGATCAGATACAAAGACCATTTTTGACTCGCTATGATTAAGCACATAGGCATATTCCTCTTCAGAAATAGTAGGGTAGATAGGAACATCCTGTGCCCCAGTTTGCATAATACCTATATCCATGATATTCCACTCTGTGCGGTTCACAGAAGAAATAATCGCGATCTTATCGTCTTTTTCTACACCCATTTTCATCAAACCTCTAGATATGGCTCTAGATTGATCAACAAACGACTGCGTAGACGTTTTTACCCAGGATCCATTTTTTTTGGTGACTAGAGCGTCTTCTCTAGGAAATCTTTCCAATTGATAATAAGGAAAGTCAAAAAGTCTTTTGATTTGCATATTTGATAATTGATACTGCAAAGTAAGGAAAGATCTTCATTTTCCAAACGTAATACTAGCAACTACACAATTGGTAAAAAGTTCGCTTTCGCGAAAGCGAAATAATCCACTTTCATCGAAAATATGCATGAATCCTATCTAGTTTAAATAGTTAAACATCTGATAAACAATTACTTAAAATTTAAGTAAGATTTTTCCTTAAAAACCGAAAATGTAAAAATTTCGTAGCCCGATAAACGGTGTTAAAATCCTTAAAACTTTACCAAATAGTGCTGGAAAACACTGCTTTAACTTGACAATCGGATAGCTTTAAAGAGATAAATTAAAAATTTAATAAAAAACTTATGAAAAACTTTACTCTACTAGTTTCTGTAGTGGCGGTCTATTTCTTAGGTGCTTTTTGTGTTGATGCGCAAGTAGTAACTAAAACGGTAGATGACGGTACTGATGGAACTTTACGAATTGAGATCGCTGATGCTGGAACAGGCGGCACGGTCACTTTTGACCCGTCTATTCAAGGTCAAACCATCAACGTGACCATGGGAGCGATACCTATTAATGCCTTTGCGGCCATCACTATTGATGGAAATAATGGTGGTACGCCAACCACGATTTCTTCAGGATCCAACAGCCGCATCTTTGATGTGGATGCAACCATTGCGGCAGTCATTAATTTTGACTCTGTAATTTTTAGAGACGGATCTGCAGAAAATGGAGGTGCTATTCTTGCCAGTGGCGCAACCACGGTAGTCAATATCACAGATTGTGAATTCCGCAGTAATATAGCTACAGGTGCCGCCGCAACCAATGGTGGAGGTGCGATCTGGAATAATGGTGCTACAATAAACATATCTGCTACAACTTTTGAATCTAATATAGCTTCAGGTACGTCTGGAAGTGGTGGTGCTATACTCAATTCTAACGGTGGAAATCTAAGTATTACAGATGCTATGTTCAGAACGAATACTTCTAACCGTGCAGGTGGTGCAATAGAGGACAATGCAAGTGCAACTACTGTGATAACTGTGGATAATACTTCCTTCATTTCAAATGATGCAGGAACCAATCCTGGAAATGGTGGTGCTTTGCACGTTTCAGGATCTAGTTCTTACACTTTTGATGGCGGAGTCGTACGTGAAAATATTGCAGGAAAAGAAGGTGGTGGTTTATGGAACAATCTAGGAACACTTACCATCAATGGCACTATCATAGAAGATAATGTTGCACAAGGCGACTTTGTTGCTGGAACGCCTCCACAAATCGTTGGTGGTGGAGGAATATTTGCAGAGGACGGTACTGGTGTTGTTGTCATTAATGAAGGTACGATCATTAGACGTAATCAGGCAACTGGTGTACAAGGTTCTGGTGGTGGAATTTTGATGGCTACAGGTACCACACTTACGATTAATGGTACGGTTGCAAACCCTGTCATGATCATGGATAATCAAGCAAGCCGCGCAGGTGGTGGAATTGAAGACTGGTCTCTAGAAACTAATTCAAACACGATTACAAATGTTGAGTTCTCTGGAAATTCCGCTGGGCTAGATGGTACAAATTTCACCGCTAATGGTGGTCCAGGTAATGGAGGCGCGATTCACGTTACTGGACCAGGAAGTAATACGATAACTGGTGGTACTGCAACAGCTAATCTTGCAGCTAATGAAGGTGGAGCATTTTGGAATGGTACGGGAACAATGACTGTTGATGGTACCAGCATCACCAATAATACAGCAAGCGGAGCAGGAGCCGCAAATGGTGGTGGCGGATTATTCAATCTAGGTGGTACATTAGATATTTCAAATGCTATTATTGATGGTAATGCCGCTAGCGGTACTGCTGGATCTGGTGGCGGTATTTTGAATACCCGCGGAGGAACTTTGAATGTTACGTCCTCATTAATAACTAATAATACAGCAGTGAGAGCTGGTGGTGGAATTGAAGATAATTCTACTATTGATGTAAGTGGATCGGTACCAGTAGGTTCAATTTCTCTAGATGGTGTGAATCTAGATAGCAACAACACTTCTGCTTCTCCAGGTAATGGTGGTGGTATGCACCTCACTGGCGCGGCTACTTCCACGATCACAGGTGGAACCGTAAATAATAATACTGCCTCTAACGAAGGTGGTGGTCTATGGAATGGATCCGGAACGATGACCGTAAGTGGAGTCCAAATTGATTCTAACATAGCAGTAGGTAATGACACATCATCTCCTGGCGCAGCTGGTGGTGGCGGAATTTATAACGAAGGAGGAACAGTAAATCTTACTAACAACACAGTTGTTTCAAACAATCAAGCCACAGGTGTACAGTCTACTGGTGGCGGTGTTTTAAATGCTGCTGGAACATTTACTGCGACTGACTCAGAGATTTCAGGAAATGAATCTAACAGAGCTGGTGGTGGAATAGAAACTAATGGTGATAGTTCCATTGAACTTACAAATACTAACCTTGACGGAAACTTTACCGGTGTGGTTACAGGTTCAGGAGCACCAGGAAACGGCGGTGGTCTTCACGTGAGTGGGTCAGCACCTGTTACGATCACAGGTGGAACGGTTAACAATAACATTGCTGCAAAAGAAGGTGGTGGACTCTGGAATAACGGTGGAGCATTGACCATTAATGGAACTACGATTTCAGGAAATGATGCTCGAGGAGACTTTGTCGCTGGAACACCACCAGAAATAGTTGGTGGTGGTGGAATCTTCTCTGAAGACAGCATGACTGGACGTGTAATTATCAATGAAGGAACTACAATAGACAATAATGTAGCTACAGGAGTTCAGGGTTCTGGTGGAGGAATTTTAATGGCCACAGGAACAACTCTTACCATTAATGGAACAGAAGCTAATCCAGTAACCATTTCAAACAATAAGGCAAGTAGAGCCGGTGGTGGATTGGAAGATTGGTCTCTCGATGCAAATATAAATACCATTACTAACGTCAATTTTACTAACAATAGTGTAGGATTGGACGGCATGAACTTTACTGCTAATGGTGGCCCAGGAAATGGTGGTGCTATTCACGTTACTGGCCCAGGTGATAATACTATCATTGGTGGTACTGCAAGTGATAATACCGCAGCTAATGAAGGAGGTGGATTCTGGAATGGATCTGGCACAATGACCGTAGACGGTACCTTGATTGATCAAAACACTGCAAGTGGTAATGATGAAACTGTACCTGGCGCTGCAGGTGGTGGCGGAATCTTTAATGAAGGTGGAACAGTCAATATGGTAAATGGTGCCGTCGTTTCAAACAATGTTGCAGATGGTGCTCAATCTACCGGAGGTGGAGTTTTAAATGCTGCTGGTGTATTTACAGCAACAGATTCTGAGATTTCAGGAAATGAATCCAACAGAGCTGGTGGCGGAATTGAAACCAATGGCGATAGTTCAGTAGAGCTTACAAACACAAACCTTAACGGAAACCTTACAGGAGCAACAACTGGTCCTGGAGCACCAGGTAATGGTGGTGGTCTTCACGTGAGTGGAGCAGCACCTGTAACTATTACTGGTGGAACTGTTAATAACAATATCGCAAGAAAAGAAGGTGGTGGACTCTGGAATAATGGTGGATTACTTACCATTAACGGAACTACCTTATCAGGAAATGATGCTCAAGGTGACTTTGTTGCAGGCATGCCTCCAGAAATAGTTGGTGGTGGAGCAATCTTCTCTGAAGATAGCATGACTGGTACTGTTGTTATCAATGAAGGAACCATTATCGACGGTAATGTCGCAACTGGAGTACAAGGTTCTGGTGGTGGAATATTGATGGCTACAGGAACCACTTTAAGCATCAATGGTACGGTAACAAATCCAGTGGTAATTTCTAACAACAGCGCTAGTCGTGCTGGTGGTGGAATTGAGGATTGGTCTTTAGGAGCAACAACTGCTACTATTACCAATACAAATTTCTCTGGAAACACAGCTGGTATAAGCGTTGGCACATTTACGGCTAATGGCGGTCCAGGTAATGGTGGAGCCATTCACGTTACGGGACCTGGAATTGTAGAAATCACAGCAGGTACAGCAGATTCTAATTCGGCTGCGTTGGAAGGTGGAGCGTTTTGGAATAATGTAGGTACCATGAGCATTAGTGATGTGGATATCACAAATAATACTTCTACTGGAGCTGGTGCAGATGATGGTGGTGCAGCTTTATTTAATAATGGTGGTACTTTAAATGTATCTGATTCCTTTATTGATGGAAACCTCGCAACAGGAGCTTCTGGATCTGGTGGAGCATTATTAAGCACTACTGGAGCCGTAACCATTACTAATACTACAATTACCAATAACGCCGCTAATAGAGCTGGTGGTGCGATTGAGTTAATTGACGGTACGTTGGATATCTCAGGTTCTGAAATATCGAATAATGATGTTGATGGAACTGCAGGTACGGCAGCCCCAGGAAATGGTGGTGCTTTGCATATCTCAGGAAGTTCTGTAGTTAATATTGACTCTAGTATCATGAATTCCAACAGTGCAGCTGCAGAAGGTGGAGCACTTTGGAATCAATTGAATTCTGTACTGGTGGTCTCCAACTCAACACTTGATGGCAACAGTGCTAATGGTACAGCCGTCGACAATGGTGGTGGAGCTATTTTCAATAATGGTGGTGATACTGAGGTTTATGACACAACGATTTCAAATAATACCAGTGTTTCCAATGGTGGTGGTATCTCTAACCAAGTGGGATCTTTAATCGTTGAGACTTCAACAATATCGTCAAACACGGCATCTTTAGATGGCGCAGGAGTTTATCACGCAGGTACGAATGCTCTTTTTGATATTGTTACCGTTGCCCGAAACATTGCCACTGGTAACGGTGGTGGCTTAGCATCAGTTGCAGGGACGTTTAGTATTACTAATACTTTGGTAGCAGAAAATCAAGCTGCTAGTGATTTCAACGTTTCAGGTATTACTTCTAACGATTATAACCTTATCGAGATCGATGACACAAATTCATTTACTGCAATGCCTAATGATATTGTTGGTACGGTCGCTAGTCCAGAATTTGCATCCTTAGGACCATTGCAGGATAATGGTGGTAACACCTTTACTCATGCGATACTGGATGGAACAAGAGCGCAGGATCAAGGAAATCCCAATAACAATCTGACGGATCAACGCGGTGAAGCCGTTTTTGGACCAGCACGTGATATTGGTTCTTTTGAAGCGCAACAAACCCTTTCTAATGATGACATTGCCGCTGCATTAGCCGCCGTACGTTTGTATCCTAATCCTAGTAGTGATGGGCGATTTAACATACAGTTACCTGCACAGGTGACATCGACAGCTACCTACAGAATTACAGATATGACTGGAAAAGTAGTAGGTGGATCAAGCCTTAGAACAGGAGTTAACAATTTACAGATGAAAAATCTGTCCGCTGGAATCTACATAGTTCAAGTTATCGCGGCAGATCAGTCTCAAAGTTTGAAGTTGATTATTGAATAAGCCATTCAATTAAAAACAAAGAGCCCATTCTATTTAGGTAGAATGGGCTTTTTTATTAGGGTTGATTTTGAGTTCGCTTTCGCGAAAGCGAACTAACCATCATCCACATTTCAATTATTCAACATCGACGTCCTGCGATTGATTACGGAACACCAACTCATTTTCAAAAGCATCTATCAATACCACACTATCTGTGGTAATCGATCCCGAAAGAATGCTTTTTGAAAGCTGGTTGAGGACGTTCTTTTGAATCACACGCTTCACGGGTCTCGCTCCATATTGTGGATCAAATCCTTGCTGTGACAGTAAGTCGATCGCCTCTTGTGTAGCGTCTATAATGATGCCTTGTTGTGCGAGCATTTTAGTCACGCCTTTAAGCTGCAGGCTCACGATCTTCTTAATTTCTGCGGCATTAAGCGGCGTGAACATAACAATGTCATCAATACGGTTGATAAACTCTGGTCTCACACGTTGCTTAAGCGCTGCAAGAACCTCAAGTTTAGTCGCTTCGATAACGGACTCTCGATCTGCTACCGCGTTTTCAAATCGCTCCTGAATCACCTCGGCTCCCATATTGGAAGTCATGATAATGATGGAGTTTTTGAAATCTGCCACACGTCCTTTATTGTCAGTCAAGCGACCTTCATCAAGGACTTGTAACAAGATATTGAACGTATCTGGATGCGATTTTTCAATTTCATCCAACAAGATCACAGAATATGGTTTTCTACGAACGGCCTCAGTGAGCTGTCCGCCTTCATCATAGCCTACGTATCCTGGTGGTGCGCCTACCAGACGGCTCACGCTGTGACGCTCTTGATACTCGCTCATGTCGATACGAGTCATGGCGTTATCGTCATTGAATAGATATTCTGCTAGAGCTTTGGCAAGTTCTGTTTTACCTACACCGGTTGTTCCTAGGAACAAGAAGGAACCTACTGGTTTTTTCTGATCCTGCAAGCCGGCACGACTGCGTCGCACGGCATCACTTACGGCCACAATGGCCTCTTCTTGCCCTACCACACGTCTGTGTAGTTCTTCTTCAAGTCTCAGTAGTTTTTCACGCTCGCTTTGCAGCATTTTGGCTACTGGAATACCGGTCCATTTTGCGACAACCTCTGCAATATCATCATAAGTTACCTCTTCCTGAATGAGCGATTTGCTCTTATCGCTTTCATTGACTTCTTTTTGAAGACGTTCCAGCTCTTCCTGACTTTCCTTGATTTTACCATAACGCAACTCTGCTACCTTACCATAGTCACCTTCACGCTCAGCACGTTCTGCTTCTAGTTTGAGGTTCTCAATTTCAGTTTTGGTGTTCTGGATATTGTCGACCAGTTCTTTTTCAGTTTCCCATTGGGCATTGAGTGCGTTACGTTCTTCCTTAAGATTTGCGAGGTCACTGCGCAGGGTTTTCATTTTGACTTCGTCCTTTTCGCGCTTAATGGCCTCAATTTCAATTTCGATTTGCATGATCTTACGGTCGAGCACGTCCAGTTCTTCTGGTTTGGAATTGATCTCCATGCGTAATTTTGATGCAGCCTCGTCCATAAGGTCAATGGCTTTGTCTGGCAGGAATCTATTCGTTATGTAACGTTGTGACAACTCTACGGCGCCTATAATGGCCTCATCCATGATACGTACCTTGTGGTGCGTTTCATATTTATCCTTGATACCACGCAGGATGGATATGGCGCTTTCGGTGTCTGGTTCGTTCACTTGCACCTTTTGGAAGCGACGTTCTAATGCCTTGTCTTTTTCAAAATACTTTTGATATTCATCTAGAGTTGTGGCACCAATGGCTCTAAGCTCGCCACGAGCCAAAGCTGGTTTTAAAATATTGGCTGCGTCCATAGCGCCTTGACCACCACCGGCACCCACGAGAGTATGAATCTCATCTATGAATAGCACGATGTCTCCATTGCTTGAGGTCACTTCTTTGATAACGGCTTTTAGGCGTTCTTCAAATTCACCTTTATACTTTGCACCGGCAATAAGTGCACCCATATCTAAAGAGAAAATCTGTTTGTTTTTCAAATTTTCTGGTACGTCACCAGCCACGATACGGTGTGCAAGACCTTCGGCAATGGCGGTTTTACCAGTACCTGGTTCACCTACCAGCATCGGATTATTCTTGGTACGTCTGGATAGGATCTGTAGAATTCTGCGAATCTCTTCATCACGTCCTATTACTGGGTCCAATTTACCTTGGTCGGCTAATTCGTTGAGGTTTTTGGCGTATTTGCTTAAACTGTTATACGTTTCCTCAGCGCTTTGCGAGGTAATCTTTTCACCTTGACGCAATTCGTTAATAGCAGCATTAAGGTCTTTAAGCGTCAAGCCTTGATCTTTGAGAATCTGGGCAGTTTTTGAATTACCATCAAAAATACTGAGCAATAAATGTTCAACGGACACATATTCATCGCCCATTTTATTGGCAATTGATGTGGCGTTGTTCAATACTCTATTAGTTTCTCTAGAAAGTTGAAGTTCACCACCTTCTACTTTTGGAAGAGAGGCTAATTGGCTATCGATAAGCTGTTCGACCAGAGATAGATTAAGGTTCAATTTCTTGAAAAGAAAAGGCATCACGTTTTCATCAACAGTCAAGATGGCCTTGAATAAATGGGCATTCTCAATGATTTGATGTCCCATTTCCTGTGCAAGCTGCTGTGCTTGTTGAACAGCTTCTTGCGATTTTATAGTGAGTTTATTAAAGTTCATATGTTTTGTTTTGTGAGTCTATGTCAAATGATGTTCCTAAAACATTTTTGACAAAAAGTCAGTAAATTTTGATAATTTAAGCGACAGGTTGACATATTATTAATTAATTAGCACTTTATCACCTGACATCCACCTATATTTGTAGGGTTAAAATTCTTACAGATCATGGGTTTAATGGACAAGTTATTCAAATCGCAACGAGACATTGCCAAGGACGAAATCAAAGGTATTCAATGGGAACCATTGGAGTCTGTTGACCAGTTGCATAATCTTGTTAAAAATTCAAATCTTAAAACCAAAGTAATTTTTAAGCATAGTACGAGATGTGGGATTTCAAGAATGGCGCTTAGCAGTTTTGAGCGTAATTACGAGAATTTAGATCAAAATGTAACCTATTACTTATTAGACCTGCTCAACTTTAGAGAGGTTAGTAATTCTATTGCAGAGGAACTTAAGGTACAGCATCAATCACCTCAAGTCATTGTCCTTAAAGATGAAAAGATCATCCATACTGAAAGTCATCACGGTATCGATATCAAAAAAATCCAGTCCCTAATCAAATAAACTAACCATGAAAAACATTCGATTTTACTTACTCGCTAGCTCGATGCTAGTCCTCTCTTGTGCTACTAATGTATTTACGGGAGAAAGAACCTTAAAGCCTGTATCTAACGACCAGGTTTTTCCTGCTGCATTTTCTGCCTATAATGAAGTTCTTCAGGAAAGTAAAGTTGTCACTGGAACATCAGAATCTAGAATGATCACCAATGTAGGTCAGAATATTAAAAATGCATCTCAAAAATGGTTGAATGCCTTAGGTCACCCAGAATATTTGGATGGTTACGAATGGGAATATAATCTTATTAATGATGACCAAGTAAATGCTTGGGCGATGCCAGGTGGTAAGATTGCATTTTACACAGGTATTTTACCCATCGCACAATCAGAGACAGGTGTGGCAGTTATTATGGGTCATGAAGTAGCACACGCACTTGCAAATCATGGAGGGCAGCGCATGCGCGCCAGCCAGCTTCAACAATTAGGCGCTGTTGGTCTTGCCGTAGGTGGAGTGGTATCTGGAACTAGTTCTCAAACAATGGGTATTTTAAATCAAGCTTATGGATTAGGGTCACAGTATGGTGCCATTCTTCCATTTTCAAGAGCTCAAGAGTCTGAAGCAGACAAAATAGGATTGGTACTTACCGCTATCGCAGGATATGATCCTGATGAAGGTGCGAGACTTTGGGAACGTATGAAAGCCAATAGCGGCGGTCAGGCTCCACCAGAATTTTTAAGCACGCACCCTTCAAACGATACTCGTATCGCCAACTTGAGACAACTAGCGCCAGTAGCTAAAAAAGAAGCGGCAAAATACGGAGTGACTTCATTCAAATAGTCAATTCAAACACATACTTTTAAAGGGTTCTTCAAGAACCCTTTTTTTATGAAACCAACTTATCCCAAAGGCCATCCCAAATTATTGACCGCATGGGCGTTCTATGATTGGGCAAATTCTGTTTATTCCCTGGTCATCGCAAGTGCCATTTTCCCGATTTATTATAGCGCCATCAGCAGCAGTGCTTATGAGGCCGGTAACGTGCCAGAGATTTTCAAGGGAATGAATAATGAGTCCATCATCATCATTACCACAGCTATTGCCTTTTTAATCGTGAGTATCATTTCACCTATACTTTCTGGAGTGGCAGATTATTCTGGTAAGAAGAAACGCTTTTTACAGTTTTTCTGTTATTTGGGTGGCGCCTGCAGCATCGGCTTGGCGTTTTTTAGTTTTGATCACCTGTGGATCAGTTTGTTGATTTATTTGCTGGCTTTGGTAGGTTTTTGGGGATCGCTTGTATTTTATAATTCATATTTACCAGATGTAGCGCATCCAGACCAACAGGACAAAACGAGCGCACGAGGTTTTTCCATGGGATATATAGGAAGTGTTATTCTATTGGTCATTTGTCTTGTTTTGATTCAAGGTGGTTTTTTTGAAAGTGAAAAATTGCCCACGCAGATATCCTTCGTTCTCGTTGGAGTATGGTGGATAGGATTTGCGCAGTACACCTATGCGTATTTGCCCATGGGAACCAGAAAGGATAGTAGTAACGTCGACAACATTTTCACCAATGGCTTCAAGGAATTGAGGAAAATATGGAATCAGTTGGGTGAAAACTTACAGATGAAGCGCTATCTAGCCGCATTTTTCATTTACAGTATGGCCGTTCAGACCGTGATGCTCGTGGCAACCTATTTTGGTACGGAAGAAGTAGAATGGGGTGAAGGCGGCGCTACAACAGGCTTGATTATATCTATCCTATTGATACAGCTGGTGGCCATTGCAGGAGCGTTTGTGGCGAGTTCGCTTTCGCGAAAGCATGGAAACATCAACGTTCTCATAGGTATCAACATCGTATGGGCCTGCGTTTGTATCTACGGCTATTTTGTCACCACGCCCATACAGTTCTATATCACCGCTGGATTTGTAGGTTTTGTGATGGGTTCCATCCAGTCACTTTCCAGAAGTACGTATTCTAAAATGATTCCAGAAAGCAGTCTGGATACCGCATCCTATTTCAGCTTTTTTGATGTTGCTGAAAAGATTGGGATCGTGATAGGGATGTTGCTTTTTGCCGTCGTTGGTGAGATTACAGGATCCATGCGTGGTAGTATACTATTTCTGGTAGTATTTTTTGTGATTGGTATCATTCTATTGATACGCGTTCCCAAACTCAAAACAACCAGCGAAGTGAATCAAGAATAATCTGCTACGCTATTTAAGGAACACTTTGCGTATGCCTATGAAGGCAAAGATTAGGACAGACATGCCCAGTAACGTTGGGATGATGAGATGCACCCAACCGAACAGCAATAGCACCGCCATGATCAATAACTGAAAGCCCAATCCATAAACAGAAAGCAACGTCATGAACCAGCTGGGAAAGGGTTCGCATTTGCGCGCGCTACTGTCCAGTCGGTAGATTACAAAATCAAAAACTCCATAAAGGCTTTTATATAAATGGTAGAAAAAGGTAACCGTAGATTGACTTTCACCTTTTAATGCTACAGGCACGCTATTCTCACGCACGCGACTGGTCAGGTCACCGTCTACACTGTTGCGTAAAATGACATAGTAAAAGTTATATAAGGTTCCCTGTAATTGCAAACCTACAAAAGCCAAAACCGTCCAGAGCAAACTTGCCTGGGTCACATACATTATGGCCAGCAAAAACATCATGTTGAGCAACAAATCACTCACCGAATCCAAATAGCGTCCTACATAAGAAGGTGTCTTCTTTAAACGTGCCAGTTCACCATCTGCCGCATCAATAACCGATTTAAGAATAAGAAAAAAGGCAGCGGTGACGTAGTGACCATTCAAAATGGCGTAGATGGCGATCATACCGCTCAATACAAAAAGCAATGTCACATGAATAGGAGTGAAGCTGGTTTCTTTTAAAGAATGGGCAATCCACTTACCACCAGATCGACCATAATCGGAAAGATCTAGAAATTGGTGTTTAGGCGGTAATTTAGACATGAAGGCAATCTCAAATTTGAATTTGCAAACTTAGTGCATAATGACGAATTGAGTTTTGGTTAAAAATCCTGATTTCCAAGAGCAAAAAATCCCGAGACAGATTTTCCTGCTCGGGATTAGATGTTGTTAATTTGAGGTTGATTTCGCTTTCCTGCCTGTCCGGCAGGCAGGCGAGAAAGCGTGAATCAGTTACATCTTGGTAATGTCTCCACTACCCATGACGGTCTTTTTTAGCTTGCTGGTTTCACCTTTATAACGTAAGTCACCAGATCCTACAATGCTGGCATTCATCTCACCACCATTACAAAAAACAGCTACATCGCCGCTACCGGCAATACTCGCCTTTACATTGTTAGCCTTAAGATCATAAGCACTTATATCGCCGCTACCAGCAACACTGGCATCCAGATTCTCAGTTCTTCCAGAAATTTTTAGATCACCACTACCGGCCACGGCAAGACTTAGGTTCTTGGATTCTGTTTTTAATTTGATATCACCGCTACCAGCTAGTGATATTTTCATTTTTTCAGATTTCAAGTTCAGGTCGCTATAGATATCGCCGCTGCCTGCAAGGCTCACGTGGTCGATATACTCTACAGGAACGGTCACCTTGATACCTTTACGACTGTTAAGGTTGATGCCCTTTTCCACACCTATGGTAAGACGATCACCTTTGACCTCGATTTCTAGATATTCCATTAGGTTGGATTCTGCCTCGACGGTGATGGTACCTTCTGTGCCGCTTACAAGTTCCACATCCATGGAACCTGCCATGCTTACCTCGTCATAGCCTGAGGTCTTGAAGTTCTTGGTTATGACATCGCCATTACCAGTTACTTTTTTATTGCCGAACCATTGTGCATTTGCAGATTGAAATGCAGCGATGGTCATCAGAATAAGAATTGCTTTTTTCATGATGTAATTTTTATAGTTGATTGTTTAGTTGCTGGGTTTTAGGGTTACACTACCAAAACTGCTATTAATATTAATGTTGCTTGAGCTGCCTTGAGTGATATGGTAACCTTGCTTGTAGGATGCGTTCATTTCTTTTTTGGAATTTACAGTGTTCAATCCAGAACCTAAGTTAAGTGAACCAAATTCCGTATCGCATTCATATTCAAAACTGGCTTCCT
Source organism: Nonlabens agnitus (assembly GCF_002994045.1). Taxonomy (NCBI): domain Bacteria; kingdom Pseudomonadati; phylum Bacteroidota; class Flavobacteriia; order Flavobacteriales; family Flavobacteriaceae; genus Nonlabens; species Nonlabens agnitus. The sequence goes on from NZ_MQUC01000003.1 coordinate 980,407, forward strand.
TATCATATCCTATTTTGATGGTGGTGTAATCTGACTTGATATTTACGGTCTTGAAGTCCTTGCTTAACTCATTGATGGTCATTGTACCAAAATCTGCTTTTAAAATAGCTTCTTTCTCTACTTTGTCAAGAGTAACTTTACTGTAATCACCACGACCATCCACACTTATGAGTTTCTCAATGTTAAAGGTTGAGAAATCAGAATTATATTTCATGTTTTCCATCTCTCCAAAAGTCGCTGTAGTATAGTCACCACTAAAATCAATGTTTCCAGCACCGTAAACTTTAAACTCGCTAAAGTCTGCTTTGATCACGCCGCCTTTCATATAATCAATATGTGAACTCTTGGTATAGTCAAAGGAAAGATCATTATTAGGATTTAACAATTGGCCTATTTCCAATCTTCCAAAATCACAGCTCATCTTCAATGGAGCCATCATTTTTTTGATGATCACGGCACCATAATCATTTTCAAGATCCAATGGTGAATTCATGGGCATTTTCACCACAAAGTCAACCTTGGTATTCGTTTTATTTTTGCCTGTGAATAGGCTCATAAAACCAGAGTTTTCATTAGGAATGTCGCTTTTTGCGCTCACATTGGACTTGGATGCTGTGAAATCTACATCGATACGTTCCAGACGTTCATTAACACGATCTTCATCGTTACCGCTTACCTCAACGATGACATCGATGCTTACGGTGTTTTGATTCCATAACGCTACAGTTACATCGCCAAAGCTATTTTCAATATCCACTCGAGCATCGCTGTTGACGCTGTAGGTCTTATTGATCTTTTTGGTTTTTCTGTACTTGTCGTTAGGATTTGCTACCGCTATTAGTGGCAACATCATCCATACAAGGAATAGGGTTTTATATAAGTTCATTTTGTTGTTTCTTAAGTTGTTGTTCTTTGGCTTTAATCTGTGCTCGAGCGTCCTCTAGCAATAAAATTCTGGTCTTGAAGTTTTGGATCATCGCGTCAATGACGGCTGGATTCTCACTATTGGACCTAAAATCTTTTTGGATCTTTTTATAATCGGTTTCCAGTTTTTGCAGGCTGGCTTTAGCATCTGCAATGATGCGTTCTGTCGCTGGTGATTGTAGCTGGTTCAAGGCCGCCAGTTGCTGGTCAATCGCTTCTACATAATTGCTTTGTGCGGCAGCCATCTCTGGAGAAACAGATTTGAGTTCATAAGTCTGGGAACGACCGGCCATAAAACTGGCAGAACCTATCATTAAGGCAATCACGGCAGCTGCAGACCATTTCAGGATTGCAGACATTTTTATGATGCGACCTTTAGGTTTGGTTTCTTGATGTACCTCATTATTTTCAGCGGCTTCCTTTGTGGGTTCTTCCTGGCAAGCGGCTTCCAGCTTGTCTAGAAAACGTTGTTCATGTCCTTGTGGTAAGTCTGTAAGATCAAAATCCTGCTTCTTGAACCACTCTTTCATTTCATCTTTCATATCAACTCCATTTTACTTCTTAAACTTGTTTTTGCTCTTGAGATCGTCGTGCGGCACATACCGTGCGAGATTCCCATGATCTGTGCGATCTCTTCATTATCCATGCCTTCAATAAGCGATAGAGTGAGCACTTCTCTGTAGCTATCCTTTAGTTCCTTCATGGCTGCCAGGACGCGTTTTGCGGTCCAACCGGCATGCTCCATATCGATGTTTTCAGTGTCATCCACGGCATCGTGATGATCTTCAAAAGTCGTGGTGGTCATTCTACCAGCTTTTCTTTTATAGTTCAGGCAGTTGTTGATCACGATGCGTTTGAGCCAGCTGCCAAAGGTGGCTTCACGATTCCACTGGTGGATTTTTGAGAATGCGGTGATCATACTTTCCTGCATGATGTCCTCTGCCTGTGCGGTATCTTCAACAATGCGTAATGCCACATGGTACATTCCTTTTGCATAATCATTATACACTTGCATTTGTGCGCGCCGGTCGCCTTTTTCACACAGATCAAATACGTCGTTTTTTAGTTCGGTTAGGTTCACTTGGTTAGTGTTTCTGTCTTAAAGATGCAACTTTCGCCTGCATGTTACAGTTGATGGCATTGATTTTGAAATTTAAAGAGAAATATCGGTATTCATGTTTTGGAAATGCAGATTGTTCAAGAGACAAGATCCAAATAAAATGCTGATTGATAAAGGGTTGATGGTGGATGAGTTCGCTTTCGCGAAAGCGAAATACCTACAAACTTTCCAACGATCCAAAATAAAATAATTTAAATAAGCTGCACTGCACTGTCATTGTGGCGACTTGAAGATATATGTTCAAACCAAAGAAGTTTCAAATAGACATTATGTCACAGCAGGAATTTGATCAGGATGCTGAGTTTATTCCATTGTTGAGCTCTAAGGATGAGGAAGAAATGCATGCAGAAGCGGTGCCGGAAACCCTAGCGATCCTACCGTTGCGCAACATGGTCCTTTTTCCAGGTGTGGTGATTCCCATTACTGCTGGACGTGATCAATCCATAAAATTATTACAGGAAGCTAACAAGGCCAACGAGCCTATAGGTGTCGTGGCGCAAAAAGATGAATCTGTAGAAGATCCAGGACTGGAAGATCTGCACGAGACTGGTGTGGTGGCGCGTATTCTTAAGGTTTTCAAAATGCCTGATGGGAATACCACGGTCATTATACAAGGGAAAAAGCGATTTCAAATTGATGCCATCGTAGAAACCAAACCGTATTTAAAAGCAACTACCAAAGCGATTGATGAAGCCAGGCCAGCCGCAGATAATGAGGAGTTCAACGCGATTATTGATAAGATTAAGGAGCTTTCTCTAGAGATCATTAAAGAAAGTCCCAACATTCCAAGTGAAGCGAGTTTTGCTATCAAAAACATCGAGTCCAATAGCTTTCTCGTCAATTTTGTTTCCTCAAATATGAACTTAAAGGTTGAGGATAAACAACGATTACTGGAGATCAATGATCTTAAAGAACGTGCATTGGAAACCTTGAAGTTCATGAATATTGAACGTCAAAAGCTCGAACTAAAAAATGATATCCAGTCACGCGTGCAAACTGATATCAATAAGCAACAACGCGAGTATTTCCTGCACCAGCAAATGAAAACCATTCAAGAGGAATTGGGTGGTGGCGTGAGCTCGCATCAAGAAATTGATGAAATGCGCCAGCGCGCCAAAACCAAAAAATGGGACGACAAGGTCAAGGAACATTTTGAAAAGGAACTGGCCAAAATGCAGCGCATGAATCCGCAAGTGGCAGAGTTCTCCATACAGCGCAACTATTTGGATTTATTCCTGGACTTACCATGGAACGAGTATTCTAAGGATAATTTTGACCTGAAGCGTGCGATGAAAATCTTGGACCGTGATCATTACGGTCTGGATGATGTCAAGAAACGTATTATAGAATATCTAGCGGTTTTGAAATTGCGTAATGATATGAAGTCTCCTATCCTTTGTCTTTATGGACCTCCAGGAGTTGGTAAAACATCTTTAGGAAAATCTATAGCTGAGGCTTTGGGACGCGAGTATGTTCGCATTTCGCTAGGTGGATTGCGCGATGAGGCAGAAATACGCGGGCACCGTAAAACCTATATAGGAGCCATGCCAGGTCGTATCATACAGAGCATCAAAAAAGCCAAAACATCCAATCCAGTATTTGTACTGGACGAGATAGACAAATTGGGAAGTTCGCACAACGGCGATCCATCCAGCGCGATGCTGGAAGTTTTGGATCCAGAGCAGAACAATAGTTTTTACGACAACTTCCTAGAAATGGGGTTTGATTTGAGTAAAGTGATGTTTGTGGCTACTTCCAACAGTATGCAAACCATCCAGCCAGCCTTACGCGATCGTATGGAAGTCATTAATGTAACAGGCTATACCATAGAGGAAAAAGTAGAGATAGGGAAGAGGCACTTGTTACCCAAACAATTGAGGGAACATGGCCTTACTAAAGACCACTTGAAAATAGGGAAACCACAAATAGAGAAGATCGTTGAAGGATACACTAGGGAAAGTGGTGTACGTACACTAGACAAACAAATCGCAAAAATGGTACGCTATGCTGCCAAAAGTATCGCGATGGAAGACGAGTACGATCTTAAGGTCACCAACGATACTATTATTGAAGTATTAGGTGCACCACGCATGACGCGCGATAAGTATGAAAACAATGATGTGGCTGGTGTGGTCACTGGACTTGCCTGGACACGTGTAGGTGGTGATATATTATTTATAGAATCTATCCTAAGTAAAGGTAAAGGCCAGTTGAGCGTTACCGGTAATCTAGGTAAAGTGATGAAGGAAAGTGCCACAATAGCGATGGAATATATTAAGGCACATGCCGATGAACTGGGCATCAATCCAGGAATATTTGAGAAATATAACGTTCACATTCACGTACCTGAAGGAGCTACTCCTAAAGATGGTCCTAGTGCTGGAATCACGATGTTGACTTCGCTAGTTTCTTTATTTACACAACGTAAAGTCAAGAAAAGCATCGCCATGACAGGTGAAATCACGCTACGCGGTAAAGTCTTGCCCGTTGGCGGAATTAAGGAAAAGATCCTCGCGGCAAAGAGAGCCCGAATCAAGGAAATCTTACTTTGCGAGCAAAACCGTAGAGACATAGAGGAAATCAAACCTGACTATCTAAAAGGCTTGACCTTCCATTATGTAAGCGATATGAGCAATGTATTGGAACTGGCATTGACTAAGCAGAAGGTGAAAAATGCTAAAGTATTGTAATTCAAATCACCTTTAAATTAAAAAGTCCCGATGGTTGCACGCTATCGGGACTTTTTAGTAAAAATGACCTTTTCTCTTGTATTGGTAACTATCTTAATTTTCACCAGCAAGACTTATAATCGATTATCTATATCTCTAATTTATTATCATACTTCTGGAGCTAGTTTTTTAATGACTTGAATTTTCGATAGGCGAATTTCCTAAAGTACTCGCCTTCTTCAAATTTTATAGGATAAATATGCTTCTTATGATCTAAAGGTATTTCGCTTTCGCGAAAGCGAAAAATCCAACCATCTATAGATCCGCAGGTCTGTCTTGCCGGTTCAAATAAATCGCACTGGAAACCAATGCGGACAAGATTACGATCATAAAAATCTCCAATTCTAGCGAGAAGAGCACTCGTAAATCACCGGCATCACCCATGACGGTCTCGCGCATTTTGATCATGCCGCCGTCTGAGTAATAATAAATCAGAAACAACATAATGAGCGGATAGAGGAACACGCAAGTAAATACTCCTGTGCGCATAGCGTAAAACATGAGCTTTTTGAACTTTAATTTTTTCGCAGAGTTATAGACGACATCCCTAATAAAAGAGAGAATTCCCAAAAAAATTATAGGAATGTACAATGCCTTTACATACCATTCCTGACGCAGGCCTAATTGAAAAACCAGTATAGAAAGGATCACAATGGAACCGGTTATGATTAACGCATAGATCCAACTGTATTTGATTCTCGAGTAACCTTTCTGTTTAAGCATTTCGTTATGTTTCTTTAAAGCAACTCATGGAAGTTAGCCAAGTCGCTTCAAAAGCTTCTAAAATTTAGTAATTCTTTAATAGCGGTGTAGCCTAACAAAAAAATACATTTAAGACTTAGCGCTGCTTTATGGAAATGGAAATCATTTTAGTGTTTTGTGTGTTGGGAATGACCATCTTACTGTTCCTAACCGAATGGTTTCCCATTGACAAAATTGCATTTTTAATCATCGTAAGCCTGGTACTTCTAGGTCTTACAAAGCCAGAAGAAGCCATTAGTGGCTTTGCAGATCCTGCCACCATAACCGTATTGTCGCTTATGATGATTGCCATAAGCCTGGAAGATAACGGCGTGATTGAATGGTTGACGAGTGGCATAAAAAAAGTGAGCATACTGCCATTAATTCTCATCACACCTGTATTTATGTTTGTTAGTGCCAGTATATCTGCGTTTATTAGTACGACGGCAGTGGTTATCATTTTTATAAAAATTGTTTCACAGCTCTCGGCTAAGTATAATTTCTCTGCCAGTAAGTTATTGATGCCCATATCTTTTGCTGGTATTTTAGGTGGTAGTTGTACCTTGATGGGAACCTCCACCAACCTTATAGTGAACTCTGTTGCGCGTAACCTAGGCGCCGAGCGTTTGGGATTTTTTGAGTTTACCGTATTTGGATTGGTATTTCTCATTATCGGTATCGTATTTATGACCATCGCCTCAAAATGGCTTCCCAAGGACAAAAACAAAGACCTGGCAGAGAATTATGGACTGCAGGAATTCATCTTTACAGTGACCATTACTGAAGAGAGTAAGTTGGTCGATCAATTACTATCAGAAAGTATCCTTGAAGAAAATCCTGATATAAGCATCATCAAATTGATACGTGATCGCAAGGTGGTCAACGCGCCAGGAAAATACATCAATGTAAAAGTAGGAGATGAGCTGGTCCTGATGGGTACGGTTGACGATCTTGCACAATTTGTCCAAAAGGAAAATTTATTACTGCACGACGAGCGCAACACTAAGGATAAAATACAACAGGCCAACAATATTGAGGAAAAGGATGAAGAGTCGCCTGTCATGAAATATATCGAGCTACTCATTTTACCAGGTTCCAATCTTATAGGTAGTACGCTCAGAAAAATACGTAGGTCATCCTTATACGGCGCTTATCCGCTGGCCATTCAAAAGCGTAAAAATATTAGAAATACTAAAGAGCGCTTGATACGCAAAAACATTAACGACATACGAGTCAAACCCGGTGATAGATTGTTGCTAGAATTACAGGATGGATCGATGCGAGACTTGGAACGTTTGGAAAATGTGGCGATACTCAACGAGCACGAACTTAAAAGCAGCGTGCCTTTGTACAAAAAATATATCACGTTATTTACTTTGTTAGCGGTCATAGGTCTAGCCAGTAGCGGCGTTTTGACCATTCTTGCCAGTGCGCTGACAGGCATCGGGATTTTGTTGTTGACGAATTGTATCTCTCTGGAAAAAATCTATCAAAAGGTGAACTGGCAAATTGTTTTTCTACTTGCAGGAATGATTCCTTTGGGAATTGCAATGAACAACACCGGTACAGATACGTGGATATCAGAGCAATTGCTGGATCTCCTTCAAGGTCAGGCGCCTATAATCGTTCTGGGACTTATATTTTTGTTTACCATGTTGATGAGCGGTACCATTTCCAATAATGCAACCGCCATCATCATGACGCCTATTGCAATGTCTGTTGGTGTCGGATTTGGCCTAGAGGTAAAGCCATTTATTCTTGCCGTCATGTTTGCGGCAAACTTCAGCTTTTTTACGCCTGTTGGTTATCAAACCAACGCCTTGATTTATGGTACTGGAATCTATAAATTCAAGCACTTTTTAATCATAGGCGGTATTTTAAGCATCATATTGTGGATTGTGGGAACCCTTTTGCTTTCTACTTTGCTATAGAAAATAAGTTCAGCCTTAGGATTTACTAATGGCATATGCCCAATAGATCAATAGCGGATGAATAACAACCAGTCGAACCCAACCTATCCATGGATCGAGACAGACACCGCCTGCACAATGGCCTAATTGAATAAAGTAAACGTGCGAGATGACAAACGCCAGCAACATGGCGATCGTGATCCATCCGGCATATTTTCTAGTAGGCTTAAAAATGGCAAGCACAGCTACTGCTATTTCTACCACGCCAGCAAGAATGTTGATGACACCTGCATCTCCCAACCAATTAGGGATGACTTCCTCATAGGTTTCTGGATTCAAAAAGTGGTTGACTCCAGCAAAGCCATAAAAAATGATAAACAGAATGAGAGAAATCTTTTTCCACATAGGGATTCAGTAATTAGTTCCTGGCGTAATGGTTCACAAAGCTACGTTCTAGATCTGTTATTCTCAAAGCATCCTGACGTACACTCACGATGCTGCAAGCTTCAAAGGTAGGATTGTTCAACACCAATTCGTCTGGAGCTAATTTGGTTTCAACCTCATCTGTAAAGCGCATAGTATTTGAAAAATGAATGAAAGGTGAATCGTACGATGTAGTCTGTAACTGTTACGCTTTCGCGAAAGCGAATACTATTTAAAATTAATAACAGAATTAAGCCATTTCTGGGTCAAAATAGTTGGTGAGTATGGATGCCATTTGTTCACGGCCTGCGGCAATGTGCTGTACTTTAGTCCACAGTGATTCTGCTAACAGAAACTTCATGGGTTGATCCAATTCTGGTATTTTGTGAAATACCTTTTTGATCTGCTCATCCCAAACATCGTGGTAACGGGTCAGGTCATCTGGATAGACCATTTTGCGGTCGGTACCTTCATCCATGGCCTCAAAAGGCTCAGAAATATTTAGGTAGCCATAATCGTCTGTCAATTGCTCGCCTGGTTGAATATCGCGTATAGCGATTTCAAAATCATAGGCTGTGGTCAGACAATTGGAATTAAAACTGTGATTCACAAATCTGCCTATATCCCAGCATAGAATCATGTTTCCCTTGTTATTTCTAAAGGTGTAGGTATCGAGGATCTCCTTGTAAACAAAGTCCATTTGCTCGTACTGTGCGGGCGTGAACTCGCGGTCCAATTGGTCCAGTACCCATGTGATGGTACCTGCTGGAATGAGCTGTTTTGCCACGACTCCATAGCCTATTTCTTCACTGATAAAACGTACTTCGGTATGCGGATGTATCACCTTTATTTTGATTAAATTTTAGATCTAATGTATGTATATCTGCATTAGTTTTTCATTTTCTATTTCTTAAACTTGCAAAATATTATACGTTGATTTACAATTGATTAAGATTGATAATTCTTAAAATTTTATTTGTGATCCCAATATGCTGTAATCAAATTTAAGGACGTACTTTTGCGCGTTTTAAAAAATGCGATTATGAAGCGTATCAATCAATATAAAAAGATGTTTAGTGTAGAAGGACCCATTGAGCTTAAAGAGCTTAAGAAGTCTTACCGAAATCTTGTCAAAGAATGGCATCCTGATAAATTCCAGGATGGTGATGAAAAGAAGGAAGAAGCCGAGGTGATGAGCCGTCAAATTATTGATGGGTACCATTTTCTGGTAAGCATCGCTCCAGAAACCAAAGAAGCTAACCTAGAAGCCTATAAGGAAACCACTACCAATACGGGAATCGAGGATTTTGACCACAAAGGTCAAGTGTTGGAAATTACTTTTACAGATGGTAGTACGTATGAATACTTTGGCGTTCAAAAACCTATTTTTCAAAAGTTGATCAACGCACCTAACAGGTATCGTTTTGCAAAACGCAATATCTTCAACGACTATTTGTATCGCAAAAGCAAGAAGGATCAAGAAATGGCATAATCAGCTATACTGACTATAAATTATAAAGCTTCTCCTATTAGAGAAGCTTTTTTTGTGTTCGCTTTATTGTTTGCGCTAAGACTTTGATATTTACTACGTTTTCATCAAATCGAAAAGGCTACCCATGATAGGCAGCCTTTTCAATTTTTCCTTCGTCTATTTTACTCAGTCTATAGAGTAAAGTTATTCGTATAAGTACGATCGCCAGATTTCATAAAAACTACATAATCCCCTTTTTTATCGGTAGAGAGTTGATACGCTCCATTAAGTATCATCGATCCAGAAAGTGTTTCCTCATGAATAAGCTCGCCATCATAATAAAATGATATGCTCAAAGGTTTTTGAGCTAGAGTTAATTGAGAAATCATAACTGTTCCTTTGTTTAATTTCAGCACTGGCTTAAACTCTTTACTCTCAGAATCTTGAATTATCATAACATTGTTATTTTCTATGTAAAGAGATTTTATAATGATTTCACAATCTTTATGTAATTCAATAAAATACATTCCATCTTTAAGTGCCGTTAAGTCAAACTTTCTTAGATAGGTTCCGCTTGTATTGATAAATTCTTTATACAGCACGGTTTTAAGCCCATCTTTGATCATGATCTGTTGTCCTTTCTTGACATTTGAAAATTGCAGCGTGGTCACGCTCGCAGATGATACGATTTCGATTTCAGTGGAGTAGCCGTTAAGTGCTGTAAGCATTAAGGCAGTCAGTACGATGTGTTTTAGTGTTTTCATAGTAATCAGTTTTTAACTGTTGTACATGGCAAAGTTATATAGCTATGCATGCATAGAAAACATCATATTTGACCACTTTATATACTTAATTAACATGTAGGTTATTAACTAAAACGTTTTCGTATTAAAATACCATAATTTTAGGGTAATAGAGTAGCATTTGAATTTTTGAGTTGTAGTACATTTGTAGTGTTATGAAAGACATGCAATTACGTAAACCAGTCCTCAAGAAAGTCCATCCAGAAATGAAGAGTACCGTCTTTGTGAGCAGGAGCACCACAGAGCGTATCGACTGGAAACCCTTCTGGCATTATCATCCAGAAATAGAGTTGGTTTATGTAGATAAAGGTCAAGGCAAGCGCCACATAGGGAACCACATGTCTTATTATAACAACAGCCAGCTTATTTTGATTGGGTCCAACCTACCTCATATAGGTTATACGGATAGTCCCAATCACGGTTCTGAACTGCTCGTTCAATTTTTACCTGACTTTTTGGGTAAGGATTTTCTGGAACGGCCAGCGACACAACCTATCAAACAACTGTTTGAAAGGGCCAAAAACGGAATCGTGTTCCTCAAACCGGTGAAGGAGCAAATAGGAGACAAGCTTCATCAATTGAATGAAGTGGAAGGTTTTGAGCGTATCCTGCTGTTATTGAATATTTTGAATACGCTGGCCACTACCGAACATTACGAGATCCTCAATGCCGAAAAGTTTGTGTTTGAAACCGACCATCAAAATAATTCTAAGATGGAGACCATTTACAAACACATCAACCAAAACTTTAAGGAGCACATCTCACTAGACGAGATTGCTGATAAGGTGAGCATGACCGTTCCAGCGTTTTGTAGGTACTTCAAAAAATCTACAGGAAAGACCTTTACAAAACTGGTCAACGAGTATCGTGTGGTTCACGCCACAAAACTATTAGCAGAAAGTCCTATGAGCATTAGCGATGTGGCTTTTGAATGTGGCTTCAATAATTTCTCGCACTTCAATAAACTGTTTAAGGAAGTCACTGGTAAAAGCGCCAGTAAATACCGCGCTGGATTAAAGCAGATGGTTGGGTGATTATACAAACAAAACGAACTCGTTGGTAACTGCTCGCCTAAAAGTAGGCGAGGACAGATGTTTCCAAGTCGAATTTGGACCATTTCAAACCCCTAAAGTGCTTACCTTATAGTAGTCTGAAAATTAGTTAGCTTCCAACCAAACCCTAGCATTCACAAAGGCCTCCAACCAAGGCGTGACCACATCATCTTTACGATCTGATGGGTAGTAACCCCAATTCCACGGGAATGTGCTGCGTTCCAAGTGTGGCATCATCACCAGGTGACGACCATCTTCTGAATTAAGCATGGCGGCATTATAATCAGAGCCGTTAGGATTTGCAGGATAACCTTCATAAGCGTAAGTCGCTGGTATTTGGTAAGCACTACGATCCTTGGGTAACTGGAATTTTCCTTCACCATGCGCTGCCCAGATACCTAGTTTGCTACCTGCTAAGGATTTCAGCATGATGGAATTGTTCTGTGCAATCTCAACGCTCGTGAAATTACATTCAAACTTACCGCTGTCGTTATGAAGCATTTTAGGCTTTTCATCATGATCTGGATGGATCAATCCTAATTCCACAAACAATTGACAACCATTACAGACTCCAATACTCATGGTGTCTGGTCTAGCAAAAAAGTTTTTTAGTGCAGTATTTGCCTTGTCATTATAGAGAAAGGCACCAGCCCAGCCTTTGGCACTTCCTAAAACGTCGCTGTTGGAAAAGCCTCCAACTGCTGCAATGAATTGAACATCTTCCAGATTTTCACGACCGCTAATCAAGTCGGTCATGTGGACGTCCAGCACTTCAAAGCCAGCGAGATACATGGCGCGCGCCATCTCACGTTCAGAATTACTACCTTTTTCTCTTATGACTGCGGCTTTTATTCTTTTGGCAGGCAAGGCTGGTAATTTCCCGTCAAATTGTGATGGGAACTCAAACTGCAACGGCTGCTTTTTATAGTTTTCAAATCGCTCGTCGGCTTTGGCTGTTCCTGATTGCTGGCGGTCGAGTAGGTGAGAAGTCTCATACCATACATCGCGCAGCTCGTTGATATCTAACATATTTCCGTTGAATTTTAATGTGGCTTCTGCGGTAGCGGTTCCTATTTTGTAAAAGGCGACACCACTGTTGGCCAACTCTTTTTCAATCGATGCATCAGTGGTTTGGAGCACGATTCCAGCATTTTCAGAGAACAATGTTTTGATCAAATCGTCACCTAATTTAGACAGGTCCAGATCCATTCCTACATTTTGCGATGGGAAACACATTTCCAATAAGGTGGTGATCAATCCGCCGCTGGCAACATCGTGACCTGCAAGTACTTTGCCTTGCTTGATGAACTGTTGGATGGAAGTAAACGCTTTCGCGAAAGCGGAAACATTCAACACATCTGGACAAGTTTTTCCAACGGCATTTTGAGTTTGTGCAAAGCTGGAGCCACCTAACTCCAAAGCCATGCTGCTCATGTTGATATAATAAATAGGTGCATCCATATCCCGCTGTAAAACAGGCTCGACCACTTTTGTAATATTGTCGCAAGAGCCAACGGTACTAATGATAACGGTTCCAGGCGCCAGCACATCCATATCAGGATATTTTTGCTTCATGCTCAAGCTGTCCTTACCTGTTGGGATGTTGATGCCTAGATCAATGGCAAATTCGCTAACGGCTTCTACAGCGGCGTATAATCTAGCGTCCTCGCCGGGATTGTTGCATGGCCACATCCAGTTGGCACTAAGGCTTACTCCTTTTAGTCCTTTTTCCAGCGGTGCAAAAACCAGATTCGTCAATGCCTCTGCAATCGCATTGCGCGAGCCAGCTGCAGGATTGATAAGCGCGGCCACAGGTGCGTGTCCAATGGTGGTAGCGACGCCATTTTTGCCCTGGTAGTCCATGGCCATGACACCTACATTATTGAGTGGCAACTGCAGCTCGCCGCAGGTTTGCTGTTTAGCCACACGACCGGTCACGCAACGATCTACCTTGTTGGTAAGCCAGTCTTTACAAGCCACAGCCTCTAGTTTCAGGACTTGCTCGACATATTTTTTAAGGTCTTTTTGATCGTATGAAATGTCTTGATATGTGCGAGCAATGGTGGTATCATTCATGATCGTTTTAGGACTCGAACCGAACATGTCTTCCAACGCCAGATCCATTGGGCTGCGACCATCCTTCTCGCTAAAGGTGAATCTATTGTCGCCGGTAACCTTACCAACTTTATATAGTGGTGCGCGCTCGCGAGCGGCTATTTCTTCTAGGATAGGTGTATCGCCGGCATCCATGACCAGTCCCATGCGTTCCTGGGATTCATTACCTATCAATTCTTTGCGGGATAGCGTAGGATCACCAACAGGTAGTGCTTCTACATCTATGGTACCACCAGTTTCTTCCACTAATTCTGATAGACAATTCAAGTGTCCACCAGCGCCGTGATCGTGAATGGATTTTATAGGGTTGTTCTCGCTTTCTACCAGGCCACGTATGGCATTGGCAGCACGTTTTTGCATTTCCGGATTGGAGCGTTGCACGGCATTGAGTTCCAGTCCTGAATCTAGAGCACCGGTATCTGCGCTGCTCACGGCAGCGCCGCCCATTCCTATGCGGTAATTATCACCACCCATAACGATAATGTCGTCGCCAGTTTCTGGTGTTTTTTTCAAGGCTTGGGAACGTTTCCCATAACCTATACCACCAGCTTGCATGATGACTTTGTCGAAACCTAGGTTTTGATCAGCTTCTTGATGTTCAAAGGTCAACACAGACCCAACGATCAATGGCTGCCCAAATTTGTTCCCAAAATCACTGGCACCGTTAGACGCCTTGATCAAGATATCCATAGGTGTTTGATACAACCATTTTCTGGCTTCAAATCCCTTTTCCCAAGGACGCTCATCGTTCAATCTGGAATAACTGGTCATGTAAACGGCTGTTCCTGCCAGTGGCAAAGATCCTTGACCACCAGCCAGTCGATCGCGTATTTCTCCACCAGATCCTGTTGCCGCACCATTAAACGGTTCCACCGTTGTTGGGAAGTTGTGAGTTTCTGCCTTTAGCGATATCACGCTATCAAAAAGGCTGGTTTGATAAACATCTGGTTTGTTAGGCGTTTTGGGTGCAAATTGCTCCGCATTTGGACCATTGACAAAAGCAACATTATCAGAATAGGCACTAACGATCTCGTTAGGGTTTTGCTTGCTCGTTTCTTTGATAAGCTTGAATAGAGAAGTAGGTTTTTCCTCGCCATCGATGATAAAAGTCCCGTTGAAAATCTTGTGACGACAGTGCTCTGAATTCACTTGAGAGAATCCAAAAACCTCACTATCCGTAAGCTTGCGATCCAGCTTCTCTGACAACGCTATGAGATAATCAATCTCATCGTCACTTAGAGAAAGTCCTTCCTGCATATTGTAAGCCGCAATGTCTTCTACTTCCAAAACACCATCAGCAGCAACATTGATTTCAAATTGCGACTGGTCCAGACCGTCAAACTTGACTTGTAACATCTTGTCGTAGGCCGAATTTTCCGTACAGGCAACAAACTCCTCAATGCGAGTGATGCCTTTGATTTCCATGTTTTGGGTGATTTCTACCGCATTGGTAGACCATGGTGTTATCGTCGTTGCACGTGGTCCCGTAAAATAACCTGGTAGGGCTTCGGCCTCTAATTTTGGGGCACCGGCAAAGAGCCATTGTAATTTTTTATCGTCTTCTTCAGTAAGATGGGAAGAGGTCTGTACTGCGTAAATTTTCTTGGTGGGATTTCCGTAAAAATGGATCATTGCGAGCGCTTTTGTGGCTGTTACAAAGATAGTTTTTTAGGACGGTATTTGATGGGAATACGCTTTCGCGAAAGCGGAATTACCACCAGCTTTTTAACAATATCAAAGATCCTTTTTCATCAACAACATCCCGCGAAATTCTGGTTTCATAGTTGGAGAATCCAGTTGAAAGCGACGCTCTGTATAAAACCCCATTTTGGTGTAAAATTTTATGGCAGGTTCTTGGGTATCCATGCATTCCAACCAGACTGATTTTTGCCCTGCAAGCGTGGCTTGCTGAACCACGTAATTCACTAACAATGCGCCAATACCAGAGCCGTGTGTTGCAGGATCCAGGTATATGCGGTGTAGTTTTGTCACGTTATGATAATGGCTGTCAGGAAATGGGCAATCAAAGAGATAGCGCAACATTCCCATGACCTCACCTTTATACTCTACAAAATAGTATCTGGCATTTTCTAAGGAAAGTTCGCTCATCACTTGATCCCGATTGTACTGGGATTCTACATAAGCCTCGCCATTATCTTGCCATAAATGCTGATATACAGGTTTATAAATTAGATGCATCATGCGCCTTAAACGTTCCTGCTCATCAATGGCGATGGGTAAGAGTTTGATATCTTCATTGAGTTGTAAAGCTTCTCGTTTCATACCATCAGTTTACTTTGTACAGCTGTACCTTGTTTTGTCGATTGAGTGGTAAGGCCAGAAGTTTTTGATCCCGTAAATAAAGAATATCACCAACACTAGCTTCAGAAGTCATGAAGACTTTGACATCACCTAACTTGGAAATTTTGAATATGGTGCCTCTGCGCCAGTCAGAAACCAAAAAATGGGTGTCGTCAAAAACCTGGATACCATCAAGATTTCCCTGTGGTAGTGCAGTTACCTTATCGATTTTTTGGTTGGTAATGTTAAGTTTAAGCAACCTTCCTTGAGTATTTCCTTCGCTATTTTCAGATCCTGGCAAACCCCAACCAGCGATGTAAAGGTCATTTTCTACAGCTAATAATCCGTTGGGATTTTCAAGTTCTAGACTAGAAAGCCATTTGGTAAAAACCTTATCAAAATCCAGACGATAAATGGAAGAACTGCGCATGTCAGAAACATAGACGTTACCTTGATCGTCCACAGCAACATCGTTTAAAAACTGTTCGTCACCTACGGCATATCGGTTAGAAACTTTTCCAGTTTCTCGGGAGATTTCTACCAGTTCTGTGACATCAGAAACGTAAATGTAATCACCTGATAGAGCAATACCTTTAGGGTTGTTTAAGCCTGTTGTAAAAGCGTTATCAATGATATTACCTTCCACATCAATTGTGGCAATACCACCATCACCTGGCTCTTGCTCTCCTTGAACTGAGACGTATAACCTATTGTAATTAGGATCGTAGGCCACAGATTCGGCATGAGAAAGGTTGGTTGTTTCAGAAATCAGGGTCAATTTGGCGTCCTGTTTGACAGGCATGGTCATGATGCGTTTCACTGGAGTTTTACAACTGGAAGCCAGCAGGCACAAGACGAGAATTTGGGTCCATTTCATTAGATCGATCTTAAACTTTAAAAGTAAGCGGATTCTAGGATAAAAGGGACAGAAATAGATGTGAAATAGCTGGAAAAATAAGTTCGCTTTACTGCCTGATGTTCAAACACGCGCGCAAGCGAGATCCCAATAAACCTTGTTTTACAGTTAAGGTTTTTCAAATTTCAAGTCACATCAGCGGTTCTCTTTGTAACTTAACTTCAAACCAAAAACTATTATGAAAGCAGCAAGATTTTTAGAACAAGGCGGCGATTTACAAGTCGTTGATATGGACAAACCAACACCAAAAAGTAATGAGATTTTAATAAAAGTCGAAGCATGTGGCGTTTGTCACAGCGATGTTTTTGTCAAACAAGGTGCAATGGGAAACGAATTTCCTAGAACACCAGGACATGAAGTTGTTGGTATTATCGAAGAGTTGGGCGAAAATGTTACCAGTCTTAAGAAAGGACAGCGTGTAGGCATAGGCTGGCATGGTGGCCACTGTTTTACCTGTGATCCCTGTCGACGTGGAAAATTCATTAATTGTGAAAATGCAAAAGTTTCTGGAATCTCCTATGACGGTGGTTATGCAGAATATATGACGGCACCTTATGAAGCCGCGGCATCCATTCCAGACGAACTTAAAAGTACCGAAGCGGCACCGTTGCTTTGTGCCGGTATTACGGTTTATAACGGTATGCGCAATGCTGGGTTGAGAGCTGGAGACACCGTAGCCGTGCAAGGAATAGGTGGTTTAGGTCACCTTGCCATTCAATATGCCAACAAAATGGGAATGCGTACCATCGCCATTTCTACCAGTGAGGATAAAAAGAAACTAGCTTTAGAATTAGGTGCTCACGAGTTTATCGCAACAGATGATGTGGATGCTGTAGAAAAGCTACAAGAATTGGGTGGAGCCGACTTAATCGTTGCTACCGCACCACATGCTGACGCTATCTCGAGCATCGTTGATGGCCTCGCCATGGATGGTACGATGTTGCTTATTGCAGCGACCGCTGATAATGTGGAAGTATCACCCATGCAACTGCTTCAAGCACGTAAAAGTCTGAAAGGATGGCCTAGTGGTACGGCGCCAGATAGTGAGGATACGCTTAACTTTAGCGCGATGACAGGCACCAAACCTATGATTGAAGAGTTTGCTTTGAAGGATGCTAAAGAAGCCTTTGAAAAAATGATGAATAACGAGACCAGATTCAGAGCGGTGCTCAATATGAGTTTATAGATAGACCTTGTTTATTTTCTAAATAAAAAAGCCCAATCATTATTGATTGGGCTTTTTAGTTTTATATCTCTTAACTTATTTCACGATCACCTTAAAAGTCTTGCTGGCTAAGTTTGAATTCAACTTCACAAAATATACACCTGTACCGTTAATTTCAAATGCGTTGCCTTCCAAAGTTTGATTTGCCTTCACCATTCTTCCTGACACATCAAACACTGAAATTGTTACCGATTCTTGCAAATCGATGATTTGAAATCTACCAGTGGATGGATTAGGGAAAATGTTTACTCTAGCAAAGGAATTGTCGCTGGTAGATGCAGTTGTAGTCCAGATCTGATTGACCCAATCTGGATTATCTATAAATGGATTGCGATTGTTCTGATATTCAAAAACATCATTGTTGCGATCTTGCTCACGCTGGTTTACAGGATCTTCATTGTGCCATTTTACCATTAGATCGATGAACCATTGCTCATACCATTGATTCTTGTTGGGTCCACCACGTGGATCGCTTACATTAGAATCCTTATCATCCCAGGAGCTGTCGTCCCAGTTGTCTTCATATCGGGTAGCAAAATACAATAGGCTTCGTGCGATGTCTCCTTTAAATTCATCGATAGGTTCAAATACGGTTTGTGTAAATCCTGGAGTAGCAGATGGTCCTACCTTACTGCCGTTGCGCGAGGTAAAGGTTGGGTTGTTCACTTCGCCAAAAGGAAAGTTACTACGTCTTCCATTCACTTGACCGTCTGTAGGTACGACGTGGTGCGCATCGTTGCGCATGATGTCCTCTTGATTAAAAAAACCTTGTGGATATAGGTGCTCGCGATTGTAGCAGCCACCTTCATTGGCACTTACATTCCCGCAATTATCGTTGAAGGAGTACACATAAGGATCTGGCCCATCAGGATTTTCAGAATACATGTCCAGAATGGTGAACGATTGATTGTCATCGTAGTAATCATCGTTGTCAGATGTTTGGTATAGATCAATAAGATCACCATACGACTGTCCATTAAAACCGTTGGTAATGATTTCCTTAAGTTCGGTTTTGAGTTCGTAGCCAGTTAGGCCTTGAGCGCGGCTGTAATAACCTTCTGGCGGTTGTGCAGCACCTAGAACAACATTTAGAAATAGGGTAGAGAGTAATGCTATTCTCATAGGGGAACAAGTTTATTTTTTCTTTTTCATCAAGGCCATGTAAAACCCATCAAATCCGTCTTTGTGAGCCATTAACGACTGGGAATCTAACAACTCAAAATCAGCTCCAGATTCAGAATTCAAAAAAGTCTCGACCTGTTTGTCATTCTCTGATGGTAGAATGGAGCAGGTAGCATATACCATCATGCCTTCTGGTTTTACAACACGACTGTAGGATTGTAGAATCTCCTGTTGCGTTTTTCTTATGTTATCCAAGAATTCCGGTTCCAGTTTCCATTTGGCATCAGGATTTCTGCGTAATACGCCTAGACCACTACAAGGTGCATCTATGACAAGTCGGTCCATCTTTCCATCCAATTTTTTGATCACTTTAGTCGAGTCAATCAATCGGGTTTCTATGTTGTGGGCACCAGCACGACGTGCGCGACGCTTTAGCTCGTTAAGTTTACCGTTGTAAATATCTGTAGAGATGATCTGACCCTTATTTTCCATCAAAGCTGCGAGGTGCAATGATTTGCCTCCAGCACCAGCACAAGAATCCATGACACGCATGCCTGGTTCTACTTGAGCAAAAGGAGCAATGGTCTGTGATCCAGCATCTTGTACTTCAAAAAGACCGTTTTGGAATAATTCGGTTTGAAAAACGTTGGCACGTTCTTTAAGAATCAAGGCATCTGGAAAACGCTCGTCTGTAGTCGTTGCTATTTCTAGCGCGAGTAATTTTTCCTGTAGTGTTTTAACGTCTGTTTGAAGTGTGTTGGCACGCAGTACTACATCAGCTTGCTGGTTAAGGGCGCTTATTTCTTTGTTCCACAATTCCTCGCCCAGTTCTTCTTTACCCATTTCATCCATCCAGTCTGGAATGGATTCACGGTATTTGGTTATGGCTGATAGTTCGTCAAATTTTCCTTTGATGCGTCGTACCGGTGTGTTGTAATATTCTTCCCATGCAGGAACATCATGCCCTTTAAGCACAATCCATACGGCAGTCATGCGCCATAAATCTGCTGGTTTAAATGGCTCTTTGACATTTGCAATAGCTGCATAGAGTCGCTTGTAGCGCACGATGTCATAAGTCGTCTCTGCAATAAAACCACGGTCTCTAGAACCCCATCGCGTGTCCCTTTTAAGAATGCGCTGTATGGCTTGATCGGCATATTTGCCGTCATTAAATATGTTGTGTAAGGCATCGACCGTTGCCTGAAGTAAATTGTGGTGAAATCTCATGCTGCAAAAATACATTTATCTCATCGCTCTTAAAGTTATTAAAAGGTTGTTTTTGTAATCGCTTTCGCGAAAGCGAACTATTCCTCAACTTTACCATCCATTTCAATCCTATTCATGAGAAAGATCTTCTTATTTCTATTGCCAGGTTTATTACTGTCCTGCAAGAACGACTCAACTTCCAATTATCAGTCACCCAAGGATGTTTCCATACAATTGGAACCTTTATCTACAGATACATTGAGCGTTAGGGCGCTGGATGTGAAGGATGGCACCTTTTGGTTTGCAGGTAATCGCAGCACTTACGGTTCTTTCCATGACACTTTAGGGAGCATTCAAAAAGGTCGTGTGGTATATAACGGCAACGATCAATTGGAATTTAGATCCATCGCGGTTACTGCCGATTACACCTTTATCCTTACGGCTGGAAATCCCGCTTTGATCTATAGGATATCGCACCAAAACGATTCACTGGCGCTGGTGTATGAAGAATCTGGTGAGAAGGTATTTTACGACAGCATGAAATTTTGGAACGACATGGACGGTATTGCCATGGGCGACCCGCAGGAAGATTGTTTTACGGTACTAACCACCACCGATGGCGGCGATACTTGGTCCAAGATAACTTGCGATAAATTACCTACAATAGTAGAAGGAGAAGCGGCTTATGCGGCCAGCAACTCAAACATTGCCTTACAAGGTGAGCATATATGGATCGCAACAGGTGGCCAGGCGGCTAGAGTATTGTACAGTCCAGATCACGGGAAATCCTGGGAAGTTCAAGAAACGCCTATGACGAGCGGTGGCGAAATGACTGGTATCTATGCGTTAGATTTTTATGACGAAAACCTAGGAGTTATGATAGGCGGCGATTGGAATGCAAAGGATAATAAGATTGCCAATAAGGCGATTACCCGCGATGGCGGTAAAACTTGGAAGCTCATCGCCGACGGTAATGGTCCTGGTTATTGCAGCGACATTGCTTTTGTGCCTCAAACAGGTGGTAACGAGCTTATCGCTGTAGGTAGCCCTGGAATATGGTGGAGCGGCAATCAAGGCCAAGACTGGAAACAGTTATCAACTACTGGTTTTTACACCATTGCGATGACCAATGATCAGAAAGGACTGTTAGCAGGAAACAACCAGATCAGCCGATTTGAACTTTATCGAAAATAGGCTATCGATAAACTGCATTTTTAGCTAAATTTCAAACAATTGATAAACAGGTTGTTATATTTTAAAAACCGTTATAAGGATAAATTAACAAGTTCTAGAGCTTCTAAATTGAATCGACGTATTACATTTATAACGGTTTAAGTAAATAAGCAATCAATCTGAAAATTTGTTGTTTATTAAAATATAGCGGTGGAGATCGCTAGTAAAAAGAGCGGTGGAGATCGCTCTTTTTTTTATGGAGTAAATTCAGATTATTTCACCGAGTTCAAGATCTCGTTGACAGCGATCTGATAATTTTTTGTATTTCCAGCTTTCTTGATCTTTTTAAAAGTCTTTTGTGGGTTGTCAAATTGCTCTGCAAAATAGCCCCAGAATCCTTGCATCTTCATTTTTATGGGCGTTGGCCCTTGAAGAAACGCATCGTATTGCGTGAAGATCTGATCGTGAAACGCCCTGAATCGTTCCCAACGATCTGATGGGTGTTCATGAATATTTTGCTTGATCATGAGCGGCAAATAAGGATCTGCGATGAGTCCGCGGCCTATCATGAAATGTTCAATGCTGGGAAAGCGATCCAGTCGCTGTTGAAATATCTCTACCGTGGTGATGTCACCATTGTAGTATAAGGTATGCGGCGATTGCTCTATGCATTTTTCAAAAGCATCCAGATGCACGCCACCTTTATATAGCTGCTGACCCGTACGAGCGTGGACAGCAATACTTTTAAGCGGATATTTTTTGAGCGTATCAAACGCTTCTAGAATTTCGGTAGTCTCGTGATAGCCCAAACGCATCTTCATGGATATGGTCACATCGGTTTCTGCATGAACTCTTTCGAGAATTTGGTTAATGCCTTCATGGTTGCAGATAAGTCCAGATCCCATACCGCGTTTGGTCACCATAGGATAGGGACAACCTAGATTCCAGTTAAGCTCGTTGTAGCCCAAGGATTTGATATAATTTGCTGCCAGCAGAAACTCATCTGCATCTGCCGTCATGACTTGTGGGATCAGTTCAGGAACCTGATTGTTCTCTGGATCTAGATCTCTTTGATAGGAAGATTTGATTTCCAGTTTCCCATTGAATCTTATGTAGGGTGCATAAAAGGTATCAATACCACCATAAAATTCATGCAACGCATTACGGAATCTAAAATCGGTAAAGCCTTGTAATGGTGAGGAAAGTAGTTTGAAATCGCGCATCAATGGGCTGTTTTATACACTCTAGTCAAATCCAAAATATTGATCCCATTGGTTTCCAGTCCATAAACATTCTTGCTGATGAACCTTACGCTCTGGTCATAATATAAAGGAACGATCGCAGCCTGATCAATGATTAGCGAATCCATTTGAACGTATAGACGTTCACGTGAATTAGGATCTGGATTTGCTAGCGCCTGCTCATAAAGGCGATCATAAGCCTCGCTGGAGAAATGCGTATAATTCGGCCCGTTGGGCGCAAAGTTGTCAGAATAAAATAGGGAAAGGTAGTTTTCAGCATCTGGATAATCGGCTATCCAGCTGGATCTGAAAATATCCAATTGACCTGCACTGCGCGCTTGTCGCAAGGTTGATGGTGGCATTACTTCTACGTTGACCTGAATGCCTATTTTCTCTAATTCCTTTTGAATGTATTCGCACAAATCCAGATAATTTGCATTCGTACTTATCACCACTTGCGGATTTTCATCACCCGTTTCCTGACGGTACTCGTTCACTAATTTTTGAGCCTCTACTGGATCATATTCAAAACCTTCCACCTGTCCGCCAGCGGGTAATCCTGCTGGAATAAAACCTTTTGTGGCAGGTGTGCCTATGTTGTTTCTCAAGTATTTGATCATTTGAACCCGATCAAAGCCCAGATTAATAGCGCGCCTCAACTTCAAACTTTGTAATTCTGGTGTGTCACTATCCAGTTGTAGGCCTAGATATTCTGTATTGAGAAACGGAGCTTTAATCATATTCACACTGGACGCATAAGCAGGTTTTAAATCACCTTGAGTGGTTAGCAACTCGTCCTTGTAACTGGGATCCAATGCATTTATAAAGTCCAGATTACCTTGGGCAAACTCCAGAAATTCGGACTGCTTATCATTTTTAAATGTGATTGCCACAGCTTCCAGATAGGGCAGTGGTGCTCCTTTTTCATCACGTTCAAAGTAATGATCGTTGCGTCGCAGCACCAGTTTGACATTTTCTTCCCAGCGCTTCATGTAGAATGGTCCAGTGCCTATGGGATTGGAACGCCGGTCGTAGTCATCCACTAATCGTGAAGCTTCTGGAATGACCGAGCAATACTTCATCGTCAACAATCCTAAAAATGCTGGAAACGGTTGTTTCAATTCTATAACTAACTCGTTGGAAGATGTTGCCTTGATTTGTTTGACATTGCTCATGACCCATGCGCCAGGCGAGGCAACGCTGGGATCTGTAAGTCGTTCCAAAGCATATTTAAAATCGGCTGCGGTTACTTTGTGTAGTGATGTTGAAGTTGTATTCGCTTTCGCGCCTGCCTGCCGATCAGGCAGGAAAGCGAAATTATCATGAAAATAAATGCTGTCCTTTAATCTAAAGCTATAGGTAAGACCATTGCTGCTAACCTCCCATGAATCAGCTATATCTGGAACCACTTGAAGATTGTTGTCTAGTTTGACCAAACCATTATACATCAAGTTACAGGCCCAAATGTTGCGTTGATCCTTTGAAAAAGCAGGGTCCAGACTTGTGATATTGGCATGCTCATTATAACGGAAAACAGTCGTAGAATCAATCTGATCTGAACCTTCAGAACAGGCAATAATCAAAACGTAAAAAAGTAGGAGAGACCACCATCGATTCATGGCAGCAAAGATAGGGGTTTGATGGACTTTAACATCTATAATTCATCGCTTTGCAAAATGGGTTTTGAAACTTTTTACTGTCTTGAAATGCCAGTATCTTTGCAAACTATAAAAACGTATCATGAACGCCGTAGCAGATAAGAAATCCGTTGCTTTTTATACTTTGGGATGTAAGCTTAATTTTAGCGAGACATCTACCATAGCGCGCGATTTTGATAAGCAGGGCTACGATCGCAAGGAGTTTGACGAACCAGCTGATATCTATGTTATCAACACCTGTAGCGTTACCGAAAATGCTGACAAACGTTTCAAGTCTATTGTCAAGAGAGCCCAAAAGCAAAATAAAGATGCGTTTACCATTGCCGTAGGCTGCTATGCGCAACTGAAACCTGAAGAACTGGCGGCCGTCGATGGCGTGGATCTGGTGCTGGGTGCCACCGAGAAGTTCAAGATTACAGATTATATCAACCAGCTGTCCAAAGATGAGCCTGCGCAAATTCATTCCTGCGAGATTGATGAGGCAGATTTTTATGTGGGATCCTATTCCATAGGCGATCGTACAAGAGCCTTCTTGAAGGTTCAAGATGGTTGTGATTACAAATGTACCTATTGCACCATACCGCTGGCACGAGGTATTTCACGTAGCGATACCCTGGAAAATGTTTTGGAAAATGCCCGTGATATTGCTGCGCAGGATATCAAAGAAATCGTTCTTACCGGCGTCAATATAGGCGATTATGGGAAAGGTGAATTTGGCAACAAGCGTCATGAGCATACCTTTTTGGATTTGGTCAAAGAATTGGATCAAGTAGAAGGCATTGAGCGCTTGCGCATCTCTTCCATAGAGCCCAATTTGTTGAAGAATGAAACCATTGATTTGGTTTCCAGATCGCGCGCTTTTGTACCGCACTTTCACATTCCGTTGCAGTCAGGTAATAACGAATTGCTGGGAAAAATGAAGCGTCGTTATAACCGTGAGCTGTACGTGGATCGCGTGTCCAGGATTAAAGAAGTCATGCCAGATGGCTGCATCGGTGTTGATGTGATTGTAGGTTTTCCAGGTGAGACAGATGCCCATTTTATGGATACGTATAAGTTCCTGAGTGACTTAAATATTTCCTACCTGCATGTGTTTACCTATAGCGAACGAGAAAACACAGAAGCCGCTGTGATGGATGGCGTCGTGCCCATGAACGTGCGTAAAAAGCGTTCCAAAATGCTGCGTGGCTTATCGGTCAAAAAGCGCAGAGCCTTTTATGAGAGCCAGCTGGGTAAAACAAAAACAGTTCTTTGGGAAGCCGAGAATAAGGAAGGATTTATCCATGGTTTTACCGAGAACTACGTCAAGGTCAAAACTTACTATAATCCAGAGTTGGTCAATGAATTACAAACCGTAAAGCTAGATACAATCGATGAAGATGGTATTGTTAGGGTAGCGTTGGTTTAGTTCGCTTTCGCGAAAGCGAAATACCTTAAATAGCAGTATTTGCTTATTTCAACTTAAAGCTTATTTTTATACCTAAGTTACATAGGTATGTCAAACCATTCTTTATATCGAGGTAATCTTACGGCTATCGTGCTCCAGATGTTAGAGACTAATGGTCGCATGTATGGTTATGAAATCACGCAGAAAGTGAAGGAAAAAACCAATGGTTCCCTTGAAATCAAAGAAGGTGCTTTGTACCCCATTTTACACAAACTGGAAGCCGATAACTACCTTAACGTAGAGATAGAAAAAGTGGGAAAACGCACGCGTAAATACTATAAAATCACGGAAGCCGGTGAGAAGGAGCGTGTGAGCCAACTGGAAGCGATAAGGGAATATATGGCGACCATGGAACAGATCTTTAACCCTAAATGGAGCTATTGATGGCGCAACTTAACGATGAGCAGATAGAGTCTTTATACAAATTTACCCGGCAGCACTTTGTCGAGCATTATGATTTGCAAACCGAGCTGGTGGATCATATGGCAAACGGCATCGAGCAACAATGGCAGAAATTTCCAGTACTGACTTTTGAGCAGGCGAGAGATCTTGAGTTCAAAAAGTTTGGTGTTTTTGGATTTATGGAAGTAGTAGAGCAACGGCAAAAAGCCATGAATAAGAAATACACGCGTATGGTCTGGAACCATTTTAAAAATTATATGAAGGTGCCAAAGATTGCTGCATTTGCGGCGAGTATTCTGGTCACTTTTATCATTTTGAAGTTTACGAGCTTTTCAGAAGGGTTCCTTTTAGGCGCTATTTGCACTTGTGCGTTGATTTACGTCGCTTTTCTGTTGTATCGTAGTCGACAGATTAAAAGCCACCGTATGGTAAGCGATAAAAAATGGATGCTTGAAGATATTATTTTTAGCCAAGGCGCATTAGCAGGCCTCGCTCTTATTCCTTTGCACTTCTATAATATCTTTAGCGATCTTTCTTCCATAAACGCAGGATGGATCCTTGCACTTAGCCTATTCATCTGTAGTTTATATCTTTTTCTATATATCATAACCATCGAGATTCCTAAACGTGCGGAAGAATATCTGGAGGCTACTTATCCAGAATACAAAATGTCGCAATGAAATAAACTTTCACACAAAGCTTATCAATTCACCTGAAAAATAATTGGCAGACCATAAATAACGTTTACTGGTTTTCCTTGCTGCGTGCCGGGTTGCATGTTAGGTAGTCGCTGGATCACTCGTATAGCTTCTTCTTCCAGTAACGGGTTTAAAGCCTTTGCATAAATATCGATGACATCACCTTGGGCACTAATTTTAAATTGCACATTTATATTGATTTTACCCTTGATGCCTATGGCTTTGGAAACACCTGTATTGAAGTTTTCAGAAACGTGCGCCGTGATTTTTTCCTGCATGCAGCTTTTGTAAGCAGCATTGGAAATCTTTCCTTCACAACCAGGATAGATAGGAACCTGTTCAATTATGGCAAAGGCAGTAGTTTTATCTTTGTTCTTCTTTTCCGTATCGATGGAGTCTTTTAAAGCTTCCCTTTCCTTTTTCTTGGTCTCAATTTCCTTACGTCTGTTTATTTTAGTCATACTGCGAGCGAGGCCTATTTGCGCTGTGTAGGCAGCATTATCACTTGGTTTTGAAACCTGAATGGCTTTTACGTAGGCTTTTTTCGCTTCTTCTAAGTTATCTAGTGCAAAGTGAATGTTGCCTTCCAGTAATGATGCCATGGCAATATCTTGAACTTCAGATTCCTGCATGGCCTTTTCTACATAATTCAACGCTTTGTCAAATTTCTTTTTGGAGTAGTATTTATAAGATTGGCCCAGTAGCTTTTCATTCTTTTTGCTAATCGATATTTCAGTTTGCGCATAAATCGAAAAGGAGAAAAAGTTGAAAAGCAAAAAAGAAGCGAATAATCTATACATCAATGGGATTTTTAAACTGCTAAATATAGGAACTGGAATACAAAGATCAACTTGTCGCTAAATTTCCTGCAAACCTTATATTTGTCTTCTATGGCAGGAAATACTTTTGGGCAGGCTTTTAAACTGACCACCTTTGGAGAATCACACGGTATAGCAATAGGTGGCATCATTGACGGTTGTCCCGCAGGAATCAAAATTGATTTTGCTGCCGTTCAAAGAGATCTTGACAGACGCAAGCCTGGTCAAAGCAAGATCGTTACCCAGCGCAAAGAATCTGATACCGTAGAATTTCTATCAGGTATTTTTGAAGGAGTGACTACGGGAACGCCCATCGGCTTTCAGATCGTCAACGAGAACCAAAAGTCTAAGGACTACTCACACATCGCAGACAGTTATCGTCCCAGCCATGCAGATAAGACGTATACCGATAAGTACGGTACCCGCGACTATCGCGGCGGTGGACGCAGCAGTGCTCGAGAAACTGCCTGTAGGGTAGTGGCTGGTGCCGTGGCAAAGCAAATGCTATCATCCATCCAGTTCCACGCCTACACGAGTAGCGTTGGCGATCTCAAAATGGACAAACCCTATCAAGAGCTAGACTTTGCAGAAATTGAAAATAATGCAGTAAGATGTGCAGATTCCGCTTTCGCGAAAGCGTGTGAAGAAAAGATCCTGCAAGTGCGCAAGGCTGGCGATACTATAGGTGGTGTGGTAAGTTGCGTGATTCAAAATGTGCCACCATCCTTAGGCGAGCCTGTTTTTGACAAACTACATGCAGATCTGGGTAAAGCCATGCTCTCCATCAATGCCGTCAAGGGTTTTGAATACGGTAGCGGTTTTGCGGGTAGCGCCATGCTGGGCAGCGAGCATAACGATCTCTACAATGCAGACGGTAGTACAAAAACCAATTACAGCGGTGGTATTCAAGGTGGTATCTCTAATGGAATGGATATCTACTTTAGCGTGGCTTTCAAGCCCGTCGCCACCATTATGCAATCTCAATCTACCATCGACAAAGATGGAAACGCCACTGAAATGCAAGGCAAAGGCCGTCACGACCCATGCGTGGTTCCCAGAGCGGTTCCCATTGTAGAAGCCATGGCAGCACTGGTTCTAGCAGATCATTTTTTGAGAAATAAAACATCAAAAGTTTAATATAAAATCGCTTTTATACCTGCTCGTCGGGTACGAACCAAAGCGAATTAATCATCATACATGAAAAAATTAGCACTTCACTGGCAAATATTAATAGGAATGGTACTGGGAATCCTTTTTGGATTCCTGATGGTACAATTTGATTGGGGTCGTGGTTTTGTAGAAGACTGGATCAATCCATTCGGGACGATATTTGTGAATTTGCTTAAGCTTATAGCGGTGCCATTGATTCTTGCCTCGCTGATCAAAGGTATTTCTGATCTTAAGGACATAGCGAAATTCCGTAAAATGGGATTGCGCACCATTCTCATCTATATAGCCACCACAGTAATTGCGATCACCTTAGGCTTAGGACTGGTGAATCTATTAAATCCAGGATCTGGAATCTCACAAGAAACCATCGATAATTTAAGCGCTACCTATGAAGGCAATTCTGATATCGCTGGTAAACTATCTACTGCAGCCATGCAAAAAGATAGCGGACCTTTACAAGCACTTGTAGATATGGTTCCAGATAATGCCGTTGCTGCGATGTCCAACAACAGCCTGATGCTTCAGGTTATTTTCTTTGCTATTTTCTTAGGTATTTCCATGCTATTGATAGGTGAGAAGGCTGCAGAACCTTTGAAGAATTTCTTTGATTCCTTAAATGATGTGGTACTAAAAATGGTTGATTTGATCATGTTGACAGCACCTTTTGCAGTGTTTGCATTGTTAGCAAATGTTGTCGTGAGTGCAGACGATCCAGATATTCTACTCGCTTTGTTATTCTATGCAGGTACGGTTGTTCTAGGACTAATTTTGATGATTGTGGTGTACTGTTTAATATTCTGGTTATACGTCAAGAAATCGCCGCTATGGTTTTTGGACAAAATCGCTCCAGCTCAGTTATTGGCTTTTTCAACCAGTTCTAGTGCCGCAACGCTACCTGTAACCATGGAGCGTGTGGAAGAACACATGGGCGTGGAAAAAGAAGTAGCGAGTTTTGTACTGCCTGTTGGTGCTACCATTAATATGGATGGCACCAGTCTGTATCAGGCAGTGGCTGCGGTGTTTGTTTGTCAGGCATTGGGAATTGAATTGGCTTTGACCGCTCAATTAACTATAGTGTTGACGGCGCTGTTGGCATCTATTGGCTCTGCTGCGGTTCCTGGCGCTGGAATGGTGATGCTGGTGATTGTTTTGGAGTCCATTAATTTTCCTAGCGAACTACTACCGGTTGCTCTAGCCTTAATATTTGCCGTCGACCGACCGCTGGATATGTTGCGTACTACAGTGAATGTTACTGGTGACGCGACAGTAGCTTCTATAGTGGCGAAGTCTTTGGGTAAATTTGGCGAGCCAGATGTACAGGAATGGGATGACCACCTGGACGAGGTTTCTTCATAAACCCCTATTGAGTAATTCTTTCTTTTAAGTTCTTAGGTACGTAGATTATGTTGGTTAGATGCCGGCCTACGATTTGTGCGCTTTCGCGCCTGCCTGCCGGTCAGGCAGGAAAGCAAAATAATCTCAACCTCTACCACTTAACTATTGCATTTACTTAACAGCATCATTTTCTTTTTATTCCTAGTTTGCACGGTACCAACCAAAAAGAAAATCTTATGAATGTCTGTTTTATCATGTACCCGTGGGAAGAAGTCCATCCCGAGAGTGATTCCACGCTGGTGCTGATCCATGAATGCATGAAGCGTGGTCACACTGTTGCAATGGCAACTCCAGCAAATCTTACCATACGTGATAGCATAGCTTATGCATTCTCAAAAGTGATACGTAAGATGGACAAAGTGCCAGCTCAAATGAAATCTTTCTATAAGCGAGCACAATTCAAGGAAAAGATGTTACCACTGGCTGGTTTTGATGTGATCATGATGCGGGCTAATCCACCTCTAGATCCTATTGCACTCAACTTCTTGGACTCAGTTAAGGAAGATGTATTTATAGTGAATGATATTGAAGGATTGCGTGAGGCCAACAATAAGTTGTATACAGCTTGTTTTGTAG
The DNA here is from genome assembly GCF_002994045.1 of Nonlabens agnitus. NCBI lineage: Bacteria > Pseudomonadati > Bacteroidota > Flavobacteriia > Flavobacteriales > Flavobacteriaceae > Nonlabens > Nonlabens agnitus. The sequence goes on from NZ_MQUC01000003.1 coordinate 1,011,043, forward strand.
ATCCAGACAACACGATCATACCTCGTACGCACGTTTCCAAAAACAAGGAATATTTAAAATCAGTCATTAAGGAAAACCCTCGAGATCGCATGATCATGAAGCCACTTAACGGTTATGGTGGTAGCGGCGTGATCATGATTGAGAAGAGTGCGATGTTTAATGTCAACTCTTTGCTGGATTTCTACATTGACAATAAAGACGGTACTACTAATTATGTAATCCTTCAAGATTATATCGATGGCGCAGATCAAGGAGATAGTCGCATTCTACTCCTTAACGGTAAACCTATAGGCGCCGTAAGACGTGTTCCTGGCGGCGATGATCATAGGTCCAACATTAGCGCTGGCGGCAGTTTTGAAAAACATAACCTGACAAAAGCTGAAAAGCTACTGTGTAAAAAAATAGGTCCCAAACTAGTAAACGATGGTTTGTTCTTTGTTGGGATCGATGTGATCAATGGCATGCTGGTAGAAGTTAACGTGATGTCACCTGGCGGCATTGTTCAAATCAATAAGTCCTCTAAAACCAAGGTCCAAGAAAAGATCATTGACTATTTTGAAGAAGAGACCAGCATTAGAAAAAAAGCTCTAGATAGAACCCAAAAACTCAAGAACACCCTACTGAATGAATAAAATGTCCATCCGTCAGATCTTGAATAAGATCGAGCATGAAGAAACATTTCATGCCGTTGTTGACGATTACTCGTTTTCCATAAAAATTGACGATTACGTTCCCTACGTATGCGCTGCAATACATGACGGACACCATTTTGATAAAAGACTATGGAAAAAGTGCTTGCATACAGAGTACGATCGCTGGTATGAAGAAGATCCGGCAACGGGTACCATGATTTCCATGTTGCCCATCACGATTATAGCACACGACAGCAGATTTGAGTATGATCTCAATAGAGATCCCAAAAACGCGATTTATGAAACCGCTTGGGGAAAAACACTTTGGAAAACGCCATTGTCAGAAGAGGAAAAAGACAGTGCACTTCAAAAGCACGAAAACTTTTATAGAGTCATTCTGCAATTGATTGTCAAGCTGGAAGAGCTCTTCGGGACTACCGTTTTTTATGATCTACATTCTTACAATTACAAACGTTGGGACCGCAAAGTCCCAATATTTAATATAGGTACTTCAAATGTTGATCAGATCAAATACAAATTGGCCATTGAACAATGGAAGGAAATTCTCAATAAAATTGAATTGCCTATTGAACAAGAAGTTTCTTGCGAAATCAATGATGTGTTTCAAGGAAACGGATTCTTTTTAAAATACGTGACTGCCAATTCCAAGAATTCCTTGGTTCTGGCTACTGAGGTTTCAAAAATATATTGCGATGAAGAAACCGGCGTTGTGTATCCAGAAGTGGTTCACGCCTTGAAGGACAAGCTCAAGTACTACATACAGTCGCACGCTTATCGTTTCTATGATCGCCACCATACCTTTGATCAGTAAAAGTCTATGAAGTTATCTAAGTTCACCGGCGAGTTTCAGGAAGTGATGGAAATCGATGAGAATATTCATCGATTGGTCGGTAATCTGGAACTGCTGGCGTTTATAAATCCGTTGAATATTGCTCAGGAACGCAAGCAATTTTTCAAGGAAAAGTACAAGTACAATCCTAAATTCAAATACCGCAAGGTGCGATTTGACACCTATAAACTGCATCGTCTATTTTTTAGCCAGCGGCTCAAGGACATCGATGACAAGGTTATACGAGACCTATACAAGGACGTGGTATATACCTACAGTGGTATGGTCCAGTGCATTGAGACCATAAGCCAGCCAGACAATCGGTTTTATTTCAACAGCCTACGGTTTTACGGTACGCCTACCGATAAGATGGTGGAAAACGCAAAGTTCATCCTACACCATAGGGAAGATGATGAGTCCGCTTTCGCGAAAGCGGAACCTCAATTATCTACAGAACAAGCGATCCAATTCTTTGAAGATTATAAAAAGGAATACGGTTTCAACTTTGCCATCAAAACTAGCAGCGCCATGAGTGCCGCGGCAATGGTTTCCAATAAAGACCGTGCACTTATATTGAAGAAGAATCACCAGTTCTCGCAGCACCAGCTTAATGTTTTGGCGCACCACGAGATAGGTGTACACCTGGTCACGACTTTTAATGCGATCGAGCAACCCTTAAAAGTGTTCGGGAATGGATTCCCCAACAATGTGGAAACACAGGAAGGACTAGCCGTTTTTGCGGAATATATGAGTGGTAATTTGACCGTTTCCAGACTGCGAGAATTGGCTTATCGTGTGATTGCCGCAGACAGCCTTATCAAAGGAAACGACTTCACAGAAACCTTTAACCTGATCCATAATCAGTACGGTCTGGATCGTGAGCGAGCCTTCAATATTACCTTGAGAGTTCACCGTGGTGGCGGTTTTACGAAAGATGCATTATACCTTTCTGGTCTTCAAAAAATATACAACCTTCATCAAGCCGGCGAAAGCATGGAATCATTGTTGATGGGTAAATGTTCCCTAGAATACTTGCCATCTGTAAAAAGATTGCAGGAAGTAGGTCTTGCTAAACCCATTACTTATAAATGCAAATCCTACAATTCCAATAACAATAAAGACCAACGTGTAGAATGGATATTGCAAAATTTAAAATAGTCTCGTTTTTAATATTACTTTTTATTAGTGCCCCAATATCTTGGGCGCAATATGACATTCCTATATATGTTACCACCACAACTACAGAGAATGTACCGGTAAGGATCGTTACCAATAGTTTGGTCGATCAGGTCTATGAAAGAGTAGATTCTGCATATAGATCTGGTTTTGGAGGCTTTAACAGCTTGATTGTAGAAAATAAAATCTTTCCCATTCATCTAGAGGACTTTGATGATTTCAATGCAGCTGTTTTTAAAAATGACAGCCTTATTACGGTCATTTACTCAGGTGCTCAAGGCGCGTTAAAAAATGAATATTTGATTACGCGTAATGAAGTTTACACCGAGTTTGCCAATCAAAAGGATTTATTGAAGCAGCCCATGGCACAACTCGCTCCATCGATGGATAGCCTGACTAATGTATGGATGGAAAAGCTTAAAAGCATGCCTTTTAGCGAGTTGTTTAAAGAAGATGAGGCCATGTATTATAAGAGTTTTCAGGCTTATGTAAAACTGGCACACCAGCAATATCAAATGGACCAAACCACTTCGCTTGAAGATCTTGAATTGCAGGATTTTCCTGATATGGATTTCTCTAGCAATCGTTATTATACTACCATACCACAATACAAGGCGATGGCGCAAGTATATAACTTCAAGAAACTATTGCAACTAGAAAAGGTGCGGTATGGTCGCCGATTTGTCAATGATTTAGATGGTTTTATTACTAGCGATCTTAAAAAGAAAGCATTTGTCCAGTCTACGGAGCACCATCCTAGAGCAGACTTTTTGTATGACATTTCAAAACCACTTTACAATCCGCATACAAGTAAGGAACGACGCCTATATAGAAAAAGTAAAAAAACAGGAAAGGGCAGTGATTTTGAGTATCCAGAAGTGCAAACCGTTGATGGTGCCAGCGTCAATTTCAATAATTTTCAAGGTAAAAAAATCCAATTATTAGTTTACAGTTTTAGAGATCCCTTTCTAAGACAAAACCTAACCAAGTGGAATAAATTTGCGGTACAGCAAGAGCCAGACACCTACTATGTCGCTTATGGAGTTGATGCCTCACTTTATGAGGATACATGGAAGGAATTGCAATTTTCCAGTCAGCTTGCTGGACTTAATGTAAAAGCAAGTCCCAAGGATGGTTTTGAATTTAGAGAAGATCTTGGAATATTATTATTACCTCGCGTCATCTCGATTGATGCGAATGGGGTTATTTCTAATCCCAACTTGGATCTCGATTTTGAAAAAAGCGTGCCGCTGGGCAGATAAACTATACTTAAGTAAACGCTGAACGTATTTCTAAATCGTTCTATATCCTATAGGTATGAATGCATGGCTCACGCCATTCATTCTACCTATCTTTGCGGTCGTAAAATTAATCTATGTCAGAATTGCAAAAAGAGCTAGAAGAACGCTCTGGAAACGTTTGTGAACTTTGTGCTTCCAAGGAATCACTATTGGTCTATGATGTACCTGATTCACCTAGTGATGTCAAGGATACTCGTATTCTAGCTTGTTCTACCTGTGTCAATCAGCTTACAGATTCTGATCAAGTAGATGCTAATCACTGGCGTTGTCTTAACGACTCTATGTGGAGTCCAGTTCCAGCAGTTCAAGTTGTAGCCTATAGAATGTTGAACCAACTCAAACCAGAAGGCTGGCCTGTGGATTTATTGGATATGATGTATTTGGAAGATGATGTAAAAGAATGGGCAATGGCAGGTATTGCATCTGGACCGCAATTGGTGCATCGTGATGCTAACGGTCATGTTCTGTCAAAAGGCGACAGCGTGGTACTTATCAAAGACCTAGACGTTAAAGGAGCTAATTTTACGGCAAAGCGTGGTACACCTGTGCGCAACATTTCACTGGATCATGAAAATGAAAACCACATTGAAGGAAAAGTTAATGGCCAGCATATTGTGATATTAACGCAGTACGTGAAGAAGAGTTAAGAAGTGTATTTTCTCTTACGCAACCACAGGAACAATCCACCGAAACCGAGTATGATCAACAACGGCACGACAATGTTGATCGTTTGCCACAATAATCTATGGTCATAACTGCGCTTGATATCTAGAAACGGAACCTTGATTTCCTTATTTCTCAAGGCAATCAAATTGTCATCATCCAGCATGTAGTTGACCACATTCATCAAGAATTCCTTATTCCCATAAAACTGACCGGTTCGCATGTCATATCCTAGATCTTGCGGCTGACCGCGATCTATTTGATTTTTCATGATGTCGCCATCTGCCGCCAGAAAAATGGAAGCCTCGCTGGTCTCATCCTTATGATCTTTGATTTCGAATGGCTTGACACGGTTTTTATAGGCACTAATAAAAGATCCTTGGGCGATGGCTGCCAGTGGCTGGCTACCTGATCTATACAATTGCGGATCTATCTCATCATCCAATTCATTTAGAGAAATAGCAGATGGTAAAGTAACTATAGCAGTTTCAGCGCTTGATGATAATAAAATTTGCTTTTTACTAGAGCTTTTCAAAGTGTCTAGGCTACCGGTATATTCAAATTTCACTTCTTCCAGATTGCGTGTGATGTCGCTGGTACTATCACCACTGGCCATAGGGTAGTAGGGCCATTGAAAAGCCTCGTACTGTGTGTTTCGACCTTGTCCTGTCGCTAGAGCCAGAGCACCACTTTGAACATCCTTTATCAAGCCACGATTCAAACGCAAACCGTATCTAAAGAGCATGTCATCCAAATTTAAATCTCTGGAGAGTGCATAGGCCTTTTGATCTGGGTTTGCTAGGCTATCATTTTCCATAATGATAGGATCTACCGCCATGAGCAAATTCCCACCATTCATGACATATTGATCAAGTACGTATTTTTTGGTTTCAGAAAAGGCGACGGTTGGTTTGGGCTCGACCACCAGATCGTATTTCTTCAATTCATTCAGCACTTTTACTGGCGTCACACTATCACTAGAAGTAACAAATTCAATCCCGAATGGCGCAATACGATAATATGCCTGTAGAGATCTAATGAAATCGGCGATTTGTAGATTACTCAACTCACCGCTATCGCGCAGTATGGCAATGGTTTTGTCCTTGGGCTTGGACACCTTGCGCAAGCCATCTGCCAGTTGGTATTCCAATTGATTGATGGAAGAATTCACTCGTTGCTCTGTAGTGGATCGCGCTACCGATTTCAACAATGGGATCGCGGTACGTTTACCGTCATAAGCGATGATCGCATAGGGAAACACGGTAACATTGGTCTGTTTTCCCTTTTCAATAATATTGGCGACGGCAGGTTGTACGCCTTCTCGAGCGAGTTGCTGGACGACCTGATTTGCTTCTTCTGGATTGAGATTTTCCACAGGATCGAGAAAATCATATTTCACATTGGGATGTATGGCGGCCAGTTCTTCTAGTAATTGTCTGGTCTCCTGTTTCAATTTGAGAAATTCTGACGGTAACTCGCCATCCAAGAATACATCTATAAAAATGGGAAGCTCGGCTTCATCCAGCAGTTTTTTCGTTTCGGGAGCAATGGTGTACCGCTGGTTTTCAGTCAGGTCAAAGCGTTTGTGAAACTTTCCAGACAGATAGTTTATCGCAACGAGCGCAACGATCAACAAGGCTATATTTCTAACGATCTTGATCATGAATTCCTATTCAGGCTTTTTTTGAGTGAAATTTCGCTTAAAGCGAAAAAGAAAACAGCGACGCTCACAAAGTACACGACATCACGCGTGTCGATAACGCCGCGCGCCATACTTTCATAGTGATATTTCATGCCAAAAGACGCGATCAAATCGTCGGTAACGAGATAACCTGCGGCACCTTCAAAGCCAAAATACATTACAAAACAAACCAGCGCCGCAATGAGAAAAGCTATGATCTGATTCTTAGTCACCGTACTGCACCATATGGAAATACTCACGTAGCCCAACGACATCAATAAGGCACCTAAATAGCTACCGAAGGTACTGCCCAAATCGATATTGTAAGAAGTCTGTCCCAAAGTACCAACCGTGATGACATAAATGATTGTAGGCACCAATGCCAAGGTGGTTATTGTAAAGGCCGCAGCAAATTTCCCACCTATTAAGGATCGTATGGAAATGGGTCTGGTCAATAATATTTCCAATGTGCCCAGATCGCGTTCTACCGTGAAACTGCGCATGCATATCGCGGGAATCAAGAACATAAACAACCATGGTATCAATAGAAAAAACGGAGTCAGATCTGCAAAACCATAGTTAAGCACATTGAATTCACCATCAAATACAAACACAAACAAACCACTAACCAATAGGAAAATACACAGCACCAAATAACCGCTCAGGCTGCTGAAGAATCCACGTATTTCCTTTAGATAAATGGCTTTCATGAAAGGCTGTGAAGTTTTTCTGCGCTGGTAGCGACGGGCTTTTGATCAAACATGGCTTTGGTTTTAGGCCATATCTCTTGAAACAACGCAGAATTTCGATAGTTATTTAAATCGGTTGAAGAATTCCAGTAGCTGTAGGTAAAAAAGGTTTGTGGATCATCAGTTCCTTGATAAAGCTCTAGAAATTCACATCCAGGTTGATGACGTATCTTCTCTTTGATATCCTCAAATAAGACTTTGAAATCATCGATTTTGTTTTCAGAAAAATGCATCTGTACAATCCTTACTATCATTTGTTTTCAAAGTTTATGATGACTGGTGCATCTAGCTGTAAACCGAATAACGTACTGGCGCTACCAACGGTCAAAGGATTCGATCTATAAGTGGCGATTTCAATCAATCCAGCTGTGTTGAAAATGACTAGTCCTTTACCGTCCACATCACGTTTTTCTGGTGGCGTGTCAAAATTCACGATATCAGAATAACGGTCGTAAATCACTTTGTGCTTTTCACTGCGTGCCGCAAGCTCAAAAGTACGGCCACGACCTACTTCTTTGAACAATTCCCGACTAATGTTGGTCACACTGTTCCCGTAATTATCAATGTAAATCACTTGACCGTTAATGTAGTTCCCACTTTCAGACACTTGCGGGTGGATACCCGTAATAGATCGTAGTGAATTGATGGGCTTGCCTATAACTTCTAGCGTACCGCCACGAGCAATGTGGCAGGCCGTTTTCACAAATACGTCCAGCGTCGTGAAGTTGGACGATATGCGATCGTGAATGTTGATCTCTACCATTTTTTCTGCCTTGAGCTTACTCATGATCAAACACAGTGATCCATTGTCAGCACAAATAAAATAATGGCCGTTCAATAGAATGGCGACATGCTTGTTTTCTGGAGTATGTTCGGCATCGACGCCTATAATGTGAATCGTCCCATCAGGAAAGGAATCGTAGGCCTTTTGAATGATATAGGCAGCCTCTGCAATGTGAAAAGGCGAGATGTCGTGAGAAATATCAACAATGGTAACAGCGTCCAATTCTTTAAGGATAGCACCCTTAACCGCGCCTACATAGGGATCTTTCCAGCCAAAATCTGTCGTCAATGTAATTATGGCCATATAAAAGGTAGGTGGTTGTTGATTAAATGATAATTAAAATTGGCTCTTAAATGAACGCTCTAGACTAGAATTTACTAATTTCATAAGCCATAGGATCATCCTCAACAAAACTAAAAAATAATAGACGCAATCTGTCACTTAATTTACCGCTTTTGAACGAACTTGTCATCGACCTTGCAGACGCAAATCCCAGAGAATTTTTTGGCGTCAAGAACAAGAATCTAGCCTTCTTAAAACAACATTATCCCAAACTTAAAATCGTCGCTCGTGGCTCTGTCATGAAGGTCTATGGCGATGAAGAACAACTGGCCGAATTTGACAAGAGACTTGAAATGTTGCTCAAACATTTTACCAAGTACAACAAAATGGACGAAAACGTCATGGAACGCCTATTGACGGCAAACGAGACCGAAAATTACGAGGCCAAAGGCACCAACGATGTCTTGGTTCATGGTAACAATGGAGCGCTCATACGTCCCAAAACGCCCAACCAGCGTAAACTGGTAGCGCTTTGCAAGCAAAACGATATGGTTTTTGCCATAGGTCCTGCGGGAACCGGTAAAACCTACATAGGTGTTGCTCTCGCTGTTCAGGCACTTAAAAATCGCGAGGTAAAACGTATCATCATCACGCGCCCGGCTGTAGAAGCAGGCGAAAATCTAGGCTTTTTACCTGGTGACCTCAAAGAGAAACTGGATCCATATATGCAACCAATTTATGATGCACTGCGCGACATGGTGCCAGCAGAACGACTCGCGTCATATATAGAAAAAGGCACCATCCAGATCGCGCCGCTAGCCTTTATGCGTGGTCGCACGCTGGATCAAGCTTACGTGATTCTTGATGAATCCCAAAACACCACACATGCACAAATGAAGATGTTCCTGACGCGTATGGGTAAGGACGCCAAGTTTTTTATTACTGGCGATCCAGGACAAATCGATCTACCGCGACGCACCATTTCAGGACTTAAGGAAGCCTTGTTGATCCTTAAAGAAGTAGAAGGCGTTGGTATGATGTATCTGGACGACAGCGATGTGGTGCGCCACAGACTGGTCAAGAAAGTGATTGCCGCTTATAAGGAGATCGAAAATCGCAATTAGATTTTTTGTGAGTTCGCTTTCGCGAAAGCGTGCTCTTCTAATCCATCGTCAATAACTATTGAATAAAAATGAATCCCATTTGCTGCATTGCAAGTGGGATTTCTGAAATTTACCAAAGCTTAAAACAAACCTTCATGTTCCTATTTGATACCATAACCAATACTGATTTTAAATTCCCAGGACAGCAATCTGTTTATAAAGGAAAGGTTCGTGAAGTGTATACGCTGGAAAATGATCTATTGGTCATGATCGCCAGTGATCGATTGAGTGCTTTTGATGTGGTGATGCCACGTGGTATTCCATTTAAGGGACAAATCCTGAATCAAATAGCGACCAAAATGATGGCTGCCACAGCAGACATCGTTCCCAACTGGTTGATTGCAACGCCAGATCCTAATGTGGCGATAGGGCATAAGTGTGAGCCTTTTAAGGTAGAAATGGTCATACGTGGTTATATGAGCGGTCATGCCGCACGCGAGTATAAATCGGGAAAACGTGAGTTGTGTGGTGTCGCTATGCCTGATGGGATGAAGGAAAACGACAAGTTCCCACAGCCCATTATCACACCAGCCACCAAAGCCGAAATGGGCGATCACGATGAGGATATCTCAAGAGAAAACATCTTGGCTCGTGGAATTGTTTCCAAAGAAGATTATGAGGTGCTGGAGAAATACACACGCGCCTTATTTGAGAGAGGTACACAGCTGGCAGCAGATCGTGGTTTGATACTGGTGGATACAAAGTATGAATTTGGTAAAACTGCAGATGGAACAATCGTTCTCATTGACGAGATACACACACCAGATTCTTCCAGATATTTTTATGCCGATGGTTATGAAGAACGCCAAGAAAAAGGCGAACCTCAAAAACAACTGAGTAAAGAGTTTGTACGCCAGTGGTTGATCTCCAATGACTTTCAGGGATTGGAAGGTCAAAAAGTACCAACAATGAGCGATGAGTACATCCTATCTGTCAGTGAACGCTACATTGAGTTGTACGAAAAAATCACTGGAGAGCCATTTGATAAGGCAGACACCAATAACATTCTGGATCGTATAGAGAAGAATGTGGTAGCTTGGTTGGAGAATAATTCATAAGAATTCGTTTGATTCTGATGGTGAGTTGAGTGCATCCTTGAAGCAACCTAAACGGATGTTGCCCCTATCAAACCTGCCAGTAATTCAGTTTTATATCCTTTGGTGCCGATCTGGCAGTATTTCGCTAAAGCGATCTTACAAACCATTTGTTTTATAAGACATTGATTATAAGTGTTTTAAACTGATAATTTTGAGTTTTTTCAAATTATAAGTTTCATATGGCACCATCGCATGGTGCTTGCAGCTTTACAGGTAACTAATAACCATTAAAGTTACCTAATGAAAGTACTTGTAATAGGAGCAGGAAATATGGGACTTGCGTATGCAAAGGCACTCATAAAATCTGAATACCTAAGTAAGGACAATCTGATGATCTCAGATACCAGTCCTGAAAAAACCATAGAACTCAAGAAAGAAAGTCGTTTTGATGTGTACACCAATCTAGCCGATTGTTTACCATCTGCAGATATTATCTTCTTAGCGGTTAAGCCTTACCATGCTGGTGAATTGCTAGCAGAGTTAAAACCATTGACCAAAAAAGACCAAGTCATTGTTTCTATCATGGCTGGTGTAACCATCAAAACCATTCAGGATGGTTTAGGCATTGTCAAGGTCGTTCGTGCCATGCCTAACCTACCGGCACAGGTAGGTAAAGGACTGACTTCATTTACTTCATCTAGCGAAGTTTCTAGATTGGAACTTTCAACCGTCCAAAAGTTATTGGATACCACAGGAAAGTCTGTGTATCTAGACACTGAAAATGACATCGATGCTTCTACAGGAATTTCGGGTAGCGGTCCAGCTTATGTATTTTATTTCATGCAATCCATGATGGAAGCCGCAAAAAAAATGGGCTTTTCTGATCATGACTCAAAAGTTTTGGTAAGTCAGACATTTGAAGGAGCCGTAGAGCTTTTCAATCAGTCAGATTTGAGTCCAGAATCTTGGATGAATCGTGTGGCCTCTAAAGGCGGAACCACAAGAGCTGCATTGGATTCCATGGATGATAATAATGTTCAGGATTTGATTCAGGAAGCGGCGTATGCTGCTTTTAATAGAGCTGTTGAATTAGGAAAATAGATATGTTAGACTTAGATAAAGCAAGAAAGAGACACAAAAAGAGAGTTGTCGTAAAAGTTGGAACCAATGTGATGACCAATAAAGACAATCGTATTGTGAGACCCATTTTGAAAAAATTGGTGGATCAAATTGCCAGATTGTATGAGGAAGACATGATTACGGTATTGATTTCTTCAGGATCGGTCATTGCAGGAATGGAAGTTCTGGACGATAACGATATTGAGGATATTACAATCAGACGTCAGGTGTACTCCGCGGTTGGACAACCTAGAATGATGCGTCATTACTATAGCATCTTTCATGATTATGGGATGCGATGTGCTCAAGTACTCGCCACTAAACGCGATTTTGCAGAAGGTAAGCACCGCGACAACATGATCAATTGCTATGAAGGTTTGTTGAGTCAAGGAATTGTACCCATCGCAAATGAAGACGATGCCGTTTCACTATCCATGTCAATGTTTTCAGACAACGACGAACTTGCCAGCCTGGTAGCAGAATTGATACAAGCAGATATGTTGATATTATTGACTGATATTGATGGTGTCTACGACGGTAACCCAGCAGATGAGTCGTCTAGAGTGATTAAAACCGTGACCACCAATCAACCGGTAGAGCAGTTTATTCAATCTTCCAATAAAAGTGAAGGAGAAGGACGTGGCGGAATGAAATCAAAAATAAACGTAGCCAAACAGACTGCTGCTAAAAATATTCCAACCTACATCGCGAACGGAAAACGAGAAGATTGCATCATTGATATTGTCAATGGAAAAGATGTAGGAACACGTGTCCACCTAGTAGAAGAAGAAGCGTAAAGCGTAAAAAAAATTGAAACAAACAGAATGAAATTATTGAAAGAAGACATAAAAAATAATGTATTACAGTCCATGATGGAGCTATTGGCAGAGCGCAAGGATCATATCATTGCGGCTAATAAAAAGGATCTGGAGGCTTTTAGCGGTGATGATCAGGCGCTTTATGAGCGATTGATTGTTGACGAAAGTAAAGTGGAGGACATGATTCGTGCCGTGCGTGAGGTTAAAGATCAGCAGGATCCTGTTGGGCAAACGATAAGTGATGACACCTTGGGAAATGGGTTGAACATCACTAATAAAACAGCGCCCTTTGGAACCATCATGATCATTTATGAATCACGACCAGATGTTACCATCGAGGCCGCCGTTCTCGCCTTTAAAGCCAATAACAAGATATTACTCAAAGGTGGTAAAGAAGCCCACCACAGCAATGAAGAACTGGTTAAGTGTTGGCATCAAGCCTTGAAGGATAATGATCTTTCCACGGACTGGATCCAATATCTTAAGATGGATCGCACAGCTACTCAGGAGTTTTTAAAAAACCCAGATCAGCCATTAGATCTCATCGTGCCACGCGGTGGTGAACGACTTATTGAATTTGTCAAGATGCATGCAAAATGCGCCGTTCTGGTGAGTGGTCGCGGTAATAATTTTGCCTATGTCGCACCAAGCGCAGATATTGAAAAAGTAATTCCGGTTATTGTGAATGCCAAAACCAATAAAATCTCTGGTTGTAATGCTCTTGACAAAATTTACATCGATCAAAATCATCCCGATTTTGAAAATGTAAGTCGCAGGATAGAAAAAGAGTTGACGGATAAAGAGGTTCATATTGTTGCTAGTAAAGAATTTGCCAACATCTTAGAAACCAATGATCTGATTGAAGATCAAAATGTATGGTTTCAAGAATTTCTAGCTAGAAAAGCAGCCATGGGAACAGTCAATGGATTGGAAGATGCCATCGAGCGCATCAACACCTATTCTGGTGGCCATTCAAACATCATTTTAACAGAAAATATGGATGATGCCGCCACTTTTATGGAGCAAATCGATAGTGCAGCGGTGTACCATAACGCCTCTACACGATTTACAGATGGTGGACAAATGGGCGTAGGAGCAGAGCTTGCCATTAGTACCGACAAGTTGCACCATCGCGGGCCACTAGGATTGAAACAATTAGTCACGAACAAATACTATGTTTCAGGTACTGGACAGATTCGTGAATAGTATTTGAAATATTCCAGGTAAACCAAAAGCTCAGATGTGATTCTGAGCTTTTTTTATTTCACTTTCCTGAATATATGGAAGGCACGAAAGCGAAGTTAATTTAAACAGCGATTCTACCGCGATATGGTTTAGAAACGCACTTAATATTATTGATAACCAGCAGCTTGTAAATTGAATAATCTGGAATACGTCTGTGGATTGTTCATGAGTTCTTCATGCGTCCCAATTTCTTCAATCTTACCATTTTTCAATACCAGAATGCGATCTGCCATGCGTACGGTAGAGAAACGGTGCGAGATGATGATGCTGGTTTTACCTTTAGTAAGCCCTATAAATCGCTCAAACACATCAAATTCTGCTTGCGCATCCAGTGCGCTGGTTGGTTCGTCCAGCACCATGATGTCGGCATTTTTCATGTAGGCTCTCGCGAGTGCCACTTTTTGCCACTGTCCACCACTTAGTTCCTGACCTTTGGCAAAACGACGTCCCAGTTGCTGGTCAATGCCGTCTGTCATCTCTGCAATGACCTGACTGGCGAGGCTACGCTCTGCTGCATCTGTAATCAAGGAATCATTGTCAATTTGGGCAATGTCTCCTACGGCTATGTTTTCGCGTAAGCGAAATTCATACTTGAAAAAATCCTGAAATATCACTCCAAATCTTGCCCGGTATTCTTCTTTAGAAAATTTATTGATGTTGATACCGTCAAGTAAAATTTCACCACTGGTAGGCTCGTAAAATCTTAAAATCAGCTTGATGAGTGTGGTTTTGCCAGCACCATTCTCGCCTACAAAGGCAATTTTCTCGCCAGCCTTGATATGGAAACTGACACCTTTAAGCACTGGTGTGTCACTGCCTGGATAATAAAATTGAACATTTCTCAACTCAAATCCTTCGTTAATGACTTCTGGTAGCGGTATAGGATTGACCGTATGTTGCTCTAGAGGTATATCGAGAAAGTCAAAATAATCCATTAAGTACAAAGCACTTTCTGAAATGCGCGTGAATCTTGAAAAAAATTGCTGCAAGTTGTTGCGCAATCTATTGAATGATCCAGATAAGAAGGTTAATTCACCAATCGTTAGAACGCCAGCGATGACCTCAATAATGATAAAGACATAAGCACCATAATAGGACAAGGTTCCCAGTATATTAAAAAGGGAGCCGTAGATACTTTGCTTGATCGATAGGTTCTTATTGATATGGTAGTACTTGTTGGACAAGTTTTTAAATCGCAGCGCGATATAATCGGTTAGTCCAAAAAGTTTCACCTCTTTGGCCGTGGTATTGTTCGCACCTACAAATCTTAAGTAATCCAACTCGCGACGTTCTGCGGTCCAGCTGCGTGCGAGAGAATAGCGGTGCGAACTGTATTTTGCCTCATTGATAAATGATGGTATGATACTTAGGATCAAAAGCACAATAAGCCAAGGTTCAAAATAAATAAGTGCAGCAATTAATGAAACAATGGAAATGAGCGCCTGTACCTGTCCCAGCGCGTCACTCATCAAGTTTACACGACCATTGGTTTGCTGTCTGGCACGTTCCAGTTTGTCATAGAATTCTGGATCTTCCAATTGTTCCAGCGTGAGCTCATTCGTCTTGCGTAAGATTTTTTCTGAGGAAGCGTTGGAGTAGAGGTCACCTATCAAACCATCAGTAAGTGTGACGAGTCTGTTGAGTAATTCTGTCAGAATCACGACACCTAGTTCGATACCTACAAAAGTCCAAAGCCTCGTCAGGTCTTGTTCTTCCAGCGCAATTTGGGTAATGATTTCATCAATAATTATTTTCCCTATCCACAAAGTGATCACTGGTGACAGCGCAGCAAGCAGCCTGCCTATGGAATTGACCGTAAAAAGTTTGGGACTCACGCGCCAGATTTCGCCAAAAAATCGCGGGATTGCAGACAAAGAATCAAGAGAGAAAACAGAGGTTTTCTGTTTATCTGTAATGGATTGTAATTTAGGTCTAGCCATGTCTGCAAAGATACTTTACAAACCTTGGCTGGTTAAGATCGTTGTCAATTTTTACCGTCGGCACTATGCAAGATTTTCTTTGTAAGATGTAAAAACTTTGATGATAGTGATGTTTGAATGTAGTTCGCTTTCGCGAAAGCGAATTCATTAAAAACCTCTACTGCACTCGTGTGTTTTGAGTCACTTTCCAAAAGCTTAAAGAGGCAATTGCGCCAATGATCATAAATACACCGCACATGATAAAAACGTACTGATGGCCTAACTCACCAGGCCATCCATCCAAAAAATAACCTATCAAAGGGCCCATAAATATGTCTGGTGTATAACCCACCAAGGAGATCAATCCTATCGCGGTGCCCGTCATAATAAGCGGTATGTGACCTTCCTGCAATGCTGCATAGTATAGCGTGCGGAAGGCGTAAACGCCAGTGGCAGTGACGAGAATGGAAATGATAAACAAGGTTTCCAAACCTTCTTCGATGATGCCGCTGGCAAAAAGCGCGCAACCTAGTAAGGAAAGGAGAAACCCGATGATCATCATGAGTGAGGTTTTGGTCTTGTCTGCCAGTAAACCGACGCCAACGCCTACAAATGGTCGGATGTAAAGGAGATAGGTCCCAACTTTAGCCGATTCTACCTCGTCATACTTGAGAACATCGTTAGCATAAAGTGAGAAAACATCTGTGATTTTGTAACCTACATAGGCGCAAAGGATTATGACCATTAATAACCATACCGCTTTGATTTTGATGACGGTTTTGAAGTTGGTAATCAATTCCTTCCATTGGGTGACCTGTACTTCTTCCGCACGAGTGGTTGATTTTAAAAATATTGCTACCAGAATTCCTACTGCGGCAATTACGGCAGAGAATGTAAGTACCACGTATTGAAAAGAATCTGCTTGATTTTCAACCGAAGTGGCTACCCGATCAACTACAAAAAAGGTAAACACAAAGATTCCCAAGGATCCAAATCCAGCAGCGACCAGTCCACGACCACCGTCCAACAACCCGAAGGCCAGCCCTTGCCGGTTTTTACCACCAGTAACACGGGTTGCTTTGAGCATTGCGGCCCAAAACAAGAATATGGTAGTGAAACCCCAATAGCCATAAAGCAGTTGCAAGGTCCAGAAATCAGGAATGGTAGCGAGTACCAAGCCACCAGCAGCCGTAAGCATCAATGCTACACTAATGAGGTACTTAGGTTGATATTTATCGGCTATGGAACCTCCAAATAAGTAAGAAAAGAAAGCGACAACGCCATAGGTAGAAAACAGCGCGCCCAGTTCCACATTAGATAATTGAAAGACTTCCAGCACCGTAGGCCGAAATATTCTGGGCAGTACAAAAGGCAAAATGAAAACCGCTTCACCCGCTAGGATGAGCAGTAGAATGTTGAGCCATTTTGCGGTCTTGGAAAAAATAGGTTGGTTATTTAGTCGATCTGGTACAAGATCAGCAAAAAATAATTGATGAGCCTAGAATAGATAGGTTTTACCCACCAACTCTTTTGACTTTAAAGCCTTTCTCCTTAAGAATATCCATGATGCGATCACGGTAATCACCCTGAATAATGATAGTATCGTTTTTGAAACTGCCGCCGACTCCTAAAGTGGTTTTGATGTCTTTGGCGAGTATTTTAAAATCCTCAGTCGCACCAGTATATCCTGTAATAATCGTATTGACTTTTCCTTTGCGCTTTTCAAAACGACATTCTAAAGGTTCGTCTTGCAACCAGATGTCGCTTTGCTCTTCTTGCGGTTCTTCTGGCACTTCGTGCTCTGGGAATAGATTTTTAAGTTGGTCTTTTAGGTCCATAGTGGTAAATTATCTTGCGGTAGGATCTGTTTCTTCGTGTTTATCGATATCAAATATAGATTCTTCACGATTATATAGAATACTGACCCCTTTTTGCAATAGTAAATTATTGGGATAGGTGATGAGCTCGCCTTCTGCGGTTCTCAAAATAGTGTAAAATCCTTTGATGTCTTCTATCACTGCTGTTACTGGTAAATCTTTATCATGAATACGCACTCGATCACCAATTTTATAGGGAAAGGTGAAGTAGAGTATAAAGCTAGCCGTGACATTGCTTAAGATGCTCCAGTTCGCAAATAAAGCGACACCTACTACAGCAAAGGTAGATCCTAATGCCACCCAAAAGCCATCTCTCTTTAAACCCCAAACTAGAATGATGGAGATCATTGCCATGGTCCAGATGACATAGCCTACATAGCGATTGAGATACTGTTTGCGCAATTTGGAGCGTTCTACTTTTTTACTGAGTTTACCAGCACTCCAGATGATACTTCTATGAATGGAAAAGGCTACAATGAGAATGATGAGCGTCGCAATGACCTCTGGCTGTAATAAATATGCTTTCATAAACCTAGACTATCTCTTAACACAGAGTATTGATTACTATTTTGATTCCAGTAAGGCGTTCTTATGGTTTTTTTCAACGTCGCAGTTGTTGTAGCGATGTTTCCGCGATCTGGATATTCTTCACTCCATGAAAGAATTTGAAAAGGACTCGAGTTCTCAAGAGTGTACGACACCTTTCTTCCATTGTCATAATTAACCGAATAGATGTACTGATCATCTTGTTTTTCTAAAATTGCTTTTGCATTAAGGACTTCCGTGGGATTGTGGGTAAGCCGTAAATATTCTGTTGAAGGAATGATTTTAATGTCACCCGTAGGCATCAACTCAGGATCTATACGCAACTGACTGGGAATTTGATTTTCCAGCATGGCATTATCGATCGCAAATTCTTTGTTGCTTTCACTTTGAAAATAACTATAGAGAACACCTTCATATTGATCGTTCCTATTATTAAGTTGCATGTAGGTATGACCACACCATTCTTGAATCGATGTGGCTACTTTAATTGCGTTTGCTTCTAGATCCAATGGTAAGAACGTACTGCTCATGATTTTATAAGGATATATTCCCGTATTAAAATCTCTAGTAGCATTAAGCTTTAAAACAGATCTGTTGGATTCTTGTTCTTGATCGGCTTTTACTTGATCGTCAGGATCAAAAGGTTCTGTAACAAATATGAGTACCGCGTGACCGTCTCTTATCTCGCCATAACGACTTTGCTTGAGTTCATAATTACTAATCTCTGCCACACCTGCATACCAGTAATCTTTAAACTCGGGACTCAAATTTCTGATGGGAGCTTCATTTACCTGTGCCGCTGATTGCTCATTAATAGCTGCCGGTGATTTTGTATTAGAGTTAGGTGCATTACAAGAAACAAGAAGTAGTAGAGATAAAAAAAATGGAATGGTCTTCATAACTCAAATTTGAGGCAAAGATAGGAATACTCAATGGCGCCGCTATTTTATCATTAATAGGCTTGTTTGAATTTAATGGTTTTTAACGATTGCTAGTTAAACATAGTTAATCTTTGAAATGTGATCGTGCAACCCATTTAATTTCGTCGCAAAATCAAAACCAATGAAGAAATATATCCTTTTAAGTGTCATAGCAGCACTTCTATTAGTAGGTTGTGGTGGTACACAAAATGCGATCAAACAAACCGAAAGAATTGTACGTGGGAACTGGGTCATTGACTCTGTCACTTATTCTGGTAATGGCCAATTTGAATCTACTTTACTTCAAGATGTAAGCGCTCAATGTTTTGAGGGTAGCCAGTGGTATTTTGTCGCTAACAACAACCGTGGTAGCTATAAAATTGAATCTCCAGAATGTAATACAGGAACCAGAAACTTTATATGGGTGATTCCAGGGTCTGAAGATATTATTGAAGGTGATCTTTTGTTGAAGCCTACGGGTGACAACTATAAAAGCGAGACAGATGCTGGATTTAGATTAAATGTCAACAACCTAACAGAAACTAGCATGACCTGGAGCCAGAGCGTTCTTGTCAACGGTAAGACGGTTAAGGTCAATATGAACTTTAGAAAGCTAGCAGATTAAGCATTATCCCTAATAACAATCACAAATATTAAATTGAATTTATGAAAACTAAAATATTAAGTATAGCGACAGCTTTATTATTGATCGTAAGCTGTCAATCCCTTCAAAACACTAATAAGCAACAACGTGGTACTGCCATAGGTGCTGCTGGTGGTGCAATCCTAGGTGCCATTATAGGTAATAATGTAGGTGACGGTAACAATCAAACTGAAGGAGCTGTCATAGGTGCCGTAGTTGGTGGAGTTGCTGGTAATGTGATAGGACGCAAGATGGATAAACAAGCGCAGGAGATTTCTCAAGAAATCCCTGGAGCGCAAGTAGAGCGTGTAGGTGAAGGTATCGTAGTAACTTTTGATGAAGGTAGTGGTGTACGTTTTGCCACAAATCAAGCAACATTGAACGCATCTTCAAAAGCTACTTTGGATAAATTGGTCAACGTAATGAATGACTATCCAGGTACAGAAATTTTGGTTTCTGGTCATACAGATAGCCAAGGAGAAGCTGCTTATAATATGGATCTTTCAAAGAGAAGAGCTTTTGCAGTTCGTGATTATCTAGTAGCAGATGGTATCGCTTCAAGTCGTATGGCTGTAACTTACTCTGGTGAAACAAATCCTGTTGCTACTAATGATACTGCCGAAGGTCGTGCACAAAACCGTCGTGTAGAGATAGGTATAGTCGCTGGTGAAGAAATGCGCCGCGATGCAGAACAAGAAGTGAAAGGATAAGAAACAGCTTTCATTTTTGAATTACCGCTTTGCTCATCGCAAGGCGGTTTTTTTATGACTTAATTTAGAGGTTGGTCAGCGCATCTGCAATACTTTAGTAGAAGTCATTAATACCAAACCAAATGGAATACACAGCACTAGAAGTCTTTGAGATCATTCTCAAATTAGGAATAGGCCTAAGCATACTAAATGTATGGCTTATCAATAGAAAAAAAGCAACTCCATGGCGAGCAAAAGATGCCAGCAGCATGAAGGAAGAATTTGCCGTTTACGGCCTTTCTAAAAACATGATGATCATCGTTGGTACCTTGAAATGCTTTTTTGCCGTCTTATTGCTCATTTCCATTTTCTATCCTTCAAATGCATTTCCCAGTATAGAATGGATAGGTGCCGCAGGTATTGCGTTGCTTATGGCAGGAGCTATCTCCATGCACTTTAAAGTAGGTGATCCACCTAAAAAGTCATTGCCAGCGGCGATCTTTCTAATACTATCGATACTTATCATCTTTATCTAGATGATCAACCAAAGCTTATAGGCGATAATGCCATTGAGTACCATAAAAATTAATGCGGGTGAGGAATCATAAATGGAATCCTTGATCCGCATTCTTATTATAAACCCTAGGAACATGAGAAGCGACAATCCTGCAGCAGCAATGGCGGCGATCGTCAGGTTGTAGCTGTAAACTAAAAGACCTATGGCGCCAGCAACTTGAAATAAACCAGTGATTTGACGTTGTATGGTTGACAGGCCAAATCTTGTAAACTCCATTTTCATTCGTGGAGTTATCAAACAAGTGACTCCAAAAAATAGAAATGCAATACCGCTAAAGTAAATCAACAAACTGAGTACGGACATAGGTTGCTTTTGAGGGTTATCGCTTTCGCGAAAGCGAAATTCCTGTTAAACTTAAACTAATCCGACATAGTCGCTGCGTTTCCCGTAATCTTTAACGACAACTTAACCGATTGCTCTACCACTGAATGTTACTTTTAAAACTATTGCTAATTATAAAACGAAAAAATGAGTACAAAGATAAAAGCTTACGGCGCACAGGATTCAAAAGCAGATTTGAAAGAGATGACGATTGAACGTCGTGATTTGAATTCCAATGACGTCAAAATAGATATTTTATACTGTGGCGTGTGTCATAGTGACATTCATACTGTGAGAAACGATTGGGGAAATGCAAAATATCCATCAGTTCCAGGACATGAAATTATAGGTAAAGTAGTAGAAGTAGGTTCTGACGTTTCCAACTTTAAAGAAGGTGACCTAGTAGGTGTAGGATGTATGGTAGATTCTTGTTTAAGCTGTAGTGCTTGTGAAGAAGACCTTGAACAGTTTTGTGAAGAAGGAATGGTGGGAACCTATAATGGTAAGGACAAGCATTTAGGCGGTCATACCTATGGTGGTTATTCAACAAGTGTTACCGTGAGAGAACATTTTGTTTTAAAAGTACCTACTAATTTAGATACTAAAGCCGTCGCACCACTTTTATGCGCCGGGATTACCACATTCTCTCCACTAAATCACTGGAAGATCAAGAAAGGTGATAAAGTAGGTGTGGTAGGATTAGGTGGTTTAGGCCACATGGGAATCAAATTTGCCGCCGCTATGGGCGCAGAAACAATCATGATTACCACATCACCAGAAAAAGCAGAAGATGCAAAAAGACTAGGCGCAGATGGTGTATTGATTTCCAAAGATGAAGATGCCATGAAAGAACACCGTGGATCTTTTGACTTTATCTTGAATACAGTTCCTGTAAAGCACGATGTCAATCCTTATCTACAATTACTTAAAAGAGATTCTACCATGGTAATGGTGGGCGCCATTGAACCGCTAGAACCTATGAACGGTGGTAATATCATCATAGGACGTAAGAGCATTGCTGGATCTCTAATAGGTGGTATTAAGGAAACTCAAGAGATGCTTGATTTTTGTGGTGAGAATGACATTGTTTGTGATGTAGAAATGATCAATATGGATGAAATCAACACAGCCTTTGACCGTGTCACAGATGGCGATGTCAAGTATCGTTTTGTGATTGATATGCAATCATTGAAAAACTAATTGTAACAATTTAATTTTTAAAATCGGGTACTGCTCATTATGTGTAGTACCCGATTTTACTATATACCAATGATGAAATATTTTTCTGCTTTTATAGTTTTCGTGGGCTTTTTAAGCAAAGCCCAAGACAACAAGACAAGTGCCTTTAAAGAATATTATCCTATATCTGTGCGACCTGAGTTATCGGTTGGATTGGGAAATAATCCTTATGAACAGATACTTCTGGAAGCCAAGCCAACCGTGTATTATGGCATCTACAACGATTTGCGATCTGCGTTAAATAAGGATACGATTACAAATGGTGATGCTATTTATTTGGCATTTCAGCCAGAGTTTAGAATTTACAATGAAGAATCTAAACCAGTAAAGACACCCAGCTATAAGTTATTAATAGGCTGGCAAAAAATCATCAAAACAGATAATGACAACTTTTTGACTGCGGCCATTGAATCAGGTCATTATAGTAATGGGCAATCTCGCAGCGCTTTTAGTACAGAATTTGAAGACAATTCTGAAGAAAGTAGAGCGCTCTATGATACGTTTACAGATGATACAGATCTTGCTGCATTGCTTAATAGACAGACCGGTAATTTTTCTACCAATCTTACTCGAGTAAGTTTTAATTATAGATTAAATACGTTTGATGCTCAAAACGTCCCAGAGCAAATACATTCCATAACGGCTACTTATCAGTTATACCACAATAAATTCTTGGGGGTAGCAGGTTTTGGAGGTTACAATCCAGAGGATATTGATATTTATGGTAGACACAGGATAGAGTTGGGTTATGAGTATACCGGTTATTTCAAAGACATCAGATATGTGTTGAGCGAGCTGGCGATGTATCATTTCGGTTCGCATCCGTCGAGTGTACCCTTTAGATCAGAATCCAGATTTATGATCTACCCGTTTAGTAACGATTTCGGTTTCATGGCGCAGTTATCTGTAGGTCGTGACGACTACAATTACCGTTTTTTAGATGATTTTACTAGATTTTCGGTAGGTATTACTTGGGATTGGTTCACACCTTTTGTTATTAAACCGACTAAGCAGCAGATGCCTGATCAACCCGAATTAAAACAAGGATAAGTTAGGAGTTCAAATTATGGAACTTAGGTAGAAATATGGTGATGTTGGTTCCTTTGCCCACTTCAGACTGGATGTCAAACGTACCATCTAGATGGTTCAACAGTCTTTTTGCCGTAGCGAGACCTATTCCAGTTCCCTTATTACCGTGTCGATCTTCATTATCTGCGGTATAGAATAGATTGAATACATGGTCAATTTTATCTTCTGGGATACCACGACCATTATCAGATACTGATATGCTGTAATAATCTTCGTGATCAAATAGGTCTAAAGAAACTCTAGTCGTTTTCTTGTCTCCATATTTAATGCTGTTGTTTACAAGGTTGAGCAGTATTTGATGCAACGCGGCTTTACTTGATTTAATGATTGTAGGTTCTGCTGGAGAATAAGAAATTTTAACCGATGGATCTTTGCCCGTCATGGCGATAATGTCCTCTACTAGCTCTTTAAAATTAAAATCGTCCAATTCATCAGATACAAGCTCGTCACTTTGATAGAAATGTAGCATACCATCGATATATCGGCTCAAGTTAAAGCCGGCTTCTTCAAGCAATTTGAGGTACTCCATGGAATCTTTTGAAAACTTGTCTTTATTGTCTGCGGCAAGCAATTGAGAAATCATAGATATATGCGACAGCGGTGTTTTCAAATCATGAGTTACAATACCTGCAAAGTCTTTTAGTTCCTGATTTTTAACTTTAAGTTCCTCTTGTATTCTTTCCAGTTCAAAGTTTTTGAGTCTCTCCTCAAATAATAAGGTAACATGCTTAGCCATGCTTTTAAGAGAATCCATTTGAGTTTTATTCAGTTCTCTAGGCTTGCCGTCAAAAACGCAAAGAGTTCCCAGCTTAAAACCTTCTTTATCAATGAGTGGTACACCGGCATAAAACACCGTATTTTCCTCTTCAATAGAAGGATTGCCTATAAATCGTTCATCTTCACGCGCATCATTGACCACCATAATGTCATCATCGCTTATAATGGTATGTGAACAAAAAGACAGATCTCTAGGAGCTTCTGATAACTCTACTCCATGTTTAGATTTAAAGAAATTTCTATCGTTATCCAATAAAGATATAAGGGCAATAGGTGTATCACAGATAGATGCAATGATTCTTGTGATATCATCATAACTATCTTCTGGTAAGCTATCTAGAATCTGATATTTTTCTAGAGCTTGCTGTCTTAATTTCTCATTCGAAGGTCTTGGAGCAGTCTTCATAAATTGTTTAAATAGAAGCTTTCAATGTTGTGATATAATTTTCAACATATTTAAGCAGCGCAACATACAAAGAATCACCTGAAAACCCTTGAGTGCTAACATTTCCTATGATTTTTTTAAGGAATTAGAATCTTTTAAACGAGATTAAATAAACCCTTCACAAGAAGCAGGATTTTTGTTTTTAACAATTGAGGGAATCTTCCCTAAGCTATCGCTAAACCTAAGCCAATTGGATTTTTATAAACAAGATTATCTGCATTATGAGCTTATATTTCCCAAAAATGCAAGGATTATGAAAATCAGAGTTATACTAATCCTAGGATGGTTAATGCTGGCGGTAGGCTGTATAGAATCTAGGCAAATCAAAGTGCCACAATCCGTAGTGGCCACTTTTGTAAATAAATATCCTACTCAGGAAAATCCCCAATGGATTAAAGATGAAAATGGACTATGGGAAGCGCAGTTTGAAAGCAAAGGAGAAACATTACGAGCAGGTTTCCAGCAAAACGGACTTTGGGTGGAAACGGAATACAGTGTCAACATAGACAACCTTCCAGCCGCTGTGGTAAATGCCGTGAATCAAAACCATGAAACAAAAAAAATAGTAAGCGCAGAATTAGTTCATCATTACAATAAAGGAATATTTTATGATCTTGAGATCCAGACCATAGATTCAACTTTAAAAGTGGAATACAGAAAAAACGGAATGCGTTTATAGAATCAAAAACAAATAAAAAACCACGCTTTAAGCGTGGTTTCTTTTAAACAACACATTCAATAGGTAATACTACAAATAGGGTAGTTCCCTGTTCTTTTGAAGATATAAAGGAAATATTACCGCCATGGAAACCTGCAATCATTTTAGCGATGTAGGTTCCTAGACCGGTACCTCGATCTTTTCCAGATGTTGTGTATTTTTCAAAAAAGGTAGGCTGGATTTCCTCGGGAATCATTCCCATATTGGAAAACGATATCTTGAGCTCGTCATCACATTTAATATCAATGGTAATTTTTCCCTTTTAGGAGAAGCATCTATGGCGTTCCCCAAAAGATTTTGAAACATATGTTCCAGATAAAATTCATCACCCTTAACAAGAATCTCGTCGGTACTGGGTTCCAGCTCTCGACCATCTTGCAACATAAAGATCTCTAGCTCCTTTTGCTCAATGGTTTCCATGTAATCCTTGGTCACATTAGCTAGTGAAGTAACTAGGTCAAATTCAGTAATGGTAGGCTCAAACTCACCACGTTCCATACGTGCAAAATCTCTTGCAGATGATAACAGTAATAAGGTGTCTTTTCCTATACGCTTAATGGTGTCAATCCACTTGCGTTGCTTTTCGTCAACTTTACTTTTAGACAAAATATCAGCGACAGAAACGATGGAGCTCAATCGGTTACGCAAGTCATGTTCTGCCAGTCTGTTAGCGATATCTTGAGTTTCCAGTTTTCTTTCAAGAATAGCGATCGTTGTCTCTAGTCGCCTTACGGTATCTTCAAGTTCTTCAGCCTTTACGACAAGCGTCATTTTACGCTTGTCATTGTCTACAGTTCTTAGAAATGCAGCATTGGCGATGATATCAAACTTCTCGTTATTTTTGTTTTTAACGGTCCACCTACCTTGCAACTCGTATTGTTTTTTCATGAACTCGTCATGATAGCTTACCAGTTTTTCTTGATGCTCCTCTGGCACCACATAGGTAAAGGAATTTCCTATTAACTCATCTTTAGTATAACCGTAAATATCACAGTACGTAGCGTTCACATCAGTGAAAATACCATTAGAATCTGTGACGCAAATCCCTATAGGCATGTGTTGAAAAACATTGAAAGACAGTGCGTTTTGATCCTCAAAGATTCCTTTGATGGACTGTAACTGTCTTTCAGTATTATGGTCACTTTGTTTACTCATATATGTACTTGATAATCAGAATTTATTAACTACAAAGATAGGAACGATCCTACAAATATGATCTTCATGAAAGATTGTAAAATGTGAAAAAAACGTTAAATTGATTAAGTTTCGCTTTCGCGAAAGCGAACTCTTTACACACATCTCAACAGGGATAAATTTTTAGAAATTATGTCCATAAGTTGCAAGATCTTCTAGAAGTATGTAGTTTTAAATTATGTTTCAAAATAGATATACAGGTATCCTTCCCAGAATGCGCCGCAGCTGCTAGTAGTGTTGTGCGCGTTATCTCTTCTTAAAACCTATTATTTTGAATCAAACTTTCGCTTTTTACTTACAAACCTTAGCCATTCCTTTTTGCAGGACATCGTTATGGTACCGTCGTCGCCCGTAAGGGCTAGATCGACATTGGAATCAGGTGAGTCCGTTTCCGCAATTACACAATACCATTTTTACTCATTTTAAACTGCTCGCAATGAATATAGGAATTGCCGACACTTCACATTACAAGTTTGCAGACATTATCTGTGAGACCATTAATAAATCTGCCGTAGAGCGCGACACGGGAATTGCAAAGCGTACTCCAGAATATATCAAAACCAAAATGGACAACGGGAACGCCATTATCGCCACAGATGGCGATAAGTTCGTGGGCTTTTGTTACATAGAACGTTGGGACCACGGCAAATATGTGGCTAACTCTGGGTTGATCGTACATCATGATTATCGTGGTTTAGGTTATGCCAAAAAGATCAAGGAAAAAGTCTTTGAACTTTCCAGAACCAAATTTCCAGATGCCAAAATCTTTGGAATCACCACAGGACTAGCCGTCATGAAAATTAATTATGAATTGGGTTACCAACCAGTTACTTTTTCAGAACTAACAACAGACGAAGCTTTCTGGAGTGGCTGCCAAACCTGCAAAAACTTTGACGTTCTTACCAGAACCAACCGTAAGATGTGCCTGTGTACAGGGATGCTCTATGACCCCAATAAAAAAGTCAAAGAACCAGAAAAGAAAGTGGTTTCCAAAAAGCTGCACGAGCGCTTGCAAAACATTAAAAAATCAATACTCTTTAAAAAAGAAGAGCCAAAAGATCCATCCAAATGAAAAAATTAGTTCTAGCATATAGTGGCGGTCTTGATACTTCATACTGCGCCGTCCATCTATCCAAAGATCTAGGGTATGAGGTACATGCCGTAAGCGTCAATACAGGCGGTTTCACTAAAACCGAAATTGAGCATATTGAAAGCAACGCTTATAAAATGGGCGTCTCCACGTATCAAAACATTGATGCGATCCAGACTTTTTACGAGAAAATCGTGAAGTATCTCATTTTTGGTAATGTCTTAAAGAATAACACCTATCCGTTATCAGTAAGTTCTGAGCGTATTATTCAAGCTTTGGAAATCATCAATTATGCAAACGAGATAGGAGCAACGGCTATCGCTCATGGTAGCACAGGTGCAGGAAATGATCAAGTACGATTTGACATGATCTTTCAAACTTTTGCACCAGATATTGAAATTATCACACCTATCAGAGATAAAAAACTCTCACGTCAGGAAGAGATTGAATACCTAAAGTCCAACGGTATTGACATGAATTGGGAAAAATCCCAATATTCAGTCAACAAAGGATTATGGGGAACCAGCGTTGGTGGTGCAGAAACCTTGACCTCAAGTAAATCCTTACCAGAAAATGCCTATCCATCGCAGTTGGAAGCTAAAGAACCTAAGCAAATAGAATTAGGTTTTACAAATGGTGAGTTGACTTCTATTGATGGAGCCAAAGATGAATCGCACAAACTGATCGAGAAACTGAATGATATAGCATCTGCTTATGCCATAGGTCGTGACATTCATGTAGGTGATACTATCGTTGGGATCAAAGGTCGTGTAGGTTTTGAAGCGGCAGCATCCTTAATCCTTGTCAAGGCACATCATTTATTGGAAAAGCATACGCTTAGCAAATGGCAGTTGCAGCATAAAGAGTACCTATCGAGTTTCTATGGGATGCATTTGCATGAAGGCTTGTACCTCGATCCCGTGATGCGCAATATGGAATCCTTTCTTCAAAGCAGTCAAAAAAGCGTCACGGGAAAAGTCTTCGTTACCTTGAAACCGTATCAGTTCTTATTGGACGGTATTAAATCTCCATTTGATTTGATGAATGCTGGTTTTGGTACGTACGGTGAAGAAAATAAGGCCTGGGCGGCAGACGATGCCAAAGGTTTTATCAAGATCTACAGCAACGCGCAAAAGATTTACCAACACGTAAACAAGGACTCATGATCAAAGCTGGAATTATAGGAGGTAGCGGCTTCACCGCAGGCGAGTTGATCAGAATCCTGCTTAACCATCCTGCGGCAGAAATAGATTTTGTCTTTACCACTTCTAAAGCTGGACAGCCAGTTAGTGATATCCATCAGGACCTATATGGCGTGACCGACCTCAAGTTCACCGATCAAATAAACAAAGACGTTGATGTACTCTTTCTTTGTTTAGGACACGGCAATAGCAGTAGATTTTTAGAAGAGCATCCTTTTGCAGACCACACTAAAATCATTGATTTAAGCAATGATTTCAGGCTCCATGCAGATGCGCATTTTCAAGGCAAACAATTCATTTACGGCTTACCAGAATTGAATCGGGAACAGATTGAAAAGGCAGATCATATAGCAAATCCTGGCTGCTTTGCCACAGCGATTCAGCAGGCCATATTACCATTGGCCGCTCAAGGAATGATTCATTCTGATATTCACGTGAATGCGGTGACTGGAGCAACCGGTGCTGGTGCGAGCCTTTCAGATACGACCAGTTTTGTATGGCGTGATAACAATTTTAGTCACTACAAAGCTTTTAACCATCAACATCTAGGTGAGATCAATCAATCCATAGCTCAATTACAGCACGGCTTTGATAAAGCCGTTCACTTTATTCCCAATCGTGGTAATTTCTCAAGAGGAATATTCGCAACGGTTTATACTCACTTTGAAGGTGATTTGAGTAAGGCGCAATCTATTTACCGCAATTTTTATAAGCACGCAGCCTTTACACACATCAGTGAGCGGCCTATTCATATGAAACAGGTGGTGAATACCAACAACTGTTTGATTCATTTAGAGAAGCACGGTGATCAATTACTCATCACCAGCACGATTGACAATTTATTAAAAGGTGCCTCTGGACAAGCGGTACATAACATGAACTTGATTTATGGACTTGAAGAAACCTTGGGTCTTGAATTTAAAGCCAGCTATTTCTAATGGGATTATTTAATGTTTATCAGCTGTTTGATATCACGCCGGTACGAGCGCAGGATGTTTTTATTTACGACGAGAACGATGTGGAATACCTGGATTTATACGGCGGCCACGCTGTAATTTCAGTAGGACATTCACATCCAGAATATGTTGCTCGTCTTTCAGACCAACTTAGTAAAATTGCTTTTTACAGTAATTCGATCCAGAATCCGTTGCAGGAAGAAATGGCCGAAAAACTCGCAAAACTTTCAGGCTGTGCTGATTATGATCTGTTTTTGTGTAATTCTGGCGCTGAGGCTAATGAGAACGCACTTAAAGTAGCCTCGTTTGCTACGGGAAAGCACAAGATTATTGCTTTTAAAAACAGTTTTCATGGCCGCACATCGGCTGCCGTTGCTGCGACGGATAATCCTAAGATCGTCGCGCCGCTCAATGCCCAGCAGGAAGTTATCTTTTGTGAGTTGGGTGATGTGGCTGCGGTACAGAAAGCCTTGGAAACCGGCGACGTCTGTGCGATCATTGTTGAGACCATTCAAGGTGTTGGTGGACTTGATGAAGCTGACACGAGCTTTTTTCATGAAATATATTCGCTTTCGCGAAAGCATCATTGCCTCATCATCGCAGATGAAGTTCAATCTGGATTTGGTAGGACCGGAGATTTCTTTGCCTTTCAAAAGCACGACTGGACGCCAGACTTGATACCGATTGCCAAAGGTATGGGCAATGGTTTTCCGGTAGGTGGCGTGTTGATCCATCATGACATCAAAGCTAGTTTTGGGATGTTGGGAACGACCTTTGGCGGGAATCATCTCGCTTGCGCCGCGGTCAATGCGGTACTGGATATCATTGAGACAGAGCAATTGATGCAGGCCGCTACGGATATGTCTGCCTATTTTCTGGATCAGATAAAGGATATTCCTGAGATCAAAAGGGTCAAAGGACGTGGATTGATGCTGGGATTAGAGTTTGATTTCCCTATTGCAGATTTGCGTAAAGACCTGATCCTTAACCATCATATTTTTACCGGAAATTCCAAAAACCCCAATCTGATAAGGATCTTACCATCCTTAACGGTTCAAAAATCACACATAGACACTTTTGTAGACGCGCTTAAGACCGCTTTGAAAACAGCAGTTCAATGAAACATTATAGCAATTTAGAGAGCCTAGAGAACTTTGAAGCTACGGTAGATCTGGCTTTAGAGCTTAAGAAAAATCCGTTTGTGTTTGAGGAATTAGGAAAACGAAAAACCATCGCATTGGTATTTTTCAACAACAGTTTGAGAACCCGACTGAGTACTGAGAAGGCGGCACGCAACCTAGGTATGGATGTGATGGTTTTGAACGTTTCTGACTCTTGGAATTTGGAATTTGGTGACGGTACCGTCATGAACCTAGACACTGCAGA
Source organism: Nonlabens agnitus (assembly GCF_002994045.1). Taxonomy (NCBI): domain Bacteria; kingdom Pseudomonadati; phylum Bacteroidota; class Flavobacteriia; order Flavobacteriales; family Flavobacteriaceae; genus Nonlabens; species Nonlabens agnitus. The sequence continues at coordinate 1,042,131 of NZ_MQUC01000003.1, forward strand.
ACATATCAAGGAAGCGACCCAAGTCATCGCACAGTATGCTGATATTATTGCCGTTCGTGCCTTCGCAGGCTTGAAAGACAAAGTAGCAGATGCTACTGAGAAAGTCTTGAATGCTTTTATCAAATATGCTGGAGTACCTATTGTGAACATGGAAAGTGCCTTGTCGCATCCCTTACAAGGATTGACGGACGCTGTAACGATCAAAGAAACAGTCACAAAGAAACGTCCCAAAGTCGTGCTGTCTTGGGCGCCACATCCACGTGCGTTGCCGCACGCCGTGGCCAACAGTTTTGTGAAATCCATGAAGCTGTGTGATGTAGAGTTTGTGATTACAAACCCAGTAGGTTATGACCTCGATCCTAAAATCACTAAAGGAATTACCATCAATCACAATCAGCAGGAAGCGCTCAAGGATGCCGATGTGGTTTATGTGAAGAACTGGAGCAGTTTTGATGACTATGGCCAAGTCACCAATACAGATAGCCATTGGATGATGACCAAAGAAAAATTAGGCCACGCGATATTCATGCACTGTTTGCCGGTACGACGCAATGTTGTGGTAGAAGATGCGGTACTGGACAGTGATCAATCGGTAGTGATCCAGCAAGCTCGAAACCGCACTTATGCGGCGCAAGCTGTTTTGAAGACACTTTTAGAAAACATAACGTAATTGATTAGGTAAATAAAGGCAAGGTATTAAAAATGAATACACTAAAAGTCATAAAAATAGGAGGTAAGCTGATTGATGACCCAACGGCTATTGGTTCATTTTTGGAGGATTTTGCAGCGATCAAAGAGCCCAAGATCTTGATTCATGGTGGTGGTAATTTGGCAAGTTCGATGGCTCGGGATTTGGATGTTCCAGTGCAGCAAATTGACGGTCGCCGCATTACAGACGATGCCACTTTGGACATCATTACCATGGCTTATGCCGGTAAAATCAACAAGAATCTGGTGGCGCGATTACAAGGTCTAGGTTGCAATGCCTTGGGCTTGACCGGCGCTGATGGCAATAGCATTGTATCAAAAATACGGGACAAAAAACCAATTGATTTTGGTCATGTGGGCGATCCCAAATCGGTGAACGTAGATTTTATACAGCTGTTGTTGGACCATGGCATCACGCCCGTTTTTTGCGCGATCACGCACGATGGTGCTGGTCAATTACTCAATACCAATGCAGATACCGTTGCGGCTGATGTTTGTTCCGCTTTCGCGAAAGCGTACACCACACAGCTTTATTACTGCTTTGAAAAACAAGGTGTTTTAAGGGATATTAATGATCCCAGCAGTTTGATACAGGACATTGACCAAAAGGAATACGAGCATTTAAAACTAGAAAAGGTCATCGCAGACGGCATGTTGCCCAAGATGCAGAACAGTTTTAGAGCCCTTCAAAATGGGGTTTCCAGCGTTCATATAGGACTGGCATCGATGATTACAAGTACAGATAACAACCACACAACTCTAATCCTATGAGCTCATTGACTACAGATGCGATTGAATTACTCAAGCAATTGATACAGACTCCATCATTCTCTAGTGAGGAAGATCAAACGGCTCGCCATATTTCCAACTGGCTTGAGGCTCATGGTGTAGAGGTCAAGCAAACGGATTATAACGTTTGGGCGATCAATAAGTATTTTGACAAGAGCAAACCCACGATATTGCTCAACTCGCATCACGATACGGTCAAGCCCAATAAGGCATACACGAGAGATCCTTTTACCGCGACCATAGAAGATGATAAATTGTATGGTTTGGGCAGCAATGATGCTGGCGGTTGTTTGGTGAGTTTGTTGGCGACTTTTGTTCATTTTTACGACAAAAAAGACTTGAAGTACAACTTAGTCATCGTCGCCAGCGCCGAAGAAGAGAGCAGTGGTAATAAGGGTTTGGTGAGTATGATTCCGGTAATTCCGCATATTGATGTAGCAATAGTAGGCGAACCTACCCAAATGCACCTGGCAGTAGCTGAGAAAGGTTTGGTGGTTTTTGACGCCATCGTCAAGGGAACTGCAAGTCATGCGGCGCATCCCAATAATGACAACGCAATATATAACTGTATCAAGGTGTTGGAGTGGTTCAAGAATTACAAGTTTGAGAAAGGCAGCAAGGCTTTGGGCGATGTCAAGATGACTGTTACACAAATCAAGGCCGGACAGCAACACAACGCCGTTCCATCCCAAGTGGATCTTGTTATAGATGTTAGAGTCAACGATGCCTATAGCAATAAGGAAATAGCCGACTTGCTTCAAAAGGAATCGCCTTGCGACAGCATCAAGCCTCGCGGGTTGAAACTAAATTCTTCCAGCATTCCTATGGATCACGATATTGTAAAGGCAGGACTTGCGATAGGTAGGGAAACCTATGGATCGCCTACCTTATCAGATCAAGCTGTTTTGACCTGTCCATCTGTAAAATTGGGTCCAGGTTTAAGCCAACGATCACACACAGCAGATGAATTTATTTACGTTTCTGAAATCGTCGAAGGTATTGAGATATACAAGCAGATCTTAGAGAAGATATTGTAAGGTGGAATTGGGAATTGGGAATTAGGGATTAGGAGAATAGGCAATAAGCAATAGAAAATTAGATTATGAAACTTTGGGACAAAGGAATTAAGATAGACGACAGGATTGAGCAATTTACCGTAGGTAATGATCGTGAGATTGACTTACATATTGCTGCGTATGATGTTCAAGCCTCACTGGCGCACGCGAAAATGCTTAAGAAAATTGGCATCTTGGAAGCAGATGAATTGGCCCAACTGACAGAAGGTCTTTCGATTCTCAAAGAACAGATCGATAATGGCGAATTTGTCATTGAGCAAGAATTTGAAGATGTACACTCAAAAATCGAGAGCGAGCTTACCCAGCGTTATGGTGATGTTGGTAAAAAGATACATACTGCAAGATCACGAAATGATCAGGTAATCACAGCCTTACAACTCTTTTATAAAGAGCAATTAACCGCCATTCAATCTCAAAGTCATGATTTGTTTGAAACCTTATTGAACCTCGCCGAAACCCATAAAGATCAATTGCTTCCAGGTTATACGCATTTGCAGGTAGCGATGCCATCTTCTTTTGGACTGTGGTTTTCTGCCTATGCAGAATTGCTGGTGGATGACAACTATTTACTTCAAGCCGCTTTTAAAACCGTGGATCAAAATCCGTTGGGAAGTGCGGCGGGTTATGGTAGTTCTTTCCCGATTGACAGGACTTTTACAACAGAGAAAATGGGTTTTTCCACACTCAAATATAACGTGGTGGCGGCACAAATGGCTCGTGGCAAGAGTGAGCGCACGATTAGCTATGCCTTGGGAAGTCTGGCAAATACACTTTCCAGATTTGCAATGGACATTTGTTTGTACATGAGTCAGAATTTTGGCTTTGTGAGCTTTCCTGATGCGCTTACCACAGGTAGTAGCATCATGCCTCACAAAAAGAATCCAGACGTTTTTGAACTCATTCGTGGGAAATGTAATCGCATACAAGCGCTTCAAAGTGAGATGGTTTTGTTGACAAACAATCTACCTAGCGGCTATCACAGAGATTATCAATTGATGAAAGAATCCATGATTAGAGCCATTGTGGACATGCAGGATTGTCTAGCGATCTTGAACTATGCCATCCAGCAAGTAATTGTATCCGACATAGATCTCAATGACCCTAAATATCAATACTTATTTACAGTAGATAGCATCAATAACCTGGTGGTGGACGGCGCTAGTTTTAGAGACGCCTATAAAACCATAGGTAGTCAAGTGCAGGATGGAACCTACCAACCTGATTATTCAAAAAAGCATTCTCACGAGGGCAGCATCCATAATTTGAATCTGGAAGACATTAGAAACAAATGGTCCTAAGGTTTTTTAAGAATTAAATAAAGGCGTTCAACAATCTATGGTTGTGGAAAAGCATAGCTTTGCCCGCTTAATTCCAGAAGCTGCACAACCATGAAGTTTTCCAAAAAAACGTGGATATTAATTCTTGCTTTTTTCTGTATCTATGTTTTTTGGGGTAGCACTTATCTATGGAATAAGATGGCAGTGCTTGAGTTACCGCCATTCTTCCTGGCGTCGATTCGATTTATATCTGCCAGCATCATCATATTTATTATTGCTAGATCTTTAAAGTACAGTCTAGCGATTACAAAAAAACAATTGCTCAATTGCATTCTGGCTGGTTTTCTGTTCTTGGCTTATGGTAACGGTGTCTTTGTCTGGGCGCTGAAATGGGTCGATTCTGGTTTTGCATCCTTGCTCGCAGCGTTACAGCCATTGATAATTTTATTGATGATGCGCATTATACAGCGTAAAAAACTACAGTGGAAATCCATGGTAGGAGTCACGCTGGGAATTATAGGGATGTATTTTTTGGTAAGCCAAAATGATATCATCGCAAAAGACGGCATGATCATAGGGATTCTAATGATCTTCACCTGTTTGATTGCATGGTGTAGCGGCAGTCTCTTTGTGGCCTCAGCAGACTTACCAGCCAATTTCTTTGTAGCGACAGCTTACCAGATGTTGTCTGCTGGAGTTTTGTTGGTCTTTGGGAGTTTGGCCTTTGGTGAAAGATGGAAATCACCGCTGGCATGGGAAGCACAAACCCAAATCTCACTGGTTTGTTTGATTCTTTTTGGAAGTATCGCTGCCTTCACCTCGTTTAATTATTTGCTCAAAAATGTATCTCCAGAAAAAGTTTCTACATCCAGCTTTATCAACCCAGTGATCGCTATTTTGCTGGGCTGGTACTTTCTTGAAGAAGAATTAAGTCTTCAAACCGGCATCGCAGCACTCTTGTTATTGACTGGCGTCTATTTCATCAATAGCCGTAAGAGAACAAAGGATGATGTGGTAGCTACTAAGCGGCCATAAAAAAACCTTCTCGCATGAGAAGGTTTTACTACAATTATTTTATGGTCTACTAATTATAAGAAAACGATCTTATTTTCCATAGGTAGATATCAATTCCAGCTTTTACATCAATCAATAAATCTTGGGTAACCACATTAGTCTCACCAGTAATTTCAATCTGATCCGATAAAAAATTACTGAGTTTTTGAGTTTTTGTAGAAAGATCTTTTACAACATCATAATCCTTTTGAAAACCATTAGGCGTTGCTCCCAATATAGTAGTTTGAGCTACTTGTCTAGGTCTGCCGTCAGCTGGACTGCCTAAAATGATTTGACGTTCCGCAACTCGATCAATGTCCGTACCTAGAGCGCCATAGAAATCTCCTAACAATCCGTGTAGACTTTCAAATTGTGGACCTTGCACATTCCAATGAGCCTGTTGTACACCATGATAATGAGCGATCAATTGATACAATGTCGATTGCAAACTTTCTGTAGTAGCTGCTGTATTCTTAGTAGTCGGTGTTGCTTGATGGGTTTTGAGGTCAAAGTTGGTTTGTGCCGTGGCGATTCCAGTAATTGAGCATGCCATTAATAAAATAAAAATCTTTTTCATCTTTTTATATAAAGATAAAAGGCGCTATCATGCCTTGCCGTTAATAGCTTTTAAAAGTTGAGCCAAATAAAAGTTAAGTGCTTTTGTTTTATTTCGCTTTCGCGAAAGCGAAGTATAGTACCATCAAAACCACAACTCTTCAGTTTGTTGATTCCAACAGACATCGACAACAAATACTTCTATAAAAACACATTTATTTTTACGTAATATCCACAAAATTAAATTGGATTTGTGTCCTTGGAATTGAGAAACCTATAGTAAATTTGCTATTTAGAAATGTTCCAAATAATAATTTTTCATGGGAAGAAAAACCTCTAATAAAGTAAGAATGTATCACCGCTATCTAGGCTTTTTTCTAGCGGGAATCATGGCTGTGTATGCCATAAGTGGCGTGGCGCTCATTTTTAGAAATACAGATTACTTAAAGCAACAGGTGACTGTTGAAGAAACGTTGGATTCTAACCTTAGTCCTGAACAGGTGGGAAAAGAACTTAAGATAAAAGACTTTGAAGCAAGTAAAGTAACTGATAAAGAAATTGCCTTTAAAACAGGTGTTTATAATGTCCAAACTGGTTTTGTCTCTTACACAAAGTTGCAAAACCCTTATTTATTAGATAAGCTTCAAAATTTTCACAAGGCAAAAACAGGACAGCCTTTATATTATCTAAATATCCTATTTGGTGTTAGTCTATTATTCTTTGTAGTGTCGGCTTTCTGGATGTTTTTACCGTCCACGCCTATTTTCAAAAAAGGGATGTGGTTTGCCGCCGCTGGATTGGTACTCACGCTGGTGTTGCTATTTGTTTAATCTGGAAAGGAATACTTTTTCAGTAGATTAGTGATCTTGGTTTTTGCGTTATGGACTTAGGAATCCATGTATATTTGCGCGCGAAAATTAAGTACAGATTGCATGAGTGAAATACCTAAAAAAATCGAGGCCATAAGTGTATTTGATATGCTTAAAATAGGCGTTGGCCCATCCAGTTCTCATACACTAGGACCATGGCGAGCAGCGCGCAATTTTTTAGGGAAATTGCGAGATAAAGGTGTTTTAGGAAATGTTACTGCCATAGAAATTGATCTTTATGGCTCTCTTTCCTTGACAGGAAAGGGTCACGCGACTGACATCGCAGTCATCTTAGGACTCACCAATGCAGATCCACAAACTTGCGATATAGCAGAGATTCCAGAAACCGTGCAGTATGTCAACCACCAGCACTTGTTGCAGCTGGACGGTGTTCACCTCATCACGTTTCATCCAGAAAAGGCGATTAGGTTCAATAAAAACTTTTTGCCATTCCATCCTAACGGTATTCGATTCAAAGCCGTGCTGGATTCAGGTAAGTCGATATTTGAAACCTATTACAGTATAGGCGGCGGATTCTTTGTGCAAAAGGAACGCAAAAGAGCAGCGAGACAAAGAGCTATTTTTGAATGTTTTCCACGACCGGTTTCCAATGCGGTAGATTTATTAGCCTACTGTGAGCGAGAAAATAAATCGGTTTCACAGATTGTTTTGGAAAACGAGGAGTACCTCAATGATCCTGAAGACATCGATTCCCGCTTGCAAGATATTTGGGATGTGATGCTGGACTCGATGTACACTGGTTGTCATACAGAAGGTATCTTGCCAGGTGGTTTGAATGTAAGACGCCGAGCCTATGATACGCACCAGCGTTTACAGAAAGGCGCCGAATACTCCAATAAAGAAGAATGGATTGAAGCTATAAGAGGAACTGAGGTAAAATTTAGGGAGATTCTTAAATGGGTTTCCTGTTTTGCTCTAGCCGTTAATGAAGTCAACGCCTCTCTAGGTAGAGTAGTCACCGCACCAACTAACGGTAGCGCTGGCGTCATTCCAGCCGTATTGATGTATTATTTAGTGATTGAAAACCATTCTGCCGATTTTAAAGACATCAAGAAGTTCCTACTCGTTGCGGGAGAAATAGGTTCGTTGTTTAAGAAAGGAGCCACCATAAGCGCGGCAATGGGCGGTTGTCAAGCAGAAATAGGCGTAAGTAGTGCCATGGCTGCTGGTGCATTAACCGAGCTTATGGGCGGCACGCCAGCCCAAGTATTAATGGCAAGCGAGATCGCTATGGAACATCACCTAGGAATGACTTGCGATCCCATTGCTGGATTGGTCCAGATTCCATGTATTGAGAGAAATGCCATGGGCGCTATCAAAGCCATTAATGCCTGTGAGATGGCATTGGATACAGATGCCAAAAATGCCAAGGTGCCACTGGATAAAATCATTCAAACTATGTGGCAAACGGCACAAGACATGAACTCCAAATACAAGGAAACTAGTGAAGGCGGTCTGGCCGTAAACGTAGCCTTATCGGATTGCTAGTCAGTTTATTTACAAGTAGATAAATTAAGTAATCTAAACAAGTAGTTGAGCTGCTTAAAGTTGGTTTTTTCGAGTGAAGTAATTCACCAATGAGTATAAAGAAATCAAACTCCAGCAGGCGTCCAGAATTATAAACGGCCAGTATTCCAATAGGATGGAAGCAAAGCAGGCCAGCGATGCGCCCACAAAGTTGAGGAGTATAAAAGTTAGATCTTCGGTCTTTACTTTCTTTATTACCGTGAGGAAGTACGCCAGTAAAATAAGGAAGACTCCTATAGCACCTATCCAATCTGTAGCTGTCAACATATTGTAGTTGTGTTGTTTAAAAAAAACTGCCAGCTTATGTCTTTAGGCATCAACTGGCAGATTTATCATTGGTTTAAAACCTAGATTAGATGAGTTTCTCGCTGCGACCTTCAAAATAATTGAAGCTTTGATCTGCTTTAAGAACCAGCAAGGTTTCATAGATCATTTTAATCACGTTCTCTACGTCTTCGCGATGCACCATTTCCACTGTGGTGTGCATATAACGCAACGGCAGTGAAATCAAGGCGCTAGGTACACCGCCATTGCTGTAGGCAAATGCATCCGTATCAGTTCCTGTAGAACGACTGGTAGCGCGACGCTGGAAAGGAATCTTATTTTTCGTCGCTGTTTCCATGATGATGTTGCGCAGCTTATTTTGTATTGCAGGTGCATAAGCCAGTACTGGACCTTTACCTATGGCAGCATCACCATTGGTTTTCTTATCGATCATAGGTGTAGTCGTGTCATGTGTTACGTCTGTCACGATGGCCACGTTAGGTTTGATCGTTTGTGTGATCATTTCGGCGCCACGTAAACCTATTTCTTCCTGCACGCTGTTGGTCACATAAAGCCCAAAGTCCAATTCCTTTTTATTCTCTTTAAGCAATCGGGCCACTTCGGCGATCATGAATCCGCCCATGCGGTTATCCAGGGCACGACAGACAAATTTGTTTTTGTTCAGCACCATGAATTTATCTGGATAGGTAATGACGCAGCCTACATCAACGCCCATTTTAAGCACTTCTTCCTTATCCTCGGCACCTATATCGATAAAGATGTTTTCGAGTTTTGGAGATTCCTCTTTGGATTTATCACGAGTGTGAATCGCTGGCCAGCCAAAAACGCCTGTAACAATTCCCTGCGGTGTATGAATGTTCACTCTTTTTGACGGTGCAATCTGGTGGTCAGATCCACCATTGCGCACGACGTAAATTAGTCCATCATCAGTAATATAGTTGACATACCACGAGATTTCATCGGCGTGTCCTTCTATTACCACTTTATATTTTGCATCTGGATTGATGACACCTACAGCGGTACCATAATTGTCAGTAATAAATTCATCCACATAAGGTTTAAGATAATCCATCCATACTTGCTGCCCATTCCATTCATAACCGGTAGGCGATGCTGTATTGAGGTATTTCTCTAGAAATTCCATCGATGTATCGTTAAGTATGCTCTTGTCTGCCATTATTTTTTCAATTTGACGTGAAGATAATAATCGACCTCTAGAAACCGTTTGTTTCTAGGGTATATTCTTAACTTTGGAATGCTTTTTGGCACTATTTGGGTATGATTCAGAGACTTTATTTTGTGATGTTGCTTTTGATGTGTTCCGCTTTCGCGAAAGCGCAAACAATACCATCTTCTCCACAACCTACAGACAGCGTCAAGACCGCAACCGCAGACTACTTTTATATAGACGGCGATAGTGTAAGTGCCGTGGAATTGGATGAAATACTGCTTATCCAAGACCTAAAATTTACCAGCCGTTACGAGCGTGTTAGATACCTGATTTTACAACGTAAGGTAAAACGTGTCTGGCCGTATGCAAAACTCGCCGCAGAACGACTTACCGAACTGGACAGAAGGCTCGCTACCATTGATAACAAAGGCGACCAAAGGCGATATGCCAAAATGGTGGAGAATTACATCGAGGACGAGTTCAAAGAAGAACTGAAAAAACTAACCCGTACGGAAGGTCAGATCCTTATCAAATTGATCCATAGACAGACGGGTGATACCGCTTTTGAATTGATCAAGCGATTGCGCAGTGGCTGGAGTGCGTTCTGGTTCAATAATACCGCGAGTTTTTTTGACATCTCGCTTAAGGAAGAGTACCAGCCCATGACCGTGGTAGAAGATTTTTATATCGAGGACATCCTACAGCAGCAATTCAAACGTGACACGCTGGAACCACAGGATCCAGCCATACCAGTAGATTATTTTGCAGGCCGTGCGTTGTGGAAGGATTTTGAGGCCAATTTGCCGCCTAATTATGACAAAGTCAACCTAGCGGAACGTGCCAAAAAACGTGAGGAGTACTTAAAGAAAAAAGCTAAAAAGGAGCGCCGCAAAAGGAGAAGAAGTAATTAAAAATTTTTCTTAAGCCCATTTTAGCACATGCATTTTTTCCGTTCGAATTCTCATTATGTATTCGTCTTCCATTTCATAATCCAATAATCTATCTGAAAACATGGAATCATTTAATATTCTGGATTTTCTTAATACGCTTGCTAAAGGATAAAACGTGTTTTGATAATTACCAGTTTGATATAATTGATCTTCAAACTTTAAACTTTCTGCAGTATTACAAATTAAAATCAACCCTTTTCCTTGGCCAATTCTTTTAGCCTCATCAATTCTACCTGTGAAACTTGCTAGTTTATCTTTCCTTCCAATTCTGTTACAGGATCTAAAGAGTACGGGTCTAGTTTGAGGTAAATAATTTCTAAGAACAATATCCCAAACGTCAAAAAAAGCTTTTCTTTTTTCACTGGCATCAGTAAGAATCCAATTGCTTATAAATTCTGCAGTCCGTTTTTCAATAGCAGAATCATTTTCTAAAATACCGATCAAATTACTTGCTATATTTTCTTTTTCTGCGGGAGATAATCGGTATATAAATTTATTGCTCAATCTAAAAGATAAAATTTATCAAAAAATACATGGTGATACTTGGCATAGAGTTGAAGATCACCCATTCATCGCCTGTATACGTTGCTCTAAACTTGGGTGTGAGTAGTGAAAAATTACATAGGCCGGATGTGGAGTCAAATTGCTTAGGCTCGAACTGGAAAGTTTCTTGAGCGCATTGATTAATGGAACACCTGCATAGGTTTTTTGGGCATAGTGGTCTGCCTGGTATTCAAACTTTCGCGAAAGCGAACTCATAATCAGACCTGTAATTCTAGAAATGGGTGCGTAGAGCAATCCAAAAGCGACCAAACCTACATGAAAGGATGCCTGAGTCACGCCTAACGCTTGAGCTAATAAATCACTATCGACAAAAAGCGAAAACAACCACAACGTCAATCCAGTAGTGATTGTGCTGGCCACAAGATTGTAGATGATGTGTTTCTTCTTGTAATGGCCTACTTCGTGAGCGAGGACGGCCACGATCTCTTCGTGGGTGAGTTTATCAATCAAGGTGTCGTAAAGCGTCACGCGCTTTTCGCTGCCAAATCCGCTGAAATAGGCATTAGCTTTTGTAGATCTCTTACTACCATCGATGACAAATATTTTATCCAGCTGGAATCCAACCGTTGCCGCATAATCGCTGATCTTATGTTTCAGCGGTCCTTCTTCCAGCGGCACTTGTTTGTTGAATAAGGGAACAAACAATCGCGCATAGAACATATTCATCAATAGCGAGATCACAAAAACCAGAATCCAGACGTACCACCAGAAATCATCGCCAGCCCATTGATAGCACAAAATGACGATGGCCAGCAAACCGCCACCTAAAACCGCTGTAAGCAGCCAGCCTTTTATCTTATCGATAATGAATGTTTTTTTTGTGGTTTTATTGAAACCAAAACGTTCTTCTATCACAAAGGTGCCAAAATAGGAGAACGGTAATGAGATCAACTCGCCAGCAATCGCAATGATCCCGAAGAAAACAATAGCAACCAGAATGTCATGATCTGCCACAGATCGCGCCCAGGCATCTACAATGGCAAAACCATCCAGAAACAGGAACATCAAAGTTGCGACAAAGGAAACAGTAGCCGATATGGTGCCAAATCTAAAATTGGTCTTTTTATATTCCTGCGAGCGATCGTATTCTGCAGCATCATAGACATCGCTCACAACTTTAGGTATAGGCTTGGAGTACCAGGAGTAGTTAAGGTAGCTCAAGGTGCGTTCCAATAGAAATTCAAAGCTCAGAATTCCTATAATGATGTAAAAAAGGGTTTGCGCATCCATATTACAAAGGTAGCTGGATCATGATGTTTAATTTTACAAAATGCACAGGAGTTGTACACGATTCTCGGTTAAAAACCACGCTGGCGTCTCGCTTCAAAAAGCAGGATAGCTGCGCTCACACTCACATTCATGCTATCAATGGCGCCACTCATGGGGATAATAATGTTAGTGGTTGCGGCATCTCGTAGCACTTGGGATAAACCGGTAGCTTCAGTGCCTACCGCGATGGCTGCAGGCTTTTTAAAATCCACAAGGTCATAGCGTTCACTGGTTTGAAGGGTCGCCGCATAAAGATCAATGGATTTACTTTTCAAAAACGCCACACATTCTGCAGCGGTAGCGATGACCGTAGGCACAGTAAAAATACAGCCTACACTGGATCGAATCACGTTGGGGTTGAACAAATCTGATATAGGGTCAACGATGATCACGGCATCAATTCCAGCAGCATCTGCCGTTCTTAACAAGGCACCTACATTTCCTGGCTTTTCCGGTGATTCTGCGATGAGAATCAATGGATTGTCTGATAATGGTAAATTGGATAGATTGGTTTTTTTCGCTTTCGCGAAAGCGATACAACCTTCCGTACCGCTGCGGTAGGCAAGCTTTTCATAAACGTCCTGAGAGACGGCAATCAATTCTTCATCACCTTTTAAACCAAGATCTGCAATGACCTGGTCATTTGTAAAATCGTTGGAGCTGTAAAGAATATCACCGCAAATGAGCACTTTATCGATTTCAAAGCCGCCAGTAATAGCAAGACCTATTTCTCGTTGTCCTTCAATCAAGAAAAGACCTTCTTTTTTGCGCGTCTTGCTCTTGCGCTGCAGTTGCTCTGCATGGCGTATGATGGCATTATGCGGGCTCGAGATGTATTTCACGTGGTAGGGTTGATGCGACAAAGTTAATGCAATATGCAATTGATTGTGGGTTTGCTTAATTTTGAACAAATTAAAGTCATGAATTTCCACACGCGCAAATGGATCAAACCAGAAGATCTCAACCCTAACGGCACGCTATTCGGTGGTAGGTTGTTGGACTGGATCGATGAAGAAGCTGCTCTTTATACCATCATTCAGTTTGAAAATTCTAGAGTGGTGACCAAATATATGAGTGACATTGACTTTAAGGCCAGCGCTAAAACAGGCGACATCATTGAAATAGGTCTTGAGGTGAATTCTTTTGGAAAGACATCCATCAATCTGCATTGTGTGGTGCGCAATAAGATGACGTATGAAACCATCATTACCATCAAAACAATCATCCTAGTCAATCTGGATGAGAATGGTAAGCCGGCACCTCACGGTAAAACAGAAACTGAATATCAATCAGAACGCATGAAGCGTCGCGGTATAGGCGGATAGTCTTAGGAATAGAGGAATAACAAACTATAAATTCAGTTTGCAACTGAAAATGACGAACTCTTAAATAAGTTCATTTTTGTAGTGAGCTTAGTCTTAATTCTAGATCTTATTTCAAAGATTAAGCTGCCTCTAAAGCTTCTGAACCATCGTTCAAATATTTATCCTTCATCCAGAATGTACCGAAAGGCACTACAGACATCAAGATCACTATAATCATGTCCTTAAACTTCCACTTGAGGATTTGAGCGACCACAATAGCAAGAACCACGTAGCCTAAAAACAAAAAACCATGCGCCATGCCTACAATTTTGTTGGGCATTCCTATACCGCCTAGATATTTAAGTGGCATGGTCACAAAGAGGACCAAAAGGAATGAATAACCTTCTGCAATGGCTAGGTATCTAAAAATTTTAATCATCGCTGCTTTTTATTTCTTTCATGGACAAATTTAGTTCAGACTCACGACCATACAGCTTGATTTCCTGAATATCTGCCGGTAGATAGAATCCTTCTTGCATCAAGGCTTTTTTCACATTGCCTATGACTCGACCTTTCGTTTGTGTAGCGACCCTACCATAATCTGTCGTATCTACCCAGAACATCACTTTTACGTTCACGGTACTTGTGGCCAGTTCGTCTTCTGCCACATAGCTTTGATGTTCCTCATCTGTAATTACTCTAGGGTCATCTTCCAGGGTTTTAAGAATAACCGCTTTGGCGAGATTGATATCATCTTCATAGTCCAGACCTACCATAAAATCCCAACGGAAGAATCCGTCTTCGGTATAATTGGTTACTGGTCTCGTGATGACATCACTATTTGGGATGTAGACATCTTTCCCGTCAAAGGTTTTGAGTTTAGTGTATCTAAATTCCAAGGCTTTTACCTTCCCAAAATTGTCTCCAATCTCAACCGTATCATTAACATTAAAAGGTCTGTTGAAACTCAAGATGACTCCTGCGATAAAGTTTTGACCTATGTCCTTGAATGCAAATCCCAATATCACGGCACTGGCTCCTGCAGTGGCAAAAATTCCTGCACTCACGTTACCAAAACCGGCGGCTTGAAGTGACAAGACTATAAACGCAATGATCAACAATAACCGTATGGCTTGTCCCAGGAAACGGCTCATTAAGGGATCTGCAGTTCTGGCTTTCACGCGTCTCGAGGTAAACCTACCTATATAACCAGCAATCAAAAATCCTAAAATGATGATGATCAATCCTAGTCCTAAGCGTGGTAGCAACTCAACAAAATGGTTATAATAATTGCCCAAAGCGATGCTAATCTGCTCGCTAAAGGACTCTGCGTTTTCAATTTTTTCTTGGGTCATGATGCTGGATTTATGTAAAAATAGACTGTGTTTGAATGATAAGTGTTAAGCTTAAACAAAAGTCGATGCGGTCTGCCTTGCTGGTTTATTTTTGTAAGATGCAAAATTCTCCAACCATAACCATCATAGGCGCAGGCGTGAGCGGTCTGTGCGCCGCCATTCACCTCAAGAATTCTGGGTACAAAGCACAATTATATGACGCTGCGGCACATGTAGGTGGTCGTGTGGCAACAGACTACAAGGACGGTAACATACTTGATCATGGTTTTCAGGTATTGTTGGATTCCTATCCAGCAGCGCAGGAATTTTTGGACCTGGAATCTTTGGAACTTACCAAATTCTCACCAGGTGCCTACCTATTCACTGACGGTAAAAAATCAACCGTTGGAGATCCAACCAGAGATCCTAGTTTTCTATTCATGGTCGCTTTTTCAAAAGTTGGATCGATAAAGGACAAGTTGAAAATATTTACGCTTTCGCGAAAGCTGAAACAAAAATCTCTTAAGGAAATCTTTGAGGCAAAGGAGCAAACCACACTGGCTTACCTGCAAAAAGCTGGATTTTCTGAAAAGATCATTTCCAAGTTCTTTAAACCATTCTATGCGGGAATTTTTCTGGAAGATGAGCTGCAAACCAGTAGCCGCATGTTTGAATTTGTATTCAAAATGTTTGCGCAGGGCAGTGCCACCTTACCTAAAAACGGAATTGCAGACATTCCGGGGCAGCTTGCAGAACAGTTGCCAAGTGAGCACATTCACCTTAACCAACCCGTATCCAGAGTAGTAGGTTCCCAAATCACGCTAGCTGATGGATCAAAACTGGAATCTGATTACACAATCATAGCTACACAAGCGGATAGGCTTGTACCTAATCTTCCTATCTCAAATATGAAGTGGCATGAGGTTACCGTGCTATATTTTAAAACGGAACATAAGGGTTTCTGCAAGCCTATTATTGGACTGGTGAGCGCAAAAAACACGCTAAGTAATAATTTCCATTTTTTGCAGGATGTGTTTGAAGGTCATGAAAATATGTTGAGTGTTTCTGTTGTGAAGAGCCATGAATACGACATCAACGAACTGGCAGCGAGAGTACGCATGGAGATGAAAGAACATTGTAAAATCGATGCTGGTGAATTAGTTCATTCTAAAACGATTAAAAAAGCATTACCAGATTTGAAAAATCTTAATTACTCCATGAATCCTACTGAAACACAGCTTACCCAAAATATATATCTAGCAGGTGATCAATTGAGTAATGGATCGCTCAATGCAGCAATGCTCAACGGTAAGGCTGCAGCACAAGCCGTGATCGATAAAATTGAAGGTAAAGTAGTGGTAGGCTAGAACTTCATGTGAGATCAAAAAAAATCCAGAGCCAGCATATATGCCAGCTCTGGATTTTTCAATTTTTGAAGATCAAACTATTTCTTGATCAGTCCTATTTCCACTAATCGTTGGTGTAAAAACTCACCTGCAGTGATGTCTTCATATTGTTTAGGGTGATCCTCATCAATACACTCTTCCAAACAATCCAATCTCATATCACTACGTGGATGTAAAAAGAACGGAATAGAGTAGCGGTGTGTATGCCATAATTCTCTTGGTGGATTTACAACTCGGTGAATGGTAGATCGCAACTTATTGTTGGTGTGTCGCTGCAACATATCACCTACGTTGATCACTAATTCATCTTCCTGGGCGATGGCATCCAGCCATTCACCATCACGACGTTGTACCTGTAATCCAGGAGCGCTCGCGCCCATTAACAAAGTAATCAAGTTAATATCACCATGGGCACCGGCACGTACCGCATTTTCTGGCTCGCTGGTAATAGGTGGATAGTGAATAGGTCTCAAAATAGAGTTCCCATTACTGGCCCAGTGATCAAAGTAATTTTCTTGAAGTCCTATGTGCAGTGCCAAAGCTCTAAGTACATAAATACCGGTTTTCTCCAGCATTCTATAAGCTTCCATTCCTGTTTTGTTGAATTCGGGTAGTTCTTTGACTTTGACGTTATCCGGATAGGTTTCCGTAAGGTCTGCGTCATCGCTAGGCTCTTGACCAAAATGCCAGAACTCTTTCAAATCACCTTCTTTTTTTCCTTTGGCATGTTCTTTCCCAAAAGAAACATATCCACGCTGGCCGCCTAATTCTGGACGCTCATAGGATTCCTTTGTTTCCACAGGCAGCTGAAAGAATTTTTCAACCTGTGCATATAACTTTTCTACCAACTCATCAGAAAGAAAGTGGTTTTTAAGCGCCACAAAACCTATCTCTTCATAGGCCTTTCCAATTTCATCAATAAATTTCTTTTTTCTCTCTGGATCATCGCTTAGGAAATCTGCAAGATCCACGCTAGGTATGTTTGTCATTGTATCAATATTAAAAACTTAAGAACATCGCTCGTATCAATACTGTCAAGCTCTAAATGAACATTAAGAATAGTATAAAGATACTAATGTTTTATGCTCTAAAAAAGCGTAGAAAGGTCAACCTGAAAACCTTTTTATAATATTGAATATTTTACATTTGGAAGGCATTCACAACCCTATGGAATCTCAAAATCTTATTAGCATACCGCAGGAAATCAATCAAGAGCTGGCTTTAGAACTATACCAAGGCATGCTATTACCTAGACTAATAGAAGAAAAAATGCTCATCCTGTTGCGCCAGGGCAGGATTTCAAAATGGTTCTCTGGTATAGGTCAAGAAGCGATCGCTGTAGGTGTAACCATGGCGATGCAATCTGATGAATACATTTTGCCTATGCATAGAAACTTGGGTGTATTCACTTCAAGAGGCATCCCATTGTGGAAACTATTCGCACAGTGGCAAGGCAAGCTGGAAGGTTTTACAAAAGGTCGCGACCGCAGCTTCCATTTTGGGACTCAAGAGTACAAGATTATAGGAATGATCTCGCATCTGGGACCGCAATTGGGTGTCGCCGATGGTATTGCGCTTGCCCAAAAACTAAGAAATAACCAAAAGGCTACCGTGGTTTTTACAGGTGAAGGTGGAACCAGTGAAGGCGATTTTCACGAGGCGCTTAACGTGGCCAGCGTTTGGGATCTTCCCGTTTTGTTTTGTATAGAGAACAACGGTTATGGACTAAGCACCCCAACGTCAGAGCAATACCGTTGTGAAAACCTGGCAGATCGTGCCATAGGTTATGGAATGGAATCGCACGTCATTGATGGTAATAATATCATCGAGGTGTATCAAAAAACCTCACAGATTCTGGAAGACATGAGAATGAATCCGCGGCCTGTTTTGATAGAATTTAAAACCTTTAGGAGACGTGGACATGAAGAGGCCAGCGGTACCAAGTATGTTCCAGATGAGCTCATGGATTACTGGGAACAGCGCGATCCAGTGCGCATGTTGGAGCGGGAACTTTTGGATAAACAATACATTACACCAGCAGAGATCTTGGAATGGAGCGATGAGATCAAGTCACAGATTGAAGATCATTTAAATATCGCTTTCGCGAAAGCGGAACCCAATTCCACCATAGAAAAAGAGTTGGCAGACGTCTACAAACCCGTCACGTATAACAATACAACTTCTAACGGTGAAACGGAGAACATCAGGTTTGTGGATGCCATTCATAAAGGTTTGAAATCTGCCATGCGAGCGCATGAAGACCTGATCATCATGGGACAAGACATCGCAGATTATGGAGGTGTTTTTAAGATTACCGATGGTTTTCTTGAGGAATTTGGCAAGGATCGCGTGCGTAACACGCCTATTTGCGAAAGCGCTATCGTAGAAGTGGCCATGGGATTGAGTATTGCTGGGATGAAGGCGGTTGTAGAAATGCAGTTTGCAGATTTTGTGAGCAGCGGATTTAATCCTATCGTAAATTATCTAGCCAAATCTCATTACCGCTGGAATCAAAATGCAGATGTCGTGATCAGAATGCCTTGTGGTGCTGGTGTTGGCGCTGGTCCGTTTCATTCCCAAACTAATGAATCCTGGTTCTATACTATTCCGGGTTTGAAAATTGTGTATCCATCCAGTCCAGCAGATGCAAAGGGATTATTGATCGCGGCCATCAAAGACCCCAATCCTGTTCTGTACTTTGAGCACAAAGCTTTATATAGGTCTATTTATGGTGATGTGCCCGTTGACGACGTAGAAATTGAAATAGGAAAAGCCCGATTGGTTTGTGAAGGAAAAGATGCGACCATCATCACTTATGGAGCCGCTGTGCATTGGATATTACCGTTAATCGACGATTTTGAAGAGACGATGGATGTGTTAGACTTGAGAACATTATCGCCTCTAGACGTGGAAACCATTCTCACGAGTGTCAAGAAAACCGGTCGAGTGTTGCTGGTCTCTGAAGATAATTTAACTGGTAGCGTTTCCAGTGATATTGCTTCTATGATTGGAGAAAGCTGTTTTGAATACTTGGACGCTCCAGTGATGAGGATAGGTAGTATCGATACACCTATACCGTTCCATAAAGATCTGGAATCAGATTATTTACCGCAAAAGAGAATTAAGGAATCTCTTAAATCTTTGCTGGAGTACTAAACCTACTTTATAGAATTTTGCTAAATTTGAAGAAATTCCCCTAATCAGTATAAACTAAATATTACGATTATGAAATTTATGGATGAAGCAGACAATTTTAGATATGTACTTTGGTTCCTGACAATTCTCTTTTCTTTTTTAGTTTTCTTTGGTCCTAGTGAGGGCACATTGGGACGCACGGGAAGATTATTGTTAGGCCTTTTTGCAAGCCTATTGGTCATTTATTTGATTCTGAAAGTGATTCAACGCAGATATTATTCTGATAAGGAAACTGAAGAAATTCAATCTTAACACATTCTCATCACTTGATACACTGGATCACATCTATCTTTGAGATGTGACTAACCACTACGATATCATAATTTGCGGCGGCGGCCTATCAGGACTTTTTGCTGCCGTTTCTTTATCCCATCCATTTAAAGTCTTGGTCATCGATCCAGACGAATATCCACGCCATAAGATGTGTGGAGAATATCTAAGTGCTGAAGTTTACGATTTACTCAAAAGTCAAGGAATAGACCTAGACGAATTGACTCCAGCAAAAATTTCTGATTTTGAAATAACCCTTCGCAACGGTAGCCGTATCACATCACCATTACCGCTAGGAGGCTATGGAATTTCACGACATCATCTGGATCACTCACTTTATCAAATAGCAATGAAGCGTTGCGATTTTGTGAAAGAACGAGTGGTGGATTTACAATCTGCTGGTGAGGTTCAAACAGTCATCACGGCAACAGATTCTTATACCTGTGACCAAGTCATTGTCGCAACAGGAAAACGATCGATTCTAGATAAAAAATTACAACGAGACTTTATTCAAACTAAGTCCGAATGGCTGGCGGTCAAAATGCATTATCAGTTTGACATGCCCAGTGATAAAGTTGAGCTCCACAATTTTGAAGGTGGTTATGCTGGACTTTCACAAGTGGAAACTGGTGCCGTGAACTTGTGCTATTTGACAAGTTATAAGTCTTTTAAAAAGTTCAAGGATATTGACACTTTTCAGCGCGAGGTTATGAGCAGGAATGAGAACCTGAAGCAATTCTTTGAAACAGCGACTCCTTTATGGGACAAACCCATTGCCATCTCACAAATTTCCTTTGGTACCAAAGAAATTAAAAACACCGATTTTCTTTTTATAGGCGACAGTGCTGGTTTGATTCATCCTTTATGCGGGAACGGCATGGCGATGGCCATTCACACTGCTCATCTCGCAACACTACAAGTAACCGAATACCTGCAAGGAAAAACAGAAAGACCTGGCATGATTGCATCCTATTCCAAAGAATGGAACAAAGTGTTCCAATCTAGAATGAGATATGGCAGCTGGATCCAAAAAATATTGATTCATGAAAAATGGACTCGTAGGATGTATTTCCTACTTTCTAAACTACCTTTCCTAATGCCTATGATCATTAAGAAAACACACGGTAAACCAGTCCTGCCTTGAGATTTAATTACAATAAACGAAACACAGAAGCCGAGTGGATGGATGACCCATCAATGGATCCACACATTCTGGATACGGCCGTGGCAGACATCAATCTGTGCAACACCTATCTAGGCGGTTACCAGTTTACAAAGAAGGCCGTTCTGGATATCATCAAGCAAAATCCTCAGAAAAGGTACCGCATTATTGATGTAGGGTGTAGCGATGGCGCGATGTTGCGGTATTTGAAAAAGGAATTGCCGCAATATGAATTAGATCTTCTGGGCGTTGATCTAAGCAGACGTTCCATAGAAAAAGCCACAGAGAGGAGTAGAGGTATTGAAGGAGTTCGCTTTCGCGAAAGCGATATTTTCAAAACACCTTTAAAAGAGCTAGAATGTGATATCGTGCTGGTAACATTGACCTTGCATCATTTTGGTGAAGATGTCATTCTGGATTTTCTCAAGCGTTTCAGGCAAATGGCTGGTCTGGCAGTAATTATAAATGACCTGCATAGACATCCAGTGGCTTATGGTTTCTTTAAATTTTTAAGCCCTATTTTTATACGTAATGAGATCTCGATCCATGATGGATTGATTTCAGTGGCCTCAGGTTTTAGACGTGCAGATTTTGAGCGATATGCCGCAGCACTGGAAATAGATGATGACCGATTGATATGGAAGTGGTCGTTCCGTTATATATGGATCATACCAACACATGAGCGTAAAAATTAAGAGCGTTGCCACGGTAACACCGCAATATTATAAAGAAACAGCAGAAATTCTTCCTTTTGTAGAGACCTGGCTTGCAGATCAAGACGAACGTCTGCGTCGCAAGACCATCAAGATTTTTGAAGGTGCTGCAGTGGATAAACGTTATTCCATAATGGATCCCATCGAGGTGTTCACGAGAACATCCTTTGAAGATCGTAACGAGATTTATAGGCGAGAAGTCGTCCCACTAGCTAGACGCGCCGTTGAGAAGGCACTGGTAAAGGCCAGCTGGAATGCACAAGATCTGGATTATATCATCACGGTAAGTTGTACGGGAATCATGATACCATCCATCGATGCCTATTTGATCAATGAACTGGACATGCGACAGGATATTGTGCGCTTACCAGTAACCGAAATGGGCTGCGTAGCAGGTATTTCTGGATTGATCTATGCCGATAATTTCCTGCGCGCCAATCCCAACAAAAAAGCCGCTGTGGTAGCAATAGAAGCGCCTACAGCAACCTTCCAACTCAACGACTATTCTATGGCAAACATGGTGAGCGCGGCTATCTTTGGCGATGGTTGTGCCTGTGTGTTGCTCTCCTCAAACCAAAATGAAACCGGTCCTACCATAAAAGGTCACGAGATGTACCATTTTCCAGATGCTACGCATATGATGGGCTTTGACGTGGTCAATAGTGGTCTTAAAATGGTACTAGACAAAGAAGTTCCTGAAACCATTGCTTCTCATTTTCCCGCTATTATTCACCCATTTTTAAAAAAACACGGACTGGAAATAGCAGATGTTGATCATCTTATTTTTCATCCTGGAGGTAAAAAAATAGTGCAAACGGTTGAAGCCCTTTTTAGCGAGTTGGGTAAGAATATTGACGATACAAAAGAAGTACTAAGACTTTACGGCAATATGAGTAGTGCCACGGTTTTATTTGTATTGGACCGTTTTATGAATAGAGAAGATGTTGCTAAAGGCGATCTAGGTTTAATGTTGAGTTTTGGTCCAGGATTTACCGCACAAAGGATTTTGCTGGAATGGTAAAAGATCTGGAACAAAAATATGGTTTGATTCTGGGTGGTAGTAGTGGTTTAGGCTATGCTACAGCCGTTAAATGTGCCAACCACGGCATGAAATTGATCGTCATCTATCGTTCAGGTAGAGCGCAACAAGAATCTATTAATCAGAGTTTTGAGAATTTAGAAAACAGTACAGATCATTTATTTATCAATGCAGATGCAAGGAATGATCTCAAAATTCCAGCATTGATGGACCAGATCAAAAAGCATCTGGGCAACAACAAGCTGTTTCTGTTTTTACACAGCATCTCCAAGGGAAATTTAAAGCCATTGACAGGCGAGCATCAACTCACTCCAGCAGACTTTGCGCAGACCATCCATTCTATGGGAATCAATTACTACAGCTGGGCGCAACAATTGATCTCCAATAATCTTATGGAATCAACGGCGAGATTTTTGAGTTTTACAAGTGAAGGAAACCACAAACCCATGAAAGGTTATGCAGCTGTAAGTGCTGCCAAAGCCACGTTGGAAGCGCTCACCAGAAATATGGCTCTGGAATACGCACCACTGGGAATCACCACCAATTGCATACAAGCTGGCGTGACAGATACTGAAAGTCTCCAGCGCATTCCCATGTATGAAGAACTCAAGAAAAACAGCCTGCAGCGCAATCCCATGAACCGCTTGACCCAGCCGCAAGACGTGGCTAACGTGGTCTATTTACTTTGCCGTGCAGAAGCTGCATTTATCAACGGTAGCGTGATCAAAGTCGATGGTGGCGAGTCCCTAACTTAGAACCTATGTTGTTATCAGATCTTGAAAAAATTGTAGCAAATCTTCCTTATGGCGATGGTTTCAAATTTGTCGATCAACTGTTGGAACTCACTGATGCTCATGTGATTGGGATATATCGCTTTCGCGAAAGCGAATACTTCTACAAACACCATTTTACCAACAAACCCGTCACACCAGGCGTCATTCTACAGGAATGTATGGCTCAAATTGGTCTGGCCTGCCTCGGAAGCTATTTACTTAAGGATCAACCGTCAAAACCTCAATTTGTCTTTACAGAAGCTCACGTCAATTTTTTGAATCAGGTACTGCCTGGAACCACGGTGATCGTAAGTGCCAAAAAGGAATATTTCCGTTTCAATAAGCTTAAAGTTGTCGTTCAAATGCTGGATGAAAACGAACAAAAAATCGCTGAAGGCTGGATGAGTGGTATGATTCTCAATCAACCGCTTGATTCAGGTGACTAACTGGATCAGTAAATGTGGAGCGCCATCTTTAAACTTCTTTCTGGTAATTGCAATGAGCGGTTTTCTCCCATTTTGTTTCTAGCTTAGCGCATATGAATTCTCAAAAATCGGGTAGAGTAGTGGTCACTGGATTAGGTGTTGTGGCGCCTAATGCTGTTGGGGTTTCCGCTTTCGCGAAAGCGTTACAGCAAGGAACCAGCGGCATAAGATTCCAACAACAATTAGCCGATTTGAACTTTGGGTGCCAGGTGGCTGGAACTCCGCAAGTGACTCAAGAACAAACCGATCAATATCTCACGCCGCTACAGCAGCGTGGTTTTAAAGCCAGCGGTATGCTCTATGGTATTATAGCTGGTAAGCAAGCTTTTGAGGATGCAGGTTTGAGTATCGCTCCTAAGGAACAAGCTTTGGAAGATTTCGGGATCATTTTTGGAACCGGTCAAAGTGGTGGCGAGAAGTTTAGGGAAGCGATTCATCTTATTGATGATGGCAAAGTACGCAGATTGGGCAGTACTAGTGTGATTCAGACCATGAGCAGTGGTATTAGCGCCTGGCTTGCAGGTGAATTGGGAGCAGGAAATATGGTAACGAGTAATTCCAGTGCTTGTTCTACAGGAACCGAGGCGCTGATTATGGGTTACGAACGTATTGCTGCCGGTAAAGCTAGACAGATGCTCGTGGGATCTACCAGTGATTCAGGACCTTACATTTGGGGTGGATTTGATGCGATGCGCATTTTGCCCATACATTATAATGAGAATCCAGAACAGGCGAGCAGACCTTTTGCAGCAGACGCTGCTGGATTTGTTCCAGGATCTGGTGCTGGAGCTATTCTGTTGGAAAGCTTGGAATCTGCTTTGGATCGCGGCGCCAGAATTTATTGCGAAGTGCTAGGCGGCGCTATTAATGCTGGCGGTCATCGTGGTGATGGCAGCATGACGGCACCTAATGGTGCGGCTGTTCAAAAAGTGATACGACAATCATTGAAAGATGCTGGAATTGATGCGAGTGAAGTGGATGCCATCAACGGACACGTCACCGCTACTGGAAAAGATGCCTATGAAGTGATGAATTGGTCCAAAGCCTTTGACCGATCAGGAACTGATTTCCCGTTTATGAACAGCTTTAAGTCAAGTATTGGACACTGTCTTGCCGCAGCTGGAAGTATTGAATTGGTAGGTAGTATACTTCAGATCCAGGAACAGCACATTTTTAAAAACAATAATCTAAACGTATTACACCCAGAAATTTCAGAATTGGTCGATCCCGCCAAAATTCCAAATCAAACCATACCCACTAAGATTGATCTGCTGTTGAAAGCAAGTTTTGGATTTGGTGATGTGAACGCCTGCGCTGTTCTTGCTAGGTTTAAGGACTGATCTAAAGAACTTCACTGAAATAAAAATTGATACCTGTACTTGCTCTATTTGTTCATACAAGGCAAATGGGTATCTTTCAAAACAAAAAGCTAGATGACTAAAGAAGAAATACAGGATAAACTCTATTCTATTGTGAAAATCTATTTGCCTCAAGATGTGGATGCAAGCGCGATCCAACCAGACAGTCACTTAATGAATGATTTAAACATCAATAGCGCCCATCTAGTAGACGTGGCTTTAGATGTTGAAGATGCTTTTGATATCACACTGGATGAAAAGGACATGGAAGAAATGCAAACCGTCAATGACGCTGTACGGATCGTGCAAAAGAAAACGGCTTGACCAAACATTTAGAGATTGATAAATGAGCAACCACCAAAATCATTTTTCCATAATTTGGCTATACATTCTTTGTAGAAACTAAAATTAAGTAAGCATATCCACAATATTTAACGTAATCTTTAAGTATATATTCGGCAATCAAGATGTGCTGTAGTACCTTAGCGTACTATGGCACGACTACCCAAACTACAACGATTTGAGAATGAAGTAGCTTCAAAATACCACATATTTAACGGTATTTTTATGACGCTACCTTTTGATAACATTTCCAACACCGGTGGATTGCTCCCTTTGTTTCATACCATTTGTAAACAAGGGTTCGAGCTTAAGAAAAACCCTACCGAAATTGTGGAGTATTTCTATGACCGCTACATGCGGGATACCACCAAGGAAGAAAAGGAACAATTGCTCTTTAGCTTTATTCAATACATCGAGCGTCAAGTGGTGCTCTTTGATGCGATTGAAGACGCAGCTTTTGCTACCGTACAAAACCTAGATGGCCGTGGTACTTTACGAGGCATCAAAGAAGAAGCTGTTGAACACAAAAAGGAAGCAGAGCTGATTCAGTATCTTAAGGAACTTAAGATCAAGCCAGTACTTACTGCGCACCCAACGCAATTCTATCCGGGATCTGTGTTAGGAATCATCAATGATTTGAGCGCTGCGGTGACTCGCAATGATATTATGGAAGTCAAATTGCTGCTTTCGCAATTGGGAAAAACGCCATTCTTTAAGAAGGAGAAACCAACACCTTTTGACGAGGCGACAAGTCTAGTTTGGTATCTGGAGAACGTGTTTTACTATGCGATGGGTAACATCTACGATTATATTAAAATCAATTTTCCCGATAATCAAGACTTTGAAAATGCGCTTATTGAAGTGGGATTCTGGCCAGGTGGTGACCGTGATGGTAATCCATTTGTAACCACAGATATTACGCTCAACGTGGCACAAAAGCTACGTTCCACCATATTTAAAAATTATTATAGAGACCTTAGAAAATTAGGTCGCAGGCTCACTTTCAAGGGCGTAGAGCAACCGCTTAAAAAGTTGGAACTTCAATGTTATGAAGCTATCACGACTGAAGGTGTTCTGGACTTCACAGCTGCAGATTTGCAAAAGGAACTGGAAGACATCAAGAAAACGGTCGTAGAGCGTCACAACGGGCTGTTTGCTGCAGATCTTCAATCGCTTATCAATAAGATTCAGTTGTTTGGGATTCATTTTTCTGCCTTGGACATACGTCAGGACAGTAGTATTCATGATCAGGTGTTTGATGAATTGTTCGCTTTCGCGAAAGCGAAATTCCCCAACAACTATCAGGATCTATCAGAGCCAGAACAATTAGAGGCTTTGGCAACCGTTAGCGGCGATCTGACCGAAGATGATTTGGACGATGATTATACGAAACGCACCATAGGTAGCATTAGGGCGATTAAAACCATTCAGGAACGCAATGGCGAGAGAGCTTGTCATCGTTACATCATCTCAAACACGCAGACGATCCTGCATATTATGGAAGCTTATGCAATGCTCAAATTGTGTGGTATGCACCAACCAGCGGTTGATGTAGTCCCATTATTTGAAACCGTTCCAGATCTGGTACATGCACCAGAAGTCATGCGCAAATTGTACGGAAACAAGGAATATAGAGCGCATTTGACACGTCGTGGCGACCAGCAGCATATTATGTTGGGCTTTAGCGATGGTACTAAAGATGGTGGATACTTGATGGCCAACTGGAGTATTTATAAGGCTAAGGAAGCATTGACGGCAGTAAGTCGTGAATTTGGTATTGAGGTAATCTTCTTTGATGGACGTGGTGGACCACCAGCGCGTGGTGGTGGACAAACACACCAGTTTTATGCCTCTATGGGAAGTAAGATTGAATCCAAACAAATACAGTTAACCGTTCAAGGTCAAACCATTAGTTCAAAATTTGGAACGCTGGAGAGTTGTCAGTACAATCTGGAGCAGCTCTTAAGTAGTGGAGTTTCCAATGCGATCTACAACAGCGAGGAAAATGATTTTACAGCGGAAGAAGCCGCAACCATGGATGCGCTGGCAGACTATAGTTATGAAACTTATATGGCCTTCAAGCAGCATCCTAAGTTTTTACCGTACCTGGAAAACATGAGTACGCTCAAGTATTATGCGATGACCAATATAGGTAGCCGACCCAGCAAACGCGGTAGTAGTAGCGAGCTTAAGTTTAAGGACTTGAGGGCTATTCCTTTTGTGGGATCCTGGAGCCAATTAAAACAGAATGTACCTGGTTTTTATGGTGTAGGAACAGCATTAGAAAAAATGAAGGAAGCTGGAAAATGGAGCGAGGTTGAAGCTTTGTACAAGCACTCTAAATTCTTTCGTACATTGCTGGATAATAGCATGATGAGCTTGACCAAGTCTTTCTTTGGTTTAACCGCCTACATGCAAGATGATGAAGAATATGGAGCGTTCTGGACGTTGATTCATGATGAATATAAACGCACAAAAGCCTTAATGCTGGAACTATCTGGCATGAAGGAATTAATGGAAAACGAACCTGCTGGAAAAGCCAGTATTTTGGCTAGGGAAAACATTGTATTGCCTTTATTGACCATACAGCAATTTGCCTTGAAACGCATCCAGGAAATGGGTCAGGAAGACTCTGAAGATCGTAAAATTTACGAGCGATTAGTGACGAGATCACTTTACGGTAACATCAACGCCAGTAGAAATAGCGCCTAATCAATCGC
Source organism: Nonlabens agnitus (assembly GCF_002994045.1). Classification (NCBI taxonomy): domain Bacteria; kingdom Pseudomonadati; phylum Bacteroidota; class Flavobacteriia; order Flavobacteriales; family Flavobacteriaceae; genus Nonlabens; species Nonlabens agnitus. The sequence continues at coordinate 1,070,346 of NZ_MQUC01000003.1, forward strand.
TATCGTTAAATCCATCCAAATGCGTGTTTAAGTATTCTTAAACGTGCAGTGATCCTTTTATAGCATTGTAATTTTAAGAAACTAACTTAAAAAACTATTGTTATGAGCGATCCTAAGACTGACGTATTAAAAAAAACTCCAACTGATCATGAGATCCACGATCTCATCAAAAACCGATGGAGTCCGCGAGCTTTTGCAGATACTCCAGTAAGCGATACAGATCTCCAATCTTTATTTGAAGCCGGTCGATGGGCCGCTAGTAGTAATAATTGGCAACCTTGGAATATCGTTTGGGGAAAAAAAGGTAGCGAAGCTTATGATCGTATCATGAACGTTTTAGTCGAATTCAACCAAGGTTGGGCTAAAAATGCTCCAGTTTTGATGCTTGGTGTTTTCGATAAGAAAACTCCAGATGGTAAGGATAACTTTCATGCTTTACATGATTTAGGTCAATTTAGTGCCAACATGGCGATCCAAGCACAGAGTATGGGGATCGCCATACATCAAATGGCAGGTCTGGATCACGAGAAAGCTCTCAAAGAATTTAAATTTCCTGATACCTATCACGTTGCTACCGCCATTGCCGCAGGATATTATGGTGGAGAAGTAAGCGATGTTCCCGAAGATTTACAAAAAGAAGAGAAAAGCGAGCGTAAACGCAAAAAGCAAGATGAATTTGTCTTTAATGGAGATTATGTCCAGCGCGCAGATGTAAGCGAATCGTAAAAGCGACTTTTCATGTCCAATAAGCAACTTGCCTATCACAGCTTCAGACTTGCGATGGGAATAAGCATTTTGATTCATGGCGCGGTTAGAATACCTAGACTAACTCAGGTAGCTGAAGGCATTAGTACAGAATTTGCAGATACTTTATTACAGGGAGCGCCATCACTTATTGTAGGATACTTTATTCCTATTGCAGAACTGTTAGTAGGAATAGGAATTTTGATAGGATGGAAGGTGATACGGTATGCCCTAGCAGCTGGTATCGCTTTAATGGGAATTCTTATGATAGGAACCTGCCTCATCGAAAACTGGGCAGCTTTACCGTCCCAAATAATTCATGCGATTGCCTTTTACATATTATTAATGAATTCATTAACGTGGCAACCTAGACGAAAAGAATATTAATTATTAAAAAAGAGTTGATACGAAAATTGGAATTGTTAGAAGTGGATCATAAGGTTTACGGCAAGTCGGTCACGGCAGATGAGTTGCGCGGTCTTTTGGGCGTTAGATAGATACAAGAAACATATTATAATCAAGAAAGCCACGATTCTATAGGATCGTGGCTTTTATATTTAGCTAATAAAAAATTTACCTCGATTAACGTAGAGGTAAGTCCATGGCAATGTAAAGTAGTTAAGTGTTTGCACTAATCAATGTCCAAGTACAGTGACAACTATTGAAAAAGGTCAGGTTTTTAGGGGAAACCTGTATCCCATTCTATGCAGATGCTACTATCTGGCGCTGTTGTTCATTAAACATGAAGGCTAATTCAGGTTTAATCGTTTTAAAGGCATTCTTAAAATTTGTACCAGATTGCTCGATGACCACACTGTCATTGCTCTTCAAACGTATCTGCATCTTAAGAGTGCTGATAAGTTTGTCTCGGTTGTCAAAAGTTCGACTTAGAAAGCAATAAACTGTAGAGATGTGAGAGTCCTCTCCCATAAGCTCTTCTAAAGAATCAGTAATAAACTCCTCCAGTTTTTTGCTCCTAGTTAAGTGGTTATAGTTGAAGTGTACCATATAAAAATAATTTGATACTAATATACCGACTAAAAACACTTAAATATCGATAAACGGATGTTTTAACACTTTTTAGGGCTTTTTATCGGTATTGAGTGACTCTTTAACGTTTTGTCGATCTTTTTCATCGGTAGGTTTAAGGCTTGAAAAGAGCATTCCTAAGCCTAAAGCAAGAATGATAACCGCAAGAGAAAGCCATTCTGGGAACTCGACATGGTGCACTAAAATGAGCTTGATACCTACAAAGGCAAGTATGGCCACCAGACTGTAATGTATGTATTGGAATTTATCAAGTAAGTTGGACAGGAAGAAGTACATGCTACGCAATCCCATGATCGCAAGGATATTACTGGAAAAAACCAAAAACGGATCTGCAGTAATCGCTAGAATAGCAGGAATCGAATCCAGTGCAAATAAAATATCGGTTAGCTCAATAACGATCAAGGCAAGAAATAGTGGTGTAGCGATTCGTTTCCCCATTTTATGGACAAACATTTTTTGTCCATCAAGCGTGTTGGTTACTGGGAATAACTTGCGCGCGAATTTATATACATATGACTTTTCTGGATCAAAATCTTCTTCATGCGAGGTCAACATATTGTAGGCTGTATACAATAGAAATGCACCAAAGACATAAGTCATCCAGCTTACCTCATTAATCAATGCCACGCCAAACAATATCATGAATGCTCTAAAGACAAGCGCACCTACAATTCCCCAGAATAGAACCCGATGTTGAAATTTTAAGGGTATGGAGAAGGATTTGAAGATAACGGCAATGACAAAAATGTTGTCGATGCTCAAGGACAACTCAATCAAATAACCAGTTACATATTTTAAAGCGGCATTAGAAGCCGTAAGATCATCGGGATTTGCAATCCAGCCGTTTTGATAAATAAGGTAAACGGCACCGGTAAATGCCAGAGCAATTCCTACCCAAAGTGCAGTATATTTTGAGGCTTCCTTAGTGTCAATCACATGTGCTTTGCGATTAAATACAAATAAGTCGAGCACTAAGAAGATGCTCACAAGAATGATGAAAGAAACCCAAACAATCATAAATAGTAGAATTTAAAAACGAAGGCTGTAAAAGAAAATGATTCCTCTACAGCCTTAGTTATGTACAAAGATACAATCTTACGGTATGTTTACCGCTGCCGTATCTGTATCAAAAAATTGAGTGATATCACCATAAAGTTTTGCAACAATGGCTTTTTTGCCTTTGACTGCAATAGGGTAAATCAACATATCTGGTTCGTGTTGTAGAATTTTGATAGCGCCATCGTTATCTAGTTTCACGTTCTCACCATGTTTTAGTACAAAAGCACTATGATCTGTTGGAATCAGGTCCTTAACCTGTACACCTAATAGATCTGCAAGTTCCGTAAAAAAAGTGCCCGTCACTTTTTGTTTAGTAAGATCTATAGCGTTCAAATTATCATCAGCAGATTTTGCATAGGCAAAAATCTCCTTATGATTTTTAATGTCGCTATTATAGATAAGCGTTATCTCGTGCTCGTTAGTTGCTATTGAGACCATCCTAGTGATTTATCATATCTGCCTTGCGCTTCTCACATTGTGTCTTGAGCTGTGCAACGACTTTCTTTACAGATTCTTTAAAAGTATTGTGTGATTCTTCGGCAAAAAGTCTTGGTCCAGGAGCGCTTAGGCGTATTTCTGCAATCATACCGGTCTCACGGCTGGAAGTATTTTCTAATCTAAAAAATACATCCGCTCTGGTGACCCAGTTATAGCGATCAAAAATGGGTTGAAGTTTTTCAGCGGTAAAAGCCTCTAATTCTTGGCTTCCTGTTACGTGTTGGTAGTTGAAATTTATGGACATAAATATACGTTTTTGATTAAAGATACTTTGTGAATGAGGATCTCATCCCTAATTTAATCAATTCTTAGCATTGATTTACATATTATTTAAGGTTATTAAGAATCCAGTAAAATTGAGGTAAAACTTAATCAGATTTCTCTGCGATTTCAAATGACTTAGAATCATTTGATTAAAACACTTTAGCTATTATTTCCTGAGTTCACTACGGGAAAAACAGTAATGATTGCTAATTGGAGCCATGAACTCAAGATGGCTCTTGTTCCATTATCTTCGTAATATGAAAAAGATGATATTTTTTGTGGTGATGGTGGGAAGTTTCGCTTTCGCGAAAGCGCAATTAGGATTTTGCTCTGGTGCATCGAGTGAAGCCATTTTTACAGAAACCTTTGGCAGTGGAACCACAAGCGGTCCACCATTGACAGCGGTTCAAACCGGCTATACTTTTGTGAACTCCAATACGCAAGATGGCCAGTATACCATTTCCAGTAATTTGCAGCAGCTGGGTAGCTTTCATAACGTAGGTGATCATACTGGTGATGCTAATGGAAAGGCCTTTATCGTCAATGCTTCCTTTGATTCTGACCAATTTTACCAAACGACCATAAACGGACTGTGCGAGAATACCAACTATGAATTTAGCGCCTGGATCATCAACTTGCTTAACGGTTCCAACAATGTATGTGCCGGTCGTGAGGTACCCGTGCAAGTGCGTTTTGAAATATGGGACGTGACCGATACCAACAGGCTTGCTCAAGGCGTCATGGATCCCAGGTTTGCAGAAAACCAACCCGTATGGATACAATATGGTTTAACGTTCACCACAGAAGCAGGTCAGAATGGATGTATCTTAAAGATGATCAATGAAGGTGATGGCGGCTGCGGCAATGATCTTGCGATCGACGATATCGTGTTCCGTACTTGTGGTGACGTGGTGCAGTTGGAAGACGCAAACAATGATACGGAAGCTTTTAGATGCATCAACGATCCCAGTGAAGCCATTACATTGACCATCAACACCAGCGAGTCCATTTATGACAGCCCAGAATATCAATGGCAAACCAGTACTGATGGACAAAATTTTACGGACATCAATGGTGAAAACGGAAACTCATTTACTTCACCAACATTGACAGCGACGACGTTTTATCGGGTAAAAATCGCCGAAGACGCCGTGAATCTCATTGGAACAGAATGCGCCAATTTCTCTGACATTTTTGAATATAGGGTAGTGGACGTTCCTGAACCAACACCGGTAGAAGATAATGTCGTGAGCTGTGCTGGAGAAGGCGCAACTCTTGAAGTGAGCGTAGCCAATGGTTTTGTCGTGGACTGGTACGACTCAGCCACTGGCGGTAATTTTTTACAGTCTGCCAGTAATACCCTGCAGGTAACCCAAACAGGAACCTATTATGCCCAAACCAGAGATTTTGCTTCGGGATGTGTGAGTTCTAATAGAGCTGCTATCGACTTTACGGTAAGCAATCCACCAGTGGTGAGTGGTCAGGATTTAGTGGTTTGTCCAGATGAAAATGTCCTTTTGGATACTGGATTTACTGGCCTGGCTAACTATGAATGGAGTACGGGTGAGCGCACGCCCACCATACAAGTTTCTGGTGCTGGCACGTATAACGTAGAAGTCACCAATCCCAATGGATGCTCGTCTACCGCAACTTTTACGATTAGCGCCATCGATGCGCCTGAAATCCCAGAATTACAGGAAAACGGAAACATGCTCACAGTCATCACCAATGACGGTGATTTCCAGTACAGATTCAACAACGGTGCGTACCAAAGAAGCAATGATTTAGATATTACTGGCGTCTTACAGGCTGTGGTAGAGGTAAGCGATTTACAAAACTGTACCACGGTAACTCAAACCTTCAATAGGTTGGGCATCAACCAGTTTTTCACACCCAACAATGACGGATTCAACGATGTCTGGGAAGTAGGCAATCTTGCTGCATTTCCTGGCGCTCGTGTAGAATTGTTCGATAGGTTTGGAAAGCTTTTGAAAGTCATGACGGCGACAGATCCTAGCTGGAACGGTACTTTTAACAACGAGCCCTTGCCCAGTACAGATTATTGGTATCGCATCATTTACGACAATATGGAAGTGACCGGCCATTTTTCTTTGAAGCGATAAAGTTTTTAGTGAATTCGCTTTCCTGCCTGTCCGGCAGGCAGGCGCGAAAACGAATTCATCAACAGACTATAACAAAAAATCCAGATGGTGAATGCCATCTGGATTTCTTATTATAGGTGGTAACTACCTCTAATTCATGATCTTGAACTCACTTCGTCTATTCAAACGGTACTCTTCTTCAGTACACATGCCTTCATTAACACACTTGTTCAAAGGTTGCATTTCACCGTAACCAATGCTTCTCAAACGGTCTCTGTCAATTCCTTTACTCACGATGTATTCAAGAGTAGCAGCGGCGCGTCTATTCGATAGATCCAAATTATATTCTGCCGGACCACGTACATCTGTGTGAGAAGATATCTCGATTTCCATTTCTGGATATTTATTCAAGATGTCCACTAAATTATCCAGCGTTGCTGCAGCTTGCGGTTTAATAACGGACTCGTCAAAGTCAAAGAAGATCTGGTCCAGTTCTACCTGAGTATCACCTTTACGGTCCTGTCTGATCATATCTTCTGCATCGTCATAAGAAAGTAAGGTCAGTAAAATATCATGGCTTATTTTCCCATTTTTATCTGTAGAGAAATCTACGTTTTGAGGTATGTACAATTTACGAGTTCCTCTAATGGTATACTTTCTATTAGGTTTGATCTTGAAAAAGTAACGGGCATCTTCTCCCACGATAGCATCGTCGATAACCGTACCGCGCTCATCCAGAAGGGAAACCAGCGATTCTGGAAGTAACTTATTGGTAATGCTGTCTTTCACAACACCGCCAACAGCGTATTTATCCAGCATGTTTTCTTCACGAAAGGACTCATACAACACATCTGTACCGCTACGATTGGATGAAAACCAGGCTCTATCCAGATTCTCATCAACGATATAGGCAAAGTCGTCTCTTGAACTATTGATGGTAGACCCTAAATTGATAGGTTTTTCAAACGTACCATTCACCATATCACTTCTATGAATATCCAGACCACCTAATCCAGGTTTACCATTGGTCGCATAATACAAAGTATTAGTGCCACTGATGTATGGAAATTGATCCAAGTGTTGGGTATTGATATCCTCGCCCAAATTGACCGGTTCGCCATAGGTTCCATTACCAAGAATGTCCACTTTGTAAATATCAAACTCTCCATAACCACCAGGCATATTGCTGGAATAGTATAAGGTAGAGCCGTCTTTGCTCAAAGAAGGATGTTGATTGCTATAGGTCTCATCGTTAAATGGCAGCGAAGTGATATTGGTCCATTGACCGTCAACCAGTTCTGCTCTGAAAATCTGCATATTGGAAACAGGCATACCGTCTACCTTGACGCGTTCCTCATTATTTCTATTGAAATACATTACCGTACCAGCTTGGTTAAATACAGCATTGCTTTCATGTAAATCTGTGTTGACGGCCTCAAAAGCTTCAACAGATTTCAAGGAGCCGTTGCGATCTAAAGTTGCCGTGTATAAATCCAAATAAGGCAATCCGTTCCAGGCATAAATGGGACGTTCTTTATTTCTAGAAGACGCAAAGACTACTTTATCATTACCCATAAAAGACATTCCAAAATCGCTATTGGAACCATTATTTGCCATAGGCCTAACATTGAAGGTGTGCGGTGTGCTTAACTCAAGATCTTTAAGGAATTCTCTGGTATTCCAAGATTGGCCTTGATAATAAAGCATATAGCTATCTGCCTTGTCATAATCCTTGATCGCCATGAGTGACTGTGCATATCTATAAATACGATCGTAGTCTTCTATAACGCCACCTTTATCTTCTACTTTGGAATAAGTAAAAGCTGCTTTATCCATGTCACCAACATAGTAATAACAATCCCCTAATTTTTTAAGTACCTCAGTGGTTGGCTTTAGGTTTTCGTAATTTTTGATGGCTTCAACATAGGCTTGATTTTTATAAAGCCTATTGGTTTGTTTCAAGCTCAGCTCTTGTGCTTGGGCGCAAAATGAGGTGCATAGCCCCATGAGCAGAATTGTAATTCGTAATCTCATAATGTCTCGGTGTCTTATTAAAAGAATCTTGGGGAACGGTCAAAACCTCTGTCCCAAACTTTTGATTGTATATTAAAGAGTAGCATGATCTCGTGGGAACCCGTATTGTAATTCCCTAGATTGTTTACAGTATAATCATAGGCATAACCAACTCTCAAGTTAGGCGCTATTCTATAATTGACCAGTCCAGAAACCGCATCTCCAAATCTATAGGCTACACCAGCTTCAAATTTTTCATTAAACAACACATTTGCCGTCAGGTCTAGTGTTAACGGTGCTCCTTTTACACCTCGTAGTAAGAAGGCTGGTTTCAGTTTTATTTCGTCATTGAGGTCCATCACGTAACCACTGGTCAAGAATAAATGAATATCCTGAACTCCTGTTGACTGTACACCATTATCATTTTCTAGGTGAGTAGTGGTCAATAAATTTGGAGCCGATAATCCTGCATAAAATCTATCGGTGTAATAGAAAGCTCCAGCACCAACATTAGGGAATGTCTGATTGATGTTATCTCTAAAGGCAATATCAGTATCCGTACCACCAGATTGTAGGGTAAATCCATCAAAATTTGCATCAAATAATGTCACTCCAGCTTTTAAACCAAGAGATAATTTTCCTTGCTCAGAAACAGGTAGTATGTATGCAAAGTCTGCATAAATATTATTCTCAGTAACTACGTTACCAATATCATCATTGGTAAAGGATAAGCCCAGTTCTATGCGGTCATTTACTGGATAATGAACAAAAAAGGAAGCCGTTTTAGGCGCTCCTTCAATGCCTGCCCATTGAGATCTGTACAAAGCTCCCAAATTGATCTCCTGCTGGTTGCCAGTGGCATAAGCAGGATTTATGATCTTTTGATTGTACATGTATTGCGTGAACTGTGGATCCTGTTGTGCAGTGGCCTTACAAAGCATACCTAAGGTAAAAGCTAGGAACAGACCGATTGTATAGTTGTTTTTCATGTGTGTCATCTTTCTGGCTTCTATCTACTTATGTATAATCTCCCTTGTCTAGGTTTAGTGCTACCGTCATTGAATTTCAAGATGTAGAAATAAACACCTACCGGCAATTGACCATTGCTAAATAAGGCATCTTGATTAGAGGTACCATCAAATCTTGGTGTGCTATCCACACCTTTATAGACCAGTATTCCGTTTCTGTTATAAATCTCCATTTCGAAGTTTGGATACAAGAATCCAAGATTATCAATATCAAAAGTATCATTGACGCCATCATTGTTAGGAGAGAAGCCATCAGGTACAACGACATCGCCACACGCGGTAAGATCTGGAGTAACGGCTAGTCGTACACTGCTCTCACAAGCAGAAGCAGGATCAACAATCACCGCATAATAAGTCGTATCTCGCGACAATAAGGTGGATAAGGATAACGGTGACGTGCCGTTTGCATCTGCATACCATTGGATGTTGTTTGCAGCAGCATCATATTCATTGATGTTGCGTGTCAAGTCCAACAACGTCGGATTGTCATTTACACAAAATGAGCCACCATCTGCAGTCAGTGTTGGAGTAGGAGCATCATTTACAACGGCACTTACTTGTACTCGTTGATCTGATTCACAACCAGTATTACTGGTTTGAGTAGCAAAATAAGTCGCACCATCTACAAGTAACGTATCATCGGTCAACGGTGTGGTGGCATCTGCAGAATCGTACCAAGTGATTGTTTCGCCGGTAACCGCTGCATCTAGATCCATTACCATAGGCATCTCGCTAGCACAAAATGTCAAACTCGCTGATGTCACCGTTGGAGGCGCTGTTTCTTCAATCATGACGTCCACCTGCGATACGGCATCCGTACTACATGGAGACGTAGCCGCAACAGTGTACGTATAAATTCCAGCCGTATCAACGGCTGGGTCAAATATATTTCCACCGCTGGCCAATTGTGGAGACCAAACGCCATTGGTGTCCGGCGAGCCACCTAGACTAGCAGTCAAATCAAATGGTGCATCAATTTTACAAATCATGATGGTGGAACTGGTGCCCGCATCTGGAGCAGCGGTTACCGTAACTTCTACTGTTGCGCTGGATGTGTTACAACCATTCATAACGGTATAGGTGTAGGTGCCAGTTGGGTCAACGGCTGGGTCAAAAACACCGGTGTTACTGGTTAAGGCAGGTGACCAAGTTCCGCCAGCATCTGCGGCGCCCAATAGACTAAATAAATCTACTGGTGCATTATCAGAACAAAAATCGATGCTGGTACTCGTTCCTGCACTAACTGGATTTTGAACCGTTACTGTTGTAAGTGTGGAACTGTCACCACATGGGGCTGTACCGGTAATGGTGTACTCAAAAGTGTAGGTTCCAGGAGCGACGGCGCTAGCGTCAAAAGTAGAGCCAGTTAAAGCTCCAGATCCATCCGTATCCACCCAAATTCCTCCAGCATCCTGAGTGCCATCTAATGCTGTAAATAGATCTACAGCGCTGTTATCGCTACATATCGTTATAGGTGCAGCAACTCCTGTATCGGGAGTTTGATTGATGGTAACGGTCACTGCAGTAGCAACAGATGATTCACAATTGGTTACTGCATCTGTCTGGGTAGCGTAGTAGTCTTCACCATCCTGCAAGGCATCTGTTGAAGCAAGCAAATTGGTCAATTCGGCATCGCTGTACCATTGAATCGTAGTACCTGTGGCGCTTAGGTCGGCTACGGTGGCTTGATCACAAAACTCTTGTGTAGTTGGAGCCACAGGCGCTGCAATATCATTAATAGTGACCGTAATGGTTTCAGAATCGTCAACACAACTTCCTATACCTATAACCGTGTAGGTAAAATTATAGGAACCTTGTGATAAGGCGCTCAAGTCAAGGATATTATTAGTTAAAGCACCAGTGGCATCATCATCATTCCAGCTTCCATTGGTGTCATTATCTGCTAACTGATTGAAGAGATCCAACTGCTGACCAGCAGTAACATCTTCCAAACAAATCTCAAAGTCAGTTCCTGTACCAGCTTCTGGCGCATCAGTAACCGTAACGGTAACTGTGGACGTTTCCGTACAACTAGCATCAGTTATGGTATAAGTAAAACTATAGGACCCAACCGCTAATAGTGTCAAGTCTACGTTATTGCCATTAAGTGCTCCAGTCGCATCATCATCTGACCAATCGCCACCAGCATCTTCACCAGTTAATTGATCGAATAAATCAAGCGGAGAGACTGCAGCTGCGTCTGTTTCACAAACTTCAAATGGAGTAGGAGTTCCTGCTTCAGGCAGCTCTGTGATGATCACGGTGACTGTTACATCGTCATCCGTACAGTTACTAATGGCTGGTACGGTATAGGTAAAGTCAAAACTACCGGTTCCCAGAGTGGTTAAATCAATGGGGTTGGTTACTGCCGTACCACTTGAATTGGATCCTGCAAACCAAGTACCATTCGTGTCTTGCGTGCCATCCAATAATGAGAACAGATCAAACGGCGAACTTCCTGCAGCCGCGTCTTCACAAACCTCAAATGGAGTTCCTATATAGTTACCAGATTCTGGTGCTGGTTGGATAACGATGCTAATCGATTCACTATCGGTACAAGAACCATTGTCGATAGTATAGGTAAACACATAAGGGCTTCCTTCCACAGTAAAGCCAGTGATATCGATACTGTTGGTTACCGTTGTGTTTGAAGCATCAGTCCAGGTTCCGTTGTTGTTATCTTGAGAACCGTCTAAAGCATCAAATAAATTAAAAGGGGAATTCTGGTCGATCTCGTTCTCACAAATTTCTGTAGGGACAGCAGTTCCTGCATTGGGATCTTCCAAAATAATTACCTGAACCGTCGTGTTATCTTCAGGACAAGGATTGGGATCCAAATTCTGACTGTACGTAAAATTATAGGTGCCAACTGCCAAGGTTGTAAAATCAAAATTAGAGGAGACCGTTGGATCAGAGCTGGTCGTTCCTTGGGTCCATGTACCACCTGCATCTTCATCATCAATCAATTGGAATAAATCATAGGCCGTCGGCGCCTGTGACTCACAAAAAGTCAACGGACTCAAGTCAGAAGCCACACCAGAAGATAAAATTTCATTAACGACGATGGTAATAGTCGCTGTTTGATCTGGACATGGATCTGTACCAGGAACCGTGTACACATAGTTATACGATCCAGGCGTCAATGCACTAATATTAGTGGTTCCCGTATTACCATTAGTAATCGTTGTCGGGCCTTCCCAAGTACCTGTGGTATCTGGATTCCCTGTTAATAACGGAAAAAGATCAAAATCATCTTGAGGTAGGTTATCGATACAATATTGCTGGGTCGTTCCTACACCCGGAACAGGTGGCTCTGCAATGCGCACGGTAACTGCCACAGCTTCACTCTCACAAAAGAAATTGTCTGCTTGTACGTAGTAGGTTTCTCCATCCACCAACAAAGTAGTAGGAGACAAGGATGGTGGGATTGGACTGTTACCACTATCCACCTCACTATACCAGTTGAAATTATTGGTCGTTCCTGGATCAAGGTCTGCTACAGTTGGTGCCGTATCAGAACAAAAATCCTGAGTGGTTGGTGGACTAGGAGCAGCTGGTGAATCAAAGACGGCGATACTACCAGATTCTATCTGGCTTCTACAGCCTGCATTGTCCACAAAAACGATGAAGTAATTTGCACTTCTTGGTAAGGCTTCCGTTGGCTGACGTCGATTTGTAAGGGCAAAATCTGAATAGATTTCTACAGAACCTCCAGTTGGGACGTTGGGAGCAAGTGCCTGATTGATATAGGATTGAATGGTAGGATTCTCGTTATCACAGAAAATCGCTTCTAGACTTTGGCCGCTGGGATCTACCGTAAAATCTACGACCAGTTCCTCACGAGTACCACAATTTCCTGTGGTGTCACCCGCATAATAAGTGCCTTGTCGCACGAGTTGGGATGGTGGTATAGGCGATCCACCAGTAGGATTAGCATACCATCTTATAGGATTGGCACCAGGATTGGCAAATGCATTTAAATCTTGAAAAGTCAGTCCAGGGGCATCACAGATCACTTGAGGTGAAGCGGTCACCGTTGGACACTGTGCCTGTGCGTTTAGCATGGGCAGGAACAGCAGCAGGAACAACAGCCATGGTGTTGGCAGTAAGTTACTTACGTAGTTTTTTTTCATAAAATAGCTTCCTATATAAATTAATTACGACTTGAATAAGGGGAATTGGTGTGATATGGGTTGATTGGTTTAAGAGGCTAAATATAGAAGAACCATGGATATAGACCACTTTAATCTGATAAATATTACGATTGTCGTTAAATTTCATCGACGAACGGTTAAAAATCTTAAAATATCATAATATTAATTTGAGACATATAATTAGTATATAGGTAAAAGATAGTTACGCTTTCGCGAAAGCGAACTCCATATTTATCACACTATAAAAATGAAGTTTTGATCGTTTTTCCATGTTTTGAGTTAGTGTTTTAAAAGGGTAGAAGGTCTTGATCTGAAAACACACGTGACAGATTGCCTGAAGCCAATAGCTTTTTTAATAGGATTTTACCAAGAAGCTTGGCATTATTATGGTAGCTTAACTTTCAAATATCTTTGTTATGAAAATGTATCGTCCTATATATAGTAAATGTGTGTTGTTACTTATCGCTATTTTGAGCATTACTGCCTGCAGCGTTCAAAAAACGGGAAGCCCAGCAGAATTTGAGGCGTTGACCAATAAAGTGGTTAATGGTGATACGTTGCGCATTGAGATGGATGCGGCTTATCCCTTGAATACGTATGCATCCCAACAAGTGATTCAACAATTGATGCGTAATACGGGAGATACTGCCAATAGAATTGACCTTACGGGCGACGGGCATTTTCTAGAAATTCATCCAGACATGGTGAAAGCCAATTTACCGTTTTTTGGAGAGCGTCGTCAAGGTGCTGGATATAACAATCCGCAGGACAGTGGTATCAATTTTGAACAGGCGCCAGAGGATTATCTCTACACGGTAGATAATGAGGCATACAAATACGAGATTGAATTTGATGCCAATGACAAAACCGAAAATTATGACGTGGACGTGGTTGTATTTGCCAATGGTAAAGCAACGGTTTACGTAAGAAGCACCACCAGAACGGTCATGCAATATCAAGGAAGAGTGGTATCTACGAACGATTCCAAGGAGTAATCAAAAAGAGAACAAGTCTACTTAGTTCTCAAAAATTCTATTTGACATAATATACATTATGGTTCAAATATCAAATTCTTTTAATCATCACAAATCGCATAAAATAAACTGCCCGGATTCATAACTATAGTATTTACAGGCATCATCTTAGGCGTAATTCTAATAAATGGTACTAAATCTTGATCTGTAGGATTTTCAGCATATGGGAACTGCTCATGATTTGAATCCAGAACTTCTGGAAATATCTCATTCTTGAAATACTGTTCAAAGAATTCAAGATCTTCCGTATTGATGTCTTTATACTCAGAACGCTTTTGTATGCCGCCTTGATCTTCCATAAACAATTGACCATCCATAAACCTTACTTGAGAGGTTCCACCTTGAGAATAACTTTCAGGTAAACCTGTGAGCAAAAACTCATTATACGAGGCGTTTGGTTTAAAACTAAAAATATAGTTCTTAGAGTTTGTGATTTCGCCTTCTGCATATTTTCTCAAATCCTGCTGATAGATTTCTATTTGTTCAATGGAATTGCGCTGCGAGTAGATATATGGATACGTAAAGCAATTGGCGGCTTCATTAAATATAGCTGTAAAGGCCTCATTTACAGAACTATTAAAACGTATCGCAAAACCTCTATTGGCATCAAGTCCAACACGAACTTTAACCGAATCCTGAATACTCGAATTATAGCGAGCGTACAGCACCACTTTAGGTTCCTTATGATAGGTGAATAGATAATGGTCTTCTACTTTTTGCCAAGTTCCTTTGAGCACACCTCCAAAAAATGCGATAGCAAAATGATGATCTGGTGAGATAATTACATGAGAATCTCCATGTGGATCATTACTAGAAATATGATATGCTCCAGAAATATCCTCAACAGACTGCTGTGCAACACCTAAGGCCATCCCACTAAAAACAAATAGTATTGACAAAACCTTTTTCATAGGTATGCATTTTTTCTAAAATAAAGATAATCTAATCTGCCGCTATAAAAATCTCCTGCGGTGACCACTACTCTACTATTTATACGATCATTGTTATTCCTTACCAGAGGCGTCATTGGACTAGATTACCAAGCAAGGTCTGCTCCTCATAATTCTTAACATATTATATGGTTCTCAAAGCTTCATTTTAAAATGTTATGGTTTAGTTTTGCCGCCGCAAATAATTATCAAGAATCTCATTAGGGAGATAGCAACCTGCAATAACGAGCAAGGTGCTAAATGGATAAGCCAAGTTTTTGGAAAAAATGTTAACTCATACTTCTATTGCTGGTCGCTGTTTCCCTTATCTCAAATTAAGATATGGATCATAAAACCGTGATTACCCCTAAATTTTCAGCGCTTATACCGCTTTTTGTCTTCGTCCTTACTTTTCTAGGCGTTGGTATTATTCAAAATGACTTTTACGCATTACCAGCACCTATAGCTGTTATTGCGGGAATCATCGTGGCATTCCTGATGTTCAGACAAACGATCGAATCCAAAATCCAAACCCTATTAAAAGGTTGTGGTGACGATAAGATCTTGACCATGTGTTTGATTTATCTCTTGGCCGGTGCTTTTGCTGCCATCACTAACGCGACTGGTAGCGTGGATGCTATAGTCAATTTGGGTCTGGACTTTATTGCAGTGCAATACATCTACGTGGGCATCTTTGTTATCGCCGCATTCCTATCGGTTTCTACGGGAACTTCTGTAGGTGCGATTGTCGCACTGGCGCCTATTGTGGTGGGCTTTGCCGATAAAAGCAGCGCAGACCTAGCCATTTTGTGTGGTGCCTTGTTGGGCGGTAGTATGTTTGGTGATAATCTCTCGGTCATATCAGATACCACGATCGCTGCGACCCAATCTTTAGGTTGTAAGATGAGTGATAAATTCAAGGAGAACATCAAGATCGCGCTTCCAGCTGCTTTGGTCACCATTGCCATTTTGATCTTTCAAGGGTTGGACCTAGAGTCTGGCAATGCAGAGACGATCATTTATGATTACTCGGTGATTAAAATTTTGCCTTACCTTCTTGTAATTGGACTTTCTGTATTGGGTGTTAATGTGTTTATCACGCTACTTTTGGGTTGCATCAGTGCTGCCATTTTAGGGATTGCTTACGGTGATTTCACCTTATTGGAATCTACCAAAATCGCCTATGAAGGCTTCACCAGCATGACCGAGATCTTCTTACTGTCCTTACTTACCGGTGGTCTAGCTGCACTCGTAGCCAGAAATGGTGGTATTGATTTTATCCTGATCAAAATCAAAAAGCTGATTTCCAGCAAGAAATCAGCGCAATTGGGTATTGCTTCACTGGTCAGCACCGTGAATCTAGCCATCGCAAACAATACGGTTTCCATCATTATCACAGGTCCCATTGCCAAAACCATTAATGATGAGTACCATCTGGACAACAAGAAAACAGCGTCGATTCTGGATATTTTTGCCTGTATTTTTCAGGGATTGTTGCCGTATGGCGCACAGGTCTTGATGATCTTGAGTTTGTCTAACGAACAAATCAATTATCTGGATTTGGTTTCTAACACGTGGTACCTCTTGTTACTGTTGATGACGACCATAGCATTCATTGTATTCAATACACCTAAAACGATAAGAGTTCCATAAATAAGAACGCCTGGCATATTAGGTACCTTTGCTTCCACTCCAGTTGTAAGTCCAATAACCTGAGTGCTGTCAGCAAATTCGATTAAAATTTATGATTCCAAAACTTCATTACATATCAAACGCCAAAACGCCTCAACTTCATCTAGACAACATTCAGAAAGCTTGCAGTGCTGGAATCGAATTGGTACAACTGGACATGAAGCACATCAAGAAACCAGCGCTTTTACAGTTGGCTAAAGATGTTCAGGCGATTACTTCGCATTTTCAGACCAGACTCATCATCACGAGCCATTACAAGATTGCCGAAACCATTAAAGCAGACGGCGTATTCCTGGAAAAAACCGACGCTTCTCCTACTCTAATGAGAGAACATTTGTTCCCATGGCAAAGCATTGGTGCTAGCGCACACACCTTGCAGGATTGTCAGGACTTGATTAAAAAAGAAGTGGATTATATCGCCTTGGGACCTTTTCAAACGGCTAAGGAAGATAAAACGAATGCCTTAGGGATACATGGTTATACCGCTATTGCGGAAGCCTTACCAACCGAAACACCATTACTAGGTTTTGGCAACATTACTACAAACGATGTCAAGAACATATTGGACACCGGAATCTCTGGAATCATCGTATCTCAAGAAATCAACACCGATTTCAATTTGATCAAAACCTATCACCAATTACTGAAAGCTTCTTCTACTCAAGAGATCAGGCATAGGTTTGAATGATTCGTTTAATAAAATGATGTTTTATACATAAAATACTTTATGCCTCCTATAGATTTTGAATAGCAGTTTATAATTGTAAGATTGTTACAATTCTACTAATGATCTAATAAACCCGACCTCAGACTCTATGCTGATGCAGATTTTTAAAACCTCCATATTTATGATAGTACCGTAATTGAACAACTAAAACTTAATTTATCGAGAGCAAATAATTAACTGTGGGAATCAATTATTTTCTTTACTGCAGGCTTTAAATACTTCAAAAACGTTTCTCTTGCAGGGTTTTCAAGTTGTAGGATTTTATCAATCTCCTCAATAAAATTTTCATTTAACGCTATTGAGGTAAATTCGGAATGCATTCTAGCTTTCAAAACTTCATCATCTAAGTTTACTTTTCTCTTCAATATTGATATTTGATCATTGAGTAATCTGCCTTCACTAAATAAATCTAGAAAACCAGACTTCTGTAGTTTTGCAAGGTGATCTCGAACATTTCTAATTGAATAAGCTCCTTTTTTAAATAATAAGACCGTTGGTAACTCTGAAAGTTCTTCAACCTGCATTGCGTATGCACTATGAATAAAAATCGGCACCCTACGATGATGAAAACAATGTTTAATATCTTTCAAAATATCAAAATCCATGTCTTGAGAATCCAATTCATTTTTCTGAGCTAAATCGAAAATAACAGCTTTAACGTCCATCCAGTTATCATCAGAATAAATATATTCTCTTAGACTATCAAGAGTAATAAATGTAATAGGTTTCAAACCCAAGTCTAAACCGCGTATATCAGCCTTGATTTTTTTGACAATAGAAATTTCGTCATCGTAGATTAAAATTTTACCCATAACTTACTTTATCTTCTATTAAGGACAAAAGCCGGCCCATATTCTCTGTTTTCAGCTCTGATATCCCAATTATTTTTGGATAAAATGCTCTGAGTGTATGTCAGACCTAAACCACTTTTATTCTTTCCGGGTTTATTAGAAACACCATATTCAAATATAATATCTAAAATTTCCTCGGGAATTAAAGGTCCGGTATTACTTATTACCAATTTTGTGTTTTCAAGGGAAAACAATATTGCTCGATTTGATTCATCACTTGTTTTTAACCAAAAAACTGCATTATTAATTATATTTAAAAAAGATATCCAAAGAGCATATTCATTATCATTTATTTGATAAGAGTTTAATTTAGGATCGATATCAATCTGGATTTTAAAATCATTAATATCTTTTTTATATAATCGGATAACTTTCGAAAAAGAAACGATTGGTTTAAAATTTCTACTCACGGATTTTCCGATCGCAGGCTCTAGGGATTCTTTTAAATCATCTAGAGTACTAACGGCATCGGCAATTGAACTTAACTCATTTGAAATCTTATTCTTTATTTCTCGTTGAGTAATCTTTTCATTTTGGTCATAAATTTCTAATTCCGAAGCTCCCAAAATTGTTATTGGTTGGGCTAATTCATGATATAATAACTCAAGACTACTGCCTAGAGAGGCTAATCTTTCGGCGAGAGTTAATCTGAATTCAGCGCTATTAAGAGCATTGTTAGTTTCGTTTATAAATAATTGAGTCTTATTTATAACTTCATCATTATCAATATTATCCCTAATAAAATTTAAATATTCTTGAGATTCAGGTCGCGTATTCAATTTTCCAACTGGTCTACCTAAATTGTTCTTAAGGCGATAATTATATCTCTGCTGACCAATTTCTTGCATCACTCTTAGCAACATCCCTTTCAGTTGGCTAAAAGCATTGTTTTCATAGAAGCCTTCTCTATTTGTTTTCTCTTTCAATCCATCATTCTGTGGAGAAAACAAATAAACATAACCTAGCACTAGATTTGGTCCAATATTTTTCCTGGATCTTGCACTCTTTTTTGACCTAATCCTAACCAGTCTTGAACTCCATCAATGTCTCCATAGGGTTTAACGCCAAATCCATTTTTAGAAATTCTTATACCAAGAAGTTTATTTAAAATATTCTTGGTTCGAGTATTTTTCTCATTTAATATATTTCCGAGCTTTTCGATTGCATCTTTTTCTCTATCATAAATTCTTATATCAAACATAAACCCACCTAGATCAGCTTGTGCTTCAGAATCGGTTAAATCTTTAAGTTCTTGTTTATTAACTAATTCTGTTTTTGAATTAGAATAATCAGAGACATCCAAAATCATTTTCTTTTCAAACGATTCATTTGGAAGTCTGTTAAAAAAAAGCACTCCATTAAGTTCGCCTGTGGAGTTGATTCTACCTATAGCCCTATAACTATATCCTTTAAGTATTTTTAATGGTACGACTTCGGTTAGAAGGAATTCATTCTTGTGATCTTCAATAAGATTAGTACCAAAATTCAATTTAAAAGTACTTTTTTCACTTGCGATTGAAATCTTTTGGAAATGATATTGTTTGTCAATAATTCATCTTGTATCATTTCACTCATTGCCAATGGGGTAATTAAGACCCCAAGTGATTTCATTAAGCTGGTATCTTCAAATTTTAAATCAAATTCATTATTACTATATTCATCTATCATTAAATTTTGAAGACTATCATCAATATTTTCTAAAATAATAATTGTTCCTTCTAAAAAATTTTGATACTTATTATTGAGTAAGTTCAACAGTACATCATTTCGATCTTTGTTTCTTATCGATAGCAGGTGATCTTTTTCAAATAAATCAATATAATTTTGAATTTCGTCCCCAGGGAATTTTATTTGATCTAAAAGAACTTCTTCATAAAATTGATTTGAATCCAAACTCAACCAATTGAATTTATCACAATATGATGTTTTAGATACAACAGTGAGTCTCTTACCCAAAGCCATTGCTGCTAACCTACCAATACCTTTATTACCCAAGAATTGTCGGTTGAAGATTTCGCTGTGAGTCCTTTTTCTTTTGGAGCTAACCGAGGGTTGCAGCCATTCCCCAAAGAGTGTTTCTTTCGCCATTCCTGTCCCATTATCCTTTACAATTAGAAAAGATTTTGACTCTTCCTCGGCTATGTGAAT
The DNA here is from genome assembly GCF_002994045.1 of Nonlabens agnitus. NCBI lineage: Bacteria > Pseudomonadati > Bacteroidota > Flavobacteriia > Flavobacteriales > Flavobacteriaceae > Nonlabens > Nonlabens agnitus. Next base: position 1,090,639 of record NZ_MQUC01000003.1, read on the forward strand.
GTAAACATCAATTTCTGTAGCATCCGCATCGTAACCATTTTTGACTAACTCATTAATTGCTGATGTAGGATGGCCGATCAACTCTTCACCCATTTGAATAATAGACCGTGCGCCTGGTTGAAACGTGTGCGTTCTTACTCCCATTAAATTAATGAATTAAATTGTTCCGCTATAGTTTTGGACATCAAGGGAGGTACTGCATTTCCTATTTGTTTAAATGCTGCACTTCTACCACCTTCAAAAAAGAAATCATCAGAAAAAGATTGTATTCTTGCAGCTTCTCTTACGGATAATGAGCGTATTTGATTAGAGTCTGGATATATATAATGGTGTCCATCCTTGGCTATATGAGCAACCATTGTATGCGATAATCCATTGGCATCGACAACTTTATATCTATCTAAAAATGATTTCTGATTTTTATGTGTTTTCAATTTATTTGGTAGATCTGGATATTTTAAACGTTCCCTATTTTCCCATTTTTGAATTGCAATTTTATAGATCTCCAAATCTCTAATATTATGAGGTCTCGCAATATGCTGAGTCACAAAATCCATCCCATTTCGTAGTTCAAATTGATTTAAATAATCTGAAGAATTAGATTTATATCGAGTTACATTTTTTTGTTCACCAGGCTCAAGTATTTTTAAATCATCTAAAATATCTCTGACTTTAAAATCATGTTTTACTTTTTTGAACTCTGGATATTTAAAATCTATGTCCTTCCGCCAACCAATTAAAATAACTCTTTTTCTTTTTTGGAGAACTCCAAATTCTTCTGAATGCTGAACTTTATAATCTAAATTATATCCAATTGATTTGAAATGTTCTTGCATATTTTTAAAGTACTGCCCTTTTTGAGCAGAAATTAGACCCAAAACATTTTCAAATACGAAGGCTTTGGGTCTATAGTTTTCAAGAAATTTTGCATATTCTTGATACAAAAGATTTCTAGGATCTTCTCTCATGCCATTGGCATCTCTTGCTCTACCTACTAACGAATATGCTTGACACGGTGGACCACCTATAATTATATCAATCTCTTGATTTCCAGCCAATAAATCAATATGTTTAAAAATAGAGTCATTGTTGCATCCACCAATGCCAATATTCAATACCGATTCTGAAAGCTCTTTAGTTCCATATTTTAAAATAAAATCTGGTCTACTTATTTTTCCTAAAAGATAATCGTAGTAATGATCAATTTTATTTTCTCCTTTCAGCTTATGATATACCAATCTTGTCTCTAAAGTATTACATGCGTGAGAATCAATCTCAACGTGCGCTATAGGATTGAATCCAGCGTTAATAAAACCTTCGGATAAACCACCTGCTCCGGAAAATAAATCTATAAAATTCACAATATAAATCTACATCAAATAAAAATTCATACCAATATAGCAATACTTTGATTATCAATTATTTGATAATTAATTGACAGTTGAACCCTGATTTTCATCTCACTTTTTGAAGTACTATTCCAAATTTGGGCAAATTTCGATTGATAAGATATTCTGCTCCTCACACGTTTTATTATAACAAGTCACCGGCACAAACTACGCTTCTATTTTAAATAACTATATATTCCATCCAATTTAATGCTTAGAGATCAAAATTAATTAAGGCGCATAGTCGTATGTAATTCACTTTGAAAAATGTACAGTTAAGCAAACACAAGAAAAATATGATCACTGATTGGAATATTTTGATCACAATCAAATAGATTATATCAACCTTCACCATTGCATCCTTCCGCGAAAGCGATAAAAAACCATTCACCTTCTAAATCACTCAGTCTAAAATGACTAAGCATTGTTGCGAGTCATTGTGAATATCTATCCACAAATTTGCCGGTTCCCGCTGGTCTGGCATTCTATATTTGCCGTCCCAAAAAAGAATCCTATGAGCGCCACATGGTACGAGTGCAAAGTGAAGTATAGAAAATTTGATGAAGCCACGGCCAGTCATAAAATGAAAACAGAGCCTTTTCTGGTAGATGCGATATCGTACACTGAAGCCGAAAGCAGAATCACCGAAGAAATGGCGGCTTATTTGAGTGACAACGAGGAGATCAAAATCACCAACATCAAAGTGGCTAATTATGCCGAGATCCATCCATTTGAAAACTCAGATCGCTGGTTCAAATCAAAGATCTCACTCATCGCTGTAGATGAAGAAAGTGGTAAGGAGCGTAAAACCAACATCTATTTCCTTGTACAAGCCAACGATGTAAAGGAAGCGTATGAAAATACCGTAAGCGCCATGGCAGATACAATGGGAGAATATACGATTACAGCCGTTTCAGAATCGCCTATTATGGACGTGTTCCCATATTTCACCGGTGAGGAAGATGATGTAGAACGTTTGAAGAACTTCACGGCTCTTAAAGACTCAAAACCGGTTTTTAATGAAACCGATGAAGTGTTGGAAATGGAAGATTCCCTTATCGCTGTTGAGGATTAGGATTTCTCAAAAACCATACAATGCTGCCACGGCAGGTTGTCAATGTTCTTGACCAATTTAAAACCTGCGGCTTCCATCTCTTTAATGGATTGCGCCTCGGTCATTTTATGAATGGTTTTGATGGGAATGGATCGATCTTCACCACGATATTCAATCAGATAGACCTTTGCGTTGGGTCGCAAGGATTTTTTGATGGACAACATCATCTCTAATGGATAATTAAACTCGTGATACACATCCACCATTAGGACTTTGTCGATGGTATTTTCGGGTAGGTTAACGCTTTGCTCGTAGCCTTTAATCAGGTTCACGTTGTCCAGACCATTATTTTGCAGTTGCCTGCGCATCTCTGCCAGCATTTCTTCCTGAATGTCGACCGCATATACTTCACCTTCGTGAGCTATAGGTGCCATTTTAAACACGTGATATCCAGATCCAGCGCCTATGTCGGCAATGACATCGTCACTTTGGATATCCATATTTTCCAGTAGTTTGGAAACATTTTCTTCCTTCTCGCGCTCGGGACGGTTCAGCCACTCCATACCTTGAAATCCCATCACATGAGCGATCTCGCGACCTAGATACCACTTCCCTATTCCATTGTAATCACCAGATTTATAGGTATAGATTTCGGTGGTGTTTTCTGTCGGTTCGTCTTTCTTTTGACCTTGACAACTCGTAAAACTCATGCAGAGTGCCAGCGTGATCACTGGAATCACATAGTGATGGATGCGACGGTAAAAAATGCTTTTGGAGTCCATGATGCTAGGTTGAAAATTGGTGTTCGGTCTATTTCTGGAATTTTAGGCCTCGTCCTTGTTGGCCAAAAAGTAGGTCAGAGCACCTACGACCAGCGCCAGTCCAGCGCCTAGGTATAGGATCTCGATACCACTGTTATAGACCACCACACGACCCGTAAACGAGATTGTCATGATAAAAATGACCATCTTGATCATCAAGGCCTTTAAACCATCCAGGTCCTCAATGACCAGCCACGATGGCAAATTGGGAATCTTACACACGTACAATTCAGATAAAGCCATCCCAACAGATAACAAAATCACGCCCAGCAACACAAGATCAAGTGCCTTCAAACAATTCTTGATCACTTCGTCCTCTTCACTATACCCCAAAACTATCTTTGAGAGCGTACTATAAATCTCTTTAAATGCATAAAATTCCACGCCTATCGCGAGTGCGATAATGGCGATCACTGCCAGGGCAGCTACGATTTTCAGGAGGAAGCCTAGAGATTTTGTCATTTTGGTGGTTTTTAATACGGTGAGAAAAGATAATGAAAATGTGGTCTATTTCGCTTTCGCGAAAGCGAAATAAACATTCACTCATCCACTATTTTTAAACTTCATAACTGATAATCAATAAGGTGCATCATGCTGCTTTGCGCAGCACTTCTAACGGTGAACTGCTCAATACACTGCGAATGTTGCTTAACCCTATGATTAAAACCAATATCGAAATTGCCGGTAAAAACACTATAAACGGCACTGCTGATGGTACAAAAGGCTCCTTAAATATGAACAGCGCGAGCAGCAAACTGCTCACTAAAGCGAGTACGATACCTACCAAACTACCTAAAATTCCCAGAAACAGATATTCCAAAGCGGTGATCCTAAGGATTTGACGATTTTTGGCCCCCAAAGTGCGCAGCAACACACTTTCCTTGATGCGCTGATATTTGCTGGTTCTTACAGATCCTATCAATACAATGATTCCCGTAAGAATGCTGAAGAACGCCATAAAATTGATGATCCAGGAGACTTTGTCCAGAATATCTTCTACCACGTTAAAGACCTGTCGCAAATCGATGATGGAGATATTAGGGAACTTTCGCACCAGATCCCGCTGGAATCCTGCCGATTGCTCTTCGGTTGGTGCATAGGTCGTTAGCACATTAAACTGCGGTGCACTCTCTAGAATTCCGCTAGGGAAAACGATGGAAAAATTGATCTGCAGATTGGCCCAATCCACCTGGCGTATGCTGCCCACCACGGTCTCCATAAGAACGCCTTGTACGTTTAAGGTAATGCGATCGCCTATCGTAACATTGGCATCTTGTGCCAGGTTATCTGAAATGGAAATCTGTACCAGTTCGCCAGTTTTTTGAGAAGGTGTCCAGCTGCCTGCAATGATTTTTTCAGACGGTATCAAGCTGTCACGATAGGTGGTTCTAAACTCATGATTGAGGATCCAGCCGCGTATTTGTCGTGTGGTATCAACACGCAATTCGCTTACCAATTGATCCTTGATCTTATGCATGCGCATGGTGACTAACGGAATATTGTCAATCACCGGTAATCCATTCTCTTCAAAGGTAGCGACCACAGCATCCAGCTGATCGGGCTGTACGTCCAGCGCAATGATATTGGCTCTTTCAGACGCCTGCCCTATTTCGGTTTTGCCCAGTAAAATGTCCTTGGTAAAGTATAAGGTGCTTACGAGAAAGGTGCCCAAACCTATGGCAACGAGTAACACGACGGTTTGGTTATTGGGTCTGAAAAGGTTGAGCAAGCTTTGTCGGGTCGTGAATCCCGCGCGTTTAGGAAAATACCTTTTGATCAAGCGCATTGCACCTATCGCGATACCGGCTAAAATTGCAAAGGTCACCAGTACACCAGCCACGAACCCTAGCGCAAACAATGCATCTTTTAAAAGCCACCAGGAGAAAAGATACAGGGACAAAACGATCAATCCTATAATGATAACTCGCGCCATATTTGATCTAGCCGATGAAGAATTGGTTACTCTTAAGACTTCCAATGGAGAAACATACCAGGTGCGCATCAAGGGCAGCAAGGCAAAAAGCACAGACATGAAAAGACCCAGCAAAACGCCCATGATTAAGGGTTGTGCGGTAATGGTAATCTCTAAATCAAATGGTAAAAACTCCCTTAATAGGTAGGGAAATATCGCTTGGAGACCAACGCCAATAGCGGTTCCAATCAATCCACCAATGACGCCAATACCAGCAATTTGAATGAGGTAAATCAGGAAACTCTGTTTTCTGGAAGCGCCCATACATTTGAGAACCGCAACAGCGTTGAGTTTTTCCTTGATATAGATATTGACAGAACTGGCGATACCTACACAGCCCAACAATAAAGCGATAAAAGCGGCTAGATTTAAATAGGCACCTACGTTTTCATAACGTCTGCCCAGTCGCCTGCTGGTGCTCGTGTGTGTATCCAGATCTGCGTCTTCAACATCAAGTTGTGGCTCTACTCTCTGCTCCAGCGCCGTCAAATCTGCATCTGGCTGATTGAAGAAAAATTGATATTCCTTACGACTCCCGAATTGAAGCAATTCCGTCGCTTCCACATATTCATAAGGGATCACCACAGGTGGCGCTACAGATGTGGAAATACCTTCACTACCAGGAATAGATTTGAGCGATCCAGCAATGGGTAATGTGAGTTCACCTATCTTGATTGAATCTCCAGGTTGGATGTTGTACTGCAGCATTAATGTGGCATCTACTAATGCTCCGCCAGAATTTTGATACTGATCTCCAGCGTTAGCTGGCAGTGTTTTTATGGTACCATAAAAGGGAAACTTTCCTTCCAGACCGCGTACGTTGACGAGCTTTGTGCCACCATTTTTAGGAAATGCAATCATGGAAACAAATGTGACTTCCTTGGCATCAGGCTGCAAAGAATCTATGATCGCCTGTGCGCGTTCATTTGGAACGTCGTCGCTGTCGATGATAAAATCGGCACCCATCAGGGATTTGGATTGCCGCTGGATATTGTCGGTAAGATTTTGACTAAAAAGCTGAATGGAAACCACAGCCGCAATACCCAAGATTATGGATGCCATAAACAGCAATAATCTGGAGGTACTAGCTTTGGCATCTCGCCACGCCATTTTGAAAAGCCATTTTAGCCTTAGACTCGAGGTTAATTGATTAGAATTCAAATCGCGGTTGTGGGTTCATTGGTTAGCACTTGTCCACCTTTCAACCTTAGTATCTGCTGGGTTCTCGCAGCCAGATCTAGATCGTGTGATATGATCACCAGTGTTGTTCCTGCATCCTTATTGAGATCCAAAAGAAGTTTGATCACCTTCTCGCCGGTTTCTTCATCGAGATTTCCCGTCGGTTCATCTGCAAACAAAATGGATGGACGATTGGAAAAAGCTCTGGCCAGCGCTACACGTTGCTGCTCACCACCAGATAATTGTGATGGGTAATGGTTGACGCGATCGCCTAGACCTACCTTTTCCAGCAGTTCGCTAGCTCTGGAGACCGCAGTAGCATCACCTTGTAATTCTAAGGGAACACTCACATTCTCTAAAGCTGTTAGTGTAGGTAACAATTGAAAATTTTGAAAAATGAAGCCTACCTCTTTGTTGCGCAGTTGAGCGCGCTCATCTTCATTAAGTTGATTCAAATCATGACCGCAAAGTTCAACAGTTCCAGCATTGGGCTGATCCAGACCTGCGCACAAACCCAGCAAAGTGGTCTTCCCACTACCTGATGGCCCGACAATGGAAAAAGTTTGCCCTTTTTCTACCTCAAACGAGACATTTTTCAATACCGTTAATTGTCGCGAGCCACTGGTATATGTTTTCTCCAGCCCATTAATCTTTAATATCTTTGACATTGATTCTTTTAATATTTTCTGCTAAGCTTATGCTCAAATCTAAAACTATGGAAACCCTTTTAAACAGAGCAATTTATAGGCAACGCATCCTATTAAACTTTTGTTATTTTCTATGTACTTTGTCGCTCTTCTCCTGCAAGAATGACGCAGCACCAACTACAGAGACCACCACTGAAGCTACCAGTCAGAAACCTGAGGAAGTTCAAACCTCAAGTGATAAAACCATTTTGTTTTTTGGAGATAGTCTGACGGCTGGATACGGTCTCGATGACACAGCAGATGCCTTTCCTGGTGTGATTCAGGAAAAGATTGATGCCGCTGGTCTTGATTATCAGGTAGTTAATTCAGGTATTAGTGGTGAAACTACTGCTGGTGGAAAAAGCCGTATTGACTGGACACTCAATCAAAAAATTGATGTTTTTGTATTGGAATTAGGCGCTAACGACGGTTTACGTGGCGTGCCTGTTTCAGAAACCAGAGCTAATCTACAAGCCATTATTGATGCCGTTAGAGCCAGCGACTCAGAAACCAAAATTATTCTAGCTGGAATGCAACTACCGCCTAACATGGGTCAGCAATATACTAGCGAATTCAAATCCATGTTCTCTGATCTTGCCACTGAAAACAACATCTTTTTGATACCGTTTCTATTAGAAGATGTTGGCGGTGTTCCATCCCTAAATCAAAACGATGGCATACATCCTACCGTTGAAGGTCACAAAATATTGGCAGATAATGTTTGGCAAGTTTTGGAAGGCGTGATTTCTACACCTTCATGACCCATTCTTGATAGATAGATGCAAACGGTTTGTTGAAAGTTCGCTTTCGCGCCTGGCTGCTCGCAGACAGAAAAGCGAATCAATCAATAACTCACACTCCTCACAATTAATAATCCTGCTGATAAGCTATTTTCACCCAAACTTCCAAAGTCTCATTGTCCTGCTCGATGTCAAGAACAATCACCGGCTGGTCCTTGACCAACACTTCATCTTTCAATACCGCAGATTGACCATTAATCACGGGCAATTCATACACCTTTACGGTTTTTAACGGATAAATCACATTGTCTGGCAATGGATAGCCTTCAGGATTCTTATTTTTATTGAAGGCTTCTACTGCCATAACCATTTCACCATCAACGTCCATAGGAACGTAGCCAGTAGCATCCATAAATGAGGCAATGCGTTGCCTCGCCTCATCATAATGCGTGGCATTTTCTTTGAATTCGATAAGGTAATCAGTATAAATATTGAGCGTATTTGCATCTACTGTGTACGCCCATGTGGCTTCGTCACTAGAGACTTCTCCAATAGGATCGTCACTTGTATCTTCTACAGCATCAGAATCAAACATCCAGACTAATAAAAAAGGAATCAAAATAGCCACAGCGGCACCTATGATATAGGCTTTCCATGGTTTTTTTCTGGTGTAAACCCGTTTGACTTTCTTACGCGTTCTGGGTATGGCCGTCACTACGGGTTCACCACTGCTAGCGGATTGTTTTTCAAATTGAGCGCGCAGATCGTCGACGAGTCGCTGTGCACCTACATCAAAACCTAGAGTGAAATCTATAAACTGGGTACGTACCATCCTTAGCGGTACATCACATTCTTCGATCTTGATAGGTATAACGGGAACGTTACTGTGTTTTGAGAAAGCGATTTCATCCTTGACGTTCTCTGATGCTACCGAAGTTTGTGACAGTACCAGGACCATGGCGTCTGCCTTTTTGATCTGCTCTTCCAACACATCATCCCAACCTTTTCCTACCGGTATTTGCTCATCAAACCATATTTCAAATTCTTGTTCACGCAGGACATCAACCAGATGTTTGACATACTCCTTATCTGCACGCGAGTAACTTATAAATAAACGTTTCATATGGATTGGTTTTCAGTTGGTTAGTTTAAAAATACGCCATTTAAAAATCTCACGAACTCATCATTTGTTTTTCTGGTCAATGTGGTGTAGGCAAGGCAGGCATTGGCATGCATGGAAATTTTCTCTCGTGGTCCAGCCTCAGCAGCGGCAATGGTATATTGCTCTTTGGCCGTTGAGAAGTCGGCTAGATATATGCTGGCTTCGGCAATAGTGGCGGCTTTCCAGATGCTTTCAAAAGGATCTTCTTGAGCACGCTTTCGCGAAAGCGTGGCATACTTTGTCATCTCCGCCCTATCCTGATGGTGAACAATGCTCATAAAGGCAAGATTGATAGCTAAAAAATATTGCTTCTCGATATTGTTCTCATCAACAGCCATATCAAACGCTTTTTTGTATAGGTCAAAACTGCGATCGCCGTCTTTCTCTTTGTTGTATTTAAGAAAACGCCGTTTGACACGACCTGCAAGTAAGCCTAAGAAATAAAGGCTTTCATTTTCATTTGCCTGACTTTCTGCAAAGTCTATCGCATCATCCAGCCGGTCGAGTCCTTCTAGTGCAAATATTAAATTACGCGTTCCTTTGTTACCTAGATTTTTACGGTCTGGCCAGAGTTCCCTAACCACAGCCTCGTAATCGCCTAACAATAGATTAATTTCTTCTTTGTTGGTGTATTTATTGGAGAAGGTATTGTCAGTCAGTGTTTTGCAAATCAACTGGTAACCATCATGATCAGTGTCTTCTGGCTGCACCATACTGAAATGATCTCCAGCTACTAATACATCGCTTGATACGTCAAAAACGCCAAAGCTATTTTCTGTTCCCACAAGATTGTCATCAGTTCCTACAGCATTCTTCAAGGTAAAATCTGGTGTAGAAAAGGACGCATTCCATTCCTTTCTCAAGTTTTGAATAAACGTTCCTGTAGAAAATAAATTCTGGTGTCGTTTTTCCACCTCTTTATTATCCTTGGCAAGAATCCCTTTGTTGGGCGTTGCCATTAAAATGATATGACTAATTATAGAACGTTCCTCTGGTTTGAGTTGCAACATGGCCATTTGAATAGCAAGTCCACCTAGGCTATGCCCTACTAGTGCCACCCTTTTATAATCCTCAAACTTATGACGTATTCCAGAGGCAATATTATCTGCCAACTTTTGAAGGTCTAACGAGCTGGCCCATATATCATGCCCCATTTCTGGCATGTTGTTTTGGGAAAACCCAAGAGGAAATAAATCCCAACCATCCATATCGCTATCCTGAGCCAGTAGCTTAGGGACTTCACCAAAGGATTTATGCGCCTCACCAGAAAAACCGTGTACAAAAACAGCAGCGTTTACACCATGATTCTCCCTAAATTTAGATAGCACTTCACCAGTAGCTTCTTTCTCTGTTCCTTTTGATTCAGTATATTGTTTTACAGTCTCTTGTATGTCTTTAAGTATATTTTTACTTAATATGAAGTTATCAAACATCTGCAGGGTTACAAAAGGTCGTTGTACGCTCTTGACTTCTGGCACTTTACGCATCACATGATTGATTACATCAGTCATTCTCACGTAGGGTTCTTTAAAATCAGGATGGTGTTTTCCTTCCAGGACTTCTAGCAAACATTCTGTAAACAGACTGTTTTCTGCATCCTTAGGAATGATCCACGATCGTTCTTCGGCACGGCAAGATGATAAAATAGACATACCGCGACCATCATCCATCTTGTGAATCATCCCTTCTGGATTGGTCAATCGATCCTTTAGGCTTGCTTTGCCTATACCTGGCGAACTCTTAGTCATACCACCAGCGTGACAACAGTCCAGCACTAGAATGAGGCGACGTGTTTTGAGTGATGCCAGCTTTTCCTTTAGCTCCGTAGCGAGAACCCAAGTATCTCTATACTTTCTACCATTATAATCGTTAGGAACCCAGAAATAATGGGTTTCATTCTCTTCTTCTGGTTTGAGATCCTTCCCGTCATGTTCCCATTCTTGTATGTCATTATCGGTATATGTACCTCCATGACCTGAGTAAAATAGCAAAACGCTGGAGTCTTCGTCTGTTTTATCGATCAATGTATCAAATGCGTCCAGAATTCCTTTTCTAGTGGCTTGCTTTTCTACCAGCAATTGTATATTCTCTGGCTTATAACCTACTTTATCAGGATCTGAAAGCAGATTAGCTATAGCTTCCGCATCTCGTGCACTGGCAGGCAAATCCTTGCCTACTCCTATTAAAAGCGCATATGCATTGTCGAGGTTTGATGTAGAGCTACTCATTGTATGGAATCTAACATTTGTTGTAATTGGGCTACCTGAGCATGTGAAATTGATATAGGTGCTGCATCAATCGCGGTGATAAGACGTTGCATTTTTACGCTTTTTTTTGGTGGAATGATGTTGCGTTGTACCAGCTCTGTTAAGATAGAAGATGGAGATTTTCCAATTACATTTATAGAACAATCGGTTGCTAATTCTACCAACGTATTATCTATTGACCTTTTGATCTCAACTAACTGTTCGTAAGGCCTTAACTTTTTCTCAAACCCTATCTTTGGACCACTTTTTTCTACACCAGCCGCAAGATCACTACCGAAAGTTTCTTGTGCGGCCTCAAGTGCGCTCTCGAAAGTAAGTGACAAACCACTGGCATTTGCCGTTATGGCTCCTAGCCTACCAAAGGCCGCTACCATAGGTTTGCGAAATAGAAGAATAATAATCAACAACATTGAGGGCCAAATGATGACGTTGATGAGTGCAATAAATTCTTGGATGGTCATATGGTAGCGTTTTAATGGTTAATGCCAGTAATTCATGATCTTATCAAATTCAGGGGTTTTGATTATATTTTTAAAAACGGGATCATTTTGAAACCTGCGCGTGGTATAAATGTTACCATCAGCAATGGAGGTTTGTAATAGTCGAAGGGCTTTATCATCATTCCCTATTCCTGCGTGATATCTAGCTAATTCATAATCAGTACTACCGTAATCGTAGTCTGTTTTAAGTCTTTTTATCTGGGCAAGCGTTTCCATGGCTTGTGATTTATTCCCGGCTTTATAAAATGCCGTTGCCAGCAAGGATTTTATTCTAATGTCTGCAGGTTTTGCGGCTGCTAGACGTTGCGCAAGCGATAGCGCTTTTACGTTTTGCCCTAGCCATAACATGGATTGTAGCGTACTGGCATCTTCAAAACCTTGACTTAATTCAATGACTTTAAGGAATTTCGCTTTCGCGAAAGCGAGATCATCCATCAACATAGCCTGCATTCCAAGAAAATACTGCAACCGGACTATTTCTTCAGGCCGCAATGATAATTCCTGCCGTTCCAGCAAAAGATCGATTTTTCTCTTCTGTCCCGTTTTAAGATAAGCGACTACCAATGGTTCCAGCAACAATTCTTGTTCCCGATCCTTAATGACTTTCTCAAGTTCGCTGATCACCTTTTGATAATCCCCAAGCTCAATATGGGCTAACGCACTTACATATTGACGATTAAGACACGTGTGGCAGTTATACAGATCCAAAGAATCGTTTGAAATACGTTCATAAATAGGTTCTACATCCTCAGGCCTATTGACGTACTGCTGGGCAACAACCATTACAGTAGAGTTATCGACAAGCTGTTGTGGTACAAATCGATACTCTTCTAGCAGCGTTTGATAGACTCGATCGTTTTCTCCATTGATAAGCGCCTCATAGTACTTCAATAGATTTGCCTGTCTTTTATTATCGTAGGCTGTCAATTTTATGGTTCGGCGTAAAGAGTCTGCGATTTTGTAATTGCCTTGACCGTAATGGTAGGCCACTCTCAATACTTGAGGTTCAAAAAAGGTAGGATCTATAGATATAGACTCGTTCAATAAATTTAGATAGTCTTTCTCGCGATGGGACTTTGACTTTGCTTCCAGTAGTTTCTCGTAAGCCATATATTTAGGAGGATTACGTTGCAAGCTCAAAGAATCGTTTTTGTTTTCTAAAAACAGATACCCCATGATGAGTTGCTTAATATTCTCGATACACACCAGCGGATCTCTACTGGAACACGATTGCGGTTTAAATGAAACCAATATATCCGATGTTTTCCCATCCGTTATGGAGCTTTGTACGATCAGCTGATCTTTATTTAGAAAATATGTTCCCGTAATGATTTTACTAGGCTGTATGAACCGGTCTAGAATCTTGATAGAGCCAGATGTATAGCCTTCAAAATCTTCTGCATATTGCTTTATGGTCTCGGTAGATATTACCTGGGCAATTTGTTTCTCATTAATTCCCTGAATAATCCAATCTGCCGCCATGCTGCCCGCTACGTCCAGAGAATCTTGCATACTGTTATTCTTGAATTTGAGCACCACGATGCGATCATCAACATCTACTATGGGTTCGCTTTCCACGCGTACAACCGTCTTAACGAGTGGTTCATCGTTATTAAAGAAATTTGCTTTAGTAATGACCACTACAACAGCCATACAGACCACGGAGAATATAGCTACCGTACCGAAATAGATCTTTTTAAAAGAAGCAATAGATGCTAATTCTTTTTTGCTTTGATCCTCGTTGTATTCTATATGAATTTTAAATTTATAGATGTAATACAGATAGAACGGGAAACCTAGTACCAAAATGAGTATCAGGACGGTAACCGACTTTTTAGGTAAACCAATGGGTTCCCATACTACCGCGAGTACTTGAAGTAACACCCATGTGGAAACCAAGTAGATAGAAATAAGCTTTAGAACGTCCTTCTTTTGACATTCAGCGATAAATTGCTTTATCGTCATTGGTGGTTGGTTTTATAATTACTTGAAAATTAAGGATTAATAACAAATATTCGCTAACTTAACAGTCATTAAGTTCTAACTAAAAAACCTTTAAACCATGAGCACTGAAAAAACTCCATCACCAAAGCCAGGAAAAGACGCACCAAAACCTGGAAAACCTATTGATCAAGATCAAGACGGAACACCAAAAACTGGCGTAGTTATAGGTCCTAGAAGAGATGGCCCAGCCATCTAAGTTTTGATTTTTAATTCAATAAGTAATCTAATTTGGACGTCATCTAATTAAAAAACCCATTGCACTGCAATGGGTTTCATTATAATCAAATGGTAAATGAGTATCGTATGGAGCTATTTTGCTTTTCAGAACTTCTTCTGTTTTAGCTTTCGCGCCAGCGCGCCGATAGGCAGAAAGTGAACTAAAAATTAAAACCTCAATTATGCTGCCACTGCTTCCTTTTCGGCCGTGAGCTCTTTCATAATATTTGCAAATGAGTTGTAAGATTTGATCTTATCATTTACATCATAGATATTACAAACTGCGATGAGCTCATCGGCATTGGTTTGTTTCAAGAAATCTTTTACTTGCGCCTTAACAGTTTCCTTACTGCCAATAAAGGAATATTTGAGCATTTGATGTAATTGTGGATGCTGCATCACTTGCTGTAAATCGTCGTCCATCACAACTGGAGGCTGCACAAAATCGCGTTGGCCCGTGAAGATCCCTATAATCATTTTAATCAACGAGGTGGCTAGAGCTTGTGCTTCTTCGTCAGTGTCGGCAATAATTACATTCACACCTGCCATCACATAGGGTTTATCCAAAACCTCTGATGGCTTAAATTCTTCTCGGTAAATCTTTAGGGCATCAAATAAATGAGTGGTAGCAAAATGGCTGGCAAATGCATAGGGTAATCCTTTTGCTGCCGCGAGATGTGCACTGTCGGTGCTGGATCCAAGAATGTATAGAGGCACATCAACACCTTCAGCCACGGTAGCGCGAACTTTTGATCTTGCATTTTCCTTCTTGAAATAAGTCTCGAGTTTTTCCAGTTCTGCTGGAAAGGAATGCGCGGCTTGCATAAAATCAGAGCGAATCGCTTGTGCGGTTTCACGATCTGTACCAGGTGCACGACCCAAACCTAGATCGATTCTATTGGGATAAAGGCTTGCCAAAGTTCCAAATTGCTCTGCTATAATCAATGGCGAGTGATTAGGTAACATGATGCCACCAGATCCTATGCGCAAGGTATTGGTGTTTTCTGCCAGATATCCTATTAATATGGACGTAGCACTACTACCTATGTTTGGAGCGTTGTGATGCTCTGCAAGCCAATATCGCTCGTAACCATTCTCTTCGGCAGCTTCAGCAATCTTAAGAACATTGTGATAGGTCTGT
Organism: Nonlabens agnitus; assembly: GCF_002994045.1. NCBI lineage: Bacteria > Pseudomonadati > Bacteroidota > Flavobacteriia > Flavobacteriales > Flavobacteriaceae > Nonlabens > Nonlabens agnitus. The sequence goes on from NZ_MQUC01000003.1 coordinate 1,105,769, forward strand.
TGAATGGTTTGACCTTGTGATACCAGTGCAAGATCAAGTATAGAATATAATGTTTGATTCTTTTTCATGAACTACAGAGGTCAAACGCTGTACCATTTTAAATAGCTGCCATAATAGCAAGATGAAGCACCTGTAATCGTGTTACTATTGAATTTTTTAAATGCCGTGCAATAAAAAACCCATCTAGGTAAGCCTAGATGGGTTTTAATTTCAATTCCTTATTTCCTTAAGAAAACGGGAAGGGCAGTTTGTTTAAATTCTGATTATAGAACTTTTACGTTTACTGCGTTCAATCCTTTGTTTCCTTCTTTAAGATCAAAAGATACTTCATCGCCTTCGCGAATTTCATCGATCAATCCTGAGATATGTACGAAGTGGTCCTTGTCAACACCTTCTTCAGTGATGAATCCGAAACCTTTAGTTTCATTGAAAAATTTTACTGTTCCTGTACTCATTGTAAATGTTATAATAATTAAGCTGCAAAGATGAACTTATTCTAGGTAGGAACAGCTATTATTATCAGTTATATTTAAATAAAAAACTTTTGAAAATCAACAACTTACTATCTATAGGCCTTGCCATAGGATTGAACCTTTAATTAATTTTTGAATTGGCAGCTCACGACTACCTTTTTGTTGCGTATTGCAAGCCGATCGCCTATTTTTAAAGGGTCAAACAGGAACTAAAAGGACAACTTATGGCCATTATCAAACGAGAAGACATTTCCCAAGAGGTTTTTGACCTCTATGACGATTATGCCCACAACAAGATTGACAGACGTGTCTTTTTAGAGCGTTTATCGGTTTTTGCGGTAGGCGCGATCACACTACCTTCCTTGCTCAGTTTTGTGCAACCTAATTATGAGAACCCAACGGTTCCCGTCGATGACGATAGATTTGCGAGTGAATACATTACTTATGAGTCTTCTAAAGGTGGCGGCGAGATTAAAGGTTTGCTTTCAAAACCAGCTCATCTGACAGATAAAGTTCCTGGTATCGTCGTGGTTCATGAAAATCGTGGATTGAATCCTTATGTGGAAGATGTAGGCCGACAAGGTGCGGTTGATGGATTCATCACCTTAGCACCAGACGCCTTGACACCATTGGGCGGTTATCCAGGTAATGATGATGAAGGTCGTGCCATGCAAAGCAAGCGCGATCGATTGGAAATGCTGGAAGACTTTATTGCTGCTTACCATTACGTCAAAAACCATGAGAACTGCAATGGCAATGTAGGCGTCGTGGGCTTCTGTTTTGGTGGTTGGGTGGCAAACATGATGGCTGTACAACTGCCAGGTTTAGGTGCGGCCGTACCTTTTTATGGTCGACAGCCTGATAAGGAACAAGCCGCCGAGGTTAAGGCGCCGCTCCTACTTCAATATGCTGGACTGGATGAGCGCGTGAATGCCGGCTGGCCAGAATACAAGGAAGTTTTGGAATCCAACAACATTGAGCATACCGCTTATTTTTATGAAGGTGTCAACCACGGCTTCCACAATTATTCCACACCTAGGTACGACAAAGCTGCTGCAGATCTTGCCTGGAGCCGTACGATTGATTTTTTCAAAAAGCATCTTTCTTGATGCAAGAAGATACAGAGTCTCGCTTTCCTGTTTACCGACAAGCAATCACATAAGCGAACTCTCATAAAACTTTTTCCGTCTAATTTTAAACCTAACAATTAATATAAACCAATGAAGAAAACTCAATTATTATTCTCGAGTCTCATACTGGCCGCTGGCCTTGTGACGGCCCAACAACAAGATCCAGTGGTAGATGCCATGGTAAAAGAAGCCACTGAAAACTCCCAACTGGAAAACCTAGCGCATGAACTTATGGATGTCGTGGGACCACGTCTAGTAGGTTCACCACAGATGAAGGCCGCTGGTGACTGGGCAGTAAATAAATACAAATCATGGGGCATCGACGCCAAAACCGAAAAATATGGCGACTGGCGCGGCTGGGAACGCGGTATAACGCACATTGATTTGGTAGCACCTAGAGTACAAACGCTGCAGGGTATGCAACTGGCCTGGAGTCCTAGCACCGGTAAAAAAGGAGTACGCGGTGAAGTCGTGGCACTACCTACCGTTTCCAATGAAGCAGAATTCCAAAATTGGTTAAAAACCATTAAAGGTAAAATCGTCCTAACATCTATGCCGCAATCTACCGGTAGACCAGATGAAAACTGGGAAGAGTTCGCAACACCAGAATCATTTGAGAAAATGAAGGAAATGCGTGATACTCTCAACCAGCAGTTTAGAAAAAACATGAGTAATATGGGTGTTTCTTCCCGCGATTTGGATTCCGTTCTTGAAAAGGCTGGCGCTATTGCGGTAATTTCATCTAACTGGTCCAGAGGTTTTGGAGTGAATAAGATCTTCAGCACCAGTACAGAAAAGATTCCTGAAATCGACCTAGAACTGGAAGACTACGGTATGTTATGGAGGCTGGCAGAATCAGGTCACAAACCAGAAGTAAACATTGTAGCCGAATCTAAAGACCTAGGAAAACAACCTACATTCAACACGATAGCAGAAATTAAAGGAACTGAAAAACCAGATGAATATGTGGTGCTATCAGCGCACTTTGATTCTTGGGATGGCGGTACTGGAGCGACTGACAATGGTACGGGAACCATCACCATGATGGAGGCTGCAAGATTGCTTAAAAAGCACTACCCTAATCCAAAGCGTACGATTATCGTTGGCCTTTGGGGTAGCGAGGAACAAGGTTTGAACGGTTCTAGAGCTTATGTAGAAGATCATCCAGAAATCGTTGAAGGCGTACAAGCCGTATTCAATCAGGATAACGGTACTGGTCGTGTGGTTAACTTATCTGGTGGTGGTTTTCTTTATTCTTATGACTACTTGAGCAGATGGCTTAGTGCCGTTCCCAATGATATTACCAAGCATATTGAAACGAGTTTCCCAGGTTCACCAGCACGTGGCGGATCTGACTATGCATCCTTCCAGGCTGCTGGTGCGCCAGCATTTAGTTTGAGTTCTATAAGCTGGGATTACTGGAATTACACCTGGCATACCAATAGAGATACGTATGATAAAATAGTTTTTGACGACGTGCGCAACAATGCGATCTTGACTGCGATACTGGCTTACAAAGCCAGTGAAGATCCTGAGAAAGCCTCTCGTGAAAAGGCTGTGTTGCCTATCAACCGTCGTACTGGTGAGCCTAGTGAATGGCCTACACCACGATCTCCCACAAGATTGGGCGGCATGTAAAAGCAGCTGGATCTATTTCATAAAAAAGCCATTCTAGTGATAGAATGGCTTTTCTTATATAGTATAAAAGCGTTTAAGAATTCGCTTTCTTCTCCTTTTCCAGTTTCTTGGCTTCTCTCTTCATTTTCATTTTTTCAAGCATTGTACCTGTAATCCAGTAAGGGATCGCAAATGCTGTCAAGAAAATCATTAACCAGAATCCTATCGTTAGAATTGCTGCAAATGCTAAAAAGCCTAAATATTGATCAAATTCAAACATAACTTTTGTTTAGATACTGCAAAGATAGTGGCTGCAGGCATAAAATAAAACTTGCAGGTATACTTTATTAACAAAAATCTTCTGTTTGATGTGAATAAAGTGGTGTGGATAAGTTCGCTTTCGCGAAAGCGATAACCTCAAAAGTCTCTGTGCAAATCTTAAGAACAATTTATTGAGGTTGATTCAGCCATAAGCGCCTTGAACTCTATATTTGTGTAAAATCAACTCCATGGAATACCGTATAGAAAAAGATACCATGGGACCCATTGAGGTTCCAGCAGATAAATTGTGGGGCGCGCAAACACAGCGTTCCCGTGAGAATTTTAAAATAGGTCCATCTGGCAGTATGCCGTTGGAAATAATTTATGGCTTTGCCTACCTCAAAAAAGCGGCGGCTTATACTAATGAAGAGCTAGGTGTCCTCGCCACTGAGAAGCGCGATTTGATCGCGCAGGTTTGTGACGAGATTCTGGATGGGAAACATGACGATCAATTCCCGTTGGTGATCTGGCAAACCGGTTCTGGTACACAATCCAACATGAATGTGAACGAGGTGATTGCTAACCGCGCCCACCAGATTGCAGGTAAAAAAATAGGCGAAGGTGATAAAACCATACAACCCAACGACGACGTCAATAAATCCCAAAGTAGTAACGATACTTTCCCAACAGGAATGCACATTGCCTGCTATAAAAGAATTGTAGAAGACACCATTCCCGGGATCATACAGCTGCGCAACACATTGCACGAAAAAAGCCAGGAATTTAGCGAAGTAGTCAAAATAGGACGCACACACTTGATGGATGCGACTCCATTGACTTTAGGACAAGAGTTTTCAGGATATGTTTCCCAGTTGGATCACGGTATCATTGCTTTGGAGCATACCTTGGATCATTTGAGTGAATTGGCTCTAGGTGGAACCGCTGTAGGAACAGGACTCAACACACCAGACGGCTATGACGTTAAAGTGGCAGGCTACATTGCAGAATTCACAGGCCTACCTTTCAAGACAGCCGATAATAAATTTGAAGCCTTGGCGGCTCATGATGCTTTGGTAGAAACGCATGGAGCGTTAAAGCAAGTGGCTGTTTCCTTAAATAAAATTGCTAACGACATAAGAATGCTGGCCAGTGGACCACGCAGCGGTATAGGCGAAATCATCATCCCAGCAAACGAACCAGGAAGTTCTATTATGCCAGGAAAGGTCAACCCAACTCAATGTGAAGCATTGACGATGGTAAGCGCCCAAGTCATGGGTAACGATGTCACGGTAAGCGTTGGTGGTATGCAAGGTCAATATGAACTAAACGTATTCAAACCAGTTATGGCTGCTGCGGTATTGCAAAGCGCCCAATTGATAGGTGATGCTTGTAGAAGTTTTGAAGAACACTGTGCTGCGGGAATCGAACCTAATCATACACGCATCAAGGATTTATTAAACAACTCTTTAATGCTGGTTACCGCCTTGAATACCAAGATAGGCTACTACAAAGCCGCCGAAATAGCCAACAAGGCTCATGAAGAAGGCACTACGTTAAAAGAAGCTGCCGTAGCGACAGGCTATCTAACTGCCGAAGAGTTTGACGAATGGGTCAGACCTGAGGATATGGTTGGGAAGCGGTAGTATTTTCAACAAAATCAAAGGAAAATCCCAACTGAACGGTTGGGATTTTTTGTGCTCTAATGTGTCTTGATAATGTTCATTTAAAACATAGCCTACTGTAAGTTAAAGAGATAGTTGACTACTCTTAGATATATGGCGCTACTTGTTGCCATATGCTAATCTGCCAACATGCTGCAAAATAATCAACTACTCAATAAATCCTTTGAGGTTCTTCTTTCAGACAAAACTCGAGGCATTGTAGAGCGTGTCATTCTTATCATCGCGCTCATCAGTTTCTTTATCCATTTGTTATTAATCTATCTGGTGAAATTTGAGGTGATCACCTTTCAAAATCTTCCAGAATTACTGGAGAGTCCAATCTCATCTGTTTATACACCTTTCTCCTTTATATTGATTTATGAGGTCTATCTGCTTATTTATTATCTACCCAAATCATTTACGACCTATATCATTAAGCAATATGAAATCATTACGCTCATTATCATCCGTAAGCTGTTTAAGGATCTATCTGCTTTAAAGCTAAGTTCTGACTGGTTTGAGATTAAAGGAGACCTGCAGTTTACCTATGACATCATCGCTTCTCTAGTCCTATTCTACCTCATTTATTTATTCCAGAAGCAAGGCAAGAAGAAGTACATCAGTGAGAAAATTGACCAAAAGATTATCAAGAGCTTTATATTTCAAAAGAAAACCATTGCTGTTTTCCTATTGCCATTATTTTTTGGCATGGCACTCTATACATTAATAAATTGGGTAATAGGAGTTGCTGGCACCGGCGATCAAGTGGATGCTTTTGAGAGTATCAACAATCTGTTTTTTGACCAATTCTTTACCATTTTGATACTAGTTGACGTCGTGCTTTTGCTCATCAGCTTTTTCTACACGCACCATTTTCATAAGATTATAAGAAACTCAGGATTCATCATATCTACCATTCTCATTCGCATGTCCTTTGGTGTGGACGATTTGATCAGCACGGTACTTATCGTCGTTGCCGTCGCCTTTGGTCTTGGCATCATTGCGATTCATAACCGCTATGAAAAAAGCGATTTACAAGACGAAGTCTAATAAAACAAATCTGGTTCTTGATTAGCGGTAGATGATAAGTGTCGCGCTTTCGCATCTGTCAGTCGGCAGACGAGAAAGCGAATTCTACTTTAACCTATTCTTACCGTACACCTTTTTCTCTCTCCATCGGGCAAATCCTGCGAGAATAGCTATAAATGTAAGAGATCCAAAAATCGCTTGATAAGAAATGATCTGGTCACCACTGGCATAACTGTGCAGTCCAGACAGGTAAAAGTTCACTCCAAAATAGGTCATCATCACGCTGTAAAAAGCCAACACAGACCATAGATTAAACGTCCAGCGGCCTTTCAAGCCTGGAACTAATCTCAAGTGCAGCACAAAGGCATAAACGAAAATGGTAATCAAAGCCCACGTTTCCTTTGGGTCCCAACCCCAGTAACGTCCCCAACTTTCATTAGCCCACATAGCTCCCAAAAAGTTACCAATGGTCAACATGATCAAGCCTACCGTCAAAGAAACCTCGTTGATGTAGGTCAACTCTTTGATGTTAAGATCCATCTTCTTTTTATTCTTCTTGGACGAGAAAATCATCAAGATCAAGGTAACAATACCTAGAATCATCCCTAAGGCAAATGGCCCATAACTACCTACAATTACAGCCACATGAATCATTAACCAGTAAGAATCCAGTACTGGTTGAAGGTTGGCTATCGATGGATCAAGCCAGTTCAATTGTGCGACCCATAATATAATTGCGACTACAAAAGCCGTACTGGCAATGGTCATTTCACTTTTTCTTCCAAACATCAACCCAAAGGCCATGGTAGCCCAAGCGACATAAATCAAGGATTCATAAGCATCCGACCATGGTGCATGACCACTCAAATACCAGCGAACGGCCAGCGCCAATGTATGCACCAGGAAGATCCCAAGAATGGCATACTTGTGAAATTTAATAGTCCAGCGGATTTCTTTCATAGGCCTAACGATCTCAACGATCAATAGGATCAGCATGACGACTCCGAACCACACGTACCATTTGTACAAGCCCTTGAAGACATCGTATTTGTTGTAAAGAATTTCTGCCTCAATCTTGTCTTCTGACGGCATCACGTCTGCACCATAAGCGCGCTGAAATTCAAATAGACTATTCAGCGCTGTATTGGCTCTTAAATAATCACCTGTCTGTTTACCTTCATTGAGTAAGGTCGTATATGCTGGTACAAAATCCCTGACAAAATTATAATCTCCTTCACGTTCAAAACCAGCCTCATCTCTTTCCAGTGCAGAGTACCACTTATTATTTTCTGCGTTGGGATTAGGGAAAATTTTTAAAATCGAACCACTGATAACTTGATCCAGCAAACCAACACTAAAGTTGATATCGATAAATTCGTTTTGGATATTGGTTTTGACGTCGGCGCTATTGGCATCGTCCAGGAACGGACTTAATTTATAGCCACCTACCTCGCCGTTAGGTTTTCTAAAGAAATCCATACCGCTGGCATACGAGCGACTTTTATCCACATCAATAACCGATTTTAAGGAATCGTTCTTGTAATTCAATTTGATAATGGGCACCTCAAACCAAAGTTGGCCCATTTGCATCATGCTTATAAGCGTTTGTTCTGGAGATAAGCGCACTGTGGAATCGCCCACCTTTGCCTCATAGTAATCACGCTCTGACATGCGGCGCAACACCTCAGATGCTAGAGTTGCGATAGGCTTCATACGACCATTGTCCTGTACCACTACTCTACCAAAACGGTCTGCCTGTGCCTTAGGAACCATGTTTGCCACGATGATGCTATCTAAAACCCGCAACGGGATTTCTGGAAGTACCTGTGGCGTGGCAGGTGCCGCTTGTTCTGCTTTCATGGCGTCTGCTGGCATGTTGGTACTAACACCATCACGACTTTCCATGGAAGTGTCTCCATCTACAGTCTCATGGTCGTGTCCTGCATGATTTTGAAAGGCTGGTTGTTGGACCGCGTGGTTGTGACCTGAATGGTCTACCGCAACGCTGTCGGTTTGTGTAGGTGGTTGTTGGTAATTCGCTTTCGCGAAAGCGAAACTACCACTCATCAACACTGCGATCATCAACACTTTTTTAGCTTTACGCTTCTCTACTCTATTGATCAATCTGCGCAGCTCTCCAAATCTGGTATTAGGATCAAAGATCAAAGCCATCATCGCTATGTACAACAAAATATATCCAGTATAGGTTACTACTTTACCCCAGAAATCATGATTTACTGACAGGTGAGTTCCCAACTCATCTGGATCAAAACCAGATTGGAAAAATCTAAAACCAGCTTTGTCCAAAACGTGGTTCATGTAAATATGTTCGTCGGTTTTTGTGCTATCTGGATTAGTAACGACAACCTTGCTTTCATAGGATGAATACGCTTTTTCGGTTCCTGGATATTTGTTTGCGATAAAGTCGTTGAGTGTGATGCTAAAAGGAAGCTCTCGCTCTATGGAACCATATTTCATGTAAAACTTAAGGCCATTGATATCAACACTTGAAAAATCGTTTAGAATACCTTTTCCACCCATCAATTCAATGCGCTGCTCATCATCACCGCTGCGTAAGGTTCCGATAAGACCATATGCTTTAGCCGATGTAGGTTCTGCACTCGCCACAATACCTACTTCTCCTTGCTGTATTGGTTCTGGAATGACAAACTGCATTCCTGCCATGTTGTACAAGGAACGTAACTGTAATGGCTGGAGAGAATCTGCAAAGACTTCGCCCTTTTGCTGGTCTGCCATTCTTAGGTAATCACCTTCAAAAGGTGTCTGGATGGAGTAACCGTTCCAGTTCTCGATAATGTTGATCATGCCTTTCTCGGCCGCTTCTTGAGGATCTTTGTTTACGGCAAAAAGAACACCGTGAATACTAGCTTCCTCGCCATCTTTTATCAAGTGATCATGTCTGGATCCAGATCCAGCCTCTACAATCTTGAGGTAACGATCGCCATTTTCACTAGGCTTTAACCCTTCTACCGCGTCATAAATAAGCGTATCCACTTGAAAACTGATCTCTTTATCATAGAATTCAAAAGTCTCCACGTCGTCATAATCATAGCGGCTCAACAAAACTTCTTCTCGCACTTCTCGTTGCATGGGATTCCCGTTGGGATCTTCGCCTTGAATTAAAACGCTGTAATATGTTTCATCGCTTAAAAAGGTATTTTCTGTCTGGCCTTCACGTATCAACATCATCCCTTCATAAGAAATGTATCTTGTGATTCCAGCGCCTATGATGATAAGAATCCATGACAAGTGCATGGTAAGCGTTGCCCATTTCTTCCACTGCCATAATTGATAGCGTTTAATGTTACCTATAAAATTGAGCATCAACCACAACATCAAGGCAGAAAACCACCAGGTATTATACACCCAAAGCTTTGAAGTAGGCGTGTCGTAGGAGTTTTCAATAAATGTACCAACGGCCATGCTTATCGCAAAAACAATCAGTAAAATGGACATGGTTCTAGTGGAGAAAAGAATCGCTATTATCCTGTCTTTCATAGGTCTATTTAAAGGTGTGCAAAGATACTTTACAAAAGCCGCATTGCCATACCTTGTCTGTCGCTTGTTACTTCCTATTTTTACAGTATGATCACTGTTTTTGTCATAGGTACCGGTAATCTGGGAACGCAATTGTGTAGCACGCTGGAAACGGCTGTAGATTCTCAAGTCAAGCTTGTTGGATATACGAATCAAAGCGGTTCCAAACTTTCAGAAATCAATGCACCATTGTTCAAAGAAAACTGGCCGCCATGCGACCTTTACATCATCGCGGTACCAGACGATGCGATTCAAGAAGTAAGTCAGGTCATACCTCAAGATCAGGCCGTGGCGCATACCAGCGGTAGTGTACCCATGAATGCTTTGGCACGGCAGGAGCAGCATGGTGTTCTCTACATCCCGCAAACTTTTACCAAATACCGACGAGCGGCTTTGGAAGAAGTTACCGTATGCCTGGAATCTAACTCAGCTGATATAGATGAAAAATTGAGGTTGGTGGCTGGTACGCTTTCGCGAAAGCGAACTCATATCAATTCCACGCAACGACAACAGCTTCATCTTGCCGCTGTCTATATGAACAATTTTGTCAATCACTGTTATTTAAAATCTGCGGAAATCCTAAAAAATGCCGACCTCGATCAAGATCTGCTGAATGAATTGATGGCAGAAACGCTGACTAACGCACAGTCCACAACCGCTCATGAGGCACAAACGGGACCAGCGCGCCGTGGTGACCAAAAAACCATCGAGCGTCATTTGAAGCAATTAAAACAAGAAGATAAAGCCATGTATCTGGCCATAAGTGAATCCATCAAACGTACCTATGAAGACGAATTATAAGAAACTGCTCAACAATATCAAGGCCTTTATTTTTGACGTCGATGGCGTGTTAACTGACGGTCGGTTGCTAATTTCAGATAGTGGTGAATTGCTGCGCACCATGAATGCCAAGGATGGCTATGCAATGAAAACCGCACTTAACAATGGTTACCTGGTCTGCATTATAACTGGTGGTAAAAATGAAGGTGTCAAATCCAGACTACTGGGTTTAGGTGTCAATGATGTGTTTCTGGATGCTCACGACAAAATGAAGCAACTCCAGGAATACAAGGACAAACACGACTTAAAAGCGGAAGAACTATTATATATGGGCGACGATATGCCTGACGTTCCTGTTTTAGAACATGTAGGACTGGCTACTTGTCCACAAGATGCCATTCCTGAAGTCAAAGCGGTTTGCGATTATATTTCCCACAAAAAAGGTGGCGATGCCTGTGTACGCGATGTCATTGAGCAAGTCATGAAAGTGCATGGCAAATGGAAGGTGGAATATGGTAAAAATGCCGCTAGCAGTTGATATACTTAAAACTTACTCGATGGCCTAATGTGTTGATGACCATTCTTACTCAGCTGGTCATTATTTATGGCTATTTACCGCAGACGCAGGCTTCGTTGGCTTTAGAATCTTGGCAGGTCTTATTATTGCTACTGGCCACCGCTTTGCTAACAGCGAGTGGTAACGTGATCAACGACATTTATGACGTTGCTACAGATATGCTCAACAAACCGGAAAAGGTGATCGTGGGCAAACGTATTACTGAAAAAAAAGCCTTCAATTTTTACATCCTATTGACCATCCTTGCCGTGATTGCTGGATTTGTTTTAGCCAATAGCGTGCACTTACCTAGTCTAGCCGCAATCTTTATCATCGTGTCCTTTGTCCTTTACTTGTATGCGACCTACTTAAAGAAAATACTGCTTTTGGGAAATGTGGTAATCTCTGTACTGGTAGCGCTGGTGGTGATTATCACCGCAGTTTTTGAACTGGTTCCCGCAATAACCGATTTAAATAGAGCTATACAATTAGCTGTATTCCAGCATCTCTTGATATTTGCTCTATTTGCATTTTTAGTAAATCTCCTAAGAGAAAACATCAAGGATTGCCAAGATGTAAAAGGAGATCACGCCACCGGCAGGAACAGCCTTGCCATAGTTCTGGGCCGATCTAGGGCGTTGAAAGTGTTGTCCGTTTATACCATTATCTTGGTATTGGTCATAGGTTATCTGGTTTTTGATCAGCTTTTTGCAGACCGTGTGACCTTGTACTATATCGTGTTTTTAATCATGGCGCCGTTAATGTTTCTGGGAATCAGACTGTGGACGGCCGTATCCAAAAAAGAATTAGCGACACTTTCAATGGTTTGTAAATTGGTTTTACTCACTGGTATAGTAGGTATCGCCTTAATCAAATTTTAAATGTTACAGGAAAAACTTCAACATATAGACATCATACTTGCCTCACAATCGCCACGCCGGCAAGAATTACTAAAAGGACTGGACATTGATTTTAGAATTGAAACCAGGCCTGTCGATGAAGTTTATGAAGATCACTTAAAGGCTGGTGAAATCAGCGCTTTTCTTGCTACGCTCAAGGCAAAAGCATTTCAGAATGACGTTAAGGAAAATGAGCTGCTGATAACCAGTGACACCATTGTGTGGTTGGAAAACGAGGCTTTTGGCAAACCAGAAAGCGAACAGCATGCCAAAGAAATGCTCGCCACCATGAGTGGCAAGATGCATGAAGTGTACACATCGGTCACCTTTACCACAAGTAAAAAACAAGACACTATAACCGATTGTACCAAAGTCTATTTTAAAAATCTCACGACTGCTGAAATATCTTACTACGTAGATACCTATCAACCTATGGATCGCGCCGGCGCCTATGGCATACAAGACTGGATAGGTTATACTGGAATTGAAAAGTTGGATGGTTGCTATTATAACGTGATGGGGTTACCTTTACCTAAAGTCTATGAATGGCTTTCACAGAATTTCTAAGTATGAAAAACAACATCGCCTCTACTCTATTCTTTATGGTTCTTATGTTGGCTACCATGAGCTGTAAAAACGATAAGGACTCTTCCGCAGATGATGTGGTGGAAGTTCTAGACTGCTCTTCGGTTAAAACGGGTAAGTTCAAGTATGCCAATCCTGCCTACGGCGAGTGGATCATAGATCGCAATGAGACGACCAGTGTGGAAATTAGCAAAACCGACGATCTCAAGATTTACAGCGATGTCGTCTGGATCACTGATTGTGAATACGAACTACACATCACCGATACCGATAACCTGGATAACATGGCCGTGGTTTCCAGCGTCCTGAGAGTTGTCATTACTGATGTGATGGATTATGGCTACAAGTGCATATCCTACACACCAGATGGTCCAGAAGAATTTGAAATGATTAGGATTGATGGATAAAATTTACAAAGGTTTTGTGGCTGGAAGTATTGCAGCGGCTGTTCTATCACTGCTGTTCTATAGTTCGGAAATAAATTTCCAGTATGAATATTTTAACTGGAAAAATTTTGCATGGCTATTTCTACAAACCATTGCACCTTTGATGGTCATGGCTATGTATTATTTGTGGCGAACTTTGTATAAATTGAAAGATCTTAAAAGTCACGAGGATTAAATAAATTCGCTTTCGCGAAAGCGTTGAAACAAAAAACCCATCTTGAAATATCAAGATGGGTTTTTAATTTTATAAAGAATGTTCTCTAGAACATCTCTCTTCCTGCAAAGTGGAATGCTGCCTCAATCGCTGCATTCTCATCACTATCGCTACCGTGTACAGCATTCTCTCCTACACTTTTGGCAAATAATTTTCTGATGGTTCCATCAGCAGCCTCAGATGGGTTGGTAGCACCTATCAAGGTACGGAAATCTGCTACGGCATTTTCTTTCTCTAACACTGCAGCCACAATAGGACCACGAGACATGAATTCTACCAATTCGCCAAAGAATGGACGCTCACTGTGAACGGCATAAAATTCTTCAGCATCTGCCACAGTCATTTGTGTCAATTTCAAAGCGGCGATCTTAAAACCACTGCTTGTTATTTTTTCTAGTATAGCACCTATGTGTCCATCCTCGACAGCATCAGGTTTGATCATTGTAAATGTTCTATTCGTTGCCATTTTTCATTTTTAAAATTGCGGTGCAAAAATACGTCATATAAAAGGCTTTAAACAATGTATTTAAGCTTTTTTGCCATAGGTACTTCACACATATCTGCTTATCTACCATCGTCAAATGCCTAGAAATCCTATTTTTGCAGCCTTATGCAAAAAGAAGAAATCCAAAAACTGAAGGCCGAATTATCAACGCCACAGAAAATTGTCATTGTACCCCACAAAAGTCCGGACGGTGATGCTGTTGGTTCCATTACCGCGCTTTATAGTTTTCTCGTTAAACAGAATCATGAGGTAAGCATGATTTCTCCCAACGATTTCCCGTCCTTTCTGTCGTGGTTGACGCATAGCGATAAGATTTTGAACTATGAGCAGACCAGATCTGAATCTGACGCGCTTATCGCAGCGGCAGATTTCATTTTTATTCTGGATCATAATGCCTTGCATAGAACGGGTGATATGGAATCACCGCTATCACAATCTAATGCGACCTTTGTGATGATTGATCATCACCAGCAGCCTGATGATTTTGCTACCTATATGTATAGCGACACCAGTATGAGTAGTACCTGTGAGATGATGTATCACTTTTTGGATAAGATGGATGCCTTGGATCAAATCGATGCTGCCATGGCCACAAGTCTATATACTGGTATTTTGACGGATACGGGCAGTTTCAAATATAGATCCACAACATCTACGACGCTGCGCGTGGCAGCTAACCTGATAGATAAAGGTGCCGATAGCGAGGCCATCAACCGCAAGATCTATGACGTGAACACACCATCAAGAATGAAATTATTGGGTGTGGCACTTAACAATCTCACCGTTCTACCTAAATATAGAACTGCCTTTATCACCTTGACACAACAAGAACTGGACGACAACAATTACCAAAAAGGCGATACTGAAGGCTTCGTTAATTATGCCTTGAGTCTCGACGACGTAGTATTTGCACAGATCTTTATCGAGAAAAAGGATGAGAGCATCATAAAGACGTCCCTTAGGTCCAAAGGTGATTTTGACGTCAATGAAATGGCCCGAAAACACTGGAATGGCGGCGGTCACAAGAATGCGGCTGGCGGCAGGTCAGAACTAAGCATGCAAGAAACTAAAGACAAATTAATCCTTATATTGCGCGACTATGAAAAAGCCCTACAGGATACTCAAATATAGTCTCGTACTGACGCTACTTGTCGGGTTTTTGATCAGTTGCAAAAACCTGGAGGCGCGTGAGCCCATCGAGCGTAAAACCAGCACCAAGACTGATTTCTCCATCGAGCTCAACAAACAAAGAAACGCTGCCGAAGAAGCCTATATAGAAAAACTAATCAAGGCAGATTCTACAGAATTTGTGAGGTCTTCTAATGGATTTTATTACCGTTTTATTGTCCAGGACAGCATTGCTGGTGACCGTCCAGAATTTGGCGATCGCGTGACTTTTGAATACAACATCGAGACTATTGACGGCGAGACCATTTATAGCAAGGAAGAACTCTCACCGGTCACTAAAAGTCTGGAACAGGAATACGGCATCTTCAAAGGCTTGCGTGAAGGTCTTAAATTGATGCAGGAAAATGATGAAGTCGTCTTTTATTTCCCGTCGTACACGGCCTATGGTTTCTATGGCGATGAAAAAAGGATAGGCTTGCATACACCTATCAAAAGCACGGTTAAATTGCTGGAGATTGATAAGAGTAATTAATATTAAATTTGTTTCGCTTTCGCGAAAGCGAACTCAACCACAAACCCTATAATTCTAATTAAATTTTTGAAAATGAAGAAAATTCACGGCTTACTACTTATTCTAGCCATCATATTAACTGCAGCGTCCTGTAAAAACGAGTATCCAGACATGGAGGACGGCATTTATGCAGAATTCCAGACTACCAAAGGAACCATGCTGGCAGAGCTTTATTATGAAGCTGCACCTACTACAGTGGCAAACTTTGTCGCACTTACCGAAGGTAATCACGAGTACGTACTGGACAGTCTTAAAGGAAAACCTTTCTATGATGGATTGATCTTTCATAGGGTCATTGATAGTTTCATGATCCAAGGTGGTGACTATACGGGTACAGGTTCTGGTCAAACAGGTTACCAATTTGCTCAAGAAATCGTCGACACTTTAAAGCACGATGAAAAAGGAATTCTTTCCATGGCAAATGCTGGACCTGGTACTAATGGTAGCCAGTTCTTTATCATGGACGAGCCCAATGCAAATCTGGATGGTGGTTATAACGTTTTTGGTAAAGTAATAGAAGGACTTGCCGTAATCGACTCCATATCGACGGTAGCGACTAATCCTAGAGACAATCGTCCAGTGGATAGCGTTATAATGAAAAAAGTGAGAATCATTAGAAAAGGTAAAGAAGCCAAAAAATGGGATGCCGTAAAGACTTTTAAAGAAGGTCAGGAACTTGCAGAACAAGAGCGTATCGCCGCACAAAAACTAGCAGAAGACCGTCGCGCGGCAGCACCCGCAAAGCGTGAAGCAAAAGCAAATGAATTTGCTGAGATGAAAGCTAAAGCCAGTAAGTTGCCCAACAGCAGCGTAATGGTATATTCCATCGAGAAAGGCAATGGCGGTAAACCAGAAGAAGGAACTAGAGTTTTATTGGAATATTCTGGATTTTTAGAAAACGGTAATCTCTTTGATAGTAGCAGTATTGAAATAGCTCAAGAATTTGATGCGGTCAACCCTAATAAGGAAAGAGCCAATATGTACAGAGCTATTCCAGTGCAGTACAGCAAGCAAGCGGCAGCGATTCCTGGTTTTAGAGATGCATTATTATCCATGAATTATGGTGACAAAATCGTAGCCTTTATTCCTGCAGAGTTTGCCTATGGTGAGGCTGGAAACGGTCCTATACCACCTAACTCAAACATCATCTTTGAGATGGAACTCATGGAAGCCGATCAATAGCCTAAAAAGCTAAATCTATTGTAAAAACGCGCCCGAAAATGGTGCGTTTTTTTTTGCTCTACCATAAACCATTATATTTATCGACATGAAGGAAATTATATACACTAAGACAGCGCCCAATCCCATAGGACCGTACAATCAAGCGGTTTTATGGAGAGGATTGCACCAACATACATTATATACCAGCGGCCAGATTGCCATTGATCCATCTACTGGAAATCTAGATATCAGTGATCTTGAAAAGGAAACTCATTTAGTGATGAAAAACCTACAAGAAGTCCTTAAAGCTGCTGGAATGAGTTTTGATCACGTGGTCAAGACCAGCATTTTTTTAAGCGACATGAAAAACTTTGCTATAGTGAATAAGGTGTATGGCAGCTACTTTGATGAAGCCACCGCACCAGCAAGGGAAACAGTAGAAGTGGCAAACTTGCCAAAGTATGTGAATGTAGAAATTTCAGCTATCGCGATCAATGGATAAGACAACCTTTTCTGATTCTGAGTTGATCCTAAATAATGATGGTAGTATTTATCATTTGAATTTAAGACCTGATCAACTTGCCCATACCATCATCACCGTTGGCGATCCAGAACGTGTTCCTGAAGTCTCCAAGTACTTTGATTTCATTGAGCATAAAGTAGCCAAAAGAGAATTTCATACACATACTGGAACTTATCAAGGCAAACCTGTCAGTGTCATTTCTACCGGAATAGGAACGGATAATATTGATATCGTGTTTAATGAATTGGATGCTTTGGTCAATATTGACTTTGAAACTCGACAGATCAAGGAGAATCTCACCTCTCTTGATATCATACGTATAGGTACGACAGGTGCCGTACAGCCCAATATTCCCATTGATTCATTCCTTCTTTCCCAACGCGGTATAGGCTTTGACAGTTTATTGCACTGGTATGACAATGATATTGAGGATAAAGAATTTACAGATGCACTTATCAAAGAACTTAAGTTATCTGATGATATGGCTACACCGTATATTGTCCAGTGTAATAGGGAACTTGCAAAACACTTTCAGACGATTGAAATGCTAAACGGTACCACGGTTACCAACGTTGGTTTTTACGGTCCACAGTCCCGTAGATTAAGGTTGGCACCATCCAATAAGGAATTAAAGCAACTCATCTCCAATTTTTCATTTAACGGTCACCAAATTACCAATCTAGAAATGGAAACTTCTGGTATATATGCCATGGCAGCATTGCTGGGACATAGAGCAGTTTCTTTGAATGCGGTTCTAGCTAATAGAGCTACAGGAGATTTTTCCAAAACGCCCAACAAGACGGTTGATAAGTTGATTCAGTTTACGTTAGATCGCATATTAAGTATTTAGAAATTTGAGTTCATATAAAACGCTCGTGGAAAAACTAAAGGATTATCCGTATCAGCACAGAGATATCAATTGGCTTAGCTTCAATGATCGCGTGCTGCAAGAAGCTGCAGATACTAGCAATCCGCTATATGAACGTTTGAAGTTCATTGCAATTTTTTCTTCCAATCTCGATGAGTATTTTCGGGTTCGGGTGTCACAACTGCGGCAGCTTAAAAGGGTTGATAAAAGCTTACGCAAAAAACTAGCACTACGGCCATCCAAGTTTGTCAAACAATTACTGCAAAAGGTTCATGAGCAACAGCAATGGCTAGGTGATATTTTCTTTGACCAAATTGTCCCTGATTTGGCTAAGCACAACATCATTCTTCTTAAAAAAGATGAGCTGCAGGACAAATTCAAAAAAGAAGCGCTTCATTATTTTGAAAAGAATTTAAAGAGCCTGGTCCATTCAGAATTAGTGGAAGCCAGTAAGCACAGCGATATTTTCCTAGAGAATCAGCATATCTATCTGCTCGTAACATTTAAGGATGATTCTAAATACGGTATTGTCAAGGTTCCATCAAATGAAGATCAGCGGTTTATTGAGATCGCTCAAGAAGATGGAAAATTTTACATCTGTTTTCTGGATGATATTATTAAATTGAAGCTCCCACATCTATTTGAAGAAGAAACGATTACAGGTTGCTATTCGGTCAAGTTGTCTAGAGATGCAGAATTATATCTGGATCAGGAACTTGAAGGCGAACTAGCAGACAAGATTTACGAATCTCTCGCTCAACGTACGGATGGTCAACCTACCCGATTCCTTTACGACGAGGCCATGCCTAAAGAGGTGCGGAAGAATATTAGAAAAAGCCTAGGATTAGGCAAAATCGATATGGTGGCTGGTGGCGCTTATCACAATTTTGATGATTTCTTTGGTTTTCCAGATCCTACCAACAATCCAGAGCTACATGCTCCAGAAATGAAGGTTATTGAGCATTCAGGATTGCATGGTAAGAATTATTTTGATGTAATTAAGGAAAAGGATCAATTGGTTCACTTTCCGTTCATGTCCTTTGACTATGTTCAAAAATTCATTGATCAAAGCTCCACAGACGATCAAGTAGAAGAAATCAAAATAAGCTTGTATCGCGTAGCAGATGAAAGTGATCTTACGGATTCGCTCTTGACGGCTCTTAAAAATGGAAAAAAAGTGACCGTTTTCGTAGAAGCCAAAGCAAGATTTGATGAGGAAAACAACATCAAATGGGGTCGTATTTTTGAGGAACATGGCGCTCAGGTCATCTACAGTTATCCGCGTATTAAGGTCCATAGCAAGGTATTGCTTGTACTGCGCCGTGAGAAAAATAAGCTGAAGCGGTACGCTTACATAGGTACAGGAAATTTCAACGCCAAAACCTCAAAGATCTACTGCGACCATGGCTTGTTTACCGCAAATAAACAGGTTACCAAAGATCTATCGCGCGTTTTCAAGGTACTGGAAGGCAAATTAATTATTCCTAGGGCCAAACATTTGCTCATTTCTCCGTTTACCACAAGAAGAACTTTTGAAGATTTGATTCGCAAGGAAATTGATGCGGCTAAAGCAGGAAAACCAGCCAAAATCACTGCAAAAATGAATCAGCTGGAAGATCCTGGAATGATCAATCTACTCTATAAAGCCAGTCAAGCTGGAGTTAAAATTAGATTGATCGTGCGTGGCTTTTCAAGTCTCATCCCACAATTGGATCAAATAAGTGAGAACATTTACATGACCTCGATTGTAGATCGATATCTGGAGCACGGCAGGATTTATAAGTTTCACAATAACGGTGAGCCGCTCATGTTTATGGGCAGTGCAGACTGGATGTCCCGTAATCTGGATCGTCGCATAGAGGTCCTCGCTCCTATTTACGACGACGATATTTTCAAGGAGCTGGACGAGATTCTTGAAATCCAACTCAATGATAACGTCAAGGCACGCATTCACACGCCTGAAGAAGACAATCCTTTTGTAGAGACCGATGAGAATAACATCGTTCGCTCCCAAGAAGAGGTTTATAAATATTTAAAAAACAAACACCAGGCACAAATATGACAACGATCAATATAGGTGGCGTTCCAGAACATTTCAATTTACCGTGGCACCTTGCTATTGAGGATGACGCTTTCGCGAAAGCGAACATAGAATTAAACTGGCAGGACATACCAGAAGGTACTGGTAGAATGTGCCAAGCGCTGCGTGATGGCGAGCTTGATGTCGCCTGTATTTTGACAGATGGGATCATCAAGGATATAACGGCAGGAAATCCGTCCAAAATCCTTCAGGTGTATGTGAAATCACCTTTATTATGGGGCGTTCATGCGCCTGCAAACCTCATTGCAGAGGATACGGCCCAGCTTCACGATCCAGTCATCGCCATAAGTCGTTATGGCAGTGGTTCGCATTTGATGAGTTTTCTACTTGCAAAGCGACACGACTGGAATCCTGAAGAATTAAAATTTGACCTGGTCAACACGCTAGATGGCGCCGTAAAATCCTTGAGTACAGGACAAGCGCAATTGTTTCTCTGGGAACGTTATATGACGCAGCCTTATGTAGATCAAGGTATTTTCAAACGATTGGAAACCATCGCAACGCCATGGCCCAGTTTTGTTATTGCAGCAACAGATCAATGCATTGCAGAAAAGCAGGAAGCACTGATCAAAATGCTACAAATCATTAATAAGTATTCCGCTGATTTTAAAGAGATTCCAAGCATTGACCGTACTATTGCTTCACATTACGATCTGCAAGTTGGTGACGTACAACAATGGCTATTAAGAACAGAGTTTACCGACCAGCAATTAAACGCAAAGACGGTTGCAAAGATCAGTGAGCAGTTCATGAATGTAGGCATTTCAAAAGAGCCTATAAGACTGGAAGATTTGTTATACGATCTACCATTTCCTGACGAGGAAGAATAAATTACCAATCAATAGGCTTCTTGCCTTGCTCCTGCAAATAGCGGTTGCATCTGGAGAAATGCTTGTTGTCAAACCAGTAGCCACGATTGGCACTTAATGGTGATGGATGTCCAGAAGTGAGCACAAAGTGCTTTTTCTCATTGATGAATTTGAGCTTGCTTTTGGCAAAACTTCCCCAAAGCATAAAAACAAGCTTCTCACGTTCCTCGGCAAGAGTTTTAATGACATGATCTGTGAATTGTTCCCAACCTTTTTTCTGATGGCTACCGGCCTTTCCAGCTTCTACAGTGAGTGTGGCATTGAGTAGTAAAACACCTTGATCTGCCCAGTGTTCCAGGTTGCCTGATTTGGGATAAGGCTTTCTCAAATCAATATCGCGTTGCTGTTCCTTAAATATATTGATGAGTGATGGTGGATGCGCCATCCCATCTGCTACTGAAAAGCATAAACCATTTGCCTGACCGGCACCGTGATATGGGTCTTGTCCTAAAATAATCACCTTGACCTCTTCAAAAGGTGTACGATCAAAGGCCGCAAAGATTTTATTTCCCGGTGGATAACAGGTTTTAGTTTCGTATTCCTGCTTGACAAATGCAATAAGGTTTTCAAAATACTCTTTACTAAATTCCTCTCGCAGCATTTCCTTCCAACTGGGCTCAATTTTTACAGGCATCTTAAGCTTTTACCGTAAAGTTACAATCCAGAACCTATAACGCTGGAGCGATCTGGACTAAAGTATTCACAACATCTTTCATATCATCTAAGCACCGTTAAAAAACCACCAATCAGCGGTTGGGAACGGCGTTACTGCCCTATTTTTGTTAGTGATTATGAGGAAAATTTCCAGAAAGACATTACAGGATATTGAGTTTGACAAAGTTGTCGAGCAAGCCACCGTTTATTGCAGTACAGACGACGGTAAGGCCGCATTATCAAAAGTAAGACCGCTAGAAGGTAGAAAAGCAATTGTTGAATCGCTCTCGCACACCAGCGAGTACCTGTCATCATTTTCTTCTGACTATGCCATTCCTAATCATGGATTTGATCCCATAGATCGCGAGTTGCAACTATTGGGAATCGAGAATAGCGTCTTGGAAAAGGAAAGCATTCGCAAGTTGGTGGTATTGCCTAGATCTGTCAATGAGCATATCAAATTCTTCAAAAAAACCGAAGAGCTGTTTCCAGCGCTTGCCGCCAGAACTAAGGAACTGGAATACAACACTCAAGTGCCGGATAAGGTTGATGAGATTTTGGATCGTTTTGGAGAGATCAAGGATGACGCCTCACCAGTACTTAAAAACCTGCGTAGGGAAATGAATACCGTGCGCGGCCAGCTCAACGGTAGCTTTGGCGCTGCATTGACTCATTATCTCAAGTTGGAATACTTGGACGACATCAGGGAAACGGTTGTTGAAAATCGTCGCGTCCTCGCTGTTCGTTCCATGCACCGCCGCAAAGTAAAGGGAAAGATCATGGGCAGCTCCAAAACCGGTAGCATCACCTACATCGAACCAGAGCGCGTGTTGACGCTTTCGCGAAAGCTGTCAGAATTAGAAATTGAGGAACACGAAGAAATTCAGCGAATTCTCAAAGAGCTGACAGATTTCATGCGCTATTTCACCGAAGATTTTGAGGAACAACGGAAGTACCTCACGCAAACCGATGTCGTCGCTGCCAAAGCTAAGTATGCGCGTAAGATTGATGGGTTATTACCCATTATCGTGGATCATCTGGAACTGGATCTGGTAAATGCCTATCATCCATTACTGATGGTAGCCAACAGAGAACGCGACCAAAAAACCTATCCACAAAGTATACGACTGGCTCCTGAAAATAGGATCATTGTCATTTCTGGACCTAACGCTGGTGGTAAATCCATCACATTAAAAACCATTGGATTACTGCAGGTCATGCTGCAATCTGGTATGCTATTACCGGTGCATGAAAAAAGTAGGGTTTGTTTTTTCAATAATATTTTAACTGATATAGGTGATAATCAAAGTATCGATAATCAATTAAGTACTTATAGTTATCGCTTAAAGAACATGAGAGGCTTTTTGCGCAAAGCAGATGATAGGACGCTTTTCCTTATCGATGAATTTGGTACAGGCTCTGACCCAGAATTGGGTGGTGCTCTAGCAGAAAGCATGCTGGAAGAGCTTTATGCGAGAAAATCCTACGGGATTATTACCACGCACTACACCAACTTAAAAATGCTGGCCAACGAGCTGGATGAGATGACCAATGCCAATATGTTGTTTGATGCTCAAACCCTCGAGCCTATTTACCAGTTGCAGCTAGGAGAAGCAGGTAGTTCGTTCACTTTTGAGGTTGCTCAAAAAAATGGGATCCCATATTCATTGATCAATAAGGCCAAAAAGAAAGTCGAACGTGGTAAAATACGCTTTGATAAGTCCATTGCCGCTCTTCAAAAAGAACGCTCAGATTTGCGTAAGAACAACGCTTCTTTGAGAGATAAGGAAGTACGCGCTACACAAACCGCCAACAAATTAGAGGACACTCAGGATCGAGTTAAGCAAAAACTGGAAGATTTTCAAGAACTCTATGACAGTTACCAGCGCTACATTCAGCTGGGTAAAAAGTTTGATCAGCTGGCTAAGGACTTTTCAAACAATAAGAAAAAACGTTTATTGCTGGACGAACTCATGAAGCTCGTCATCACTGAAAACGTGAAACGACAACCCAAACCAGCAAAAAAATCGGAAGCCAAAAAAGAGCAAGGCAAAAAGAAACAAGTGGAAAATGAGGTCATTCAAAAGGTGACCAAAATAAGGCAGGAACGAAAAGCAGCCCAGCCCAAAGTTGTGGTAGAGGAAAAACCTAAACACACGTTTAAGCTGAACGAAAGGGTACGTTTGATCGACTCAAAATCCATAGGAACTATTGATAGCATAGAAAAAGGCAAAGCGACAGTCAATTATGGGATGTTTACCACCTTAGTCAGCCTTGAACAATTAGAACCAGTAAAGAAATAATGGAAAAGAAAATCGTGCTTTTTGATGGTGTTTGTAATCTGTGTAACAAAGCAGTGCCGTTTATTATTGAGCATGATCCTAAGGATCAATTTAGATTTGCAGCCTTACAAAGTGAAATAGGTACATCTTTACTTTCAAAACATCAGATTGATCCGGCCAAAATTGACAGCATCATCTTAATCAAAGACGATAAGGCCTACATTAAGGCCAGTGCTGCTTTACGTATTGCAAAAGACCTTTCTGGAGCTATATCATTAGTGTATGCTTTTGTCATCTTACCTAAGTTTATAACCAACTCCATCTATGATTTTATCGCAAGAAATAGATACAGTTGGTTTGGTAAGAAGGATAACTGTATGATCCCAACGCCAAGTTTAAAATCCAAGTTCCTGGACCAAGACTAAGTATTAGTTAACATCTTGGCATTCTTACGGTTTAAGCTATTATATTTATGAAAATTTTTTTGAGTGAAAAGTTTCTTGATAGGCTTATTGGTTTTTCTATTCTATGCCGCTTTGTGCGTAGTGCTCCTATCTTATGCCATGGATACTTATTCCATAAAGGAGAACTCTCCTGAAATCGTTGGAGAGAATGAAATTGATCCAAAAACGATCGATGATCTTTCCTATGAAGATTCAACCGATCTAGGCTCATCAGTAACCAGTGAATTGGACGAGGTAAACAATGATTCTATCAATAATTCCCTACAGAATTCTGATAATGTCGATGCTGATGGTCTCACTGATTCTGATGCAGAAACTGATGGCGCATCAATCGAAAATATAAATCGTCCAGCGATTCCTTTTAATGTAGTACTGCCTAATGGCACGCAGTTAATTCAGTGCAACTCTTTTTCAGTTGTTTTTCAAGATCAAGTTCGGGTGAAAATCCCTTATGCCTGCAGGGATTACGGTATAAGCATCAACTCTTTTTTAGACAAAAATCCTCAATCTATTCTTAGAATCACTGGTTATACTGATCCTAACGAATCGCCCAATACAGGAATTGGAAGAGCTGAATATCTAAAAAAACTATTGACCAATACAGGAATTCCAGCAGACAGAATTATTGCAACTTCTGCTGTAAATAACCTCAATTTTAGCTCTGGTTCTGCTAATGGCGGCGTTGCTATGGAAATCAATGGGTCATTTACTTCAAACCCATCGTCATCTCAAACAGCTGATAACGAATCAAACCCAGCGCTAGACAATCCAAAAGAGTCCACTACCGTCATCGCTTCAAAGAAATTTACTTCAGGCTTCCAGGAAAAATACTTTTACGGTGATCAAAAATTTACAGCATACGCAACTACCATCAAAAGCCTGCTAAATCAAAATCCATCTAGCAAAGTTTACGCATACAGTTATACGGATAGCGAAGGCGATAGTAAGGATAACTTTGCTATTTCAAGGGACAATGCCAGCACTGTTAGAAAAATCCTCTTACAAAGTGGTATACCATCCAACCGCATTCAGTCTGTGGCTCGCGGTGAGCAAAATGCTGGTGGATCAGGAAGCAACTTGTGCATAATACTAGTAATCAAATAATAGCTATGATGGAAGATATTCTAACCAATTGGACTTTCTATGCAATTCTAGTGGTCATGCTTTTTGGTGCCTTTATCATTGGCTATTTTTTCGGGAATTCATCTAATAAAACCGTGGTAGTAAAAACAGAGAAGGTTGTTGTACCTCTCGCCAGTTCCACACCAAAGCCAGCAGAACAAGATGCTAATGAAGATAAACAGGATAAAAAGCGCATTGAAATAGACGAATTAAGCCGTCCTGGACCTATTAGAGCCCTAAAGACCAGAGAACGTTCTGGATCCTTGAGCAATGATGCAAAGATGTCTTTAGCTGAAGAGAAGTTAGATTTTGAATCCATTGGCCGTGGCGATCGCCATAACAAAGATGATTTTCAAAAGATCATTGGTATTGGTCCCTTTATAGAAGAAAAGCTCAATTCCATCGGGATCTATAATTTCAGTCAGTTAGCTAATATGTCTGATAAAGACATGGAAGCCATCACCGCACTAATTGATTTCTTTCCAGGGCGTATCCATAGAGATGACTGGAAAGGTCAAGCCAAGAAATTGACTGAAAAAGAAAATCAGGCATAAAAGCTTAAAGCTCTCATGCCTGATTCACAAAATACTGATAACTTCTTTTCTTTACTGGTTGCCTAAGATGATCGGTAAACCACTATCACCAGAACCTACGACTACCACTTTGGCATTAGGTGATTCGGCTAATTTAAGAGTCGCCTCTATACCTTTTTCCGTCAAAATTTTGTCTGTAAGTGATGCGCTTAAGATTTGATTGGCCACCGCTTTACCTTCCGCATCGATTTTTTGACGCTCGGCTTCTTTGGTTGCTTTAGTAAGACGGAACTCATATTCCAAAGATTCCTGTTCTTGACGCAATTTACGCTCGATCGCTTCCTTGATTTTTTCGGGCAGCGTTACATCCTTTACAAGCACTCTGTTGACTTGCACATATTGAGATTCCAACTCTTTACGGACTTCATCTAGAATTTCTGCTTGTATCACATCACGTTTGCTGGAATACAATTGCTCTGGAGTATAACGTCCCACAACACTACGAGCTGCAGCACTAATCGCAGGAGAAAGAATCTCGTTGACATAATCTCTTCCTTTTTCTTTATAGAGATAAGGTAACTTGTCATATTCAGGTTGATACCATACGGTGGCATCTACTGAAACCTCTAGTCCATTCACAGATAAAACGTTCATTCTGTCACTAATGGACAATTGACGTACTGGAAAGATGATCATATCATTCCATGGAGCTATGATTTGAAAACCTTCGCCATAGGTGTTTTCTAATTCAACTCCATCACTCAATTTAAAAAGAACACCAGCTTGACCTGCGTCAATAACGACGGCACTTTTGATT
Organism: Nonlabens agnitus; assembly: GCF_002994045.1. Taxonomy (NCBI): domain Bacteria; kingdom Pseudomonadati; phylum Bacteroidota; class Flavobacteriia; order Flavobacteriales; family Flavobacteriaceae; genus Nonlabens; species Nonlabens agnitus. The sequence goes on from NZ_MQUC01000003.1 coordinate 1,132,576, forward strand.
AAAACTATAATAAATAAAACGACTCCAATAATGATAAATATTGCAGCTCTAGGTAATCTCTCCATTTGTAATTTTTTAAATTAATCCGTTATATTTTCTTAGGAACCATTCCGCAGAAAGTAATAGTAATATGATAGCCAGTAGGATTTTCCAGTCAATTAGTGACTCATAGGTAACTTCACTTCTTTCCACATCCTGCAGCAAGGTATCACTTAATAACTTGGTCTTGAGTTTATCTATTTCCTTTCCGTAAAAAACTTGATCATCTGTGGCAATAGACTGTAAAGATGAATAGTCTGCATTGACAAATTGTTGCTCAATATTAAATTCCAAAATTGAAAAGGCACCTGATCGGCTCAAATTTTCCCCAGCAGCATTCACACTAAAGCTGTAATCTCCTGCTGGTAAACCGCTCAAATCTACCTGATAGGAATTTCCAGAAAGCACAAAAGGACGTACCAGTTGGTCCTGTGAAGCATCATTTGTGATGGTCATATTAAGAACACCATCAGTAATAAACTCATAATTTTTATTCAAATACTGCGCAGAAATTAAGATGCGTTCATTTTCAAAATAAAAAGTCTTGGAATCCACATCCAATCGATCTCTTTTCTTGTTGCTGGCGAGAAATTGGATTTGGGAATTGATGAGATCATCAAAATTTCTGAAATCCTTTTCCGCTAGGTAACTCTGGGCTCTCCATCGCCACAGGCCACTTCCCGTAAAAACGGCATGTTTACCAGTTGCGTTTTCATAGGTAAACCACAACGGTTGGTCTGTAGTGACTGATCCTATTTGTTTATACATCAAAACACTCAATGATTCTCTAGGAATGATTTGACCAAATGGTGACGTCACTGGTGGATAATCTTCAAAATCAAAGGATTCTAGATTAAAATTGGTATACGCCTCATTCAAAATAGGCTGTACGTCATCACTTTGTGGGTAATTCTCAATTTGAAATGCTTCGGATGTACTGTTTAGAAAACCTAGATTAGGCTTGGGTCCTAAAATGAGCCATGTGTTTTTTTGCAAGTTGTTTATAGTAGAGTTCGCTTTCGCGAAAGCGGAATCCATACCATACAAAATCACAAGGTTGTAGTCATTGATATCATAGGAGTCTGATGTCTTCTTGATCTCAACGGTACGTTGCCTGTTGGACTCGATGGCCTTTTTGAGCGCAGCGATATCTGGATGGACGATATTGCTTAAAATCAATATTTTAGACTGCTGATCAATGACTTCTACAGCAAAATCACGTCTATTGTTTGTTATATTTTTCTCTTGGGTTATGGGATCCAACTGTGCAACCATTTTTTGCAGACCGATGGCTGTACTTTTGAGCTGTACATTGATGATGGCAGAAGATTTTTCGGAATCAAAACTTAGTTTCTCCTGATATAACGTGGCGTTATTATTGACGATCCTAAAAGTGGTCGTTACCGGATCGTCACCCGTATAGCTCACCAAAATTTCTACGGGATACTCGTTATTGAGATAACTGTATCGATTCACGTTTACCTGATTGATTCTAAGGTCTGGATATCTCGTGGTGTCGCCGTAAACGACTGGATATACGTGTGATTTAGAATCAATTTTACTATATCGATAGTTGGAACCCAGAGTTTGGTTACCATCAGTCATCAACACAATGGCCTTGTTTCTATTTCTAAAAAGCTGTTGTGGTTGCTCCACAGCCGCAGAAATATCACTCGCAACTCCTTTAAAATTCAAGGAATCTGACAAAGAAATCCCATCAGAAAACTTGTAGGGAATAATTTCAAATTTGTTCTTCAATTCTGGATCTGTCAGTAATTGTTCAATGTCAGCAGCTAATTGTTCATCAGATTCCAGATTTACAATCGACTGACTATTGTCTGCCATCAAAACCAGTTGCGGTTTGATGGTTTGATAGGAAGTGCTTTCAAACTTAGGACTGATAAAAAGCAACAAGATGCAAAAAACCGTTGCTGCCCTTAAAATGGCAAACAACGGTTTTCTATTCTTTTTACTACTGGAAAACAAATAATCATACTGAATCAGTGCAATAAGAACTGCAGCAATTGCCGCAATAAACAACCAGATCCAGACCATCATATTTGTTATGTCAACATGCCGCCATCCACGTGCAAGGTTTGTCCCGTCACGTAAGCGCTAAGCTCACTGGCTAGAAACACACAGGCATTTGCTACATCTTCTGGTGTTCCACCACGTTTGAGCGGTATGGCTTCTCTCCAGCTTTTGACTGTATCTTCATTAAGTGCGCCAGTCATCTCAGTTTCTATGAACCCAGGAGCAATAGCATTACATCTAATATTTCTAGAACCCAATTCAAGAGCCACTGACTTCGTGAATCCTATGATACCGGCTTTACTTGCTGCATAATTGGTTTGACCAGCATTACCCTTAACACCTACCACACTACTCATGTTGATGATGCTACCGTGACGTTGTTTGAGCATGGTGCGCTGCACCGCTTTAGTCATATTAAAAACGGACTTCAAGTTGACCTCGATCACTTTATCAAAATCTTCCTCACTAATGCGCATCAAGAGATTGTCTTTAGTGATTCCAGCATTATTGATCAACACATCGATGGAGTCAAAATCTTTAGCTACTTGATCAATCAGGTCTTGAGATTCTTTAAAGTCTGCAGCATTGCTTTTGTAAGCCTTTGCCTTGACGCCCAATCCCTGAAGTTCTTTTTCCAATTCTAACGCTGGAGCTTCTGAGCTGCTGTAGGTAAAGGCGACGTTTGCGCCATGGTTAGCAAAAACCCTAGCGATACCACTACCTATTCCTCGGCTTGCACCGGTTATAATGACATTTTTACCTTCTAGTAATTTCATCTAGTCTGTTACTATTTTAGTTCTATATTCTTCTTTCAATAATCCTTCTCTCTCATACCATTCCTTGAGACCCATATATTTTGTTCTGGAACCTTTGATGGCAAAATTGTCAATTTTGTCTTGTTTGGTTCTCAAAACAAAGGCTGCTGCGATGATTTTCTTACGAATCTTATCAAATTGCGTAGGCTCAATATTTTTGATGGCAATAGCATGACTCGTCATATCGTCATAAGACAATGGTGTACGAGTTGCTTTAAGTCGAGAAAGTATAAATTTCCCCCAAATGGATTTACGTCCTGGCTTTTTCTTGTACTTACGTTTAGGTTTGTCTGCAGTTTCTTCTCGCCTACCACGATCATTTTGTGGTGACACATCTTCTGCTGAAGATTTAGACTGAGATTCAACAACTCCTGTATCCACACCAGACAATTCTTCTAGGATGGATTTTAACTCTGCAAGTTTTTCCAAAGTTTGTGAATACTCTTGCTGGTAATGCAGTTTCATCTTGACCGCAATTTCCTCACTAATTTTATAGTTAGACATAAAGGGGAATTTTAATGGTTGGCTACATTTAGCAAAGGATTACTTAGAAAGTACCTCTGCTACTTTTTTGCCTATTTCTGCTGGAGAATCTACTACGTGAATACCACATTCTCTCATAATTTTCTTTTTAGCTTGAGCGGTATCTTCAGAACCACCAACGATCGCACCAGCATGACCCATGGTTCTACCAGCAGGCGCCGTTTCTCCAGCGATAAAACCTATAACTGGTTTTTTGTTGCCGTTTTCTTTGATCCATTTTGCAGCATCTGCTTCCAATTGACCACCTATCTCACCTATCATAACGATAGCTTCGGTTTCTGGGTCGTTCATGAACAGCTCGACAGCTTCTTTGGTAGTCGTACCTATGATAGGGTCACCACCTATTCCTATCGCGGTAGAGATTCCGTATCCTTGTTTTACTACTTGGTCAGAAGCCTCATATGTTAGCGTTCCAGATTTAGAAACGATACCAACTTTACCTTTTTTAAATACAAAACCTGGCATGATACCAACTTTTGCTTCACCTGGAGTGATCACACCTGGACAGTTAGGACCTACAAGACGGCAATCTTTATTTTTGATATAGTCAGCCGCTTTTACCATGTCTGCCACTGGAATACCTTCAGTAATAGCGATGATTACTTTGATACCTGCATCAGCAGCTTCCATGATCGCATCTGCAGCAAATGCTGGCGGGACAAAAATGATGGTCACATCTGCACCTGCTTTTTCCACAGCTTCTTGTACGGTATTGAAAACAGGCTTGTCTAAATGTGTTTGTCCACCTTTTCCAGGCGTTACACCACCTACGACGTTAGTTCCATACTGGATCATCTGACCTGCGTGGAATGTTCCTTCACTACCCGTGAATCCTTGAACAATTATTTTAGAATCCTTGTTTACTAAAACGCTCATTTATATGTTTTTTGAGTTGAGTATTATTATTTAATTAAATAGCTGGGTGACTGGTTTGATGGCAAGTTTTCAACTTTCCATCTTCAATCTTCCAGATGCTTATAAAATATCCTATGGGAACTTCTTCACCAGGATTTTCAATAGTTCTTGTATATAATGTGTACCGCACGGCAACTTCATCCTTCTCACTTAAAATATGGCTCACATCATATCTCAAACTTTCATAAGATAATGATGCAGACTCAATTAATTCCCAATAACTAGTGAAATCATAGACGTTGTAGCCTGTACTGGAATGCCAGTACACCTGTAGATCACTGTGAATATATTGCTCGTAAACTTCCTTTTGTTTGAAGGCGTCTGATTCAAAGAACGAGGTTACTAACTTTTTTGCCGCTGCTGACATCTTATTTGTTATTTTTCATAAAGTTAGGCAGCATACGAACAGCAGCCAACTCTTTAAACTTTTCTTTGGAATTTCCTGCTGGACTACCAAAAACACTACTTCCCGAAGGGACATCCTTGGAAATACCGCTTTGGGCAAAAACCTCTGCTCCTTTACCTATCGTTACATCGCTGCGAACACCGGCTTGACCCCATAATTTAGCATCATCTTCAATAACCACGCAACCCGATATACCCACCTGACTGGCGATCAAGACATGTTTACCTAAAACAGTATCGTGACCTATATGAACTTGATTGTCGATTTTTGAACCATAACCTATCGTCGTATCACCGCTTACGCCGCGATCAATGGTACAAAGTGCCCCTATTTCCACATTGTCCTCTATAATAACACGACCGTTGCTTAATAGCTTGTCGTATCCATCTGGTCGTCTTTTGTAGTAAAACGCATCAGTACCAATGACGGTTCCAGAATGTATGATCACATTATCACCAATTATACAATCGTTATTGATGGAGACATTGCTATGAATGACACAGTTATCGCCTATTTCAACGCCATCTGCAATGAAGACGTTAGGTTGCACGATACTATTTTTACCAATTTTGTAGGCTGGTTGGTTCGCTTTCGCGAAAGCGATAAAAGGTCTAAATTTCTTAGTAAGCACATTGAAATCCCGAAATGGGTCATCTGATATAAGCAGCGCCTTGCCTTCCGGACAGTCTACTTTTTTATTGATCAAAATGATGGTAGCGGCACTGTTTAGGGCTTTATCGTAATATTTGGGATGGTCCACAAAAACAATGTCGCCTGGAGTCACCACATGAATTTCATTCATGCCAGTCACAGGAAAATCTGGAGCACCCACAAAATCGCATCCCAAAATGGATGCTATTTCGCTTAATGTGTATGTAGTTGAGAACTTCAATTATTGCTTCATGCGCTCCTGGTACGAGCCTTTCTCTGTATCAATACGGATGATGTCACCTTCATTGATAAACAAAGGTACGTTTACCGTTGCACCAGTCTCTACAGTAGCTGGTTTTGTAGCATTTGTCGCCGTGTTACCCTTAAGCCCAGGCTCTGTAGCCGTTACTTCAAGCACTACGTATTGAGGCATGTCTACGGAAAGTGGCGAGTTATCCTCTGTATTGATCTGGATCGTCACATTCTCACCTTCTTTCAAAAGCTCTGGTGTATCCAGAGAGCTCTCCAACAATCTGATTTGTGAATAATCGTCTGTATTCATGAAATGATAGAATTCACCATCATTGTAGAGATATTGAAATTTTTGGGACTCGACTCTAATGTCTTCAATTTTGTGTCCAGCAGAAAAAGTATTGTCCAGCACTTTTCCTGACGTCACGCTTTTAAGCTTGGTTCTCACGAATGCCGGTCCTTTACCTGGCTTCACGTGAAGAAACTCTATGATTTTATAAATGTCGTTGTTGTACCTAATGCACAATCCTTTTCTAATGTCGCTTGTTGATGCCATATGTTAGTTACTACCGACGTATCCTCTCATGATACCTCGTTTTGAGTTCTTAATAAATTCTAATATTTCGTCACGTTCTGTGGTTGCACTCATTTCTGCCTCGATGATCTCTACCGCTTGGGTTACATTGTAGTTTTTTTGATACAGTATTCTGAAAATATCTTGTATCTCACGAATTTTTTCCAATTCAAATCCACGGCGGCGCAAACCTACACTATTGATCCCAACGTAGCTCAAAGGTTCACGGCCAGCTTTTACAAATGGAGGAACATCCTTACGAACCAAGGATCCACCCGTTACAAATGCATGACTACCTACTTGACAAAATTGCTGTACAGCAGCCATTCCAGCTAGCACCACATAATCACCTACCGTAATATGCCCAGCGAGCGTGCTGTTGTTTGAAAAAATGCAATTGTCACCAACGATACAATCGTGCGCAATATGGCAATAGGCCATGATCCAGCAGTTTTTACCGATGATGGTTTTCATCCTATCAGAAGTACCTCTATTAATGGTGACGCATTCCCTTATAGTAGTCCCATCACCTATGATGGTCTGTGTATCCTCATCGTCAAACTTCTTGTCTTGAGGGATGGCAGATATCACTGCTCCAGGGAAAATACTGACGTTCTTTCCTATACGAGCGCCTTCCATAATGGTCACATTGGAACCAATCCACGAACCTTCACCAATGATAACATCATTGTGAATGGTAGTGAAAGGTTCTATCACGACATTTTTGGCAATTTTAGCTCCTGGATGTACGTATGCTAAGGGTTGGTTCATTATTTGACTTTAGAGATTTGGGCCATGAGTTCAGCCTCTGCACATAATACTCCATTTGCATAAGCATAGGCTTGCATGTGAGCGATTCCTCTACGAATGGGGCTTATGAGCTCTGCTTTAAAAATTAGTGTATCACCCGGAGAAACCTTTCTTTTGAATTTTACATTATCCATTTTCATGAAAAACGTGAGGTAATTCTCAGGATCAGGTACGGTACTCAAGACTAAAATACCACCATTTTGTGCCATAGCCTCAACAATGAGAACACCTGGCATTACTGGTTGTCCTGGAAAATGACCTACAAAAAACGGCTCGTTCATAGTGACATTTTTCAAGCCTATAACTTCAGTATCAGTCAACTTGAAAATTTTATCTACTAAAAGGAATGGAGGTCTGTGTGGCAGAACTTCCATAATTCTCACTGTATCCATCAATGGTTCCTGATGAATATCTACTTGAGGGACATTGTCCCTGATTTCTTTTTTGATAAGCTTGGAAAGTTTTTTAGCGAACTGTGTATTTATAAAATGACCAGGTTTAGTAGCGATAACCTTACCTCGTATTCTATAACCTACCAATGCCAAGTCGCCTATAACATCCAACAACTTATGTCTAGCGGCCTCATTTGGATGATGTAATGTCAAGTTATCCAAGATCCCATTAGGCTTAACCGATATGTTATCCTTGTTGAATGCTTTCTTGAGATTGTCCATGGTTTTTTGAGACAATTCCTTATCGACATATACGATCGCATTATTGAGGTCGCCACCTTGGATCAGGCCGTGCTCCAATAGCATTTCAATCTCATGTAAGAAACTGAAGGTTCTCGAACTCGCAATATCATCTTTAAAATTGGAGATCTTTTGTAAGGTGGCATTTTGGGTTCCCAAAACTTTAGTCCCAAAATCGACCATGGTAGTGATTTGATAAGAATCGGCTGGCATGAGAAGAATCTCGCTACCTGTTTCTTCATCTTTGTAAGAGATCACCTCTTTAACCACAAACTCTTTACGCATCACGTCAAGCTCTACTTTTCCAGCTTTTTCTAATGCTTCCACGAAAAATTTTGAAGAACCATCCATAATAGGTGGCTCGGAGCTATCAATTTCTATCAAGCAATTGTCAATTTCCAATCCTACAAGAGCTGCAAGTACATGCTCGCACGTATTGATCTGCACACCATTTTTATCCAGCGTTGTCCCTCTTTTTGTATCGGTAACATAATTAGCAAGAGCTTCAATGATAGGTTGTCCTTCTAAATCAATTCTTTGAAAGGCATAACCATGATCTGCTGGTGCAGGTTTAAAATTAAGTTTTACGGATTTTCCCGTATGCAGGCCTACGCCACTAAGCGACACCTCTTTTTCAATGGTAGTTTGCTTAAATTCTGTTGCCGTCATTTATGCGTGATTTTTCTCTAACTGTGTAATTCTCTTTTCTAGTTTCGGGAGGTTTTTGAAATTGACATAAGATCTATTCCAGTCTCCATATTCAAACGCAGGTGATCCTTGAATGTTGGAACCTGATTTGATGTTTTTACCTATTCCTGATTGGGCTTGTATACCTACATTATCACCTATAGTAAGGTGACCGGCAATTCCTACTTGTCCACCTATTCTACAATTCTTGCCTATTTTACTGCTGCCCGCGATTCCAGTTTGCGATGCAATAACGGTGTTCTCACCAATCTCTACGTTATGCGCCACCTGAATCTGGTTATCCAACTTCACACCTTTCCTTATAACCGTACTACCTAAGGTAGCTCTATCGATAGTTGTTAAAGCACCAATGTCAACATTGTCTTCAATGATGACATTGCCTATCTGTGGAACTTTGGAATAACTTCCATCCTCATTGGGTGAAAATCCAAAACCGTCTGCACCTATGACACAACCAGAGTTAATTATCACCTGATTCCCTATGATAGACTCAGACATAATTTTTGCACCAGAGTAAATCACGCAATTGTCACCTATACTTACATTTTCTGAGATGTGAACGTTAGAAAATATCTTTACGTTTTTACCAATTTTCACATTCTCAGCTATGTAGCTAAATGCGCCCAAGTAGAAACCATCAAGATGACTGGCGCTATCATGTATAAAGCTAGGCTGCTCAATACCATTTTTATTGAGTTTTGCAGCTTGGTAAAATTCCAGTAATTTTGAAAAAGCTTTGTAGGAATCCTTAACTCTTATAAGAGTTGATGAAACTTCATTTTCTGCTTGAAAATCTTGATTTACTATCACTGCAGAAGCCTTAGTAGAGTATAGATACGAGTTATACTTAGGATTTGACAAAAAGCTTAAGCTACCCGCAGATCCTTCTTCTATTTTTGACAATTTGTGAACCTCAATATTTGGGTCACCATCTACGGTGCCCTCGAGGATATCAGCAATTTGTTGCGCTTTGAATTTCATTCCAGCAAAAATACTAATTTAAATCAATCTTGAATCTTTGGATAGCAATAGTAATATTTGGTCACTACTTTGGTTAAGGCCTCAAAACTCTGCTCGTTAGTAGCGTCAGTTAATTCCTCTAACTTTCCTTTTTTGTTGAGGATTAGAATAGGATTCGCTTTCGCGTAAGCGGAAACACTAATAGTCCCATTAAATATGAAATAGCCAGCCTCTTCACTCGTGAGGTTGTAGGATTTTTTGAGCTTCTCGATTTTACTTTTCAATTTGTTGGTGGAGACAGGCTTATCGACAATCTTGATTTTCAACAACTGCCTATTGATGATCATTTTGCATAACTCGCTAAGAACGAAATCTGAAGAACTCATGTTTATTTTGAGTAACTGGATGACGTCGCTGTCATCAATCATGGCAAAAGCTTCCAGTAAGTCTTTAGTAGCATTGGTGTCATTTTTCAAAAAATAACGAAGGGTTTGTGGTATTTCTACAACGACATCTCGCTGTATGAGTTCTGCAATGCGCTTGAAGACACTTTGAAGCAGGTGTTCTGCGCCTATGCCTGTCTTGTGCAGGTAGACTTGCCAGTACATCAATCTGCGATTGGATAAAAAACTCTCTACACTGTACAGTGCTTTTTCCTCCACCACCAGTCTATCGTCCTTGACATTGAGCATGGCAATAAGTCGCTGGCTATTGATATTACCTTCTGCAACACCCGTATAAAAGCTGTCCCTTCTCAAATAATCCAGCCGGTCCATATCCAGCTGACTCGATACCAATTCTAGCATGAATGGCCTGTCGTACTCACCTTTGAATATTTGGATGGCAGTGGTTAAACTTCCGTTAAACTGACGGTTGAGATCCTCCATAAAAAGCAACGATAACTCCTCATGATGTCTTCCAGGTACGATCAAATTCTCCAACGCGTGGGAAAATGGACCATGACCTAAATCGTGCAATAATATGGCTTTATATAATGCGTTTTCTTCTACTTCACTGATGCTAACCGACTTTGATCTAAGCACTTGAACCGCTTTTTGCATAAGATGCATACAACCTATTGCATGGTGAAATCTAGTATGGTTGGCTCCAGGATATACCAGATAACTTAGACCCATCTGGGTAATGCGACGCAGCCTTTGAAAGTAAGGGTGCTCAATTAACTCAAATATCTCGTTGTTGGGGACGGAAATAAATCCATAGATAGGATCGTTTAATATTTTAAGTTTGTTCTGCTGTTTCAATAGATGCAAGCGTTTCAACAAATATACAGATATGACGACGATCAAAATACTATGGGTAGATGACGAGGTAGATCTTTTAAAACCTCACATCATATTTCTTAAAAACAAAGGATATGAAGTGGATACAAGAGTATCTGGAACTGAGGCACTGGAAGCTATTGAAGAAGAATTGTATGACATTGTCCTTCTAGACGAGAATATGCCAGGATTGACCGGTCTTGAAACCTTGCACGAGATCAAAGAAAAACAAGCCAATCTTCCCGTGATCATGATCACTAAAAGCGAAGAAGAATACATTATGGAAGAGGCCATAGGTTCCAAGATTGCTGATTACCTTATTAAACCCGTGAACCCAAACCAGATCCTATTATCTCTAAAAAAGAATTTGGACCACTCTAGATTGGTCAATGCAAAGACCACGTCAGATTACCAGCGCGAATTTCGCAAGATCGCTATGGATTTGTCGATGATCAATAGCTATGAAGAGTGGACGCAAATGTATCAGCGATTGCTTTTTTGGGAACTCGAACTCGAGAATGTAGACGATTCAGGGATGTTTGAGATCCTAACAGCTCAAAAGACAGAAGCCAATCAACAGTTTTGCAAATTTATTGACAAAAACTACAAGCAATGGTTTGAAGATGAAGAGGACGCGCCGGTTTTAAGCCATCAACTCTTTAAAAAAAGAGTTGTTCCTCTATTACAGGAAAAAGAACCAGTTCTGTTTGTGGTCGTAGATAACATGAGGTATGATCAATTCAAGATGTTTGAGAATATCATCAACAATAATTATAAAAAAGTCCAGGAGGAAACTTACTGCTCCATCCTTCCTACGGCGACTCAATACGCTCGCAACGCCATATTTTCTGGATTAATGCCTGCGGACATGGAAAAGAGGCATCCCAACTATTGGCTTAACGATACAGACGATGGTGGGAAAAATATGCATGAAAACGATTTTCTTGAAGCACAACTCAAGCGATTGGGTCTTAACATTAAGCATCAATACCATAAGATCACTAATGAACAAAATGGACGCAAACTAGCCGAAAGCTTCAAAACTCAAAAAGATAACGACCTAACGGTCATCGTATATAATTTTGTCGACATGCTTTCCCACTCAAAAACAGAGATGGAAGTAATTAAGGATCTCGCCAGTACAGATAAGTCCTATCGATCACTTACTGTGAGCTGGTTCAAGAATTCGCCATTACTAGAGATGATCCAGCGTGGTGCAGAGTTGGGAATGAAACTCGTACTAACCACAGATCACGGTACTATCAATGTCACCACGCCCAGCAAAGTCATAGGCGATAAAAACACAAGTCTCAATTTAAGGTATAAAACCGGTCGCAGTTTATCTTATGAAGATAAGGATGTGATAGCAGCAACAGACCCATCAACCATAGGTCTCCCTAAAATTAATATGAGCAGCAGCTTCATATTTGCAAAAGGTGACCTATTCTTTGCCTATCCCAACAATTACAACCATTATGTAAGTTATTATAGGAACACGTATCAGCATGGTGGAGTTTCCCTTGAAGAGATGTTGATACCCTTTGCCGTCTTCAATCCTCGATAAATGGAATACCAACTTAAAGACATCGATAAGGCTGCCTCTCATATTATCGCTTCTGCGAAAAGTGATAACCTCCTATTTGAAGCTCCCATGGGATCTGGTAAGACCACTCTAATTACAGCGATCTGTAAACAACTAGGCGTGACCGAAGCCATTTCTTCTCCTACCTATAATATAGTCAATGAGTATAGTGGGACGGACAAAGACATCTATCACTTTGACCTGTACAGAATCAATACTATCGACGAACTACACGATATTGGTGTCGAGGAATATTTTGATTCAACTTCCTTGAGACTGATTGAATGGCCATCTCTAATTGTTCCAATTATTTCTGATTTCCAGTTTGTTAAAATTAAAATAATTGACAGCACATCGAGAATTGTAAATATCAGCGATGTAGTTCGTCGATAAAGTTTATTACCATTTATTAATATTAAAACTGAAACAATTAATAAAAAACGCTCTCTAAGCGACATATCTATCATTTCGACGATTATACGTTCATAGCAGTAAAAAAAGGAGGTTTCAACCCTAGTTTTATATCACTTATTTACTTAAACCCTTTTTTTAATTACTTAAACCAAATATCATGAACAACAAATCACTCAAAGCAATCGCCCTAGTTTCACTTTTTGCTGTATCTTTAGCTGCAACTGCAGCGACATCTTTCGCTCCTGAAGACATAAATGCAAAAGAAATCGATAAAAGCTGGATCAAATTACCTACTCACGGGTAGTATAGTTGCGGTCATTTTGGCCACTACTCCATACTTTTTTTATACTTATGAAGTTGTCCCTGACGGTATGGTTTGGGACACTTTTTTGTTTACATATACTTCAAATCATTATGAACATGCGGTTCTCTCTGTCTGGACCATTTTTGGAAAGTTTATACCTTTCTATTTATTGATGATATGGTTTTTAACTTGTAAACATTGGTGGTATCATTGTATTCTTATACCTACGGCGATGTATGGTTATCAATTAATTCAGGCATTGAATGATGATGTCAAATTTATGGATAAGGGCGAAGAGCTAGGTTTTATAGTTCCTGTTGTAGTTGCTTGTTTATCTATGTCTTATCTTGCTAGGACAAAGGTCTTTGATAAAGTTCACGGCATCGATATTTCAGAAATTGAAAACTACGTCAAGAAACCTAGCGATAGATTTTTCAAGTAATTATTCTAACTTGCTGACTGCATAAAACGTGTTATGAGTCACATTCTCAATCCATTTACTAAAGATCAGTTGATTCCTCAAGAGGAACGTCTAGAGATTCAACGCACTAAAAAGGAGCTTTTTATTGGGATTCCCAAAGAAGACCAACAGGTTGAAAAACGAATTTGCCTCACGCCAGACGCGGTTGCGGCACTCACGGCACATGGACATCGCATCATCATTGAAAAAGGAGCTGGTTTAGGAAGCAGCTTTACTGATAACGAATATCTAAATTCTGGTGCAGAGCTTACTTCAGACACTAAAAAAGTCTTCTCCTGCCCTACTATTCTAAAGGTGGCACCACCTTCAATGGAGGAAATCAAAATGATCAAACCTCAAACCGTTTTGATCAGCGCTCTTCAGCTTAAAACAAGAAATAAAGAGTATTTTGAAAAACTTGCTGCCAAAAAAATAACCGCACTTGCGTTTGAATTTATTCAAGATGATGATGGTCACTATATAGCAACTGCGGCTTTAAGCGAAATTTCAGGTGTAGCTTCTGTTCTTATCGCCTCAGAATTATTGAGTAGCGGCCCTAATCGTACTGGGCAATTGTTCGGTAATATTACAGGAGTACCACCAGTTGATGTGGTAATCATGGGTGCAGGAACCGTAGGCGAGTTTGCCATAAGAACTGCCTTGGGTCTTGGGGCCAATGTAAAAGTCTTTGACAACTCTATTTCTAACTTAAGAAAAGTCAAAGACAACGTTAGCCAATCCATTTTTACAAGTACTCTTCAACCCAAATATCTCTCCAAAGCTTTGCGACGTTGTGATGTGGTCATAGCAGCACTGTCAGGGAAAAACCGCGCACCTGTGGTAGTATCCCAAACCATGGTAGAGAACATGAAAATTGGTTCTGTCATTATTGATGTAAGTATTGACATGGGCGGTTGTTTTGAGACGAGCGAACTCACAACGCATGAAAATCCAACTTTTGTAAAGTACGGCGTGACGCATTATTGCGTTCCCAATTTGCCATCACGATATTCTAAAACCGCATCCATCTCATTGAGCAACATTTTTACTCCTTATATATTAAATATCGCAGATGATGGCGGTATTGAACATTCCATAAGAATGGATAAAGGACTTAAAAATGGTATTTACATGTATCATGGTATTAATACCAACAAATCAGTTGGTGAGTGGTATAACTTACCTTGTAGCGATGTAAATTTGCTTATCTTTTAAGCAAACTTCATGAATTTTATCAAACGTCTAGGTTTTTACATGGGCGGTTTTGCCATAGGCCTCGTATTTCTTGTATTCTTTTTAAGCGGTAAACGTGCGCAGTGCAACTGGTTTCCAGAAGATCGGGTCATTGCAGATATTAATAAAAAGAATTCAGTAAGATTCTCACCAGAATTTAGAGAACTGCTGGCTAATAAAGAGATTGACACCACCAGCGTCATCATGATCCTCAAATATGGCGATGTTGATTTCTCAAAATCCAATACAGACACTATTCCATGTAATCGTTATTACATCAATGGCCGCCAAGAGTTGGCCAAAACTGCCTTGATCGTCACCAATTGCGATCGTTATGTACGCGTTGAGAAACTGGTTATAGAAAAGGATTAGATACCGCGTCGTTTGATCTCTTTATTGATCAAATTCAGTTCACGTCCTACCTGACCAGCCACCGAAGTATTTTCTTGGGCACGTCTTATCAAATAAGGCATCACATCATTAATGGGTCCAAAAGGCAATATCTTGAATACATTATGATCTGCTTCAGCTAGATTGAATGTGAGATTGTCACTCATACCGTACAATTGACCAAACCAAACATCGCCACTTCTAGGATCCACTCCTTTTTCTTTCATGAACTCCATAGCCGCAAGCGTGCTCTCTTCATTATGAGTTCCCAGACATAATTTGATGGTATCTAAATGATCAAGAATAAAGTTCATCACATCGTTGAACATTTGATCAGTAGCGGCTTTGTCCTTACAGATAGGTGATGGATAATTGAGCTCTTCTGCTCGCTCTCGTTCCTTTTCCATGTAGGCACCACGCACGATCTTTGCTCCAGCAATAAAATTATTCGCCTTGGCATTTTGATAAAGGTTTTCAATGTATTGCAAACGGTCCCAACGGTAACATTGTACCGTATTGTAGATATATGCTTTATCCTTGTTGTAACTCTGCATCATGTCTCTAACCAAGGCGTCTGCTGCATCTTGCATCCAGCTTTCTTCGCCATCAAATAAGAGCATCACTTCACTATCTACGGCCGTTTTGCAAAGTAGGTCAACTCTATTCACGATTCGTTCCCATTCCAGCTGTTCTGGTGCAGTGAGTTCCTTACCTTCTGACACTTTTTGCCAGATGTAAAATCTTCCAAGTCCCGTAGGTTTGACCACTTCAAAGGGTAATGCCTCATTAACAGCCGCTGCGTGAATCAAGGTAAGCTTCTTACCTACAACGCTATCAAAGTCGGCTTCATTTTCTTTTCCTTCTACAGAATAATCCAGAATGGAACTTACGCCTTTAGTGTACATATTCTCAACAATAGGCATACACTCATCTTCAGTAGTGCCGCCACAAAATTGGTCAAATATGGTATTTCTAATCAGTCCTTTGATGGGCAAACCTAGTTTCAATCCGGTCATGGTCAGTTTTGACCCTAGATTGACCAGCCACTGCTGTCCCATCATGGAAAATATAAATCGCGACTTTTTCAAATCAGCATTGGACTTGAGTGCAAAAGCCGTCTTAGTATCCTCAAAAAATTGCTTATTCATGCCGCAAATATAAACGGGAAATACAGCTCGTTTATCATAGAGTTGGTACTTTTGAAGCTATTTAAGTTCTCATTAAGACTTGTAGTTCAATGGTCGTGGATTGTGACGCTTTCGCGAAAGCGAACTCCTCAATAATCCCATTGCAACCTATCGAGTTTTGGAAAGAGAGCCATCATAACATGACCCGCAAATGACCTCAATTATCAATGAATCCTATGCCATACACTTTGGCGAGGAATGTTATGTACAACTCAATACGTACGTGACCAAAAAGTTGCCCAGCATCATTATTGTGTTGGTCGACGAGAATACCATGCAGTATTGTTACGCACCATTTATTGCAAAACTTGAAACGGTCGCTCCTATCGAGGTGATTGAAATTGAAGCTGGTGAAGAGTTCAAGAATATTGACACATGCACTGGTGTGTGGAGCGCGCTCATTGAACTGGGCTGTGATCGCAACAGTCTTTTTATAAGTCTGGGCGGCGGCGTGGTGACTGATCTAGGTGGTTTTGTGGCTTGTACCATCAAACGCGGTATTGACTTCATTCACGTTCCTACAAGCTTGCTGGCGATGGTGGACGCATCCGTTGGTGGGAAAAATGGTGTGGATTTGGGGAATTTGAAAAATCAGATAGGTGTGATACAACCACCAGTAATGACACTGGTGGATCCAACTTTTCTAGAAACCTTACCTCAAAAACAATTACGCAACGGTAGCTTTGAAATGTTTAAGCATGGCTTGATTGCAGATCGTGTGTATTGGGAAAATATGCTGGCGATTGATTTTGATTACAGCGACGAGACTTTTGAATCCTTGATCTATCAATCCATCATTATTAAAAATGATGTGGTACAAAGCGATCCCTATGAAAAGGATGCCCGTAAATCACTCAATTATGGACACACTGTGGGCCACGCAATTGAATCCTTTTGCATGGCAAGTGACGATCACGAAGATTTACTCCACGGTGAGGCGATCGCCGCAGGAATAATGGTTGAATCCTACTTGAGTACGCTTAACACTGGATTGTCTGCGGCAGATTTCAATCAGATTGACTCCTTTTACCAAAGTCTGAACTTGGAATTATCCTTCGCCGATAAAGAAATAGACCAAATTATCAGCCTCATGGCACATGACAAAAAGAACGTCAATGGCGAGGTCAGATTTGTACTTCTCAATGCCATAGGACAATACAAAACCGATTGTGTGGTCTCTGTAGATCAAATACGTAATGGATTTAAATTATACCTGAAATAAATAAACTGGAACATTTTTATTGTCCGTACTAAGATATTTTTATACTTTCCCAAAAAATTGAAACACCTGCTCCTATGAGAAATGTCATCGTAGATTATAAAAAATTGACACCTGATGTATTGCAACTTTTAGTAGATCGCTATCCAGACGGATATGGCGATGACGATGTCATCAGTTTTAAAAACCATAAAAACGAAACCATCCACGCCGTAGAGGTAAAAACGGAAGACACAAAATACTTAGTGAAAATCTCTCAAAAACTGGAGATGCAAATGGAAGCTTTTGACGTTGACGATTATGACGATGCAGAAATGAATGATCCAGATGCACTACCAGAAATGGATCCAAATGCAGAGGCTGAGGACATTGCAGACGAAGAACCTGAAGATGACGAAGACTAAATTGTTGATTTTATCATAAAACAAAAAACCATCCTCGCGGATGGTTTTTTTATTTGGAAAAGTTCGCAATACTTATGCGAGTACTGCTTGAACTTTATCTGCTGCTTCTTTGAATTCGATAGCGCTCTGCACGTCCATGCCGCTGTTATCGATCAAGTCTTTTGCGATTTCGGCATTTGTTCCTTGTAGTCTTACGATCAATGGGACATTCATCGCGTCGCCCATACTTTTCTTAGCATCGATAATTCCTTGCGCCACACGGTCACAGCGTACGATACCACCAAAGATGTTGACTAGAATAGCTTTCACACCTTTGTCTTTCAAGATAATTTTGAAGGCCTCTTCTACTCTTTTTGCATCTGCTGTACCACCTACATCTAGGAAGTTAGCTGGTTCACCACCAGATTGCTTGATCAAGTCCATGGTTGCCATAGCAAGTCCAGCTCCATTTACCATACAACCTACGTTACCGTCTAGGTCAACATAGTTCAATCCTACTTCACGTGCTTCCACCTCAGTTGGGTTTTCTTCACGTATATCTCTCATCGCTTCAAGATCCTTGTGACGGAACAATGCATTCTCATCCAAAGTAATTTTACAATCCACAGCGATAATTCTCTCATCACTGGCTTTCAATACTGGGTTGATCTCAAACAAAGCACTGTCAGACCCTACGTATGCGTTGTAAAGCTTCGCCACAAATTTGGTCATTTCTTTAAATGCCTTACCGCTCAAACCTAAATTGAAGGCGATGCGTCTGGCTTGAAAACCTTGTAGGCCGTGAGCCGGATCAATAATTTCAGTGAAGATCAGGTGCGGAGTCTCCTCTGCAACGGTCTCGATATCCATACCACCTTCGGTAGAATACATGATCATGTTTTTCCCTTGCGCACGATCCAAGAGTACAGACATGTAGAATTCCTCTACTTCTACCTCGCCTGGCTCGTAGACATCCTCTGCGATAAGCACTTGGTGTACACGTTTCCCTTCTGCAGAAGTTTGTGGTGTTACCAGGTCCATTCCTATAATCTCTCCAGAGATTTTCTTCACATCGTCAAGGCTTTTGGCAAGTTTTACGCCACCACCTTTACCACGTCCACCAGCATGTACTTGTGCCTTGATAACGTGCCATCCAGTTCCTGTTTCGTCGGTCAGTTCTTTTGCCGCTTGAACCGCTTCTTCTGGAGTGGTTGCGATTTTACCTCTTTGTACGGTAACTCCATAACTGGCTAAAATCTCTTTTCCTTGATATTCGTGAAGATTCATATGTGTTTTTTAAGTTTTGTAATAGGCTAGCAAAAATAACAAAGCAAGTCTCTAAATGGAAATTATTGATCCTAATAATACGTTAGGGGATTTTGAGATAGGTTTGTCGAGAATAATGAATTCAAGTTGCCCTTCACTTGACAAAGCAACGTTTGATTTATTGGAGTGATTAACGTGGGAAATATAGGATTGATTTCTTCGAGACGAAATCGCTCGTTCTCGACTATCGCTCGAACCGGCTTTCTTTTTGCTTTAGTTTCATCTTTGTAAACCAATATCGAGCGACAGTCGAGATGTGGTTGAATGTTATACGTTTTTCCGAGAGTTATTTCTTCACCACGGCTGCTCGAACCCACTTCATTAAGAAATCAAACTGCCGATCAAACAACATCGAGCGACAGTCGAGATATAGTTGGTGTTCCACTGCCGGTTTCTAAAATATTCCTTTTCTCGACACTTCGACCGGCTCAGAGTGACGCTGTCGCTCAAAATGGGAATCAATAGCTTTGGATTTTCATTATTGACCAGACAGCTCTAAGACAGGAATCGTAGCAAGCAGATGTTGAAACCTTTCGGCAAGCTTAGGGCAAGCAAGTTCCGAATGACAATGACAAATTCAACATTCTCCAATCATTACTCCATATCGCGTTAGGGATTGAAGTGGAAAGCCCGCAGCGATAGCGAGGACTTGTAGCGTAAAGCCCGACCATCGTGGCAGCGATGGGAACGCCCAGATAAAATAAATGAGCATTATAATCAAAACAAATACTGCTATGTGATGTAAAACTTAAAATGTTTTGCCATAAAGCCGATTATGTGGCGTCTCCATCCTATTTTTGTTAGCTTAATTAAAATTTAATCGCATAACTAATGAATGCAAAAGATCTATTACATGTAGCGCAGGAACACGGTAGTCCTGTCTATGTCTATGATGCAGACACGATTGTGTCGCAGTATGAACGTTTGACGTCCGCTTTCGCGAAAGTGGAAAACCTTAGAATTCACTACGCTGTTAAGGCGTTGTCAAACATCTCGATCTTAAAGCTTTTTAAACAGTTAGGCGCCGGACTCGATACCGTGAGTTCACAGGAAGTACAGTTGGGAATCGCTGCTGGCGTGGACCCATCAAAGATTATCTACACGCCGAATGGCGTCTCTCTCGAAGAAATCGAGAAGGTGGCCAGTATGGGCGTGCAAATCAACATTGACAACCTATCGATTCTGGAACAATTTGGTGCGAAGCATCCCAAAGTTCCTGTTTGTGTGCGCATCAACCCACACGTGATGGCTGGTGGTAATGCTAACATAAGTGTAGGTCACATTGATTCAAAATTTGGTATTTCCATTCACCAGATACCGCATTTGTTGCGCATTGTAGAGAACACAGGAATGACCGTTAACGGTGTGCATATGCATACGGGTAGCGACATTCTGGACATAGGCGTATTCTTGTATGCCACCGAAATCCTTTTTGAAACGGCGGCCAAGTTCAAGGATTTGGAATTTATCGATTTTGGCTCTGGATTTAAGGTGCCTTATAAAGAAGGCGATGTATCTACAGACATTGAGGATCTAGGCGAGCAGTTATCGGGCAGATTCAATGAATTCTGCAAGTCCTATGGTAAAGATATCGCGCTGGCGTTTGAACCTGGAAAGTTTTTGGTTTCTGAAGCTGGACACTTTTTGGCTCAAGTCAATGTGATCAAGCAGACGACCAGCACGGTTTTCGCTGGTGTGGATTCTGGTTTTAATCACTTGATAAGACCTATGTTGTATGGTTCCTACCACGGCATCAAAAACATCTCTAATCCTGAAGGTAAAAATCGTTTCTACAGTGTGGTAGGTTATATATGTGAGACAGACACGTTTGCACAAAACCGTCAGATTAGTGAGATTAGTGAAGGTGATATTCTGGCATTCTCTAATGCTGGTGCCTACTGCTACTCTATGGCAAGCAACTACAACTCACGTTACCGTCCAGCAGAAGTGCTATGGCACAACGGCCAGGCGCACCTCATACGCGAGCGTGAAACCATGGAAGATATCTTAAAAAATCAGGTAGAAGTAGAATTAGAATTGAATTCTGATCTGGTTGAAGCTTAGTGATTTAAGATTGGCGATTGTAGATTTGTCATGCTAAACTCGTTTCAGCATCTCTATTTTTGTCATGCTGAACTCACTTGCCCTGAGCTTGTCGAAGGGTTTCAGCATCTACATTATAACTAGTGAATGATTGTAAAACTCTCGATCCTTAGTCGGATTGGGAGTTTTTCTTTAAAAATAATTTTCAACTATTCTTCACGCGCACTAATTAAGTAGGTGATTGTTATTTACCATAAACAAACTTTCTAAACATATCCTCTTGTAAGGATGAAAGGATTATACTAACTTAATGGAGTAATCCCATTGACTTTAAGTTTCTTATGGAAATAGCCGTATTCAGCACCAAGCCCTATGATCAAGCCTATTTTGAAAAGTATGCCCAAGATCAAGCCCATGAATTTTCATTTTTTGAAACGTCGCTCAATAGGCATACTGCAAATCTTACTATAGATTTTGATGCGGTGGTTGTTTTTGTAAACGATAGTGTTGACAAGGCAACCATTGAAATTCTTTCTACAAATGGCATTCAACTTATTGCGCTGCGCTGTGCTGGGTTCAACAATGTTGATGTAGAAGCCGCCCAAAAGAAAAACATCAAAATCGTACGGGTTCCTGCCTACTCACCAGAAGCCGTAGCAGAACACGCAGTGGCTTTGATCTTAACGCTTAATAGAAAAACACATAAAGCCTACAATCGGGTACGTGAAGGGAACTTTTCCCTTAATGGTTTAATGGGTTTTAATCTGCACGGTAAAACTGTAGGCGTTATAGGAACAGGAACCATTGGTGCCACTTTTTGCCGCGTTATGAAAGGATTTGGGTGCAATCTTGTTGCTTTTGATGTACAGGAATCTGCAGAACTTAAAGAGCTGGGCGTAACATTTTTGTCTTTAAACGAGGTATTCAAACAAGCAGACATCATATCGCTGCATTGTCCACTCAATGAACAGACGCAACATTTGATCAACAAAAAATCCATTGCGATGATGAAAGATGGCGTCATGATTATCAACACAAGCCGTGGCGCATTGGTCGATACAGAAGATGCCATAAACGGACTGTCCAGTAAGAAAATAGGCTATTTGGGAATTGACGTCTATGAACAGGAAGAAAACTTGTTCTATCAGGATTTATCAGAAAGTATCATTCAAGATGATTTGCTGTTACGCCTCAACAGTTTCCCTAACGTTTTGATCACCTCACATCAGGCCTATTTTACTAAAGAAGCCATGAAAGAAATAACTACGACCACTCTGGTAAATATCGATGCCTTTTCCAAAGGTCAAGAATTAGAAAACGAAGTGAAATAAAAAATATAATCACTTAACTCCTTTTTGAACAAGGCTTCTTTCATGGGGATTCCACCAATTTGGAATTAAACTACACATTAGAATTGTAGTAGTTTGCCATTCAGAACGACTGGTTCAGGATTTTGCCGCGGTCTGATGTTTATGGTAAAGATTCTTCAAAAGAGAGAACTTATTTTAATTTCGCTTTCCTACCTGTCCGGCAGGCAGGCGCGAAAGCGCACTAAATACAACTCATGAAAGAAAAACTAAAAATCGACATTGTATCAGACGTCGTCTGTCCATGGTGTACGATAGGTTATAAACGATTAGAAAAAGCCATAAAAGAACTGGGAATCGAGAACCAAATCGAACTCGAATGGCAACCCTTTGAACTTAATCCCAACATGCCTGCAGAAGGTCAGAACTTAAAAGAGCATATCATAGAAAAATATGGCTCGAGTCCAGAACAATACCGTCAAATGCAGGAGCAGATGACAGCTGCTGGAGATGATGTAGGTTTTGTTTTTGATTATTATGACGACCAGCGCATGTCAAATACGTTTGATGCTCACGTTCTACTGGAATATGCACATCAATGTAGCAAACAAACCGATTTAAAAATGCGCCTGACCAAAGCATTTTTTAGTGAGCGTCAGGACGTTTCAAAAACCGAAGTTCTCAAGCAAGCTTTATTGGACGTAGGATTGGATGCTGATGAAGCACTGTCTATGCTAAATAATCAAGAAGCTCGTAACGAGGTACTTAAAAAAGAGGCTTATCGGAAAAGCTTAGGAGTCAATAGTGTTCCTACCATAGTATTTGATAGAAAAAGTGCCGTTACCGGCGCACAACCAGTCGATGTTTTCAAACAGGTTTTGAAAGAGGCTATGGAACAACATGCATAATTGGTAAGTTTATGAAAGATGTAATGAGGCCTGAGGTGCTGTTTTTTGACGTCAATGAAACCTTACTGGATCTTTCTACCTTGAAAGAAAACATCAGAGGATTGCTGGATGGTAGAGATGATTTTATTGATTTATGGTTTACTACGTTACTTCACCATTCTTTAGTGACCAGCGCTAGCGGACAGTATGAAGATTTCGGGAAGATAGGTGCCGCTACCTTACAAATGGTGGCAGCTAATCATGATATTACCATCCCAAAAGAGGTCGCTAGAGACGTAGTGATAAATTCATTCCGTCATTTAAAGCCACATCCTAAAGTGAAAGATGCGCTTACCCAATTGAAAGATGATGGCTACAAGCTGGTAGCCTTCACTAATTCGTCCAAAGAAGGTGTAGAACAACAACTCACAAACGCTAGTATAGCAGATCTTTTTGAGGCTCGATTGAGCATTGAAGACTCTGGAAAATTCAAACCCTTTACGCAAGCCTATGACTGGGCAGCACAACAAATGCAAACAAAACCTACGGCATGTATGATGATTGCCGCTCATGGTTGGGATGTTGCCGGTGCACAATGGGCTGGCTGGCGAGCTGCCTTTGTAGCGAGACCTGGTCACCAGCAATATCCGCTAGCACCTCAAGCAGAGATTGTTGGAGCGGATTTAAAAGAGGTAGCTCTTTCACTGATGGCATTGCAAAAAAATGCATAGAAAAACACCTTAATTAAAGCTAAAGAGACTGTTTTTCATTATATAACATTATACCTACTTTTCAATTTGCTTAAATTGAGTTTATAAAATATTTCTATGCTTCACACCATCGAAAACGACCAGCTCACCTGCACCATCAGTTCTACCGGTGCAGAAATCCGCTCGCTTAAAGAAAAGGAAACCGGGAAAGAGCACATCTGGCAAATCGATGCGTCCGTTTGGGGCAGCAGCTCGCCAGTCTTGTTCCCAGCGATTGGAAAAATAAAGGACGACAAAATCATATATAAAGGTCAAGAATACGCCATGCCACGGCACGGTATCATTAGGCATAATGACCAATTGGTTTTTGAACAGCACAGCGCTTTCAAATGCTCCTTTACCTTGAACAGTTCGCCAGCGACCTTGAAACAATATCCGTTTGAATTTTCATTTGCTGTAATGTATGAACTAGTAGGTAAAAGTCTAAAAATGAGCTATGTCATTGAAAACCAGGATGAAGTCCCCATGCATTTTGCCTGCGGTGGCCATACCGCTTACGCCTGCCCATTGACAGACGGCAAGACCTTGAAAGATTACGTGATCGAGTTTCCTACATCGCAGGATCTACGTGCGCAAACCTTGGGCGCTTCTGGATTGCTATCTAACGAATTCCGGACTTTCGAATTGAAAAATGCCACCTTACCACTTTCTAACCATCTATTTGATCGCGACGCACTTATTTTATCCAATATCGATTTTGAATGGGTTCGCTTTCGCGAAAGCGATAAAAACAAGGGCCTCATCGTTAGATTTGAAGGCTTTCCACACCTCGCGCTCTGGTCAAAACCTGGAGCCGATTATGTGTGTATTGAACCATGGCTGGGATTGCCAGATTCAGAAGACGAATCGCTTGATATTGCCCAAAAAAGCAGTTACAAAACCATAGATCCAGCAACTCGCTTCTCGATATCGATCATTACAGAGATCGAGTAATTATGGCTCAAGCCAAGTCTGATCATAGCTCTCACGAGACTTAAACTAGCTTAAAATTAAATGTCTCTTATGGGATCGCCGCACGTATATAAAGGTTAGATTTAGTGTTCACCGTAAAATGAATTCTCATGGCAAAATCACAAGACGCTAAGAAAAACGTCAAAAAAGAACCTACCAAAACAGCTAAGGAAAAGAAGGCTGAAAAGAAATTGAAAAAATCCAAATAAGCAGCATATCGCTTTAAAAACCCGCAAAGGCTCGTGTCCCTTGCGGATTTTTTATGGATTAATATTTTGTTACAAAAGTTGGGTATTTGACTTTAAGACTTGCCTATTTGTACCTTTGCCACAAAATGTTTTTTAATGGCTTCAGGATTTTTTGCATTACTCGATGATATAGGTGTCCTTATGGACGATGTGGCTGCCATGAGCAAAGTCGCGACTAAAAAAACGGCTGGAATCCTGGGCGATGACCTTGCCGTAAATGCAGAGAAAGCTTCTGGATTTGTGTCTTCCAGAGAGATTCCTGTATTGTGGGCGATCACAAAAGGTTCCTTTATCAACAAACTCATCATCTTACCCATTGCCTTCCTGTTAAGTGCTTTTTTGCCATGGGCCGTGACCGTCATTTTACTTCTTGGAGGTATTTACCTAGCTTTTGAAGGTGCCGAAAAGATCTATGAATGGATTTTCCCGCATTCAAAACCAGAAACGGACATACCACCACAAGAAATGTCTGAAGAGGAAATAATCGCTCATGAAAAAGAAAAAATCAAAGCCGCCATTGTGACTGATTTTATCTTGTCTGTAGAGATCGTGATTATTGCATTAAGCTCTGTGGTCAATGAACCCATTTTGAACCAGATTATGGTAGTGTCAGTAGTGGCGATCATTGCCACTATAGGAGTTTACGGTATCGTGGCTGCGATTGTTCGTATGGATGATTTAGGATTGCGATTGATCAAAAACAACGATGGAAAAGGTTTTGGAAACACGGTTGGAAGATTTTTGGTTTCGGCATTGCCTAAGATTGTCAAAAGTTTATCGGTAATAGGAACCATCGCATTAATTTTAGTGGCTGGTGGAATCTTTGTCCACAATCTGGAGTTTATCCATGATGCTTTGCATTCTTTACCAGCCATTGTAGGTGAAGCGCTTACGGGTCTTGTAGTTGGTGCGCTTTCGCTAGGCATCTATAAATTGGTGAAGGTTTTATTTTTTAAAAAGGATAAAGCTGCCGCACATTAAAACCCAGCTTCCTTTGGAAAAAGCCGATATGTTCTGGAAGGTCTGCACCGATTGTTTAGGACGCGGCAAGAAAAGCCAGCGCATTCGCAAAAAGGCTAAACTTCAATATCAAAAAGCTCTAGCAGACTTCCAAAAATCCGATGGCGAAGGAAAGGCACCAAAAAAACCAAAAGGTCATCTCAAAACTTGTACGACTTGTAACGGTACCGGATTAGTTCAAAGCGACCAGGCTCCTATTCCTAATCAAAGTTTCCCACATGTGGCAATTGTTGGTGCTGGTATAGGTGGTGTAGCTCTAGCAGTAGCCTGTTTGCATCGTGGCATTCCTTTTACTCTGTTTGAGCGCGACGCCAGTTTTGACGCTCGTTCCCAAGGTTACGGATTGACCTTACAACAAGCCAGTAAGGCCATGGCTGGCTTCGGAATCCAAGAGCTTCAAGAAGGTGTTGTTTCTACCAGACATGTCGTTCACCATACCGATGGAAAAAAAATCGCCGAATGGGGCATGCGCAAATGGATGGAAAACAGTGACAAAGAAGCTCCTAAAAAAACCAACATTCACATAGCCAGACAGGCTTTGAGACAAGCGCTTATTGATCAAATAAATGATCAAGCTACTATTCAATGGAACCATCAATTTATAGATAGTTCCATGGCTTCTAATAAACGTGTCCAGCTGCGGTTCAAGGTGAACTATGATATCCTGAACTACGAGGCAGATCTTGTTGTGGGTGCAGACGGCATACGTAGCCAGGTACGTAATCAGATTTTGAGCAACGACTCCACACCGCTGCGGTACCTGGATTGTATTGTGATTTTGGGCATTTGTCCGTTATCTGATATTGAAAATTCTGATCATGAGCTGCTGGACTCAGCGACGGTGTTTCAAACTGCAAATGGCCACGAGCGTATGTACATGATGCCTTATTCTAGGGATTCCATCATGTGGCAGTTTAGTTTTCCAATGTCAGAAAGTGATGCAAAAAGTCTTAGCGCTCAAGGCTCCAAAGCCCTAAAGCTGGAAGCCATCCAACGCACTCAAGATTGGCACGCTCCTATTCCGCAAACCTTAAGAGCAACGCAAGAGGATTTGGTTACCGGTTATCCTGTTTATGATCGTGAAGTTTTGGATGAGTTCGCTTTCCTGCCTGTCCGGCAGGCAGGCGCGAAAGCGAGGTCACTAAAAGCCTTTGATAACACTGATAAATCTTTATCGCAAGGCCTAGGCATCTTATCAAGGTACATAACTTTACTGGGCGATGCAGCACATCCCATGAGTCCTTTTAAAGGTCAAGGAGCTAATCAAGCCTTACTGGATGCGCTCTCACTGGCACGACTGATATATACAGGTTGCAGGCCACCATCGAACTGGCGAGAAAAAGGAATCAGAACAAATGTGCTCAATGCGTTTGAAAAAGAAATGATAGAGCGTAGTACAGTAAAGGTTAAGGAATCGGCAGCTGCCGCAGATTTTTTACATTCTGACCTTGTCCTGAAGGAAATCGACGCACCAAGAGGTAGTGACATCAAGTAAGTTCCAAGAGGCTTCTTCGTAACTTTGAACTAAAATCAAACAGCTTAAAAAGATGGATATACAAGGGAAAAATGCACTAATTACAGGATCCAGTCGTGGTGTAGGACAACAAATAGCATTGGGACTGGCACGTTTAGGATGTAATATTATCGTTCATGGAAGCCAGCCATCAAGCAATGACAAAACGCTGGAATTATTGGAATCTTTTCCTATTCAAACCTACAGCGTTCACGGCAATCTCGCTGATGATCAAGAAGTCAAAGCGCTTATCCATCAGGTGAATAATCTCAACTTTCCTATTGATATTTTATATAACAACGCAGGGATCATGAAGGATTATCATGAAGACATCTGGTCACACTCTACTGATGAATGGATGGACACGTATAAAGTAAACGTCGTGGCGATGTACCAATTATGTGCAGCATTTGTGCCTGCGATGATTGAAAATAACTTTGGAAGAGTCGTAAATGTCACTTCTCGCATTTCTGGTCAACCCCAATTAGCACCTTATGGCGCTTCTAAATGGGCTGTAGATAAACTCTCTCAAGACCTGGCTGTAGCATTAGAGAACACCGCAGTTCGCTTGAACTATTTTGATCCTACCTGGTTAAAAACAGATCTAGGTGGCGAGCACGCAGACAATCCTGTAGAAGCTGTCTTGCCTGGAGCTTTAAAACCCGTATTGGTAGAAAATGATGGTCCCAATGGACAATTCTTCTCTGCCTTTTAAAAAACATTGCATCCTCACAAAATTTAGCTAAGACGAACCAACAAAATGGTATCGCTACGGATGGATTGTACCTTTGTCTAGAATAAGAATGAAACATGAAAGAAAACAAGTCATTAGAATACATAAAGCAAGTACTTCAACACCAGCCATCAGATTGGTTGGGTCTTACAACTCATAGGCTGGACGTTTACAATGAAGAATTTGCCAAAACGGAATTCCTCGAGAAATTTGAACATCTATATACTTCCAACAATTTTAAAAGAGAAGCCTTGGCAGAACTGCCAACGGCTTACGATTATATCAGGTTGGGTCATCCGCTATCCTGTATTCTGGAATGGGGCATTGCTCAGCAATTGGGTATCGCTGCAGATCACGTCATCGCCTTTCAATCGCAAACGGTTCCCGTTCTTGCGGTGTTGCGCACAAATCTGTTGAAAGGAAAAAATACCAGAATAGTACATCAAGACAATTTGCCCGACTTTTTTGATGCCGATAAAATCAGAAAGGTATACGGTTATCATTTTGATTTGCAAAAAGTTCGATCCACCTGCGATATAGGTCTTTTTGACGGTACTACTATTTTGCTATCACAAAAGGAGAAAATGGGTGTATCCCATTTAGAAAATAACATTGATTTCTACGTCAATCTATATGGTCATCTGGGAAGTATCTTGATTGCAAACGGCAAAGAGACTTCTGGTTATATATCTGACATCCAACACGTGCGTCGTAGAGAAACGGTAGCCATGACGCCGTCAAATTCCCTGTTGGCGTTAGAATCCTTTGTAAAGGATGCTCCGCTGGATCTAACAGAACCTGACGTTGAAAACGATAAAACCAGCGTACTAAACTCCATCAATGAGATTACTGGATCACCGCTCCAACCCTATGTAGGCTCCAGTGGTTTGTCCATACAGTATGCCATCATGATGGGACTTATTGACAGTGCTCTAGAGCAACATCTTGGTAAACCTATCAAATTTGTAGTGCCACCTAACTGTTACGGCGGTACTAACGATCAGGCCAGACGCGTTGCGGCTTGCTTGGATCATGTAGAAATTGTCGACTTGCCTGTAGATGGCGATAACGACATGGTAAAAAGCGTGGATCGAGTGCTGGATCAAATTGCCCAGCAGGACGCAGTTCCATTTATCATTGCTGAAATTCCTACCAATCCACGTGTGGAAGTTCCTGTTTTGGAGGATTTGAGAAATGCGCTTTCGCGAAAGCGAACTACACCTAATGGCACGACTGCAATCGATCCAGTATTTATTCTGGATCAGACTTTTTGTCCTAACTATTTATTCCTGGGCGAAGGCAAAATCCTATCAGAAGTACGAACTATTTCTTATGCCAGCGGTTCCAAATTTCCTAGCGGTGGTAGATGTACCGCAGGATATTGCGTAGGAAATGGCAAAACGCAAGATTTGATGGACAAGGTGGCGGTGCATCTTGAATTGTGCGATAATGAAGCCACTGCTCACCAGTACGAGATTCTTGCCCAGCAATTGCCCTCCATGAATGAGCGTATTCAATTAGCTTACGAAAACACTCGGGAATTTGTTGATTTTATCAAGCAGGAATTGCCAGAAGCCAAAATCAATTTTGTGAGTGAAGAACTCGCACAAGAAGGTTTTACACCATCTGTGTTTTCCATGGACTTGCCAACAAAAGGTTCCACGCCAGAAGAACGCGAAACCTATAAACGCGCTCTCAATCTCAAATTGATTCATTTGATGATTGATGAGATTCCGCTGGAAAGTAAGTTTTGCGTAAGTTATGGTCAATTGAAAGGCTGTTACTGGACCGTACCAGCCACGAGTACCCAAGGAACAACTAAGGAAGGCGACAAGGATTATATCGTACGTGCTTCCCTATCACCAGACCTGGATCTGGAACGTCATAAAGAGGTTTTCAGGGAGTTTGTGAAGGAAATAAAGTAATTCAAGCGATTTCCTGCTTGATGCATCATATCTAACTATTGATTTTCAATAGTTAATCGAGGGTAATCAAAAGCTATTTATGAGAACGGGAAGCGGTTCTTGTAAACTTTTTGGCTTTCAAGAATTGTACAATTTTATGACCATACTACCTCTTACCTTTACGGCATGAGCGATTCCCTAAAAAACCAGCAGCAAATTCTTGACAAGCTAGGCATCAAAAAGCTAAACGAAATGCAAGTCGCTGCGCAAAAGGCGATCAGCTCACAGGATGAAGTGGTGTTGTTATCGCCTACAGGTACTGGAAAAACACTGGCGTTTCTATTGCCTTTAGTGCAATTGCTAGATGCTCATGTGGATAAAGTTCAGGCGCTTATTCTGGTACCGTCCAGAGAGCTCGCGATTCAAATTGAGCAAGTGCTACGTGAAATGGGCAGTGGTTTTAAGGTCAATGCGGTTTATGGCGGTAGATCTGGATCTGGAGATAAGATTCTTCTTTCCACTCCACCAGCCATATTGATAGGAACACCTGGTCGTGTGGCAGACCATTTACGTCGTGGCCATATTGATGTTACTCAACTTGAGACTTTGGTGCTTGACGAATTTGACAAATCACTGGAAACTGGCTTTGAAAGCGAGATGCGCGAGATTGCCGAGTCATTACCGAAGGTTCGTAAAAAAATATTGACTTCTGCCACTCAAAAAGTAGGCATACCGCCGTTTATGAAAATGGCAAATCCTAAAAGATTGATCTTTCTTGAAGATCAACAGCCCAATCTCGAGCTTAAAATCGTGGTGTCTCCTACTCCAGATAAATTGGCTACATTACGCCAACTCATCGCTCATTTAGGATCCAAACGCGGCATCATTTTTTGCAATCTTAAAGACACGATTGCAGAAGTGAGCGATTATTTATGGGATTGTGACATCCAGCATTCCGTTTTTTACGGTGGATTGGAGCAACTGGATCGCGAGCGTGCCTTAATCAAGTTCAGGAATGGAACCCACAAAATCCTTCTCGCAACAGACCTTGCTGCTCGAGGAATTGACGTTCCAGAGCTGGATTATATCATTCACTATCAATTGCCGTACAAACGTGAGGAATTTATCCATAGAAACGGCAGGACGGCGCGCATGCATGCCAGCGGCACGGCTTATATGATCAAGTTCCAAAACCAAGAACTACCTGATTTTATTGAGAATGCAAACCTTCTCGAACTCAGCGATTCCAAAAAAGCCAAACCAGACCAACAATGGGAAACCCTTTATATTTCTGGTGGTCGCAAGGATAAGATTTCAAAAGGCGATATTGCCGGCTTGTTTTTCAAGCAGGGAAACCTAGAGAGAGATGAATTGGGCGTGATCGAGCTCAAGCAGGATTGTGCCTTTGTGGCGGTGCCTTATGAAAAGGCATACGAATTGATCAATACACTTAACAACAGTAAAATAAAAAAGCGAAAAGTGCGCATTTCACTTTTGGACCAATAAGAATATTATGAGCGAATCCACCACACCAGACTCTAATGAAATCAAGCAACAGGAATTTCTAGTTGAAAAGGTTTTCTACGATCTGGAGAATAAAAACGAAGGTCTGGAAGAGGACAAAAATTACTTCAGCGAAAATGATTTTGCCTCTATCCTACTGCGCGCAGAGCATTACGGTATCGGCATTTTTAATATGGAAGCCTACCACGATGGGAAACTTTTTGGGACTGATAACCACGAGGTCTACCGCAAAAAAGCCACGCATCCACAGTGGTATAAATCGGCTTTTGGAAAGTTCAAAAGGGCTCAAAAAGACATGCTCTATCGTGCCGATTTCAAGGTTTCGCAAAAACTACTCGATAGACCCGATTAGTTCTTTTTAGCGTTGATCCAGTAGTTCATGAACTTGAAATGCGCATCGGCGTGATGTAGCGCGATTTTGTTGACCAGACTTCTTTTTCTGGGATGATGATTCTTTAAGTCGTTGATTTTAAGGAATAACGCTTTCGCGAAAGCGGACTTTTCAAAATCCCTTTTAAGAATCTCAAAATTCTCGTTTACTTGATCCTGCCAGCGTGATGGATTGGTATATAAATCTAAAGCGTCTTGTGCAAAATCAGTCCAAGAACTAGTTTCAGAAGCATCCTCTAACCGAATTCCTTCAAACGCTACTGGCGTTCCTGCGATGGCCAGTCCATTTTTCATGGCGTCAAATACTTTGCCCTTCAAACCGGCGCCAAAACGCAACGGTGCGAGTAATACCTTATGTTTTGACAACACCACATCTACGTCTGCTGCGTGACCTTTGATGAGGAATCCGCTATCGGGATCATGTAGGTCCAGTATTTTTTGAGGTGCATTGGGACCATAAATGAATAGTTGAGCCTCTGGCTGATTGGCTCTTATAATAGGCCAGATTTCGGTGTTAAGTATTTCTACCGCATCCACGTTAGGAGCGTGTCTCAAATTACCAATCGTGCAATAATCCTGACGCTCTTCATAAGGTTTTGCCTTAGTTTGATATTCTTTGACTTGATCATCTTCCACCAAAAACGGAATGTAAAACAAGGTCTCTGGATCCACCGGGAAATTGTCCTGCAACAGTTCCATTTCAAACCTTGAAATAATTAGGCTCAAATCCACCCGATTCATACTGCTTATCTCGCGCAGTGCCAGTTCGCTCTCAAATCCATCTTGAAGACTGGTCCCTTGCAGCACCTGTTGTTCTCTGGCCGTTCGCAGGAAATGCAGATCTTCGGTATCCAGGATTTGGATCGCCTGTGGCGTATGGTGGCGCACACGCCAGCCGTACTGTTCTTCTATCAAAAATCTATCGTACAACACTACTGCTGGTTGAAATTGCATCAATAATCGATCTAAGGAATCGTCATGTAAATCAATACCATGTGTGGATATATGGCGTTCTTTTAACGATGGTTGAGCCGTCTGTTTCAATCGAGCGGCACAACAAAAAACCACCTCATATTCCTGATCTAAAAAGAGGTCGATAAGTTGTA
Organism: Nonlabens agnitus; assembly: GCF_002994045.1. Taxonomy (NCBI): domain Bacteria; kingdom Pseudomonadati; phylum Bacteroidota; class Flavobacteriia; order Flavobacteriales; family Flavobacteriaceae; genus Nonlabens; species Nonlabens agnitus. The sequence continues at coordinate 1,166,149 of NZ_MQUC01000003.1, forward strand.
GGATTCTGTATCCAGCGGCTGTTTTAGTAGGTTCTGGCCAGATGTATCCTATGACGAGCAGCTTTTTCATATCGCAAAGTTAGGTTAGAATGCTGTACATAAATGCGGTATAAGTATGCCGATTAATCTGGGCAATACGAACATTAATATTTACATTAGCAGTCTTAAAAATTCAACAATTTTCATGGGGAAAATCATTGCAATTGCAAATCAGAAAGGTGGCGTAGGAAAAACAACAACAGCCGTGAATCTTGCGGCCTGTCTAGGTGTTTTGGAAAAGAAGGTATTGCTTATTGATGCAGATCCACAGGCAAACGCATCTTCAGGTTTAGGCATCAATGTGGACGAGGTTGAAGCAGGAACGTACCAATTGCTGGAACACACCATCAAGGCGGCAGACCTTATCGTAAAGACAGAGTCACCCAATCTGGACATCATTCCCGCACATATTGATCTTGTAGCTATTGAAATTGAACTGGTAGATCAAGAGAATCGTGAGCAGATGTTGCGCAAGGCTCTGGCACCTATAAAAGACGATTACGATTACATTATCCTAGATTGTGCACCATCATTGGGTCTGTTGACGCTTAACGCTTTAACAGCCAGCGACAGTGTGTTGATCCCTATTCAATGTGAATATTTTGCATTGGAAGGTTTGGGCAAACTTTTGAACACGGTAAAGAGTGTGCAAAACCTGCATAATCCGCAACTGGATATTGAGGGATTGTTGCTAACCATGTACGATAGCAGGTTGCGATTGTCCAATCAAGTGGTAGAAGAAGTCAATCAGCATTTTGAAGGTTTGACCTTCAAGACAATCATCCAGCGCAATGTGCGTTTAAGTGAAGCGCCATCTTATGGCGAGAGTATTATTAACTATGATGCCGCGAGTAAAGGTTCAGAAAATTACCTGAGCCTGGCTAACGAACTCATTTCAAAAAACTCCTAATCACATGGCAAAAGCAACTAAAAAACAAGCTTTGGGTCGTGGATTATCAGCCTTATTAAAGGATCCATCCAACGATATCAATACCGCACAGGACAAGAATGCCGACAAGATCGTAGGCAACGTGATTGACCTGCCGCTGGAAGATATCGACATGAATCCATTCCAGCCGCGTACCAGTTTCAATGAAGAGAATCTGCGCGAGTTGGCATCTTCCATCAAGGAATTGGGTGTGATTCAGCCTATTACTGTTCGAAAAAAGGGATTTGGCAAGTTTGAATTGGTTTCTGGAGAACGTCGTTGTCGTGCTTCAAAATTATTGGGATTAAAGACCATTCCAGCTTACGTGCGCATTGCTAACGATCAGGAATCCCTGGAAATGGCACTGGTAGAAAACATCCAGCGACAAGATCTGGATCCAATCGAGATTGCCCTTTCTTACCAGCGATTGATTGAAGAGATTGATTTGACTCAAGAACAGATGAGTGAGCGCGTGGGCAAGAGCCGTAGCGCAATAGCCAATTATTTGAGATTGTTGAAGTTAGATCCTATCATCCAGACAGGTATGCGTGACAACTTCATTTCCATGGGTCATGGTCGTGCGTTGATTACGATTGAAAATCTTGAAGATCAGCTGGATATCTATCAAAAAATATTGAGCGATAATTTATCCGTACGAGATACTGAAGCACTTGTTAAACAGTCTAAGGGAAGTCCGCTTTCGCGAAAGCAGAACAAATCAAAATCCTTGCCTGCACATGTGGAATCCTCGATAAAAGAATTAAGCAATGCCTTGAATACGAAAGTGACTGCTACCACAAGTTCCAGCGGAAAAGGAAAACTGACCATAGCATTTGAATCCAAAGAAGACCTGGAGCGCATTACTAAAATGATTAATGGCTAAGCTGCTTCCATATCTTTTTTTGATGGCGTCTTGCTGGTGTTTTGGGCAACGTACGGGCGATCCCATTCAAGTCAATGCGGTAACGGACAGTTTGATACAGCCCGATTATTCGGCTTATTTATATGATGCTAACCGGCCATCTAAGGCTGCTTTTTACAGTGCCGTACTACCAGGATTGGGACAGGCTTACAATGGTAAATACTGGAAAATACCGCTGGCCTATGCAGGAATAGGTATTCCTGTTTTGGCGTATATATCTAACGATAAGGAGTATCAACGATTACGCACCGCTTTTCAAATACGACTCGCTGGTGGTACTGATGATGAATTTTCAAATGAAAACGGTGAACCCATTGTGACTAACGCTGGTCTGGAACGCGCTCAACGTGTCTCACAGCGCAATAAAGAATTGAGTTTGTTAATCGCTGCTGCATTTTATGCCATTCAAATCATAGACGCTAATGTGGATGGTCACCTAAGTCAGTTTGATGTGGACCGTGATCTATCTTTCAAACCTTATCTAGATTATAATCAATCGGCATCTGGAACCAGTTATGGTTTCGCTTTATCCTATACATTTTAAATCATGAAAATCGGACTATTAGGCTACGGCAAAATGGGAAAGGTCATCGAGCGTATTGCTCAAGAGCGAGGCCACGAAATTGTAGCAAGAATCAATAAAGATGATTCTAAAAACGATCTAGAAAAGAGCGATGTGGTCATTGAGTTTACCGCACCAGAAAGTGCACTGGAGAACCTGAAGTATTGCATTAATAAACAGATTCCAATTATTTGTGGTACAACAGGTTGGAATAGTAGCATAGAAGAAATCTATAAACTAGTTTCTGACCAAAATGCGGCTTTGGTTCACGCTTCTAATTTTAGTTTGGGCGTGAATTTATTCTTTGAACTCAACAAGCGATTGGCTGCTTTGATGGAGCCCTTTGAGGACTATCAATTAGCCGTCCAAGAAATACACCATACAGAAAAAGCAGACGCTCCTAGCGGTACCGCCATCACCCTTGCGGAAGGCATTATGGAGAACACCCATTTTAAAGGTTGGCACCTAGGAAAGGAAAACGAAAAAGATTCTATTGGCATTGAGGCTTTGCGCGAGCATGATGTTAAAGGAACTCATTTGGTTTCTTGGAATAGCGACGTAGATCAAATTGAAATCAAACACACAGCACACAGCCGTGATGGTTTTGCATTAGGCGCTGTCATCGCGGCAGAATGGCTGTTAGACAAAAAAGGAAGCTTTACTATGAAGGATGTGCTGGGATTGTAACGATGGCGGTACTTTTATAACTAATACATCAGGGAAACGAATACAATAAAGATTACAGAATGAGTTGGACAGGTTGGATCATCCTATTTATCATATTACAGATTGTCCACGGCGCAGGTACGTGGAAATTTTATAAAGCCGCAGGCAGACAAGCTTGGGAAGCCTTTGTTCCTGTGTATAATTCGGTTGTATTGATGAAAATCATTAATCGTCCCATCTGGTGGACGATTTTGTTGTTTTTACCAGTCGTTAATTTAATCATGTTTGTGGTTATTTGGGTGGAGACCTTAAGGTCTTTTGGCTATAACAAAGCCAAAGACACTGCGCTAGTCGTTCTAACCCTAGGACTTTATTTGTATTATATAAATTACACGCAGCCGTTAGAGCACATTAAAGAACGCTCCCTAAAACCCAGAACTGCCGCCGGCGAGTGGACCAGTTCTATTTTGTTTGCGGTGGTTGCAGCTACCATTGTGCATACGTATGTAATGCAGCCTTTTATCATTCCAACGCCATCACTTGAGAAAACCTTACTCACCGGCGACTTCCTATTTGTATCAAAATTTCATTACGGTCCTAGATTTCCCATGACACCTGTGGCTGCTCCTATGGTTCACGATACGATTCCAGTATTAAGTGTCAAGAGTTATTTGGATAGACCGCAACTTCCTTACTTGCGCCTACCAGGCGTTAGTGACGTAAAGCGCAACGATATTGTAGTATTCAACTGGCCAGTGGATACGGTCAATGCATTTCCCTACAACGACGGGAAATACCACTATAAACCTATCGATAAGAAATCGAATTACGTCAAGCGCTGTGTTGGTATTCCTGGAGATACACTTTCCATGATTGAAGGTAAGGTGCACATAAATGGTGAACCACTCGTACTACCAGAACGCGCAAAATTGCAGCATTCCTTCCTATTGAAAACTAAAGGTGCTCAGTACACTGAGGAACAAATGAATGAATTTGGTATCACAGATGGTTTCCAGCAAGGTCAATTGACTGGTACAAATACACCTGCGTTATCCATCAAGGCAGCTACTGATGAGGCGATAGAAAAGCTTGAAGCTACCGGGAACATTGTTGAGGTCGAGCAGACTATCTTTTCAGATGCATTCTCACAGCGTTATTTCCCTTATGATGGCATTGTAGGTAATAGTTATGATAACATCAAGCCGTTCCTCATTCCTGCTAAAGGAATGACTACACCTATTACCTATAAAAACATTGACTACTACCGCAGGATCATTGAAGTTTACGAGGGCTCTGAAATGGAAATCTCCAATACCATCAATTTACGCGGTAACGATGTCTATCTAAACGGAAAACCTCTAACGGAATATACTTTCCTGCAAAACTATTACTGGCTAATGGGTGACAACCGTCACAATAGTGAAGACAGTCGCATCTGGGGTTATGTTCCAGAAACACACGTGGTAGGAAAACCAGTGTTTGTCTGGATGAGTATTGACTGGAGCAAAAGTTTGACCGATATGGTGCGTTGGGATCGCTTGTTCACCACCGTGAACGGTACGGGTCAACCTACCTCCTATTTCGTGTATTTTGTTGTGCTTTTGATCATCTATTTTGTGGTGCGTAAAATCATGAAAAACCGCAAAGCAAAAAAATAGATATGTCACTTATCATACATCCTAGCTACTTTGTGGATGTAGAATCCTTGGTTCATATTTATCATTGCGATCAAATTCTTGTAGATGCTAGCGATAGTTATGTGAAACAGACCTATCGCAGCCGTTGTTATATTGCGGCCGCCAATGGACCGCTCACGCTCAACATTCCTATCGTTCACGATGGCAAGCAAAGCTCCACGCTATACAAAGATGTTCTTATAGACCTATCACAGCCTTGGGCATCCAACCATCTCAAAAGCATCACCAGCGCCTATAAAAGCAGTCCTTATTACGAATATTATGAGGATGATTTAATTGAGTTGTATCAGGACATTCCAGAGAAGCTAATGGAATGGAATATTAAAACCATGCAATGGCTCTTGTCACAGCTCAACCTGGCTACCGATTTAAACTTTACGGACGACTACCAAAGTGATGAGCTTGCCACCTACTTGATCACTGCTAAAAAGAAATCAGATCTTGACATCAAACCTTACATGCAGGTATTTCAAGAAAAGCATGGCTTCCTGCACCCGTTATCAGGACTGGACCTTTTATTCAATTTAGGTCCATCTTCAAGAGCTTATCTTAAAAGTATATCGCCATTGTGAATACGGACTATGACAGGTTCAAGGCTTTCTACCAGACGTCCACTTTCTGGCAGGGAACGCTAGGTGGTATTGAGCAATTTCCTTTATCTAATTTTGATTTTAGCCATTTAAGCGATGAGGAACATGTTCTAGAATTACCGTCGATTCCTCATGGCACCGTATTGGGTAAACGAGCGGAGTACTTTTTTGAATTCTGCGCGAGGCAAAGCTCCAACTATGAAGTTCTCGCATCCAACGTACAGGTGTTTAGAGGCAATCGTACCCTAGGCGAGATTGATTACATCTTGAAACACAAAAGCACGCAGCAGGTGTTTCATGTCGAGTTGGTGTACAAATTCTACATTTTTGAACTGGGCAAAAATTATAAATCCGCTTATTTGAGCCGCGATCAAAACCAGGAACTCTCCAGTTATGTTGGACCCAATAGGCGCGATTATTTCATTAAGAAATTTGACCATCTTAAAAAAAGGCAACTACCTATTTTACAATTACCTGAAACCCTTGAACTGATCCAATCATTGAACATAGATGTGACCCAGATCAAGCAACAGGTTTGCTTCCTGGCGCACGTTTATATCCCACGAGAAATGTGGCAGCGTGAATTTAAATACCTCAATAAAAGATGCATCAAGGGATATTATATGGATGAGTTCGCTTTCGCGAAAGCGATAACCTCCAACCTCTATTTTCTACCTGAAAAAAAGCAATGGAAAATGCGACCACAGTCCTTGCAAGTGGCATTTACTCATGAGCAATTATTGCCAGAAGTGCGCCAAAGCTTAGAGCGAGGATTTGCTCCCATGATATGGATGCAATGGCCTAGTGGAGAATTTGAGAGCTTCTTTGTGGTTGCGGCTTTACCAACTCCTTAAGCACGATTTAACATGATGTTTTTAAAGATGAGCAGGTTGCGGTTTATCTTTAAATAAAACAAAACATTATGGAACGCAAATTTGAAAGAACCAAAAGTGATAGCCCACTAGGAGAAATAGGAGATCGTTCAAAGCCTAAAGATTTTGATCTGGACTCTAATACAATCAATAAAAAAGAAAAAGAAAAAACCAAAAAATGAGTTATTTAAATTTTAATGCCGATAAAGCTAACAATACTTCAAAAGAACTGAACATTTTATTAGCCGACTATCATTTGTACTATCAAAAACTAAGAAATTTTCACTGGAATATCTTAGGACATAATTTCTTTGATCTACACGTGAAATTTGAAGAAATGTATGACGATGCTATCCTCAAGATAGATGAAATTGCTGAGCGTATTTTAACACTTAGATTTCAGCCTACTTCTAATTACAGCGATTATTTAGAAATGTCAAGTCTAAAAGAATCAAAATCTGAACTTAAAGATGTTGATATGGTAAATATACTGATCGACGATCATGGATTACTATTGAAGCAAATGTCTAAAGTCGTCGAAGTTGCAGGAGAAGCCGAAGATGAAGGTACTATTGATTTGATAGGCGCTTACATACGTGAGTTGGAAACTACCAGCTGGATGTTAGACGCATGGAGAATGAAGACTGGTGATATTCATAAGTCAGTATAACATTTGTCGATATTATTAAAAAACCGTTCCAAAAAATTGGAACGGTTTTTTTATGCTACATTTTCAACAAAAGCTTTACTTCTTGTACTTCTTACGAGTTTTAAGAAAACTGATCCCACCAACTATTTCTACCACGACGCCTAAAAGGATCATTCCTATGGCTCCAAATATCTCTAGAAAATAAAATAGAATACCGATGATGACAATCACACTACCTAAAGCGATCAAAACGATTCCGGTTCTGGGATGAAGCATAAGTGTTTCTTTTGATCAAAAATAGAAAACCTGATGGATATCAACATCCATCAGGTTTGTTATTTATAGTCAGAAATTGTTAGAAGTTAAATCCTACCTGGAAACTAAATCTTAAACCATCATCGCCGTGAAAGAGGTTGAAAGTAGCTCCTATTGCCTCTGCGGAATTTACCCAAATACCACCGCCATAATCGTTGTACCACCTTTCACTAAAATCACCACTCAACCACACTCGACCTACATCACCACCTACAAAAACTCCTATTTGTAAGGGTACGAATCCGGACTTAAATTCATTAAAACTGTAGCGTATGTCTCCAGAAGTGACAAAGGACCGTTGTCCAGAGAATCGCTGGGTACGGTAACCTCTCAAGCCTGTCATTTGGCCCAACTGCGCGCTTTGATAAAATTCGTAATCATTACCAACAATGATGTGAGACTGAGCCAAGGATCGAAGGACTAGTTTACGGTCTCTAGTCAACGCATTATAAAAGCCCATTTTAGGTTTGAAGTAATAAAAAGTATCATCGATTTGCTGGAAATTACCCACCAAACCGTTATTGATCTCAAAGATCATCCCACGAGTAGGATTCAAGTTATTATCAAAAGAAGTATAGTTATAAGTGACATTGACATCTCCAAACCATTTTCTATCAAAGAATTCTGGGTCTGTTTGTGAACCTGGAAACTGAGTAATAAACCTACCACGATCTTCCAGTACTTGATTCCCTTCTACCGTCAGGCTCATTCTCAAGTTAGAACCATATTCACCGCGATAAATCGCTCCTGCGCCAGCACTGTAAGTACTCAATCGCACACGATTGAAATCGTATGATAAGTCGTCATCTGGATTATTGGTTTCATTTCCGAAACCGAAGAAATTTTCAGTAAAAGTAGGACCATTCCATTTTCCAGAAAGTAAAAGGTTCATTTCTCCAAAAACTCCAGCAAATTCTCCTTCATACGCAATGGTGTAACCTTCAGTTGCAAAAAAGTATCCAGCAGTCAGTTTATGTACTCTTGTATGTGGATTGCGATTAAATCCATCTACAGTATACACGTTTTGAACCGCCAGTCGCAAACCGTCATCTGGATTGAAACCTATGGCTGGTGTCAAAATATTGGAAGCCTGTATCGCCTTTTTGGGATCGTAGGTATTGACCTCGTAACTGTTGGTCAATCTCTTTACGGCATCTTCCATCTCTAAAAAGGTGTTTTCTTTCGTTTTATGGTCATGAATCGTGATGGCTCTGCCGCTTTCAATATCGTAGATATCGTTATTCTGGCCGCCTATAACTCTTACCTTTATAGGATTGTTGGGGTTACCAATGGCGTGAATGATATCATCATCATCTAATCCATAAATCCAGATTTCTTTGGTTTCAGAACGATCAAAGGTTCTTTGAAAAACAACATCTGCTTTCTCGCCATCTTTGTTTCTATATATCTTAACCTTTGTAACACCTTTTGCAATGCGTTCTATTTCTATGATATCATCTTTATCAGTACCGGTAACTATCGCCAGTTTTGAAATGACATTGTAATATCGCACCGCAATATCTAAGAGATTATCGCGACGCGCCTTCATGCTTTCAATAATCGTCTGTGTACTCTCGTTTGGATATATTTCTGCAGGTAGGTTTTTGAAGGCTTGCTCAATAGTCTCATCTGATAGGTTCTCTTGAATGTATCTAGCCTGCTCTGTCCATGCCTCGAGGTTGGCCTCTTGAGCTAGGTTTCGATCCAGATAGGTTGCTGCGGTATTGAACCATCTTACGTTCCTTAAATCATCCTCATAGGTGGCAAACTGATTGGTGATGCCCACTAAGGTTCTCAAGGTGGCAAAAACAGCACCGTCAAAGTTAGAAAACACCTGATCTCTATCTCGTGGTATTGGTTTATAGATTACCGTGCCATCGGCATTTTCAAATTCTGCCCATCGCCATTGATCCTTGCCTCTATCCCAATCACCTATTAACATGTCAAACATGCGGGCGCGAATGAAAGATGCCTCGTCCACCTTATACTTTTCATCGCGACGCAACCTTTCAAAAAGATCCTCGGTACTTTTGATATCGTTGGGCCTACCGAAGCTCGCCAATTCGTTATAGTTCTCTTCTGGACGTTCTACCAGCATGTACAATTCATCGCCAAAATTATTATTGTACTGCCCTAACGCTTTTTGCTTTGGGATATAATAAATCTCTGGATTGGTATGAAAAATATCCACTGCAGCAGCCAGATCTGGAATGACTAGTGCTCCATATGGATGCGCTGCTGTGTAAAAGTCGTACAGTAAATCTTCGGCACCCGTATTATCAAACCCAACCGATACATCTGTATCGTTAAAAACGGTTTTTTGCAAAAACTGAACAGAGCTTTTCTTTAAAGCCCTCAACACGTATTCCTTACCGCTAGGATCTTGCAATCTTAAGGATCTGGTTTCTATGCTACCGCTGGCTCTCAGAATTTTTAAACCACCCTTTAGAGTATCTAGTAATCCAACTTTGGCATTGATCTCTGTGCCATAGAGCTCTCGGTACTTTTTACCCCATAATCCTTTAAACACTTCAGATTTGTCTGTTTTTTCATCTTCGTATATGTTCGCTTTCGCGAAAGCGGGAAAACGGTCTGGCAACGAGTCCACATTGAAAGATTTAGGTTGCTCAATCACCTTTTTGGTATATAGTAATTTGTGAGCCTCACCATCCCAACCATAATATTGAACCCAAGAGCTACCATCTTCCATCACATCCATGCGGGCAAAGCCTTTACCGCCGTAAACAAACAGCCCATCATTACTTAAAGAAGCGTATCCTTGCTTAGAACCAGACCCTGAAACAATCTGTCTCACACCAGAATTTTCAATGTATTGCAAGGTATGTTCATGACCGCTAGAAAAAATGATGCGAGGAGCTTTTGAGGCAATAGCAAGCTTGCTTAAACGGTCTGCCATTTCCTGATATCTTTTATTTTGTTTGTCCTGCGCACTCACGCCACCACTGGTTCTGATCAAGCTTACAAGCGATCCCAGTACGGGAATAGGTAATTTGCCTTGAGTTGGAAAAAGATGCTTAATAGCGGCATACTGTCCACCATGAACACCATTAGTAAACAAAGGATGGTGCAAGCTTACCAGAATGGTTTTGTCCTGATTGCTTTTGAACTCATCTCTCAGTGCAAGAAAGAATTGATCTCTGGTTTTGATCTGATCACAGTCGTCGTTAATCGTTGGGATCTCATCCCATTTTGCCAGATACCACTGGCTATCAAGAATGATTAATTGAATGTCGGGCGTAATCTCGCGACTTTCTATGGGACACCCAACGCTAGGCTGCCAGATGTCTTTATCATCCATGGCATTTTCTATGTATTCCTTTTCCCGTTCTACATTGACAAGATTCTCATTATAATAGTCATGATTTCCAGGGATAAAGATGGTTTTCCCACCAAAGCTTTTGGCGACATCTATTTGCGCATCTAAATGATTTTCTGCTGTAGGTCTGAATTCATCATCCTTAGCGGGCATTCCTGTGGGATAAATATTATCACCTAAAAAAATGAGCAAATCTTCTTGAGTGTTTTTGCCTTCAATATAACTTTCCAATGACAATAAACCATCGCTCTTACCACCTAACGGCGAGTAGCCTACATCACCTATTAGGTAAAAGCTTTTTTCTACTGCTTGACCAGTTGGATACTGCTCTAATTCATCTTCTTTATATTGTGCTTGATAACTTGCACAACCCGCAAGGGTACAGATTGCTATTAATAAAAGAATGTTATTTTTAAGCATAAGTTATCAATTCGTGGTAATTTTAATTCTTAAACCTTAATATGACTGAATTTCTTAACGCAGCCGATGATTTTGTGTTACATCTTTTCAAAGAGAAATTAGATGATATTTATGTGTATCACAACTATACGCACACTAAACGGGTTGTTAAAAGTACACACGAAATTATCGACAACTCTGAAATAGATGTTAAAGAGAAAGAGGCCTTATTACTGGCCGCATGGCTGCACGACACGGGTTATATTTACGGTGCTGATGGACATGAAGAAGCGAGCGCAAAAATAGCTGAAGAATTTCTAAAAGATCAAAACGTTGATAAGGACACCATTGAATTGGTGCAAAAGTTAATAAGAGCTACTAAGTTCAATGACCAACCCACAGGTAAGCTAGAAGAAATATTGCGTGATGCAGACTCCTCGCATTTTGCCAAGGACTATTATTTTGAAACCAGTGAATTGCTTAAAAAAGAGCTAGAACTACGTGGTAAGGAAATGTCCAATAAAGAATGGCGCAAGGAAAATATTCTGGTTTTTACTGAAAAGCACCGCTATTACAGCGAGTATGCCGTAAAAAACTGGAACGTCAAGAAGAACGAAAACTTGATGAAGCTCTTCAAAAAGAAAAAGAAGAAAGCTGCCAAATACAACAAGGAGAAACTTAAGGTTGACCTTAAGAACCAAAGCCCAGAACGTGCGATTCAAACCCTCTTTCGAACTACCTTAAGAAACCACATAAAGCTTAGTGACATTGCAGATACTAAGGCAAACATTTTGTTGTCTGTAAATGCTATTATCATCTCACTAGCCCTAGCTAACTTGATTCCTAAACTGGATCAGGTGAGCAACCGTCATTTACTGTATCCTACATTGATCTTAATTTTATTCTCTGTAGCCAGTATCATCCTTTCCATTTTATCTACAAGGCCCAATGTTACAAGTGGTGAATTTACCGATGAGCAGGTAGAAAAGCGTGAAGTCAACCTACTATTTTTTGGTAATTTCCATAAGGTGCCTTTCCAGAGATATCAAAAGGCATTGATGAGCTTGCTGGATGATAAGGAAGAAGTCTATCAAAGTCTTCTAAAGGATTTATGGCTGCTAGGTGTGGTGCTCAACCGTAAATACAGTCTTTTAAGATGGACGTATACTATATTTATGATAGGTATCATTGCATCAGTGATTGCCTTTGTGATCGCGTTTACTACCTATGAATATCCTGTAGTAGCAGAAATAGTTCCAGGATAGTATTCAAAACATGATATCAAAAAAAGCCACCATTTATAAAAATGGTGGCATTTACTTTTTATAAAGGTAAGAGACTGATTACTATTCGCTCTCTACTTGCTTAAGAGATAATTCATCAATCAAATCGTCATAAGTCATTCTGTTTTCAGAAGCTTTAAAACCATAAAGCACATTAACCCTAATCGCTTTAAGGCCTATAACACCTTGTACATCTTCCAATTCTAGATGTTCTACTTCGTCACCTAAATATTTTTTGTGTTGGAGATAGTTGATGTACCGCATGTATTCACGACGATTCTCATTATTGGTATAGATTATAGAGATTTTTCCTTTCTGAGTGATACGCTCATCCGTGCCTTTGATGTGCGCCTTATCGATGCGTTTCTTGATGACTTCATAACGAGCATTGTAAGTACCATCTACATCAAATCGTTTTTCATCAATGCGGTAGCGTATGCTTAAGGTATTATCAAAAACCAGAATCATGGAGGCGGCATCTAGCTGTGAAGGAAGATTTTCTTGAATGGAATAAAATTTATCCTCCATTTCAATCATGGTCTGCAATTGCCACAATCTTAGATTGTACAGGTAAACCACATTGAATTCTGCATCTTCGTTGATACTGCCACCTATGTAAATGTTGTGTTCCACACCATCGGTTTTGAATCTTTCAAAAAAGTGTGAATAGATACCTTGCGCTTCATTTTGTTTCTTATCAATATACCTAGATAAAGCATGATTGATCGTCTGTACCGTGTTATCGTAGTTATTACGGTTCTCATAAATTACACCACTCAAAGGATCTAACTTCTCTTGGTAGGAATCAACACGATCCTTCAAATCTTCAGAAATGGTTTTGATGTGATCCATCACAGGATTGATCTCATCGGTCAATAGTTTGATAATTCCTCGTTCAGAATTGGCATCGATCGCCTGACCTTCTAGTGTTTCTTTGTAGTCTTGAACTCTAAAGCCTATTTGATCATAAATAGGCAGTGGTTCGTACGCTTTCGCGGAAGCGATAATACTACAGACTTCATCCAATTGGTAACAAAGATCTTCCTTGATAGCATGATTTCTAGAATCACTACTACCTACAATATCAATTTGCCCGTATAGCGGAAAAACATCCTCAAAACCGATGTCTTTGAAAGTTTCATCCTTGCCATTGATTTTGGATTTCAAAATACGTCTAGCTTCACGCTCAAATTTCCATTGCACGCTAGGATGTATAGACGTACATTCTGTTTGAATAATGGCCTTGACCCTATTTTCATCTTCTTCTTCACCACGTATGACGGCTGCTTTGATATAATCAATGATGTTTTCAATCTTAACCGTATTGAAGCTGTTAAGTCCAAAGGTGATATCACTACCTAGTTCAAGAACTCCCAAAAGCTTATCGTGCTTAGTCACAGGATACAAAACGGCACTTTTAATTCCAGCTTCTAATAAATTGCTTGTCATGAAGGTAACTTCCTGTTTGCTGTGATAATTTTCTACATCAGGAATTATAAGTGGCTTATGCAATTGAACCAAATGCTTATACGCGTCTCTACAAATAGCATTTTGCGATAGCTTTGAATGACTGTGCCCTAAAATATAACTAGGTGCATCAGAAAAATGCATTTGCTCAAAACTGCTGTCATAATGGTCAAAACTGGTGAATCCCGCATAGATTTTATCCATATTAAACATCTTTTTGAAGATGTTTACAAAATTCTCCTTGTCTGCAAGCTTTGAACCTGGCTGATTGAGCAGTATTGTCTTTAAATCAGATATAGCAGCATCGACGGTGACATCTGTAAAAGATATAATTCCAAAACCCTTGAATTGATATGCTCCTTGTGGGAAAGCTTTTCTCCATCGTTCTTCATCATCTGGAAACCTTAATAGCTCATTGATTTCGTCCTCAGTCAGCTGTTCTAATTTACTATTGCTAAAGACGTCTATAAAATCTGCGTTGTAAGTAATTCTATAAGTTCTTATGTTACCGTTGGCATCAGGAATCTCTGCATGAAGCAGTTTCCCAAGGTCCAATTTCATACCATAACAATTATTAAGGACCAAGCCGCAAGCTAGTCGAAACCTATCAAAGGTTTCTTCTTCTAAAAAGTCAAAAGTGTAATTCTCGCCAGCATTCTCAAAAATCTTAGTCAATCGATCGGTACAATTGAACAGCACTGATGAGAATGGTATGGTGGCCGCCTTGATCTCATTATTAGTAAGACTTTTAGGGAAAAGCTCTGAAAGAATTAGATCGATAGGTTCAGAATAATCATCTAGATTTTCTTCAGTAATGTCAGCATTAGGGAAGCCATTCTTAGAAATGGCCTGTAACAAGGCAGAATAGTAAAGCTTCTTAAAACCATTTTTTTCGGTTTCAACGCGAGAGGCATAAGCATTGATTAATCTATCAAAACTTAGCACCACATCCATCTGGTGGTCTCCACTAAAACTAGAGTTACATTTCATATATTAAAAATACGATTATTGAATGGCTTAAAGTTCAATATCCGTGCCTTGGCATTATTTTAACCCGAATTATCTAGTATTTTTGGCAAAAATTAAGAAATGAGATCAGTCTTACCCCTTTTTTTTCTAACTCTTTGTCTATTAAGCTGTCAGGAAGATAAAGGTCCTGCCATCATTACAGGTACAGCTCCCAATGTTCCTAATGGCATACGCGTCTATTTAAATGAAGTCGATGGAAATGGTACTCCTATGCCACTGGATACTGCCATTGTTATGAACGAGAAGTTTGACTTCGGCTTGCAGGAAGTTCAGGAATTAAGCGATCAACGTCTACTAACGCTAGACGGTGCTAATGGTATCCTGCTCTTCGTGTCAGAAAATCAGCCTATAGAATTAGAGCTTAGAAAGGACAGTCTGGTGTATAGTACGGTTCGTGCTGGAAAGGAAAACGAAGTGTTTTCTGAATATCTTAAAATGAGAGTTGACCAGGTGGTTGCCTCTCAAAATCTACGTCAGGATCAGCAAGAAGTTTTTGACAAAGAAGGTCAAGAAGGCCTGGAACGACTCAAGAAAGAGTACGATAAGATGCAATTGACTTATAAAGACAACATGATTAATTTTATCAAGCA
Organism: Nonlabens agnitus; assembly: GCF_002994045.1. NCBI lineage: Bacteria > Pseudomonadati > Bacteroidota > Flavobacteriia > Flavobacteriales > Flavobacteriaceae > Nonlabens > Nonlabens agnitus. Next base: position 1,181,494 of record NZ_MQUC01000003.1, read on the forward strand.
GCATTCTAACAAGATCGTAGCACCAGTCGCGCTGCAATCTTTATACAATGAATACAGACTGGAACCTGAACAAATTAGAGAACTCTACAACCTTATTGATAAAGACCTTGTAGATCATCCTGTTATGCAATCCATTGATGAAAAATTGGTTAGAGTGGAAACAGTGGCCATAGGTAAAAAAGCGCCTTATTTTGAAGGTAAGAACCCAGCTGGTGAAGTGATCAAACTTCCTGAAGTGCTGGGTAAAGTAACCCTAATTGATTTTTGGGCCAGCTGGTGCGTACCTTGTAGAAGAGAAAATCCCAATGTCGTTGAAGCCTACCAAAAATACCACGATAAAGGCTTCAATATCATCAGTGTATCATTGGATCAGGAAAGCGACAGAGATAAATGGATAGCCGCCATCGAGGATGATCAAATGACCTGGAATCACATTTCAAGACTTAAAAAATGGCAAGACCCTATTGCCCAATTATATAACGTTTCAGCAATTCCAGCTACTTTTCTTTTAGATGAAAACGGCGTAATCATTGAGAAAAACCTGAGAGGAAAAGCACTACATGACAAGCTGGAAGAACTGCTCAATTAAATTTTTCCCAGTTTCATTAGGACAAAAAGAATAATGATAGGTATGAGCAAGGCAATGACCGTTATAGGTTCACTCAAGATAATTCTATAATCATAGATGAGCGTAGTCGCATAGCCTGCAACAGCACCGCCAAAATGCGCATCGTGCCCAATATTACCTACTCTATTCTTAATTCCATAAATAGAATATACCAGATACCCTATACCAAAAACATAGCCCGGTATAATACCATAAATCATCATTTCTGGAAACAGTAGAATACTACTGTACAAAATTCCAGAAACCGCGCCACTAGCTCCTATCGCACTATAATGGTATTCATCCTTGTGGAACAAGTAACTCAAAAAATTACCGCCTAATAAGCTAACAATGTATAGGATGACAAAAGAAACATCTCCTAAACTGCTCACCACGATGTTAGCAAAAAAATAAAGCGTCAGCATATTGACAAACAGGTGCTGTAAGTCTAGATGTAGAAAGCCACTGGTGAAAAACCTAAAGTGTTCACCACGCTGGATGCCATAGATATTGAACTTGTATTTATCAAAGAATTCCAGATCCTGAAAACCCTTAAAGCTAATGATACAAGTGATTGCGATAATAGCAATGGTGACTAGGTCAATGCTGTAAAACATATAAAAATACTTAGTGGGCAAGATAGTATATTTGCCAAAAATCCTTTGATGCAAGCCGCTGCATTTTACATCGCTTACCCTTTTATTTGGCTCATTGCAAGACTTCCCTTTGCCGTGATTTATGCCTTAAGTGATGTGGTTTACTTTATCCTATATTACATCATTGGGTACCGTAAAAAGGTCATTGCATCAAATATCAAAATTGCCTTTCCTGGATTGGATGCTCAGCAAGTGGTGGCTCTTTCAAAAAAAAGCACACGCCACTTCTGTGACATATTTGTCGAGATGATCAAATCGACAGGAATAAGCCGTGGAGAAGTTCAAAAAAGATTTGTTTGTGACAATGTGGATGAGATTAACGCTTTCGCGAAAGCGGGACAACCCATCGTCCTCATGCTAGCACATCAAGCCAGTTACGAGTGGACCATAGCTCTAGATGATTTCCTTGATTTTAGGACCTATGTGGTGTACAAACCCATAAAAAACCCGCACTTTGACCAGTATATAAGAGAAGTGCGATCCAAATTTGGTTCTGATCTCGTTCCCATGAAAAAGGCCTATAACATCATACGTGCCAGTCGCAACTCTGATGAGGCTGGTTTGTACGCTCTCGTCGCAGATCAAGCGCCCAAGCCATCATCAGCGCAGTTTTTTACAAAGTTCTTTGATCAGGTAACACCGGTATTTATGGGTGGCGAGCGCATGGCACATCAATATCGCATGCCTGTTTATTATATGCAGGTAGAAAAAGTGCGCCGTGGTTATTACAAGGCGCATTTTGACAAGATTACTCTGGACGCCAGTAAAGAACCTGAATGGTTTGTAACCGATTCATTTTTCCAAAAGCTGGAAGATCAAATCAGGAAACAGCCAGAATACTATTTATGGTCTCACAAACGCTGGAAAACCAAACCACAAGATGTTAAGCGTGCTGTTGAGCTATCGCCTCGAGTTCATCAATAAACCGATCTGCTAATTGATCTGCAGATTCCTGACTTCCAGATTCTGTATAAATTCTAATTATCGGTTCTGTATTGGATTTACGCAAGTGAACCCATTCGTTTTCAAAATCGATCTTGACACCATCGATGGTCGTTAAATCTTCTGAAGCATATTTTTTCTCTACATCTTTGAGAATGGCATCTACCGGCATCCCTTTAGTAAGTTCTACCTTTTTCTTGCTCATGAAATAGCTGGGGTAACTGGCTCTAAGTTCACTAACCTTCATTTTCTTTTCAGTCAACAAAGAAAGGAACAATGCGATCCCAACCAGTGCGTCACGACCGTAATGACTGTCTGGATAGATAATACCGCCATTTCCTTCACCACCTATTACAGCTTTGACGTCTTTCATCTTTTGAACTACGTTCACCTCGCCAACAGCAGCGGCCTGGTAAGTGCCACCATGCTTTTCAGTCACGTCGCGCAAGGCTCTAGAAGATGAAAGATTGCTCACTGTATTGCCTTTGTTTTTGCTCAGTACATAGTCCGCACAAGCGACTAGCGTGTATTCTTCACCAAACATTTCGCCAGTTTCTGTGATAAATGCCAGGCGATCCACATCTGGATCTACCGTGATACCAAAGTCGGCTTGATGCTCTTTTACGGCAGCACACAAATCGCCTAGATGCTCTTTAAGCGGCTCTGGATTGTGTGGAAAGTGACCTGTTGGGTCGCAATATAATTCGACTACCTCAACACCTAATTTTTTACACAGCGCTGGAACCGCAATCCCACCAGTGGAATTCACTCCATCCACCACCACCTTGAAGTTTCCTTTTTGAATAGCTTCGGTTTGAACCAGCGGCAATCGCAGCACCTCATCTATGTGCCTATCGATATAGTCGGTAATGGTGGTTACCTGGCCTAGATCATCCACTTCCGCGTAAGCGAAATCTTCTGCATCTGCAGTGTCCAATATTTTTTGACCTTCTACTCCATCCAGAAATTCACCTTTGTTGTTGAGCAGTTTTAGGGCATTCCATTGTTTTGGATTATGGCTGGCAGTTAAAATGATACCGCCATCTGCTTTTTCCATAGGTACGGCAACTTCTACCGTAGGCGTGGTACTCAATCCTAAATCAATAACATCACAACCTACACCTACCAGCGTACTTTGAACCAACGACTGGATCATGGAACCACTAATGCGGGCATCACGACCTATTACTACCACAGGTTTTTCTTTACCAGAAGCCGCTTTTATCCATTTCCCATAAGCGCTTGCAAACTTTACGGCGTCTAATGGTGTGAGGTTATCACCTGGTGCTCCACCTATGGTTCCACGTATTCCTGAAATAGATTTTATTAATGTCATGTTGTTTATGCCTTACATTTACGGCAAATGTAGTTTTCTACGCCATTAACCGCAATTCCATCGATGAATTATCTTGCCCACATCCTTCTTTCTGGAGATCACAAAGAGCTGCGTATAGGCAATTTTATAGCAGATTCTGTTAGAGGAAAGGACTTTTCACGGTTTCCAGAAGATGTTGCACGTGGTATCACGATTCATCGGCTCATTGATTCCTACACAGATTCTCATCAAATCGTAAGCGAAAGCAAAGAACTGATACGTCCTGTCTACGGATTGTGGAGCAGTGTGATTGTTGATTTGTACTACGACCATTTTCTAGCCGCAAACTGGTCCATGTATCACTCACAAGATCTAGAAGGCTTTACATTAGACTTTTATCAAGATCTGAAAGATCGTTGGGAAATTCTACCACGGCGCATACAACGCTTCTACCCTATTATGGTAGAGCACAACTGGTTGTACAGCTACCGCACGATAGAAGGAATGGGTAAAATCCTCTATCAAATGGACCAACGCACCAAAAACAAGAGCAAGATGCAATTTGCATTGAAGGAATTGCGCGAACACTATGACGAGCTCGAAGATCAATTCCACAGGTTTTTTAAGGAACTACAGAATTTCTCTAACGACTTGATACAAAAAATGCCGCTCGATTGAGCGGCATTTTTGTGAAGTGGATTAACCTATTTGTTAGGGATGATTAAATCTTGTCCTGGATGAATCATATCTGGGTTTTTCAACTTGTCTGTGTTGGCTTCAAAGATCTTTTTATACTTCATTGGATCTCCATAATAGTGCTTAGCTATCAAACTAAGAGACTCACCTTTTTCTACGGTGTGAATGGCATAAACAGAGCTATCAGCTACCTTAATATCTGCCATAAGATCTGATGGATTCTCACCACCTACTTTTTTGATCTCGTCCCACAAAAGGTCCTTCTCATAAGGTGTAGAAGCGGTTCCCATAATTTCTAGTTTTCCATTATTGACTTTTACATCACCGCCATGGATATTTAATTTTTCTCCTAAATCTAGGACGCTTTGATATTTCTGCTTTACCATTTTATTTGATTTTTAGGTTAGATAATAAAGATACCTATTTGCTTGACGATGCAAAAGCAATAGGTATTAAATAAGCGATTACCACATCTGCAACAAACTGATTGACAATTGAATTTGACTTTTAATTAAAGCAACGCGATTTATTCATCTTCCTTAATGGTCGTGTAAACGTTGTTTACATCGTCATCTTCTTCCAGTTTCTCCAAAAGTTTGTCAACGTCTTCACGCTGCTCATCAGTCAATTCTTTTTGAACGGTTGGGATGTATTCAAATCCAGAACTCAATATTTCAAGTCCCATTTCTTCCAGTCCAGATTGCATCGCACCATAGTTTTGAAAATCTGCATAGATCATGATTCCATCAACGCTGTTGTCATCATCTTCATCTTTCTCATCTAGGAACAATTCTTCAGCTCCATAGTCGATCAATTCCAGCTCTAACTCTTCCAGATCTTTTCCTTCTGCTGGGATTCGAAAATGACACTTATGCTCAAACATAAATTCAACCGATCCACTGGTGCCTAAACTGCCGTCATACTTTGTAAAGTAGCTACGTACGTTAGCTACCGTTCTGTTATTGTTGTCTGTAGAAGTCTCTACAAGAACAGCAATACCATGAGGTGCATAGCCTTCAAAAAGTACCGTTTCATAATTTTTGGTATCCTTATCGCTTGCTTTTTTAATCGCGCGCTCCACATTAGCCTTAGGCATGTTGACCGACTTTGCATTCTGGATAACGGCACGCAACTTTGCGTTGGAATCTGGATCTGGACCACCTTCTTTTACAGCGATCACGATATCTTTTCCTATACGTGTAAATGCTTTTGACATGGCGCTCCATCGTTTCATCTTGCGCGCCTTGCGGAATTCAAATGCTCTTCCCATTGATTACTTAAATTTTGAAGTGTAAAATTAAGGTTATGCTCTATCTCTTGCAACCACAAAAAAACCGCCATTAAGGCGGTTTCATAATTTATCAATACAATCTATTCTTCTACAACAATGAGTGGCTGGATATCACCTCTTATTCGTTCATAAAGATCAAGCTGTTCTCTTACTAAAATATCAGTCATCTCACGACCTTGCTCAACGTATAACGATTGTAATACTTCATTTTTTTCTGCTATAGAGAGATCTTTATTACCCAGTACTAAATCACGCTGTGCGTTAAAAGTGGCATTTACCTTTTCTACGAGTAGCAATTGCTTTTCAGTTAGGGAAAGTTGTTTATCCATTTCTCTGGCTAGTTCTTTTCCTTCTTCTTTTTGGCGTTCATTAGGTTCTGGTGCCACATAATCTTGAGCAGCGGCGATACCACTAATCAATAATACCGCTATAATCAATAATCGTTTCATGTTTTTATTTTGAAATTAGCCACATTTCGTGGGATTTTTCTTAAGACTTTTCTAAAATACAGGCATAAAAAAACCTCGCTAGTAGCGAGGTTTCTATTTAAAAGAGAAAATTACTCATCTCCTACAATATGCTCAATAGCTGCGGCAAGTTTAAAATCCTTTTCCGTTAGACCACCAGCGTCATGTGTGCTTAGGGTAATTTCCAATGTGTTATATACATTGTGCCAGTCTGGATGGTGTTCCATCTTTTCGGCTTCCATGGCTATTCTTGTCATTACTGAAAAGGCATCCATGAAATTGTCAAATTCAAAAGTTGTATGAATAGCATCATCATAATAATCCCATCCTTCAACTTTTTCTAGATGTTTTTCAATTTGTGCTTCGGTTAGTTTTTCCATTCTTATTTTTTATCGCTGTCTAATGCGTTTTTAACTTTACGTTTTGCTTCTCCAAAAGCTTCCTTCACTTTTCCTTCAGCTTGATCGGCCTTTCCTTCTGCCTCGGCAGACTTGTCTCCAGTTACTTTACCGTAACCTTCTTTTACTTTTCCTTTGGCTTGATCTAATTTACCATCGATTTCTTTATCGCTCATGATTTCTAAATTTAAGTTATTTAAAGTTAGCACGCTTTCGCGAAAGCGAACAAAACGAAATCATAATCTTATATAAAGCTTTCCCAAGAGGATTAGAATATATTTACAGCATGAACAGACTATTACTTTTACTCATTTTTCCAGCTATAGTTATAGGACAAAGCGCAAATGAAAATGTGCCTGTGCATTTGCGGGAAATTCCACGGCATAACCTTTCCATTGATCTGGGTATAGCCGAACCCACTGGAGATTATCAAGACATTTCCCGCTCTGGGCTGTCCGTTGGGCTTACTTATGATTATTACCTCAATAAGAATGTAGGATTAAGCATAGGTGCTCGTCACACTTATAACGAGACGGCCTTTGCTACCGCGTATGATGTGGATAACACATCTCTCTCAAGCCTAAGTGCTGGAATCGCAGGTTCAAAAACCTTTAATCGTTTTCAGGTAGATGCCTATGCTAGATTTGGAATAGGTTATCTCAATACAAATTCTCAAGATGCGGTAAGCCAGAACAATCAGCAGAATTATTCACCAAACAATGATGCTATAAAAGAGTTTCCATTAGTCTTAGAAACCGGTCTACGATTTAATTATTACTTCCGCCGTAGTGTGCAGCTGTACTTTGCGCCACAATATCATGGATCGCTGGGTGATGCTCTTGCTTATGATAATAGACGCGACATCTTTTTTAGTAATGATCCAGTCTTTCAAACCGGGTTACAGCCCAGTTTTGATGTTTCCAATCTCATTTTCTCAGTAGGAATCAAGTTTGCCTTGAACGCTCAATATACCCGCGGCGAGCTGCGTGACGATAGCGAGCCTGACAATTAACAAAGGATTGAGAGCTGTACTTTTGTTTAGGGATTATCTTTAATCGCTAAACAAAACGTATTGAAACTTTACCAGATCCATACCAAACAAAAGCTTCCCATATCGCTTGACCAAGCCTGGGATTTTTTGACAGACCCCAACAACCTCAAGCTACTCACGCCACCAGAAATGGAAATGACCGTTCTCTATGGAACAGAACGCGGCATGTATCCAGGCCAGCTCATAGAATATAGTGTCAAGCCGCTACCCTTTTTTAAGACCAATTGGGTCACTCACATCACACAGGTGAAAGACAAAGAATACTTTGTCGACGAACAGATGTATGGACCTTATGCCACTTGGCACCACAAACATTTTATAAGTGAGATTCCAGGCGGCACTCTTATGGAGGATATTGTTCATTATAGATTGCCCATGGGCATTTTGGGCAAAATGGTGCAGCCCTTTCTAGTGAAACCCAAGCTGGAAGAAATATTTCGCTTTCGCGAAAGCGCACTCATTAAAAAATTTGGTGTTTACACAGCACCGTCAGATCAATCAAGTTTAAAACAAGATATACTCAATTAACATGTCAAGAAATATACTACTTATAGGCGGCAGCCACGGAATAGGAAACGCTATCGTTCAACACCTTCATGAAGGAAATAACGTTTATGTAGCGTCGAGAGAAAATGAAAACCTACCAGATGGTGTGACTCACATCACATTTGATGCCAGTACAGATTCCATAGACACCAGCCAGTTACCAGAATCCTTGGACGGTTTTGTTTACTGTCCTGGAAGCATCAATTTGAAACCTTTCAAGATGTTGAAACAGGAACAGTTTGAAGAAGATATGGCCATCAATTTTTTCTCTTTGATTAAGGTTACCAGAGACATCATGCCATTGTTAACTAAAAGCGGTAACGGCAGCGTGGTTTTCTTTTCCACCGTAGCCGTACAAACGGGTATGCCATTTCATACCAGTGTAGCCGCTGCTAAAGGTGCTATTGAAGGGTTTGCAAAAGCCCTAGCGGCAGAATATGCTCCAACGGTACGTGTGAATGTCATCGCACCATCATTGGTAGACACACCTCTCGCTGGTCGTTTATTGAATAGCGATGATAAAAAAGAAAAAATGGGTAACCTACATCCCTTAAAACGAGTAGGAACTGCTGAAGATATTGCAGGCCTAGCCGTTTACCTATTGGAACAAAATGCAGGATGGATGACAGGTCAGGTTCTAGGTCTTGACGGTGGTAAATCCACATTAGATTTGGGATAATATGTCAGATGCAGTAAATGTTTTTTGGTTTCGGCGTGATTTACGATTAGATGATAATGTAGGCTTCTATGAGGCTTTATCTGCAGATTTGCCGGTGCTGCCTATTTTCATTTTTGATAAGGAAATCCTTGACAAGCTACCTGAAGATGATGCTCGCGTTACATTTATCTATGAAGAATTGCAACGTATGCGTTCGCAACTTCAAGATGAAGTAGGAAGTTCAATCGCGATGTATTATGGCAAACCCGAAGATGTCTGGAAACAGATTCTTAAAGATCACGATGTAAATGCCGTTTTTACCAATCACGACTATGAACCTTATGCCAAGGAACGTGATGCTGCCATCAAGGATCTACTAGAAAAAGAAGAAATAGAATTTCACACCTTTAAAGATCAAGTGATTTTTGAAAAGGATGAAGTTGTCAAAAATGATGGCGATCCATATGTGGTCTATACACCCTATAAAAATAAATGGCTAGAACGTTTTGAAGAAGAACATAAGGATGCAGACGGTTTGCGTATTTACTATACCAGCTCCGTTCTAGAGAATTGTATTCAGAATTCTAGGTTACCCAATCTCAGTTTGAGCGATATGGGTTTTAAAAAGTCATCCATTGAGGTTCCTGAATATGATGTGACCCCAACGACGATCGAGCAATACGAAAAGACTAGAAATTTCCCGGCTCAAGACGGCACTACCCGATTAGGTGTTTATCTAAGATTCGGTGTGGCAAGTCCGCGTAAAATGGTTAAGAAAGGTTTACAATCCAACAACAAGGTTTTTCTATCAGAGTTGATCTGGCGAGAGTTTTTTATGCAGATTCTTTACCACTATCCAGAAACTACGGACAATGCCTTTAGAGCGAAATATGATCGTATCGAATGGCGCAACAATGAGGATGAGTTTGAAAAGTGGAAAACGGGAACGACTGGATATAAATTAGTCGATGCAGGAATGCGCGAGCTCAATACAACAGGCTATATGCACAATCGCGTGCGCATGTTGGTCGCCAGCTTTTTATGTAAGCATTTATTGATCGACTGGCGATGGGGCGAAACTTATTTTGCCGAGAAATTATTGGACTACGAACTATCCAGCAATGTAGGCAACTGGCAATGGGCTGCTGGTAGTGGCGTGGATGCAGCGCCGTACTTTAGGATATTTAATCCCATTACTCAAAAGGACAAGTTTGATAAGGACAGAAAATACATCAACGAGTTTGTACCAGAACATGACACTGATGATTATCCTGAAATGATGGTGGATCATAAAGAAGCAAGAGAACGCTGTTTGAAAATATACAAGGCTGCTGTATCTTAGCTTGATAAATTTGTCTCGCATGTTCTCTCGATGTTGCTTCATCGCCCTTTTACTCATCTCATTTAGTTGCAAAAATGTCGCACCAACGGCACCAGTGATGGAAAGCATCGACACGGTCGCTGCTGAAGATGAACGGATCTATACTACTCCAGTTGAAGAAGAGGAAGAAGAAGTAGAATACCTGGAAGAAACTTTTAATAATTACGAAGAAGAATACAGCGATCAACATCTGGAATTTGTTTATGAGGCCTTTGATATTGCAAGGGTTTTGGAAAGGCTGCAATTGGGCGAATTGATTGCTGATCGCACTGTCTCAACCTTATTGAATGCTGATTTGAGAGAAGGCGATACAGTGGTGCAAGACATCCTTGAAACTAGTGACGGTACGTTTGATATTTATAAATTGGTAGATGAATATGATAATGAACTTGCTTATTTCTATTTTGAATCAGATGTAATCAGCACCATTGAAATAGTACATCCAGGCGGCGTTCCAGATGCTATGATTCGTCCAGGATTGACTTTTGAACAACTGCATAAGACCTATGAGAACCCAGTAGCTTATGGCAGCGAGATCGAGGCTCGAGTCTTTGTACAGGAAGATGGTGTCAGTTTTAGAATGGACACTTCTTATGGTGTTTATGAACCCATAGATCTCGAGGACGACATTGAAATTCTTTATATCCAATTCTAGATTTTAGATGTTTTAGCAAGAGTTCGCTTTCGCGAAAGCGAAAACGTTGTAGTTTCTACCCAATTAGCCTAGAGCAATTTTCGTAGTTTTAAGTGTCTGTAAATAAGTTGTTTATCTATCTAATTTCAATTCCTACAATATATTACTGGATAGCTAAAATATTTTTTGGCACGCTGGTTGATTTGTTAATAGCAGTGGACGATGTTGTTCACTGCTAATACCTTTCAATTATGAAAAAGCTATCTACCCTATTAGCGATGCTATTCCTAGGATTTGGAATGGCGTCTGCAGAAATACCAGCCGATGACGACACGCGTTATCGCGGTTATTCCAACAGCTTTATTTTCACAGAAGGTGGAATTGAATTTGCCGTTTTCCCTGATGGTCAGTTTGATTTTAATTTCTTGGATTATGGCCCTAGGTTTGGCGCCAATGTCAACATAGGTAATGTAAACGTTTCCTTTAATACAGGTTATGATTACGACCCTTATGTACAATATGATACTTATGGAGCGGTCATTCAAATAGAGAATACACCTATTTATTATGATGCCTATGGACGCATCATTCAAGCTGGTGATGTATTTATCAATTACAATAATGGATATGTTCGCAACATTGGAAATTTATATGTCAACTACAGTCGTCCAGGAGTAATCCTTAACTATACTGGTTTTATCAATGTTCACAATAGAAACTATGTTTACCAGCCATGGCATGGATATTATGCTGCGCCATTTGTAGATCGTGTAGTGGTATACAATAGACCTTATAGAGCATATTACAACCCGATAAGATTCTCTTATGCATACCATAGAAACTATTGGAATACGCCTACCTATTACAACGGTTGTTACATAGATAATAGAGTTCGTAGATCCTTCTATAGACCTTATGATCGTGTCGTATATAGAGATTATGAAAGAGGTCGTCGTGACAATCGCGGTCGAGCCATTTCCAATAGTCGCAGCAGCAGAGAGTATCGCAACAGTATTGCAAGCGGTAGACAATCCATATCTAGAAACAATACTTTCAATCGTCAAAACAGTAGATCGATTGCCAATAACTCTAATGATAGAAGATCTAAAGTAGTTACACCTCGTAATAATGATCGTAGCACGAGAGCTATCTCAAATACCAGATCAACTGCTGGTAATTCTAGAGGTGTTTTTAATAATCGCCAGAGTAATACAGCCAGAACGTCCACTTCTAGAACCAGTACCAATGTTGGGATTACAGGAAGATCGGTTGGGAACGTGAGCAACTCTAATAGAACATCGACTCGTGTGAATACCAACAGTCGTGTGGCAAATGAGCGTAAAGCCGTTAGCACCAGATCAAATACGTCCACTAGAGTTTCTCAACCTCAAGTGAATAGATCTACCAGACCAGCGGTTAAGCAGTCTTCTAATCGTACCAGTTCGAGATCTAGTGGTAATACGCAACGTCAATCGACTAGAGCGACAAGTAGTAAATCCAGCAGGCCAGAAGCAAAGAGCACACCACAGCGCTCTAGCAGATCATCTGGAAACACAAGATCCAGTTCTTCCAATCGTCGCAGTACGAGAGGATAGATTTAAAATAAATGATGAGAACGCCCGCAGTTATTGCGGGCGTTTTATTTTGGAAATCAATTGGTCGATGGCTGCATTCACTTCGCTAGAAAGTTTGAGTAGATATACAGACGCCGCATACACCAAGAAAATCAAGGTACTTTTAAAAAGGATGTTTACGATGTAATTCCATTGAAAATCCCAAGTGTAAAAGATGGCTATGGTGACCAAAATGACCAGAATGGCGATACTTGTTTTGCCGGTCCATGGATGCATTTGCAATTTGATGTTGACGTAGTACGCTTTCGCGAAAGCGTACAAAACATAAGCCACACAGGTAGCCACAGCAGCTCCTATCAAACCATAGATTGGGATCAACCAAATGTTCAGCAAAAAGGCGACGATCGCAAGGCCTAAACCCAACCAAAGCGTGAATTTATAAAGATTGGTATTATACAGAATCGCGTTATTGCTACCCAACAGGTTCTCTGTAAACTTCACAACACAGATCAATAAAACAACCGGTATCGCAACGGCAAATTCTGACGGAAGAAATTTATAGAACTCATGGACATTACAGATAATTAAAACCATTAACAGTCCAGCGACAATGGTAAGATTGAGTGAACTGCGTTTGTACAGCCATTCCACTTTCTTTAAGTCGCCAGCATTGAAATATCCTGCGGTCAATGGATGCATGATTTGCGCCATGCCGCGTGCCGGTATGGCAACCACTGTGGCAATGAATCCCGCAACGCCATAGTAGCTTATGTCAGCAAGATCTACGTATTGATTGAGCATGTTTTTATCCAGATCAATCAATGCGGTGCCTACACTACCCGCTATCACCATCAAAACCGAGTACCACAAAATCTCTCTTGAGGCTTCCAATTTGTAAAAAATGAACTTTGGGGCGTAGGTGCGCCACGCCATGATGGCCATGAGCAGCATACGTAAGAAATAAATAAGTATTAAGCTGTAAATGAATTGGACTTGGGTAATAAAGTCAATAGCAACCAGAAGCAATATGATTGTCGCTGCGGCTCTATAGAATACTTCTTTTAGAAAATTGCCGCCTATGGTTTTCAAATAGACTTTAGTCCAGGCATAGAAAATCTCAAAATAGGCTTGGAAGACCGCAATAAGCAAAATAGGCCACAAAAAATCTCCAGTAAGCTGGTTGGTAGTAGAAATCAGCAGTCTGATGTCATCGTAAAAAACAAACACCAAAATGAATATAGGAATCGCACCTACTATAGGCCAAAACAGCATCTGAGTCAGGAAATTATCGCGCTCTCGATCTGTTTTGTAGCTGCTGTAATATTTTACAATGGTATTGTGCAGCCCAAAAGACATCAACGGGAACAGCAAGAACGCCGTGCTCAAGATGTAATTCATCAATCCATAATAATCGGCATCCAGATAGGTTGTGGCTAGTGCCAGAACATTGATCGCTCCCAATAAAAACCCAAAGCCTGTGATGACCAGATTCCAGCTGCTATGTTTGATGACAATTCCCATCTAGCGCTCCAATAATTTAACCAATTGCTGGGTAAGGTGTTTTCTATGTAATCGGGAAACATCTGCGGTATTTCCCTTAAGTTCCTTGTTTTTATAGCGTTTGTATGCTGCAAGGATTTCCTGCTTTAAACCTATTGCTTCATAAGTATAATAACTGCCCGCTTGAACCGATTCAATGATACCTTTAATATCAGATCCTTTTGGGCCTATGGCGATGATAGGTCTGCGGCTCGAAATATATTCAAAGGTTTTTCCAGGAATAATCGCTTTGGTTTCTGGAGCATCAATTTCAATGAGCAATAGTAGTTGTGACTGCTTCATGAGCGCCACTGCTCTATCGTGATCCACATAACCTTCCAATTTTAGGTGATCTCCTAATCCAGCGTTATGAATGGCGTCCAAGATTTCCTGACTCACGTTTCCTGCCAGTATCAATTCAAAATCTTGTTTGAAATCGGCATGTTCTTCACAAAGTTCAGACAGTAACTTCCACAATTCTAAAGGATTTCGATCTGCCAGCAGCGTACCTACATGACTGATGGTGAACTTTCCTGATGGTTGATCTACCGTGTTGGGCTCCACATCAAAGCCGTTGGTGATCACAGTTACTGGTTGTGAGGTTTTGGAGTCAAACTCGGTTTTTGTGGATGGACTGGTGACGATCAGTTGATCAGCCTGATTCAATACTTGTCGTTCCAGTTCCTGATGCTTTTTCGCAGACTTTTGTGTCAATCGCAACGATTTATGATAACCTATGGTGGTCCATGGATCTCTAAAATCTGCGATCCATTGTAGGTTTTGGAACTTGGCGTTTTGCTTCAATCTTTGTCCTATCAAATGCACAGAATGTGGTGGCCCTGTGGTGATGATGGAGTTCGCTTTCGCGCCTGCCTGCCGGTCAGGCAGGAAAGCGATATCATTCTCCAGCTTGTCTACTACATTTTTAACCCAGGAAACACGAGCATCTGGAATGAAGTAGTTCCCGCGAATCCATAGCAGCGCGCGCTCCAAAAGGCTTGGCTTTTTATCAATGAAACCACGTTGCAATTTATTGGTTTTGCCTTTAAACAGTTTTTTGATCCATCGGCTGGGCTCGTTGAGTGGCACTTTAATAATCCTCACCTCTTTAGGGATTTCGTCCATCAAGGAATTATCCGTACTGGCATAATCAGGGTTTTCTGGAATGATTACCGTGATGTCAAATTGATCTTTAGGCAGGTATTTCACAAACTTCAACCATCGCTGTACGCCTGGACCACCAGCTGGCGGCCAGTAAAAGGCAACGATAAACAATTGATGTTTCAATTATCGTGATTTACGAATCCACAGAAAGATCGATCCCAAAATGAGCAATCCTAACAACACGTTGCTCGCTAGCATGATGGTATTTCCTGTTTTGACCACTTCTGGATCAAATTCAAAAACAATTTCATGATCACCAGCAGGAACGCTCAAACCTCTAAGTGCATAGTTGACTTTGGCAATAGGAACTTCCTTACCGTCAATTGTGGCTTTCCATCCATGCGGATAATAAGCTTCAGAAAACACAGCTAGTTCAGGCTGTGAACTCTTGGATTTATAGGTTAGTTTTTCAGGACTATAATCGATTAGTTCAATAGATCCATTAAATCCAAAATCTAATTCTCCCAGATTCAGCAGTTTTTTTTGATCTTCCTGGATGATAGCAACACTGTCTCTCTTTAGATAAATCAATGATTGAATCTCCTCATTAGCATCCTTGACCGTTGCATATTCTTTTACAAACCAGGCTGGCCCTAGGCGTTCTTCATTTTCTTGAATCTGAATTTGATTCTCGTTTGCCGTGATGATGTACTTCACGTTGAACATGTTGAGTATCTCACGATTCTGGCTAGTAACTTCTGGTATTAGATAGCCATTTTCATCTCTTAGGTAGAAATCGGCGAGATCTGAAATTCGTTTAGGTTTTGCACCATGATAACCACCTAAAGATCTATGGAAATAGGGACTGCGACCCGAATTGAATGGATCCTGCAAAAGGTCATACACTCTAAAAAGGTCGTCGTCCTTTGCGATTTCAAGATCTGCCTGCGTGGCATCAAACGGCGGATCGTAGTCACTGGCTCTTACAAAGTTGCTGCGCTCTGTAGCGGTTTCTTCGTAGTTGATGTAATTCTGATCAAAACCAACAAGGTCAATTAAAATCAAGATACCCAATCCAAGGATCAAGAGGTTTTCTGAAAGTTTTGACTTGAGATACAGAAATAAGCCTGCCACGATAAATCCCACATAAAGTAAAGACCTAAAGGCATCTGCCCGCATCATTTCAAAACGGTCCTGACGCAACGCATCCACAAAACCTTGTCCTAGTTGCTCACTATTTCTATAAGACGCGTCGTAAGGACCTGCAAAATCAAAGAACTGATTTCCTAATAACGCAATCAATAGAATCACGCCACTCAATCCTAATCCTACATACTTCAACGCCTTCCATTTATCTTCTATAGAATGTTTTTTATTGAACAGTTGATACAGCCCAACAACGGCGAGAATAGGAATACACAATTCAATAATGACCTGAATCGAGGTGATCGCTCTAAATTTTGAATACAAAGGCACATACTCAACAAAAAAGCTGGTCAAAAAATCCAGGTTTTTGCCGTAGGAAAGCAACAAAGCGAGAACGGCTGCTCCTATTGTCCACCATTTCAACCTTCCTTTTATTAAAAAGCAAGCGAGCAGTGCCAAAAAGAAAACCGTGATTCCTATATATGCTGGAGCCTCGACAATAGGTTGTGCGCCCCAATATAAGGGAACGTTTTGCTGGGCAAATGCCAAGGCATCTGCTTTAGGAATGCCGTAAGTAGTGACTAGAAAATCAACCGTATTGGATTCCTCATCAGGTCGCTCGCCGCTGCCGCCGCCAGCAAACCTTGGGATGATTAGATTCAGACTTTCTGCGATGCCATAACTGTATTGCGTGATGTAGTCGTAATCGAGGCCATTGGTGGTTGTTACGCTTTCGCCTTGAGCGTTAATAGTCAACTCTGATGGGCCGCGTGTGCTCTCTTGACTGTACTCTTTAGTAGCGAGCAGATTACTAGCATTAGTTCCCAACGCGAGGAGCACCGCAGCGATCATGATACCTATGGACTTGAAGTAATGAGGTAAGATGTTGCGCCTTATGGCATCGATTAAATAGGCGATGCCTAGCACAGCCACAGCCATCAACAAGTAATAGGTCATTTGTGGATGGTTGGCCTGCAGCTCCAGCGCCATGGCAATAGCGGTCAAAATACCACCCCAAATGTACCTGCGCTGAAAAACCAGAATAATCCCACTTAAAACCAGCGGAAAGTAGGCAATAGCATGAGCCTTGGCATTATGACCAACTCCCAAAATGATGACTAGATACGTAGAAAATCCAAAGGCCAGCGCACCTAAAAGACCCAATCGCCAATCCACGCGCAGCACCATCATTAAAATGTAGAAGCAAATAAAGTAGAGGAACAGATAATCTGCAGGACGCGGCAGGAATCGTATCGCACGATCCAGACTATCTATAAAGTCATAGTCATACCTTGCGCCCAATTGATAGGTAGGCATACCTCCAAAAACGGAATCTGTCCAGTAAATCTCCTCGCCATTAACTTCCCTGTTTTCAATAAGTTGTCTAGCGTTACCCTTGTATTGAACAATATCATTTTGGTATAACTTCTTACCAGAAAGTACAGGATAAAAGTAAGCTAGAGAGGTAATGATGAAGATGACAAACACCGCTAGATGCGGTATTATTTTCTTGAACTGAAACTGCATGAATAAACTATGATCGTTAGAAACCGAAAATTAGTCAATTTCTTCATAGTCGACGTACTCACCTACCGTTTTCTTGGATGGTTGGGTATGCGTTCTTGAGGTAGAATTACTGTTATTGATGATGGTCTCGCCTTCCTTGGCAGTGTTTTGATAGGAAGAATCGTTCTGACGTTGCTCAAACTGGCGTTGAACTCGATCCATGGCTTTCTTACCTGCCCATTTTAAAATGGATTTGCCATACATTCTCACGATCAATCGTACGGCAAGATAAACGCCCACGATAATTAGAATAGCCTGTAGTAATTTCAAGTTTTAAAGCTTTGCCATAAAATTACGGTGCTACCTATTTGAGACTCTTTAATAAATCTTAAATTTGGTTCACATTATACACTATGCTAACTAACAAAACAATCGTTCCTTTTCTACTTGGAATGTTCATGATTCCGTTTGCGGTGTTGGGCCAATATACAGAAACCATCAATACCAACAATCCTGGACAATCACAAGGTGCCTTTGCAGTAGGTGTGAATGTCATTCAAGTAGAAGGTTCTGCTTTTTATCGCAGTGAAGAACATAGCTTACTTAATTATGAACGCGATATAACCGGTCTTGCTTTTCAATTGCGCTATGGTCTCTTATGGGAAGAGCTGGAAATCTCCTATTTTGGAGCCTTTGAAAATGTAAACGAGACGATCAATCAAGGTTTTGGTACACAGGAAAACAAATTTTCTAATTTCTCCCGCAGCACGTTGGGTGCAAAATATCTCATTTTGGATCCGCTAAAAAAATGGGGTGAGCGCAAAGTGAATCTCTACAGTTATCATGATAACCGCAGACTTAAATGGCGCGACTTGGTTCCTGCAATATCGGTTTTTGCAGGTGCTAATATTGACCTGGCAGATCCCAACAGTTTATTACCACCAGATAATGCGACCTTTTCACCTAGAGCAGAGTTGATTACCCAAAACAACTTTGGCCGTTGGGTATTTGTAGGGAACTTTATTGCAGACCGCATTGGGACTGATTTCCCAGCTTACGGTGGTATTTTTACGTTGACACACAGCATCAATAATAAGTGGGCCGCTTTTGGAGAGTTTCAAACCATCATTTCAGATTTTTATAGTGACGATATTGCTCGCGCCGGTGGCGCTTATTTGATCAATGACCACTGGCAGCTAGACGCCAGTGCAGCCGTTAATTTCAAGGATACTCCTAGCCTTTTTCAAATCAACGTGGGCATGAGCTATAGAATCGACCGTCATAAGGATCCCGTAATACAACAGTAATTTCCCTAACCATCATTCATGAGTATTACCGTTAAACGTATCTCCAGTAAAAAGGATATTAAAAAGTTTGTGAAGTTCCCCATGGAGCTTTACAAGAACAATCCATACTTCGTTCCGCCCATTATCAAGGACGAGATGGAAACTTTTGATCCCGATAAAAACAAAGTGTTTAAAAATGCAGACTGCTGGTTGTTTCTCGCTTTTCGCGAAAGCGAAATAGTAGGACGCATCGCTGCGATTATCAATCACCTGGAAGTCAATGAGCAACACAAGCCTAAGATGCGTTTTGGTTGGTTGGACATGATAGACGATATCGAAGTGACCAAGGCTCTTTTGAATGAAGTGCACCAAATAGGAAAAGAACACGACCTTGAGTATGCTGAAGGTCCTGTAGGGTTCACTCTTATGGACAAGGCCGGCATGCTGGTTAAAGGATATGATGAACTGGCGACCATGATCACCTGGTACAATCATCCTTATTATAAGGAACATATGGAGCAATTGGGCTACTCAAAAAGTGCTGAATGGGTAGAATATAAGTTTGTACCACCCAACCCTATTCCAGAGCGTTTCCACAAGTTTGCAGACCTTGTAGCAAAACGATATAAACTCACGACCTTAAAGTTCAAGAACATCAAGGAAGTGGAGCCTTATGTAGATGCAATGTTTGAGTTGCTGAATCAGACCTATTCGAAATTGGTCACTTTCGTTCCTATACAGCAATATCAAATAGATTTGTATAAAGAGAAGTATCTACCCATCATCAATCCTGATTTTCTGGAATGTGTGGTGGATGAAGAAGGAAAGCTGGTCGCATTTGCCATCACCATGCCTTCATTTTCTGAAGCTTTGCAAAAAGCAAATGGAAAGCTTTTTCCTTTTGGTATCCTTCACCTATTAAAAGCTAAAAAGAAGAACAATCGCGCTGCTTTCTATTTGATAGGTATTCACCCTAAGCTTCAAGGTAAAGGCGTTACAGCGATGATGTTTCGCAACGTGACCCAAAACTTTATGGATTATGGCATTGGATTGTGTGAGACTAATCCAGAATTGGAAGACAATGTAGCTGTACAAGCCTTATGGAAGGATTATGATCCTGTGCTGCATAAGCGCCGCCGTATCTATCGTAAAAATCTAGTTTGAATAAATTAGACCCACAACGTATACTATTTGAGGACAATCATTTGATTGCCGTCAACAAAAACTCTGGCGATCTGGTCCAAGGCGATAAAACCGGTGACGTGATCCTGCCCGATATTATCAAAGATTACATTGCGGTCAAATACGACAAACCTGGAGCCGTCTATTTAGGCGTTACTCATCGACTGGATAGGCCTACGTCTGGAGCCGTTATTTTTGCAAGAACGTCAAAGGCTCTTACCAGAATGAATAAGCTCTTTGCCGACCACGACACCAAAAAAATCTATTGGGCCGTAGTTGAAGGTCATGTAAGTCAAGAACGTCAGTCTTTGACGCATTATTTGCTGCGCAATCCCAAGCAAAATAAGAGCTATGCTCATGATCACGAGGTCCCTAATTCAAAAAAAGCTACTCTTCATTACAAATTACTGCACAGGCTGGACAACTATAGTTTATTAGAAGTGACCCTAGAAACGGGTAGGCATCATCAAATCAGGTCGCAGCTTAGTAAAATAGGCCATGTCATTAAAGGAGATTTAAAGTATGGTGCCAGACGCAGTAACAAAGATGGAAGCATCCATTTACACGCAAGATTCTTATCTTTCATACATCCAGTAAGAAAGGAACCGGTCCACATCACAGCACCGGTTCCTTCACACGATCCCATCTGGAAAGCTATAGAAAAGAATTTATGACGCCAGCCCAAGTACATCAACAACAATCTGATTTATTTAGAACCCGTAAAACCTTTGATGTCTCGTATCGTATCCAGGCTTTAAAAAAGCTCAAATCTGTTCTTGAGAAGAATGAAAACGAGGTTTATAAAGCCTTAAAACAGGATTTGGGCAAGAGCGAATTTGAAGCTTTTGTAACAGAGTTTCAGGTAGTGATGGGCGAATTGGATACTTATATCAAAAAGACCAGAACGTGGTCTCGACCCAAAAAAGTGAGCGCAGCCCTACTCAACTTCCCATCTAAGGCGAGACGCTATCCAGAACCCTATGGCAATACATTGATCATCTCACCATGGAATTATCCTTTCCAGCTGGCACTTGCACCTTTAATAGGTGCAATTGCGGCAGGAAACACAGTGGTTTTGAAACCTAGCGAATTTTCCAGCGCAACCAGTGATTTGCTTAAACGAATATGTGAAGAAAGCTTTGAATCTGGACATGTGAATGTGGTTTTAGGCGATGGCGAGATCGCACAAGAACTCACCTCGCTATCTTGGGATTATATCTTTTTTACAGGAAGTCCTGGCGTAGGCAAAAAGATTTATCAGGCTGCTGCAAAGCATTTAACTCCAGTAACACTGGAACTAGGCGGTAAAAATCCTGCCGTTGTTCATGATAGTGCCAATCTTGAAGTGTGTGCCAAAAGAATTGCCTGGGCAAAGTTTCTCAATACCGGTCAAACCTGCATCGCTCCTGACTATCTGCTCGTTCACCATACCGTTAAAGCGAAGTTTGTGGAACAACTCAAGGCAGCGATTGTGGAGTTCTTTGGTGAGAATCCGCAAGAGAGCACAGATTACCCGCGTATCATAAGAGACGCTCATTTTGATGCACTTAAAGAAATGATCGATGATGGGACCATACTCTATGGCGGCGATAATGATAAGTCTGAATTGTACATCGCACCTACACTACTGGACGAGCCAGCACGCAAAAGCAAAGTGATGAAAGATGAAATCTTCGGCCCTATTTTGCCCATCATAAGTTACAAGGACAAGAGTGACCTAGAGCGATGGATCACGAGTTATGACAAGCCGTTAGGCGCTTACGTTTATGCGGGCGATAGTGATTTTACAGATTGGTTTATAGAACGTTTTTCATTTGGTGGTGGCGCCGTGAACGACAGTATGGTTCAGTTTTTGAACGAAAGATTACCCTTTGGTGGTGTTGGCACCAGCGGCATAGGCAGTTATCATGGAAAGAAAACTTTTGAAACCTTCAGCCATTATAAAAGCGTGGTGCATCGCGGCACTTGGTTGGATATTTCGTTGAAGTATCCACCATATAATAAGAGCATCTCGCTGGTCAAGAAATTCCTTAAGTGGATTTAGTCAAACACACTACTTAAAGCATCTTTTCAGGATGAAATTAAAAGGTTAAGTTGATGTTATTTCGCTTTCGCGAAAGCGAACTTCTATTATCTTTAAAAGAAAAAACTATGATTAAGGAAGGAACTAAAGTAAAATGGGAATGGGGTAACGGTACTGCAGAAGGTACGGTGGAATCTACATTTACCAAAAAAGTGACTAGAACCATTGAGGGAAATGAAGTGACTAGAGACGGTGAGGAAGGAAATAAGGCCCTTTATATCAAACAAGAAGACGGTAGCGCCGTTCTTAAACTAGAAAGTGAAGTAGAACGCGCCGATTAATAAATCTCAATTATGATTCAACTTATCATGAGTGGCATGTCAGAATTTGTTGTGATTGCTATTATAGTAGCCATCATCATTTACGGCATCAATCTCTTTAATGACCATAAGGATACGGTGGCCATAAAGTTGCGTAAAGATGGTAAGCATGAATATCACAAAGTCCCTGCAGAACCAAAAGATCAAACTTCAATAATGATAAAAATTGCGGTTTTTATACTCATTGCGAGTGTGCTTTATATACCTCTTGACTTCATTCTAAACCGATCATAACATGGCAGAGCTAATCAAACTTTACGAAGAGAAAACCGACCAAAAACAATTGAAACGTATTGCTAAGGCAATGCGTGAAGGTGCACTGGTCATTTATCCAACAGACACAGTATATGGTCTAGGCTGTGATATTACCAATAAGGCTGCGATTGAAAAAATCGCACAGCTTAAAGGCGTGAAATCTGAGAAGGCCAACTTTTCCTTTATTTGTGAGGATTTGAGCAACTTGAGTGAATACACCAGTCAAATCGATTCTGGCACATTTAAAATATTAAAACGTAACCTTCCTGGTCCCTATACTTTTGTTTTGCCAGGAAATAACAATTTGCCCGGAATCTTTAAAAAGAAGAAAACAGTAGGTATACGCGTACCAGATAACAACATTGCTATAGGGCTTGTAAGAGCATTGGGCAATCCAATTATATCGACTTCCATCAAAGATGAGGATGAAGTCCTTGAATACACCACAGACCCTAGTTTGATCCATGAGAAATGGGACAAATTAGTCGATTTTGTCATCGATGGTGGCGCTGGTGGTAATGTGGGTTCTACTGTTATTGATTTAACCACATCAGAACCTACTTTGATAAGAGAAGGAAAAGGAAGTACGGAGTTGTAGAAATCCCTCGCTAAAAATCAAAGCCGCAAACATCATGTTTGCGGCTTTTTTGATGGTGTTCAATTTCCAAATAAAACGCAAATTCACATCATTTTATCAGAAGTCGCCTACCATGGATCGTATCTTAAATAAAAAATTAAAATATGCCATACCTAGAAAAAACAACCGGAACATCAGAAGCTAACGTATCCATCTATTATGAAGACTATGGGTCAGGTGATCCCATTATATTGAGCCACGGCTGGCCATTGAGCGGCAATATGTGGGAATATCAAGTACCTGTATTGATTGAAGCTGGTTATAGAGTCATTACTTACGATCGCCGTGGTTTTGGAAAATCTTCCAGACCTTATCAAAATTATAATTATAGCACCATGTCACAGGACGTGCATGACATCATCACCAAATTGAGCCTCAATAATGTAACGCTCGTAGGGTTTTCTATGGGCGGTGGCGAACTGGGAAAATTTGTTGAAAAATATGGAACCAGCAATTTGAAGAAATTAGTATTTATAAGCTCTATCGCTCCATTTATGCTCAAAACAGATGATAATCCAGATGGAGTGCCCGAAAAAGTATTTGAGGGCATGAAAGAAAACGTCAAGAATGATCGAGCAGGTTTCTTGAAAGAGTTTGGAAAGAACTTTGTAAACTACGATGACAATAAAGACAAAGTTTCTGAAGGTCAAATGGATTATAACTTTAATATTGCCGTTTCCGCTTCTCCTAAAGGTACATTAGACTGTATTGACGCTTTTGGTAAAACAGACTTAAGAGATGCTTTAAAATCAATTGACATTCCTACCCTATTCATTCACGGTGATGCCGATGAGATTGTACCCTCAAAACCTACATCAGAACAAGGACATAAATTGGTTAAAGATTCCAGATTGGAAATCATAGAAGGAGCACCGCACGGTTTGTACTTGACTCATCAGGAGCAATTGCATAAAATTTTATTGGATTTTCTCAAATAGAATCAGCTAGAATCATCTTAAAACGGTAAGCCTAATCAGCTTACCGTTTTTTTTTGCGTTTATAATATCACTTCAAAAAACATCCTTCTTGGATTTGAATAGTTAGTGGTTAGTGGTATTTTAGAACAAATTAAATTTCCCATGAAAAACCTAGATC
Organism: Nonlabens agnitus; assembly: GCF_002994045.1. NCBI lineage: Bacteria > Pseudomonadati > Bacteroidota > Flavobacteriia > Flavobacteriales > Flavobacteriaceae > Nonlabens > Nonlabens agnitus. Next base: position 1,205,863 of record NZ_MQUC01000003.1, read on the forward strand.
AAATTTTCGAAAATAATAAGCAATGGATCCAATCAAAGCTAGATGAAGATGCACAGTACTTTGATAAATTGGCTTCTGGTCAAAGTCCAGAAATCCTTTACATAGGATGTTCTGACAGTAGAGCCACCGCTGAAGAGATCATGGGAATGGGACCTGGCGAAATATTTGTTCACAGAAACATCGCCAATATGGCTTCAAATCTAGATCTTACTGCCATGGGCGTGATCAATTATGCGGTGACCCATCTTAAGGTAGACCATGTAATTGTTTGTGGACACTATGGTTGTGGTGGTGTAAAAGCAGCCATGCAATCGCAGGATTTAGGAATATTGAATCCTTATTTGCGCAACATACGTGATGTATACCGTACTCATAAAGATGAGCTTAACGCCATAGAAGATGAAGAAGCTAGGTACAAAAGACTAGTGGAATTAAACGTTCAAGAGCAGTGTATTAATGTTCTTAAGACCAGTGATGTACAGATCGCAGTAAAGAATCGTAACATCACGGTTCACGGTTGGGTTTTTGATCTTGAATCTGGCAAGTTGATTGACTTAAAAATCGACTTCAAGTCTATCTTGAAAGACATTATGGAGATCTATCATTTAGACTAAATAATTTTATCATAAAATGAAGCGCTTTACTCGAGAACATTAAAGCGCTTTTTATTTAGCAAAAGAGTCAAGTTTTTAGTCAAGCTTTATGGAGCACCGACATTTTTTGATCTACAAACCATTTAAAATGGTCAGCCAGTTTATTTCCAATGATCGCCATCAAAAAAAGAAAAGGTTTCTAGGAGAACTTTATGATTTCCCGAATGGCTGTATGGCTGTTGGAAGATTGGATGAAACCAGTGAAGGCTTATTAATTATAACCACTGATGGACAGCTGAGTAATAACATCAACAGATCCAAGACCTTTACTAAACAATATTACGCTCAAGTAGATGGAGTAATCACAGAGAAAGCTTCAAAAATGCTCGCCAGTGGTGTAGAGATCACATCAAATGCCAAACCCTATGTAACTGATACTTGTGATGTGAAAAAACTTGAAACTGTTCCTAACCTGCCAGAAACAAAGCAAAAAATAAGAGATGAAAGGCACGGCCCTACAAGTTGGATTTCGCTCACCTTAAACGAAGGAAAATTTAGGCAAGTGCGTAAAATGACGAGCGCCGTAGGTTTTCCCACACTACGCCTTGTAAGAGTAAGAATAGGGATTTACGAAATAGGTACAATGAAAAGTGGTGAAGTGATGGAACTTGATGACAATACGTTAAGAGATGCTATTTCTTGATAACGATCATTGTAGCTTTAACTCCAGAGGCTAGGTTCCAGACATTTTTAGAAATGACATTACCTTCTTTATCCATCACCTTGAATTCGGCAGTGTTGGGACCTGAAGAACCTTGATTTAATGCCTCGATTTCCAGCTTATTGAATCCTTCCTTTAGATTGATATCAAATCCTTGAAAGATATTACGCAAGTAAATCTGCTCTACTAAAATCTTGTCGTCCAACCAGACTCTGACCAGATCACCATCCTCATATTGATGGTCACGGCACACCATGGTTAATACATTCTCACCTGTCTTGATCTCTCCTAAAAAGGTATCACTCACAAAACCTATACTGTTCCCAAGATCCTTTTTAAACTTGGGTTTTGCAAATTGTACACCAGGATCTAATAGATCAGTGTCAGTGCGCATACTTACTTCTGGACGAGCTTTGGTTCTAGAAAAAAATGGAGTGATGGCCTCTTCCTTTTTAGGAAACAACAAAGAGCCAGTTTCTTCTGGTGTTTCTACCTTGCGCTCCACAGGATTGACTTTAACTGTAGAACTTCTAGGCGTCTCCTGCGCTATCGCAAAAGATCCCAAAAGCAAAACGATACATAAACATCGTAGTTTCATACAACTAAAATAACAAAATCCTTGCCTAACTTGAATTTGGCAGAAAATTTTCTAATCTATCTGACACGAGAATAGACCAATAGTTGCATGTGGACCTTGAAAATATCGCTTTCGCGAAAGCGAACTTGTCTTCAAGCCACTTTACAAATAACTAGTTCACTCGCTGGATATGAGCTCCTATGCGCTTGAGCCTGGCATCAATATTTTGATAACCACGATCGATCTGCTCTATGTTGTGAATCGTGCTGGTCCCCTTTGCACTCAATGCTGCAATGAGTAGAGAGATACCTGCGCGTATGTCTGGAGACGTCATGGTCGTAGCCTTTAAACTGGACTGGAAATCGTGGCCTATCACACTCGCACGATGCGGGTCACAAAGTATGATTTTGGCACCCATGTCTATGAGTTTATCTACAAAGAACAGGCGGCTTTCAAACATTTTTTGATGTATCAAAACGCTACCACGAGCCTGTGTGGCAACAACTAGCACAATGCTCAAAAGATCTGGTGTAAATCCAGGCCATGGTGCATCGCTTATGGTCAATATAGAACCATCAATGTAGTTCTGGATCTCATAACCATCTGTGTGTGCAGGAATATAGATATCATCGCCACGACGCTCTATGGTTATACCCAATTTGCGAAAGGTAGATGGGATCAAACCCAGCTCGTCATATGCGACGTTCTTGATCGTCACTTCACTTTTAGTCATAGCAGCTAGTCCTATCCAGCTACCTATCTCGATCATATCTGGTAAAATGCGGTGTTCTGTACCACCTAATTTGTCAACTCCTTCAATGGTCAATAAGTTGGAACCTATACCAGATATTTTTGCGCCCATACGCACCAACATTTTACACAATTGCTGTAGATAAGGTTCACAAGCAGCGTTGTAGATAGTGGTAATTCCCTTTGCCATGACGGCAGCCATCACAATATTTGCGGTCCCTGTAACTGATGCCTCATCAAGCAGCATGTGTGTACCTTGAAGCTGATCTGCCTCTACTCCATAAAAATACTCTTCACGGTTGTACCTGAACTTTGCTCCTAATTTGATGAAACCTTCAAAATGAGTGTCCAATCGGCGGCGACCTATTTTATCGCCACCAGGTCTAGGAATAAAGCCTTTACCAAAACGTGCCAATAAAGGACCAACCAGCATGATGGAACCGCGTAATCCACGACCCAATATTTTGTATTCTTCAGATTGCAGGAAATCCAGATCTACATTGTCTGCTTGAAAAGTGTAGGATGAACTGGAGTTTTTTGTGACTTTAACGCCTAAATGACTTAACAAGTCAATCAATTTATTGACATCAATGATATCAGGAACATTGTTGATGGTGACAGGATTTGCTGTTAATAGAACCGCACATAAAATTTGTAGCGCTTCATTTTTAGCTCCTTGTGGTTGAATATCTCCTTTAAGCGCGTGACCGCCTTCTATAATGAATGTTCCCATGAAAACAAATAGGTTTAAAATTTAAAAATAGACATCTGGATAATCAGATCTTTTATTTTTATGGAGAAGTATTCATAAGTAATCAACAGAAGAATATTTTCTATGTTGAATAAGAAATGGCCTTGTTGAAAAGGATACGTGAATGGTCGATACCAATTGCCGACCTCTCGTAGGCAAGCCTAGAGAACAACAAGTAATTATAGGTCAGATCTAAGCGTAACTTGTATTAGTTACGTCTACGTCTATTGTTATTATTGCTGCGTCCGCCTTTTTTGGAGCGGTTTCGATTGTTGTTGTTATTATTATTGTGACGTTTTGTGTTGGTATTACGGTAGATCAAATCCTTGGATTCCAAAAGATCTTCATCCTTGGCCGCAAGATTGATTTTTCCGTCACTTAATTCAAACAGGTGTTTAAAAATCACGGCATCATCTACTGAATCCTTATTCCAATTAAGAAAGGACTTCTTCATGTGATTAGCAATGATAAACGTAAGCGCCTCGCGCTTTTCTCCTTTTTCCCATGAGCTTGCCACATCGATCATGCTCTGGATGTTGTTTCCATAGAAACGATATCTTGGCTTCTTTTGTGGATAAGGCATTCTAGGTGGATGCGCCTCAAGATCTTCCCTTTTAGGCAAAGGATATGGTGAATCTACGTCCAGATCAAAGTTTGCTATGATAAAAAACTGATCCCATAGCTTGTGCTGGAAATCTGCCACATCTCTCAAATGCGGATTCAAATTTCCCATGACACCTATGATCGCGTTAGCCATGCGATTGCGCTCTTCCTTAGTTTCCAAGGTTTTGCAGTGCTCGACTAGTTTTTGTATGTGACGACCGTATTCAGGTATGTTGAGCTGGTTACGCTCTGTGTTGTACTCTAATGATGATATCAAAATGGACTGTAATTGGTATTGTGAAGTGCTGCAAAATAAGCAAAAAGCACTAATTCAAACAAAAAATTAATGTAAATAGAAGAATACTATCTTATAGGGAAATCACTCCATCTACTGTCGCCACTTCCTTATACTTCTGGATCACGTGCTCTGGGTTCTTCATTTTGACTAAAATAGACAAGCTCGTGTATTTGCCTTTACTGGATTCTTTCGTATTGATGACGGCGCCCATGTTGTCAAAGATTTGTTCAATCTCAACAATTTTGGATTGCTGCGATGGTACGATGAACTTATAGAGATATTTAGAAGGCCATAAGCTTGTATCTGCTAGTTGTAATCTGAGTTTTTCGTAGAATTCTTCTGACTTTGGGTCGTTCATAACAGTGATAAGAAATGCAAATATAATAATAGGATAGCGCTACTGCTAACTGGAGATTTGCTTAATTTGTAGTTTATGGAAAAGATAAAAAGAATCTTGTTGATAGGTGGTCCAGGTTCTGGAAAAACCACGTTAATCCATGCGATTGAACAAGCTGGTTATACAGTACACCACGAGATCTCTAGAATGGTAACGCAACGAGCACAGGAACAAGGAATTGATCAGCTGTTTCTGGAAGATCCTATGGCGTTTAGTAATGAATTACTTAAAGGTCGCATTGAACAATTTGAAAGCGCTTCCAGCGGTATCAACTTTTATGATCGCGGCATTCCAGATGTACCGGCTTATCATAAATTCACCGACGATCCTATTCCAGAGTCTTATCAAGATGCCTCTGAGAAATATCAATATGATGCAGTGTTCTACCTGCCACCATGGAAAGAGATCTATCAAAGCGATAATGAACGCTATGAAAGTTATGATCAAGCAGTAACCATAGGTTCCATTCTAGCCCATTATTATCAAGACCTTAAATATGAAATTATTGAGGTGCCTAAGACCAGTGTTGAAAAACGATTGGAATTCATTCTAAAACATGTTAGCATTGATTGAAAAGTCAAAGCAAATATTACAAGACGTTTTTGGTCATCCTGATTTTTTACCGCTACAGGAAAAAGTTATTTCCAATGTTTTAAAGGGAAACAACAGTCTCGTCTTACTACCTACCGGTGGTGGCAAGTCTCTTTGCTATCAAGTGCCAGCCATCCAGTTGGACGGTATATGCATCGTAATCTCACCTCTGGTTGCTTTAATTAAAGATCAAGTCGCTCAACTCAAAAAACGCGGAGTGAAGGCCATAGGCATAACCGGATCGGTGCGCATCAAAGACCTGGATGATATGCTGGACAATGCTATACATGCCATTGACAGCGATGGGAAAAATGTCTATAAATTCCTGTATTTGAGTCCAGAGCGACTGCAGCATCCACTGGTACAGCAGCGTATCAAAATGATGAACGTCAACCTTTTTGCTGTGGATGAAGCGCATTGCATAAGTGAATGGGGACACGATTTTAGGCCAGCATATCGACAGATCTCTACGGTCACAGCTTTAAAACCTGAGGTTCCTATCATTGCTTTAACCGCGACGGCAACCGCTCAAGTTCAAGAAGACATTCTCAACAATCTTGAAATACCAAATACCCAGGTTTTCAAAAACAGTTTCAAAAGGGATAATATTACCTACAGGATTCTCGACACGCCTAACAAAAGAGTCGCCATAGCTTCCTTTTACAAAAAATACAATGGCAGCTCCATCACCTACGTGCGCAGTAGAAAAAACTGTCTAGAATATGCTGCATATCTAGAACAGCAAAACGTTACATCCCAGTATTACCATGGTGGTCTGGATGCGCGTAGCCGAGACGCCTCCATGAAAGAATGGATGCTAGGCCAGAAACAAGTCATGGTCGCGACCAATGCCTTTGGAATGGGAATTGACAAACCAGATGTGCGCACCATTGTCCACCTGCAACTGCCAGACAGCATCGAGAGTTATTATCAGGAAACCGGTCGTGCTGGTCGCGATGGTCAACCCAGCATAGCGCAATTCATCTATAATATCAATGATCTCAATCATGCTCACAATCAATTCATAAAAGGATTGCCCAGCGTGGCTTTGGTCAAACAAGTCTATAGAGCACTGTGCAATCACCTTCAAATACCTATTAACGAAGGTATGGAGACGCAACACCAATTTTCGTTTTCAGAATTTTGCAAGAATCATGACTTCAATGCCATATCTTGTTTCAATGCCTTGCAGGTCCTGGATCGATATGATGTGTTGAAGATGCATCAACATGGAGAAAGACGGTCGAGTATTCGCTTTCGCGAAAGCGCAAACACCATCATCAACCACACAAGAAACAATCAGCTTGCTGGTAGCGTCATGCAGGCAATTTTGAGAACCTACAGCGGCAGCCAGCAACAAGAGATCCATATCAATCTGGGACTTATTGCGATGCGCAGCAACACTACCGAAAAGGAAGTGGTACAAGTCCTTGAGAAAATGGCGCAACTTGAGGCCATTGACGCCCAACTAGCCCAAGCAGATACCCAGGTATTTTTTCTGGTTCCCAGAGAAAACGATCGCACGATCAACCGTTTTGCCGGACTGCTTAAAAAGCAAAATGAGATTAAGAAAAAAAAGCTGGATGCGATGATGCAACTGGTACAGGAGCGCGACCTTTGCTTACAGAATTTCATTTTGGAGTATTTTGATGAACCATCAGGTGCGCCTTGCGGTTCCTGTTCCAATTGTCGACCTGGTAGGAGTTCAAAAACCACTTTCAATGAACTCGATCTTTTGGAATTTTTGAAAGAACCCATGAATTTTGAGGAGATCAGAAATAAGGCAGCAATACCTACCGATCAATTAACTTATCACATTAAACATTTACTGGAGCAAAAGAAGATCAAAATTACTCCGGACAATAAATACCACATCAATGAGTAAAAAACTAAAAATCATATTCTTTGGAACACCAGAGTTTGCCACCGGTATTCTCAAGACTCTCAACGAGTCAGAACATGAAATCGTGGGCGTGGTGACCGCTCCAGATAAACCTGCGGGACGTGGCAGACAACTTCATCAAAGTGACGTGAAGAAGTATGCATTAGAAAATCAATTGCACCTATTGCAGCCCACTAATCTCAAGTCAACCGAGTTTACAGAACAATTAAAAGAGCTTAAGGCAGATTTACAAGTGGTTGTCGCCTTCCGTATGTTACCAGAGGTGGTCTGGGCAATGCCGCCTTTAGGAACCTTTAATCTTCATGCTAGTTTACTACCTCAATATCGAGGCGCTGCTCCCATCAATTGGGCTATCATAAACAATGAAAAGGAAACAGGCGTGACTACTTTTTTTATTGATGAAAAAATTGATACTGGTGCCATCATCGATCAACTAAAGTGTCCTATAGAACAAAGAGAAACCGTAGGAACACTTTACATGAAGCTTATGGAGCTAGGCGCTGCGCTGAGCTTAAAAACGGTAAACGATATCGCAACAGGCAATGTAACTACCACTATACAAAAAGATGCTGAAGAGCTCAAAGAGGCTCCCAAGCTAGATGCAGCCAACACAACTATTGCCTTTAATATTACTGCAACGGCTGTGGATGCCATGGTTAGAGGCCTAAACCCTTTTCCAGTAGCAAAAGCGGTCCTAAAAGACGACACTACTCAAACCGTCAAGATATTTAAAACCGAGGTTGTTGATAAAATTCATGAAATGATACCTGGTAGTATTGTCATCGAAGATGGAAAACTTTTGGTGGCATGTGTGGAAAATATGGTAGAACTAAAAGAGCTTCAATTTCCCAACAAAAAAAGAATGAAGACAGCCGATTTACTTAACGGGTATCAATTTACCGCCAATGCTAGATTTGACAAGGCCTCGCGATAAAATGGTACGTATGCTTCATACTTATTAACAATTGTTTAGGTTTATCAACATTTTTTCTCATTTCTTGCAGTATTCCTTGTGTGGTAGCATAATCCGTATAAATTTGTTTCACGTTTTAGTTTAACCAACATTAATTTAAATTCAATTATGAACAAAACAGATTTAATCGAAGGAATGGCAGAATCTGCTGGCATTTCTAAAGCAGCTGCAAAAAAAGCATTAGAATCTTTTCTAGGTAACGTAGAAAAGTCCCTTAAAAAAGGTGACCGTGTTTCTCTAGTAGGTTTCGGATCATTCTCAGTTTCTAAAAGAGCTGCACGTGAAGGAAGAAACCCACAGACTGGTAAAACCATCAAGATCGCTGCTAAAAAAGTAGTGAAATTCAAAGCAGGAAGCGATTTACAGAAAGCTGTAAACTAATTCCCATTCTTACGAATTTGAAACCCATCCCGCTACAGCTGGATGGGTTTTTCTTTTTAAGACATCTATTTAAAATAAATTATAATGATTTGTTAATAAACAGATTTATTTTATTAAGTTTAATCATAGCCACCACACTATGAAAACTCTTGCACCCAACCGAGGCAAACTATTGATATCTGAACCCAGTATTATTGGCGATGCTTCATTTTCTAGATCTGTTGTTCTCTTAACTGAGTTCAATAATGAAGGAATTGTGGGGTTTATCATCAACAAACCATTGGACTATACTCTTAATGAATTGGTTCCTGAAATTCAAGAAGAGTTTGAAGTGTATGATGGTGGCCCAGTAAGTACAGACAATCTCTATTTTTTACATCGAGTCCCAGAACTTATTCCAGATTCTCACCATATAGAAGACGGTATCTATTGGGGTGGCGATTTTCAAACGGTTAGCGCACTAATCAATCAGAACAAGATTGCCTCGAATGAAATTAAATTCTTTTTGGGCTATTCAGGTTGGGAACGAGATCAACTACAACAGGAATTAGACTCTAAAAGCTGGGTCGTTACAGATAATGAAGACAGTGCGGTCGTATTATCTGATGAAATTCATGATATCTGGAAAATAAAGATGCGTGATTTGGGAAATGGCTATGAAATCTGGTCCAATGCCCCAGAAAACCCTAGTTACAATTAATCTTAACTGAAAAGTTTTTGATTAAAAAACTCGCGCAACTCATCAGCCGCGCTGGTTTCATATTCTTTCTTACGATACTTACTAATAGATTTGATTCCCTGGATCACATTAGTAGAAAACATCTCATCTGCTCTTTGCAATTCAAAAGGAGTAATGCTTTCTTCTACAACCTGATAGTTGAGCATTCGTTTCAATTGCGCAATCACTTGGCCTCTCATGATACCATTCAAACAACCGTCTGTAATAGGTGGCGTTTTAATGATATTTCCAGATCTTAAAAACAAATTACCCGAGATAGATTCGACAACCATTTTATTTTGGTTGAGCAGTAGCATATCATCATAATCGTTCTCTGTCTTGTAAATTCCGGCAAGTATGTTGACGGTTTTGGTAGCCGTTTTGAGAGTTCCCAGCATTCCAAGCGGCAACAAATGGTCCTTGAACAGCTCTACTTCATTGGTTGCGATGTGTTCAAAAACATGAGAAAGTGAACTTACCTCCATGCTATAAGATACGGTGGAATCTGTTGGAGTGTACAGTCCGCCTTGATTTCGCCATACTGTAATACGAATTCTAGTATGGTCAGAATTCAATTCATTGGCCTCGTGCAACTCTTTGATTTGTTCTTCAAAAAATTCTGGGGTAAATGAATCGGGAATCTCCATACGCAAGATGCGCATGCTTGACATAAGTCTAAAATAATGTGATTCATAGAAAATAGCAATCCCCTTATAGCAGCGCATGGTCTCAAAAACCCCATCACCATAATAAGTACCACGATTGTTATAGGCAATGTGCGCCTGTTCGTTTTCTACTAATTGATCGTTAAGTAATATCATAAAAAATGCCCTGATTTACAGGGCACAAATTTAATCTTTATAAAAGGCTCACTATCGTGATCCCAGTACTTTTTTGAGTTCGCTCACTTGGTTTTCCCAAAACATTTTTTGCTCCTCAACCTCGTCCTCATCATCACCAAAATCTGTGATCATCAATGATACATCCTTTGTGATTTCATCTACCTCAATACGGAATTCAAAATACTTCTTAGTATCTTCATCATAATCCCATTGAAATCTAGCGCGCTCCTCGCCTATTCTCTTAATGATTTTTGCCTTCTCTTCCTGGCCATCCCAAATGAATCTAAAGTATTCACCGCGACTGTTCACGTTATCTGCAAACCATTCGGACATTCCAGATGGTGTAGCAAAGTATTGGTATAATAAACTGGGAGATACTTGAACGAGAAATTCCAACTCAAATTTTATAGGCTCTTGCATGGGTGTTAAACTTTGAGCGGCAATATAACGTAAACCTATTAAGTCTTGAAAATTTATTGAATTAAAATTTTTGCTCGATTGGGTTTGGTCTACAATATAAATTAAAGTTATATTTGCAGCCGCTTAAGCAATCAGCGGTTTAAGTGAAAATGGCGTGGTAGCTCAGCTGGTTAGAGCGCAGCACTCATAATGCTGAGGTCGGCGGATCGTGCCCGCCTCACGCTACGAAAAAACCCTTCAAATTTGAAGGGTTTTTTTATTTTCTAGTGGTTCCTCTTTCTAGCAGCGAGGTCTTTAGGGTATGCACTCTAGTCACCTTGATATCTTCAAGGTTGTTGATCAAGTTGCGCAATCTTGTAAAGGTCTTATTTCCCATTTCTACTGCATGTTGATCCACAACAGTCATTTTAGGGAACGAGTATTCTGAGGTGACTACATTAGAATAGCAAATGATCTGTAGATCATTTGGAATATTGACACCCAATTCTTTTGCTTTATTAAGCGCAATAATACCAGCCATTTGATCTAAGGCGATGATGGCGTCGATACCATCGTATTTTAAGGCATCCTCAATACGTGCATCAAGTTGTTTTTCATCCACATTAGTAATGACATTCAACAGTACATCTTCGTGTTGCGCCACTTGTCTTCTAATTCCTTCTTCTCTTAATTTACCAACACTTAATTGACTTATGGTGCTTATCATGCACAATTGCTTGTCTCTTTTTTCAACTAGAAACTGTACTGCTCTGATTCCTGAAAGTAAATCATCGTTAGTGATTTTATCGCATTCAAGCTCGTCCACCACACGATCAAACATCACCATAGGGATTTTACGATCCAGTACTTTTTGAAAGTGACTGTAGTTGGAAGCGACCTGGGATTCCTCTGCCACGGCAACTATAAAACCATCAATAGTGTTGTTGAGAAGGCTTTCTATAAAAGAGGCTTCTTTCTCAGTAGAGTCTCCAGTAAGGCACGTCAGGATCTTGTAATCATTCTCGGCTGCCATTTGTTCGATACCTGTAAGCACCTGGGCAAAAAAGCCGTTGACCACATCTGGAATGACCACAGCAATAATCTTATGGGCTTTGGGATGCTCAACCGTTCCTTTGTATCCCATCTTCCTGGCCGTGTTGACTACCAGTTGTTTAGTCTCTTCACTTATCTCGTTACTATTCTTCAGGGATTTTGAAATCGTAGAGATAGACAGTCCGAGCTTTTCGGCAAGTATACTTAAGGTGACCTTGTTTTTCTTCACTCTAGAATTTTTAATAAAGGTAAATGTTTTGTTGTAGATACCATTAAAATTTCGCTTTCGCGAAAGCGAAACAACCGTTAAAACCTTTATATCTATTTTTACATTATACGCTTATGCGAACAAATATTCGTTATTAATTAATCGATAATATGTTTAAATGCATTTATATATCGTTTAAAAACTATTAAAATGTTATAATGCATATTTTAACGATTAACTGTGATATATTAGTTGTGTCCTAAAAATTACTAGATATGCTAAAAATTAATTCCTTTATCTCAACATTGATAATAGTACTATCTAATAGTTTTGCATTTGCTAATCCAACGATTCTCACATCTATGGGTAGCATTTCGCTTAATGGCAGCACAGATCAAGTCATTCTGCAAAATGACATATCATTTGGTGAAGCCTTTACCATATCTACATGGATAAATACGAGCAGCGATCAAAGCAGTGCCGTTCAAACCATCATTTCCAAAGGCGATCAAAATAACGGTTGGAACATCCAGCTTAATGAAAGCAATAAAATCCAAGTGACTTTTTATAAGGAAGGCGCAGCCACTCAAATGATTTCAAATCACTTCTTGAGTTATGACGTGTGGCGCCAGATCACTCTTACTTATACTGATGGCAGTTTGAAGATTCACATAGATGGTATTTTGGACTCTGTTCAATCCTCTAATTTGACGGATCAATCTCAAAACCTACCCTTAATCATAGGTGCGACAAATTCATCAACTCCGCAACATTTTAAAGGATCTATTGATGAGGTTCGTGTTTTTGACAGAGCTCTTACTGTAGAGCAAATACGCTTCTTCATGAATCAGGAGCTAGTTAATGAAAATGATATGCTCGCTGGCGCCATCATCAAAACGTCTTCAAATAACACCAGTGCTTTACCCTGGAACAGCTTGATTACCTACTTAACCTTTAATAATGGAATCGCAACAGATCTCTCTGTGAGCGCTGCCACTTTAGACGCTCAACATTCAAGCTTCACGACAAACAATCAAAGTGCACCACTACCCTATGTTTCTGTTCAAAATGGAAACTGGAATGCCAGTGATATTTGGGATGCTCAAAGTACTATCCACGCACCTGGATCTTTTAGAATCATGAATGGGGAGCAAGTTCGTGTTACTTGGAATATTGTGAACAGTTATCATGATATTATCGTTTCTGAGGAGACTGAACTTTTGGCATTACAACTTAAAGCTAACACCATCAAAATTCAAAATGATCAAGCCCTAACCATTACTGGATTTCTGCAACTTAATGGAACCTTAGATCTTGAAAATGAATCCCAACTTATTCAGACTGCTGGTAGTGAATTAGATCCATCCAGTACAGGGAAAATTGAACGTGATCAACAAGGCACTGGAAACAAATACAATTACAACTACTGGAGCTCACCGGTGAGCTATACTGGTGTTAACGAGATCAATGGTGGTTTTGACCTATCTGCCGTTATGATGGATGGGACCGACCCAGCGGCACCTAAACCATTAAACTTTACGAATCCAACCGACTCAGATGGTGCACCAGCAACCGAAAGCCAGGCAGCAACCGTATCTTCAAAATGGATACACAAATATGCCAATCTACCCTCAGGAACCTATGCCAACTGGCAATTTGTAGGTAACACAGGAAAGCTAAAGGCTGGAGAAGCCTATTCCATGAAAGGTACAGGATGTTCTACAGATCAAAACTATACATTTATGGGATTACCCAACAACGGCCCTATCGAGTTGACGGCTAATGCTGGTAACGATTATTTAGTTGGCAATCCATACCCTAGTGCTATGGACGCTACTCAATTCATCGCAGACAATCCTTTATTGGATGGCACGATTTATTTTTGGGAGCATGTTGGCGGTGAGAGTCACAACCTTGAAAATTATGAAGGTGGTTACTCTATGTACAATCTTTCTGGTGGCACTCCTAATCCTACCATAGGCACTTCTGATGCCTTAATGAATAACGACGGGAAACAAGCCGAACTTCCTGGACGCTATATCCCAGTGGCACAAGGTTTTTTTGTGATAGTTAAAGATGACGGTGCCATCAAGTTCAATAATGCCCAGCGCGTTTTTGAAAAGGAAGCATCAGGAAATAGTGTTTTTAAAGCTGCGCCAGGAAGTAATTTCAATCCATCGCTAGCCACTTATCAGCAACATGCAGACGAACGTACAAAAATTAGAATAGGATTTGATTCCCCTAACTTGATCCACAGGCAATTATTATTGACGATTGATCCAAACGCTACCACAGGTTATGATCGCGGTTATGATGGTTTGCAATTTGATGATCAAATGGATGACATGGCTTTCTGGGTAAAAAATGAGCGTCTATCCATTCAAGGGATTGGGATTGTGAACGATGCTATAGAACTGCCTTTATTTGTAAAGCTTAGTGATCATGGAACGATCAAAATAGGATTGGATCACATAGAAAACCTAGATCCAGACCAACCTGTATTTCTTAAAGATTCGGTTACCGGCGAAATGCATAACCTAAGAGAAGGCAAATTTCAAAGTCCTTTCTTATTTAGAGGTCAATACAAAACCAGATTCTCCATCATATTTCATGGTAAATCTACTTTGAGTAACGAGACGTTGGAAGATCAGGATAATATCTTAGTGTTCACGCCACAAGCGACTGACGCGATCCATATCAAAACTCCTGGAAATATTCAGTTGGATGAGGTGGTATTGATCAATATGATGGGACAACAAGTAAAATCTTGGAACGTTTCAACGGGCAGCAAGGAGATCATTCTACCTCGTCAGAGCATAGCCAGTGGTAATTACATCGTCACTATGAAAAGTGATGGGCAAGATTACCAGCGCAAGGTGATTTTGAAATAAGCCTTACTTAAATCGCTGGATAAGCTCATCGGCAGTGAGTTGGTTTTGCTCACCGGTCTTCATGTTCTTAAGCGTTAGCTTACCAGATTTAATCTCGTCTTCACCGGCTAGAATCACAAATGGTATATCATTCTTATCTGCATAAGTCATTTGCTTTTTCATTTTCCCGCTGTCTGGATAGAGCTCTGTTTTGATGCCGCTTTCGCGAAAGCGAAACATCAATTTCATACAGTAACTAGCTTCAACCTCTCCAAAATTGATAAACAATATCTGCACGCCTGCTTTAACGGTTTCTGGAAAAAGATTCAGTTCTTCCAAGACCAAATAGATGCGGTCCAGCCCAAAGCTGATTCCAACACCACTCATGTCCTTCATTCCAAAAATACCGGTAAGGTCATCATATCGACCGCCACCACTTATGCTGCCCATAGCCACTCCTGCTGGAGCCGCCACTTCAAAAATGCAGCCGGTATAATAGTTAAGACCTCTGGCAAGGGTGATGTCAAGATCCAGATGTGTGGTTTTGAGTTCTAACCCAACCAGGTTTTCCTTTATAAATTCCAACTCTGCAATTCCTTGTAGTCCAATGTTGGAAGACGCCAACAAATTCTTCATCTGACCGATCTTCTCTTCAAAAGAACCATCCAGTTCAAAAACAGGTTGTAGTTTTTCTATCGCTTGTGGGTCAATGCCTTTGTCCAGCATTTCCTGCTTCACCTTATCTGCTCCAATTTTATCAAGCTTGTCCAGTGCCACGGTAAAATCAATGAGCTTATCTTCTGCTCCCATCATTTGAGCAATACCGGCAAGAACCTTACGATTGTTGATTTTGATCGTGCAACCCTCTAAGCCTAGATCGGTATAAACATCATCAAATAGTTTGATAAATTCCACTTCTTGTAGCAATGAATCGCTACCAACAACATCGGCATCACATTGCGTGAATTCTCTAAAGCGACCCTTTTGCGGACGGTCTGCTCGCCACACGTTCTGGACTTGGTATCTTTTAAAGGGAAACGCAATCTCATTCTGGTGCTGTACCACATAACGCGCAAAAGGTACCGTCAGGTCGTAACGCAAGGCACGGTCGCTTATTTGCGGTGTGATGACCGATTCATCCTTTGTGGATAGGTCATCGTTATTCACTTTACTCAAATACTCACCATTATTCAAAATTTTGAATATCAAGCGGTCGCCTTCTTCTCCATATTTACCCAGCAATGTGTCAGAATTTTCAAAACTCGGTGTCTCAATCGGCATGAATCCGTAGGTCTGAAAATGCTTCTTGATGGTGCTTATGATATATTCTCTACGAGATACTTCAGTAGGGTTAAAATCTCTAGTTCCTTTAGGTATGGAAGGTTTTTGTGCCATGAATTGCAATAAAGATGCAAATATAAAACCTTGAGCATAGAACTGAAGTTATGGTGACGGTTATTGTTGAACTATAAAACCAGTCAGTCGAATAACAAACGAGACATTAAATATTTCTCACTTGTATAAAACAATAAGTATTAAGTAAAAATTCCAGTCTTAGATTTGTAACTTTTAAACTCATCATTAGTCCTATTAAGCATGATTGGATTATTTAAGGAAAACCTAAGCATCGCCCAGCAGAACATTAAAGGTCAACTGCTGCGCACTATTCTTACCGTTTTTATCATCGCTATAGGAATTACAGCGTTGGTAGGTATTCTAAGTGCGGTCAATGCATTAGAGAGAACCTTGAGCGATGGTTTTTCTGATATAGGAACCAACACCTTTAGCATCCAGCGATATTCTTTAGGGATACGACGCAGCGGCGGTGGCGAGGTACGCAAGATCAATCCAGTTATAGGGTACAGCGATGTTCGTGCTTTTGAAGGTGATTACGATTTTCCTACTGCACAAGTTGGCGTCTCATTTCAGGCAACCTCTCAAGCTGAGGTAAAAAGCGAGGATCGAAAGACGAAACCTAAAGTCATCGTATCTGGAGTTAATGAACACTTCATAGATAACAGCGGTACTAAAATTGTGGATGGCCGTGGCTTTTCTGCCAGCGACATTGAAAATAATTCGAGAGTCGCTCTATTGGGCAGCGATATGGAAGATGCTTTATTTCAGGGATTGAATCCTATAGGTCAAACCATTAGCATACGCGGTAACAAATTTACCGTGATAGGATTGTTGGAAGAAAAAGGGTCCACCTTTGGAAACAACGTCGACTTACGCGTACTGATACCATTAAATGTTGCGCGCAGCATCTACACCTTGCCTAATATCAATTATGACATTAGTGTGAAAGTAAACGACCAGCAACTTATGGATGCCGCGAGAGACAAAGCAACACTGCTCATGCGCAGCATACGCGGTTTGACACCACTGGAAGAAGATAATTTTGGGATCGTACAGCGTGACGAGCTCATGTCATCAGTTGACGAAATAAGCGTTGCGCTTAATGCAGCGGCGATTATCATAAGCGTGATTACCATTTTTGGTAGTTCCATTGCATTGATGAACATCATGCTGGTATCTGTAACGGAACGTACGCGTGAAATAGGCGTGCGCAAAGCGCTTGGAGCCAAAAGATCTACTATTTCCTGGCAATTTTTTATTGAGACCTTACTGGTAAGCCAGTACGGCAGTATTGTCGGAATTATTTTAGGGATGTTGATAGGTTGGGGCGTTTCGGCAGGGTTTGAAATTCCGTTTCAAATACCGTGGACAGCCATCATTTGGGCCATCATCATTTCCATTGTGATCACCATATTCTCTGGTATTATTCCCGCTATCAAGGCGTCAAGATTGGACCCTATCGAGGCATTGAGGTATGAGTAAGATCATCACTCAAGTATATCGTTCTCCTCTGGGCGAACTTACTTTGGGTGTTTTTGAAAATCAACTTTGCTTATGTGATTGGACCTATCGTAAGATGCGTGATCAAATCGATCAACGCATTCAAACCTTTTGTCGCGCTACCATGACTGAAGGTGATCATGAATTGATAGATCTCGCCATCCAGCAATTGGATCAATACTTCCTTAAAGAACGCACACAATTTGATATCCCATTGCTATTGTGTGGTACGCCATTTCAGCAAAGCGTGTGGGACAGCCTACTGCAAATTCCTTATGGAGAAACGGTTTCGTATAGTTCGCTTTCGCGAAAGCGAAATCAAAACAATCTTTCATCACAAACTCAACCTCAGGTTCTGAACAACGATGTATCCCCTAAAGATGTGCGAGCAGTTGCAGCTGCCAACGGTGCCAATGCAATTTCCATCATCATACCATGCCACCGAGTTATAGGTAGTGATGGTTCATTGACTGGGTACGCCGGTGGATTGAACGCCAAGAAAAAGTTATTGGAGCTGGAAGGAGTCGATCTTACGCACGGCCAGCAACGGTTATTTTAGAAACCGTTTTTCTCTTTTCCCATTTCCATCAAATCATCAAAATAGCGGAATAAATCACCTTTTGTGATGACTGCACCAGATTCGATGAGTTTGAATTTGTCGAGGTTGGGATCCTCGCCGTAGGTTTTGTTTGCCGTAAAGATTTTTACTTCTTCATCCAGCAAATTGTTTTGCAGCCATTTGTAACCGGTTGCAGTGGTGATGTCAATCTTGTTGTCGCCCACGATGATTGAGATCAAGCCCATGTCCTTTTCTCGCAGTTCAAAGAGATTCATCGTTTGCGGACTTATGTGTTCCAAAAACTTGGCCTTGCCTAATACACCTTCCCAGACCAAATCCGAGAATATGTCGATCTCTTCTTCAGCTACTTCAGGCTTATCTTTTTTTATTTTGTCCCATTCTGCCGCGTCAATAGATTGAGTGGCTAGAAAGTTGATGAATTCTGGATGTAATTCTTCCAGCTGTTCTTTAGTAAGTCTTCTGTACTTCATATCAAGTCATAAAAAAGCCGTCCCAAAATTTGGAACGGCTCTATTCAATTCAATTGTGTGTTATCCTTTTGTAGCGACAACATCAAATGTGAAAGAAGTCTGTACTTCACGGTGAAAACGCACCGTTGCTTCATATTGTCCCAATCTCTTGATGTTACCACCAGCGATAGAGATGAACTTCTTGTCTATTTCAATGCCTTCTTTTGCAAGAGCGTCAGAAAGATCTGCTGTCGTTACAGAACCGAAAAGCTTGTCGCCTTCTCCTGCTTTTACAGCCATTTTAAGATCCAAAGCGCTTAGTTTGTCTGCTTGCGATTGTGCCGCCTTGACATTAGAAGCTTCTTTATGTGCACGCTGCTTTACCGTTTCGGCAAGTTGCTTTTTTGCTCCAGGTGTTGCCATTACAGCTTTTCCTTGAGGTATCAAAAAGTTACGGCCATAACCAGGCTTAACAGTAACCACATCGTCTGTAAAGCCTAGGTGCTCTACATCTTGTTTTAGTATTAGTTCCATTGTTTGAGTCTGATTAGATTATTTTAATAGGTCACCTTCAAATGGCATCAAAGCGATGTGTCTACATCTTTTGATGGCAACGGCTACCTTGCGCTGATATTTAAGACTTGTTCCTGTCAATCGTCTAGGAAGTATTTTTCCTTGCTCGTTGACAAGACCCATCAAGAAATCTGGATCCTTGTAGTCTATATATTTAATACCGCTACGTTGAAAACGACAGTATTTTTTTCTCTCTTGAGTCTCGATCTTTAAAGGAGACAGGTAACGTATGTCACCGTCTTTTTTTCCTTTAGCTTGTTGTTGTAATGTTGCCATAATTAAGCTTGAGATTTTTTAGACATTCTACTTCTTCTTTTTTCTGCCCACTCGATAGCGTATTTATCAAGTCTTACAGTAAGGTATCTCATCACGCGCTCGTCACGACGGAATTCTACCTCATAGTCATTGATTACCTCACCTGGTGCGGCAAATTGGAAAAGGTGGTAAAAACCACTCTTCTTGTTGTCGATTGTGTAAGCCAATTTTTTAAGGCCCCAATCTTCGTTAGCTACCATCTTGGCACCACGCTCAGTAAGGAAATTCTCAAACTTCTTTACTGTTTCCTTTACCTGATCATCAGATAAAACGGGATTCAAAATGAAAACAGTTTCGTATTGATTCATGTTACATTATTTTAAAACGAGTGCAAAAATACATTTTTTCCACAAACCCAGCAATATATTTTATACTAGTTATTTAGGTCATTACCTGAAAAACAATACTGGCTCAAATCGTTAAAAAAACCTAAAGTATCGATTAATGAACACTTTTATTTGCATTTCGTCTATAAAGGTATTAGTATTGTTTAGTATTTACTTAACCAGACTTTTCTTATGACAGATACTATTCTCAAATGTTTTGTCGTTGACGACTCAAGCATACAGCGACTTGCGATCGTTAAGCTGATTGAAAACCATCCTAACTTAAAGCTTGCAGGAGAATTTAGCAATGCTATTGAAACGAAAGCTGCAATTAAGGATGCTGGTGTTGACCTTATATTTCTTGATGTAGAGATGCCTATTCTGACAGGTTTTGACCTTTTGGATGACATTACTGAAAAGCCAGGCGTCATATTTGTAACAGGTCAAACTAAGTATGCCTTTAAGGCTTTTGACTACAGTGCTATTGATTACCTTCAAAAGCCTATAAAAAAGGACCGCTTCCTTTATGCCGTAGAACGTGCGCTTCTTGCTCATAAGATGCGAACAGAAATGGTAGAGGACAAAGGCGAATTCATTTTTGTCAAAAGCAACCTGAAGAAAAGAAAGGTATATCTGAAGGATCTTAAATTTATACAGGCATTAGGTGACTACGTTAAATTAATTACAGAAACTGAAAGTCTGGTCGTCCTTTCTACCATGAAAGCTTTTGAAAAGCAGTTACCTGAAGAAGACTTTCTGCGCATACACAAATCTTATATAGTCAATTTACGTCGTGTAGAGAAATTCAATTCCAAAGCAGTAGAACTTGACTCTGAAGTGTTGCCATTAAGTCGTAATCGCAAGGCAGACTTGGTAGAAGCACTTTCGCAATTCTAAAAAATCAATACATAATCATAAGAAAGCTCAACTTAATCGTTGGGCTTTTTTAGTTTAAAGCTTCTAAACCAACTGCCAGCTATGAAACAAGTAATTTTTACTGCTTACCACCTAAAAATGGCACAAACCTAAACTCACCATAAGTGGTTTTGCGATAATCTGTTTCGGACTCTCTAACGATAAGCGTCATGATTTGCTCGTCTTGACCTACTGGAATGACAAGCCTACCTCCTATTTTAAGCTGACCCAGCAAGCTTTGAGGAATTTCTGGAGCGCCACAGGTGACTATGATTCCGTCAAAGGGTGCCTCGTCCGGTAGACCTAGATATCCATCACCAAAAACGAACTTACGAGGTCTATAACGCAGCTTCCTAAAAAGTGTGCTGGTTTTTTTGAACAATTCATTTTGTCGCTCAATGGTGTAGACCTGCAGTTTCATTTCCAACAGCACCGCACATTGATAACCACTACCAGTTCCTATTTCCAGGACCTTATCACCAGCTTGTGCCTGGAGAAGTTCGCTTTGAAAAGCTACGGTATAGGGATGTGATATGGTCTGGTCAGCACCTATAGGGAAAGCTTTGTTCTGGTATGCATGCTCCATAAAAGAACTGTCCAAAAACAAATGCCTGGGCACTTTGTTGATAGCTTCCAGCACGGCATTGTCGCAAATACCTTTCTCCTTCATGAGTTGCATGAGGTGGCGTCGTTTTCCTTTATGTATGAAGTCGTCTTTGATGCGGCAAAAATAGAACGCCTACTGCAAATCCATCAGGATGTAGCCATCCTTTTTGAGATCATTTATTCACAGATTTAGATACGCTCTTTTTTTACCAATTATTCCTACAACAATGCGGAACTCTGGATAATGCCAATACATAAATAAAAATCCATAGGTTGCTTGCGTTAGGGATTGAAGAGGAAATCCTTTCTTTCTAGAGTGCCTGCATGGCACTCTAGAAAGAAAGATTGAAACGTAAAGCCCGACCGAGGTTTTGGCGAGGGAACGCCCTTAAAAATTTCATTATCAAATTGTTTTAAAATTGGTCATATCGGTATCAAAAGACGTCGATAACCAGCTTCAAAATCCCTATTTTTGTGGGAAACACAAGCAATATGTTGAAAGCTGGGGTTCTGGGCGCAGGACATTTGGGTAAAATCCACTTGAAATTATTACAGCAGTCCACGCGTTACGATCTTGTGGGATTTTATGATGCTAACGAGTCCTATGCCCGTGAGATTGAAAAAGAGTACGGCTACAGGTACTACAGCAACATGGATGAGCTCATCGCTGCCTGCGATATGGTAGATGTCGTGACGCCTACCACTTTTCATCACGAGTCTGGTAAAAAGGTTCTTGAAGCTGGTAAGCACCTCTTTATTGAAAAACCCATCACGGTTACCGTTGAAGAGGCTCAAGAGTTGATATCGCTTGCGCGAAAGCATAATGTCAAAGGCCAGGTAGGACAAGTAGAACGTTTTAATGATGCCTTTAGAACCGTGCAGGACCGCATTGAAAATCCCATGTTTATTGAAACACATCGCCTAGCGGAATTCAATCCACGAGGAACCGATGTGAGCGTGGTGCTGGATTTAATGATCCATGATATTGATGCGATACTTAGCGTGGTGAAAAGTCCCGTGAAGCATGTGAGTTCCAGTGGCGTTTCCGTCATATCAGAAACTCCAGATATTGCCAATGCGCGCATTGAGTTCGAAAATGGTTGTGTGGCCAATCTAACTGCCAGCAGGATTAGCCTCAAAAAAATGCGCAAGGCAAGATTTTTCCAGCGCGATGCCTATATCTCTGTCGATTTTCTAACCAAGAAGGTAGAAGTTGTTCGTATGAAGGATGCTCCAGAAGTTCCGGGAGATTTTGACATGATCCTTCAAAATGCTGAAGGCATCAAGAAACAAATCTACTTTGACAATCCAGACATTACCGAAACCAATGCGATCTTGATGGAACTGGAGACTTTTGCAGATGCCATTGAGGACGACACCGTTCCTGTGGTTAGTCTGGAAGACGGCACAGCAGCGCTGGACGTTGCGATGCAAGTGATTGAAAACTTCAAGTCCTTGTAATCTCGTCAAACCGAATAACTAAAATCTCTTATAAAAATTAATAAAAAGCAACTCTAGAAATTTTTATTAGAACAACCTTTTTTAACCCGTAAATACATCAAATGAAAAATATTACCATCATAGGCGCCGGAACCATGGGAAACGGCATTGCACATACTTTTGCCCAGTCAGGATTTAAGGTTTCTCTGGTTGATATATCTCAGGAAGCTATCGATAGAGGTTTGGGAACGATAAGTAAGAACCTGGACCGCATGATTGCCAAAGAAAGAATTACCGAGGCAGATAAAAAGGAAACCCTAGATAACATCACCTCCTATACTTCTATCCCAGATGGTGTTCAGAAAGCAGATCTTATTGTTGAGGCGGCTACAGAGAATTTAGAGTTGAAATTGAAGATCTTCAAACAACTGGATGAGGCTGCACCAGCAGATTGTATTCTAGCTACAAACACTTCTTCCATCTCCATCACTCAAATTGCTGCCATTACCAGCAGACCTGATCAGGTAATTGGAATGCATTTTATGAATCCGGTGCCTATCATGAAGTTGGTAGAGATCATACGCGGTTATTCCACCAGCGATGAAGTCACTAAGACTATTATGGACTTATCTGTTCAGCTAGGAAAAACACCAACTGAAGTAAACGACTATCCAGGTTTTGTGGCTAACCGCATCTTGATGCCTATGATCAATGAGGCGATTGAAACCTTATACAATGGCGTTGCTGGAGTTGAAGAGATTGATACCGTAATGAAATTGGGAATGGCACATCCTATGGGACCACTACAACTTGCAGATTTTATAGGGCTGGACGTTTGTCTCTCTATATTGAATGTGATGTATGACGGTTTCAAAAAAGATAAATACGCACCATGCCCACTATTGGTCAATATGGTGATGGCTGGCAAGAAAGGCGTTAAATCTGGTGAAGGTTTTTACGATTATTCAGTATCAAGAAAAGCAGAAAAGGTTTCTAAGAGTTTTATTGATTAACGAACATGAAAAAATCGATTGTAATTGTATTTGCTTTGATAATGTTCTCGTCTTGCGATAACATATTGAAAAAAGAAAATCCATATGTCTTTCCAAAATTCAATTCAGAACGTAACACCTTTAATGAAGAAATCAAATCTGAAACGAAGGCTAAAAATGTCAGTTTTGGAGTTTCGTCAATGAATAATGACTCTATAACCATATTAACAATTAATGTTAAGGAACCGAAGTTCAATTTTTACAATGACAGTTTACTAAGAATAAAAGGAATTAAATTGTTCAGTATAAGTCAAAAGGAAATATCAAATCTTGAAATTTATGATTCTCTATATTTTCACTTTGAAAAGTCTGATCATAAGAAATTTGTTGAAAGACAAGAGATCGCAATTTTGAAGTATCCTATTCAGAGAAAATAAACTCAAAGCTTCAGAAATGCCCACCATAAAACCTTTCAAAGCCATTAGAGCAACGCCAGAAAAGGCGGCGCATGTCATCTCGCGCACCTATCAGGATTACGGCCCAGAAGAATTGGAGGCATTGCTTAAATTCAATCCGTTTAGTTTTTTGCACATCCTTAATCCAGGATACAAATACAGCCACGAGATTACTGGTGAAGAAAGATTCAATCTCGTACGCAATAGGTTTCTGGAGTTTAGGGAAGAAAATCATTTACTTCAGGAAAGTGTTCCTGCCTTTTACCTTTATGAGAATAAAGATCCCCATCATGAGTACACGGGAATTATTGCCGCCGCAAGTGTAGAGGATTACCAGAGCAACCGCATCAAAAAACACGAAGATACCTTATCACATAAAGAGGTGTTGTTTAAAGAGTATCTTAAAATCGTAGGTTTCAACGCAGAACCGGTATTGTTAACCTATAAAGATGATGATGTCATAGAAAACATCACCGAACAGATAAAGAAATCTTTACCTGCATATCATTTTTCGACCACAGATTTTAACAGCCACAAAATATGGACCGTTACAGATCCTGACCTGATTGCGTCCATTCAAAAGATATTTGCAAACAAAGAGCATTTGTACATTGCAGATGGTCATCATCGCAGCTCAAGTTCGTCACTGCTGGCGCAAGAAATGGGAGAAAAACATGATAGCTATAACTATTTCATGAGTTTCTTGATTTCAGAGAGTCAGCTCAATATCTATGAATTCAATAGATTGGTCAAAGACCTTAATGGCCATTCTAAAGAGTCCTTTCTTATGCAGCTTGATCAGTATTTCAGGATACAGAATCGTGGTCTGGAAATCTACAAGCCTTCAAAAAAACATCATTTTTCCATGTATCTGGATGGTGATTTCTACAGCCTTTATTTACGCAAGGGTTTGCACCGCATCAAGAATGCCCTGGACGATCTGGATACACAGATGTTATACGATTTAGTGCTGCAACCTATCCTGGGAATCGCAGATTTAAGAAATGAAGGTCGCATCGATTACAGTTATGGCAAGTCAGACTTGTTGGTGATGAAGTCAAAAATCGACCAAGGCGAATATGCCGTAGGTTTTGGACTATTTCCTGCCACGGTAGAACAAATGAAATCCATTGCAGATGCTGACTTAAGGATGCCTCCCAAAAGCACCTTCATCAGGCCCAAACTTCCCAGTGGATTGATCATATACGAATTTGAAAATGAGTAAAATAGCAGATAATATAGTTCGCTTTCGCGAAAGCGTAGAACCACAAGCCACCCTAGTAGCGGTAAGCAAGACAAAACCTATAAGCGACCTGCAAGAGGCCTATGATGCTGGACAGCGACACCTAGGTGAGAACAAGATCCAGGAAATGACCGAAAAATGGGAAACGTTGCCCAAGGACATTCACTGGCACATGATAGGTCACACGCAACGTAATAAGGTCAAGTACATGGCGCCTTACGTGCATTTGATTCATTCTGTTGACTCGCCGCGACTGGCCAAAGAAATCAACAAACAAGCTCAAAAAAACGATCGGGTCATCAATTGCCTATTACAGGTATTCATAGCAGATGAAGAAAGTAAATATGGATTTGACGAGGACGAGTTGATGGCATATCTAAACTCTGACGCCTTCAAAAACCTGAAAAACATCAATATTCACGGCCTCATGGGCATGGCTACCTTTACAGATGACAAGGACCAAGTAAGAGCAGAATTCAAATCGCTCATGGCGATGTTTGACAAAATAAAATCTGAGCAATTGCTGGATCCTAGACATGAGTTTGACGAACTTTCCATGGGAATGACGGGTGATTATGAGATCGCTTTAGAAGAAGGCAGTACCATGGTACGCATAGGCAGCGCTATTTTTGGCAGTAGAGATTAACATGATCATGAATAAATAATATCATCAACCGTGGAACTAACCTTAAGCATACCAGCATTACTATTCCCAGCGATCTCATTGACCATGCTGGCCTACAATGCTAGGTATCTCGCTATTGCGGCATTGATAAGAAGTTTGCACAGCAAATACGAAGAGTCTGCATCAGAGCCTGTGTTGCAACAGGTACGTAAATTGAGAAAGCGACTCACTATAATCAAAAACATGCAAGCGGTCGCCATCGTTAGTTTTTTGCTGGCAGTGATCACCATGTTTTTGATATATATTGAGAAGAGCTTCTGGGCAAATATTGTTTTTGGTGTGAGTCTATTGGCCTTGATGGTTTCCTTGATTCTATCACTTATAGAAGTACAGCTATCTACAAAAGCATTAAGTATACAGCTCAAGAGCATTGGGACGAAAAAGTGATAAAATCAAAAAGCCCGACTTTAACAGTCAGGCTTTTATACTATTGTCAATTCGTGATTAATCAAGCACGCGGCTCAAATCATAACCTCCAAATTTTTTAAGATAACCTCTTACAGAACTACCGTAGGCATCGCGACTGCGACCAGAACCATTTGTTCTCAAGTACTTCTTGACACCACCTACACCACTAAGGTGAGCCGCGGCAAGAATACCACTTTCTGTTACCTTGACACCACCTACTTCCTTGCCTTCAAACATTTCAATGTAATCTTCCAGCATGGTGTGGTTGTACTTCAGGTTCTTTAAAAAAACACGTTCCTGTAATCTAGGCGATTGTAAAAAAGCCAAGGAATCATTAACACCAAAGGTGCGCAGGGTACTCATACCAAACTGGTATTTACCAAGATATCCCAATGTATTCACGACACCATATTTTCCTTGGGATTCCTTAAACGCAAGTGCCTCTCTAAAAGAGATAAAGGAGTCAGAATTAGGTGTTGCTAGTGAGTACTCCTTAAGATCCTTAGTATAGGATTCAAAAGTTTCATCATTGGGACCATAAAGGACAGGTCTTGTAGCACTAGTCAAAAACGTCATTTTTGACTCTTGGTGCTTTTGGATGCTTTTTACACTTAAATTGTCTTTTTTGAAGACAAAGAATCCAGCGATTAAAACTACTGGATAAGCTAAAAAGTTTACAAAGTTTGTTCTCATAGTTTACTGTTTCGAAAGCTGCTGTCACCCTTTCTAAAAGCGCTGCAAATTTACAACATAATTCCAGCTGAACTACAAAAGTTTGTTAAACAGTTAGTTAACCGATTTTCAGAACTTAAAATCGGCTGCTACAAGTGATGATTAGGGCGATTGCTGAAAACCCAAACGAATTCAAAAAGTTAAAAAAATTAACTAAAAACGGCTTTTCAGGATTTAAATAGGAGAAATACTGGACCTCAAAACGTCAGATCTGGATCTAGCGATTGACTTTTTGAGCACTTATCCATTGACGATATCGATCTGCCTTTCGGTTATGCTCTGACAAGGTTTTGGAAAAATCGTGGTACCCAAAGTTGTCAATATTTGCCACAAAATAGAGATAGTCGTGTTTTTTATAATTCAAAACCGCATCGATAGCACTTAAATCAGGCGTGACTATGGGTCCCGGCGGCACGCCAGGATATTTGTAGGTATTGTAGCGGTTATCAATCGTGAGATCTTTGTACAAAACTCGTTTAATCACTTGATTAAAATCATTGTCCGTTAATTTCTTGGCATAAATAACGGTTGGATCTGCATCCAGTTTGATTCCGTTTTTCAGTCTATTTATGTACACGCCAGCAACAACGGGACGTTCGTCCACTTTTGCCGTTTCTTTATGAACTATGGCCGCCAGTGATGTGACTTGTTGTGGCGTCAAGCCCAGCGCTGCCGCTCTGGCTCTTCTCGTTTCGTTCCAGAAGCTTTTCCATGAGGCGAGCATTCTTCTTCTGTAAGCTTCTGGAGAACTGTTCCAGTAGAATTCATACTGGTTGGGCAGATACATCGACAATGCATTCTCTTGGGTAAATCCGTTTTCCTTAAGAAAAGTTGGGTCTCTCATGACATTAAGCAGACTCAGACTATCGGGTTCCAACTGGCTCGCGATACGACCAGCAAGGTCCTCTAATCGCTCTTGATTGTTGAACCTCACATTCAATGGTATATTGCGGGAACGTACGGCATTAATAATGTCATTGTTACTCATACCAGGCTCGATTAGGAAACGTCCTGCTTTTACATTCTTATTATAGCCTTTACGCACTGCCGTTTCATGCAATGCATCTCGATCCTCGACAGCATCTGCCATTGCGAGAAATGCGGTATTATAATCGGCGCCCGTTGGAATAAGCACTTCAAAGGTACCTTCAGTAAAGTTGGTGTTTGTTGTGAAAAACGTATCATAAACCCTGTAGGCAAAAAACGCCATCACAACCAGTCCCATGAGGACGATTCCCAGTAATATCTTCTTGTATTTATTCATTGATCAATTGGTAGATGACCTCATTTTTGTAGGCCTTGTCCGTTGCAATCCAGTCTTTTTTTATTCCGCTTTCGCGAAAGCGTAACTTCTCAAATAATTTCCTGCTCGCCAGATTATCCTCTGCAATTCCTGCATACAATTGGTGCAATCTTAGCCGGTTGAAGCTGTAGTCAATCATCATTTGCAAACCAGCACTGGCATAGCCTTTTGATCTATCCAGATCTTGCGGAATCACGATGCCAACTCCTGCGCGTTTGTGATAGGGATCAAAATCGTAAAGATCCACTACTCCAACAATGCTATCGTCCTTCTTACAAATGGCAAGTCGCAACTGTTTTACTTCATAAATATCCCGATGGGCATTTTCAAGATACTCGCGTATGGTAAACTTTGAGTAAGGTGTCAAAGTGTGGCCTACATCCCAAAGCGCTGGATTATTCTCCAGCTGATAGATGTACTCCAGATCTTCTGGATCTACGGCACGTAGTTTACAAGTTTCAGTTTCTAGGATCATAACTCGATGGTGCCTTTAAAAACTTGAGTAGCTGGTCCCGTGAGCCAGATGTTTTGATATCCTGTTGGTGTTGGTTCGAAGTTTACCTGCAAATTACCTCCAGGCGTTTGCAATTCTACCGTTTGGGATTGCGTCTGTCCGGTTTTATGCATGGCCAGCGCAACCGCTGTAACTCCAGTACCACAGCTTAAGGTCTCATCTTCAACGCCACGTTCATAAGTTCGCGCCTTAAAAGTGGATGAGGTCACTGGTTGGACAAAATTGATATTGGCACCTTCTTTACCGTAAAGCTCGTTTCGCAAGTGTCGACCTTGATGAAATACATCTACGTGGTCAATGTTATCTGTCAACTCCACATGGTGTGGTGAGCCGGTGTTTGTAAATACATGACCGTCAAAAAGCTGTAAATTTTTGACATCCATCATTTGTAAGCTAACCGTACCGTTGTCAAATATTTTGGCATGGTGTAGACCATCAATGGCCTCAAATGTCGTATTGTCAGTAGCTACGCCCAGAAATCGTGCAAAACTGGCAATACATCTACCGCCATTACCACACATGCTACTCTCATTTCCATCGGCATTGTAATAAACCATGGTAAAGTCATGCAGTTTATTGTTTTGAAGCAGAATCAATCCATCTGCACCGATGCCAAATTTGCGATCGCATAGTCTTGCTATAAGTTTGGTATCTTTTTTGGAGAATTGTTCTTGACGATCATCGATGATGATAAAATCGTTACCGGTACCTTGATATTTATGAAACGTAATAGATTGCATCTTGCAAATGTACGTGGATCGTTAAAATTACGATTGTTAAATACGGGTTAATCATCGACGCTCAAACAATGAAAGAACAAATAAACAGTTTTTAATTTAAACACCATTATATGAAATCCATACTTAAATCTGTAGGAGCTGCCGTTCTAGGTGGCGCAGTGGTATTGGGATCTTATAAAACATTTATAGAACCCGATACATCATCAAAAATTGAGCTTGCTCAAGAATCCATTCTTACTGCAACGCCAGTAACTTATACCAACAATGCCATCCCTAATGCAGTAGATTTTACTGAGGCAGCAGAAAAAACCGTACATGCAGTAGTACACGTTAAAAACCTGACCGTATCTCGCGGTAATCCAACCATGCGCGATTTAATGTATGGACTTGTTCCCTTGCGTCAGGCTGTAGGAACCGGTAGTGGTGTGATTATCACCAAAGATGGTTACATCGTCACCAATAATCACGTGATTGAAAATTCTCAGGCGCTACAAGTGACCTTAAATGACAATCGCACCTATGAAGCAGAAATTATAGGAACGGAACCTGGAAGTGATATTGCATTGATTAAAATTGATGTGGATGAGGATTTACCGGTAGTCGCCTTTGGAGATAGTGATCAAGCACGAATAGGCGAATGGGTACTTGCCGTAGGGAATCCATTTAATTTGACCAGTACGGTAACCGCAGGTATCATTAGTGCTAAAGGTCGCGACCTCAACACTAGAGATCAAATGCAGCAAAGTTTCATTCAGACAGATGCGGCCGTAAACCCTGGAAATTCGGGTGGTGCACTGGTCAATAATCGTGGTGAACTTATTGGGATCAATACCGCTATTCAATCACCAACTGGATCTTACACAGGATATTCCTTTGCCGTGCCGTCCAACAATGCCCGCAAGATCATTCAGGATTTGATGGAATATGGTTTTGTACAAAAAGGGATGCTGGGTATTTCTGGCGGTACTCTTAACGGACGTGCCGCTCAAGAATTAGGTCTTCAAAGTGCTGAAGGGATTTATGTTTCAGAAGTGGTAGAAGACAGCGGTGCAGAGAAAGCTGGACTTAAAAAAGGTGACATCATTACCAGTATTGACGGTGTGCGCATGAGATCTTTTGCAGACCTTTCTGGATATGTAGGATCCAAAAATCCTGGGGATTTTGTAGAAGCAACTGTATTGCGCAATGGCAAAGAAAGACCTATCTCCATCGAGATTACTAAAAATAGCACAGTCACTATCCCAGAATTGGATATGGACTTTAGAGACCTTACCAATGATGAAAAACGAAAATATAACCTAGACAGCGGTGCTCTCATCATAGGAACAAAAAACGGCCTTGCCGACACTAACCTTAACGGTTATGTCATTACCAAGGTCAACGATAGGAATGTCAAGAATGTGGAGAACCTAAAATACATCATGGATCAAACTGAAGCGAATCAGCGATTGATTCTAGAAGTGAAGAATCCACAAGGTCAGACAGAACGCTGGAGATTGACCGTGGACTAAATAAATTTTCATCTCTGATACAAGAAGGCCCAACTTAATTTGTTGGGTCTTTTTTTTATGTCATACCGGTTTTGCTTAAATCTTAAACACGGCTAGCTATTATGAAATTCATGATTTTAGTGAGTTCGCTTTCGCGAAAGCGAAAAAAACACCACCATATTTTACGAAAACGATTTAGTGGGTTATTTTTGCAAAAAATTAAACGCTTCATTTCATGAGTCAAGTAGATATCTACGAGAAGGAACTCGCTTTCCAAACAGATCGACGTCGCGCCGCAGTCGCTTTTATCAAAGCGGTGAGCGATTTATGGTACGATAAGGCCATCGAGCTGGTACTATTTAGAAACCAATTGATTGATCGCAATGTGAGCGAGATCATCAACCTGCATGAGTATGCTGGTGAATTTGTTCAAAAACCCCTATCGATTTTTGATAGTGTGGAAATCGCTCAGGCTATTCTATCGCTGGACTTGCCGCCATCAAAACTGGATATAGGTAAACTGACTTATGAATACCATCTGGAAGAAAACGAATTGCAAGATGCTCAAGCTTTTGTCGCACGCAAGTTAAATGACGCCAGAACTACGGAAGAAATCACGCCTAAAGATGTGGTGTTGTACGGTTTTGGTAGGATAGGTCGATTGCTTGCTCGCGAACTTATGTGCAAGGCTGGAAAAGGTAGCCAATTAAGATTGCGTGCCATCGTGACCAGAGGCGCGATAACAGAAAGTGTTCTTGAAAAGAGAGCCTCACTCCTTGCCCAGGATTCGGTTCATGGGGATTTTTCTGGAACAGTAAGTTATAATCTGGATGATGAATCCTTAATCATCAATGGTACTACTGTGAAGTTGATCAGCGCCAATGCGCCAGAAGATATTGATTACACAGCATATGGCATTAATGATGCTTTAATTATCGATAATACGGGTGCGTTTAGAGATGATAATGCTCTAAGCAGACACCTCAAAGCTAAAGGAGCCCATAAAGTATTGCTTACAGCACCTGGAAAAGGGATTCCCAACATTGTCCATGGTGTGAATCACAAAGAGCATCATCCTGATAAGGTGGATATTTTCTCTGCAGCAAGCTGTACGACAAATGCTATTACTCCAGTATTGAAGGCGATTGAAGATAGTTTTGGTGTTGTCAATGGTCATTTGGAAACCATTCATGCCTATACTAATGATCAGAATCTTGTAGACAACATGCACAGCAAATACCGTCGTGGTCGTGCTGCTGCCCTCAACATGGTAATTACAGAAACCGGCGCTGGTAAAGCGGTAAGCAAGGCATTGCCATCTTTTGAAGGTAAGCTAACTTCTAACGCTATACGCGTACCTGTACCTAATGGATCTCTTGCGATTCTCAATCTAGAATTGGAAACCAAAACCAGCAAGGATGCACTCAATGCTATCATGAAAAAATATGCCCTAGAAGGCGATCTAGTGGAGCAAATCAAATACAGCATTGACAATGAACTAGTATCTACAGATATCGTTGGTTCTAATGCGCCATCCATTTATGATTCCAACGCAACCATCGTCAATGAAGAAGGTAATAAAGTTGTCATTTATGTGTGGTACGATAATGAATATGGATATAGCCATCAAGTGATACGACTGGCTAAGTATATTGCAAAAGTGCGCAGATACACCTACTACTAGAGATTATCATAACTCTTAAGCTGCTTTGAAAGATTCTAAAACCTAGAATTTTTCAAAGCAGTTTTGTTTTCAATCGTTTTTTAGGCTTCACGTAGCGCAACATTACTAACTTGAATTCTCTCAAAAAAGGCGTTAGCGGTTAAGCACTTAATTTTTTCTTCAGTACTTTACTGGCTCTGGTATATCCGCCATTGTCTCCATCAAGAAAGTGAATGTGGTAATCGTCAATAGCCGTCACATAACAGGATAGAATACTGCTTTTGCTGGAATAATAACCGTACTGGATCTGATCATTACGCTCCATATTATCCAGCATCTTGAAAAACTCCTTGCGTTTCTCTACAGTTCCTGCTATGACTGTATTTATGGATCCGTCTAGAAGTAATACCTCGGTCAATTGTATAAGTTCATTGAGATAGTTGCGACCTTTTTCAGTGTACTTGACGTAAAAACTTCCAAAGATGGACCGTGCTGCCGTACTGATGATCTTGCGCAAACCTGAAGTGGCATACTTGACCTTGATCTCGTTTTTCAATTGGCTTAAACTATTGACCATCTTTAAATGTTCCATAGTAACTGGACTGCGCTGGTGATCCT
The DNA here is from genome assembly GCF_002994045.1 of Nonlabens agnitus. Classification (NCBI taxonomy): domain Bacteria; kingdom Pseudomonadati; phylum Bacteroidota; class Flavobacteriia; order Flavobacteriales; family Flavobacteriaceae; genus Nonlabens; species Nonlabens agnitus. The sequence goes on from NZ_MQUC01000003.1 coordinate 1,239,394, forward strand.
CACCATAGATGCGATCCATTTCTTTGAGAATGGCTGCATAGATGTCGTGTTGAAGCGAGACATCTGTTGCATTCACTATAAGGGCGAGAACCTCATTTTGCTCTTGTGGCGGCGAGATCTTGTCCCATTTGCATTCCATACCTTCCAGGTTGAGCAGTTGAGTCTCCAATTGGGTAATGCCTAAATCCTGGGCCTCGTTGGATTTGATCTCACTTTCTGCTCGCTGTAGTGCGTCGCCTTGAATAAGTGGCATCACGTGATAGGAATTGCGCTGAAACTTAGAAATATTGAGAACACAGCCTCTATGACGCATCTCTTTAACCGTGCGATAGCCTACACGCAGGTAAAAATCAAATGAAGTCAGGCATCGCTCCTGATGATAGGTCAAAGCCTGTAGGCAAGACTCTTTAATCAATTTAGGAACAAGGAGCGTTGCCCCATCACCACCAAAGAAAAACGGAATATCAACTCCTGCCTCACGAGCAATATTAAGGCAAGCCACAATGCTGCCAGTAGCCGCAAGATTGACTTCCTGCTGTTTACCGTTTTGTACGGCGATGGTCGAGTTTTCCACATCGGTCACTATGATGAACCAATCATCTGGCACCAGGCAAAAATGAGTATGATCGGCATAGATTTCTACCAGCTGCCCAGAGTACACATATAAGTCAGAATAAAAATGTGCAGATCGATCTTGATGCATGCTCAAACATAACCAGATCGCAGGAATTACTTCCACTTAAAATCCTAAAAAAACCAGACTTAACGTTTAGGTATCATTGAATGTATAGGTAATTGATATTTTTGCCGAACCCCTTAAAAAAAGCTATGAGAAATTTTTACGTTATATGTATTGTGGTGGTTTTCGCTTTCGCGAAAGCGAGCTCACAAGTAGTCATTAACGAACTAGATGTCGACACGCCAAGTACCAACGATAGGCAATTTGTAGAACTCAAAACGGATGAGCCGTTCCAAACCCTAGAAAATATGGTACTCGTTTTCTTTAATGGAAGTAATAGCTCCACGACCGGTAATGGTAGAGTATACTATAGTTATGAACTTGATGGATTGACAAGTGATGTCAATGGTTTACTTGTTTTGGGAAGTTCACTGGTGTCACCAGCCGTTGACGCAAGATTGGCCGAAAGTAATATACAATTGGGTGCAGACGCTGTTGCCATTTACTTTGGTACGGCAGATGATTTTCCTGACCAGAGTTTTGTACAGCCCAATAACCAAAATCTGATCGATGCACTAGTGTATGATACAGATGATGCAGATGTACAAGTCCTACTTGATGGTCTAGGTGAAACCGTGCAATACAATGAAAATGAAAACGGTAGAAAAACAACAGAATCCATCCAACGCAAGGCAGATGGAACCTATGAGGTAAAAGCACCTACACCGCATTCCTTAAACGATGCCACAGAGACGTCCTACATAGGTGTTGATTTTAGAATCACAGCGACTGAGGATTTGAACGAAGGTGACTTTTTTAGTCTCACCTTTACCTTAACCAGACCTGCAGATCAGGAATTCACCTTAGATTTTAGCCTCAATAATGGAACTTTTGATGAAGCAGATTATACTGGCGTGACAGAAATATTTATTCCCGCCGGCCAGACTTCACAGCAGTTGGATTTTGAATTAGTGAATGACAATATAGATGAAGGTGATGAATTTATGAGAGTCGATCTAAACGACAACCTACCAATAGGCTTTAAGAGAATCAAAGACAATGTGGAGTACGTAGTTATAGATGATGATTTTACCGTAGCAAATTATGGGAATCCAACTACACCTACCTACGGTAATGTGAGACCTACCATTCCTGCAGATTATTATGACGAGCTGGAAAACAAGTCCAGTCCAGAATTGGAGCAAGCCATTACCGCGATTATTGCAGAAACTGGAGTCGTACGCCACCATACGTATGCAGACATCACCACCATTCTTAAAAAAGCTGATGCCAGTGCGCTTAACAGCAATAAAGTATGGCTCATGTACTCTGAAACTGAACGTCGTGATGTATTGTTTCAAGATGGTAGTGATGGGTCTGGAAGATGGAACCGAGAGCACGTCTTTCCAAGATCTCGTGGTGGTTACGATAGCCTGGAAGATTTAGATGATATCGCAGATGGTATTGACGTTTGGGTAGAAACCAGCGTGGATAGTTTAAGACATGGTAATAGCGACGCCCATCATTTAAGAGCCACAGACTCTGGAACAAACTCTTCTAGAGGTGATGATAATTTTCCAGAATATAACGGCCCTACAGGCAATCAAGGTTCTTGGCATGGTGACGTGGCACGATCCATTTTCTATATGACCCTACGTTACAACTACAATGAGTCTCAAATGCTTCAGGTAGTAAATGGTTATCCTGAAAATCGTTTAGGTCAAATAGGCGATCTTCAAACGCTATTGCAATGGCACCAGGAAGATCCAGTGGATGACTTTGAAATGAATAGAAATAATGTGGTTTATGACTGGCAACGCAATAGAAACCCTTTCATAGATCGACCAGAATTGGTAGATTTTATCTTTGGCGATAAGGTTGGACAATCCTTTACGCTTTCTAATACTACAGAGGTATTGGATCAAGTCAGCATATATCCCAATCCTTCTCGCGGTTTGTTTTATGTCAAAAATATTACAGAACCTTTGACCATGCGAGTTTATGATACCTTAGGTCGTGAAGCTTTAACCAAGGAACTTACCAGCGATGCTCCAATACAGCACCAACTTGCCAGTGGTATTTACATGGTACGTTTGAGCGGTGACTCAGGTACTACGGTTAGAAAATTGATCGTCGAATAAGCTTTTAGAAAAGCCTCAAATGGCAACAAACAAAAAAGCCGATTCAAGATTGAATCGGCTTTTTGCATATTATAAATGAATATTAGAATTGATCTACCAGATCAAAACGGTCTAGGTTCATTACTTTGGTCCATGCTTTAGCAAAGTCTTTTACAAACTTTTCTTTGGCATCATCGCTGGCATAAACCTCTGCAATGGCTCTTAGTTCACTATTGGATCCAAAAATAAGATCTACTCTAGAACCACGATACTTCTTCTGGCCAGTTTTGCGATCTGTACCGTCAAACAACAACTCTGCTGAAGATGCTGCATTCCAGGTAATTCCCAAGTCAGTAATTACTACAAAGAAATCATTAGTCAATGTCCCTGGAGTATTAGTGAATATTCCTGTATCGCTACCATCTTGATTGGTATTAAGTGCTCGCATACCACCTATTAGCACAGTCATTTCAGGAATGGAAAGCGTCATCAAATTAGCTCTATCAATCATCAATTCCTCACCTGATGCTTTTTGACCGTTAGCGATATAGTTTCTAAAGGCGTCTGCCTTAGGCTCTAGATAGCCAAAAGATTCTACATCAGTTTGCTCTTGCAATGCATCTGCACGTCCTGGTGTGAATTCTACCTCTACATCATGTCCAGCGTCTTTAGCAGCTTTTTCAACCGCAGCTGTACCACCTAAAACAATAAGGTCTGCCATAGAAACTTGCTTGTTGCCGCTTGCATTATTATTGAAATTAGTCTGTATCTCTTTCAAAATGTTCAACACCTTGTGCAACTGTTTAGGATTGTTGACTTCCCATTGGTTTTGAGGTGCCAGTCGTATATGTCCACCATTAGCTCCACCACGTTTATCTGAGTGTCTATAGGTAAAGGCAGATGCCCAAGCCACGCTTACCAATTCTGATACAGACAATCCTTTACTTAAAATTTCAGATTTCAGTTGCTCGACGTCATCTGCATTGATCACGTCATAATCTACCGTTGGGATCGGGTCTTGCCATGTAAAGTCCTCCTCAGGCACATCTGCACCTAGATACAATGATTTAGGTCCCATGTCCCTATGAGTAAGTTTGAACCACGCTTTCGCGAAAGCGTCTTCAAATTCAGCTGGATTGGCTCTAAATCTCTTAGATATTTCCAGATACTTTGGATCCATCTTAAGTGCCATATCTGCTGTAGACATCATTAGATCTTGAGTCTTTGAGGCATCGCCAGCCATAGGTGCCTTCATGGCATTAGAGGCTTCAGTAGGTTTCCATTGGTGTGCACCTGCAGGACTTTTAGTGAGCTCCCATTCATAATCCAACAAGACCTTAAAGTAATCGTGATCCCATTGAATAGGATTTGGAGTCCAGGCTCCTTCTAGTCCACTGGTAATAGTATGGTCACCTTTTCCAGTTTTATAGCTGTTTTTCCATCCCATGGACATTTCTGCCATAGGTGCTCCAGCAGGCTCCGCACCTACATATTGTTCAGGATCTGCTGCACCATGGGCTTTTCCAAAAGTATGCCCACCAGCAACCAGTGCCACGGTTTCTTCATCGTTCATCGCCATACGACCAAAGGTTTCTCTAATGTCATGCGCAGAACCTAACGGATCTGGATTTGCATTAGGTCCTTCTGGATTCACATATATCAATCCCATGTGAGTAGCTCCTAGAGGCGATTCCAATTCTCCTTCTGCATAGCGGGCTTCGTTACCCATCCATTCCGTTTCAGAACCCCAATAAATATCTTGTTCTGGCTCCCATACATCCGTACGACCACCTGCAAAACCTTTTAATTTGAGTCCCATGGACTCGATCGCCATATTACCGGCAAGAATCAAAAGATCTGCCCAAGAAATTTGCTGACCATATTTCTTCTTTATAGGCCATAAAAGTAATCTCGCCTTATCAAGGTTACCGTTATCTGGCCAACTGTTTAATGGTGCAAATCTCTGGTTACCAGTTCCTGCTCCACCACGACCGTCACCTATGCGATAGGTTCCTGCTGCGTGCCATGCAAGACGGATCATTAATCCACCATAATGACCATAATCTGCAGGCCACCATTCTTGAGAATCTGTCATGAGATTCTTCAAATCTGTTTTTAATGCTTCCAGATCAAGATTCTTAAATGCAGTTGCATAGTCAAAAGTCTCGTCCAGTGGGTCAGACTTAGGTGCGTTTTGTCTTAGTATGTTTAATTTAAGGGCATTGGGCCACCAGTCTCTATTGGTTGTTCCGCTTCCAGCAGTACTGGAAGGTGCGCCACCCATAAAAGGACATTTGGCTACTGCGCTGGAATCATTTATATCCCAAACATTTGAATTAGCAGCACCTTTGTCGTGGTGATTATTGTTATCCATGATAATTATTTTTATTAAACCTTTTCAAAAATATTTCAATTTGCGGCCTTATACAGGGGATTTTCAATGATTAAACGCACGGCTTCATAGTCAAAATCTATCGTAAGCTGAGTTTCAACAGTATTAATCAATAACAAGTTGTTGATAAGATCACTGCTGACTCAGAGAAAACCTATTTAAATAGGGAATGAGAAAAATATTTCATCAAACAAGATCTGCTTATGGTTTAATTTGAAACGGCTGGATACATCATGTTGATAATCTTTAAAGTGCGATCCCAAAACATATGATGTCATATTGCAATGTGTTTTTCTATAGCTAACATCAATGATTGACTGTGCCATGTCGCATAGCAAGCGTCAATCCACTATTAGTTGGGATTAAGATGGCTAATGAGCTCTGTAGCGCTATTCACGTTGAGCTTTTTGTAAATATTTTTTACATGGGTTTTTACTGTGTGAATGGACACATTCAATTCTTGAGCAATGTCTTTTCTAGTGTTTCCTTTTGAGAGTAACTCGGCAAGTTTTAATTCTGTTGCGGTAAGCACCTCAAGTTCATGTAAAATCATGCGGTCATAGATCAATTCTTGTCCGCTATCTGTTTGTAGTCTAACAATACCGCGCACTCCGTTGATCTGCAATGACGATTCATAACATATCCCAGTAGATGCAGTGGCGTTGCCTTGTTCATCAAAAACGGTATAAGAACTATATTCTACGATAGAAATAGTTTCCTTGTTATCGTGCCCTTTCAATCTATAGTAAACCTCAAACATGATATTGGATCTATCCTTAGGCTCCATTGCTTTGTAGGCAGTCTCCATTTCAGGAAATATATGCTGGGCAAGTTTTGCCAGATCTTCTGAAACCATGATTTCTGGAAGAACATCCAGCCCTTTCTCGCAAAATTCTGCGGAGTTTAATCCAGTGAATGCAGCACACTGATCACTGACAAATTCGTATCCCAACGTGTGCAGATTAAGTAGATAAGAAAATGAATTTTTATGCAGCGATTGATTGGAAGCTCGTTTGAACCTGTGAATCAATTTTTTCAAATCATCTTCAGGTAAACGAGTGTTACTTTTTAGTAGGGACTTGTGCATTTTAAGCGCTTCTTTCATGTCAACACCATTTTTTGAGCGATGTACTTAAAGGGGATTTAAAACTACATATAAAATTGTTAAAGACGTGGACTTAATTGATTAGGGACGAATAATCTAGATTAAAAGAAGCAGTGTTTAATGTTTTCTCGCTTTCGCGAAAGCGAACTCAAACAATCCGACATACTGCATGATTAACTATTGGTGGATGTTTCAAACTAATGTATTTTTACTATAATGACAGAAGCTGCCGTAAAAGAGGAAAACAAGCGCATTGCCAAGGAATACAAGGAATTGCTCAAGATTAGTTATCAGGCCTTGTCCAATGACGACAAGAAGCTGATCAGGAAAGCTTTTGACATTGCTGTAGAAGCGCATGCGCCACAACGGCGCAAGTCTGGAGAGGCGTACATTTTTCACCCGATTGCGGTGGCAAAAATTGTTGCCAAACAAATAGGCCTTGATGCCACGGCCATCGCCGCTGCCCTATTGCACGACGTGGTTGAGGATACCCAATACACGCTCGCAGATATCGAGGAGCTATTCAATCCCACTATTGCCAGGATCGTAGATGGACTGACCAAGATCATGCACCTTAAGAATGAGGCCGATATTTCCTCACAGGCAGAGAACTTCCGGAAGATGTTGTTGACGCTCAATGATGATGTACGGGTTATTATCATCAAGATTGCAGATCGTTTGCACAACATGCAAACCATGGACAGCATGCCACCGGCAAAGCAAGTTAAAATTGCCAGCGAGACGCTCTATATTTATGCGCCCATCGCCCATCGATTGGGGCTTTACAACATTAAAACCGAACTTGAAGATCTAGGTCTTAAATATACAGAGCCAGAGGTTTTTGATGACATCCAGAAATCGATTAAAGAAAGTAAGGAGCAACAGGATGCTTACATCAAGCAATTCAGCTCCATAATTGATGATAGTCTGGAAAAAGAAGGCCTAGAATACTATATTAAGGGTAGACCTAAATCGGTTTTTTCCATACGTCGTAAGATGCTCAAACAAAATGTAAGTTTTGACGAGGTCTATGACAAGTTTGCCGTGCGTATTGTTTTTAGAAGCGACAGAGCAAACGAGAAGTTTCTAGCTTGGAAAATATACAGTGTGGTCACAGACCATTTTAGACCCAATCCGGTACGTTTGAGAGATTGGATAAGCTCACCTAAATCCACTGGTTACGAAGCCTTACACATCACCGTAATGGGACCAGATGGTCGCTGGGTAGAAGTACAGATACGTAGCGAACGCATGCACGAGATTGCAGAAAAAGGATATGCTGCTCATTATAAGTACAAACAAGGAAATCAAGAAGATGGCCTTGATGAATGGCTCAACCGTCTTCAAGAGGCTTTGGAAAATTCAGAATCAAATGCGATTGATTTTGTGGAGCAATTCAAACTCAATCTTTACAGCAAGGAAATATTTGTGTTTACTCCTAAAGGTGAGCTCAAGTCACTGCCTAAAGGAGCAACACCGTTAGATTTTGCATTTGCTATTCATACTGAAGTAGGTCTTCACACCCGTGGCGCTCGCGTAAATGGTAAACTTGTGCCATTATCACATACGCTTAATAGTGGTGACCAGGTAGACATCATTACCAGCGATAACCAAAAGCCGACTAAGAACTGGTTGGATTATGCAACAACCGCGCGCGCGCGATCAAAAATTAAAAGTGCCCTTAAAGAGGATCAAAAGGACGTTGCCGCAGAAGGAAAAGTTATTCTTACCCGTAAGCTCAAATCCCAAAAGATCAAGCTGGACGAGAATACGGTCAATGAAATGGTTACCTTCTTTAAAATGAAAACCAGTCAAGACCTTTTCTATAGGGTTGGATTAGGCAGTATTGACAATAAAATGATCAAGGACTACGCAAACAGTCGTAGTAATGCCTTGTACTCTTTCTTCAAAAGCAAAATGCGCAAAAAGGAAGAAAATGTTGATTTGTATAAGGAAGAGGTTACTCAAAAGTACGATGAACTGGTCTTCGGTAAGGAGCAAGCCAGTCTAGATTATACCTTATCTAAATGTTGCAACCCTATTCCGGGTGATGCGGTATTTGGTTTTACCACGGTGAGTGAAGGCATCAAGGTCCATAAAAATAATTGCCCAAATGCGATAAGTCTACAAAGTAAATATGCGTATCGTATTATTTCTGCCAAATGGATTGATTCTTCTCAAAAAGAACATCGCGCCGATATCAATTTAGAAGGAATAGATCGTATGGGATTAGTACAGGAAGTCACACAGCTTATCTCTGAAAATATGCATGTGAATATTAGAAATATAAGCTTTACCAGTGATGATGGTATATTTAAGGGACAGATTACCGTAGTGGTTCCCAACATAAGTATGCTCACCAAGCTCATGCAGAATTTGAATAAAATAAATGGTATCGATAAGGTTACCAGATCATAATAGAATGAAAGAAATTATCAACAATTTAGAAAGAGAACAAGAAATCGTTAGAGGTGTTTTTACGCAATTTCTAAGCGAAAATAAGCACAGAAAAACGCCAGAACGATATGCCATATTAGACGAGATTTATGCCAGTGAAGAGCATTTTGATGTTGAGTCGCTCTACATCAAAATGAAGGAACAAAATTATAGAGTGAGCCGCGCCACGCTTTATAACACCATAGAATTACTGTTGGATTGTGGACTTGTTCGCAGGCATCAATTTGGGCAGAATCAGTCGCATTATGAGAAGTCCTATTTTGACAGACAACACGATCATTTAATTATTCAGGATACTAACGAGGTCATCGAGTTTTGTGACCCTAGAATTGAGTCGATAAAAAAGACAATTGAAGAGGTGTTTGATGTTAAGATTGCCAGCCATTCTTTATACTTTTACGGCGTTAAAAACACAACCGAAAACAACAAATAATGGCAGTAGATCTATTGCTCGGTCTTCAATGGGGCGACGAGGGAAAAGGAAAGATTGTAGACGTACTCACTTCTAACTATAATATCATCGCAAGATTTCAAGGTGGACCTAATGCAGGACATACGCTTGAATTTGATGGTATCAAGCATGTACTGAGAACGATCCCATCTGGGATATTTCATGAAGAATCCATAAATGTCATAGGGAATGGTGTTGTTATCGATCCAGTAGTTTTTGTACAAGAGCTTGATGGATTAGATCAATTTAAAATTGATTACAAGAAAAAATTGATCATTTCCAGAAAAGCGCATATCATACTACCTACCCACAGGTTGCTAGATGCGGCCTCTGAAACTTCAAAAGGAAAGGCAAAAATAGGCTCAACGCTTAAAGGCATTGGTCCTACCTATATGGATAAGACTGGCCGTAATGGTATACGTATAGGTGATCTAGAAATGGATGGCTGGAAAGAAAAGTACCGTGCACTGGCTAACAAGCATGAAGCACTTATTAATTTCCATGACGTTGACATTCAGTATGATCTCAATGAAATGGAAGAAGAGTTTTTTACCGCTGTAGAGCGATTAAAAGAATTGACGTTCATAGATTCTGAAGAGTATTTGCAGCAAGCCCAGAAAAGTGGAAAAAGCATTCTTGCCGAAGGTGCTCAAGGCTCATTGTTGGATATTGATTTTGGAACCTATCCGTTTGTAACATCCTCCAACACTACCGCTGCTGGTGCTTGTACCGGTTTAGGCGTTGCTCCTAATCAAATAGGTGAAGTGTATGGAATTTTCAAAGCCTATACGACTCGTGTAGGTAGCGGTCCTTTCCCAACAGAATTATTTGATGAAGTAGGAGAAAAAATGGCCAAAGTAGGACACGAATTTGGCGCCGTTACTGGTCGTCCACGCCGTTGTGGCTGGCTAGATCTTGTTGCTTTAAAATACACCTGTCAAGTCAACGGAGTTACCCAACTCATGATGATGAAAGGTGACGTGCTTTCTGGATTTAAGGAGTTGAAAGTTTGTACTGCATACAAATCCAACGATAAAGAAATTGAGCATTTACCATATAACATAGAACCAGAAAATGTGACGCCAGTCTACAAGTCCTTTCCTTGCTGGAAAGAAGACCTGACCAAAATGACAGATCCTTCACAGTTCCCTAAAGAATTAAACGAATACATAGATTTCTTAGAGAAAGAACTGGAAATTCCTATTAAGATCGTAAGCGTTGGTCCAGACCGTACACAGACTATCCATAGGTAAATAAAACCTAAGACGTTGACATAATAACCCTTTTCCATCCACATACCACAAAATGGCCTTTAGAAGAAACGTTACCGTAATACTGAAAGGAATGATGATGGGAGCAGCAGACGTGGTCCCTGGAGTATCAGGTGGAACGATTGCTTTCATTATGGGAATCTATGAGGAGTTGATTAAAACCATCGATAACCTAGGAATCGACGTTATTAAAGATTTCTGGAGAATAGGATGGAAAGCTACTACTGTCAAGTATAATCTAGGTTTTCTTATATCGCTTTTACTTGGAATTGCCATCAGCATTTTAAGTCTGGCAAAAATCATCACCCATCTGCTTGAGAGTTATCCAGTGCTAGTCTGGGCTTTTTTCTTTGGGCTGGTACTTGCAAGTATTTTATACATTGGGAAACAGATTGATCGCTGGAAGGTTCTTACCGTAGTTGCTATTATAGTAGGAAGCATAATTTCCTACTACATTACCATAGCAGAACCATTGGGAGCACCAGACAGCTGGTGGTATTTACTCTTTTCTGGATTTATCGCTATTATCGCTATGATCTTGCCTGGTGTGTCTGGAGCATTTTTACTATTGCTTCTGGGTAGTTATCAAACGGTACTCAACTCATTGACTGATCTGATTGAGGGAATCGTGGATGGCGAGTGGTCCATTGCTTTTAAAAGCTTTACCAATCTTGTGTTGGTTGGCATAGGCGCCATATTAGGGATCAAACTATTCTCAAGAGTTTTGACTTGGTTGTTTGAAAACAAGAAGAACCTTACACTCGCTTTACTTACAGGCTTTATGATTGGCTCACTCAATAAATTATGGCCATGGAAAGAAGTGCTTAGTACCAGGGTCAATTCCAAGGGTCTTGAAGTTCCTTTTTTAGAAAAAAGTGTGTGCCCTCAAAATTATGCGGGTGATCCACAAATTTTATGGGTTGGTATTGTTGTAATCATTGGTTTTCTGCTTATTCTTATCTTAGAACAATGGGCAGTTAAAAAACCAGCATAAGTGCGTCAACCTACTCGTAACCTTAGCGATAAATTTTTTCTGGTACTTAAAGGTATCGCCATGGGAACCGCAAATAAAGTTCCTGGCGTTAGTGGTGGTATTGTCGCCTATGTCGCCGGTTTTTATGAAGAGTTCATCTATTCGTTCCAAAAACTCAACCTCAAGGCACTAAAGCTTTTGGCTGCTGGTAGGTTGCGCAGTTTTATGTACTACATCAATGGTAGGTTTCTGGGGTTACTGATACTGGGTGAACTCATTAGCTATTTTACCGTGAGTCTGGGTTTTGACGTCCTTATTTCCTACTATCCTATTTTGGTCTGGGCAGCATTCTTTGGAATGATTCTAGGTTCTATCTATTATCTCACGCGCAGCTATGAAGACTGGACCAGTAGAAAAGTCATATTTCTAATGGCCGGTGCGCTGGTTGGAATCGCTACGTCCCTACTCGATCCAGCCACTCAAAACACCAATCTATTATTTGTATTCTTTTGCGGGATGGTTAGCATCTCAGGAATGACGCTACCAGGTTTGAGCGGTAGCTATTTATTGATTCTATTTGGCAATTACGTCTTGTTGATGGTCGATAGTGTGAATGCCTTTCTAAACGCGGTGGTGTTGACCTTGCAAGGAGACGTTAGTTGGTGGTATGATCCCATGCAAACAGAGCTGCTACTTATTCTTACCGTTTTTGTCGCAGGCTCTTTGGCTGGTTTAATCAGTTTTTCCCACTTGTTGGGCTGGACATTCAAACATTATAGAGACGAGACCAATGCCACCATCATAGGTTTCATAACCGGATCATTGGGCGTGGTCTGGCCTTGGAAACGTGAGATTTTTAAGCTTAGCGAGACAGGAATTGCATTATTGGACAACAACGGCAACAGGATCGTAGAAAATTACCAGCGATACTGGCCATCGATTACCAGCGGCCACACGTGGCTTGCCATACTTATGATTGCCGTTGGTTTTGCCATCGTATATTTACTGGATCATTATGGAAACAAAGCAAATCCCGCGTAGCATTTTTGGACTCATAGGCGCACGCCTGGACTACAGTTTTTCGAGAGCCTATTTTGGTGAAAAATTCGAAAAGTTGAAGTTGAGCGATCACGAGTACCGCAATTTTGAATTGAGCAGTGAGGAAGAATTAGTTCGCTTTCGCGAAAGCGTACTCTACGACCAGCAACATCAAACCACTAATGGCAAAAACGAGATCTTACGAGGCCTCAATGTTACCATTCCCTATAAACAAAGCATGCTCAAGATTGTGGATCATGTCCACGAAGATGCGGCTGCCATAGGCGCCATAAATACGGTGGTTATTGAGGATAACGTCTGGACGGGCCATAATACAGATGCCTACGGTTTTGGGAAGTCTTTGGAACCTTTTCTTCCCATCAAGGGAAATGCTCTGATACTGGGTACTGGCGGCGCTTCAAAAGCTATCGCCTATACTCTGGAAGCTTTGCAGATCCCATATCTTAAAGTAAGTAGGAATCCGCAGGATGATTTTACCATAGGCTATGCATCACTCAATCAAGATGTGATGCAACAGGTACGACTCATAGTCAATACCACACCTGTAGGAACTCACCCTAATATTGACCAGTGTCCAGCAATTCCCTATGAGCATCTTACCAGCGATCATGTACTTTACGATCTGGTCTACAATCCCAGCTTGACCTTATTTATGAAAAAGGGACAACAGCATGGCGCCAAAGTCACCAACGGCCATCAAATGCTGGTAAATCAAGCCGAAAAATCTTGGGAACTCTGGAATAAGTGATCTGTCTATCATTGTCACAACCGTAGATTCTAATTATCTTGCCATCTTTTTAAAACCATTACATGGACACGAACGATAACCTGCCCAAAAACGCAGACGGAAAAACCAAAAAACCTACTAACGAGCAGTTAGAGGACAACACGCACGAGGAAGCGATCATCAAAGAATCTGAAACCACCAGAACCGAGGAACACATCGAGGTAGAAAAAGAATCTGATGAGAAAGTGAAAGAAGGAACCAACCGTCAAACTTCAAAAGAAAATGAGGAAGATGACGCCCATGAAGAAGCCATCATTGAAGAAAAGAAAAAAGTAGAAACCACGGTAGACACTTTTGTCGATGCAGATGACGAAGATGATGAGGATGATGAGGAATCTGAGGATGATAATGACAGCGATGACCCGACATCCCAAAACAAATCTCCAGATCAAAAGGATTACAGTGTCATGTCTATTGCGCTTTTAACAAAGGAGTTGCGCAATTTGATGCAGGAATATCCCATCAATAAGATCAAAGAACCGGTAAAACAACTGGAAAAAGCCTTTGAACAAAAGGATAAGGAAATTCAAGCCGAACAGAAGGAAGCTTTTGAAAAAGGCCAAAAACAATTACCTGAAGAAGAGCGCACGGCAGACTTTCATTATGATAACAAGGAAAGTAAGGAATTCAAAGACCTACATGCTCTTTACCGCAAACAACGTGGAGAATTCCAACGTGAAGTAAGAAAACAAAAGGAACAAAATCTTGAAAAGAGACGTGCTATTATTGAAGGCATCAAAAACCTTATTGACGAAGAAGAAAACATAGGTACGACTTTCAAGAAATTCAACCAGCTACAGGACGAGTGGAAGAATACGGGAAGCATACCACACGATGCTTACAACATCATTTGGGAAGATTATCGCCTGCATGTCCAGAATTTCTATGATTACATCTCCTTAAGTAAGGAACTAAGAGATAAGGATTTTGAACGCAATCTTGAATTTCATAAAAAGATTATCGCTAGAGCCCAAGAGCTAGCTGATGAGCCAGATGTCCACAAAGCACTGCGGGAATTACAGGAACTGCACCGTATGTGGAAGGAAGACACTGGTCCTGTTGCAAAGGAAATGAGAGATCCTATCTGGGAAGAGTTCAAAGCAGCATCAGATGTGATTCATGATCGCAGACAAGCGTATTATGAAGAACGCGACAAGCAAGCTGCCACCAATCAAACCATTAAGGAAAATATCATTGCAGAGCTTCATAAAATAGTTGAGCGCGGCGGCGATAGTCATAAAGCCTGGCAAGACAGTTTACAGGAAGTTAATGCCTTACGTGAGCTTTTTACATCTACTGGTGGTGCGCCTAAAAAAGTAAATAATGAGCTTTGGAATCAATTCCGCAATGTGACGCGTGAATTTAACAAGGTGAAAAATGATTATTACAAAGGCTTGAAAAAAGAGCAACAGGATAATCTTGACAAGAAAATGGAACTGGTCAAGATTGCCGAAGAACATGCAGAAGCTGGTAATTTTCACGAGTCACTGGATACCATGAAGCGCATTCAAGCAGAATGGAAAACTATTGGCCACGTACCTCGCAAAGACAGTGATAAAATCTGGAAACGATTCCAAAAAGCGTGTAATTCATTTTTTGATCAGAAAAACGCTCAGCGCAAAGCCGAAAGCAAAGAAGAAGTGGCAAATTATGAGGCTAAGTTGAAGGTCTATGATAAGATCAAAGAACTTTTACCACAAGATGATCAGGAAGCCATGAAGGCACAGGTAGAGGCTTTAATGGAAGAATGGTCTGCCATAGGTAGAGTACCGCATTCTAAGCGCCAATTGCAAGATAAATTTGAAAAGCTTGTAAAAGCTAAATTCATTGCTGCAGGTATGACCGCCGTGGATGCAGAGATGCTGAAGTACAACAACAAGTTGGACAGCCTAAAAGAAGGTGATGAACGTGACTTCAAGAACGAGCGTTTCTACTTAAGAAAACGTCGAGATGAGATTCAAGATGAAATGCGACAGCTAGAAAATAATCTGCAATTCATTAATGCCAAAGATGATAAGAATCCATTTCTCGTGCAGCAGCGTAAGAACATTGCCGCACTACAGAAAGAATTGGATGTGATTAAAGAAAAACAAAAGCAGTTAAATATTCTACAACGACAGTTAGAACGTGAGAATGAAGATGAAACAGAGGAAGATTCTGGAACTGAAAATGAGGATTAGATGCCTATAATCTTCGGAAACCTTGAAAGCCCATTCCTCTTTTGAAGAATGGGCTTTCTTTTGAAAAATCATATTGGTAAATAACGTTCACAAGCGTCAGACGCCTTAGGTAACTATTGTATATTTAATCTATGTGGAAATTTTTACAACGTGTTTTGGGGGGCTCATCAATCTACTATGATAAATTGATGAAGTCTCGCGATCCTAAGGTGACGATTACAGAAGATCAAATCCAAGAGGCAAAAAGGATATTAAAGCCTCTAATCAAGAAATCCTACGGTCTAGTGGAGGCAGATCGTTCGTCTACCACGCCACAGTTTTTTGATCTTAAGAAAACAACTATTCCCTATTATAAAACTTTTTTACATCCTGAATATCTATTGCATGTTTATCTTGACTCGGACCAGAATGCAAAGCACTCTTCTAAGATTCAGTTGGTGATAGAGAATAAGGAAAACCAAAATATACCAAATGAATTTCCCTCTTTGCCAACATGGGAATCCTTGATTCACGTAGATGTATTGAAGCATAAGGAAATTGTAGCTCTAGAGCCCGACAATCCCTGGACGCTGTATAAAAAGGCTAAAGAGGAGCTGACAGGAAAAGCTAAAAAAAATCAAGTTGCCGGATATCCTCAATGGATTGAAAATGACCTAAACTTTAGAAAGATAAAGGAGAATAAATTTTTGTTGCAAATGGAATTAGAGACCGACAAACAAATTATTTACTTCTTTTTAAATAGAGATTTGCAAACCGTTGAGCACTATGTTCAAAATTTTTAATATTTGCAAGACCAATAACAAATTACAACCTAACACCAATCAGACCAATGAATTATATCAAACCTGAAGTCATCTTATTTGGTGCTCAAAACCAAAATATTACTTGGCATGCTTTTTCAGATCAAGTAGTAGGTGGACTCTCTAAAGGTGACATTATCTTTCATGAAGATTTTTTGGAATTTAAAGGATCTCTAAAGCCTACGTTAGATCGTGGTTGGGCTGGATTGCGCTCCAAAAAAGAAGAGCACGACCTAAGTGACTATAAGTTCATTGAGATCAAGATAAAAACAGATGGTCAACCCTATCACTTTCAGTTAGAGCATAATCCTGCATGGCAAGAAGATAAATTGAGTGTAGAAATTGATATTGTTGCCAACCAATGGAAGGTGATGCATCTAGAAATGGCTGATTTCAAAATTTACAATACCCATAAAGAATATATAAGCCGTAAACCTAAGTTAGAGCATTACCTGAGTGAGATACAACGATACAATATTCTAGCAAGTCACAGAAAAACTACCGATTTCAATTTTCAAATTGAATATATCAGGTTTCACTAACTGTTAAGTTTGCTGCGATGGTATTCTACAAGACCATCAATGGGACGTCTCACGATGTTACCTACTTCATAATCAAATTCTTCAGCTACTTGTTGGATGCGTCCTTTAGCAAAATGGGCTATACTACCCACAAAGTGAACTTGACAGGATTTTATTTCTTCATGAAACTGCAATATCATATTCCTTGAAAACTTGCGTAAACCACGTCTCAACAATTTCTTGATGTAACTTTCATCCAGATGCTGAAAAATAAATTCGGCATGACTCGCAAGGTAAGCGTTGGGATTGGGTTGTTTGTAGAGGTTGTATTTAATATGGTCATCACTCATATCATAATTCTCTGCGAACTGCACACGTAAATTGTCTGGCATGTTTTTGAAATAATAATCTCTTATCAATTCCTTTCCATACCAATTACCACTAGCCTCATCCATAAGTGTGTAGCCCAGTGACACCACTCGTTGATGTAATTTCTCACCATCAGAATAACAGCAATTAGACCCTGTACCTAGGATACAGACCACTCCAGGCTCATCTCCTACTGCTGCATAAACCGCTGCCGCTGTATCTTCCTTCACCATTACCTCTGCATTAGTGAAATAACTGCACAACAAAGACCTCAGAGCTGTTCTTGGTTTTTCGGTTCCACAGCCTGCACCGTAGAAAAAAACTTCTGTGACTTCATCACGATGATTCACTAGCTCTTCACTTTCTTCAAGGCGTTGCTGTAGATCTTCAACAGATAAAATTGCAGGATTCATACCACGTGTGCGAGCTTTGAATAATTGCTCTCCATCGTCAGATAAAGCAATCCAGTCGCACTTAGTTGATCCACTGTCAGTTAATAAAATCATGTTACCCTTTTATTATTTTTAAGATACAAAAAAGGCTGTTAGATTCAATTCCAACAGCCTTTTCTTGAAAATTACAGAGAGTTAACTTTTTCTGCTAGGTCAACTAACTTGTTGGAGTAACCGAATTCATTATCGTACCAGCTTACTAACTTATAGAAAGAAGGGTTCAATTCGATAGCCGCTCCAGCGTCATAGATACTTGTTCTAGCATCGCTCACAAAATCCTGAGAAACGACAGGCTCATCAGTATAACCTACTACTCCTTTCATATCTCCTTTAGATGCTTTTTCAAAAGCCGCGTGGATTTCATCAAGGCTAGTTTCCTTTTCCAGTTTAACTGTTAAGTCCACAACTGATACATCAACTGTAGGAACACGGAATGCCATACCAGTCAATTTACCTTTCAATGAAGGAATTACTTTAGTCACCGCAACAGCTGCACCAGTAGAAGCTGGAATAATGTTTACTAAGGAACTACGTCCAGATCTAAAGTCTTTCTTGCTAGGTCCATCCACAGTAGTTTGAGTGGCTGTGGTTGCATGTATCGTAGTCATCAATGCTTCCTTGATTCCAAAATTGTCATTAAGGATTTTTGCCATTGGTGCAAGACAGTTGGTCGTACATGAGGCGTTGGAAACAATAGTTTGATCTGCAGTCAATTGATCATCATTAACACCCATTACAAACATAGGAGCTGTTTTAGATGGTGCAGAAATCACTACTTTTTTGGCACCAGCATCAATGTGAGCCTGTGCAGTATCAAGATCTGTGAAGATTCCTGTACAGTCAGCAACTACATCTACATCTACCTCATCCCACTTCAAGTTCTTTGGATCACGCTCTGCAGTTACACGCACTTGAACACCATCAATAATGAGATTCCCATCTTTTATTTCAATGGTACCACCGTAACGGCCATGAACAGAATCGTATTCCAATAAATATGCGAGTTGATCAATGTCTACAAGATCATTAATAGCAACCACTTCTACATTATCACGTTCTAATGTTGCTCTAAATACTATACGTCCTATACGGCCGAATCCATTGATTCCTAATCTTAATTTCTTACTCATTTTTTTGTTCTTTAATTATTAATAGCTACTCAAAGCAGCTGTTCACTTAATTGACTTTCAAACTGAAAAAATCCTTTCAGTTCTAAAATATATTCTTTAACTATCACTTTAAGTCGTCATTATATCACTCACTCTGATGAGTTCCTTATCGATAGCGGTTTTACCTTTTACAGCTTTTTCTAGAGGGCACAAAACAATTTTAGTGTCCTGTATTCCTACCATATTATTATAATTGCCATCCATCAAACTTTCAACAGCTTTAACACCCATACGGCTGGCAAGAACGCGGTCCCAACAAGTTGGCGAGCCACCACGTTGCATGTGTCCTAAAACCGATACACGTACTTCGTATTCTGGAAGATTCTGTTCCACATAGTCCTTTAATGCAAAGACATTCTCTCCAGTCTCCACACCTTCGGCAACCACAACGATACTTGATGATTTTCCTGATGCACGGCTGCGTTTCAAACTTTCTAGCAAACGATCTCTGCCCAGGTTTTCTTCTGGAATAAGAATTTCCTCTGCTCCTGCTCCAACACCGGCATTTAGGGCAATGTTACCTACATCGCGACCCATAACTTCTACAAAAAAGAGACGGTTATGGGAACTAGCCGTGTCACGTATCTTATCGATCGCATCTACCACTGTATTTAAAGCGGTATCATAACCTAATGTTGATGATGTACCATAAATGTCATTGTCAATGGTCCCAGGAATACCCATCACAGGGAAATCATTCTCCTCAGAAAAAATCATGGCTCCCGTAAAGCTACCGTCACCACCTATGACTACCAGTGCATCAAGACCTTGTTGTTTCGCTTTCGCGAAAGCGATATCACGGCCTTCTTTAGTCCTAAACTCTTTAGATCGTGCACTTTTTAAGATCGTACCACCTTTATGGATGATGTTATTCACGCTACGTGCATCCATAGGCTTAAAATCACCTTCAATAAGACCTTGATACCCTCGATATATTCCTATACATTCCAGTTTGTGAAAAGCACAGGTACGAACAACGGAGCGAATGGCCGCATTCATCCCAGGTGAGTCTCCACCCGAAGTCATTACTCCTATCTTACGAATGTTTTTTGTCATGTAGTTTTTGATAAAATCCTAGCTAATCTATTAAATCTTTGAGTTAATGGCTACCTAATTCTTTTATATTTAGCCTTTCGTAGCAACTAAAACGTTATCGTTAATAACTTTTCACTATATGGCGCTTGAATTCATTGATTTCGCAATCATTATCTCCTTTTTTGCCATTTCACTTATTGTAGGTATCGTCGTTTCCAGACAAAGTTCCAAAAATGCCGATTCCTTTTTCCTTTCTGGGCGCAGCATGCCTTGGTGGCTGCTGGGTGTTTCTATGGTTGCCACTACGTTTGCGGCAGATACCCCTAACCTCGTTGCAGGTATTGTAAGAACCACTGGAGTCGCTGGAAATTGGGAATGGTGGGCATTTTTACTTACTGGAATGTTGACGGTTTTTTTCTATGCTCGATTATGGCGCAGGAGCGGTATCACTACAGACCTTGAGTTTTATGAAATGCGTTACGATGGGAAAAGTGCGGCTTTTTTGAGAGGCTTTAGGGCGATTTACTTAGGTGTGATTTTCAACGTGATCATCATGGGAACTGTCTGTCTTGCGGCTATCAAAATAGGGCATGTTATGTTTGGTTTTAGCGCTGGGCGCACTCTAGTCATTGCGAGTGTCGTGACAGTGGCCTATTCCCTTTTGGGTGGTTTGAAGGGCGTACTCATCACAGATTTCATTCAGTTTATCATTGCCATGGTAGGCTCTATATGGGCAACCGTGTACATTCTAGATCTACCACAAATAGGCGGCATGCAAAACCTTATCACGCATCCCAATGTAGCCGATAAAATCAACCTTCTACCTGATTTCTCCAATATCGATTTGCTTATGGGAATCTTTATCATCCCTATTGCCGTACAATGGTGGAGCACCTGGTATCCAGGTGCAGAGCCTGGTGGTGGTGGTTATGTAGCACAACGTATGCTGGCAGCCAAGGATGAAAAGAACGCTACGTGGGCAGTGCTATTTTTTAATTTGGCACACTATGCTCTACGTCCATGGCCGTGGATCATCATAGGTTTAGCTTCCTTAATCATTTACCCCAATCTGGATGCGTTAGCCACTGCCTTTCCAGACCTAGGATCACAATTTATCAAAAATGACTTGAGCTATCCTGCCATGCTTACTTTTTTGCCAGCTGGTTTGTTGGGTCTTGTGGTTACATCGCTGGTTGCGGCATTCATGAGTACGATTTCTACTCACTTGAATTGGGGATCGAGCTATATCGTGAATGATTTTTATACTAGGTTCATCAATAAAAAAGCTAGTGAAAAACAAAAAATCATCACCGGTCGCTTATCCATCATTATCATTATGATACTTGCTGGTTTACTTTCTTTGGTATTGGAAGAAGCAAAAGACGCTTTTGATTTAGTGATACAAATAGGTGCTGGCTCTGGATTACTTTTTATACTGCGCTGGTTCTGGTACCGTATCAATCCATGGTCAGAAATCACTGCGATGGTCGTTTCCTTTTGTATGGCTATTGCATTTTTTATTAACGCAAGAATGGACGCTGCTCTGTTTACAGATATGGCAGGTTATGAAAAAATATGTCTGAACGTCCTGGTCACCAGCATCGCCTGGCTAACCGTAACCTTCTTTACCAGACCTAGTAGTCCAGACACTTTAGCAGCGTTCAATAAGGCCATCTTTGGCAACGAATCTAAATTTCACAACTTTCAATATAAAACGATAGCCTTTCTATTAGGAGTAGCTGGTGTCTACAGTTTGCTTTTTTCTTTTGGAAAGCTACTTTATGGAGAGTTGATCATAGGACTTGTACTAATGATCGTTTTCATTGCTTGTTCAATAGGCATCATAAGCATGCGTAAAAGGCTTTTTTAAAACAAATTTGGCATTTGAAGGTTTTCAAACTAGTGATGATCCTCTAACTTTACAAGCATAGCTTGATTTCAAGAAGCTTCAATCCCTTTGAAGCGATAAATTTCATCTTGTTTCTTGCCATTTTACTAATTGAAAAACCTTTTTAATGAAACACATTGACAACCCAGAGAACTTAGAGAAATGTCCTTTTCGTGGTACCAGAATTGGTGGTGCTATAGGCTCTGCACCTAGAACAGACGACTGGTGGCCCAACCGATTACAAGTTGATCTATTACACCAGGAACAACCCATATCGAATCCCTTAAGCGATGAAGACTATAAAGAGAAATTCAACCAGATCGATTTTCAAGAATTAAAGAAAGACATTAAAAATGCTCTAACAGATTCTCAAGACTGGTGGCCTGCAGATTACAACAACTACGGTCCTCAAATGATTCGTATGGCCTGGCACTCTGCTGGTACCTACCGCATCGCAGACGGTCGTGGCGGCGCCGCACAAGGAATGCAGCGTTTTGCTCCTATCAATTCCTGGTGGGACAATGGTAATATTGATAAGTCACGTAGACTGATGTGGCCTATTAAGAAAAAATACGGATCTGCTCTTTCCTGGGCTGATTTGATCATCCTAACAGGTAACTGTGCCCTAGAAATCATGAACTTTCCAACTTTTGGTTTTGCAGGTGGTCGTCGTGATGCGTGGGAACCAGATCGCAGTACCTATTGGGGACCAGAATTTTGGGATGGAAAACCTTTTGATGAATCACAAACAGGTGGAGATCGTAAGGGTCATCCAGGTGAAATGGTGAATGCTAACTTGCGCTGGGTAGGTGGACCTAAAGAAGAATATCACGATCTTGAAAACCCACTTGCAGCGACGCACTCTAATTTGATTTATGTAAACCCAGAAGGTCCAGGCGGTAACATGGATCCTACGGATAGTGCTCGTAATATTAGAGAATCATTCAAGCGCATGGCTATGAATGATGAAGAAACAGTTGCCCTAATTGCAGGTGGACACGCATTTGGTAAAAGTCATGGTGCCGTGCCGGCAGAAAAAATAGGTGCTGCTCCAGAAGCCGCTGGTATTGAAGAACAAGGCTTTGGATGGCATAATCCAGTGGGAACAGGAAATGCAGAGTTTACCAGTACCAACGGTATTGAAGGTTCATGGACGCCTAACCCAACCAATTGGGATAATGATTATTTGATCAATCTATTTAAGTATGATTGGAAGCAAAAGAAAAGTCCAGCCGGTGCAGGTCAGTGGACACCTATAGATCCTGACGCTCCTAAAACTCCAGATGCCCACATTGATGGCAAGATGGACGACTTGATGATGATGACCTCAGATATCGCGCTTAAAGTGGATCCAGAGTATCGCAAGGTTTGTGAGAAATTCATGAGCGATTTTGACTATTTCACGACAGCCTTTTCTAAAGCTTGGTACAAACTAACGCACCGCGACATGGGACCTAAAGATCGTTATCTAGGTCCAGAGGTTCCAGAAGAAGACTTGTTATGGCAAGATCCTGTTCCGGCTTTGGATCATGAACTGGTCAATGATCGCGACATAGAAGACTTAAAGAATCAGATAATAGCCAGTGGACTCAGTATTTCGGCATTGGTATCTGCAGCTTGGTCCTCTGCCGCAGTATATCGTCATTCTGATAAGCGCGGTGGCGCTAATGGTGCTCGTATTGCACTAGAACCACAGAATAACTGGGAAGTCAATCGTCCAGCAGAATTAAATCAAGTGCTCCAAAAATTAAAGGAAATTAAAAATAACTTCAACTCCAGTCAGTCTGGTAATAAAAAAGTTTCACTTGCAGATCTTATCGTTTTAGGAGGTTGCGTCGCTATTGAAAAAGCAGCTAATGATGCTGGTACTCATGTAAAAGTACCTTTTACTCCTGGACGTATGGATACGACTCAAGAGCTGACAGATGTGGAAAGCTTTGACTGGTTACAACCTGTTTCTGATGGATTTAGAAACTACCATAACAACAAAGTAGGTTATCACACATCTTCAGAGCGCATCTTCTTGGATAGAGCTCAATTGTTGAATTTAAGTGCTCCAGAATGGACCGTTTTAGTAGGTGGTTTGCGTGTGCTGGATCAAAATTTTGATCACTCTAAACATGGTGTTTTCACAGAAAGACCAGAACAATTGACAAACGACTTTTTCCAAGTCATTACCAGTATGGACTATGAATGGAAGCCTAAGAGTTCCAGCAAAATGCTCTTTGACATCAATAGCAGAGCGAACGGCGAGACCAAATATACCGCGACACGATGCGATCTTGTTTTTGGCTCCAACGCACAGCTGCGCAACATAGCAGAGGTTTATGCCACTGATGATGCACAGGAGCGATTTGTGCACGACTTTGTCAAAGCTTGGGACAAAGTCATGATGCTGGATCGTTATGACGTCAAAAACGATTGATCTAAAATTGTATCAAATGGAAATGCCCTTTCAAAATTGAGAGGGCATTTTTTATTTTTATGCAAACGAACTTGATTCATGTGAAAAGCAACTAGATAAAATAAATAGTATTTAAATTATTATTAACTGTGTGCAAATTGCGTAAAGCATAATATATTTGATTTCAACCGATAATTATGCGAACCACTGCCGTTCTTTTTACCTTACTTTTCTGGATCTCACCATTGTGGGCACAGCAAGATGAAGTTATAACAGATAGTACATCAATTGCGTTCATAGCCTATTGGTCTATTGGAGACAGTTATGATTATAAAATTTCCAAGGTAGAGACTAATTGGCAAAATAATTTAGAACAATCTAAAGACTCCACATCATATCTGGCCAATTTTAAAGTCGTGGATAGTACAGCCACAAGTTACACGATAGACTGGACACACAAAAAAACATTAGTAGAAGATTCATCATTCAATTTTATTAATGCGCTGAATGACAATGATTCAGTGTGGAACGAAATCGAAAAGCTCAATTTTAATAATGTAAAATATACTACCAATGAATTGGGAGTCTTTACCGGGATCGTCAATTGGAAGGAGATAAGCGAAGGACTCAAAATTATCTGGGATGAAATAATACGAATGTTGAAAGAAAAATATCCCAATAAGTTTAATATGGTGGAATCACAATTGCAACAATACTTAATGGCATTTACTTCAAAAGAAGGGATAGAGCAATTCTTAGTGCCAGAGTTGCAGTATTTCCATTTCCCTTTGGGAGTACAGTTTGAAACAGATGTACCCATCATGTACGAAGATGAAGTAGATCATCACCTGACAAATACTAAGATTAAGGCTGATGCCACAATAACCTTTGAAGAGGTAGATACAAAAAACGGTTTTTGCATCCTGCGCCAGGAGTCGCGTCTCAATCCTCAAGATATAGGTCGTGTTTTAGAAATATTACTGGACAAAAATAATGTTCCCGAACACGACCGCGACGGGATAGATCTCAAAATTTTCGATAATAATTATTATCAATATTTTTACAATCCTGGCGTGCCAGAGTACATATATATCAGTAGAACGTCATCATCAGCTTATAATGATGTAAGTAAGCAAAAGCTTGTTGAGCATTACATAGAGTTACAATATGACGATAATGGAGATCCATATATCTCTTATTAGGTCGCTTTCACTAAATTGAAATTCCCACAATTACTAATTTTGAAATATTTAGATTTAACCACCTAAAATATAAATTTTACAAGGGTAAATGTGTCTTAATAAAAATCATTGATCCACGTGGCTTTAAATTTTAAATAAATACCGCGATTGCTATTCTCGTCTGGACTGTGATATCTTTCAGAGTTTATATCATGATAAAATATCAAGATCAAGGAAATCGCAAGAAAAGAATTCTTCAGAAACTCGGCCAATTATCACAAAGTAGCATTCAATAATTTCATGAACGCACCAATCTTACTGGGCTCAAGCCACCTGGTGACAACCACTAGGTCATTCTTACGATCTACCACGATAAAATTCCCGCCAAAACCAGCGGCATAAAACACCTCTTTATCCACGCCATCCCATTGTCGTTTGCCATCTGCATTGAGCCACCACATAAAACCGTAATTAGGCTCTGGTGTGGAAGAAGTTGTGGCCATCTTTATCCATTCTTTGGAGATCAGTTGTTCGTTCTTCCACTTACCGTTATTGGAAAACAGTAAACCAAATCGCGCCATATCTTCAGTATTGATAAACAAACCAGCACCGCTGTGGCCTCCGCCAGTAACGCTCTTCATTTGCAGACCGTCGATCGTTTCCCATGCGTCATCATAACCGTACCAGCGCCAGGATCTAGAAGCGCCTATCTTGTCCATAATTCTGTTTCTTAGCACAAGTGGCAGCGGCTCTCTTAAAACTTGTAGTAAACTATAGGCCAGCACATTGACACGCACATCGTTGTATTCCATGACGGTACCAGGCGTGGCAGGCGCTGCATATTGCCAGTCATCCACATCACCATCTCGTGGTGGCCGGTCTGCCCAGTCCTTACCGCCATACAAGGTTCCTTGCCAGGCGCTATTTTGCTGTAATAATTGTCTCCATGTGATTTGGGAATTATGCCTTCCCGCAAAGGTGCCGTCCCATACATAATCAGCTACCGTGTTATTGACATTTTTGATCAATCCATCATCCACAGCGAGTCCAGCAACCGTGGATAGGAAACTTTTGGTCACTGAAAATGTCATGTCTACACGCTTAGTGTCGCCCCAACTTGCTACCAATTTCCCATTCTTTAGAATCATGCCGGCAGGACCGCCACGTTTTTTGGTAGGACCTAAAATCTCATGGAATGGTTCTGATTTAAAACCGTCCAAAATGGCAATGCGCAAGTCCCTAGAGCCTGAATATTCGTTCGCTTTCGCGAAAGCGATAACATCATCCAGCTTTTCTGGATCCATTCCAGCATCTTGAACTGAGATTTGCTGCCAGATAGCATGACGCTCTGGAAAATAGGTTTGCTGGGCACTGGTACCAATGGCCATAAGCATAAAAAGGAAAGTTGATTTCATAATCTTAAAAATAAGGTTTGTGTCAGAATATCTAGACATCTGAAATCGCCTGAATGCAAACTTTATCCACCGCTTTATCCATAAATTTGCGCCATGATCAAAGAGATACAACTGCGCGTCACATTGCCTGAAGAACAACAGGATCCTGATATCAAAAAAAGAGCTGCGGCTTTTTTAGATGAGGATGTATCCAATATTACTGGTGTCGTCATATTGCGCAAGTCTATTGATGCGCGTAAAAAAATCGTTGTATTCAATTACAAACTAGCGGTTTACATTAATGAAGAGCTTCCTAAGGAATCTGAGTATCACTTTGATTATAAAGATGTTTCCAGTGCAAGCGAAATTCATATCATAGGCTTTGGACCTGCAGGAATGTATGCCGCTTTGCGTTGCATTGAGTTGGGTTACAAACCTGTGGTGCTGGAACGTGGCAAGGATGTTCAAAAACGCCGGCGCGACATCAAGGCCATCAATCAAGATCATGTCGTCAATGGTGATTCCAACTATTGTTTTGGAGAAGGTGGCGCTGGAACCTATAGTGATGGCAAGCTCTACACGCGCAGTTTAAAACGCGGTGATGTGAGACGCATCTTTGAAAATCTAGTGTTTCACGGTGCGACCAATGAGATATTGGTAGATGCCCATCCACATATAGGAACGAACAAGCTACCTAAAATTATCAAGCGCATTAGGGAAACCATATTGAATTACGGTGGTGAGATACATTTTGAAACCAAGGTAACTGATTTTGTCATCCAAAAGGATCACATCAAAACTTTGATTCTAGACGATAATCGTGAAATGAAAGTGGAGAAAGTTATTCTCGCCACAGGCCATTCTGCTCGCGATATTTTTGAATTACTGCATAAAAAAAATATTGCTATTGAGGCAAAGTCGTTTGCAATGGGCGTGCGTGTGGAACATCCACAACACATTATCGACTCCATACAATACAACTGCGGTATGGAGCGGCCGGACTTATTGCCAGCAGCGGCCTACAGCCTTGTCCAACAAGTAAAAGGCCGTGGTGTTTACTCCTTTTGTATGTGTCCCGGTGGATTTATCGTCCCAGCAGCTACTGAAGCTGGAGAGGTAGTCGTTAACGGTATGTCACCATCAAGAAGAAATAACAAGTTTGCCAACTCTGGTATTGTCGTAGAAATAAATGCCGATGAAGATTTGAGGTCCTTTGCGCATCATGGTGCGCTTGCTGGTCTTGAGTTTCAAAAAAGTCTGGAACGCACATCCTTCACGGCTGGTGGGAGAACCCAAACCGCACCTGCACAACGATTGACGGACTTTGTTGATGGTAAACTCTCGCCTCAACTTAATGAAAGTTCATATCAGCCAGGATTAGTCAGTGCGCCCTTACATAGTTTATTACCCAAACATTTAGGCAGCCGATTGCGTAAAGGTTTTGAAGCCTTTGGACATAAAATGCATGGTTACAATACTAACGAAGCCAATATTGTAGGAGTAGAATCCAGAACTTCTTCACCGGTCAAAATTCCTAGAAATGACACTCTGGAGCATCCACAGATTTCCAATCTCTTTCCTTGTGGTGAAGGTGGTGGATATGCCGGTGGTATTGTAAGCGCCGCCATGGATGGTGAACGATGCGCAGAAGCTGCCATTCAACGCTAGGATTTTATGTACAATAACAAAGTAAATTCTTGTCGAAGGCAGGAAAAACAGAACAGAGTAGTAAATTCTTTTTCACTAAATCTTACCACTACCAAAGCATAAAAGCACGCAA
Organism: Nonlabens agnitus; assembly: GCF_002994045.1. Lineage (NCBI taxonomy): Bacteria > Pseudomonadati > Bacteroidota > Flavobacteriia > Flavobacteriales > Flavobacteriaceae > Nonlabens > Nonlabens agnitus. Next base: position 1,267,861 of record NZ_MQUC01000003.1, read on the forward strand.
CTTTGCAGGCTATGAATCAAAACGTAACTGCAGAACCTAAACTAAGCAATACCGTTCTTTACTTAATGAGTATTTCTGCCGGTCTCGTGGTGGCAAATATTTATTACAATCAGCCGCTGTTGAATTTGATATCGCAAAATTTAGGCGTTTCTCAGGCTTCAGCTAGTAACGTGGCATTAGCCACACAGTTGGGTTATGCGGCAGGATTACTGATCATCATTCCTTTAGGCGACAAATTTTCCAACAAGCTCATTCTAAAATACGACTTTCTCATTTTAGTGATTTCCTTATTGGTTACCGCTGTTGCTAGCAATATCTACATTCTTATTGCTAGCAGCTTTGTCATAGGATTTGCTTCTGTGATTCCGCAATTGTTTGTTCCCATGGCGGCACGGTTGTCGGAAGAAGCCCATCGTGGCCGTGCCATAGGCATCGTTATGAGCGGTTTGCTCATCGGGATACTGGCCAGCCGTACTATTAGTGGTGTTGTCGGTGAATATTTTGGATGGCGAGCCATCTTTTACATCGCCGCTGGTTTGATGGTTTTGCTTTTTATTCTCCTGCACTTTAAGCTCCCAAAATTAAATCCAACCTATGAAGGAAGCTATCTAAGCTTATTCAGATCCATCGCTCATTATTTCAAGACAGAGCCAACCGTACGCGTTGCCGCCTTACGCGGCGGCCTAGGTTTTGCCGCAATAAGTGTCTTTTGGACCACCTTGGTATTCCTGCTGGAAGACTCTTTTGGATACGGCAGTGATGTTGCTGGGTATTTTGGGCTCATAGGTGTTGTAGGCGCCATGGGTGCCACAGTAACTGGTAAGTTGAACGATACCATGAATAAGTATTACATCATCTTATCGGCAAGTATTATTCTATTGATTTCTTGGATACTGTTTTATTTCTCTGGTAATTCTATCCTAGGATTGATTATAGGCGTAGTACTAATCGATCTTGGAATGCAAGCCCTGCATATTACCAATCAGAATATCATTTTCTCAAAAAACAAAGACGCTAGAAACAGAATCAATACCATTTATATGGTAGGGTTTTTTGTGGGTGGTGCGTTGGGAACCTTATGTGCTTCCATCGCATGGGACAACTATGGCTGGCCAGGTGTTTCTGTTTTAGGGATTGTGCTTTGCGCTGCCATTCTGGGAACTCAACTTGTTTGGGGCAGGAATGACGATAAATAATTTATAGTGATTACATACCACAACTCCCTATAGGACTACCGTCAGGAATATCCATCACTGGAATCGCCTTGATGTTTTCGGGATGGTCTTGCGCAGTCTTTATCATGTCGTGCAAAACTACATCGTGATCATCTTTGGAACCCAGCAGGCGACTGTTAATAGCATCGATTTGTTTCTTGACTTTTGACTCCACATTAAGATTCAGCTGGCTGGAATTATTTGCTATCAAAAGTTTACTCAGATACAGTTCCTGTAAACGTCTGGCAATTAAAATTTCATAATCACCAGAAGTTTTAGCATCAAATATCTGATCCGTTAATTGGTTCATCATGTCACCTAATTCCAGGTTTTTACCATAAATACCTTGTTGTGCGATTCTATTCAATCGGGTAGCGTTAAGCATGAAGTCTATAGTGACTTCGGCGCTGGTGACAGCTGCGGCAATGGGATCAAAAGCTACTCCAGTCTCTGATTTAAAACTTTCACGATCTCTATTATATCCATAAGCACGTGGAGGAAAATAGGATAATAAATCATCTGGGATTCTAAGGTTTTCTGGTTCTAGCGTTGCCAATAAGGCTTCCAGTGCTGCTACCTGCTCCTTTTTGGAGACGTATTCAAAATTGGCATCACCTTTTATGGCATAAGAATAACGCATGCCTCCTATCACCTTGGATGCAGCCTCTACCTGATAGCGATGCGAAAAATAAACCGGTACAAAAACATCTTCCAAAACACTTAAGGGTTGCCCAGCCGGAATATTATCTAAACCGAATTGCTCCATCGCCACTTTACGAATTTGCATCATACGATTGAGCTCTTCGACGGCGTCCTCGCCGCCATCCCATAGATGCGCATCTGCATGCGCGCCACTAGCCGCTCTTGCATCGCTGTCACTAATGAATTGGAGATTTTCATATTCTGCCTTTTTGATAATTCTCAACAAAAAGTCGTTTTCAGTCTCATTTTCTTCAGGTGTTCCATAAGAATATTGAACAGTCAACTTATCCCATTCGCCTATGCCGGTATCATACGCATCTGCCAAGGAGATTTTACCATTCACCAAGTCATATTTAGGATGCGGATAATCCATCACACTAGATTGATCACTCACGCTTGCCGCGTAGTTATGTGCAAAACCCAACGTGTGACCTACTTCATGAGCACCCAATTGACGTATTCGCGCCAAAGCCATTTTGAGCATTTCTGGAGATTCTTTTCCATTGGCAAAAGGCGCCTCCAACATTCCTTGAGCGAGCATATAGTCCTGGCGTATACGTAAACTACCTAGACTCACGTGTCCTTTGAGGATCTCACCCGTTCGTGGATCTGTGATGGAGCCACCATAACTCCAGCCACGTGTACTGCGGTGTACCCATTGGATCAAATTGTACCTCAGGTCCATAGGATCTGCGTCTGCTGGTAGCATTTTGACCTGAAAGGCATTGAAATAGCCAGCGCTTTCATAGGCCTGATTCCACCAGCTGGCACCTTCCAGCAGCGCACTGCGCACTGGTTCTGGCGTTCCTGGATCCAGATAGTAGATGATAGGCTCTACGGCTTCACTCACAGCTGCCTGCGGATTCTTCTTTTCCAATCTATGTCTGGTGATCCAGCGTTTTTCCATAGGTGTTCCTATAGAGCTGCTATAATCCATATAACTTGTGTAAAATGATCCAGATCGTGGATGAAAGGCTCTAGGTTCAAAACCATCGTCTGGTAATTCCACAAAGCTGTGGTGTTGGATGACTGTGACGCTATTCGCATCTGGCGCCACACTTCGCAAATTGCGACCTTTAGGCTCGCCGGTAAAGGTGAGCATCGCTTCAAACTCAACGTTTTTAGGGAATGCCTTGGTATTTTCCATCCAAAGGGCACTGCGCGATTTATCGATTTTATACGAACCTTCATTACGGGATTTAAGTCGGTCCACTACTCCATGAGCGTCTTCCAGCAAAAATGGTGTCAGGTCGATCGTGTAATTAGTTTCCTTTGCAGTCTTTTCTTTCTTGTCATTTTTGATCTCAAAACCGTAGAGTACAGATCGTGCAAAAGCCTCTTCTACAGACTGGCGCTCTTCATCATTATCTGTAATGGCGCGGTATTTTAGGTTGGGTTGCACGAGCAGCAATTTGTTTCCTGCCTTGACCCATTTCACGACCACTCCATCGCCCAACTGTCCGCGATCCAGACCTATTTCGTTGGATCCCAATCCTGTAGACAAAGAATGGACGTATAAAAACTCCTTGTCCAAATCTTTGACTTCCAGCAGGATGGTTCCCTTGCTATCGTCATAGGTGAAGTCATAAAAGCCTTTAAATTGTTGAGGTGGTTGTTGGGAGTTCGCTTTCGCGAAAGCGAAATTCAAAACCATCAGATAACACGCGAGAGTTGATAGGTATTTCATAATTTTAGACAAAACACCTAAAATAAGGATATTCTAAAAGCTAGATCGTCCCACCACAGATAAATTAAAAATCGATTATGAAGTACGCCTATTTTTTACTAGCGATTGTTTTGACCGTTGCCTGCAATGATGCAGCCGTTGATAATGATGTTGTTGGAGCCTGGAAATTATCAGAATCCATGAGTGACATAGGCGACGGTAACGCCACCTATCGCAAGGTTGAGAGCGACAAAACCCTACTTTTTACTGCTTACGGCACGGTCATCTCCAACCAAAACGTTTGTATAGGAAACAACTTCAAGGAAGGCACTGTCGCAGAATGGAATCCTGATGCCAAGGAATTTAGCCTAGAAGATTGTACCGCTAGCTATGAATTGGATGAAGCAACTGGAGAGTTAACGGTGACCTATCAATGTATAGAAGCTTGCGGTGAGCGCTATGTAAGAGCAGATTAGTCCTTGCGATATTTGCTCGTTTTTTCAAACACAGCGTCCAGAATATCAATATCGATTTGCTCCAGTGATAGACCACGGCGTTTCATGACGACATCGGCCACCTCATAGGCTTTGGATGGTTTGTAAGTCATGGTTCCCTGTGGTCCACCCCAAGAAAAACTCGAGATGAAATTACGTGGATATCCAGCGCCATAGATATTGGCACTTACACCTATCACGGTTCCCGTATTGAACATAGTATTGATGCCACATTTTGAATGGTCGCCCATCACAAGGCCGCAAAACTGCAAGCCGGTTGGTGCAAAGCGACCGGTTTCATAATTCCATAATTTGACTTCGGCATAATTGTTTTTGAGGTTGCTGGTATTGGTATCTGCTCCCAGATTACACCACTCGCCTAGCACACTGTTACCCAAAAATCCTTCATGACCTTTATTGGAATATCCAAAAATCACCGAATTGTTCACCTCGCCACCTATTTTAGAATGTGGTCCAACAGTTGTTGGTCCGTAGACTTTAGTTCCTAATTTGGTTGCGCTATGTTCACACAATGCAAAACCACCGCGTATGATACTGCCTTCCATGACCTCGCTGTCTTTACCTAAATAAATAGGACCTGTAGAGGCATTTAGAATACAAAACTGAGCGACGGCGCCTTCTTCCAGGAATATGTTCTCAGGATTTACTGTCTGAACGCTGTCTGGAATAGCTTGCGATTTTCGACCATTGGTGATCAGGTCAAAGTCAGCTTGAAGTGCTTTTCCGTTTTTAGAGAAAATATCCCAGGTATTAAAGATGCCATCGACTTCTTCATCTGTAAACAAAACCTGAGTGAGCTCTATGGTTGGTGTATGGATTTTTGCTGCCCGGTAGGCAATCACATGATTGCCGCCCATGAGCTTCTGCCCTATTTCTAAATTTAGAATGGCTTGCGTTAACTTTTTGGTTGCAAAGATGTGTCCGGCAACCACGAGGTTATCGTCTGTTTCTGTAAGCGGATATTTAGTTTGTAAATAATCTTCTGTCTGATAACTCACTGGTTGTTCCAGCATCTTTTCCCAACGCTGTGCCATGGTAAGAATCCCGCATCTTATATGAGATGTAGGACGTGTAAAGGTAAATGGCAGTAATGGCGTGTGCAGGTTAAAGTCAGACAGGACGATGTTCATGTAGTAGGTTTTGATTCAAAGGTCGGGAAAAAAGTAAACAGATAGAAAATTGGAATACCAATTGTAGAACAATCCATATCCAAATTCTAAAAAACCACAATCTTATGTTCAAAAATGACCTGTTTACTAAAAGCATGTTAGGTGTTATTGCACTCAATCTATCTATTTTAAGCGCAACAATGCTAAGTAATAATACTCATGCCACCGTGCCTAATCTGCCCGTAAATGAAGACGGCTCTATTAATGTACGTTTATCCAATACAGAGACTATCGATGTAAACATTTCCCGCATAAGCACTATGGATGAGCTGGATGTTAATGTTGAAGAAATAGGTGGCGGCTTTGTTAGACATGGCGGCCCAATACCTGTTAAAATAGAAGATTAAAAAGTAATTTAGCCAGTATGAAAAAATGGCTGCCGCTCTTACTTTCCATCACTTTATTGGTAGTACAAATTATAATGTATCGCGCACTGCGCCACTTTCCAGAAATTGTGGAGCGCTGGTATAGTACGGGCATCTATCCATACATAGGCCGCGCCATGCGTTTTGGATTGGGTTGGATTCCGTTTTCTTTTGGAGATGTTTTTTATGTATTGGTTATTCTGCTCGCCGTTAGGTGGTTGATCGTACATTTTAAAGAGGTTGTGACGCTTTCGCGAAAGCGATATACCCAGCTATTTGTGACTCTTAATGTTGTACTGGCGTTTTTTCATGCAGCTTGGGGTTTGAATTATTACCGTCAACCGCTCCATAAGATTCTGGAACTGGAATCTACCTACACCGATGAGGAATTGCTGAAAGTGACGCGACAACTAGTGTACACGTCAAACGAGCTGCACAAACAACTGCAATCTCAAGATAGTCTAGCGGTTGATTTCAAAAGATCTCAAGCCGATTTATTTGAGCTGGCGCCTTCTGGATTTGAAAATCTAGGATCCGTTGATCCATCATTGACCTATGGACCCAACAGTATAAAAAAATCCTTGCTCACGTTACCGCTCACGTATATGGGCTACAGCGGTTATCTCAATCCCATGACTGGCGAGGCGCAAACCAATGGCTATATCAACAATTACAAAACACCAGTTCTGATTCTGCATGAAATGTCGCATCAATTGGGATTTGCAAAAGAAAATGAGGCCAACTTTATCGCGGTGATTGCGGGTATGAAGCATGTAGATCCATACTTTCAGTACAGTGCGAGTATTTTTGCCTTGCGCTATTGCCTTAACGATTTATACCTTAAAGATCCTGAAGCCTTTGAACTTTTGAGACCCGAAATAACACCTGGGATTTTTAAGAACTATAAAGAACTGGACGATTTCTGGGGGCCGTATGATGACAATGTGATCGAGAAAGTTTCTCAGGCCAGTTACAATACGTATTTACAGGCTAACAATCAGCCAGATGGGATGCGGACGTATTCTTATGTGGTAGCCTTGCTGGTCAATTATTATAAATGATTTCTTGCTTTCTGAAAGGGTGTGGTCTGGAGATTTTCAGGAGTAATAAGGTTTTGCTCAGCTTGAACTGAATTAGTATAAGCTCTTCAATAGAAGGATGCTGAAATAAATTCAGCATGACAGAGATCAAATCAAAAATCTAAAATCATTAATCCACTATCGTCAATCTTCAATGGTAACCGCCATATTCGTTTTGTAGGAAATTCTAACCACGGATTAGTTCACAATGAGATCACCTATTTAATTGTGATCAGATTGCTATCTTTAAAGCTTAAATAAATCATTTATACATGAAAAAAATACTTTTTTCGCTCTTAACGGTGGTGGCTTTTACCGCTACTGCTCAAGAGTATTTCCCAAACAATGATGACATATCTGCCGTGAGTAGTGCCACTAGAGCCATTACAAACGCCACTATCATCACCAGCCCAGGAAAACAGATGGAGAATGCCTCTATTCTCATCAAGGATGGAAAAATCGTTGAAATAGGCAAAAACATCAAGATCCCAGAAGGCACTCTAGTAGAAGATGCTGCAGGAACCTATATCTATCCTTCTTTTGTGGAAGCATATGGAGACTTTGGAATGAAAACTCCAGAAAGAGCATCTCGTGGAGGTCAACAATATGATGAAGGCCGTGAAGGTTTTTACTGGAATGACCATATACGACCAGAGCAGAATGCCATAGATTTTTACGAGTACGACAGTAAGGCCGCCGAAAAAATGATGGAAGCCGGTTACGGTGCGGTTCAAACCCATTTACATGATGGTATTGCAAGAGGTACTGGTATGTTAGTGGCCTTGAATAACAACGGTAATGATTCTGAGCGTATTTTGATCAACAAAAATGGCGCTTACTACTCTTTTGACCGCAGTCGTCAAACGAACCAGTCCTACCCTACTTCGCTTATGGGCACGATGGCGTTGTTGCGCCAGTCGCATTTTGATGCCGACTGGTATGCCAAAGGAAACTCCAAAACCAAAGACCGTTCTCTTGAAGCTTTAAACGCTACCAAGAATCTAGTTCAATATATAGAAGCTGGCGATAAGAAAAATATCTTGAGAGCCGATAAGCTAGGTGACCGTGTTGGTAAACAATTTGTCATTATAGGTGGTGAAGACGCTTATGAAATGGTGGACGATATCAAAGCCACAAACGCACAATTGATCTTACCCATCAATTTTGAAGATGCCTACGACACCACAGATCCTTATCAGGAATGGTACGTGAACCTAGCTGATATGCGCGACTGGAAACAAGGTCCTGCAAATCCTATGATGCTTTCTAAAGCAGGAATCACCTATGCTATCACAACGCACGGTTTGAAATCTCCTGGAGATTTGAATGAAAAATTGATGAAGGCCATTGAGTACGGTCTGACTAAAGAACAAGCACTAGCTTCTTTAACTACCATTCCTGCAAAAATTATCAAAGCAGAAACTATGGTAGGAACCTTGGAAAAAGGAAAACTAGCCAACTTTATAGTAACCAGCGGTGAGCTTTTTAATAAGGACACCAAGATCTTTGAAAACTGGGTACAAGGTTCCAAGCATATCTTAAAAGACCGCAGTGTCATCAATGCAGATGGAAACTACACAGTGCAGATGATGGGAGAAAGCTACTCTTTCGATATCAGTGGCGATGCTAAGAAAATCACCGTCAAACAAGACAGTACAAAATTAGGCAGCAAGATTGCGCGCAATGGTGAATGGATCACAGTAACCACTTCTCAAAAAGATACCAGTGACAAATCCTTCACACGCTGGACCTTAAAACTGACTAATGACACTTCAAGAATCAACGGTAAAGTGTATTTACCTAATGGAACAGAAAGCAGTTTTGTTGCGATAAAATCGGGTGAGGAATCTGAGAAAGATGATGAAGACGAAAAAGAAGAAGATGAGGATGCCATGGCAAATATGGAAATAGGACCTATCACCTATCCTAATGTTGCTTTTGGCTCGACAAAAAAACCAACACAAGAAACTGTTTTGTATAAAAATGCCACGGTCTGGACTAATGAAGATCAAGGTATTGTAGAAAACATGGATGTTTTGGTAAAGAACGGTAAGATCTCAAAAGTAGGTACTAACCTAAGCGCTGGTGGTGCTCGTACGATTGATGCTACCGGCATGCACTTGACTAGTGGTATTATTGATGAGCACTCTCACATAGGTATTGATGGCGGTGTCAATGAAGCTGGCCACAACTCTACGGCTGAAGTTACCATCGAGGACGTCGTCGATCATGAAGACATCAACCTATATCGTGACCTAGCTGGTGGCGTTACCACCTCACAACTATTGCATGGATCTGCTAACCCAATAGGTGGTCGCAGCGCCATCATCAAATTGAAATGGGGTTACAAGCCAGACGAGATGATTTATGACAACTCTCCTAAATTTATCAAGTTCGCTCTAGGCGAAAACGTAAAGCAATCCAGATATGATAACGGTATTCGTTTCCCGCAAACGCGAATGGGTGTCGAACAAGTTTTTGAGGACTACTTTACCAGAGCGCAGGAATACGAAAAAACTCGTGGTACAGATGGCTTTAGATATGATGAAGAAATGGAAACCCTTTCTGAAATCTTGAAAGGCGAACGCTACGTGACCTGTCACTCTTATGTACAGACAGAAATCAACATGATGATGGAAGTAGCAGAACGCTATGGATTTACCTTGAACACGTTCACGCACATCTTGGAAGGCTACAAACTGGCCGATAAAATGGCTGCGCACGGTGCTGGTGGTTCTACCTTTTCTGACTGGTGGGCCTACAAGTACGAGGTGAACGATGCCATACCTTACAACGGTGCCATCATGCATTCTCAAGGCGTTGTAACTGCTTTTAATAGTGATGATGCCGAGATGTCACGCCGCTTGAATCAAGAAGCCGCCAAAGCCGTTAAATATGGTAATGTTAGCGAGGAAGAAGCCTGGAAATTTGTAACACTCAATCCTGCTAAACTCTTACACATCGATGACCGTACTGGTAGTATCAAGGAAGGAAAGGATGCAGACCTTGTGTTGTGGAACAAGCACCCACTAGATGTTCAAGCGAGACCACAAATCACCATGGTGGATGGGATCGTTTTCTTTGACATTGAAAAAGACAAGCAAATGAGAGCTGCCGTCCAGAAAGAGCGTCAGCAATTGTCCAACGAGATGATCATGGCCAAAAATAAGGGACTTAAAACCCAAACTCCTAAACAATCTAAGAAGACTGAATACCACTGTGATACTTTGGAATGGTAAACAGATGAACTTGAACTTGAACTTGAACTCGAACCTGAATTTGAATTTGAATTTGAATTTGAAATATCAAGTTTGGTTTGTTACAAAGAATTACAGGAAATAAAACATATATAGAAATTCTGAATCTGGGAAACTGGATTTGTAAATTATAAAGAATGAAAAAACTAATATATATCGCAAGCTTGCTCGTCGCGGCGACTGGCTTTGCACAACAGGCACCGGCACCCGTGCAAAAAACGGCCGTGCGTATCATGAATGGTACGGCACATTTGGGTAACGGTCAGGTCATTGAGAATTCGGTTATTGAATTTGAAGATGGTAAGTTGACTATTGTTGGTGATGCCACCACTATGAGACTCGCAGCACCTAAAGGCGAAGTGATCGATGCCAGCGGCAAACATATCTATCCAGGAATGATCGCGGCAAACACGACGCTGGGATTGGTAGAGGTTGACGCTGTAGGTGCCAGTGATGACGAGCGTGAGATAGGAACCTACAATCCGCACATACGTAGCATTATCGCCTACAATGCAGAAAGTAAGATCGTAGAAACCATGCGTCCCAACGGGATACTACTGGCACAGATCACACCACGTGGTGGTCGTGTTTCGGGTAAATCCAGTGTGGTGCACATGGACGCTTGGAACTGGGAAGATGCCGCCGTACGCATGGACGATGGTATCCACGTGAACTGGCCGCGCAGCTTTGCCCGTTCTGGTTCCTGGCCCAACTATGGACCTATCGAACCGGCTAAGGATTATGACGAGCAGGTAGAAGAATTACGCCTGTTTCTCAACAAGGCCAAGGCCTATGCCAAAACTAAAAATCCAGACAATGTGGATTTAAAACTACAGGCGATGGGAACGGCCATGGCAGGAACGACTAATATGTACGTTCATGTGAGTGGTGAGAAAGCGGTGATTGACGTTCTCGCTTTCGCGAAAGCGAACAACCTGACCAACAATCTCGTACTGGTAGGCGCAGAAGGATCTGAAAAGATCGCCAAAGACATCGCTGCCGCTGGCGTGCCTGTACTTGCCGCACGTGTGCACAGCTTGCCGTCCAGAGACGATGAGGATTATGACATGCCGTACAAATTCCCGAAGCTGCTGGCCGATGCTGGTGTTTTGGTAGGTCTGGAAAACTCAGGTAGCATGGAACGCCACCAGGTGCGTAACGTGCCTTTTTATGCGGGCACCGTCGCGGGTTTTGGGCTGGATATCGAGAAGGCGTTGATGATGGTGACGCTGAATCCCGCCAAGATTTTGGGCATTGATAAGGAGTACGGCTCGCTGGAACAAGGCAAGAGCGCGACCCTATTTATCTCTGAAGGCAATGCGCTGGACATGAGAACCAATAAGTTGACCAGAGCCTTTATCGATGGTCGTGATGTCTCACTGGACACGCGCCAGAAGGAACTGTATGAACGCTATATGGAGAAATACTCGCGCGAGGATTAAAACAATCCAACTACCCTATTTCAAAAGCCCATTCAAATTGAATGGGCTTTTTTTGGTTGAATAGATGTATAGCTTTCGCTGCTGCAGTAGGAAGAAGTAACTTTCTTAAAAACCGGTATTAAACGTTTAAGATTAAAAAGGTTTCATAACCATCTAAAATATTGGTATGTGCGATTCCCAATAAAAGTTTGGATAACCAACTCATCTGATGATAGTTTGCAATAAAAATTGGTTAGGTTTGTTTATACACTAGTTAGCAAACATTAGAAAAAAAATGATAAGTAGAAAACAATTTGCAGTAATTGACAAAGAAGTTAAAGAAAGTATTGAGGAATCTTTGGACAAACTCAAAACTCAAAATTTAGGCAATTACATTTTATTTTTAGCGGATGCTCAATATGTGGAGAATGATAATGCTGACTTTAATCCTTTTTGCATTGATTATAGAATTGATGGTAAACAAGATTCAACACGAATAGAATTTTTATCAGAATTTCTTACAAATTATTATTCATTTCCAGAAGAAATGCTTTCAACTGACGACAATTCGTATAGAATGAATATCGAGTTGATGGTATACTCTCACGTTTGGGAATCAAAATCGTTTTTGAAAAAGCTATATCGTTTAGCTCACTTAAATAATAATGAGGATTACGACTGGAATGTAAAAGTTCCACCGATGGGAAAGCACGACTTTATAATCGACAAAATACGGAAGGTTTTCAAAAATAATAATTTAAAAATTTGGGAAGTAATAAAAAAAGGATTTCATACTTCATTAAGAAATGCGTTTGCACATTCAGAATATTCATTTGATAGAATGAATGATAACAATCGAATTAACCTATATAATTATGGAGGAAAGAGCTGGGAATTACAGACTATCTCTTTTGACGAATGGAGTTTGAGATTTATTTACAGCGCATTATTTGGATATCATTTTTTAAAAATTATTTTAGATAGAAGATTAAATTTGATAGAAAGAAATGGAACAGATGAGTTTACAATAAAACATCCAAAAAAATCTGAAAATTTCATCGATAGAAAAATAAAATATAGTAAAAACGGAAATGGATTTAGCTTTGTTTAATCACTTTATTACTGAAAATATTAAAATTTAATTGATGAAAAAAAACGTTTGAATAACGAAAATATATATCTATCTGGGAAAACTTTTTCTCAAGGAGATGATGATATGCTTGATGCTATTGCTACATTTGAAGTAGGCGACCATCATCAAGCACAAGTTTATTACGATTCTGGAATTCCAGAATTTGATAAGTTATTTTACCCTGAAGGATACATAAAATTAGGATATGTCTGTCAACTTTTAGCGAGTATTGATGGAATAACTTTATATTTTAGTAAAAAAGTAAGAGATGAAACTCGTGAACTTGCTGGTGCACATATACATCGTACGAATATTTTAGATTACGAAACTGAAGAAAATAATAATTTGGTATTTGTAAAAGAAGAGTTTCTAAAACATAAAGCAAAACTTTTAGGAAAGAGTGCTTTCGGTTTAGTTGGCTCTTTGACTGGACATATCGCAGATGAATTTACGGTTGTAAATACCGAAGAATATGAAGGCCACAAATTAACTTTAAATTACGAGAATGAACAAGGTGCTGTACAAAAGCTAGTATTGTACTGTTCAAGCGAGTTTTTACCTAACATTACCTTGTTCCTCAATACATATTGGAAGTCAGCATTGCCAAAAGAATTGATAGAGTCGCAAAATTCATCAAATAATTCAAACTGTTTTATAGCAACAGCCTGTTATAAAGATTTATATTCAGAAGAAGTCATAGCTTTCAGAAAATATCGTGATGAAGAATTGAAAAAATCAATGTGGGGTAGAGCTTTTATTAGATTATATTATAAATTAAGTCCGTTAGTTTTAAATTTATATATAAAAATGATAAAGTCTCAAAACTTATAAAAGTAGGTTTAGATAAAATCTATAGGAACTTAAGTAAATAAAAAAGTATCGATAAAAACGTTTGCTAACAAAGTATATAGCTCATAGCTAGGTAGTTGTTTAATCGAAGTTCAAGCATATTTGCAAAATAAAAGTTTAACCGAACAATAATCGCTAATTTACACGCTACGAGCCATATACAAGACCGTTACCACACATTTGAGAAAAATGCAATGGGAGGATTTACAAATCTGATTTATTTCAAAAATTACTTATCTGAACAATCAAAAAGTCAGATTAAAGAAACTATTGAATCCTGTGGAGAGTTTGAATTGGAAAATGACTTGGAATACGATATAAGTGTTGAAAATAATGGAGAAGATTACCATTTCCGAATTTATTACTCGGATGCGGAACAGGACGTGGAGTTTGACTCGGAATCAAAAGCTGAATTTGAAAAAAAGCTTGGTTTATTCCAAAATGTTATATCGGATTTATGGCTTGGACCAACCAAAAATTCGGACATAAATTTATTGCGGAAGTGATGTCCAAAGTAATGGAAATTGAAAACGGATTTGTGGATTTTTCGACAGCAATTGACCCTGATTTTACGAAAAACAAAGAGAAAATAAGAACGTTGGTATCAAAAGTTGGCGGAAAAATAATGGAATTAGAATATAAAACTGGAAATGACCAAATTTGGTTCACACATTTGACTGACAAAGAATTTTTAAACAACTGGATTGAACATAAAAAGTTCTACATACCGAAATAAAAAACGCGTAGCAAAAATATATAACCGCAATTACGGCGGATTCGATTATGTCCGAATCCACTCGGAATTGCTAACGACTATGCTAAACCAAAAATTTACGCATATTAATCCGTAACTGAAGGTTATATTAGACCGATAGGCAACATTTGAAGGACCATTGAGAAAACTGAAAGGCATATTAATAATCATTGCAATTATTATCATAGGAATTCCACTATTTATTCTGGCTATTCCGTTTATGGTAGCTATTATCCCGATTGGACATTTTCAGCGAAAAAAGTTTGAAAAGAAATATGCAGTGTTTCTAAATAAAAACAACGGGAAGAATTTCTTCTGCTACAATAACAGAAAGTACTCAAAACAATATATTGAGGATGATATTATACCAAATCTTAATGACGGAATTGAAATCTTATACCTGAACGGGAGAAAGATTGAGTCTGAATATAATTCGGAATTTATTTCTGAAGCATTATACGGATTAAAACACTACAATAAATTTCCTCATTTAATGAAAATTAGAAATGGAAAGCTAATTGACAAATCAATAAATAATCCATTTTATGGAGTGTTGAATATGAATAAATCGAAAAGTGAACTGTTGAATAAAATCAATGAATTTTTCGAACTGGATAAAATAAAAAACGTTGCCTAACAATGGCAATAAGTAATGGCGCTGTTCTTGCCTACTTCTGAAAATCCTCGAGTCTTTTTACTTTGGCACATATTACCAAAGGCAAAAGCCAAACCTCAAAGCTGTACCTAGCCTAAGTAATTTTAGAAAATGCAGGAATAGTGATGAAACTCCTCAGTCCATCAACACTTAAAAATACTTCACTTCGCTTTTTAAAAATTATAAATTGATTTAAAGAAAGTAACGGCCTCAACTAGTTGTACATTCACAAATCACTAGTTAGAAACACTTTCCTAAATCAATCCGCATGAAATCAGCCTGGAGTAAATTACACTTGACTTTAAAGATTGGATTGCTGCTATTTATTTTTGGGGTTGGTCCATTACTCATTCTTTTATTACTGGACGCTTTACATCTCGTAGAAGCTAGAAATGCGGTAGGATTCGGGATTTTAGCATTCGTTAGTTTGTATCCATCCTTAATTCTGATTCTCATAGGTGGAATTTTGACCTTTCGCAAAAGACGTAAGGCAAAACTGCTTTCCTAGTTGCGTTCTTTATTGGAAATGAAAATCAATCTTGCATTTTTAAAATTGAGGCGCGTTTAAGTTAAGAACTTAAAAGCCTTTCCAATAATTCCATCAATGGCTTGAATGTAGGAATCTATTTCCTGGAAATCATCGATAATCGTGAGCCCAACATCTTCTTTAAATTTTTAAAGAATTAGCAGCGCTCCGTTCCAGCAGCAAAGTAATTATGTTCCTTTTATCACATTCTTGAAAGGGATTGGCTAACTTTCGCATTTCATTAAAGTTCTAAATTTTACTCGATGAATCTAAAGCCAGGAGACAAGGTCAACCTTCTTATTGAACGAGAGACACCACTAGGTTTCACCGTACTAATAGAAAATGAATTTGAGGGACTCGTCTATCACGACGACGTATTCATTGAGCTGGAAGAAGGTATGGAAGGCATAGGTTTTATCAAAAACATACGTGAAGACGGTAAGATTGACGTCACCTTGAGACCGCAAGGTTATGTAAACGTGATTGAAACCGACTCTGAAACCATACTGGAAACCCTACGCGAAAGCCCATCTGGTGCCATCATGATAACAGATAAGAGCTCGCCAGATCAAATACGCCATGAGTTCAACATGAGTAAAAAGTCCTTTAAAAAAGCCGTAGGGAATCTATACAAGCATAAACTCATCAACATTTTGGACGACCGCATTGAGCTGTTAGTGAAACAATAAGAAGAGTAAATTTTCGTTTCAGTGGAACCTAACCCTAAAAACGAAGTGATGAAATCTTTCAAAACCAATTTTCCTGCAGTATTCCTTTTTGGAATCAGTTTATTTATTTTTTCATGTTCCTCTGATGATGATAATCCTAACAATCTCACAATCCAAAATAAGATTAGGGCTAATGTAGGTATTGGAACCTGGAGAATTACCAGCTTTATCGATTCGGGTACCGATGAAACCAGCGATTTCACTGGCTATAATTTTACCTTTAATGCAAATGGTGTTTTAAATGCCACTAACGGCGTCAATTCCTATGATGGAACTTGGAGCGTGGAAAGCAGCAATAGCAGCGATGACAGTCCAGATGATCTTGACTTCAACATCAATTTCACTGTAATGAACGATTTTGAAGACCTAAGTGACGACTGGGATATTATTTCGCAGAGTTCCACTAAAATTGAACTTATTGACATCAGTGGTGGAAACGGCGGTACAGATCTTCTCACGTTTGAGAGGAACTAAGCCTGATTATTCCTTGATTTTTGATAATTCGCTTTCGCGCCTGCCTGCCGGTCAGGCAGGAAAGCGAACTCAACAGCAGCCTAATAACAATCCACATCAATATTGCAGCGCACGGCACGGTATTGTTTGATGCTCTCAAAGCTGCGTTTGACTTTGGCAATGAAGCCTTTTATGGTTTCTGGTGAATGGGTCTTGCCCATTTTGACCAGCACGTGTACGTTGAAAAGATTACGCACTCGAGAAACCGGCGGAAACTCTGGTCCCAGCACCTCAACGCCATGTTCAATTTGATTTAGAGCGCCCACAAACCACTCACCTGCCTGCAAAGTGGTATTGTAATCCCTATGCTTGAACGTGATCCTGATCAATCGCTGGTATGGCGGATATTTAAACTGGTATCGATCCTGCAACTGCTCCTTGAACATCGTCTTGTAATCATAAGTGCTTACCTGCTGCAAAATCATATGGTATGGATTGTAGCTCTGCAATAAAACCGTACCTCGCTTCTCCGTTCTACCTGCGCGACCTGCCACCTGCGTCAATAATTGGAAACAACGCTCGTGCGATCTGAAGTCTGGGAAATTAAGCATGGCATCTGCATTGAGAACTCCAACCAGGCTCACGTGTCTAAAATCAAGTCCTTTCGTAAGCATTTGGGTGCCTACCAAAGCGTCCACTTCCCTATTCTCGACTTGATCGATGAGTTTTTCATAGCTGTATTTTCCTCGCGTGGTATCCAGGTCCATCCGCGCGATTTTGCGCTGGGGAAAAATCTCTAGAAATTCGGCTTCTATTTGTTCGGTTCCAAAACCTTTAGTGTCCAGGTCGGTACTGGAGCAGGCGATGCATTCCTTAGGGATAAAAGTGTGGTAACCGCAGTAATGACATCGCATCTGGCCACGATGCTGGTGCACAGTGAGGCTCACATCACAATTGGGACATTGTGGTGCATGGCCACAGGTATTACACTCCATGATGGGTGCAAAACCGCGGCGGTTTTGGAATAGAATGACCTGTTCATCATTTTTAAAGGCTTGAGTCATGGCCTCAATCAACGTGTCGGAAAAATGTCCGGTCATGCGTTTCTTGCGGTGCTTCTCCTTAATGTCAATCATGTTGATTTCTGGCATCAACACATTGTTATAGCGCTTTTTGAGCTCAACCAATTCAAACTTACCAATAGTCGTATTGTAATAACTTTCTAAGGAAGGCGTGGCGCTACCCAAAAGGATTTGTGAGCTTTTCATTTTTCCCAACACGATACTGGAATCTCTGGCGTGGTAGCGCGGTGCAGGATCAAATTGCTTGAAACTGGTCTCATGTTCCTCATCCACGATGATCAAACCCAGATCTGCAAAGGGCAACAATAAAGCGCTGCGCGCGCCAATGACCACGTAAGGTTCATGGGCATCCAGTACGAGATTCCATACTTCCTGTCGCTCATTGAGATTGTATTTAGAATGGTACACCAGCACTTGATGTTTGAAGTAATGCTGTAATCTTCCAATAAGTTGAGTGGTCAGAGCGATTTCTGGCAACAGATACAGACATTGCTTGCCCAGCACTAAATATTCCTCAATGAGTTTGACGTAAATTTCGGTTTTACCGCTGGACGTCACGCCATGCAATAGGCAAACCTTGTCGTCTTCAAACGCCGTTTTGATCTCATTGTATGCGACTTCTTGAGCATCGTTGAGTTCATATAACTCATGACCCGTTTGCCGGTCCATCAACATACGGCTCACTTCCTGTTCCGTTTCCAACAAAATTTTTTTGTCAATCAAAGATTTCATTACGGCACGAGTAGCTTTGGATCTCGTTTCTAGATCTTTGGATTTGACCGGTTTATCACCAGCGCGCATCATGAAAAGTGTCATGAGTACCTCGCGCTGTTTAGGAGCCCGAGTCATAGAGTCCAGTAGTTCTCTTAAAGCATCTTCATCCTGAAATTCTGGAGCGAGCGATATGTATTTTTCGGTTTTGGCCCTGTAGGTATTGTAGAGTTCTTCTTGCAGGATGATCAAATGCTTGGACAGCATGTTCCTTAAAATAGGCAATACCGTTTTACGATCCAGCAAACTGGCCACCTCGTCCACTTTCATGGCTTTACGATTCTCCAATGCCTCCATGATCAGGAATTCCTGATCTGTTAATTCATCGTCTTCTACGGTTGTTTCCTCGTTGCGCTGGATAATGGTCTCGCTTTCCAGCAGCAGTGATTTAGGCAAGGCTGCCTTCATGACTTGACCTACACTACATAGGTAATAGGAAGCGATCCATTCCCAAAATTTGATTTGTCCCTTTTGTAAAATAGGTGCCTCATCAATAACAAACTCTATGTCTTTAATGTCGTATGCAACCTCAATATTCTCGCGTACGGCCACGGCGATACCGGTGTAGATCTTTGATTTTCCAAAGGGAACCGCAACGCGCATACCTAGCTGAATCATACCAGCCTCTGCAGCCGTGATGCGGTATGAAAAATAGCGCTCCAATGGCAATGGCAGTATAACATCTAGAAAATAGGACATAAAAAAAATCGGTTATGTAAAAATAACCGATTCCCTTTTTGTGCGCTTGCTGTGGTGCGCTATTTTATGAATAACTTATAGACGTTCCCAGGTTTGGGTCCTGTACAAAAACAAGATATAACCGCGTACCATCAACAAGTCTGGATTATCTTCATTGAGCCAGATTTTACAGTCATATTCTTTGCCGTTTTCTGGATCGATAATGGTGCCATCCTTATACATTTTACCCTTTTTTTTCAGGTCCTTCATGATGACCATACCTTCAATGGGTTGATCTTTTAGGGCTCCTTCACAGGCAATACATTTAGGATTAGGTGGCGCGTCTTTGGAGAGTACCTTCAATACTTTACCGTAATAGGAATCACCTTTTTTGTACACCTGGACATGAGATTTTACTTCTCCAGATTCATCATCAATGGTTTTCCATGTTCCAGTGACGTCTTGGGAGTTCGCTTTCGCGAAAGCGAAAAAACACAACAGCACCAACACTACATATTTCATAATCTGTGTATTATAAAGCCCATGAAATCTCACGGGCTTTTAATTAATTCAACAGGTTTGAGATTAAAGTCCCAACATTCCTTTTTTCAAATCTTTGTCTGCCGGCTTGTTACCCAACCAGATCCCAAAAAGTCCTGTAGCAAAATCCTTTCCTTCAATAGTTCCCAATAGCTTACCGTTCTTGTGAGCCATAGTTCCTTTTCCTGGCACATATGAGATCTGGAATTCGTTTCCATTGACAATCTCTTCATTAAAGAATCCAATGAACTTATCGATTTTAGGTTGTAGTTTTTTACGCTCTGCACTCGATACGCTGTCTTCAAAACCTTCTGTAATGGCCTCAACCATATTCTCTTGTGTTACCAGTTTACTGACGATGTCAAGTGTGATCGCCATAGGCTGATCAGAGCTTAACAATGCCGCACCATTAGTAGTTTTTGCTGTAGTGTACAAGCCACCTACATAAAGATCAAAAACAAACTTCTCACGCAATCCAGCGCCATTAAGAATAAGTTCCTTACCGTCCACGGTCAGGCTTTTTTCTACAGTAACGCCTTCTACGGTCATTTGTGCAGATGCTGTATAGGTACCAAGAGCGGCAACAGCGATTAAGAGTAATTTTTTCATATTAGTAGTTATTAGATTGTTTAAATATAGTATTCCTATTTCAAATTCCGTGCCTTTAATGATCTGATAGACGCATTAAGCTCATAACCCAATAGCAAAATGTTGGCTGCAAGCCATATATAGATCATTAAAATTAGTAGTGCACCTATGGAACCATAGATCTCGTTATAGGAAGCAAAATTGTCTATATAAATCCCGTAGAGGTATGATGTAATTAAAATAAGCACCGTGGTTACTACAGAGCCTATAGAGAAGAATCTGGTTTGCCTTCCTTCTTTGGTACCTGTGTAATACAGCGTACTCACAAATAGATAGAGCATGATGATAATCGCGATGTAACGCAGTATGATCAACCAGATCTCTGTAGAGCTTTGCGTCATAAAATCTTCTGCTCTTAAAGAATCAATCCAGTATTCAACCACACCAAACATGGCAATGGAAATCAATAAAAAAAGACTGAGCATCAATGACACTCCAACCGCCACAAAATATTGCCTGAACATGTTGCGATTAAACGATGAATGATACGAACGCTCAAAGCCGTCAAAAATCGCATTAACGCCATTGCTCATAAAAAATAAGGACGTGATAAAAGCAATCGTTAATAAGCCTGTATTCTCCTGTAATGCAATTTCCTTAAATATCGTATCAAAAGAACCAGCGGCCTGTGCCGGTAGCAACCCATTGACAAACTCTAAAAAATCTACCTGGAAATTATCTACCGGTACAAAAGGAATAAGATTAAGCATGAACAGTATGAACGGGAAAATCGCCATGAAAAAACTATAGCTTATCGCACTGGCGCGCAATGTAAAAGCACCTTGAACAATTCCAACACTATAGGTTTCCCAAAGATCATAAACGGTCATCCCTTCAAAACCTGGCAATCGTGCCCTGCTGGAAACCGCGACGAACCAAGAAATGACCGGTATGCGATCCAATATTGCCTTAAGCCTACTCATGCATGGCTTTCAAACTAAGATCCATGTTGTAAACGCTATGAGTAAGCGCACCGCTGGAGACGTAATCCACACCACATTCCGCGTACTGTCGTACCGTGTCCAGAGTAATGCCGCCACTACTTTCAGTCAGGCATTGATCGCCTATCAATTCTACCGCTTTTCTAGTGTCTTCGTAATTAAAATTATCAATCAGGATGCGGTAAACCTTATCGGCCGAGGTTAGAATCTCTTTGATTTCTTCCAGATTTCTTGCCTCTACAATGATCTTTAAATCCCTGTTGGTTTCTTGAAGGTAGTCCGTCGTTTTTTCAATAGCTTTTGTAATGCCACCTGCAAAATCAATATGGTTGTCCTTGAGCATGATCATGTCATAAAGACCAGACCTATGGTTAACGCCGCCACCGGTATGAACTGCCCATTTTTCCAATAATCGTATTCCTGGTGTGGTCTTGCGCGTGTCTAATATCTTGGTTTTGGTACCTTCCAACCGGTCAACAAATTGCCGAGTTTTGGTCGCGATCGCACTCATGCGCTGCATGCTGTTAAGTGCGAGACGTTCGGCCGTGAGAATGGATCTGGAAGAACCGCTCACATAAAACACTTCGTCGCCATAAACCACGCGATCACCGTCCTTTTTCAATTCTTCTATTTTTAATGTAGGATCGACTTTGTGGAATATCGCTTTCGCGAAAGCGATACCAGCAATCACTCCTTCATCCTTTACCAGCAGTCGTGCCTTACCACTGGCACTGCGTGGAATGCAAGCCAGGCTGCTATGGTCGCCATCACCTACATCTTCTCGCAAGGCATTGGTGATGATGCGGTCAACTTCTTCTTCAAATGCAGCTCCATGGTACTTCATAATAGTGGTCAAATTCTCGTTTCTCAAAAGTAAGATTCTGCAGGCAATCTTATGAAAATGAATAAAGATTTTACCTTTGGCGCATGAAGATAACTCTACTGGCGGTAGGTAAAACCGATGATAGCCGTATCGCAGACCTTACAGATATGTACGTGGAACGGCTCAAGCATTACATCAATTTTGAGCTGGAAATCATTCCGGACCTCAAAAAAACGAAGAACCTAAGCATCGACCAGCAAAAGGTCAAAGAAGGAGAGCTTTTACTCAACCAATTGCAAACCAGTGATTTTGTGACCTTACTGGACGAAAAGGGAAAAAGCCTTTCCAGCCAGCAATTTGCGCAATTGATCAATAAACGAAGTCTTTCTGGAATGAAACGACTGGTTTATGTGATAGGTGGACCCTACGGATTCTCTGATGCGGTTTACGCTCGAGCCAATTCAAAATTATCTTTAAGCGCCATGACCTTTTCCCACCAGATGGTAAGACTCTTTGCCACAGAACAGATTTATCGCGCGTTTACTATTCTGAAAAACGAGCCTTATCATCATGAGTAATGAATTTGAAGGTGTCTATTATTGATTCTATTTGTGATGAACCATTACCTTTGCAGTACTAAAATCTAATTATGCTTATCATAGGTATTGCAGGCGGTACTGGGTCTGGTAAAACCACAGTTGTGGGTCAGGTAGCCCATCAATATCCAGATACTGACGTTACTGTCATCTCTCAAGATTCCTACTATAAAGACACGAGCCACCTTACCTATGAGGAACGTGTGAAAATTAATTTTGATCACCCTAATTCCATAGACTTTGCGCTTTTGAAGGAACATTTGATCGAGTTGCGCAAGGGAAATAGTATTGAGCAACCGGTTTATTCTTTTGTAGAACACAACCGCACTAAAGAAACGGTCGTGACAGAGCCTAGCAATGTCATTATTGTGGAAGGAATCCTTATTCTGACACTGCCGGAAATTCGAGAGCTTTTTGACATCAAGGTTTACATTGATTGCGATAGCGATGAGCGTCTTATACGCAGATTGAAACGCGATATCACAGACCGTGGTCGTGACATCAACGAGGTACTTGATCGCTATCAAAACACGCTCAAGCCTATGCACCAGCAATTTATAGAGCCTACTAAAGCCTATGCTGATGTCATCATACCTACCAATAGACTTAATGAAGTTGGTGTTAAGATCTTGCGCTCTATTCTGGATCAAAAGTTGGCTTAAATTGGTATCTTGACTTTATGAAATGGAAAGAGATCAAAAGCAAATGGTATTTTAATAAATACTTCATTATCACAATTCTATTTGCGATTTGGATTCTGTTTCTGGATGACAGCGCATGGCTTACTGCACACAGAGCGCTGGACCAGCAAATTGCCGACAAGGAACAAACAGCAGATTTCTATATGCGAGGCATCGCTGCAGACAAAGCGCGTATCCAGCAGTTGGAAGACAGTGCTGGGATAGAGAAATTTGGACGTGAGCGATATTTAATGAAGAAGGAAAATGAAGAAGTGTATATTATAGAGTATGCAGATTCCGTAAAAAACGAAGATTGATGAAGAAGCGATTACTTGATGACTTTACACCAGTTTCTGAGGCCGCATGGAAACAAAAGATTCAAATGGATCTCAAGGGCGCCGATTATAACCAGACATTGGTCACGCCTACTCCAGACGGCATCAATATCAAACCTATTTACCACAGCGACAGTGCCGTAAACATTGATACTCCTAGTCGAGGTACCCAGAACAATGATTGGTACATTTCTCAAAAGATTTACTGCGGCAATGCACGAGCAGCAAACAAAAAAGCGCTCAACGTATTATCTCGAGGAGCTGAAGGTGTTTTATTAGACATTCCTAATCCAGATATTGATCTCGAGGTTTTATTAAAAGACTTACCAGAGGTTGGTTTACAAGTACATCCTCGATTTTTAGATCTTGATTTTTTAAAGAAACTTCATGGATTTAAACCTAAAGCCTATGTGCATCTGGATATCATACACCAGCTGGCTGCTACTGGGAACTGGTTTATAAATCAAAAATCAGATCGTACTCACTATGCCAATTTCCTGAAATCCTTTCAAGGTTATTTTTCAAATATTACGGTAAATACGAGCACCTATCAACAAGCTGGTGCGACAGTTACCCAAGAACTCGCCTATTTTGCAGCGCACCTTAATGAATACCTCAATCATTATTGCGATAACACTAAGGAACACGATAAGGATATTTACGACGCTTTCCTGCCTGACCGGCAGGCTGGCGCGAAAGCGGAAATGGTTACTGAGCGGAGTCGAAGTAAACGTATCAACATTGACACCACCATAGGTTCCAACTATTTTATGGAGATCGCAAAGTACAGAGCCTATCGCATATTGACCAAAACATTAGGTAACGCCTACGGCATAAAAGACCTAGGGTGTTACATCACAGCAACGCCCAGTTTGCGCAACAAATCACTGCTGGATTACAATGTCAATCTACTGCGCACCACCACAGAATGCATGAGCGCGGTTTTGGGTGGCGCAGATACGGTCCACAATCTAGCATATGACGCTTTTTTCAATAAGGAAAATGAATTTGGCGACCGCATCGCTCGCAATCAATTATTGATTCTTAAAGAAGAAGCTTATCTAAACAAAGTTGCTAACGCTGCAGATGGCACTTACTACATCAACGCATTGACTAAGGAGTTGACCGAAAAAGCGCTGGAAATCTTCAAGAGCATTGAAAAAGCTGGCGGATTTGTCCAATCGCTTTTTGAAGGAACGATACAACGCAAAGTCAAGGAAAGTGATACGGCAGAGCGTGATCGACTTAAAAAAGGAGAAAAAACACTCGTAGGCGTCAACAAATTCCCGAATGCAGAAGCACCACTTCAAAAAGAATACGAGATCCTTCCTTTTCAAAAAATAGAGCCTCGCAAGACCTTGATACAACCTATTCTTTTCAAGCGACTTGCAGAAGATGTAGAAATAGAACAAATGCCGAAATGATAAAATCAGCTGTTTCTTCCTATTTTCATGAAAGTAGACTTAAGTCTACCCTTGTAAAAATTTCGGTTCTGCTTAGTATATTACTCTGTTCATGTTCTTCAGACTTCAATAGTGATCTGTTAATTGGTTACTGGCAAGTGAGTCATACAACAACTAAAAATCCAATCTCTGTATTTGATGATGGCTCAATAGATAAAGCGTTTGTCCGGAGTTATAAAGCGATAGAATTTGAAGATGGAACTACCCTCAAGTTGATAGGAAGAATAGGTTACAGTTCTAAAGTATGTGAATATACTTCCGAGAAAAATTATGTTACAATTACCAGTGACAGCGAAATATTAGATAAATCTAACATTCTCGAATTTAAAATTCTAGAAATAACTGAGGATGAATTAGTTGTAGGACAAGCAAGTGAAAAGTTTTTTAATCTAACAAAGGCAGAGTTTACAAAAATTCAATAAATGAGAAGAAAAAACATTTCAAACATAACAGCAGATTTCACAGCTCTTGATAATGGGAATGCAACGCAAACTCAAGAACACTACGAGACGTCCGAAGGTATCTCGCTCAAAAAGCAGTATTCTAAAGAAGACCTCAAAGATCTAGAGCATCTTGATTTTGTAGCAGGAATAGCTCCCAACCTACGTGGACCCTATTCCACTATGTACGTGCGCCGGCCATGGACCATAAGACAATACGCTGGTTTTTCCAGCGCGACAGAATCCAACGCCTTTTATAGAAGAAATCTTGCTGCAGGACAAAAGGGACTTTCGGTAGCTTTTGATCTGGCCACTCATCGCGGCTATGACAGCGATCATGAGCGTGTAGAAGGTGATGTCGGGAAAGCTGGTGTTGCAATCGATAGCGTTGAGGATATGAAGATCCTTTTTGATCAAATTCCGCTGGACCAAATGTCCGTTTCCATGACCATGAACGGTGCCGTGTTGCCCATTATGGCATTTTACATCGTTGCGGCCATGGAACAAGGTGTGGATATCGCTTCGTTGAGCGGTACGATTCAGAATGATATCCTTAAGGAATTTATGGTGCGTAATACCTACATCTATCCGCCTACGCCTAGCATGCAGATCATCTCTGATATATTTGAGTATACTAGTAAGAACATGCCTAAATTCAACTCGATCTCGATCTCGGGTTACCATATGTATGAAGCTGGCGCGACCAGCGATATTGAGTTGGCATATACGCTGGCAGATGGTTTGGAATATGTGCGCAAAGGACTGGAAGCAGGCATGGACATAGACACTTTTGCTCCTAGACTATCTTTTTTCTGGGCCATTGGGATGAACCATTTTATGGAAATCGCCAAAATGCGCGCCGCCAGAATGCTATGGGCAAAAATGATCAAACAATTCAATCCTAAAAATGCCAAATCACTTGCCTTAAGAACGCATTGTCAAACATCAGGCTGGTCGTTAACGGAACAAGACCCATTTAATAATGTGGCTAGAACTACCATCGAGGCGGCTGCGGCAGCTTTTGGCGGGACACAAAGTCTTCATACCAATGCGTTGGATGAGGCGATTGCGTTGCCAACCGACTTCAGCGCACGTATCGCGAGAAACACACAAATTTACCTACAAGAAGAAACGGGAATTACCAAAACCGTAGATCCATGGGCTGGCTCCTACTATGTAGAGTCTTTAACAGATCAAATCGCCCATAAAGCCTGGGAACTTATAGAGGAAGTTGAAGAGCTAGGCGGCATGACCAAAGCCATTGAAGCCGGTATCCCAAAAATGCGTATTGAGGAAGCCGCTGCAAAAAAGCAGGCGCGCATCGATTCCAACATAGATGTGATCGTGGGCGTGAACAAATACCCAAGTCCAGATGAAGATCTTATAGACACGCTGGAAGTGGACAATGCGGCCGTAAGAATTGAGCAAATCGACCGATTGAAAAAGATCAAGGCAGATCGCAACGATGATAAAGTGAATAAAGCATTGGAAGCTTTAACCGCTTGCGCAAAAACTGGAGAAGGTAACCTACTGGAACTCGCCGTTAACGCCGCTAAGGAGCGCGCTACCTTGGGTGAGATTTCCTATTCTTTGGAGAAGGAATTTGGCCGTTACCGTGCCCAGATCAAGAGCGTTCAAGGTGTGTATAAAAAAGAGATTATGGATGATCCCGCTTTCGCGAAAGCGCAACAATTAGCAGACGCCTTTGCAAAAAAAGAAGGTCGTAGACCACGCATCATGATCGCAAAAATGGGTCAGGACGGTCACGATCGTGGCGCCAAGGTGGTCGCTACTGGCTATGCCGATGTAGGTTTTGACGTGGACATAGGACCGTTGTTCCAAACGCCAACCGAAGCTGCCAAACAAGCCGTGGAAAATGATGTCCACATCCTAGGCATTTCATCGCTGGCAGCCGGTCACAAGACATTGGTGCCGCAAGTGTTGGAACATCTTAAAAAATACGGCCGCGAGGACATCATGATCATCGTGGGCGGCGTGATACCGCGCAAGGACTACCAGTTCTTGTTTGATGCCGGCGTGGCAGCTGTCTTTGGACCCGGAACAAAAATCAGTGAGGCCGCGATCGATATTTTGACGCTGTTAGATAACTAAAAAAATGGTAAATGATTTCGAGAAAATATTTAGTTTCTTTTCAGAATATCAATTACTGATACAGGATTTTTTACTTGACAAGTCGCAAGAAATTGATTTTCCCGTTGTAAATACAAAGATTTCTAATAAGAATGTTAGCTCGATAATTTCTAAAATTGAAGAGTCTCAAAAATATGGGATTATCTTTTCCAATATATTGCAATCGTCATTATTAATTTCCGTATTCAGTTTTTATGAAGTTGAATTGATGAAAATATGTGATACACACGCAAGTAGGACCAATTCAAATTTTTCGGTAAAGGATTTAAAAGGTCATAGCGATTTTGAAAAAATTAAAATGTTCTTAACTAAACAATGCAAGTTGATTATCACAAATCCTGCATATCAATGGGACTTTATAAATTCTCTGAAAACAGTCAGAAATTGCTTAGTACATAATAATGGTAAGTGTTTGAAGACTTCAAAAACTTATAGGGTTATCTTACAACTTCATAATAAAAATGAAGAATACTTTGATTCTTTTGGATTGCACCCTGAAACCTACGGTGATAAAACAGAATTCATTATTGATCCGCAACTATATTTGATCTCAGATTTAATCGATGCTTGCAAATCTTCCTTAATTAAGATTAGCGAAGACATTTATTCTAGATGATTAATTATTGTTTCTATGTTCTCTACGGGCTTTACGAGCAGCTTTCTTTTTGAGAAAATAAAGCTTTCGCTTTTCCTTAATGCTTAAATCATCGCGATCACGGCTCTGTAATTCCATGATTTCCTGATCGTAAGAGGTTGTACTATCCATACTGTTGTAGTCTCTCACATTGAACCTGAAACCTATGGCGAGATTGAAATAATTACCAACATTAAAATGATCGCCCAAGGCTGGAGCGGTTTCAATTTTATAGAAGACTTTTTCATAGCTAGGACTCAAGTAAACAGATATGCCGTTGCTCAGTGCATATTCTGTGCTCGTGGTAAGTCGCAGTAGATTCCCTGTATCCCTAAAGGTGCCGCCACCTTGCTCAAATCCTTGTTTATTCTTATTCTGACTGTAACCGTAGCCTAGATCTGCGGTAAAATTCCAATCATCATTGAGTACATAATCATAACCTGCAAATAGGTAGGCATTGAACTTTGTGGCTCTATCGAACTGCCCTATTTCCTGAACATCCTTGACATCAAAATAATCCTGAGTCAAGGCGCCACCTACATAGATATTTTTATACACATCACTTTGTAGTCTAATCCCAAAACCAGTACCACTGGCAAGTCCATTGCCTACGAAGTTATCACCACTAGGAAAAGCTCTTTGAAGGTAGATGTCTGCAGCAAAAACTCGATCTGGAATCTGAATAGCTAGTCGGCTTTCATCTTCTTGAGCAAATGCTATGCTGCTAATTAAAACAATACATGCTAGAACGACTTTAGTAATTGATCTCATAGCGCTCTGTTGGATCGTTGATAGTCAATTCTTGAATAGTTTCAGTACCTGCCTCATCAGTAAGTGAAATGGTGATGATAGAAGGATAAAAAGCTTGAAACTCAAAGTTGCCATCATCTGGTGTTTCATTTATTCTCGTAAAGATCTGATTGAAAAAGCCGCAGTTTCCATCTAATAGGAATTCGCCATTTTTAAAAACTTCTGAACAGGATAAATCAAAATAATTGACCCGCAATTCAAAAACATCTGTGGCTCCAGAAGTATTTACAAAATCCAACTCAACCTCTGCAACATCCTTAACCGTAATTAATGGGATGTTGAGCGTCAAGTCGTCATTAAAACTCTCGATTCCAGTAGCTACACTAAAAATGTTTTGACCATCGCGATACACATTGACAAAATATTCATTTGAAGTATCAAACAACAGCAGAAAATCTGTTTCTCCATTATTGTCAGTGACGCCTCTACCTAGCAAAAAGTCCCTACTAGGCTCTGAAAACTTACTTATACTTGAAACAAAAGGATTGAACTCGAAGGTTCTAAAATTAGTCACTTCTACTACCGCATCATTAATGGGATTGCCTTGAGCATCAACAATTCTGGTTTTAAAGAAAGCTCTCTTATCATCATCCAGTCGTGCCTCACAAGACAATAACAAAATGGGAATAAGTAAAAGAATAAGTTTTTTCATGGGCTGGCTTTTTATTCTAGATGCAAAACTTACCATAAGGTTGCGTACTCATCAAATATTAATAATTAACTTGATGAAGATTAGATTGGTGGACTGAAAGGCCATCGCTCCTCATCGACTATTCTAAAAATAGATCTCATGAAATCCTTATTCCTTTTTCTAAGCACTTTAATTATGACCGCACCTATAATGATTTACGACTTCAATAATGAAAATGGGCTGGGCAATTGGCGCATTGAGGACGACCGTGTTATGGGCGGTATCTCTCAAGGTAAAGTGGAGTTGACTGAAGATGGTCACGCCAGATTTTATGGTAATGTTACCGTTGAAAGTAATGGCGGGTTTAGCTCTGTACAAAATAACTCACTGGACATCAAAGTGAATCCTGACCAAATCGCAAAAATCAAAGTTAAAGGCGACGGCAATACCTATCAGTTTAGAATCCAGCATTCCAACAACGCGAGAGAAAGCTACATTAAAGAATTTGAAACCAATGGCGAGTGGCAAACTATTGAGATCAAGCTAAATGAAATGAAACCTACCTATAGAGGTAGGAATCTAAACATGCCCAACTTTAACCACGATCAAATCAAACACGCGAGATTCTTGATTGCCACAAAAAAAGTGGATCAAAAATTTGAATTGTTAATCGACTGTATTGAGTTGATCGATGCCTAATCCACAATCGTGTCAGTGGCAAGATATTTATCATTCTTGTTGTAGTACCATTTGCGCACCTTAGGCATTTTGATGCCGTTGGTTTTGTACTCTTCAGATAGTAAAATGTACTCACCAGATTTTGGATCCTTGACTCTAGGCTCCTTTTGTTTGTAGAATTGATAAGCTTCCATGCGATACGTTTCTGGGTCAAAATAAAAGAACCAAATATCGCTGCCCACGCTAGGATCATAATCTGCGCGCAGTACTAGATATTCCTTTTCCTTCCACATTTTACGCTCCACTTCATAGGAGATTACAGTGCCTTTATCCTTTAATTTCATGGGCAAGCCGTAAAGGTATGTGTAGTAATCACGCATAAAAACGGCACGTTTAAAATCTTCCTTTCCCATTACAAAAGTGGTGTCCATTTGCGATAGATCCATCTTTGCTGCGGTCACGACGCTGTCTTTAAGCACGGTATATTCATTGACGATATCACCACGTTTGGAAACCAATTCAAAACTTTTTGCCGGCAAATTGATCTTGATGTTACTGGTACGGTCCTCCATATCTGGTGATGTGGTCAGTATCTCCAGACTGTCTGCAAATCGCGACCAGTTTCCTTTGGGATCGTGGTACGCAATCGCTTTTTCCAACAACTGTGGTCCTGTTAATTGTGGTGGTGTTTGTTGTGAGTTCGCTTTCGCGAAAGCGATACAAACCATAATCAAGTAACTATATTTCATAAATTCTGCATATTTGAAGCACACTGCGCGTTTGATCTGAAGAAACGTCAATGAGATATCGGAATTATTTGAAACCAAAAATATGCCAAATGATGACAGCTAGAATCTTTAAAATCAGTTTTTTGCTTCTTTTCATTGCTGCGAGCTTTACCGCTTGTGATGAAAATCCAAATGCCGAAATGGTTGAAAATGTGGATATGTTTCCAATGGTAGAACCTGAACAGGAAGCCATTGAGATAACTGATCGTAAATTGATCACCAATGGTAGGATAGAATTTGAAACCAACGATATTTCACAGACCAGAAACAACATCATCACGGCCGTCAATAAACATCGTGGCTATATTGCTGCAGATGAGGAATCCAGCTCTACCGGCCGTAAAACCAACACCATCACCGTACGCGTTCCCTCAAAAAACTTTGACAACTTACTGGCAGATGCCACTGCTGGCGTGGACCGATTGGACTACAAAACCATTAACGTAAAGGATGTCACTGAAGAATTTCTGGATATCGAGGCTCGTTTAAAAACCAAAAAAGAACTGGAAGAGCGTTATCTGGAAATCCTCGAACAAGCCAAAAATGTAACCGATATTCTAGAAATTGAAAGGCAAATCGCCGTTCTTAGATCTGATATTGAAAGTTTTGAAGGACGCTTAAAGTATCTGGAAAATCAGGTCTCCTACTCGACCCTTCATATTTCGTTTTATGAATCCACTCCAGAATTGAGCTACAACAAAAACCGATTTTCTGAGAGTTTTGCTAATGGTTGGGACAATCTGGTGTGGTTCTTCATTGGGTTGATCAACATCTGGCCCTTTATCATTGTTTTGATTGCGCTAGTGATCCTTTTTAGATATTTGCGCAGGAGAAGAAAAATACGTAAAAGATTGCGTGACTAGCTTTTGTGCATGAAGGCTTGCTTGGTTCTAAGCGTGGCTTCATCTTCAACTACATCCTCATCAGGAACGCAGCAATCCACGGGACACACGGCAGCACACTGTGGCTCTTCATGAAAACCTACACACTCGGTACACTTATCAGGTACGATATAATAGAACTCATCGCTCACAGGCTCTTGGGTCTCGTTGGCATCCACTTCCTTGCCAGATGGCAAGACCACGTTGCCATCCAGATCAGTTCCATCTGCATATCGCCAGTCATCTGCAGCCTCATAGATTGCCGTGTTGGGGCATTCTGGTTCGCAGGCTCCGCAATTGATACATTCGTCTGTGATGATGATCGCCATAGCTGTTTTCTTTACTTTTGTGCAAAAATAAGATTCATTGCCTGTTAAGCCAATTAATACCTCGTTAAATGATAGGGTTTCCGCTTTCGCGAAAGCGGGAAAAATTCTATCCCAGTACCTAGCATCAGACCACAGTGCCATCGACATCGATGAGGACTTGTGGGCCATTACCATTAACCAAACCCTAACGCTCGCCGAGCAGAAAAATTCCTGGTTTACACGTGACAATCTGCTGTTTGCGCTGGAACAATGGTCTCAAGCCTTAACGGTTGAGCATCTCAACAATTGGTTGGAGCCTTATCACCTGGAGCATGTAGAGCCTAAAAAAGTTGCGGTCATCGCTGCGGGAAATATTCCTTTAGTGGGATTTCATGATGTGCTTTGTATCATTTTGACGGGCCATTTTGCACAAATCAAAACCAGCAGCAACGATGATGTGCTGTTGCCGTTAATCTTGAAACTAGCCAGCGCAGATGTACCGGCACTGGAAGAATCTTTTGACTTTACTGAAGATCGCCTGACCGATTTTGATGCGGTCATCGCCACTGGCAGTAACAATACAGCTCGATATTTTGAGCATTACTTTGGTAAGAAGCCTAACATCATACGCAAGAATCGCAATTCTATTGCCATACTCACTGGAGATGAAACCCACGATGAACTGGTCGCGTTGAGTGATGATGTGTTTTTATTTTTTGGATTGGGATGTCGCAGTGTAAGTCACATTAAGGTGCCGGAGAATTACAATTTTGACGCCTTTTTCAAGGCCATGTATGAAAAACGAGAGTTAATCAACTACATCAAGTACTCCAACAATTATGATTATAATAAAGCGGTTTATTTGATGAGCGAGTTCAAATTATTGGACAACGAGTTCCTGATCATCAAGGAAGAAACCGAAAGCTACGCCTCACCTATTGCGTCGCTTGGGTACAGCTCTTATGCTACCAACGATGACTTGGTGGCAGAAATCACTGCTCATGCAGAAGATTTGCAATGCGTGGTTGCCAATCAAAAAGTGCAGCAGACACTAGAACCATCTTTAAAAGCTATGGCGGCACCACAGTTGGTTGATTTTGGAGAAACCCAAAAACCTGGACTAGCTGATTATGCAGATGGTGTGGACACGATACATTTTCTGTTGACATTATCTTAAAAACTTATCGCTTTCATAACATAGTTAAAAGGGCATTTTTGCACCTTTGTGTAAACCTAAATCCTAGTATATGCTTAAGTATAATTTTAGCGCTGGTCCATGCGTGCTACCACAAGAAGTTCTCAAAAAAGCAGCTGATGCGATCCTCAACTTCAACGATTTAAGTATTCTGGAGATTTCTCACCGCAGCAAGGATTTTATCGCTGTGATGGATAAAGCACAAGCACTGGCACTAGAACATTTAGGATTGACTGGTAAAGGATATTCAGCTTTGTATTTAGGTGGTGGCGCCAGCATGCAATTCCTTATGGTAGCCTATAACTTATTGGAAAAAAAGGCCGCTTATTTGAACACGGGAACTTGGTCTGATAAAGCGATCAAAGAAGCTAAGATGTTTGGTGAAGTAAATGTGGTGGCCTCATCAAAAGATGACAATTACAATCATATTCCAAAAGGATATACCGTACCTGACGATGTGGATTACTTTCACTTCCAAACCAACAATACCATTTTCGGAACACAACTACATGAAACGCCTGATGTAAACGTACCGTTGGTTTGTGACATGAGTAGTGATATCATGTCTCGCCAGCGCGATTTTGAAAAATACGATTTGATCTATGCCGGTGCCCAGAAAAATATGGGACCAGCTGGTACCACACTTGTGGTGGTTAAAGATGAAATTCTTGGAAAGGTTTCCAGACAAATTCCTTCCATGCTCAACTATAAAGTTCATATTGAGAAGGAATCTATGTTCAATACGCCACCTGTATTTCCTATCTATGCCACGATGTTGACACTGGAGTGGTTGAAAGATAATGGAGGCATTGATTGGATTGAAAAAATCAATGACCAGAAGGCAGAAATGGTCTATAGCGAGATTGATAGAAACCCCTTGTTTAAAGGATTTGTAATCAACAAAGAAGATCGTTCTAAAATGAACGCTACCTTTTCCCTGCATGATGAATCACTTGCAGAGCGTTTCAATGCCATGGTAAAAGAAGCTGGAATCAACGGTTTGAATGGTCACAGATCTGTAGGTGGCTACCGCGCCAGCATGTACAATGCCTTAAGTGTGGAAAGTGTACAGACCTTAGTAGATACCATGAAAGAACTGGAACGTACGGCTTAATGAATTATGATCTCGTTTTCTAACAAATTTGATTCACAAAGAATATTTTTGATAAATATAGAACTGCGGATACGTAAACACTATCAACGCATTACCATCAAAACAATTACAGCTATAGACAAATGGCTGGATCACAAAACGTCGCCTTACAGCGATGCTCAAAACAAGAAATATGAGTAAAAAGGTACTGGCCAATGATGGCGTTTCCCAAAGCGGAATAGATAAATTGAAAGCTAACGGTTATGAAGTCATAACTACAAATGTGGCTCAAGAGCAACTACAGGACTACATCAATAAGCATGAGATTGACGTGTTGCTCGTACGATCTGCGACTACCGCTCGTCAGGATCTTATTGACAACTGTCCTAGCCTTAAAATCATAGGTCGTGGTGGTGTAGGTATGGATAACATTGATGTACAATATGCTCGAGATAAAGGACTTAAAGTCATCAACACACCTGCAGCGAGTAGCGCTAGTGTGGCAGAACTTGTTTTTGCACACTTATATGGTGGTGTGAGGTTCTTGTACGATTCCAATAGAAACATGCCACTAGAAGGTGATAGTAATTTTAAAGGATTGAAAAAAGCTTACGGCGCTGGTGTTGAACTGCGTGGCAAAACCATAGGGATTATCGGTATAGGACGTATAGGACAAGAAGTTGCTAAAATCGCTGCTGGAGTTGGAATGAAAGTAATTGCTCACGATAGCTTTGCAGAAAAAGCACCAACCATTTCATGGAAACTTTTTGATGGTCAGGAAATCAAAGTAGAGATTCCGCTAGTGGAAAAAGAGGAACTGCTCAAAACATCAGATTTTGTTACACTTCACGTTCCTGCTCAAAAAGAATATGTCTTAGGGAAAAAAGAATTTGCCATGATGAAAAAAGGAAGCGCTGTAGTTAACGCTGCTCGTGGTGGAGTCCTAGATGAAGTTGCACTGGTAGAAGCTCTAGAAAATGAGCATTTAAGTTTTGCAGCCTTGGACGTTTTTGAAAAAGAGCCTGCTCCAGAAGTTACCCTGATGATGAACAGTAAATTGTCACTTACACCTCACATAGGTGCGGCAACTAATGAAGCTCAGGATCGTATAGGTGAAGAACTGGCAGATCAAATCATTGCCATTTTAGGATAATTCTAGTCTGTATAGGATGACAACGCACTTCGACAGAGGTGCGTTTTTTCTTTCATAAAATCAACGTAGCTTAGATTATCTTTAATGACCTAAACCTATCTTACTGAAATTAAAATAGTTAACAGTTGTGATTTGTAAACTAAACGACCATGATTAAACTCGTCAATAGAGAGAATCCAGATATTCTCGCCTTCATGATCAAAACCCAGATGGAACAAGAAGATGTGGACTGGCTGGTAGAACGCATTGACCAGAAATACTCGAGAACCAAAACTGCCGTGTCTCTCTATGTGAAATTTGAGGATTTTGAAGAACTTACCTTGAGCACTTATTGGGAATATTTTAAAATGCTGCTGGAATATGTAATTGACCTCATCAAATCGGTCAAAAAGGTGGCTGTAGTGACCGCTAACGCTGCCCTAAGAAAAAACTTAAATATAGAGTTTATGTTGATCCCAACGGTTAGCTGTAAAACTTTTGATATTGAAGAAGATCATGAATCCCTTGAATGGCTTGAGAAGTAAGCTGTGAACTATTTTATGTTGAATTAAGAACTAGGCTTTAAATGTATTCGCTTTCGCGAAAGCGAAATAATATAATCTTCCTACAAAATACTTCCACGTTTATTTGTATTTTGACTCCCAAACCAACCCATTATGGCTTCTATATTAGACCTTTTACAAACTGAAATGGGGCAAACGCTTATTCAAGGAGCTGCCCAAAAAACAAACACTTCACCTGATAAGACAGCAAATGTCTTATCTCAGGCCATGCCGCTTATTCTAGGTGCGATGCAACGCAATGCAAAAACCCCAGAAGGTGCAGCGTCACTTTCAAACGCGTTGAGTGATTCACGACATAATGGTGGCGTGCTGGATATGTTGGGTGGATTATTTGGTGATGGACCAGGCAGTCCAGACGATCTAGAGCAAGATGGCGCTGGAATATTAAAGCATGTTCTAGGTGGCAAACAACCGCAAGTAGAAAGCGCGATATCATCTTCAAGTGGTGTGGACATGCAGTCTGTAGGCCAAATCATCAAGATCGCCGCTCCTATCATTATGGGGCTTTTAGGTAAGCAAAAACAAGAACAACAGATAAGTCAAAACGGCATAGGTGACCTGCTGGGATCTGTGTTGGGTCAATCTGGTAGCCATGATCAATCCTTTTTAACCACCATTCTAGACGCAGATGGTGATGGTAGCATCATCGATGACGTTGCTGGAATGGTTCTAGGTGGCGACACAAAGAAAAAAGGTGGTTTAGGCGGTATGCTGGGTGGCCTTTTTGGAAAATAATAGATCATGAAGATAGTTGCTGGAGTACTTACTTTCTTTATTGTAATTGTGATGCTGTCCAGCTGTGGTGGCACCAGTGAAGCTTCTGGAAGTACAGAAAATGATAGTGTCTATCTAGAAAAGTCTGATACGATACGTATAGCTAACGATAGTCTGGAATATGAGGTCATCATTATTGAGCCAGGTTTCAACTCCTGGCTGGCGACGCAACCACCACGTGGTTATCGATCACAAAGCTCTATGGATATCATCAATGATTTTAAGATCCCTTTGTATAACTTGAGAGTAAATCAACCATTACAGTACGATCCCAACCTGTATCCATTCCGTATCGATTATGATACTTCTGTTGATTACGGCTATGAGGTGACTTACTTACTGTTTAATTACTTTAAATTCTTTGAGGAGCGGTTTAATCAACGCTTGTAGATTATTTTTGCAGCATGCAAAGACTTAAAGAACGCTGGGAAATAGATAAAAACTGGCAACTCATCTATATTTTTCTAGGAATCATAGGCCTTCTCGCCTGTGGTTTTTTTGTGGCTCGCAAGATCATTCCCAACACTTTTGAGGATGTAATGTATGAGTACCTATTTGTCTTAGGTGTTACGATCGTCAATGCTTATATCTTCTACCTTATAGCGATGTGGCTCTTCAAAAAATTGGGGCCAAAATGGAACGTCGAGTATCGCTGGGAATTGATTGCCATCTTTATTGTTTTTGCCATTACAGGATCCGCATCGGCACGATTGTCTGGACCGGTTTTAGAATGGATAGGCCTGGATAGAGATACCACAAGCGGTTGGATTTTCTGGCCGTTACGATTATTAATCATTTTCCCTTTTTATCAGGTATTGTTGGTATTTATGGGTTGGCTTTTTGGCCAATTTGACTTTTTCTGGAAGTTTGAAAAGAAAATGTTAGCCAGATTCGGAATCCAACTGGATAAAGAGAGCGATAATTAGTTGAAAATCGCTTTTGGCTTTTTAAAAATGCTTTATATTTGCAACCGCTTTGAAAGAAGTAGATTTTAGGTCGCATAGCTCAGCTGGATAGAGCACCTGCCTTCTAAGCAGGCGGTCGAAGGTTCGAATCCTTCTGCGATCACGAAAGGCCCTCATGTTTTTGAGGGCCTTTTTTTATGAAGTTAATCAAGATGGATTGAAGCAATTTTAAATTGTCAAGCTGACGTTTTTTTCTTCTAACTCCATTGACCAAGTGAAAAAAATTAGACCTTTTTTGACGCTTATATCATTATTTCATTCTAATTTTGCACGTTGAAATGAAAAAATATCATTTTTCGTGTTTATTGCCGCTGCCATTTTGATGGCGGTAGGTTCGCTTTCCACGGCTAACCTTACTTCTTCTACATTTTCTGGATTAGCATCCATACTGGAGACAGAACATTCCATACATACTCAAGAAAATCAAGGTTTTGACCATCATTTCTTGGGAAATTTAGAGCAAGAAAAGGAACTGGAATTAATCGCCGAAGAAGTTGAAGAGGAAGATTGGAGACAGTCCTATAAGTTAGCGAGAAAGGATCACTACAGTTTTGATTATTCGAATTCTAGTGAAGAAGTATTCGAGGTGCATAATGCTCCTGTTTCTGCCTCTAGAGCAATACAGCATTCCAATGCACTTGCCTCTTCCTCGCCGCATATCTATTTACTACACAGTGTTTTTATAATATGATTATGGTCCACCTAGTGATTTTATAAAATCAATAGGTCAACATTCATGTATGCAAATTGACTCCAATAAGAGCCAGTTCATACCACCCATTTTTTTAATCATATTACATACAAACACTTAGTAAAATGAAACAATTCCTATTGTTTTTAGGGCTCTGCACGATCTTAAGCAGTTGTACTCATAAAAAAGAAGAAGCACACGAATCCACTAAATATCTAGTAAGTAGTCCTATCCAGATGGATACGGTCATCACGAAAGATTACATTAGCCAAATACATTCCATACGCAATATAGAGTTGAGAGCGCTGGAAAGAGGTTACCTCAAAAGCATCAATATTGATGAAGGGCAAACCGTCTCAAAAGGGCAGTCCTTGTTTAGAATCATGCCTAACGTTTATCAGGCCGAGTTGCAAAAAGCGCAGGCAGAAGCAAATGTTGCCAGAATCGAGCTTAAAAACACCCAGCTATTATCAGACGGTAATGTAGTTTCTCCCAACGAACTAGCAATGTCAAAGGCAAAACTTGATAAAGCATTGGCCGAGGTTTCCATGGCTCAAATTCATTTAGGATTCACTAATGTAAAAGCACCGTTTGATGGTATCGTTGATCATTTAAGAGTTAGAGAAGGAAGTCTTTTGGAAGAAGGAGAATTACTTACTACACTCTCTGACAACAGTGAAATGTGGGTTTATTTTAATGTCCCAGAAGCTGAATATCTGGATTATGCCATGAGTAAGGATCAAGGCGATAAGAAGCATGTTCGTCTTTTAATGGCAAACAATAAAGAGTTCCCACATGAAGGTATCGTAAAAACCATTGAAGGTGAATTCAACAATGAAACTGGAAACATCGCTTTCAGAGCGACTTTTCCAAACCCAGAAGGAATTTTAAGACACGGTGAAACTGGTAGCGTATTGATGACCATACCTTTAACGAAGGCTATCATCATTCCTCAAAAAGCAACCTTTGAAGTTTTAGACAAGCGTTTTGTATTTGTTATTGATGAAAACGGTATCGTACAACAACGTGAGATCACCGTTGGTACAGAACTTCCCAATCTTTTTGTAGTAGAAAAAGGCCTTGCCACAACAGATAAGATTTTACTGGAAGGTATTCGACTTGTAAAAGCTGGAGATCATATTGAATATGATTTTGTACAGCCTAAAAAGTCCATCTCTTCACTAGACCTCTACGCAGAGTAGTTCCACCTAAAATATTAAGAGATGTTCAGCAAGTTTATAAAACGGCCAGTACTGGCCATAGTCATTTCTGTGATCATTGTTTTCACAGGACTTCTATCGATCAACAATCTACCAATTTCTCAATTTCCAGAAATTGCACCTACCACGGTCAATATCTTTATCGCCTACCCAGGGTCCAGCGCAGAGGTTTTGGTAAATTCCACGCTAATCCCTTTAGAGACTGCCATTAATGGTGTTCAAGATATGCGTTACATTGCTTCAGACGCCACCAGTGCTGGAGAAGGAACCATCAGAATTATTTTTGAACCAGGCACAGATCCTAATGAAGCTGTGGTTAGAGTTAAAACTAGAGTCGATCAGGTCATGCCTTTGTTACCTGAATTGGTCCAGCGTGAAGGAGTTATCATCACACCAGTCCAACCCAGTATGTTGATGTATGTCAACCTCTATAGCGATGCCAAGAAAAATGACGAGAAATTCCTTTACAACTATTCCTATACCACCATTATTCCTGAACTCCAGCGTATTAACGGTATCGCGAGTGCACAAATTTTAGGTAGTAGAAAGTATGCCATGCGCGTTTGGCTCAAACCTGATAGAATGCGAGCCTATAATGTTTCGGCAGAAGAGGTTCTCAAAGCCATGGAAGAGCAAAGCATCATTGCTAGACCTGGTAGATTGGGTCAAAGTTCTGGTATCAAATCGCAGTCTTTAGAATATGTGTTGTCGTTCCAAGAACGGTACAATAAAGAAGAGCAATACAAGGATATCATCATCAAGGCAAATGCAGAAGGTGAACTTCTCATGCTCAAGGATATTGCAGATGTAGAATTGGGCAGCGAGTTTTTTGATATTTACTCCAATCTGGATGGTAAGCCCTCAGCTTCTATCGTTTTGAAGCAAACCGTAGGAAGCAACGCAAGTGATGTCATCGATCAGGTGAAGTCTACCTTAAGAGATTTTGAAGCTTCTCTACCGCCAGGAGTCGAGTATAAAATCAGTTATGATGTCTCAAATTTCTTGGATGCTTCCATAGAGCAGGTCATTCATACCTTGCGGGATGCTTTCATCTTGGTAGCCATTGTGGTCTTTCTTTTTTTAGGTGACTGGAGATCTACCTTGATTCCTATTATAGCGGTACCTGTTTCTTTGATTGGAGCATTTTTTGTCATGCAATTATTTGGACTCTCCATCAACCTGATCACTTTATTTGCTCTAGTACTCGCGATTGGTATTGTCGTGGATGATGCCATTGTAGTAGTCGAGGCAGTCCATGCCAAAATGGAAGAAGAGCATCTCAATCCCTACGATGCGGTCAAGAAAGTCATCAAAGAGATAGGCGGTGCAATTATCGCCATAACTCTAGTCATGGTCGCAGTGTTCATTCCTATTTCATTTATGTCTGGACCTGTTGGTGTATTCTATCGTCAATTCTCCATTACCATGGCTGGTTCAATCATCATTTCGGCCATCGTGGCTTTGACACTTACACCCGTTTTATGCGCTATGATTCTTAAGAATAATCATGGTAAGCCTAGACATAGATCTATCATGAATAGGTTCATCGACGCCTTTAACCGTGGTTTTGAAAAGCTGACTGGAAGATATATTAAGGTCTTGAGGCACATTGTCAATAGACGTGTAGTGACCTTTGGTATTTTGAT
Source organism: Nonlabens agnitus (assembly GCF_002994045.1). NCBI lineage: Bacteria > Pseudomonadati > Bacteroidota > Flavobacteriia > Flavobacteriales > Flavobacteriaceae > Nonlabens > Nonlabens agnitus. The sequence goes on from NZ_MQUC01000003.1 coordinate 1,309,524, forward strand.
AGCATTTTGTGTAGGCATCTTCTTGACTAACGAGGTATTGCCATCAGGCTTTATCCCTAATGAAGATCAAGGAACTATCTATGCTATCATACAAACACCGCCAGGAGCAACACTAGAGCGTACAAATGAAGTCGCCCAAAACCTACAGCGCGTCTGTTCCAAAATTGATGGTGTAGAATCTGTATCATCACTGGCTGGCTACGAGATCATGACTGAAGGTCGTGGATCCAACGCCGGTACTTGTTTGATCAACCTTAAACCCTGGTCAGAACGAGAACATTCCGTTCATGAAATCATGGAAGAATTAGAAGAACAAAGCAAGGATCTAGGTGCCGTTATTGAATACTTTGAGCCGCCAGCAGTACCAGGTTTTGGTTCATCAGGTGGATTCTCCATGCGATTATTGGATAAGACCAACGGTACGGATTATCAGGAATTTGAAAGAGTGAACAATGAGTTTATGGACGCTTTACGCGAAAGAGAGGAACTCACAGGCCTCTTCACATTCTTTGCAGCTAACTATCCTCAAATAGAACTTAAAATCAACAATAAGGCAGCCATGCAAAAAGGAGTTACCATCGGTAACGCCATGGAAAATCTGAATATTTTGATTGGTAGTACCTATGAGCAAGGATTCATTCGTTTCGGTAGGTTCTTCAAAGTGTATACTCAAGCAGGTCCTGAGTACCGTAGGTTATTCTCAGATCTTGAGAAACTATTTGTGAAAAATGAAGAAGGTGAAATGGTTCCATATTCATCCTTCATGACCATGGAAAAGAAACTGGGACCCAATGAGATCACTCGTTACAATCTTTATAATTCAGCTTCCATACGTGGATTGCCTGCCAAAGGATTCACCAGTGGTGACGCCATCGCTGCTATCAACGAGGTCGCAAAGGAACAGTTACCGCGTGGTTATGACATTGCCTATGAAGGATTGTCTTATGATGAGGCTAATCGTGGTAGTGAGTCCATCTACATTTTTGGGGTCGTGTTACTGTTTGTCTATTTCGTTCTTGCAGCACAATATGAAAGCTTCATATTACCATTAGCCGTTATTTTCTCCTTGCCGGTTGGTGTATTTGGATCTTTTGTATTACTCAAATTTATGGGCCTTGCCAATGATATTTATGCGCAAATCGGCTTGATCATGCTGGTAGGACTTTTAGGAAAGAACGCCGTTTTGATCGTTGAATTTGCCGTCCAAAAAAGACGTGAAGGTGCTAACATTCTAGAAGCGGCTATTGAAGGTGCAAGAATGAGATTCCGTCCTATTTTGATGACTTCCTTTGCCTTTATCGCAGGTTTGATACCGTTGGTAATTGCTCATGGTGCAGGTGCGATAGCAAATAAAACCATAGGTGGATCTGCCCTAGGTGGAATGCTATTGGGAACTCTGGTAGGAGTTCTGGTCATACCAGGATTGTATTTCATATTCGGTTCTTGGGCAGATGGAAAATCACTCATTAAGAATGAAGATTACGAGACCGTGTCTCAATCATTCATTAGAAACAGTGAAGAGCAATACGACGCAAAACAAGACATCAGTAAACTACGCAGATTGATGAAAAAGCTGAAGTCTAAAATCAAAAACGATAAAGTTGAAGACCATGATTAGAAACATAAAACTGTATGCCTTTCTCATTTTGGCAATGGTGCTGGTTCATTCCTGTGCGCCTACACTGGAAGTTAGAGAAGAAAATAGAGCGATGCCAGATCATTATAGAAATAAGCTGGTGGATTCCCTGAACACCGCAAACATGAAATGGCAAGATTTCTTTGCAGACGAGTATCTCAAACACCTTATAGATACTGCTCTAGTAAATAATCAAGAGCTTAACATCATGCTGCAACGAGTAAGTGTAGCGCAAAATGAGGTGCAAGCTCGCAAGGGTGAATACTTACCTTTTGTTGGTGTTCAAGCTGGTGCAGAAGTAGAAAAAGTTGGTGAATTTACCAGAAATGGTGCTGTAGAAACACAACTTCCCATACGTGAGAATGAAGCATTTCCAGATCCATTGACAGATTTTAATGTAGGTGTTCAAGCCTCCTGGGAATTGGATATCTGGAAAAAACTGCGCAATTCAAAAAAGGCAGCCGTAATGGAATATCTAGCCAGCGTTGAAGGGAAAAACTTTATGGTGACCCAACTCATTGCAGAACTGGCCGACTCCTATTATGAGCTCATAACGTTGGACAACAAACTGGACATCATTGAACAAAACCTTGCCTTGCAAACTGATGCGCTGCGCATTGTAAAGCTTCAAAAAGAGGCTGCAAGAGCAACCCAGTTGGGTGTGAGACGTTTTGATGCAGAGGTATTTAAGAACCAGAGCGAGAAGTATGAGATTGAACAACAGATCACTGAAATTGAGAACAAAATCAATTTCTTGATAGGAAGGAAACCGTCTCCTATAGCTCGTAATTCGGCTAATTTTCTTGATATAAAGGTAGACACTATCAATGCAGGCCTACCGTCACAGCTGCTACAAAACAGACCTGATATAAGACAGGCAGAATATGAATTGATGGCTGCAAAACTCGATGTGAAGGTCGCAAGAGCCAACTTCTTTCCTTCCATCGGGATTAAGGCAGGCGTAGGCTTACAAGCCTTCAAACCTCAATACCTAACCTCAACTCCAGAATCTCTAGCATACAATCTCGTTGGAGACCTGGTAAGTCCATTGATCAATAGAAATGCCATCAAAGCACAGTACAACACGGCGAATGCACAGCAATTACAGGCTGTTTTTGAGTATGAGAAGAACATCCTTAATGGATACTTTGAGGTGGCAAACGAGCTGTCACGTATTGATAACCTCAAAAAGAGTTATGACCTCAAGGAACAGCAAGTTGCCGCGTTGACTGAATCTATTGACATCATCAACAAACTGTTCACCTCAGCCAGAGCAGATTATATGGAGGTTTTGTTGACCCAACGCGATGCTTTGGAATCAAAAATGGAACTTGTTGAAACTAAAAAAGATCAACTCCTTGCTAGAGTAGATCTTTATCAGGCGCTAGGTGGCGGCTGGAAGTAGATGATTTATTTGATTGGTTTAAAATCCCCATTGAGAAATGGGGATTTTTATTTTTAGACATTTATAGATTGAGCTATCTAGAAATAAAGTAGTTAAGCTTATGGTGTATTCGCTTTCGCGAAAGCGAACTATATAACCATCCAGTGAGGTCTCTAGGTCTGCAAGTAAAGATTAGTATTTGCTCGAATCAGGCGTTTCTGCCTTTGTACAAAATATTCAAGGTCAATCCTGCCATGACCATCAAAATACCCAGTAGCGACCACCAGGTATAGATTTCAAGAAACCAAAATGCACCTATCATCACGGTAAAAATCACTTCCAGATATTTTAAAGGTGCAATCTGATTGGTAGAGGCAATTTGAAAAGCTTTGGTCATATACAGCTGGCCTACAAAACCTACGATTCCCAATATTCCCAACCATATCCATTCTACTCCTATCGGGTTTTTCCAGTTGCCTATAGAGAGTAAACCGCCCAGCACGGTCCCAATAAACATGAAGTAGTTGACCACAACCATAGGATGATCCTGCTTCCCTATTTTGGAAATGACTACAAATATCAACCCCATAAATAACGCCGAAAGTATGATCATGCTCAAGCCTATCAAACTGAGGCCGTCATCAAATCCCTTGAGGACCAAAACTCCTGCAAATGCCAGCAAAAAGAAAAGCCACTGCAAAGGTTTGATACGTTCCTTGAGCCAGATCACTGCAAAAATGGCCGCAAAAATAGGCGACAAATACCGCAAGGTCACCGCAGTACCTACCGGCAGGAATTTTAAGGAAGCAAAAAATAAGAGAAGGGAAATCGCACCGGCAACACCTCTCAAAATCAACAACCATCGCTTGTTACCCAACATGGGAATCTTATGGTACATAAGAAGACTTGAAGTAATCAATAAAGTCCCAATAGATCTAAAAAAGACCAACTGATAGGCACTAAAATCGGCAAGATATTTTACGAGACCGTTCATGATAGCAAATGCAAAAGCACTTAACATCATAAATAAAATCGCTTTATGTAATTCCTTCATTCTGTAATCTAGAGGTCATCAAACCACAATGTGTAGTGCTTGACGGGCATGTTTCTGACCACTTCAACCATTGAGAAGTCGCGATCCAAGGTTTTCCAAAGATCCATATATTTCTCTTCTTGGTAATGATAACTGCTAAATAAAAGACTGGGCTGTGCCACAGGCCAGTTTTCCCAATACATCACATCTGGATCATAGGGCCAGCTGGATTTATCCTTAAGAAATGGATATAAAAACTCCATACCATTGGATAAACTCAAGCCTTGATCTGTTTGATGATCAAAAAGGTTTTGGTCCTTTGTAGATAGTAATTGTGCCAGCGCTGTCATGGCGTCCAGATTGAAAATGGAATATCCATAAGGCTTGGTTCTGCTAGTTTCTTCAGGAAAGCTTCCGTCTGCCGCCATTTGTTGTGGCAACAAGGTTTGCTTATAAAAGTTTCGCATTTTTTGAAGTTGGTCTTGATCGCCTGCAACCCTAGCAAATGCCGTAACCTGTAGTGCCCAGGTCACACTATGATTATTGCCGTTGTCACGCTCTTCTTGACCAAATGTGCTGGTCGTCAACCATTCCACATAGTGTGCAAACCAGTTTTTGATGGTAGATAGTTCTGATTGGGTAAGCACTCCTGAGTTTTGAATGCGCTCGATTGACAGAGCTACTTCCACCAGGTGGACCGTATCAATGATGCCTATACCGCGGCCGGTGGTCTTTCCCTTAATGGCCTGGCCATAGTTCAAGCTGGGATTCATGCGGGTTTGAGGATGGACGAACCACGCGTGTAGGTGCGGTTGTATCGCTTTAGCGAAAGCGATATCACCAGTAATCTGGTAAGCACTTCCCAAGGCGCCGACAATTTGTGAAAAACGAAGCATGGACTCGCGGTGAGCCGTAAAATTATCTGGATTTGTAAGACCGTCTCTTCTGATGTACGGCCCTTCTGGGTTTTGCGGATCTGGCCACCAGTAATCACCTTCAGAATAAAAATCATGAACGGTACCAGCGCTGCGCACGGCGGTATCCTGTGAAATCGTTATGGGCTCAAGGTCTATTAGTGTATCCACCTTAGTAAGAACACGATCCCTTTCTATGGCAACCACTTGATCTAAGAAGTTATTCTTTTTCTGCAGGCAGGAAATCGACAGGACACTAACTAGAAAGAAAAGGAAGCGCTTGATCATACATAAATTAAAAATCCTGTAGCGTTATGAGTTACAGGATTATTAGTGATAATTATTATTCTACTTTAGTGTAGGTACCCTTGAAGCTTTGGTTCAATACCATCATGACCAACTCTGTGCTGGAGTCGTCATCTGGCACGACTTCAATTTGTGCTTTACCATTTGCCATTTTAATGGATTCGCTACCGGTAGGTGTTCCCAAACTCTTCATAGTGGTCCCACCAGACATACACTGAAAATAAACGCGGTCTTCATAATCCAGGCACCTCAATCCATCGGCATCCTTGGCATAAGTGGTGAACAGATAGTTTCCATTTTCCAATTGTTCATATTCCAGTGTCAATTCGACGGGTTTCTTGTTTTTTGTATACCTATAATTCACAGTCATCTCGTCAGTAACAGTATTGCCATCTTGATCCTGGCCTACGGCTTTTAAGGTGTTATTTCCTTCTTTGAAATCAACGGTCCAGGTCAATCCAGATGCCGGGAATTTGTTGATATCCTTAGTCTTGCTTCCCAAACTCTCACCATTGAGGAAGAATTCAACGTTCTTCAAGTTGCTATAGACACTTATGTCGCGTTTAGTTCCTTCAGGTCCTTGACGCTCTGTCCAGGTATGTGACTCTATGTAGGCAAATGGCTCATCGCTCCAGTAGCTTTTAAATACATAGTAGGAATCTTTCAAGTTTCCAGCGCGATCTGTCAGCCCTTTTTGGTTCACATATGGTATGTCATTTTCTGGTCGCAATGGCGTTCCAAAGTCCTTGAACGCCCATTGTGCGTTCCCTATAAAGGTGCTGTCTGTCTCTGATATACGCAGGTGCCAATCAAAAAGATCCACCATATAGTTCTCACTCCAGTCGCCTATCTGTGCAATATTGGCCACATCAGTTTGTACAATGGCTTCTTCCCAACCGTCCGCCTGGATTTCTCCTTCACCTGTAATGGGGTTTTCTGTATGCCTACCAAAGTGACTACTGCCGCCATACTCGGTATGGATAAAGTGTTTGTATTCTGCTTTGTATTGATCAATGGCCTTTTGGTAGCTTTTATAGCTTCCAGAATACCAACCAGACCAGATGCTGGGTGAAAATACATCGACTATATCTGCGCCCTCATAATATTTTCTAATGGCAGTGACTCGATAAGGATCCATCTCATGCGCTAGATCGTTAAGCGACTTGAGATATTCATTCATATTGTTTGTGTTGCCGCCATCCTCAAAATCTGGCAGCCAATACATCTCGTTACCTAGCGACCAGAAAACAATGCTGGGATGATTGTAGTTTTGCTCGATAATTTCTTTGAGCATTCCAGTAGTATTTTCTTTCCAGGTGTCATTTCCCAATCCACCACGACACCATGGTAATTCATCCCAGACGATTAGTCCCAACTCATCGCAGGCTTTATAGATCTCTGGATCTTGTGGATAATGTGCCAATCTCACAAAATTGGTTCCCATGCTTTTGATTAGTTCCATATCTGCCCTATGTTGCTCATTGCTCATGGCTGCTCCTACTCCAGCATGTTCTTCATGACGATGCGTTCCTCGCAACAGTAGACGTTCTCCATTTAAATAAAAGGCTCCATAGTCCTTAAACTCAAACCATCTCAATCCCAGTGTTTCATCCATCTGGTCCACAACTTTATCTTCCTCAGTTATTGTTGTGGTGAGTGTATATAGGTTAGGATTATTTGGGCTCCACAATTCAGGCTCTAGAATATCATCAAACAAAATTGTCGAAATACCATCTTTAATCTTGACATCCTTTTTCTCATAGGTCTTTCCAGATGGGCTGGTGAGCTTTGCAGAAAGTCTGGTGTTTTCGCCAGCATTATTTACGGCAACATCTGCCACAACGGAAGCTCCTTGTAGGGAAACATCAGGTGTGGTGATCTTCACGTGATCGATGTGAGTTTTGGGTAGAGTTATAAACCACACATCTCTAGTAATACCGCCATAAATAAAGAAATCACTTTTCTGACTTGGAATGACTTCTGGATCATAGCTATTATCAACTCGAATCAATAATTCATTGTTACCATAGCGTATTAAATCACTCACATCGACAGTGAAACCAATGTAGCCACCTATATGACCACCTACCTTTTCACCATTAAAATAAACCTCAGACACGATATTGACACCTTCAAAATAAATTTGATAAACAGTGTTTTCCAGTAATCTGTCCAACTCTACATTCTTTTTGTACCAGCTGGAGCTACGTCGATATCCTGGTTCAAGATCTGTGGCGTCCAGAGCATTCCATGTGTGTGGTAGATGGATAGCTTCCCACCCTGTAGCTTTATTGGCATCTGCAAAATCCTGAGTTGGATTCTCCAAGTATTCCCAATCTTCATTGATGTTGACTTTAGTTCGTTGTCTGGAGTCGCTTGAGGAGTTGAATTGATCATCGCAGGCGATAAGACCAATTAACAATAGGAGCATAATGATACGCTTCATAAAAAAGTGGAGTTTAGTTCTTAATTATTGTTGAGATTATTCAAGCGCAACATGAGTTCAAGGAAATAATAATCACCATAGACGATAGGTTCATCTATTTCGTCATTTTTAGGCCAGTTGCCCGTACTGTGATCCAAAATGAACGGCGCATCAAAATCAGCTGGTAGAATATATTCTTGTGACTTCAAACTTGAAAGAACCTTGTTGCTATAGTCAAGATATTTTTGATCATTGGTGTACGAGTATAGCTCTACTAGACCTGAGGCGACTAGTGCTCCAGCACTGACATCTCGTGGCGCATCTGGAATGGCTGGATCATTGAAATCCCAGTAAGGTATACCGTCATCTGGTAAGTTTTTGTGGTCTAGAAAAAACGCCGCTGTTTTTTTGGCTTGATTGAGATAAGCTGGATCTTTAGTGTAACGGTAGGCCATCGTATAGCCATAAATCGCCCAGCCTTGTCCACGTGCCCATGAAGAGTCATCGTTAAGACCTTGGTGTGTCACTCTTTGCTTTACGGCTCCTGAAATAGTATCATAAACCGTCACATGAACGCTGCTTTGATCCTCTCTAAAGTGATTCTTAAGAGTCGTATTTGCATGCTGGACCGCTAGGTTGTGATACGTACTATCACCGCTGATGCGTGTAGCTTCAAACAACAATTCCAGATTCATCATATTATCTATGATTACCGGGAATTCCCAGATGTCATCATTAAAATCCCAACTGCGCAAGGAGCCTACTGTCTCATTAAATCTTGTGGATAAAGTCTGTGCACCCTTTAAGATTACTTTTTCATAAGCCGTATCACCAGTTTGCTCATAAGCTTCTCCATAACTACACCAAATCTTAAAACCCATGTCATGAGTACCATCATTGAGTTCTTCCTTCTGCATGTAGGGCAGCCATTCAAGCGCCACTTTTTGAAAGCGATCCTCACCGGTCAAACTATGAATTTGAAACAAGTTCCCCACATAAAAACCACTGGTCCAGTCTTTTGAAGGCACTTTTTGCACGGCGTTTTCCTTACGACTATAACTACGCGGAAAAGAGAGAGAATCCACAGGATAGGAAGCTAACTTTTCATAACGCACCTCAAGCGCTTCTTGAGCGTTATAGGGCTTGAGCTCTTCACTTTGACTCTGGTCCTGCTTGCAACTCATGAGTGTCAAGCCTACCGCCCAAAATATTAGGGACTTATAAAAATTATTCATCATCAAGACTTTTATTAAAATCTGGTCGACCAGAATTGGGTGACAATCTACGAATTTTATTTTAGCAAAATGAAATGGTTTTTTCAATAATGTCTAAAAGCTTAATCGTGTATTATTTGGAAGGCAAAATCAGGTTCTCTAATCAGTTATTTTTAGGTATTTCGCTTTCGCGAAAGCGAAATAAGATCCTACTCCAACCATTTCATAAACCTTAACGCAAACGTCTAGATAACTGGAACTCATACAAGGAAAGCGGCGCGACCTTTTCATTGATACTTTCCATGTAGGCATCTGGGCCGTATTCAATCTTGAACCTCGCATTTCCCGATAAACCGATGATGCGCGCTTCTGGGCCGTCGTCCATTCCATTTAAAACGAATTCTGAATCGGTGTCATGGTTTTCAAGTTGCACCTGGAGATTCCAGAAGGTACTGTAGGCACCGTGCGATGGCTTCCAGTAACCAGCGCCACCACCAGCAAAAAGAGGATACTCCTTAATATTTGCAGCGTCGATGCGCAACAGCGTATTGTCAAATAAATTTTGGTGGTTTGCTCCACTGTGTTGATCCAGCGCAGGATCTGTAAATATTTCACAATCCTTATACACATTTTTGGTAGAAAAAGTATTGAAGCTTAACGGATGCACTGCTTTGTTATACACCTTCACTTTTTCGGCCAGTACGTTGTGTACGGCGGCCATAGCAACGGTATAATGAGCCAGATGGTCACCTGTGGTGGTGATGTTTTTGATGGTCACATTTGCTATTTCTTCAGACAATATGCCGCTATCTGCATTGTGGATGACCACGTCCTTTACCCAGCTATTGAAAAGTCTCGTGAGGAATATACCATTGAATCCTTGCTCAACATGATGTGCCACTCTTGGAGCCATTGGGAAATTGATTCTAAAACCTTCTAGGCCTACATTTTCTAAATGCTTCCATTCAATAAGTCTTGCTTGGTAAGATGGATCTATTTCTATAGTAAGTGGTGTATTGATCTTTATCGTATTCCTTGAGATTTCCTTTATTTCTACTTGTTGCCTTACGATGGGTAGATCTGGAAAGTTCCAGTGGTGGCTTCCTATTTTGACATCTGCACCGTGATACAAGGCATCAATGATTTTACCGTCCTGACCTTCTTTATTAAACAGTTGCAGTTCCACCACGTCGCCTACCTTTAGTGTTGAGGCGTTTTTGACTTTAAATTCCAGTGATCCTCTTTTCCCAGTAATTACATGGGCAAGAACGTTTTGTTCACGCTCATATTTTTGCAAATAGGACTTGACTCGCTCTCCTGGAACCTGTGTCCAGATAAAGCCGCCAGACCATGCATATTGTGAATAAGGCAACTCGATGTTGTTTTTCTTTTCTCTTTGTACCTTGTCAAATTCAACAAGATATTCTCTTAGTTCCTGCAGTGGCTCTGGATCTGGTACATAAATCAAGGGTCTAGGGAAATAAAGTTCTGTACCATTTAAATTTTGGCCGGCACCCTTTAAAACGAAATTGCTGCGCTCGATATATATAATATCACTCAAAATGATTCTACCAGCAGGTAATTCTAGTGTGATTTTACCGTCCATTGACTTCACTGCATCTAGAGCTGCTATTAAGGCTTTTGAATCATCCAGCTCGTCATCTGCAACCACTCCATAATCCGTTGCTTGAATCACGGTTCCTGTAGCGGTTGGAATTTGTTCCTCGCCGTTTTTATAGCCCGCATAACTAAAGTCAGGTAGATAAACTGATTTGATAACATCCTTAGATCTTAAAATTTCTGGAGTCACCTGAGCCGTCATCTCAAAACCTAGACAACTTATGAAAAGTGCAAAGCATAATCTGGAGCATATTAGGGCAATTAATGGTTTCATGATATTCATTGTAAATAGGATTCAGTCATTAGCACTGCTCAACGCTAGTTTCAAATCTAATGTTATAAAGTTGGCAGTTTTTAAAATTTGAACCAACACCATTGCATAATTATCAGTATTGAAATCAGTTTTTTGACAATTAGTGATGTTTCAATATTGTTTAAATATAAATAGATTTATATTTGGTCGACCAGATTTCATAGTTATTTCTCATATTTGACCTTTTCAAGTTGACCAAAACCTTATAAAATCCATTATGCCTAAAACAATTGTCCTTACCGGAGCAGGCGGCGTGCTTTGCAGCACACTAGCAGCTGCACTTGCTACACACGGCCACAACATCGCCGTTCTTGATTTGAGAAAAGAAGCTGCAGATGCCGTGGCAGATGAAATCAAAGCCAATGGAGGAAAAGCCGTGGGTATCGCGGGCAATGTTTTGGAAAAGGATTCACTCGAGACAGCAAAGAAGGAAATCAACAACGCATACGGTAAGGTTGATATATTGATCAACGGCGCTGGAGGCAATCATCCCATGGGAACAACCAGCAATCCATTTTTCCAGATGGAAGATCTTAAAAACACTACCGATGGATTCAAGACCTTTTTTGACCTTGACCCTAAAGGCATCGAGTTTACCTTCAACCTTAATTTCTTGGGAACGCTTTTGCCTACACAAGTGTTTGCCAAAGACATGGTAGGTCGCGATGGTTGTAGCATTCTCAACATCTCATCCATGAATGCCTTCACTCCACTTACTAAAATCCCAGCATACAGCGGTGCCAAAGCTGCCGTATCGAATTTTACACAATGGCTTGCCGTTCATTTTTCTAAAGTTGGAATACGTGTCAATGCTATCGCTCCTGGCTTTTTTCTAACAGATCAAAACCGTGCACTCCTTACTAACAGTGACGGCTCTGCAACGCCTCGTGGTGAGCAAATCATTGGACAAACACCCATGGGCCGCTATGGAAAACCAGAAGATCTCGTTAGCACCGTAGAATGGTTGTGTGACGATGCGGCTTCCTTCATAACAGGGATCGTGGTTCCTATAGATGGCGGATTCAGCGCCTATAGCGGTGTCTAGAATTTATAATTTGTAATAAAGTAGAAGAATAATTTCGCTTTCGCGAAAGCGTAACAACCTCATAAACAATGAAACTAGAACAAACATGGCGATGGTACGGTCCCAAGGATCCAGTTTCCCTTGCAGATATTAAACAAGCTGGTGCCACGGGCATCGTGAGCGCTTGCCACCAGATTCCTAATGGCGAAGAATGGTCTGTCGAGGCGATCATGCAACGTAAGAAATGGATCGAGGATGCCGGTTTAACTTGGTCTGTTGTAGAGAGTGTACCTATTCACGAGAATATAAAGACCAGATCTGGCGATTATAAAACCTACATCGAGCGGTATAAGAATACCTTGACCAATTTAGGCAAATGCGGTATTGACATCGTCTGTTACAACTTTATGCCAGTACTGGACTGGACACGTACTAATCTAGATTATAAACTGCCAGACGGTTCTACGGCATTGCGTTTTGAAGCTGCAGCGTTTGCAGCATTTGAACTGTATTTGCTAAAACGTCCCGGCGCAGAAAATGACTATACAAAAGCCCAGCAACAAGCTGCCAAGGATTATCTTGAAAAATCCACTCCAGAACAACAAAAGAAAATTGTTAAAAACATCATAGCTGGACTACCAGGCGCTGAAGAAGGCTACACACTCAAAGAATTCAACACTATTCTTGCTACCTATGACAACATAGGTCCTAGGGAATTAAAAGAAAACCTATTTTATTTCTTGTCAGAAATCATTCCAGCTGCAGAAAAGGCTGGCGTGCTTATGTGTATTCATCCAGACGATCCACCATTCCCTATTTTGGGCTTGCCACGTGTGGTAAGTACAGAACAGGACATTATTGATTTGTACACAGCCGTGGACAGTCCCAACAATGGTTTGACATTTTGCACGGGAAGCTTTGGTGTGCGGGCAGACAATGATCTTGCTGGAATGGTAGAACGATTGGGTAGTCGCATCCATTTTATACATTTAAGAGCTACAAAAAGAGATGAAGAGGGAAATTTTCATGAGGCAGACCACCTAGATGGTGACGTAGATATGTATGCCGTGATGAAGGCACTCGTTAAAGAACAGATGAAAAGAGAACAATCAGGAAGATCAGATTTAAGGATGCCTTTTAGGCCAGATCACGGTCATAAAATGCTGGATGATCTCAAGAAAAAAACAAACCCAGGCTACTCAGGCATAGGAAGATTGAGAGGTCTGGCAGAATTACGTGGCCTAGAGTTAGGAGTGAGAAGATCAATTTCGTAATATTAGGCAATCGATTACATTAATTATAATTAACGTCGGCAGACTACATGACAGCAGCCCGATTATAGAACTAACAACCATGTCAACAACATTTGAAACACGTTATGCATCAAGCCCTTACGCTGTGAAAAAACTAGATACTCAAGAGCTTAGAAATGAGTTTTTGATAGATAAGCCCTTGCAGGAAGGTAAAATTAATTTAGTCTACACTCATTACGATAGATACATCGCTGGTGGTGCTGTTCCTACTTCAAGTTCTTTGAAACTGGAAACCATTGATCCACTCAAGGCAGAATATTTTCTGGAACGTCGCGAGATGGGAATCATCAATGTAGGTGCAGCAGGAACGGTTGAGGTAGATGGCAAAAAATATGAAATCAATCATAAAGATGCCTTATATATAGGACAAGGTGCAAAAGAGGTGGTTTTTCATAGTGCTAATGCTAGCGATCCAGCTAAATTTTACATCAACTCTGCTCCTGCACACAAATCGTTCCCAACAAAAAAAGTAAGCCTTGCTGAGGCTAACAAAATCGAGCTAGGAAGTCTTGAAACAGCCAATCATAGAACAGTAAGCCAGATGATCATAGGCGGTATCGTGGATACCTGCCAGTTGCAAATGGGAATGACAGAACTCAAAACCGGTAGCGTCTGGAACACCATGCCAGCCCACGTTCACGATCGCAGGATGGAAGTGTATTTTTATCTGGATGTACCAGAAGGACAATCGGTGTGTCACTTTATGGGACAGCCGCAGGAAACCAGACACGTCTGGATGCAAAATCATCAAGCGATCATTTCACCGCCATGGTCGATCCATTCAGGATCTGGAACTTCCAACTATACCTTTATATGGGGTATGGCTGGAGAAAACCTGGATTATGGAGATATGGACGTTGCGAAAATTACTGAACTTAGATAATCCAGATTTATGAAATTATTCGACCTAACAGGTAAGGTTGCCTTAGTGACCGGTAGTACACATGGTTTGGGAATGTCAATGGCCAAAGGGCTTGGTCAGGCCGGCGCCACCATTGTGGTGAACGGGAACTCTTCACAAGAAAAAATTGACAAAGCGGTTGCCGAATATGAAAGCGCTGGAATCAAAGCTGTAGGCTACAAATTTGATGTTTCTGACGAGGCACAAGTGAAAGATGCCATTCAAAAAATCGAAAACGAAGTAGGCGGCATTGATATCCTAGTGAACAATGCAGGTATCATTAAAAGAACACCACTTGCCGAAATGGAAGTCGCAGACTTCAAACAAGTGATCGATATAGATTTAGTGAGTCCATTTTTGGTATCAAAACACGTGGTTCAAGGAATGATGAAACGCCAGTCAGGAAAGATCATCAACATTTGCTCCATGATGAGTGAGCTGGGTCGCAACACGGTTGGTGCCTATGCCGCGGCAAAAGGCGGTCTGGTCATGCTTACTAAAAACATGGCGACAGAATGGGCAAAACACAACATACAGGTGAATGGTATAGGTCCAGGATATTTTGCGACCTCGCAAACGGCACCAATTAGAGTGGATGGACATCCATTCAACGATTTTATCGTGAACCGCACACCAGCAGCAAAATGGGGTGATCCAGACGATCTTGCCGGTGCCGCGATTTTCCTTGCGGCCAGCGCCAGTGATTTTGTAAATGGACATATTCTATATGTAGATGGTGGTATTCTAGCCACCATTGGCAAGCCATCAAACGAGGACTAGATGAAGAATAGTTGGATTCTTATAGGATGGATCGCAATGGCAGCGATAAGCTGTAAGCAGGAAAAAGAAATGGAGGACGACTCCATTTTACTCGTGAACTCAATCGATGTAGCTAGAACTGAAGTGATTGTTTTCCCAAGATCTGAGGTAGAAAAGGAATGGTCCGGTTCTTCTGGCGACTCTATTCCTGGTTTGCGAACCGTTGCAGGAGAAGCGATTCCGTTCCAGTTGGATGATCTGGATGGCGACGGCAATTGGGACGAGCTTTCGGCAGTGATCGACTTTGCTCCTAATGAAGAGAAGAAAGTTGTTTTTTCCGCTTTCGCGAAAGCGGAACAAGCATCATTTCCTAATACCACCGACGTACATTTTGGTGTTGGAAAAGCGAAACCTAACGCCACCGAGGTCCAAACGTACGAGCGCACAGGCGACCCAAGAGAACTGGACAGTCTATTTTTCCAAATGGAAGGACCAGCCTGGGAAAACGATAAACTGGGCTTCAGGATTTATTTTGATCCTCGCAATGGGATCGACATCTTCGGTAAAACCACTGCGCAACCTACTCTGGCGCAACAAGGCTTGACAACGGACTATCACGCCCAAGAAGATTGGGGAATGGATATCTTAAAAGTAGGCACTTCTCTAGGTGCTGGATCCATAGCCATAAAATATGAAGATTCGCTTTACAGAGTCACGGGAACTAATGGTGCTACGTTCAAAACCATTACGGAAGGTCCCGTACGAGCCATCTTTGAACTGCATTATAAAGATGAAGCTATAGGCGACCGCATAGTGGACATTATACACACCATTTCTATAGAAAAAGGAGACTGGTTTTATAAGAGCGATGTCGTTGTCAATGGCGATGCAGCAGGAATGGAACTGGTCACCGGTATTGTTGATCTTAAACCCAATGTTGGAGAAAAAATCGCTTTAACTAATGGTTATTCCGCTTACGCCACATTTGGGAAACAATCCGAAAACGACGACCAGCTGGGCATGGCGCTCATTTTTACTACAGATGACTTAACCGAAAGTGAAGCTCCAAAAGAAGGAGCTGGAATTACCCAAACGCATTTATGGAATTTAGGAGGTGGAAATGAGTTCACCTATTACTTCATGAGCGGTTGGGAAGCTAGCGATTCCGCTTTCACAACAGCCAGAGGTTTTACTAATGAAGTAAAAAAAGCAGGTTCAACCATTGCAAAACCTATACTGATTCAATAATCTCATTATATGAAAATCATGAAGTTCAAATATGTATTGCTTCTTGTTCCAATCCTACTATTGAGCAGCTGTGCCAGTGAGGAAGATGTGACCGTTCTTAGACTAGCACATAGTCTGGATACAGAACATCCGGTTCACAAAGGAATGGTCGTCCTAGGAGAAAGTCTGGAACAAAAGTCTGGCGGTAAAATGAAAGTTCAATTATATCCTAACGGCCAGCTAGGTGGTGAACGTGAAAGTATTGAATTACTCCAAATAGGCAGTCTGGACATTACAAAGGTGAGCGCTGGAGTATTGGAAAATTTCATCCCTGAATATAAAGTCTTCAGTATTCCATACTTATTTAGGGACAAGCAGCACAGCCACAATATTTATGACGGAGAAGTAGGCAGATCCATTCTCAACAAAGGTGAAAAGTTCAACCTCCAAGGATTGACATTTTATGATGCCGGTAGCCGCAGTTTTTATACAAAAACAGAACCCATCAATTCGCCAGCAGATGTGAAGGACATGAAGATAAGAGTCATGAAGAGCAATATGGCCATTGAGATGATCCAGGATCTAGGTGGTGCGCCTACTCCTATTTCCTTTGGAGAACTGTATACCGCATTACAGCAAGGCGTGGTTGATGGTGCCGAAAATAATATTCCTAGTTATTATACCTCAAAGCATTTTGAAGTCTGCAAGTTTTTAAGCATTGATGAACACACGTCAGTTCCAGATGTTCTGGTCATAGGAACTGAAACATTAGCACGATTGACTGATCAAGAAAAAGAATGGTTGGAAGAAGCTGTGCAGGAATCTAAAAAAGCCCAGCGTGCACTTTGGGAAAAATCAGAAAAAGAATCTCTAGAAGCGGTCACCAAAAGCGGCGTCAAAGTCAACTATCCAGAAAAACAACCCTTTAGAGAGGCTACCAAAGAGATGCTTCAAATATTTGATGAAAATCCAAGCATGAAAAAATTGGTTCAATCCATTCAAGAAAATTAATATGAGAGCAGCAGTAGTTAATATTGTAGGTAAGGTATGTCTTGCCGTACTTATCATTATGCTTGTCGCCGTGATCTGGCAAGTGTTTTCACGTTTTATTCTTCAATCACCCAGCACGGCGACAGATGAAATCTCCAGTTTTGCCTTGATATGGGTAGGATTGTTGGGTGCCGCATATGCTACAGGTGAACACCTACACCTAGCAATTGACCTTTTACCAGAAAAGATGGTAGGTAAAAACCTTGCCTTTTTTGACGGCTTTGTTTATTTAAGTGTTTTCGTCTTTTCATTATGTGTCATGATCATAGGCGGTTCTAGATTGTGCCAGTTGACTTTCCAATTTGAGCAAACCTCTGCATCGTTGGGACTACCACTAGGTTTTATCTACTTGATTGTACCTATTTCTGGAATCCTGATCTGTTACTTTAGTCTGGATTCGTTTTTCGCCAAACTCAAATCCCAAAAAGCTTCCTAATATGAATTATGTTGAAATCCTCATTCTCGTTTTAAGCTTTTTGATATTTCTTTCCTTTCGTGTGCCTATCGCGTATGCGATAGGACTTGCAGCTTTTGCAACACTAATTTACTCCATGCCATTTCTACCATCAGTAACCACGCTGGCGCAACGGATGGCCACTTCATTGGATAGTTTCACACTTAGTGCGATACCATTCTTTATACTCGCTGGACAGATCATGAATCGTGGTGGTATTGCCGTACGGCTTATCAATTTTGCCAAAGCGATAGTCGGACCATTGCCAGGTGGACTGGCTTTTGTAAACATCATTTCTTGTATGCTTTTCGGAGCCATATCAGGTAGTGCGGTTGCAGCAGCAAGCGCCATTGGAGGTTTTATGAATCCTATGATGGAGAAAGATGGATACAGCAAACCATTCTCTGCTGCAGTCAATATTACCAGTGCCACAACGGGTTTGATTATTCCGCCTAGTAATGTGTTGATCGTTTATTCCTTGGCCAGCGGTGGTGTTTCTATTGCTGCCTTGTTTATTGCAGGATACGTACCTGGAATTTTACTGGGACTCGCCTTAATGGTAGTGGCTGCGATTTATTCCATCATTAAAAAGTACCCTACTGATAAGCTGGTAAGTCTCAAAACCTTTCTTAAAAGATTTTTTGATGCTTTGCCTAGTCTTATGCTCCTTGTTGTTGTTATAGGTGGAATCGTAGGCGGCGTTTTTACAGCTACCGAGGCGAGTGCTGTTGCAGTAATGTATACAGTTGCTTTAGGATTTATCTATAAAGAAATCAAGATTAAGGACCTAGCTCCCATCCTCTTGGAAACTATTAAAACCAGCGCTATCGTTCTTTTGTTGATCGCTACATCCATCGCGATGAGTTGGGTCATGAGTTATGAAAACATCCCTCAAGAAATAAGCGCTGCATTGCTAGGTATTAGTGAGAATCCTGTAGTAATACTTATTCTAATCAACTTGATTCTTCTGTTTGTTGGGATCTTTATGGACATGACGCCAGCGGTTTTGATCTTCACTCCTATTTTCTTACCTATTGTAACTGCCATGGGAATGGATCCCGTACATTTTGGGATCATCATGATCATGAACCTATGTATTGGCTTATGTACACCACCGGTAGGCTCGGTTCTTTTTGTGGGTTGTAGCGTGGCAGACCTTAAGATTCAGAAGGTCATACGACCCATGCTACCTTTGTTTTTAGCTATGATCGCCGTGCTGGTGATGATCACCTATTTTGAGGATCTTACACTATGGTTGCCTCGAGTCTTTGACTTGATGGATTAAAATAGAGAACTATAAGAACAAAAACGACCGGTGCTTAACACACCGGTCGTTTTTGTTTAAAATTCTTTCTCCTCGATAATTTTAAGGAGAATATAGGTTTGGGGGATCATTCGCTTTCGCGAAAGCGAACTCAAAAAATACTTGATTCGTACGTGGATCACTTTGCTAATGAGTCACCTCCAAACTATGGATCTTGACCGTGGCAAAAGCTGCTGGGTCTGTAGATTGTAAATAAACTCCAGCCTTAAAGTAGCTGTCAAACTTCCATTTATCCAGACTGACATCTTGGAACGTATGTGAAACGCCATTGACGGTAACATCGATGCGGGCAGCACTGGCTCTAATTTCAATATCAAAAGGGTCATAGCCTACTGTTCCAAAATTAAAGGAAATATCACCCCAGATATCATCGCTCTTACTATAGAGGTCGTCACCAGTCGTGTTGTCATCTTTAAGCGTTTTCTTATAGGCATACATCTCTCCATCACGCCATTGCATCTTTAACAATGGTGGCGCAGCATCACTGCTTAAGCCTAGGCGCTGCACATCTGCAGGATTGATGATACCATGAATCTGTGCCATGATAAAACGGTCTTTATCCAAGCTTCCAGTATAGGTGTTATTCGAAACATCGATAACTTGGGTACGTATTTTTAAAACGCCGCCAGAGGCTAGATTCCAGTTTTCCCTAGAGTTGGAAGGATTGATCAATTCACGCAATTCTGTTCTGGGAAAAGAGCTGTTAGCCGTGGTCGAACCACCGTAGTAGGTATGGAATATGATGCCTTGATTATCATCATCGTCATACATGAAGTCCTCTAAAGCAGCTAAGTTGCGGTATTTTCCATCCTTAAGCTGGCTGGGCATGTATTCATCAGGCTTGTTGTCGTTGTTTTTATCAACAGGCAAGGTGACTTTCCAACTTGAAAAGTCGATGTTCACGGCATCTGGACCAGCTGGATCTCTGGGATCGACCAATTGTATGCGATCTGGTTCAGCAACCTCTTCTGTACTGCAACTTACAATGGCACAAGCCATCGATAAAGTTAAAATAATGCTTTGTGCCTTCATGGTTTGTTGGAATCTATACTTATCAAATAACCTGAGCGATTTAAGCTGAATATTCCTATCTCACTTAATTTATCGTAGAGTTTTCGCTTTCGCGAAAGGAGGTTATCAAAAATTATTCACCACACGTCTAGCTACGTTCTTTCATGGGTTAGAGTTGATATTGATACATCTTAAAACGCAATCTAAGTGCCTATCGAGACACTTAGATTGCGTAGAGTAAATTTTAATCCTTCTATCCAGCTGGACGAAAATCGTCTGTAATATCGATTGCACCAAACTCGGTTAGCACCGCATCGGTAACAATAAACCAGTCAAAATTGAAAAATTTAGAACCACTACCAGCAGGTCCACCAGTATCTGATCCTCTTGCTATTCTAAGTTCAAAAGTTCCAGCAGTACTATTCACATCTGGTATAAAATTCTTTACTCTTACGGCATAGAGATTCCATTGGCTCAAATCTAAATCAATATTATTATTGGGACCTACGTCTTGATAATCACCAAATAATCTCCTGTTAGCGCTACCTGTACCACCTATGTAAATATTAAGATTAGGTTCTGTATTTTCTGTATGCATCCAGAAGTGAAGCACTGGATTATCTCCATAGTTACCAGCATCCAAAATATCTGCTGTAGCTTCAGCAGCCGTCTCATGCATTCTAGGACGAATCTGTGTGCTACCAGTTACTTGAATTAGTTCTGAAGCAAAATATTGAGTCCCTGGAAAAGGAGGTTGTTCGACATTACCATTGATTGAACGAATTGGCTGTGGGTTTCTACCGCTTTCAGCTGCCATAACATCAATTCCAGTAGTGTCAAATTCATAAATCTGGGCAAACTGTCCATTAATGTATGGAGTTCCTTCTCTTGTAATCACGCCACCGCCATCAAAATTTAGTGTGACGTCTACATAACCAGTTAAAATGTTTGATGGAACCATGAATCTTACTTCTGTAGGTGATTGTGTTGTAAAGGTTATATCACCTTCTTCCAGTACCATTCCATTAGCATCTTCTCTCTTCACTGTTCCACTGGTTATCAAATTCATATCTTGACCTATAACGATTACCTCTTGATCTCTATTGAAAACACTAGGGAATCCTCCTATGGTTGGTTGCGGTAAGATGACTTCAAATCCTGTTGCTATCGTTTGGGTAACAGGTCCATTTGAAGATAAATAGGTCAAAGTAATGTCTACATTTCCAGGGTTGTTTGGAATACGAACCACCAAAGCTTGTTCTTCCTGAAACTCAATAACACCGCTTACCGTACCAAATTTGACATCTGTAATAGATGTCAAAGCATTACCCTGAATAGTGATCGTTGAATTCACGAATCCTTCCGTAGGTAATGTACCAGTAAAAGTAGGCTCTGGATAAGTTATGGAAAGTTGCTCAGTGCTTGAGGCTTCCTTCTCTTGTTCGGTTACGATTCTTACAATACCGGGCAAAGCGTTGTTGGGAACCTGAATCTCTAATCTTTGTCCCGTAATTCTAGAGGTTATTTGGGCTTCAATATCTCCAATGAACGCTTTGGTGGCAAAATTTAGGAATGTACCTTCAATCGTTACCGTTGAATTGACCGCGGCTGTAGTGGGACTAATGGAAGTAATGGTTGGTTGCGCCGATTTAATTTCTTCTACGGTCTGATCAATTTCAAGATCTGCCTCGCAGGAAACTCCCAATACTATCAAAGTAGCTAGTAGGAAGAATTTGTTTATATAGGTTTTCATATTCATTTTTTTATTGAATTAATCCGATGTCTTTGCCGTCCGTAGCGGCTCCTTTAAGTGGAGAGTTCTCCTCAATCGTAAAGCTTTCTAAGTCTTTCCATTTGGGATCCTTGTAATCAACGCCCTTAGTAAGTGCACCATTAGATACCTTGATTTTACTGGAATTATTAATCACAGAATTCACCATAATATGTTTAGTACCGTTTAATCGTATCGTGTTGGTGGTATTGGGACTTGCATCAATAACGCTATTGGTTATAAGTACGTTTTCAATGCCATCAACTCTAATGATTCGTCCCTTTTCATTGTTATCGACATTGTAAAAAACAGAATGGTCAATTTTGATGTTTCCTCCATTTCCTAAACTATTGGATCCCTCACGGTAAAAATGAACCGCATATTGCTCAATGTCTTTGAAGATTGAGTTGCTAATAATGATGTGGTTAGCGTTATATTTTCCGTTTCCGTCCTTTTCATAAGATAGGTTTAAACCTCTAAACGAGTTTTTGATCACAGAATTTGAAATAGATATAGTATCAGCCATGGTTCCTTTATAGGCTTTGAATACTGCTCCATTTTCATCTATGAAGTTTTGAAAGGCAACTTCATTAACTTTTACTTTATAAATAGACCCATTGCCCTCGCTAGGAGAAGAAATGGCATACTTCACACTTTCCTTGCCTACATTACCGTCCATCGTCAAACCTGTTATATCAAAAGTTAACGCACTTTCTATTCTAAAATAATATTGAGGTGCACTTTCTGCACCTGAGGCTATCTTGAGGAAGGTTTTATCTTTTCCTGTACCTTTAATGACGAGGTCTTGTGTGATTTTAAAACCCTTTTCCATTTCATACACACCTTCTCTTAAAATAATGGTAGCTGGACCGCTTAACTTTTTAAGAGCTTTTTCCAAGGTTTTGAGACCTGGTTCGACGGTAATCGTTTCTGGTTCGGGTTCAATTACCTGTTCTCTCAAATCATTAATGTTGACAAAACTGGTTCCGAATTCCTGTGACAAAGCTAATGGCGCTTTGAAATTTCCGGGTACGATTGCTCCAACCTTGATGGAAGATCTAAGGGCACCAGTTGCGTCAATTCTTGCTTTGGGACTTGTAGCAACTCCCGTAAGTGCCTCATCACTTTCTTTGGATGGAATCAAAATGTTGTTCGCTGGGACCATGTCAAATGTCGATATATCAACTCCTTTAAAATCGGCTATGGTGAGGTCATTCATTTTGTTGCCTTTCAACTCAATGCCAGAGATATTGTCAAAAGTCTGGATTCCCAAGGCTCTTTCAGTATTATAGATTAAATTATTAGCCATTACAACACCTTGAGGTGCCACGGTAGCATTATCACGGGTACCTATCGCTAGGGCAATAGGACTGGAGTTGATGATCGTGTTATTTTGTATGACCACATCTACCACCGGATCGTAGCCGTTTAAAGGCCCGTCAGGTATTCCCATCATCACAGATAATGGAGCGCGATACTCAGTTCCCTTAACACCTATCATGACATTATTTTGAATCACATGACCTTTGTTGATTACGCGAATGCCTCCAACGTTAGGATTATCATTGCCTATGATGACATTTCCTTCAACCAAATTATAATCACCATGTCTTAAAGTAATCGCGCCTTCACTTTCTAGAAATAAATTGTTCCTAACAATATTATTGGCAGACTTGATGGAAATGATTTCAATCTCACCATTACATTTTTCAAAAAAGTTGTTTTCAACGATCGTTCTAGAACTGGCCTTGGAATAGGTGGAAGTTCCTATGCGTATCGTTTCACCACCATTGATTCCCAATTCCCTGCGCTCTCCAAAGTAATTGTGATCGATCCTATGTTGATTGTTTTCGCTATTCTTTAAACGTACGGCAAGCGTTGGACCTTTATTCACTTTACCCATAAAGGCACAGTGATCTACTCTATTATTGATACCGTGAAGAGAGACGTAATAGTTGGTAGAATCCTGGTGTTTTGTAGTCACATTGGTAATGGCAGTATTTGACAATCGAGAGTATCGAGCAGGCTTATCAGAACCTGTTTCAAAACGTATCACATGTTCATCATCAACCTGGCCACTGTCAAACCACAATCCATGTACTTCAAGATAATCGCCTCCTATTCTCAAGGTACTATTACCAGTGAGCTTCACCTTACCTAGCGATTGGGCTTTCAACACGATGGGTTGCGCCGCAGTTCCGCTTGCTTCAAATTTTATTTCTGTATCCTTCCATTCACCATCGAGCATGACGATCGTATCACCTGGAATGGCAGTGGCAATTACAGACTTTAGTTCCTTTGCATCTTTGGCAGGTTTTAATTGCGCTTTCGCGAAAGCGAAAAACATAACAGCCACAAAGGATAGAACCAGCTTCTTATTCATTAGTAACCTACGTTTTGAGCCACACTAGGATTCAAGTCAATTTCATATTGCGGTATAGGCAATAGTGTCTGAAATGGTTGAATAGGTGGTGTGTTAAAAAATGGCTGATCTGGGTCATTGTACTGAAAGTCAGTGGCAAAGTGATTGTTCATCACGGTCACCGCGCGATTGGTTCTCAATAGATCGAACCATCTGTGGTTTTCAAAGGCAAACTCCTTGCGGCGTTCTTCTTCTAATGCGAGTTTGAAATCAAAGAATGAATCTACCTGGGCATCTGGAATATCGCCTTGGTTAGCTCTATTGCGTACATCATTAAGATAACCGATGGCCTCTGGAGTAGGCGCACCATTGTTTTCATTGATAGCCTCGGCAAGTAGCAGTATGGCATCTGCATATCTGCTAATTACCCAATCATTTGGGGCATCGTCAACGTTGTTGAAGTTGCCGTTGTATTTAGTCACAAATCTCTCCATATTCACATTATTACGGGAATCGACCCATGAGAAAGCCAGGTTGACGTCAGCTCTAGGGTCGTTGCTGGAATAAAGCGTTTCAAAGTCACCGGTAGGTATGTTGAATTCATCACCACCACCAAAAACGACGTTGTTCTCACTTTGTAAAGGCGCAAATAAATTAGCAAAAGGAGATCCCAGACCTACCAGACCTGATTGATATCTAACCGCAAAGAAAATCTCATCATTGTACTCATTGTTGGTATCAAATACATCCTCATAATTGGGAAGTAATCGACCACCGCTCATTTGAACTACATCCCTAAGCACAATCTCTGCTCGGGTAGTAGAAGCCGCAGTTTTTTGGGTAAGTAATGCTTTCCCTAATTCTACTCCAGCAGCCCATTTTGTGGCTCTACCTATTTGGTCAGATCCATAAGATTCTGGCAAATTGTTATAAGCGAATTCTAAGTCTTCTATGATAACCGCATAGGCTTCTTCAATGCTTTTTCGTTCTAGATTTCTTGCCTCTTGAGGTGCAATGGGCTCGGTAACTATAAAAATACCACCATACAGTCTCACAAGATTAAACATGCTGTGAGCTCTTAGAAATCTTGCTTCACCTTCATACTGCAGCCCTAGTTCTGCATCTGTGACAGCATCTAGATTTGCTAAAACATTATTGCTTAAACCTATCGTCTTGTAGGATGCACGCCAGTAACTGGCCGTGAATTCATTTAATGGATTGGAAACAAAACGATCTAACTGTCGATACGGAACGTTTGCATTTTGGGAATTGTCAAAACTAAGTTGTGTATTATCACTGCGTAGTTCTGTCACTACCCATTCATCCAGTTGTTTAAGGTGTAGTGAATTGTAAATTCCTATTACGGCTAGATTAACCTCTTGAGTGTTGGAATAAAACCCATCAGCTCCAATGTCTGATATAGGATCTAGATTTATAGCGTCTTCACAAGACTGTAGTGATAACAGTATTGTTAAGGCTGCGGCTGTTCTTAATATGTATGTCTTCATTTTCATAATAGCTTTTAGAATGTAATATCAATACCTGCTGCAAATTGTTTTGTCAAAGGATCTGCTCCTCGTTGATAACCAGAAACTAATGGCGATGCATACTGGCTGGTGTTTCTTAGTTCTTCAGGGTTGTTACCGTAATAATCGTCTGCAAAGAAGTAGAGCAGGTTTTGAGCAGATGCAAAAATCCTCATGGATTGCAAGCCTAAAGAACTCGTGATTTTGTCCTTGAACGTATATCCCAAAACGGCTTCTCTCAACGCTACATAACTCGCATCTTGAATCAAGTAGTCTGTTGCTGTCCATTCACGACCATTGCGTTCAAATGGTTTACTTGCAGGTATGTCTTGATCAATCCATCTACCTTGAACAAAATCAGTATGAATAGCCCGGGTTTCAAGATAGAAACCATCACCATAGAATACCTCGCCACCTTGACTACCTTGAAACAAGAAGTAGAGATCAAAACCTTTGTATTTAAAGGTGTTGCTTATACCCCAAGTAAAGTCTGGAAATGGACTTCCTGTGGTTGTTCTATCTGCGGTTGTAATCACACCATCTCCATTGATGTCTGCTACCCTTAAGCCACCAGGTGCATCTTCCGCCGAACTTGGGTTATTATCAATTTCTTCCTGACTTTGCCATATACCTATGGTTCTGTAACCATAGAACTGTATGGCTTCTTCTCCAACTCGTGAAATGTATTGATCCTCGCGCTCTCCATTATTGATGAATTGCTCTTCACCGCCTAGGGATATTAACTTATTCCTATTGGCACTTATGTTACCAGAGAACACCCAGTTGAGTCCACCAAAATCAAAATCTGTAGTGGCGGTAAATTCAATACCTTGATTTTGAATTTTACCTACGTTATTGATAAAATTGTCGCGTCCGGTAGCATAAGAAATGTTCTGATTCAACAAAAGGTCTTGAGTGATAGAATAGTAGTAATCTGTCGTGATGGATACACGCTTATCTAATATCGCTAGATCCAATCCTACATCAAAAGAATCTGTCTGTTCCCAACTTATGCTTCTATTAGCTAATGTATTTCCATTTTCAGCAAGACCTGAAGCGATAGATCCACCGCCATCTCCTAAGGAGTAGTTTGCTGGGAATAAAAGGTTAGTGAAAGAATAATTGTCAATATTATTATTACCTACCACACCATAACTTGCTCTTAACTTAAATTGATCAAACACGGGAACATTCTTAGAAAAGAAGTCCTCATTGTGCAGATTCCAGCCAGCACTTGCTGAAGGGAAAAAACCGTATTTATTGTTAGGACCAAAAAGAGAACTTCCATCTGCTCTTGCTGCAACAGACAATAAATATTTGTTGTCATAATTATAATTTACCCTAGCCAGTCCAGATAGCAATCCTATCTCCTCTTTTAAAGTAAAGCTGTTATCTGCGTCAATTATGGTAGCTGCATTAATGGTCTGAATAAAATTGGTCGGGAAATTATTTCCAACCAAGCTGCTGGTTTTTAAAAACGTGTATTCGTAAGTACCACCTAGTAGCGCGCTGAAATTGTGCTTACCAGTTTTGTAATTGTAATCAAGGGTATGCTCTGTAATGACACGATTACGTATTCCATTGACGTCTTCAGAATAGGATTGTCCATCCTGACGTGCTAGCGAACTCCTAAACTCCTCATCAGTTCTCAAGCGGAAGTAGGCTCCTACTCTACCTTGATAAGTCAAGTTTTTGGCAATTTTCCAATCTAAATTTCCATCTGCTATGAATCTATATTCGTAACGCAAACGTTCTTCCTGCTCTAATCTGGCTAAGGGATTATTATTTCGAGTTCCCCAAATGCTGGATATGGTGAAATCATTCTGAACTCCATTCTCGTCCAAAATAGAAAAGTCCAAATTTCTAAAGTGTCTAGCGTGAGCATAGCTTCCAACGGGCTCACCTGTCAAATCACTAGAAAATTGATTGTGTCTAGTAGGTAAGAAGTTGTAGTTTCTTGCAAAATCAGAAAATTGTTGGGCACTTCTCTGTTGTCTTGAAAAAGAAGGTCTAAAGTTTATACCGATTTTTACATCATCACTAAGTTTAGTACTAAAACGAGCCTGAAGATTCAACGCTCTATATTCATTATCCTTAAGAACTCCTTCATCTTGAATGAATTGACCTGAGAAATAATATTTTGTTAAGCGGCTACCACCACCTACATCAAATTGATAATTCTGAATGGTCGTATTATCTCTGGTTGCGGCATCTAACCAATCTGTCCCATTACCATCAAGACTCGTGTTTTGAGCAATGATACGACTAGCTAATTCTACATTGGTAAAGCCTACGGTGTTAGGAGTCCTATTTTCTCTTAGGGCTAGGGCATTCTCTCTTAACTGTCTTTCATTGCGTTCAAAGTTTGTGGTTTCTGTAGTATTGAGAATATCTGGTAACCTAAGAATGGATTTTACTCCAGTAAATGCTTTGAAAGAAAAAGATGGTTCTCCATCACCGTCTTTTGTGGTAACTAGTATTACACCATTTGCACCACGCGATCCATAGAGTGCAGCAGAACTTGCATCCTTTAGTACTTCAATGGATTTGATAGAGCTTGGGTTAATGAATTCCAGAGCATCATCGATAGGGAATCCATCCACGACAATCAATGGATTACTGCTGGCGGTAATGGAAGATAGACCTCTAATACTGATATTAGCAGGCTCTCCAACTTGACCACTAGTATTTGTGATTTGTACTCCTGCGAGTTTACCTTTTAACGCATCAGATACACCACTATAGGTAAGTTCATCAAGATTTTCATTCTTTAATTGTGCGACAGAATTGGTCAAATTGCTTTTAGACTCCGTACCGTAAGCAACGATAATGACTTCGTCGAGTTGCTCTTGATCTTGCACCATTTGAATCTCAAAAGAACTCTTATCGCCTACGAGTATATTTTGGGTCTTGAAGCCTAGCGAACTAATAACTAGTACTTCTTCTGGTCCAGCCTGAATAGTAAAACGACCTTGAAGATCTGTGACAGATGCCCGGTTGGTGTTTAAGACTTGTATCACTGCACCTAGTATAGGCTCTTGATCACTAGATGATGTTACAATACCAGTGATTTCCCTGGTTTGTTGCGCAAACGATATAGTTGATAAGGTAATGGCGAGTGCGAATAATAGGATTTTTTTCATGTTTGATGTAATAATGGAACCACTTTACATCAAAAAGATACTTTTTACATTCCTTTTTAGATAAGAAAAGTAAATACTACCTATTTTTGCAATATAAAGAGGTTCAACTCTTTTCGATTATTTATTTACCCTAGAGCACAGGTGGCAGCCTGTGCTTTACTTTTTTTAAATATACAGGTGGCAGCCTGTATGTTACTTCTTAATGTATTGATAGAGGAACCTAAAGTGATGTTTCAACGCTTTCACGGCACCTTCTTCATCCTGGTTCTCAATCATTTCTAAGATCGTGGTATGTTCACTAATAAGCATACTCACCTCAGACCTATCACAAATATGTTCTGCATTCAAATGGGCAATCAAGTCTGGAACAATAATGCTCATTAAGCTATAAATCACATTGTTGTTACTTGCTTTTACTAATCCCTTGTGAAAAGCAAAATCTTCTGAAAGTGCTGGCTCGTTACTTAGTATGCGCTCCACAAATTCGCCATGCAGTTCTTGCAATTCTTCTAAATCTTTATCCGTTCTGCGTATGGCGGCGAGTCTTACGGCGTTCTCTTCTAGTATAAGCCTGGACTCTACCAGCGATTTAAAATCTGGTGACTCCAGTTCCAGAATATCTGACATCATCATGTTGACAGACGGGTTTTGAATACCGGTTACCACCGTTCCGCTTTTAGGTAAGGTTTTCACTATTCCATAGAACTCCAGCTTTTGCAGGGCAGTCATTATCTGATTGCGCCCTACACCTAACTTTTCACTCAATTTACGCTGTGACGGTAACTTGTCACCTTTCTCGTAACGATGGTCAGAAATCAGCTTTTTTATCTCGTTGAACGTATTGTCATCTCGATCTAGATCACCAGAAGACAACTTTACATCTGTAATATTTTTAAGACGATTGTGTATCATAAATGTTTGGTCGACCAATCTGGCAAACCAAATAAACAATGAAAGTTTATGTTTACCAAATATTGGGTTAGTATTATTTTAAGTAAATCGATTAATGACGTTTAAATAGGCATAATCGTAATTTTTCACGCAATTATTTTACAAGATTAGCATTATTGATCGCATCCACTATGTCATTTGACAATCCTGCATAGTCTTTTTTGCTAATCTTATTTTTGTCAAACAACTGGCTTCCCATTCCCACGCAGTTCACGCCAGCATCAAACCATTCTTTTAACCCACTTGCAGAAGGCTCGATACCACCCGTAGGCATGATGGCTAGTTGAGGTAATACTGATGTTATCGCTTTCGCGAAAGCGGAACCTATCACATTTGCAGGGAAAATCTTGATCATTTTGCAACCCAAGGTACTGGCATCAAATGCTTCCTTTATTGTAGCAATACCCGGAATATACGAGACGTTATGATCACGACAATGTATGGCCACCTCGGCTACCAAACATGGGGAAACGACAAAAGCAGCGCCTAGATTGATATATTCTTTAGCAGTTTGTAGATCATAAATAGTACCTATCCCTATCTCTAGATCTGGCCACTTTGACTTGCGGTTCATCAATTCCCTAAAAGTATCAATGGCGTTAGCGCCACGGTCCACAAATTCAAAAGTGCGAACTCCACCATTATAGGCGGCATTGACAACATCGATGCAAGTCTGAAGGTCGCTGTGATAAAAAACAGGCACGATCTTATGCTGGTCTGTCCTGGAAATAAAGGTTTCAATATTCATATGCTATCTTAAAAGACGTCCAACATTATCACCATCTACTAGATGCATGATTTCTTCCTTACTACTCAAATTCACATCTCCAATGGTACTATGCTTTAAGACTGAAGCCGCCACGGCGTATTCTACGGTTTGTTGTTCATTTAGATTGAGTAGTCCATATATAAGGCCTGCCATAAAAGCATCGCCACCACCTATTCTATCAACTATATTGTTCATTTCGTACTTCTTGGATGTGTAGAGCTTACCATCTTTATACATCACTACCGTCAAATCATTCCTGGATGCAGAATGTGAATCTCTAATTGATTTTGAGAAAGCCTTTATGTTAGGATACTTTTCCAAAACCAATTCACAGTTGCGCGACCAATCATCATCATAGATCCCTAGGCAATTCTCTAAATCTACTCTACCGCCTACTACGTAGTCTGTCAATTCCACCAATCCAGGCATAACATCCAGCGGTTGTTTTCCATATTGCCAAAGGTTCCTTCTATAATTAATATCGCCACTAGTCTTCACACCTCTTTTCTTTGCTTCTTTCAAAGCTCGCAAGGTAACATCTGCCACAGATTGTGAGATGGCTGGCGTGATACCGCTATAATGGAACCAGTTGGCATCTTCAAATACAGCATCCCAATCAATTTCATCTTCTTTCAGGTATGAAAACGTAGTATCAAATCGATCGTAGACAATTCTTGAAGGACGTTGCATGGCACCGCATTCCAAATAATAGATTCCCAAACGACCATCCTTTCTCACGATTCCTTCATTACCCACATTATTCATGTTTAAGAAACGTACCACTCGTTCTCCTAGATCGTGGTGCGGCAATGCTGTGATATGTGAATTTTTCAATCCCATATGAGCCAGAGAGATGCCTACATTAGCTTCAGAACCACCAAAATTAACATCAAAATTTACGGTCTGGAAAAGTCTTTTTTGATTGGGAACGGTTAGGCGCATGAGGACTTCACCTAGGGTAACTACTTTTTGATTCATGATTTTATATTGGTAATTAACAAACTTAAAACAAATTGATTCTATATGGAAAGAGGCTGTTTCACTATCTCAAACTTTTTATGAAGTTTTCGTAAAAAAAACGAATTCTTAACGACATAGGCTGGGAATATGAACCAAAAGCCAATTTTCAGTAAAAACAATACAATTCATCAAGCTTTGCTTTTAACTTTGGCCCCTTAAAATTAATAGAATGCCTTACAGAGTATTTGAAGAGTACAACATTGAAGTAACCGAAGATATACAACAAAAGTATAAAAGCGTTATCACAGACCTGGGTGAGGATGTAGAACGAGAAGGTCTTCTCAAGACCCCAGAAAGAGCTGCCAAAGCCATGCAATTCTTGACTAGTGGATATGATCAAGATGCATCAGAAGTATTGAAAAGCGCCATGTTTGCAGAAGATTATCAAGACATGGTCATCATCAAAGACATTGAGCTTTATTCTCTTTGTGAGCACCACATGCTACCGTTTTTTGGAAAGGCGCATATAGCATATATCCCAAATGGCCATATCGTTGGATTATCCAAAATTCCAAGAATTGTAGACATTTTTGCAAGAAGGCTACAAGTACAAGAACGCTTGACTCACGATATTCTGGAATGCATCCATCAAACGCTAAAACCTAAAGGTGTAGCTGTGGTAATTGAAGCCTCGCACATGTGTATGATGATGCGCGGTGTGCAAAAACAAAATAGCTCTACCACTACTAGTGGTTTTAGAGGACAGTTTGAAAAAGTAGAGACTAGATCAGAGTTTTTACACCTTATTTCCAGCGACTTGCATTAGTAAAATTGGAACGGATTTTGAAGATTCTGTGATAAATGACAACAACCATGTTTGAATCAAAATCATCAAAATTATTTTTCAGTATTCTATTTGACCTTATGGGAATGGCATCCTATGCCATTCCTTTTGTAGGTGAACTTATTGATATTGTTTGGGCACCTATTGCCGGTTACCTAATGACCAAGGTATATCCAGGTCAAACCGGTAAGACCGCTGGTATTTTGACCACTATAGAAGAATTGGTACCAGGACTGGACATCATACCAACCTTTACGCTCACCTGGATCTATACCTACATGATCAAAAAAGAGAAACCTGCAGCTGCCAAAGATCCTCAGGTTATTGAAGTAGAAGCCATTTAAATAGCCAGTTCCTTGAATCCTGTCATCAGCTTTTTGATTTTGGGATCAATAATGATTTGGCAATAACCTTGTTCTCTATTGTTATTGTAATAATCCTTGTGATAATCTTCGGCTTTGTAAAAACCTTTTGATGCCGACACTTCTGTAACTATAGGGTTTTCATAAACATTCGATTCATTGAGTTTTTGAATCATCTCTAGAGCTTCTTTTTCCTGTTCTTCGTTCATGAAAAATATGGCACTGCGATAATGACTTCCCACATCATAACCTTGACGGTTCAATGTCGTTGGATCATGCGTGGCAAAAAATACCTGTAGTAATTCATTAAAACTTACTATTTCAGGATCAAAAGTGATTTTGATAGCCTCGGCATGGCCCGTTCTTCCTTGCACCACTTCCCGATACGGCGGATTTTTAATGTTTCCACCACTAAATCCAGGAATGACCTCACTAACACCTTTGACGCGTTGAAAAACTGCCTCTGTACACCAAAAGCATCCGCCTGCAAATATTGCTTCCATTTTTCTTTTTTATACAAGTTACGACGCAGGCACCAGTCCCATCAATTCTTAACAACTCTTTAGTTATAAAATGGTTTTTTGCTTTAGTTTTGCAAAATGCGTGATTTTTTTGTCCTAAAAAGGACCTTTTTAGTTGTCTTAGCTTTTATGTATTTCGCTTTCGCGAAAGCGCAATCCTCATCAGACCAGACTGACATAAAACGTAAAACGTATCAAGCCACAAGGGTTACCACACAACCTACCATTGACGGAAAACCCTTTGAAGCATTCTGGGAATCCATTCCATCAGGTGGTGATTTCAAGATGATTGAACCTACCAGCGGCCTAGATGAAAGAGATACGCATCCCACGAAGTTTAAAATTGCCTATGATGATAATGCTCTGTATGTGGCTGGTTATATGTATGATAACGAACCAGAGCGCATCTTAAGGCAGTTCTCACAAAGAGATGAGGTATTTGCCCAGGCAGATCTTTTTGGTTTTTTTCTCAACACCTATAACAATCAAATCAATCAGACTCGATTTTATGCAACGAGTGCCAATGCGCTGGGCGACGCCGTATCAGAAAATGGAAGTGAAGATTTTAGTTTCAATGTGGTTTTCAAGTCAGAAACCAGCATTGACAACAATGGATGGTACGTAGAGATGCGTATTCCCTATCGCACACTGCGATTTACTGAAGCTCTTGTTCAAGATTGGAGTTTTCAGATATTCCGCAGGATTAGACATTTGAACGAGGACTATTCCTATAACTATATTGACCGTACTACCGGTTCTTCTTCACAATACGATGCTTTATTAACAGGCATAAAAAATATCAATCCGCCACTAAGGCTTAATCTTTATCCTTTTGCTGCATCCAGCTACGATATTTTCGATGGTGAAAAGCAATTTGATATAAGTGCCGGTATGGATATCAAGTATGGAATCAATGAAGCATTCACGCTGGATGCTACGCTCATTCCAGATTTTGGCCAGGTAGCGTTTGATCAGGTAACACTCAACTTGGGTCCTTTTGAACAAACTTTTAGTGAGAACCGCGCCTTCTTTTCTGAAGGTACTGACCTTTTCAATAAAGGTGGTCTGTTTTTCTCTAGACGCATAGGTCAAACACCTTCGGGCGCTGGCAGAATAGAATTATTTGAAAATGAAGACATCGTTGATAATCCTAGTAACGCAAAACTCCTAAACGCCGTTAAAGTTACTGGAAGAAACCGTAGAGGTTTAGGTATAGGTTTTCTTAATGCCATTACTGAAAAAACGGAGGCTACCATACAAGGCATAGAAATAACGCCAGCCAACGACACTATAATATCTCGTCGCAATGTGGTCACAGAGGCCCTAACTAATTATAATGTATTTGTACTGGATCAACAGTACGGGTCAAATTCTTCAGTATCATTGACAAACGCAAGTACATTGCGCAACGGTAGTTTTACGGACGCTAATGTGACAGCACTTGTGGTAGATCATAATGATCGTGACTTGAACAATAATTATAGAGCTCAAGTTAAATTGAGCAACCGCTTCCAGCCAGATGAGACAAAATCTGGAACCGCAGTAGCCTTAGACTGGAGAAGTACCAGTGGTAACTGGCAACCTAGATTATCCTATGATTTTATAAGCAATGATTGGGATCCCAATGATTTGGGAAGAAATTTTAGAACCAATTTCCATCAGTTCTATGGCGAGATTCGTTACGAACAATTTGTTCCTAAAGGAATATTCAATAGCTATAGGTTTGAATTAGGTGCTGGCCATAGAAGATCTGCAGATCCAGATTTTCACATCCAGAGTGATGTAAGATTAAGTTCCAGATTTTTTACTAGAGAACGAAATGCCTTTGGCTTTAATACCTCCTTAAATACTCGTAATCTAAACAGGTTTGAATCCAGAGTCTCTGGTCTTAATGTGCGCTATGCTGCAAATCAATCCTTCGGCGGATTCATATCTACAGATTATCGCAAAAAATTTGCGATAGACATTAGAGGTGGCTACTTCTATCTTTTTGATGATCCAGAAAAAGGCTATGATTTCAATATATCGCCTAGGTATAGGTTTAGTGATAAATTTCTATTGATCTATAGGTTTGACTGGAGCAAAAACGATCTACGTAATAGCTTTGTGACGACCACAAATAATGGCACCTCTTCCATACTTAGTCGTCGAGATACCCATAGTGTGGAAAATTCTGTTTCTGGAACGTTCAATTTTGATAATAAACGGGCGTTGAGCCTAGCGTTTAGAAATAACTGGAATAGAGCATCCTTTAGCCGTGATTTTAAAGAACTACAGGACGATGGCACTACTGAAGATAGCAGCTTTGAATTAGATGAAGGCTCAAATCCAGATGCTAACTTCAATGTGTGGAATCTGGACCTGTCCTATCGCTGGCGATTTGCACCAGGTAGTGAAGCTAGATTATTGTATCGCAACAGCATCTTTAACTTTGATGATCAAGGCGATATTAGTTTTCAGGATAGTCTAGATGAATTGTTTATGCAGCCGGTTAGACATAATTTGAGTCTGCGTATCACCTACTTCATAGACGTGAATGAGGCCAAAACTTGGTTTTCTTCCACTTAAAAGCAATTACCTTTACAACCATGATTGAAGCAAAGAATATTTACAAAAGCTATGATGACTTGCAGGTGCTCAAAGGCGTTGACCTAAGCATCAAAGAGTCAGAGATTGTGAGTGTTATAGGTAGTTCAGGTGCTGGTAAAACCACACTGTTGCATATCCTGGGTACACTGGAAAAGCCTGATAAGGCGGCCAATTCTTCCTTGATCATCGATGGTACAGATGTGACCCAATTATCCTCACGACAGTTAAGTCATTTTCGCAATCAGTCTTTGGGTTTTATTTTTCAGTTTCATCAACTGTTACCAGAGTTCACGGCATTAGAAAATGTTTGTATTCCTGCCTATATCAATAAGAAATCAAAGGCAGAAGCAGAAAAGCGTGCGCAGGAATTACTGGAATACCTGAGTCTAGGAGGTCGCATTCACCATAAACCTAATGAGCTAAGTGGTGGCGAGCAGCAACGCGTTGCGGTAGCTCGATCCTTAATCAACGACCCCAAAGTGATTTTTGCAGATGAACCCACGGGAAACCTGGACAGCAATACTGCAGCAAACCTTCATGAACTCATACTGGACCTGCGCAAGAATTTCAACCAGACCTTTGTCATTGTTACCCATAATAAAGAACTAGCAACACTTGCAGATCGCACACTTACCATGAGTGACGGTAGATTTGTACACCATGAATAAAAAGGAGCTCAAGGAATTTCTGGATCACAAGGTAGAGATCTACAACCAGCCAGATTTCATCCCACATGACCCTATCCAGATACCGCACCGGTTCACAGACCCTAAGGATATCGCCATCTCCGGTTTCTTGACCGCCACAATATCATGGGGCAACCGTAAATCCATCATCAACAATGCAGATCGATTGATGGAACTTATGGATCATTCTCCAGCAGATTTTATTCGGAATTTTCAGCCTAAAGATCTGGATCGATTTGAAGGATTTGTACATCGCACCTTCAACAGCGATGATTGCAAGACCTTTATGAGAGCACTGCAAGATATAGAGTTGCGAGATGGTGGTTTAGAATTCGCTTTCGCGAAAGCGAACAAAGCATCCACTAATCTACAGGAAGGAATCTCAAGGTTCAAACAACGATTTTTTGAGGTCGAACATTTGCAGCGAACGCAGAAGCATGTAAGCGACCCGCTAAAAAACAGCAGCGCCAAAAGGATCAACATGTTCCTGCGATGGATGGTAAGAAAGGATTTAAATGGAGTGGATTTTGGCATCTGGAACCAGTTGTCGATGAGCGAACTATCTCTACCATTAGATGTACACACTGGTAATATTTCCCGAAAACTGAAACTGTTGAAGCGCAAGCAAAACGATGCAAAAGCAGTGCTGGAGCTGGATAAAGCCTTGAGAAAACTGGATCCGGCAGATCCCGTTAAGTATGATTATGCGCTTTTTGGATTAGGCGTTTTTAAAGATTTGTAGGAATTTAGAATAAGTAGTTAAAAGTTTTATAATAGATTAGTTATATCTTTAAAAACCATATAATACCAGCCACAGATGACTCCAGCTCCCTTACATCATCTTGAAGATGATCGCCTTAAGTATTTGAATTCGTTTGTCGTACAGCCAGAGGTACCTACTGATGATTTAGATCAACTGCTTGATATGGCCTGTCGATTACTGGGCATTCCCAAGGGCCTTATATCCATCGTGGAACGTGATGTAGTGAATTTCAAATCACAATACGGATTCAATCTACCGCCAGCGCCTAGAAACCTGAGTTTTTGTTCACACGCCATAGCTAGCGATCAAGACGTCTTTTATATTGAGGATACAAGGCTTCATCCCTACTTCAAGCATCACCCATATGTCAAGGCAGAAGATCCAGTCATATTTTATGCTGGAGTTCCCATAATGGACAGTGAGAACCTGCCATTAGGAACGGTCTGCGTCATTGACAATAAACCTAGAAAATTAAGTGAAGAACAAAAAGACTCGCTTAAAATGATTAGCCAGTTGATCATGCGACAAATGCAGTTGCGTAAGGACAAATTGAAGCTTGAAAAAAAGCAAACAGTTCTAAAGGAAAAGAACGACATGCTCAAAAACTTTGCCCATGTCGTTTCTCATGACATGAAAATGCCACTAGCAAACATGATCATGACTAGCGATGTCATTAGACAAAGGTATGCGGATAAGTTGGATGCAGCTGGAGTTAACTACCTAGCAGATATCAAATCTGCTGCTTTTTCAATGAGAGATTATATCGATAACATTCTGACACACTACGAGAGCGAACACATGGTATTCAATACAGGTGACAAATTTGATATTCACACAGTACTTCTCAATATTGAAGAGATGTTAGGAATGCGTCAAGATTTTATCCAGTTCATACTTCCTGAAGAAAACATGGAAATGCAGTGTGATGAATCTGTCGTGGAACAGATTCTGGTTAATCTTGTGGGCAATAGTCTAAAATATAACCATCGCGAATCGATTAGAATTCAAGTTACCGCGACAGAATGTGATAAATATTACCGTATTTCAGTCATTGATAATGGCATAGGAATACCAGAAGCCAAACAAAAAGAGGTTTTCAAATTATTTACCACGCTTAATCAAGCAGACCGCAGTGGCAAGATAGGTCATGGCATAGGTTTGTCTACGGTAAAGATTTTAGTGGATAAATTGGGTGGCGTTATAAAATGTAAGTCCGCATTAAACGTGGGAACAACCTTTACATTTACCGTTGCAAAACATGTTGGTCAATCTTAGGGAACATCCTATCTTTGAGTAATCTTAGATAATCGATGCTTTTTAAAAATCCCAATCTACTTTACGGGCTTTTATTCCTCCTAATACCGATTATTGTTCACCTTTTCCAGCTTAGGAAATTTAAAAAAGTGGCTTTTACTAATGTTGCTTTTTTAGAACCTCTAATCACTCAAACTAGAAAAAGTCGTACGCTTAAAAAATGGCTTACTCTAATTACTAGACTTTTAGCAATTGCTGCTATCGTATTTGCATTTGCACAACCGTTTTTCCCAACAGAATCTGGTTTGAAGCTCGATGAAAATCTGGTGATTTATTTAGATAATTCCAACAGTTTACAAGCAAAGGGAACTGATGGCAGACTGTATCAAGCAGCGGTCAATGATTTGATTGAAAAGTTACCTTCTGGACTTAGCTTTTCGTTATTTACCAACGTTGCTTCTTTTCAAAATGTAACCAAACAAGAGATCGCCAATGAATTGCTATCGGGCTCCTATTCATCCGCCCAACTCAGCCCAGAGCAAGTCCTTTTAAAAGCCGACTCCTTCAGGCCTAGAAGCAATGATAATATTTCGTTCATATGGATTTCAGATTTTCAGCGATCTGGAAACAGTCCATTTGTTTCTACCGATAAGGCGTGGAACACTCGTTTTGTAAAGCTTATTCCTGTAGAGTATCAGAATATCAGCATTGATTCTGCTTTTATATCCATGACCAATGATAATGACCACACCATCCAATTATCATTATCCTCCAATTTTGATGAAGAACAACCGGTAACCATCAGTTTTTTTAATGATGATCTATTAGTTGCAAAAACATCTGCGAGTCTTAAAGATCAGCGTGGTGAAGCAAGTTTTGCATTATCTGACATCAACTCTTTCAAAGGAACGATCCAAATCGAAGACGACGGTTTGCAGTTTGACAATCGTTTGTTCATCTCGAGTAATACAAGAGAAAAAATCAGCGTACTTCACATCAACAATACCGAGAACGACTTTTTAAAACGCATTTACACCGGTGACGAATTTGATTACACGACAGCGACTCCAAGTAATGTCAATTACAATAGTATCAAAAATCAACAAGTAGTCGTTATCAATGAATTAGAAGTCATAAGCCCTGCATTAGCTAAGGAACTGAACGACTTTACAATAGCTGGGAACACTTTGATCATCATTCCTTCTAGTGACGCATCAGGATATGAAGCTTTGAATGGATTACGTGGTTCAGAACCATCTGTCGTAGAAAAGCGAATCACTGGAATCAATTTTGACCATCCAATTTTGCAGAACGTTTTTAGTCAACGTGTGACTAATTTCCAATACCCTAAGGTAAGCTCCACGGCTTTTCAAAATGCTGGTGGTAATTCAATTCTATCTTTTGATGATGGTAGTTCGTTTTTGAGCCAATTTGAAAATACCTTTTTATTTGCTTCACCGCTCAATGAAGAGAATTCAAATTTTCAAAACTCTCCATTAATAGTTCCCGTGTTTTATAAAATGGGGTTGAGAAATACCAGCGCTGGAGTTCTTTATTACCCTATGTCCCAACGCAATGAAATTAGTTTCCCTAAATCGCTGCAACAAGATCAGATTCTGGAACTACAGTTGGATAATGACCGCATTATACCAGAACAAAGAGCCTATAATTCTTTTGTCACCATAGTTACTGGTGCTGAGATCAATCATGCTGCGAATTATGATGTCATGCTTAAAGATGAGTCCATCGCATATGTTTCTTTCAATGCATCCAGAATTGAAAATCAATCCGATTATTACTCTGATGAAGAAATTGGTGCTCCAGTACTCAGTGAGATAGGTGCTTTTGTCCAAGAGTTGAACGGAGAAAACAATCGATTAGAACTCTGGAAATGGTTCGTTGCCGGTGCATTGTTTTTTCTTATTTGTGAATTAATGATTTTAAAATTCCTGAAATGATCCTAATCAAAAACGCGCACATCCATCATCCAGATGGTAATTATCACGATAAGAGAATGGATATTCTCATCAAGGATGGAATTATTGAAGACATAGCCACATCCATCAAAACAAAAGCCGATCAAGTTATTGATCACGAGGATCTCCACTTGTCCATAGGTTGGTTTGATAGTAGCGTAAGTTTTGGTGAACCTGGATTTGAAGAGCGTCAAACCATGAAAAACGGGCTGGATACTGCTGCCAGCAGTGGCTTTACTCATGTGATGCTCAATCCTAACAATAAGCCTAACCCACAAGATGCATCAGGAATCAACTATTTAAAATCCATTAGTGCTGGACATGCCACGACTCTTCATCCTGTAGGTAATTTTACGATCGATCAAAAAGGAGAACATCTTGCAGAGCTTTATGATATGCATCAAGCAGGTGCGGTGTCCTTCTATGATTTTAAGCATTCACTGGAAAATGCCAACCTGCTAAAAGTTGGTTTACAATATGTGAAACCATTTAATGCGATAATTCAATCCTTTCCTCAAGATGCTCAAATCGCTGGTAAAGGAATGGTCAATGAAGATGCGGCTGGCACACAATTAGGCTTAAAAACCATACCTAAGTTTGCCGAAGAATTACGCATCGCTAGAGACATCGAAATAGCAAGATATACAGGTGCCGCCTTACACATACCAACGGTAACAACAGGTGCATCATTGGACCTCATTAAAAAGGCCAAAAAAGAAGGCCTTAGCATCACCTGTAGCGTGTCTGTTCACCATATACTGAAGAATAGCGAAAACCTGAACGAATACGACACGAACTTTAAAGTGCAGCCACCATTAAGGGAAGCCAGTGAGAATAAGAATCTGATCAAACATATTAAATCAGGTACCGTGGACATGATCACGACAGATCACATCCCGTTGACCATTGAGGCGAAAAATGTAGAGTTTGATCAGGCAGATTATGGTACGATTGGTTTAGAAAGTGCCTACGGCGCTTTGAGCCAAAAGTTAGATCAGGATACCATCATAAGATTGCTAACGTCAGGATACAAATTATTTTTGCTAGAAATACCTAAACTTGAAGAAGGTGCAGCAGCAAACCTATCTTTTTTCACTCCGCAAGGAACTAGCACTTTGGATAAGAACAAACTCAAAAGCACATCAAAAAACAGCCTTTTCCTAGGTTCTAAAATGACCGGAAAAGTCCTGGGTGTTTATAATAACGGTAAATTGATTTGGAATGAATAAAGATCCACAAGGCAAGTCGTTAGCGCTTTTAGCTTATGCAAGTGCGTTATTTTTGTATGTACATCTCATGCTTTTCATCGCCGTGTTAGGAGTTGCCATTTTACTAAACTACAACAGGAATCAGCCGTTTGCCGCCTTTCATCACAGGCAAATGTTGGGGATTGCCTGTATCGCATTCTTGATTACTGCATTTGGCAGCATTCTACCTAGTGGTTGGATCGCTTTTGTATTGATCAGCCTTATCTTTTTAATGGCAATTTTAGGTTTTGCGGATGCCTATAAAAACCAAACTACACCACTACCCTACATAGGCGAGCAATTTCAAAAGTGGTTTACCTTTATCAAATAATATGAATACAGATTTGAGTCTACACTATATCTCGCGCCCTGCAAACCGGAAGAATGCACCATTACTAATATTGGTACATGGCTATGGTAGCAATGAACAGGATTTATTCTCCTTTGCGCCACAAATGGACGCTGGAATTCACATCGTTTCGGTTAGGGCGCCCTACGAGTTGCCTCCTTATGGTGCGGCGTGGTATGCTATTGATTACACCGCAGATAAAGGAAAGTTTTCTGACCTAAATCAAGCTAGGCAAAGCATCCAGTTGCTCAAAAAATTTGTCGGCGAAGTGAAAGATCGTTATGATGTCGATGCAAATAGCATCAATATGTTGGGCTTTTCCCAAGGTGCCATTTTATCC
The DNA here is from genome assembly GCF_002994045.1 of Nonlabens agnitus. Lineage (NCBI taxonomy): Bacteria > Pseudomonadati > Bacteroidota > Flavobacteriia > Flavobacteriales > Flavobacteriaceae > Nonlabens > Nonlabens agnitus. Next base: position 1,351,845 of record NZ_MQUC01000003.1, read on the forward strand.
ATGGCCATGGCCTTATCTGAACCTTCTATTTTTAAAAATGTAGTTGCGATGTCTGGTTATTTGAATGAAGATCTTGTAGTGGATATGGATAGATTGGAATCTCGCTTTCGCGAAAGCGAACTAACGACCAACTTCTTCATTTCCCATGGTACGATGGATCAGGTTATACCATTTTCATGGGCAATGCAGGCTCAACCTGTTATGGAACGACTGGATGTGGATTATGTTTTCAAACAATATCCAATGGGTCATGGCGTCTCACCAGAGAATTTTCACGATATGAAAAGGTGGCTGGAAAGCCGCCTATAATTATCGATAACGATCATTAAGAACCGCTGCAGTGGTTTCAAGAGTGATGTTTTCCTCATCGACAATGGTGTAAGTGACCAGCAACTCACCCCATTGATTGTTGTCTGAAAAATTGACCAGCACCCATTTGTGATTGACAAATCTCGTGTCATTCACTTGAAAACCCCGACCTTGACCCGTGAACGGCACTAGCGGATTCCCGCCCGCGGTAAGATTGAGTTCCAGCAATTGATCCGTTACATTTTGCTGTACCCGTTCTGAGGTCCAGCCCAATTTCTCAAAATAATTTTTGGCTTCTTGATGCTGTTCCAAGGTAAAATTGAGCGGCTGGTCAAGCCTAGCGTCTGCGATGCTGTCTAGGAGCGCTTCCTGCTCTTGAGTTTTGGCTCTCAAAGAAATCACGTCCTTTTCAATAGACTCTTGATAGTTTCTACCGTTGACGTAGAGTATCAAAGCAATCAAGGCTGCAAATATGAATAGGTATAAAAAGAGATTACGTCTCATGAATGGGATGTTAATTGTAATGTGTCATAGGCTAGAAATACATTTTCAGAAAGCTTTTTTTCAACTTCTGCATGAAAGCCTAAATGGAAACTGATATGGGTAAAATAGGTACGTTTAGGCTGAAGTTCTTCTACTAATGCTAAAGCTTCTTCCACATTCAAATGGGTTTTGTGTGGTTCATACCTCAAGGCATTAATGACTAAAATATCTAGATTTTTGAGCTTTTCCTTTTCTTCTGCTTCTATAGTCTTGACATCTGTCATATAGGCAACATCACCTATACGAAAACCATGAACCGGAATAAATCCATGACTCGCGAGAATGGGTTTGATGATGACTCCATCAATAATTAGATCATCTGTATCAAATAGATGGATATCGAGATCTGCCACACCAGGATATTTGTCTTCTTCCTTGAACATGTAGCTAAATCGATCTTCCAAAGATTCTTGAACCCGTTGCGACATATAGCATTGAATCGCACCTTGCCTGAAAAAAAATGGCCTTAAATCGTCCAAGCCTGCCGTATGGTCTGCGTGTTCATGGGTAAACAAAAGCGCATCAAAATGGTTAATACGATTGGTCAACATTTGTTGTCTAAAGTCAGGACCACAGTCGATTATGAATCGTTTGTCATCCACTTCTATGGCCGCACTTACTCTTAACCTTGTGTCTCTAGGATCGGTACTTAGACACACAGGATGATCGCTGCCTATGACAGGAATTCCTTGAGATGTACCGGTGCCTAGTATGGTGAGTTTTACTTTCATTAAGTTAGGTTAAAAGTATTGATATTTTTTTGTTCTACTAGGACGTTCGTTACCTTTGTTTACAACATATAAAGACGTTTACATGGCTATTACCTTACCAGGAGATAACGATTTTGAGTCAGTTCCTTCCTTAAAGAACAAAGCTTTAAGAATAAATCTAAATCGCAATATCTACGGGACCTTTGCCGAAATAGGTGCTGGTCAGGAAACGGTAAGACATTTCTTTAGGGCTGGTGGTGCCTCTGGAACCATCGCAAAAGCTATGAGCGCCTACGACAAAGATTTTTCTGATGCTGTTTATGGTATTCAAGATGATGGTCGATATGTGACAGAATCCAGACTGCGCAAAATGCTCCAGCATGAAACAGATCTGATTGAAGAGCGTATTTCCAGAGAAAAACATCCAGATAAATTATTCTTTACCTACGCAAATACCGTTGCTACAATTGACTTTGCCAAAAAGTTTTTAGGTCATGGTTGGGTAGGTATTAAATTTCAAGCAGCGCCTGGCGAAGAATATAGCGAGATCATTCTACACGTTAGATTCAAAGAACGTGATGCCCGATTGCAACAGATTACTTTAGGAATTCTGGGAACCAACTTGATCTACGGTGCTTTTTATAAGCATGACCAGCCTAAGAAGTTGTTGAAATACTTATACGATCACATCGATAAGGATAAAATTGAAATCGATATGATCAATTTTGATGGTCCTCGATTTGCGCATGTTGATAATCGATTGATGAGTCTGCAGCTGTTACGTAACGAGATGACGGAAGCCGTAATGTTTGGTCCAGATGGGAACAACATTCTTGCGGCAAGAATTCTTTACAAAAAGAACGTGTTGGCATTGCGCGGTAGCTTTAGACCAGTTACTAAGGTGAACATGGACATGTATCACAAGTCCAGAGCCATGTTTATCAAATCTGGAAAGGTCCAGGAAGATCGCTTGGAAACTATTTTTGAGATTACGCTCAGTAACTTAAAGGCTTCTGGTGAGATTGATGAAGAAGATTTCATGCATAGAGCGGAACTGCTTTGTTCATTAGGTCAAACGGTTATGATTTCCAACTTTAAGGAATATTATCGCTTGGTGGAATATCTAAACAATTATACAAAAGAGCGCATAGGTCTCGTCATGGGAACCAACAACCTCATTGATATATTTGATACCCAATACTACAATCACTTGAGTGGTGGAATTCTCGAGGCCTTTGGGAAGCTGTTTTTCAAAGACTTGCGTGTTTACCTTTATCCTATGCAGGATGCAGAGACTGGCGAACTTACCACCAGCGAGAACCTTAAGGTACATCCACGTATGAAGGAACTCTACAAGTTCTTCAAATACAATGGTCGCGTTATCGACATTGAAGATTTTGACCCTACCATAGGTCACATCTATTCTCGCGAAGTACTTCGCATGATTGAGTCTGGACAAGACGGCTGGCAAGAAATGTTGCCAGAAGGAATCCCAGAATTGATCGATGAAGGTGACTTCTTTGGTTGCAATAAAAATTGTGAGGCTCAAGTCGATCAGGATCTATAAGATCTGATCGGTATGTTCTTTGGTTTTTACTTTTGAAATTACATCTTCAATCACACCATTTTCATCAATGACAAAAGTAGTGCGGTGAATCCCATCATATTCCTTTCCCATAAACTTTTTAGGACCCCAAACTTGGTACGCATTAAGTAGTTTGTGGTCTTCATCAGCTAGCAAATCGTAAGGCAATTCATATTTTTCCTTGAAATTGGATTGACGCTTAGGACTATCGGCACTGGCACCTAGTATTTCGTATCCGCTTTCGCGAAAGCGAGATACATTATCTCTTAAATTGCAAGCTTCAGCAGTACATCCTGGCGTACTTGCTTTAGGATAAAAGAACAACACGAGTTTTTTGCCCTTAAAATCAGAAAGGGATACGATGTCACCATCTTGATTGGGAATTGAAAAATCAGGAGCTTTGTCGCCAGCTTTGAGAGTTGTCATAATGAAGTTTTTAAAACATAAAGATAGTAATGAATAAGCAGGAAAAAGTAGATTTTGTCATCCAAACCTTGGAAGAGTTGTATCCAGAAATTCCCGTGCCGCTGGATCACAAAGATCCGTACACACTTTTAATTGCTGTTTTAATGAGCGCACAAAGTACAGATGTACGCGTCAATCAAATCACACCTTTGTTGTTTGAAAGAGCTGATAATCCTTATGATATGATCAGATTATCAGTGGAAGAGATTAGAGAGATCATCAAGCCCGTTGGGTTGTCACCTATGAAAGCCAAAGGTATACATGGCCTAAGTCATATTTTGATTGACAAACACAATGGTCTGGTACCACAAACCTATGAGGAACTGGAAGAACTTCCTGCTGTAGGTCACAAGACGGCAGCGGTAGTGTTATCTCAGGCCTTTGGTATCCCTGCATTTCCTGTGGATACCCACATTCATAGATTAATGTATCGATGGAATCTAACCAATGGTAAAAATGTGGTGCAAACAGAAAAAGATGCCAAGAGATTATTCCCTAAAGAAAAATGGAATGATCTGCACTTGCAGATTATATGGTATGGCCGTCAGTATAGTCCTGCGCGTGGATGGAATCTTGATGACGATATCATCACAAAAACAATAGGTAGGAAAACGGTTCTTGCAGAATACTACAAAAAGAAAACCCGTCTAGGCTAGGCATAGACGGGTCAAGTAAATCTAAAACAAAACTTAGTTGTTGAGTGTTTCAAAAGTCATATTATTAATTTTTACGACACTCAGTGCTTTTGAAAAGGATAAAATCCTTTGAATGGTTTCTGGCCGTGGCCCTGATGGTTTCAATGATTCTGGAGATGTTTGATTGTAAAGTTTTGGCATGTGAATTAATTATTGATTTATCACAAAACGCAAAAAACTAAGCAATATTATATCCAGAAAAGATTATTGTGTTAAAACGATATTGTGTTTATCAATTACTTTACGCAGATTGATCAAAGCGTAACGCATTCTTCCCAAGGCAGTGTTAATACTAACATCTGTCGTCTCTGCTATCTCCTTAAAAGACATCTCTTTATAAATGCGCATGAGTAGGACTTCCTTTTGGTCTTCAGGAAGTTCGTCAATCAACCTTTTGACATCACTGTGCACTTGGTCTGTAATCAACGCAGATTCAATACTGTCCTCACCGTCACTGATGACATCAAAAATATCAAAGTCGTTACGGGATTGAAACTTAGGCATGCGCTTGTTCCTACGGAAATGATCGATAACAAGATTGTGTGCAATTCTCATTACCCAAGGTAAAAACTTACCTTCTTCATTATACTTGCCACGTTTGAGCGTGCGTATGACTTTGATAAAGGTATCTTGGAAAATGTCTTCGGTAATATCTCTGTCCAATACTTTGGAGAAAATAAAACCGTGAATTCTTTGTTGATGTCTTTTGATGAGGATTTCTAGAGAAGATTCCTGACCACTCATGTACTGTTTTACCAGTACCGCATCACTTGCGTCTTTGAAGTTCATACAATAACAACTAACGATCTTTTTCAAATGGAAACCGATCTGTTTTAAAGTAGTTTTATTGTATACGCTGTGTTTAAATTTTGTTAACGGGTTAAAGATAACAACATTTGTTCCAAACTAACAAAATAAGTCATTACAATTTAACATATTAATGATTACATAGAATCCATTATCGTTGAACCGCTTGTTATCTTTGTGTTTATGGCAGAAAAGATCATCTTCGATAATATAGATTCCCTTAGTCCCAAAAAGAATATTTTAGTTAAGGGTGCTGAGTTACACAACCTTAAAAAGCTCAATGCGGTCATTCCCAGAAACGAAATGGTCGTGATTACTGGGCTTTCTGGTAGCGGAAAATCTTCCCTTGCATTTGACACCTTATATGCCGAAGGACAGCGACGATATGTCGAGAGTCTTTCCTCCTATGCGCGTCAGTTTTTAGGCAGATTGAACAAGCCCAAAGTAGAATACATTAAAGGTATCGCGCCTGCTATAGCCATTGAGCAAAAAGTCAATTCCACCAATCCTAGAAGTACAGTAGGAACAACGACTGAGATCTACGATTATCTCAAGTTATTATTTGCACGTATAGGCCGTACCTACTCGCCTATCTCGGGAAATGAAGTGAAAAAAGACACGGTTACAGACGTTATTAATTACATTAAAAAAGAGGAAGACGGAACCAAGTTATTACTGACCACTCGACTCATTGTAAAGGGTAAACGTGATATACCGCAACAACTTGCGGTTTTATTACAACAGGGATTTACACGTATCAAAGTCAATGATGAAGTACATCGTATCGATGAAAATGATCTTACCTTTTCAAGTAAGGATAAAGTCTTTATCGTCATTGACCGTATTATCAAACGCGATGATGAAGATTTTTATAATCGTCTTGCAGATGCTGTAGACACTGCCTTTTTTGAAGGTAAAGGTGTTGCCTATGTTGAACATCTTGACGGATCTCAAACTCGAGAATTTACCAACAAGTTCGAGCTGGATGGCATGGAGTTTTTAGAGCCTAATCCTAACTTGTTCAGTTTTAATAATCCTTATGGTGCGTGTCCCAAATGTGAAGGTTATGGCGATGTGATAGGGATCGATGAAGATCTCGTGATTCCAAATACGGCATTATCGGTTTATGAAAGTGCGGTATTTCCCTGGCGCGGTGACAACATGAGTTGGTACAAAGACCAGTTGATTAAGAATGCGTCAAAATTTGATTTCCCTATCCATAGGCCTTGGTTTGAATTAACAGATAAGCAAAAGGATCTGGTTTGGGATGGCAACAAATATTTCACCGGTCTCAATGATTTTTTTGCAGAGCTGGAATCAAAGGCCTACAAGATCCAAAACCGAGTAATGCTTTCTCGTTATAGAGGTAAAACAAAATGTTCGGTTTGTAAGGGAAAACGTCTTAGACCTGAGGCCAACTATGTCAAGATCAATGACACGACGATCACAGATCTTGTAGAAATGCCCATCAAAAATTTAAAAACCTATTTCCAGGAAATCAAGCTGGATGAGTCACAGCAGGTCATTGCAAAACGATTGCTTAAGGAAATCAACAGCCGCCTCGAGTTTTTGTCTGATGTAGGATTGGATTACCTGACCTTAAACCGTAAATCCAATACCCTTTCTGGAGGTGAATCACAACGCATCAATCTGGCAACATCGCTAGGTAGTAGCCTTGTGGGAAGTATGTATATTTTGGACGAGCCCAGTATAGGATTGCATCCACGAGATACTAAGCGATTGATAAAGGTTTTGAAAAACCTTAGGGATTTGGGTAATACAGTCATCATCGTGGAGCATGATGAGGAAATCATGCAGGCTGCAGATCGCATCATCGACATAGGTCCAGAAGCAGGAACGCACGGTGGTGAAGTCGTTGCTGCAGGAACACTTGCAGAGATTCTGAAAAGTAAAAGTCTGACCGCTCAATATCTCAATGGTTTTATGGAAATTCCGCTTCCGCGAAAGCGAAGAAAACATAAATATCACGTTGATATCACAGGTGCCCGACAAAATAATCTTAAGAACATCGATGTGACGTTTCCATTAGGTGTTCTCACCATGGTGACAGGAGTATCAGGTAGCGGAAAATCTACGCTGGTCAAGCAGATCCTATATCCAGCCATGTTGAAAAAGCTAGGTGGATACGGTGCCAAAGCAGGACAATTTACTGACATCAAAGGGAAGTTTGAGAACGTCAAAACTGTTGAGTTTATTGATCAAAATCCTATAGGACGCAGTTCTAGGTCCAATCCCATAACCTATATCAAGGCCTATGATGATATACGCAGTCTTTTTGCCAGCCAGAAGGTAGCCAAGATTAGAAATTACCAGCCAAAACATTTTTCATTCAATGTCGATGGCGGCCGTTGTGAAACATGCAAGGGTGATGGCGAGGTAACTATAGAAATGCAGTTTATGGCAGATGTCACTTTGGTTTGTGAGACCTGCAACGGTAAGCGCTTCAAAAAGGAAATTTTGGAGGTACAGTTCGAGGGCAAGAACATTGACGATGTGCTCAATTTGACCATCAATGATGCGATGGAATTTTTTGAGGAACATTCACAAGATAAAATTTCGCGTAAAATCAAACCCTTGCAAGATGTTGGTTTAGGATATGTCACACTGGGGCAAAGTAGTTCCACACTTTCTGGTGGTGAGGCACAGCGTATCAAGCTGGCGAGCTTTTTAGTCAAGGGAACCACCAGCGACAAGACACTGTTCATTTTTGATGAACCGACCACTGGATTGCACTTTCACGACATCAATAAACTGTTGGATAGTTTTAATGCGCTTATAGAAAAAGGCCATAGTGTGATTGTTATAGAGCACAACATGGATCTCATCAAATGTGCAGATTACGTTATTGATCTAGGTCCAGATGGTGGCGCACAAGGCGGTTATCTAGTAGCTTCTGGAACACCCGAAGAAGTGGCGAAAGTCAAGGAAAGTCACACAGCGCCATTTATCGCAGAAAAACTAAATTAGAAGTTCCTAAAAACCTTTTGATGAAAAAGCCTAGACTGCGTCGTAAAGCAACTCCTAAATCAAAACACAGTGTATTTCAGCCGCCTGGAACGATCTCTTATGTGGGTGAAGATAGACATGAAGAAGTAACTACAGAGACGATCTTTTATGACGCCAAGGAATATACAAAGCTAGAAGGTATCTATCTTGAAAAACTGGAAGATGATCAAGTCAACTGGTTCAATGTAGATGGTGTGCACGAGATCGACTTATTAGAAAAAGTAGGTAGTAAGTTTCACTTACACCATTTGCTGTTAGAAGATATTGCGAATACTACTCAGCGACCTAAAACGGAATTCTACGAAGAGTGCATCTATCAGTGTATCAAGATGATAAGCTACAATGTCGAAGAAAAGGACATAGATCAAGAACAGGTGAGCATTTTGCTAACTAAACATGCGGTGATTACATTCCAAGAGAAAACAGGTGATGTTTTTGAAAACATACGAGAGCGTATTGAGCAGAATCGCGGCCGCATTAGATACAGCAACAATGATTATTTATTCTATGCGCTTATCGATACGGTGATTGACCATTACTTTATCGCAGTAGAACAAATAGGAGAACATCTGGATGAGTTAGAAGATGAGATTTTTGACGATCCACAGCGCTCATCGCTAGAGCGAGTTCAAAAAAACAAACGCATGCTGCTCAAATTGAGACGTGCTATATTCCCTTTGAGGGAATCCATAAGCCGACTGTTGAAGGAAGATTCCAAATACATCGATCCGCAGATCAAGAACTATTTCCAGGATGCCTACGACCACTGCATCCAAATTATAGAAACCGTGGAATCCTATAGAGAGATAAATGGAGGTTTACGAGATATGTATCTATCTAGTGTGAGCCATAAAATGAATCAGATCATGCAGGTGCTAACCATTATGTCCTCCATTTTCATACCGCTTACCTTCATTGCTGGTATCTATGGGATGAACTTTGACAATATCCCAGAATTACACTGGGAACACGGTTACCGATATTTCTGGATTCTAAGTGGCTGTATGTTTGTGGCTTTACTAGGTTTTTTCAAATGGAAAAAGTGGTTGTAAAAGAGGCTAAAGTTAGTTTGGCACACGAATTGTAGTATAGTAATTGAAGGTTGTTTATGAAGAGTAAATTTCTTTCATAAAGTTTTTTGGTTGGTTAGTGGGAAATCTCGAGATGTCTTTTGACTCTCGGGATTTCCTCGTTTATAGAGGTTAGTAAAATAGAGAATAAAGTATTTTTGGATCATGAAAGAAATAACATTTATAATTACCCTAATACTCCTTGTGAGCTGCAAACAGGAACAAAAAGAAACTGTAGAGACCACAGCTGCTTCTTTAATTGAGAACGAGGTTGTCTCTATAAAACAATTTCCAGAGGATTTCCTGGGAGTCTATAAAGGTACTCTCAAGATCACTTCTAGTAATGGTGAGCAGCAAATCCCTATGGAATTTCATTTAAACGCCACAGATTCTACAGACAATTTTAAATACAGTATTTATTATGGAGAAGAGCGGTCACCACGCAATTATAACTTGAAGCGAACGCACAATCCTAACTTATTTCTAGTTGACGAGAATAACGGAATCATTCTGGAAAGTGCCTATGCCAATCAAACGCTATACAGCACCTATGAGGTCGCAGACAACCTATTAAATAGTACTGAAATCTTCTATGACGACCGTATGGAATTCATGATTGCCCTTTCTAGAATCCAAGATACCTCTATGACAGGAAACGAAGAAAGTGCCATCGTCAAGAACTATCCGCTTTCTGTAATGCAGCGCGCTACACTTTATAAGGAATAGTTGCTTCAATGCTGTATGTGATAGTTTCTTTTACAGAATTGAAACCAAAAAAATCCCGCTTTTCAGCGGGATTTTTTAATTGTTATATAGAAGCTGATTAAGCAAAAGCCTCAGCGACACTAGCGCTTAATCTTTTATATACTCCATTATCTAACCTATCCCGAATCGCGTCAAATGCATCAAGGGTTTCTTCAATGTCCTGCATAGTGTGCGTCGCTGTTGGTATCAACCTCAACAATATCAATCCTTTTGGAATTACAGGATAAACAACGATTGAACAGAAAATTCCATAATTTTCTCTTAAGTCCTTAACCAGCGCCATAGCCTCTGGAATACTTCCTTTCAAGTAAACAGGAGTTACACAACTTTGCGTGGTACCTATATCAAAACCTCTTTTCTTAAGACCCGATTGTAAAGCGTTCACGTTATCCCAAAGCTTTTCCTTAAGCTCAGGCATCGTACGCAACATATCTAAACGTTTCAATGCACCAATAACTAACTGCATTTGCAATGACTTTGCAAACATCTGTGATCTTAAGTTGTACTTAAGATAATCCATGATTTCCTTGTCAGCTGCGATAAAGGCTCCAGTACTTGCCAATGATTTTGCAAAAGTTGCAAAATAAACGTCTATGCCATCTTGGACACCTTGCTCCTCACCTGCTCCAGCTCCGGTTTTTCCTAGAGTACCAAAACCATGGGCATCATCTACAAAAAGTCTAAAGTTATATTTTTCTTTGAGAGCAACGATTTCTTTCAATTTTCCTTGCTCACCTCGCATACCAAAAACCCCTTCTGAAATCACTAAAATCCCACCGCCAGTTTCTTCGGTTAATTTAGTGGCGCGTTGTAAGTTTTTCTCAATGCTCTCTAAATCGTTATGCTTGTAGGTAAAACGTTTACCTTGATGCAAACGTACTCCATCAATAATACAAGCGTGTGCGTCAACATCATAAACAATGACATCATCTTTTGATACCAAAGCATCGACAGTTGACATACAGCCTTGGTAACCAAAGTTCAATAAATAAGCCGCCTCCTTATGAACAAAAGCAGCAAGTTCCTGCTCTAATTGCTCATGTAAGTCTGTATGACCGCTCATCATACGCGCACCCATTGGATAAGCACTACCATATTCTGCAGCAGCTTCTGCATCTACTTTACGAACATCTGGATGGTTTGCGAGTCCTAGATAATCGTTCACACTCCACGTAATTACCTCACGGCCATTAAAACGCATGCGGTTTGCAATAGGACCTTCTAATTTAGGGAAGACAAAATAACCTTCCGCTATGGAAGCCCATTTTCCTAAAGGACCTTTATCTTTATAAATCTTATCAAATAAATCGCTCATGATACAAATTAAGTGAGCAAATATACGATAGAAATCGCATATTTCCTATGACTTATGCGGGCAAAGAGAACCTTTGCTGGTTGATAAAGTGTTGATAACTAAAGGGTTGAAAATGTAAGTTCGCTTTCGCGAAATTGAGTACCCAATCGTCCTAACCACCTAATTATTAGATAGTTTACTTGATGTACTCGATGTGTTGATCTGCAGCGGTAGAAATGCTGTCAAAAAATCCTTGTTCTTCCATCCATTTATCGTTATAGATCTTGCTCATATATCGAGAGCCGTGGTCTGGGAAAATCACCACTACAACAGCATCGTCACCAAAGGCACTTTCCTTTACCAACTGCTTTACGGCTTGCATGGCAGCACCACTGGTGTAGCCTACAAACATACCTTCAGTTTGTGAGATCCTGCGCGCCATGTGTGCGGCATCCTCATCTTTTACTTTAGTAAAACTGTCGATCACGTCAAAATCGGTCGCCGTAGGAATAAGGTTTTTACCTAATCCTTCAATACGATACGGATAGATTTCGTTTTTATCAAACTCCTGGGTCTCATGGTATTTCTTCAAGACACTACCATAAGCATCCACACCTAAGATCTGGACATTAGGATTTTGTTCTTTCAAATACTTAGCGGTACCTGAAATGGTTCCTCCAGTACCACTACACGCGACTAAATGGGTAATCTTCCCTGCAGTTTGTTTCCAGATTTCTGGACCTGTAGAAAGATAATGAGCTTCCATATTTAGCTCATTAAAATATTGATTGATATAAATACTGTTCTTGATTTCTTCGTGAAGTCTTTTGGCCACTTCATAATAACTGCGTGGATCATCTGCACTCACGTGTGCTGGACAAACATATACCTTGGCGCCCATGGATTTGAGCATATCGATCTTGTCTGCGCTAGATTTTGAACTTACGGCAAGAATACAGTCGTAACCCTTGATGCGGCTTACCATTGCAATACTAAAACCTGTGTTACCAGAGGTAGTCTCTATAATAGTATCACCAGGCTTGAGAATTCCCTTCTTTTCTGCCTGCTCTATAATATGTAATGCAATTCGATCTTTTGAAGAATGTCCTGGATTAAACGACTCAACCTTAGCATAATAATCGCCAGGGAAGCCTTCAACGGTTTTAGAAAGTTTGATAAGAGGAGTTTCTCCTATTAACTCAAGAACATTGTTGTACGCCTGAATTTGTCCGCTCATATGGTATGTTTTCGTCCCGGCTCAAAAAAGCGCAAAACGTTGCAAATCTAAACAAAAATTACTTTTCTGCCTGTTTCTCCAGATCGATCAAGAAAGCAAAGTCAATAGCGACTTCTTTTAAAGCGTCATATCTACCTGATGCGCCACTGTGACCGCTGGTCATATCTGTTTTGAATAGAATGACTTGCGACCCTTTTTGATGATCTCTCAATTTTGCGACCCATTTAGCCGGTTCCCAATATTGCACCTGACTATCGTGATAACCAGTAGTCACCAAAACATTAGGATATACCGCATCCTTGACCTGGTCATAAGGTGAATATGATAACATGTATTCATAACTATCTTTGATATTCGGATTTCCCCATTCATCATATTCTCCTGTTGTCAACGGTATGGAATCATCCAGCATTGTACTTACCACGTCTACAAATGGTACGGCACTTAAAATGCCATTATACAAGTGTGGCGCTAGATTCATGACAGTTCCCATTAACAATCCACCAGCAGATCCACCAGAGGCGTAAAGGTGTCCCGCTTTCGCGAAAGCGTGCTCCAACAAATACTCACTACAAGCAATAAAGTCGGTAAAAGTGTTCATCTTTTGGAACATCTTGCCTTGCTCATACCACTCACGGCCCAAGTACTCTCCACCACGTATGTGCGCAATCGCAAAAAAGAAACCACGATCCAGCAGACTCAATCTGGAGATCGAGAAATAGGGATCGATCGTGTGACCATAACTTCCATAGCCGTATTGCAGTAAGGGATTTCCATCTGTGCGTTTTTGATCCTTTCTATACACCAGGCTTATAGGCACTTTGACGCCATCCTTTGCAGTGGCCCAAACACGTTGTGATGCATAGTTATCTGGATTAAAATCTGGATCCTCAATTTCTTGAGTCTTTAATATTTTCTCCTCACGCGTGCGCATGTTGAATTCAATTACTGATGGTGGCAAAGTGAGCGAGTTGTAACCGTAGCGCAGGACTTCTGTATCAAATTGATAGTTTGCACTTGTGTATGCAGTATAAGTTTCACTGGAAAAGGGCAAAAAATAATCCACAGTTCCATCCCAAGATTTGATCCTGATGCGATTCAAACCGTTGAAACGATCTGTGACTACCATGAATTCCTTAAAAATATCAAGGTCTTCCAGCAAAGCTTTAGGGTCGTGCGGAATCAAATCAACCCAGTTTTCCATCTGTGGCGTTTCAATCGAGGTTTTCATCACCTTAAAGTTGAACGCATCGTCCTTATTGGTCATGATATAAAAATGATCGTCATAGTGTGAGGCGCTGTATTCCATTTCTGGCTGGCGTTCCTGAATCAAGGTAAACGAACTGTCCGGCTTATTGGCGTCAATGTATCTGATCTCATCACTCAATGTCGATGAGGATTTGATCATGATGTACCTAGCACTCATCGTTTTGTAAACAAAACAGTTATAAGTATCCTCCTTTTCCTCAAATATCACAGATGCATCGCTCGCCTCTTGATCCAGACTGTATTTAAAGATTTTGTTAGCTCTCAAAGTCTGCGGATCCTGACGCGCAAAAAACAATGTATGGTTGTCGTTTGCCCAGACAGAGCTTCCTGTGGTTCCCAGAATGGATTCTGCTTGTATCTCACCGGTTTCCAGATTCTTGACAAAAAGCGAGTACTCTCTACGACCTACCGCATCAACACCGTAAGCAATTAAATTGTTATTAGGCGATACATTGATTCCTGAGAGCTTGTAAAACTCGTGACCAGCAGCCATCTCATTCACATTGAAAAGCAATTCAACCTTTTCAGATCCATCTTTGCGACGATAGTAATAAGGATAAGATTCACCCTTTTCCATCTTAGTAAAGTACCAGTAGCCGTTATATAGGTAAGGTACCGATTCGTCGTCCTCTTTCAGTCTGCCTTTAATTTCTTCGAACAATTCCGTTTTGAGGTCTGCAGTATGAGCGGTCATTTTCTCGTAGTAATCGTTCTCTTCATTGAGATAACTGATGACTTCAGGTGCGTCGCGTTCCTTCATCCAGTGGTAATTATCCAGTCGTTGATGACCATGCATCTCGTGAACGTGTGGTATTTTCTTTGCTCTAGGTGGTGTGATATTCATAGGGAATTGTACTCTTGAAAAATAAGCCCGCAAGATAATCAAAGGTTAACTGATGCTTGAGAAAGCTAGGAGTTGTTATTTTTGTGCTCTAAAATTCAAAAAAGAGAGGATTATGTTCGGAGATATGATGGGAATGATGGGCAAACTAAAAGAAACCCAACAAAAAGTAGAAGACACTAAGAAAAGAATGTCTACCGTGTTGATTGATGAAAAATCAAGCGATGGCCTTCTTAATATCACAGTAACTGCAGATCGTCAAATCAAAAAAATTGAAGTTGCAGATGAGCTTCTTGAAGACAAAGAGCAACTGGAAGATTACTTGATTCTTAACTTGAATAAAGCCTTGAATCGCGCCTCTGACATTTATGATAAAGAGGTAGCTGCCGTTGCATCTGAAGGAATGCCCAACATTCCGGGACTAGATATGTTCAAGTAAGCTGGTTACATTATTTCTGCGATGCTAAATTCCCCAGCCTTGAGTTTGCCGAAGGGTTTTAGCACCTTTAAGATAGCAGATTAGATTTTGACTTGCTGCAATTGGATTGGCACAGAAAAAATGAATAGAATTATTGGTTGGATCAATTAGACCCTGAAAAAATTCAGGGTCACATTAGCTATTCAATTTTCAAGTTCAAATTCAATTACCAAACTTCGTCATCAAGTCCTTAAACTGCACGTGTTGCGCATCAGTGTAATCAAGATGTGTGACCAGTCGTAGCTTGCCTTGTCCCATGTTGCTAATGATGATATCGTTCAGGGCGCAATAATCGCTTACCGCCTTTTCATCAAACACCTCAAAAATGATGATGTTGGTCTCTACCGGCTCGACTTTCTTCACCCATGACTGCGCTGCGAGAAAGGTTTCCAGTTCTGATGCTTTGCGATGATCCTCGTTAAGTCGCTCGATATTGTGATCCAGCGCATAAAGCGCTGCTGCAGCTATAAAACCAGTCTGACGCATTCCACCACCTAAAACCTTACGCACGCGCATCGCTTTTTTCATCAGCGGATTCTTCCCGGTAAGTACCGTTCCCAGTGGTGTTCCCATTCCCTTTGAAAAACAAACGGAAACCGTGTCAAACAACTCACCGTATTCTTTGGGATCTTGATTTGTTTTGACTATCGCGTTCCACAATCTGGCACCATCCAGGTGCAACCCTAAACCGTGCTTGATGCAAACCGCTTTGATCTCTTTAACCACTTCCCAATCATAGCATGCACCGCCGCCTTTATTGGTAGTATTCTCTAAACAAACAAGACTGGTCAATGGACTGTGATAAAAATCTGGTGGATTGATGGCCTCTTCTACTTGTGCCGCTGTTACCATGCCGCGAGAACCGTCCAGCAATTTGCACGAGACGCCACTATTGAAAGACACGCCACCACCTTCATAATTGTACACATGGGCATATTTATCACAGATCAACTGCTCGCCAGGTTGCGTGTGCATTTTGATTGCCGCTTGATTAGCCATGCTACCGGTGGGAAAAAACAAGGCATCATCCATTCCAAACATTTCGGCCACACGGCGTTCCAGCTCATTTACCGTTGGATCTTCCTTATACACATCATCGCCTACTTCTGCATGAAACATGGCTTCAAGCATGGCGGGACTAGGTTTGGTTACGGTATCACTACGCAAATCAATCATAAACATTTTATATTTTCCTATGCCTTAAAGACGCAGGTAGATTTAAGGATATTTCGCTTTCGCGAAAGCGAGATAAATTTAATCCCATTTACACACTTAACCATCGGGAATCATCAATAAAAAAGGGAATTAAGCTGTATTTTTACCCTTCAAATTATTTCTAGTACATGATTACAGCAGACCAAATCGCGCAATTGAAGGAACGAACGGCAGCGTTGAAAGATTATCTGCAAATTGAAGCCAAGCAAATCGAGATTACCAATCTTGAGGAGAAAACCTTCTCACCAGATTTTTGGAACAAGCCCAAGGATGCCGAAGCCATCATGAAACAGCTGCGTAACAAAAAGGCCTGGACCACAGATTATGCTACTGCGGTAACGCTGGGCGAGGACCTTGAAGTGCTCTATGAATTTTATAAAGAAGACGAAGCCACAGAAGAAGACGTGACCTCAAAGTACCAAGCAGCACTGGAACTGGTAGAGAAACTGGAGTTCAAAAATATGTTGTCTAATGAAGGGGACGACTTTAGCGCCGTGCTACAGATCACGGCTGGTGCTGGTGGTACAGAGTCTTGTGACTGGGCAGAAATGCTCATGCGCATGTACATCATGTGGGCAGAAAAGAGTGGCTATAAGGTCAAGGAACTCAACTTTCAATCTGGTGATGTAGCCGGTATAAAAACAGTGACGCTAGAGATAGAAGGTGATTATAGCTTTGGATGGCTTAAAGGTGAGAATGGTGTACACCGCCTAGTACGTATATCACCATTTGACTCCAATGCAAAAAGGCATACATCTTTTGCGTCTGTATATGTATATCCGCTAGCAGATGACAGTATAGAAATAGAAATCAATCCTGCAGATATTTCTTGGGATTTTGCACGATCCAGCGGCGCTGGTGGTCAAAATGTCAATAAGGTAGAAACCAAGGCAATATTGACACACCATCCTTCAGGAATCATCATCCATAATTCGGAAACCAGATCGCAGCTTGAAAATAGAGAGAAAGCTATGCAAATGTTGAAATCCCAGCTTTATGAAATCGAGTTGCAAAAGCAAAATGCCGCTCGTGACGAGATTGAAGCTGGTAAAATGAAGATTGAATGGGGTTCTCAAATACGTAATTATGTATTACATCCATATAAGTTAATCAAGGATGTTAGAACCAATCATGAAACCGGAAATGTGGACGCTGTTCTTAATGGCGAGTTGGATGCATTTCTCAAAGCGTTTTTAATGGAGACTGGACAGGAAAAACCAACAGATCAATTGTAGCTACAACTTATTAACTTTTAGTTATGAAATTGTGGCGTGCCTTTAACTCAAACTTAGCAATTCGCGCTTAAACCAGAAGATAGATTTGCAGTCTTAGCAATAAGCTAAATCTATCATGAAACATATTTTTTATTCCCTTCTTCTATCTTGTTCATTTATTTCTTTTGCTCAAAAACCAGTACAGGTTTCGGGAAAACTATTGGACAAAACCACACAAACACCATTAGAATTTGCCACGGTATCAGTGATCAGCTCAGATCCTAATGTATCGCCACAAGGCGGAATTACAGATCTTGATGGTAATTATCAATTTCTAGTAACTCCAGGCACCTATACCGTGAAATGGGAATTTATATCCTTTAAACCTGTGGTACGTGAGAACGTAGTAATCGAGAGTGAAAAAGTATTTGAAACCATCTCCATGGAGCCAGATATCGCACAGCTCGAGGCTGCTGTCGTCGTGGCAGAAAAGACCACTGTAGATTTGAGACTGGATAAAAAAATCTATAATATAGGTCAAGATCTTACTGTACGCGGTGGATCAGTAAGTGATGTCTTGGACAATGTCCCTTCTGTTTCTGTGGATGTGGAAGGAAACGTTTCGTTAAGAGGTAATGATAACGTGCGCATCCTAATTGATGGACGTCCCAGTGCTTTAGTGGGCTTTAACGGTGCAGAAGCATTGAGACAAATTCCTGCAGAAGCTATCGAGCGTGTTGAAGTGATTACATCACCAAGTGCCAGATATGATGCTGAAGGTACCGCAGGTATCTTAAATATCATTCTTAGAAAGAATCAGATTAAAGGTTTTAACGGTTCGTTTAATATTAGTGCAGGATATCCAGAACGTTATGGAGCATCTGCTAACATTAACTATAGAACTAACAAATGGAATTTGTTTACCAATACAGGATACAACTACAGAACAGCACCAGGCTTTGCACGAACTGATATTGACTACAAATTTGATGAAAATGAACAGCTACCTGATTCTACTTTGCTTTCAGTAAGAGAACGCAGGGATTTTGATAGGTTGGGTAGAAACTATTTTACCAGTTTTGGAGCGGAGTACTTTATCAATGACAATAGTAGCATTGTGGGTAACGTCGTTTACAGACTGGGTAATGATGACGATGAAACTACAAACAACAACACGAGAACTTATGAGCTTGCGAGTTTAAACGAAATTAATTTAAGACGAGAGCTAGAATCTGAAGATGAAAATGATTTGCAATTTTCACTTGACTATCAAAACGATCTTGATGAAAACGGTCAAAAACTAACAGCGACTGCTCAATACTCACTCTCAGTTGAGGACCAAGAAGCAAATATTGATCAAACTGAATTAATTTCCGGTAGAATAAATGACTTAGAAAGACTTCTAGAGACCGAAGACGAAACTGAAGCTTTGCTCCAAGTGGATTGGGTAAAACCAGTTGGTGAGAATATTCAATATGAAGCTGGTTACCGTGGGAATTATAGAGACATTGCAAATAGCTTTTTCTTTGAGGAAGTTCCTAGAGACGAATTACCTAATGGAACACCACAGCCAGATCTTGAACAAAATAATACATTCAACTATGAAGAATTTGTGAATGCTGTTTACGGCCAATATGGACAGGAATTTGGCGAATTTTCTCTATTGGCTGGGTTAAGATTCGAACAAACTAATATCAACATCGATCAAGCAACTACTAATGTAACGAACCAAAAAGATTACAGTAGTTTTTTCCCTACGTTAAACTTAGCGTACGAACTGCAGGAAGATGAAAATATCACTTTGGGATATAATCGTAGAGTGCGCAGACCTAGAGGTCGTCGATTGAATCCTTTTCCAAGTAGATCCAGTCAAAATTCCTTTTATCGAGGTAACATCGATTTGAATCCAGAGTTTTCTAATCAAATAGATCTAGGTTATTTGAGAAGATGGTCTAAACTGACACTAAGCACCTCTATTTATTATAATAGAACAGATGACAATGTAGAAACTTTAGAGACACGTGGAGTTGATCCTTCTACTGGTGATCCAGCAATTTTCAGATTTCCTGTAAATCTCTCTACTCAAGAACGTCTCGGATATGAACTAACATTAACCTACCGACCTTTCAAATGGTGGACCATTAACTCTGATGCCAATGTCTTTAGAGTAGAGACAGATGGCTTTTACACAGATCCAACTGGAGTAAATGATGATCAAGATTTTGATTTTGTCAACACAACCTACTTCTTAAGGTTAAATCAAAAATTTACTTTACCATCAGAAATTGATTTTCAAGCACGAATCAATTATCGTGGAGCTTCAGAAAACGCCCAAGGAACACAAAATGCTATCACCACTGTAAATCTTGCAGCGAGCAAAGACATACTTAATGAGCAGGGTTCCTTGACCTTAAATGTTAGTGATTTATTAAATTCCAGAAGACGCGAATCAACTACTAACACGGCATCATTTATTTCTGATAGCGAGTTTCAATACAGACAACGTCAAGTAACACTAGCGTTCACCTACCGTTTCAACCAGCAAAAAAGAGAACAGCGACGAGAAGAAGAGGCTGCACCAGATGAAGAATTTGAAGGATAAACCTTTCATCATCTTAACATGAAATAAGGATTTAATACCTTTTTATAATTGGATATTTGACAACAAATTCAAATATTATGAAAAAAATTCTTTTTACGTTAGCCCTAATCGTAGGAACAACTTTTGCCGTACAGGCGCAAACCATTTCAGATAATGCTATTGGTCTCCGTTTTGGTGACGGTGATGGTTTTGGTGCTGAAATTTCATATCAAAGAGCTTTAGGAAGCAACAATCGACTAGAAGTAGATCTAGGTATCGAAAACGGTAATCGCTTTGACGGTTTCAAGCTTACAGGAGTTTACCAATGGGTATGGAATATTGACGGTGGTTTCAACTGGTACGCAGGTGTTGGTGGTGGTGTTGGTAGCATTGACTTTGATGATGATTTCAGACCTAATAATGACGATAGCGAGACTTTTATATTAGCCGCAGGTCAAGTAGGGATCGAGTATAATTTTAATATCCCTTTGATTCTTTCACTAGACATCAGACCAGAATTATATTTTGGAGATTTTCGTGACGATTTAGAATCAGATATCGCTTTAGGTATCAGATACCAATTCTAGAAAACAGATGTTTATATACTAAAGGCGACCCAATTGGGTCGCTTTTTTTATGGCTGGACGTGCAGTAAAGATTCGTACAGTTTCTCATATTGTGGTATGATCAACTGTATGTCAAATTGTTTCGCTTTCGCGAAAGCGGACTCTTTAAAACCTCTCAACACTTCGTCATCCTTAAGGATGTGAATGGCATTTTGCGCCATTTCCTCGACGTTTCCTACGTCACTCGTGTAACCAGTGACTCCATTCTCATTAACCTCTGGAAGACCGCCGGTGTTAGAGCTGATGACAGGCGTGCGGTTTGCCATTGCTTCCAGCGCGGCAAGTCCAAAGCTTTCCTTTTCTGACGGCAGGAGAAATAAATCTGAAAAACACAAAATACGGTCAATCTCACTACTATTTCCCAGCCATTTGATCTTATGCTGTAGCTTGCGTGAACGAGCATATTCTTCTGCCTCTATACGATCAGATCCATCGCCTACCATGATAAGAACGCTAGGCACCTCTTGCGATAATAACTCAAAAACCCTGACGACATCCTTGATACGTTTCACGGGACGCATGTTACTTATATGGGTCACAATGCGCTCATTAGGAAACGCCATAATGGAGCGATCGCAATCAGAAAACTCGGTCTTGTAAAGCGACATGTCTATGAAGTTAGGAACCACATTGATTTCTTTCTTGATATCAAAAAGATCTAGAGTATCCTGCTTCAAACTGGCACTAACTGATGTAACCACATCACTATTGTTGATACTAAAAGTAACCGATGGCTTATAGACTGGATGACTTCCTACCAGAGTAATGTCCGTGCCGTGCAAGGTGGTCACCATAGGTAAGGTGATGCCTTGGTCCTTTAGCATTTGTTGGGCCATGTAACCAGCATATGCATGAGGTATCGCATAATGCACGTGAAGCACGTCGATTTTGTATTCCTGCACGACATTCACTAACTTACTACTCAAAGCCAGATCATACGGCTGGTAATGAAACAGCGGATATTCCTCTACATCTACCTCGTGAAAAAAGATTTTCTGTGACAACAACTCCAGTCGTACCGGCATCTTGTAAGTGACAAAATGTATCTCGTGACCGCGATGTGCCAGCGCTGTTCCCAACATGGTGGCTACTACTCCACTGCCGCCGAAGGTTGGATAACAGACTATTGCAATTTTCATAAGTATTGGTTTTTACTGGATGATGGAATCGTAAATGATTTGCTGGATGTTGGTCCTGATGTTCTCGCTAATGATAAATCGGTTATTAGCATCTGGGTAAACCCTATTGGAAAGGAAAACATAGATAAGTTCCTCTTCTGGATCTGCCCAAGTGTAGGTTCCTGTGAATCCACTATGACCGAAGCTGCTATCACTAGTACAGTTGCAAGTATTCCCTACATCGTCCAAGGATGGTTTGTCAAAGCCTACACCGCGACGCACCTCATCATCTGCAAAATATCGATAGTTGAATTTATCAAAGGTCTCACTACTAAAATAGGTCTTACCACCATAGGAGCCTTTTTGTAGATACATTTGCATCATTTTTGCCACATCATTGGCATTGGAGAACAAACCTGCATGACCACCTATGCCACCTTGCATGGCAGCGCCTTGATCATGCACATATCCCTGAATTTGCTGCCTACGAAATAATGTATCATTTTCAGTGGGTACGATCTGGTTTTTAGGGAAACGTTTCAAAGGTAGGTAACCTGTATGATCCATTCCTAGTGAGGCATAAAAATGATTTTGCGTCAGTTCATTCAGATCCTTTTTATAATAATCTTCCAAAAAATCCTTGACAATGTAATACGGTAAATCACTGTATTTGTATTCTCTTCTTTCCAATAGATCGCTGGTCGCAATTCTATGAAATATGGTATCTGTTACTAAATTGCTCGCATAAAAATGATCTGCCACTTCAATGGGATAGCGATAACTCCTATTTTTAGAGTAAAACTGTTGTAATGGCGTAGCGTCCAAAGTATCTAAGGTATATCTGTAAAACGGTATCCAAGGTCTCAAGCGAGCATAATGGGAAAGCATTTCCTTGAGCGTAATATCTGACTTATTGGTATTGCGATATTTCTCGTCATAAGCAGAAAGTGGCTTATCTAAATTGACCACGTTCCGGTCTTCCAGCTCCATTAACATAGGCAAGCTTGCCATGATTTTGGTAATAGAGGCCATATCATAAATATCCTCAGACATCACTGGATCGTCTTTCCCATAAGTATGACCACCATAATTTTTATCAAAGATCACTTTACCTTTTCTGGCAACTAAAATCTGCATTCCAGGAGCGCCTTTTTTATCGATAGTAAATTGGGCCACGCTGTCAATTTTATTTAAAATCGACTGATCCATTCCAACGCTTGCAGGTGTGGCACCATAAGAAAGTCGTTTGACACCTTCTAATTCCAATCCATCGCCTACCTTAAAGTTGCCAGAACTTACCGGTAGACGACCGGTAATATCTCTAGCACCAAAAATCATCTGTGCGCTTATTTCCTGGCTCCATTGACTATTTTGATAGGACATCACAATGGCTTCCATGCCTTTAATATCCTTTAACTGATCCAGCATGTAGGGTCTCACAAATAAATCCACAATTACTTTGTGATTTTTACTTATCGCCTTAAGCCAGCTTAATTCTTTTGAGGATAGTTTGTAAGATGTCCATGGATTATCGTTGCTACGGTGAGCTCCTACAATAACCGTGTTGTACTTAGAAAGGTTGCGCAACAAGGTGGCTATATCATTACCTTCTACCCTATCAACCGTCGTGTATTTGTTCAATTGCTTTAAAAAAGCGTCACCAGAATCGTCACCTAAATGTACATAGGCGATCTTTTTGGTTTCCAGGTTCTTGATGGGCAATATCTTCTTATCATTCTTTAGCAAGGTAATCGCTTGCTCCATGGCGAACTCATACACCATATCATCCATTTGGGTGTGTAGATCGCTTATCAAGTTTTCGGTATCGACAGGTGAATAGTTATTTAAGCCTACTTGATATTTTGCCATCAGTATTTTTCTAACACTATGCTCCAATCGTTCTTGAGTAATCTCTCCCTTAGCGATGGCCTCTGCAATCTTGTTGATGGCGGTTGGAATATCTTCAGAAATTAGCAAAACGTCATTTCCTGCCTTGAAGGCTGCAAGATCGATGTCGCCAGGTTTGCTAAAATTGCTCGCGCCCTTCATATTAAGCGCATCAGTAAAGATCAGGCCTTGAAAGTTGAGTCGTTTTTTAAGAAGGTCGGTCACTACTTTTTTGCTAATGCTGGTAGGATATCCTGCGCGAGGTTCCAGACTTGGGATATTAAGATGTGCTACCATGACGCTAGCCAGTCCATGGTCTATGAGACGTCGGTAAGGATATAGCTCAACACTATCAATGCGCGCTGCGGTAAAACCTACCGTAGGTAGTGTTTTATGGCTATCCTGATCTGTATCACCATGTCCTGGAAAGTGTTTTGCACAAGCTAATGTTCCCGTGCTTTGCATGCCTTTCATGAAGGCAAAAGATTTTTGGGTAACATTTTCCATGTCTTCGCCAAAACTGCGATTCCCAATAATAGGATTATCAGGATTGGTATTGATATCCACATCTGGAGCAAAATTCATATGAACGCCCAGTCGCTTGCAATGCTCACCTATGCGTTTACCTACTGCATAACTGCTGGTAGATGTGCGTGTCGCGCCCAGCGTCATGTTCCATGGGAAAGCATACACACTGTCCAGTCGCATCGCAAGACCCCATTCTGCATCCATGGCAATCATCATGGGAGTTTTTGACGCTGCCTGCAGTTCATTAGTCAAGTGAGCCTGTTGCAGTGGTCCACCTTTAGAAAAGATAATGCCGCCTATACGGTGGTTTTTGACAAGGTTGCGCACACGGTCAACGTGCGCCTTATCCTTATTGGAAAATAGATCCACCATAAACAACTGACCTATTTTCTCCTTTTGGCTCAGGGAATTATAAACACTGTCCACCCATATTTTTTGGGCTTGTGCATCTGTAGTTTGTAATGGGTTTATGGATTGTTGAGGATACGCTTTCGCGAAAGCGAAAACCAAAAACAACCCTATAATATTCTTCATCATAATCTTCTAAAACGGCTTGTCTGCAAGGGAAATCAAGAATCGTTCCCTACACGGAAATATAGCAATATTGCTAGCCATCCGCCAATGGATACGGCAGAATTAAAAGATGATATCAACTGTTTTATGAACGGTTTAAAAGAATCTGGAGTGCCAACTTTCAGAAGCAGGAACTTCCCAATGTTCCTTGTATTCACCTACGTTTTGAACGAGGTTATTGAAAACGATGGTGTTAGCCGATACGGATTTAGCCTTGGCCATTTTTTTGAAGTCAGAAAGCTCTTTATAGGCCACGTAAGGTCCGTTTTTGAAGGACACATTCATCTTATCCATCAAATCTATATCAAACTCCTTTTCCACAGCTTGAATAAAACGCACGGAAGCATCTATGGAACATCCTGTGGCTCCAGCCTCTGTTTGATCTAATCCTATGACGATAAAACGGTGATATGGAAGATCATAACCTGCTTTCAAATCCTTACCGTGAGCCGTCCATTGTTGTAAAAATGCATCAAGTTGAGGCTTGAGAATTTCTAACTCTTCATCCGTGAAGGTGCGATTTGCTTGATAGATCCATACTCTGGCATCATCAGGAAGTTCTTGAAAGTCTACTAACATAATTAAATTTTTGTGATCTTGTGACGGGATGAGAAACCCATAAAAAAACCAAAGAATATCATATAAAATAAAAACTGGATCAATTGAAATGGTTCTTCATTCAGATAATCCTACAAAGTCATTCCAATGGCGTATAAAAACCCACAACTAAAACCGATAGAAAGTACGGAGATCAGAGAACTTTTCTCAGCGACCTTTTTCCTTGTTCGTTTTTAAGAAAAAATATGAAGTCAAAAACAAAATGATGGAATACCCTAAAAGAAAAATAAAAGCGTTTGTTGGTTCAAAATCAATCATGTCCACCCAGTAATTAGCGCCGACTAAGAGAGCTGTAGTGATTAAAGAACAGACCACAGAAAATATGATCCTAACCTTTAGAGTTGCTCTATTTTCATTCGTTGCTAAAATCCCCATATTAAACATTACAAATCCTCGGCGTTTGCAATCATCTCTGCCACATCAAGAACTTCTACTTTTCCTTCTTGGTTCGCCGCTTTTATGCCGTCACTCATCATGGTATTACAGAATGGACAAGCAGCAACAATCACTTCAGCACCAGTATCCAGCGCCTCCTCAGTACGCTCGATGTTGATATCCTTTTTACCTTCTTCTGGCTCCTTGAACATTTGTGCGCCACCAGCGCCACAGCATAAGCCATTTCGCTTGCTGCGCTTCATTTCTACTAATGCAGCATCCAGTTTTTCAATTAAATCTCTAGGTGCTTCGTAGATCTCGTTAGCTCTTCCCAGGTAACACGGATCGTGGTATGTAATTTTTTTGCCCTTGAATTTTCCACCTTCAATGGTAAGTCTTCCTGTAGCTATTAAGTCTTTAAGGAATGAAGTGTGATGAATCACCTCATAATTACCACCCAATTCTGGATACTCATTCTTCAAGGTGTTGAAACAATGCGGACATGCAGTCACTATTCTCTTGATCTCGTAACCATTGAGAACCTCAATGTTCATCATGGCTTGCATCTGGAACAAAAACTCGTTACCAGCGCGTTTTGCTGGATCACCCGTACAACTTTCCTCTGCTCCCAAAACGGCAAACTCAACGCCTGCTTTGTTCAAAAGCTTTACAAAAGCTTTGGTAATCTTCTTGGAGCGATCGTCAAAACTACCGCTACAACCTACCCAGAAAAGGACTTCTGGTTGTTTGTTCTGCGCGATAAATTCGGCTACCGTTGGGACTTTTATTGCTTCACTCATATCTTATAATTCTGCATTATGAATTGTCAATTCAGAATTGCTATATTTTCTTACTTTGGAATCGTATAGTTTAATACTCCATTAATTTTGAGATGTTTCGCTTTCGCGAAAGCATACTATTTATGGTTCTTGAACACTTCTATGGTCACCTCTTTCTCTACCAAATGGGTGAACTCACCTGTATATCTAGTGGCGCGTACCATATGATTGTCGATCCAGTGGTAGTTACCGCCGCGAGGCTTACCCATCAGTAAACTATGATATTTGAAACCATGTTTGTTGAGCCAGTTCTCTGTCACATCTCTATGATCTTCTGTACGTGAGGTGAAAAAACAGATCACGTGCCCATCATCGTACCACTCGTTCAAAGTTTGTAGCGCGTCTGGAAAAGGTTCGCAGGTCGCCATGCGTTCTGGCTCTTCATTGGGAACATCTTCTGTAATAGTACCATCAATGTCGATGAGGTAGTTCTTCACGCCTTCTGGCAAAATAGGACTGATTAGTGATCCGTCTTCTGCTTTGGCTTCTATAAAGTTTTTGTCGTCGCTCATTAAATTTCGTTTGCCCAGTTCAATCTATCTTGTTGGTTGTAAGGCCATGGCGCTCCATTGTTTTCAATGTTGCTCATGGTTACGTTCAGTTCATTTGGTGCAGCGCTGTTTTCCAGCACTAAATATCTTCTCATCTCCATGATGATACTCAATGGATCAATACCTATTGGACATGCTTCTACGCAGGCGTTACAAGTAGTACAAGCCCAAAGCTCTTCTGTGGTGATGTAGTCATTCAATAAAGTCTTTCCATCATCTTTCCATTCTCCTTCTTTATTGATGATGCTGCCCACGTCTTCCAGTCGATCGCGTGTGTCCATCATGATCTTGCGTGGACTCAATTTTTTACCCGTGATATTTGCGGGACATTCTGCAGTGCATCGACCACATTCTGTACAGGTGTAAGCATTAAGCAGCTGCACCTGATTCAGGTCAAAGATATCGCTAGCTCCCAAAGATGCCGGCATCTCGTCCTCTGCTCCTGCAGCTGGTGCCGCAAAAGGATCTGCATTAGGATCCATCATTAGTTTCACCTCTGCGGTGACAGCCTCCATGTTGGTGAATTGTCCTTTAGGAGTCAATTTTGCCAACCAGACATTTGGAAACGCCAGCATGATGTGAAGGTGTTTGGACCAGTACAAATAATTCAAGAAGATCAAGATACCTACAATATGCAACCACCAGCAGGCTCGCTCGATGATGTGAAGTGTTTCAAAGCTCATTCCTGAATACCATGGTGTCATCCAACTACTGATGGGAAAACTACCAGTCACGACATTGCCATGAACGTAATGCATCGCTGCTTCACTAGTGAACGCTCCGTTTAAAACACCATTTTGAATTGCCAGATCGGTGGCGTTCATGGTTAGAAACAATGCCATTAGAACTACCTCAAAATATAGGATGTAATTCGCATCGTTTTTAGGCCAGCCTTTTAATTCCCTTGCAAGGAATCTGCGAATATTCATCACATTTCTACGGGTCCAGAACACGATCACGCTAACTAAAACTAGGAAAGCCAAGATTTCAAAAGTTGCAATCAAGAAGTCATAGAAACCACCCAGAAACGGAGCAAAGATTCTATGTTGACCTGTCAAACCATCGATGATGATCTCCAGTACTTCAATGTTAATGATGACAAAACCTGCGTAGACAATGACGTGCAGAAATCCAGCAATAGGCCTGCGCACCATTTTAGACTGGCCTAGCGCAATCTTGGCCATTTGCGACCAGCGTTCTGATTTACGATCACTACGATCAACTTCTTTACCTAGTTTGATGTTGCGAATCATCTTACGGATGTTCGTCGCAAAAAAGCCTACCATTCCTATTAACAGGATGGCAAAAATAATATTAGGTATGTACTGCATGAATTATAACTTACGGTCGTCTGGTTCTACGTATTCCTTATTCTTTTTACCAAAAACAGAAATATTGATGTATCGAGTAGGATTTAATTTAATGTCTTGAAGAAGCATTTCTGCCTGGCGTGTGGCGCGTTCAAGATTAGTATAAAGTCTATCGTCTGTCATTAACTTACCTAGCGTTCCTTCACCTTCTGCAACATCATCAAGTAGGTTATTGAATTTCCCAACGGTGACTTCCAAATCTTTAACCACACTTGCAATTTGAACTTGTGCGAGCGTGTCTGATATTTTGGCAAAATTCTCTGTTGTCTTGTTCAGATTCTTAATGGTACTAGAAAGTTCTTTATCGTTATTGGTTAGGAATTGGTTCGCATTACTGGAAAGACCTTGCACTTGAATCAAGGTTCTATTAAGTTCCTGCAAACTTTGCACGATGGCTTTACGAGTATCTGGATTAAGCGTTTTGTTTACTGCAGTAAGAACACTGTCTGCACTTACCACCATGTTTTCAATCTTATCCTTTAAAGGAAGAAACTCTTCCATGATCTGACCTTCAATACCACTATCAGTTTTTGAGATCAACGTATCACCTGGTTTTGCCAGTCTTGCATCTGACTCAAAGTTAGGAATGATAGCCAGTGCCTTACCACCTATTAATCCTGTGCTGTAAACCGTTGCCGTGCTTTCTTTAGAGAAGTTGAATTTTTCATCTACGTGAAATTTAACGATCAATCGACCACGAGAATCCAAAAAATAGATATCATCGATATTCCCCACAACTAGACCATTGATGGTTACAGGAGCAGATTTCGTCAAACCTTCCACGTTATTATAGACCGCATAGAAAGAGCGATCTGCTTTTAAAAGGTTGCGCCCATTCAAGAACGAATAGCCGAAAACAAACAGTGCAATAGCAGCTACCGTTAATAATCCAACCTTGATTTCTTTAGTAAATTTCATTGCATAGCAGTTTCAGCAAATGTAAATATAAGACTTGCCTATATATTAGAACTAACAATTAATTGGGAGTTGCTATAATCTGCGTCTGGTTCCGTTCTCGATAATGACGATAAATGCAGTCTTGTAGCCTTTGTTTACAGCTAGTTCTCTAAGTTCACTAGCCTTTTCTAAGGAATTGGTTTCACCGGTAAAATATCGATAGATATCACCTTCTTTCTCTCTGGAAATCAATGGCAGCTTTTTAAAATTGTTGGGTTTAGGCGCCAACGCCTTACTACTGGCAGCAATCTGGACTTTGTAAACGGCTTTGGAACTCACAGGCTCGATCGCCACCGCACTTGAAGAGGATGCTTTTTGACCTTCAGAAATCGTTGAAACGTTAATGTCTCTATTCTGCTTATAAGCGATGATACCATCATAAATTGATACGGTCACTGCCTTCTCACCATTAGTGCTGGTCAGGTAATTGCGTTCACTTGTATTGGATAAAAAACCTATTTCTACCAATACACTAGGCATGTAGCTCTGACGCAAGACGGCAAAAACGTTTTGTTTCACGCCACGATTGGTACGTTTGACATTTGAAGCAAAGTTGTTTTGAATCATCGCAGCCAGGTCGATGCTGTCCTCCATATATATTTCTTGAGTCAAGACACTGGTCGCATAGGATGAAGGATCGTTAGGATCAAATCCATCGTAGTTTTCTTCATAATCATCCTCTAAGAGGATCACGCTGTTCTCCTTCATCACTACGTCAAGATTCTCATTACTACGTCTCAATCCAAGTACCCAGGTTTCATTGCCATTTGCACTTTCCTTTTTGAAGGCATTACAGTGAATGGAAACAAAAAGGTCTGCCTGCGCTTTGTTGGCTATATCAGCGCGTTTCCATAATGGTATAAAAACATCTGTTTTGCGCGTATAAATCACTTCAATATCTGCATGTGCTTCCAGCTTCTTTCCCAGCGCCATGGTCACCTTAAGCGCCACATCTTTTTCCCGCACGCCGCCATAGGAATTACCACCATCGTCGCCACCATGTCCAGCGTCCAGAACTACCTTGAACTTTCGGTTAGGCGGATCGTTCTCATGAGATGCCATAACATTGGCAAATAGTACCAACGGTGCAGTGAATAGCGCAATAAAGAAATAAATTTTCGTTTTCATAAAAGGACCTCATCGGTTGCAAGAAGGTTGTTTTGAATTCGCTTTCGCGAAAGCGTAAATATCAAAAAAACCCTTAGAAATTATATGTAGTTTTGACTTTTCAAAAACCAGACCAATTCGTTAACGAATATACCCTAGTATAGATTGTATCCCTTTTTACGGCATATCATTTTATCAATAGTTTTCTTAACAGGACTACACTGGTGTTATGCGCAGGAAAATCCTGTGGTACAACGACCTATACCTATTATTCAGGATTCTGGTAAGGTAGAAACGCCTGTTGTGGTTACTCAAGAGGCCTTAGTAGAACAGGATTCTACGGCTCAAGACACGACCAAACCCAAAGCTTTTCTACAATACAAACTAGAGTCCAGCGCTAAAGGCTACAACCGTTTTGACCGCAGGCAAAATACTTTGACGCTCTATGACCAGGCGATTATTGTTTATGGTGACATACGACTGGAAGCTGGTAAAATCATTATTAATAATAACACGGGCAACGTTTATGCTTATGGTATTGTCGAGGATTCTACCAATGCCTATGTGCAAAAACCCATTTTTACACAAGGTGCCAATAAAGTAGAGCCAGATTCCATCATTTTCAATAAAGACACGAAAAAAGCGCTTACTTATAATTCCAAAACGGCTCAAGGAGAATTCAACGTCGTGGCTGAGATCACCAAGAAGGTAAACGACAGTGTCTTTTTTATGCGCAACGCTAGGTTCACCACATCTTCCAATCCTGAGAATCCCGAGTATTATTTCCTAGCACGCAAGATCAAGTTTGTTCCCAAAAAGAAAATCGTCACTGGCCTCGTGAACATGTACATCGCAGATGTGCCAACGCCGCTAGGATTGCCATTTGCGTTTTTCCCGATGACCAATGAGCGACGCAGCGGTATTATTTTGCCATCTTTTGGGAATGATAATAATCGAGGCTATAACCTGACAAATGGTGGTTACTATTTTGCCATTAATGACTACGTGGATCTGACCGTGTTGGGAGACTATTTTACCAACGGTAGTTATGGTGCCCGTGTGGAAAGTAGTTATAGAAAAAGATATAAATATTCGGGTAGCATCAGATTTTTACTGGAAGAGTCCATTAGAAGCGAAAGAGGTTTTTCAGATTTTGCGCAAACCGGTCGTTATAACATTAACTGGCAACACAGTCAGGACGCCAATGCAAGTCCCAATAGCAGATTTAGCGCCAGTGTTAACCTAGGTAGCCCAGATTTCTATAGAAACTCGTTTAATCAAACCAACCAGAGCGCACAGCTTATCAACAACTTGAGCAGTTCCATTAGTTATTCCAAAACTTTCCCAGGAGAACCTCAAGTCAATTTGAACACCACGGTTTCCATTAACCAGAATGTGAATACCAACACCACCAACCTTACCTTGCCTACATTTCAAGGTAGCGTCTCCAGAGTATTTCCTTTTGCCAGTGAAGGTGGTCTCAAGAAAGGAATCATTCAAAACATCAACTTACAATATAATGTGAGAGGCGAGAATCGAGCTACCACCACCAACGATAATCTCTTTACTCCAGATATTTTCAAAGATGCTCGTGCGGGTATACAGCATAGCATTCCCATATCGACCAACTTTAAGATTGCGAAGTATTTTAGCGTGAGTACTGGTGCAAACTTCCAAGAGAATTGGGTTTTTGACACTATAGATCAAACCTTGGTTGCTAATGAAAGCGGAAACCAAGTCATTAGAAGAGATACCATGAGCGGTTTTGATAGTTATCGCACCTATAGCTTCAACGCCAGTTTAGGTACCACCATCTATGGTAGTTTTACCAGCTCTAATCCAGAAGCTAAGATTCAAGCGGTACGTCACGTTATAAGACCATCGGTTTCTTACAACATCAACCCAAGTTTTGATCAGTATTATGAAAGGTTGTTGAGAGAAGATGGCGTCATGGTATCTGAAGAGGAACGCTTCTTTAGCCGATTTGAAGGTACCTTGTTTGGTGCTCCTGGCCGCGTTTTCTCCAGCAATATAGGCCTGAGCATTCAAAATAACCTAGAAGCCAAAGTCTTGGACCCAGATAGTGAAGATGGCGAACTCAAAAAGAAGCAATGGATAAAAAGTCTCAACATAAGTACGAGCTATAATCTTGCAGGCGATTCACTGCAGCTAAGCCCTTTAAATTTAAGTGGCGTTATTCCTATCTATAAAGACGTGGACTTACAGCTTAATGCCAATTTTGATCCTTACGCTCTAGATGCCAACAATCAAAGAATCAACACGTTCAACATCAACAATGGCGGTAGTTTAGCACGATTGACAAATGCAGGTGCTCGTTTCAATTTTAAACTGGACAGCAAGGATTTTGAGAAAGGCGCCAAAGATGAAGATGACAAGGAAACTAAAGTAGAAAGCACTACTCTGCGCAATGGTGGACGAGCAGATGATTTGTTTGGTGACCCTATCGATCCTGCCACAGGAAACTTTCTGGATGATGAGGAACCTACGCAGCAAGATGTAGATCTGGAGGATAGCCTGTATCGTTTTAAAATCCCGTGGAATTTGAACATTGCCTATACTTTTACATACAACAATGCACGTAGGCAAAATGAAATAAGCGGTAACAGTATCATGCTTAGTGGTGACGTGGAATTCTCGCCACGATGGAGCATAGGCGGCAACACGGGTTATGACTTTGTAGGTAAAGGTGTTTCTTTTACTACGATAAGGTTTCAGCGAGATCTGGAGAGTTTCCGTATGAGTTTTAACTGGAACCCTATAGGTGTTAACAACAGCTGGTTCTTCTTCATTGGAATTAAGTCTGGTGCCTTAAGTGATATCAAATACGACCAGCGCAGACAGCCAGATCCAAGGTTCTAAAAACAAAAAACCGCTGCGTCTTGCAGCGGTTTTTTGTTTGTGCTATGAAGCATTATATTTTTGGCACGTTTTTCAAGATCTCCAGTAGGTACTTCCAGAATTTCTGAACGGATCGTATTTCTACGTATTCATCTGGACTGTGTGCACCTCTAATATTAGGACCGAAAGAAATCATGTCCAGATCTGGATAACG
Source organism: Nonlabens agnitus (assembly GCF_002994045.1). Classification (NCBI taxonomy): domain Bacteria; kingdom Pseudomonadati; phylum Bacteroidota; class Flavobacteriia; order Flavobacteriales; family Flavobacteriaceae; genus Nonlabens; species Nonlabens agnitus. The sequence continues at coordinate 1,385,572 of NZ_MQUC01000003.1, forward strand.
TTCTCCTAAAATCCCGCATTCCAGACCGGCGTGACAGGCCACCACTCTAGGTTCTTGTGTAAATAGGTCTGTGTAGATACTGGTAGCCACATTGAGGATTTCGCTATCTTGTCTAGGTTCCCAACCTGGATAATCTCCAGAAAAGACAACATCTAGATCATTTAATTCCATGACACCACGCACCGTGGCTTTCAGGTCGTCTTTCACACTCTCTACTGATGATCTGGTTAGACAAGCCACTTCAAGTTGTCCATCGCTCAGTTGGATGCGAGCTAGGTTATTGCTGGCCTCAACTAGATCTTCAAAGTCCGGACTCCATCGATAGACACCATTTTGAATACCCAGAATCATGTAGATTAAATGTTTGCTGTCTTCACCATTCAAAACCTCTTTACTGGCAGCATCCTCGATACTGATGGATAAATTAGGTTCCAGCGATTGATACTCTTTTTCAATAGCTGACTTACATCTTTCAAATGAAGCCATGATGTTTTCTAGTTCGCTTTCGCGAAAGCGAACCACACTAACCGCTTCCCTAGGTATGGCATTTCTTAAACTACCACCTTGAAATTCCTGCAAGTGGACCACTCCTTTTTTCTGCATGGCGTCCATCAATCGGGTGATGATTTTGTTGGCATTTCCCAATCCCTTATGGATGTCCATACCACTATGGCCGCCTTTAAGACCTTTGACGGTGAGCTTTTTTGTTACAAAGTCTGAGTCCAGACTTTCTAAGGTATAAGTTTTGGTACCTGTGATGTCGATACCACCGGCACATCCTATGTCGATCTCGTCATCCTCTTCAGTATCCAGATTCAACAGAATCTGACCTGTTAGGATAGTTTTGTCTAATTGTTTGGCGCCTGTCATACCGGTTTCTTCATCAATGGTAAACAAGGCTTCTATAGGTGGATGAGCCACATTTCTTGAAGATAGGATGGCCATAATAGCAGCGACGCCTATGCCGTTATCTGCTCCTAGCGTGGTACCTTTTGCGGTAACTCGGTCTGTTTTGACTTCCATCTCGATGCCTTGAGTGTCAAAATCAAACTGGGTATCATTATTCTTTTGATGCACCATGTCCAGGTGAGATTGAAGGATCACCGTTTTGCGATCTTCCATTCCTGGACTTGCTGGTTTTTTAATGATTACATTACCTATATCATCCTGCAGGACAACTAGGTTCAATGTTTTGGCAAAATCAACCATGAATTGCCTTATTCTTTCTTCTTTCTTTGATGGTCTAGGAACGGCATTTAAATCTGCAAAATGGTTCCATAACGTCAAGGGTTCTAAACTGCGTACCAACTCACTCATAATTCCTTTTTTAGCTTTGACGTAAAAATAACGGGTAACGACCGCGCAACCCGTGAAGCTTATATTAAATGATGGATGAAAAGCGGTATTGAAATAGCATTTTTGAACCGACAAACAGCAAATTCAAAATAAAAGTTATGCTTTTGTAGCTCTTAGCATTTCGCGTTTTCCTGGTGGTCCAGGCAATCGTTCTACATGAAATCCAGCTTCTTGCAAATTGCGTCTTACCTGGCCGGCAGCACAATAGGTTACCAAGACACCACTATTCTTTAACGCTTTAAACGCTGCTTGAAAAATACTGAGTTCCCACAATTCTGGCTGGGTTCGTGGCCCGAAGGCATCAAAATAGACAAGATCAAATTGATTTTCAAATGCTACCGATTCAAAGGTCATTTGTTTTTTAACCAATTGAAATCTATCTGAAATGGCCTCGTTCTCATCCCATGAAGCTTGATGGATGGATTTGAATAACAGCTCCTCTTCAATCAAGGAACCATAATCCATGGCGTCAATTTCTTCAATAGTCACAGGAAATGCTTCCATTCCCGTGTAAAGAATCTTCACTGGTGTTTCATATACCGCAGTTAGCAAAGCATTCAATCCCGTTCCAAAGCCATATTCTAAAATATGAAGCTCGCTAAGCTCTGGATACTGCTCTAGGCAATGCTCCAACCCCATTTTTATAAACACATGGCGCGCCTCTTGAAGCGCGCCGTGTTTAGAATGGTATTGTTCATTAAGATCAGGCATGTGGATGGTTTTGGAACCATCGCCTGTGGTCATGATTTCTCGTTTCACTTATTCTGATTCTTCTGCTGGAGCTGGCACAAAAACGTCTGCACCTTCATAGGTTTCTACCAAAGCGCCATCGGCAACGATGCTTAAGGTAATTTGATCTTCAGTAATAGCGTCAATTTCTTCCTGGCTTTTACCACCGTCCATCGCATAATGTCTAGCATCTTCTACACTGGTCACGCTTTTGAAAGCTTTTCCTGAAAGCACTACTTCTTTTCCTTGACTGTTTTTAGGCAAAAAGAATCCGTAATCCTTAAAAGTAACTCTAGCTGATTGATCGTCGCCCACAGGCACTTCAATCCAACAACCTTTTTTGGCACATACTTCGTTGATCACCGTACGCACTTTAACTTTCACCGTATCATTGGGTTTCAATTGAGAAAACAAATAGGTAAGGTCTCCAGACTTGATGTAGGAGTCTGCAGTCACGTCATCTCCATAATTGGTAAAAGCTACTTCTTCTAGCTGGTCTTCATTCACCGCTGGTGTTTCATCATTTTCTTGGGCATCACGACAACCCACTATTGTCAATGTGATAAAAAATAGAGCAAATAAATGTTTCATCTTTAAAATTTTGGTTTAAAATTAAGAATTTGACAATGTCGATAATAATGGCATAACTACTATCTTTGCAAAAATAGAAATACCCAATGAATCACACTCACCAAATTGCTATTGACAAAGTTCGGAATTCTAAACTTGATTCCACTGATTTTGAGAACCTAACTTTTGGTAAAACCTTTACGGACCATATGCTCGAGTGCACCTGGAAGGATGGTAGCTGGAGTACCGTTGAAATAAAACCTTACGGACCTATCATGGTAGAACCTAGTTGCAAGGTCTTTCATTACGGTCAGGCAATTTTTGAAGGAATGAAAGCTTTTAAGGATGAGAATGATGATGTCTTTCTTTTCCGTCCAGAAGATAACTGGATACGATTCAACGCCAGTGCCAAAAGACTTGCCATGCCAGAAGTACCAGAAGATGTATTTATGGATGGGCTTAAAGAGCTGGTCAATCTTGATCGAGATTGGGTACGCCACGGCGATGGTTTGTCCCTTTATTTGAGACCTTTTATGATTGCTAGTGAGAACGGTGTTGCCGCAGCTCCAGCAACAGAATATAAATTTATGATCGTAATGTCTCCCGCTAGATCCTACTATCGTGGTGATGTGCGCGTTGTCATTGCTACAGAGTATTCTAGAGCAGCAGATGGTGGTATAGGTTATGCAAAAGCTGCCGGTAATTATGCAGCTAGTTTTTACCCCAATAGCCTCGCGATTCAAGAAGGTTATCAACAAATCATCTGGACAGACGCTGCTACCCATGAATATCTGGAAGAAGCTGGAACCATGAATATTTTCGTGCGTATAGGTGATAAATTATTGACCGCACCTCACAACGACCGTATTCTTAATGGTGTGACCCGCCGCAGCATTATCCAGATTGCCAAAGACATGGGAATAGATGTAGAAGAACGTCGCGTGAGCATCAATGAGATCAACGAAGCTGCAAAGAATGGTGAGCTCAAGGAACTCTTTGGTAGTGGTACCGCGGCAGTGGTTGTTCCTATCAAAGGCTACAAGCACCATGATTACACCTTTGAGTTGCCAGAATTAGAAAACAGCTATTCCAACCAATTTAAAAAGGCGTTAGTGGATATTCAATACAATCGCGCACCAGACCAGCACGGCTGGCGCGTCAAAATCTAATTATAGAAAGCCTCTTTTACAGAGGCTTTTTTTTTAAGGTGTTTATTTTAACGACGCTTTCGCGAAAGCGAGATTCCAAAAAATCTATTTTTACAACATATGGATTTTAAGATAGTATCAGACTTCAAGCCTACTGGCGATCAACCTAGCGCGATCAAAAAACTGGTTACTGGAGTCAAAGCAGAAGAACGTTACCAAACCCTGCTGGGTGTTACCGGAAGTGGTAAAACTTTTACGGTAGCAAATGTGGTGGAAGAGGTTCAAAAACCAACTTTGGTATTGTGTCACAACAAGACACTGGCCGCACAACTCTACTCAGAATTCAAGGCGTTTTTTCCAGAAAATGCGGTGGAGTATTTTGTGTCCTACTACGACTACTATCAGCCAGAAGCGTTCATTCCTACCAGCGGTACGTACATAGAAAAAGATCTTTCCATTAATGAAGAAATTGAGAAGATGCGACTCTCTACGACTTCTTCCCTATTGTCGGGACGTCGTGATATTATCGTAGTAGCATCTGTTTCCTGTCTTTATGGTATTGGAAATCCTGTAGAGTTTCAGAAAAACGTCATACGCCTCAATCAGGATCAAGTCATTGCTCGTACAGATCTTTTGAAGCAACTCGTTCAAAGTTTGTATTCCAGAACCACAGCGGAATTTAATCGTGGTAATTTTAGAATCAATGGGGACACCCTAGACGTGTTTCCCAGTTATGCAGATACGGCGTTTAGAATCCACTTTTTTGGCGATGAAATAGAAGAAATCGAACGCTTCAATCCAACGGATGGTCGGGTTATAGAAAAGTATCAAACCATTACCATCTATCCGGCAAACATGTTTGTGACTTCTCCAGATCGTTTGCAGGGCGCGATACACGCGATTCAAGAAGACCTGGTAAAACAAATTGACTACTTTAAGGAAATAGGTAAACCACTTGAAGCAAAACGCCTACAGGAGCGAACCGAGTTTGACCTGGAAATGATAAGGGAATTGGGCTATTGTTCTGGAATTGAAAACTACAGTAGATATCTAGACGGTAGGATGCCAGGAACACGACCCTTCTGTTTGCTAGATTATTTTCCAGATGATTTCCTGATGATCATTGATGAAAGCCACGTAAGCGTTCCACAAGTTGGTGCCATGTATGGTGGTGACAGATCCAGAAAGGTGAATTTGGTGGACTATGGATTTAGGTTGCCAGCTGCTATGGATAATCGACCTCTAAAATTTGAAGAATTTGAGGCCTTGCAAAATCAAGTGATCTACGTGAGTGCCACACCAGCCGATTATGAGCTGGAAAAAAGCGAAGGAATCGTAGTAGAGCAAATCATACGACCAACTGGCCTGCTGGATCCCATTATAGAAGTACGACCCAGTCAAAATCAAATTGACGACCTGGTTGAAGAAATAAGATTACGTGAAGAACGTGACGAGCGCGTTCTTGTCACCACGCTTACCAAGCGTATGGCAGAAGAATTGACTAAATACCTTTCCCGAATCAACATAAGATGTCGTTACATTCACAGTGATGTCGATACTCTAGAACGTGTGGAGATCATGTCAGATCTACGTAAAGGGATATTTGACGTGTTGATTGGTGTCAATCTCTTACGTGAAGGACTAGACTTACCAGAAGTATCTTTAGTTGCCATTCTAGATGCCGATAAGGAAGGTTTTCTAAGAAACAATAGATCATTGACCCAAACCATAGGTCGTGCCGCTCGTAACGTGAATGGATTAGCGATTCTATATGCAGATAAGATCACCGAGAGCATGCAAAAAACAATGGATGAAACCGATTACCGCAGATCCAAACAAATTGAGTACAACACCAAGCACGGATTAACGCCTACGGCGATCAAGAAAACTCTGGATAGTGCACTTTCAGGAAAAACCAAAGCAGTTTATGCGATCGAAGAAACGTTGAATTTGCAGGCTGCAGAAGAGGAAGCTACCTACATGTCAAAACCACAATTGGAACAAAAGGTAAGAGATACTCGTAAACGAATGGAAGCAGCCGCTAAAGAACTGGATTTCATGGAAGCGGCACGTTTGCGAGATCAAATAAAAATGCTTCAAGAAAAAATCTCTGAAATATAAAAACGGCCAATTTAGAACAGTAATTCAACGATTATATCTATAATTCAACGTTTATTTTAGACGTTGTACAAAATAGAACGCCAAGCGTCGCAAACTTGGCCAAACACGTTCAATATCATAGAGATAGAATCTTAACTTCGTTATCTAACATCTTGCTAGCTATGAAGTTAAAATTACTTTTTGTCGTAACCATTATTCTTACGATTTCTTTCCATGCAATGGCGCAGGTTGGTATCAATACCATAGAACCCAAAAGTTTATTAGATGTTGTGGTCGATGACCCTGATGCTCCAAAAGCTACAGACGGTATACTCATACCTCGCGTTAATGTCCTTCCTTCTGGAATTGAATTTCCAACAATAGAACAAACGGGAATGATCATTTACCTAACCACAATTGATGGCAGCAACCCTGCTGGTTTTTATTTTTTTAATGGATCGAGTTTTGTCAATGTAAATGATACTGCTTCTGGAGCATTTGTAAACAATGACGCTACTGGAAATCTAGCTTCTAACACTACCGCTAATATCAGAAGGTCTGGAAATGTAAGTATAGGGGGTTCTTTGAATTCTGGAAGGTTGAACATTGAAATATCAAGCACAGAACCTCTCACGGGATTAGCAAGAACAGCATTGAAGTTAGATAATTCTAATTCTTCAACAGCACAAGGTAATACTTATGGTATTGACTCCAACAACGCAACGACACCTTCGAGGTCTACGGACCCAACAGATGGTAGTAGAGGTAATAAGGTTGGAATCAGATCCATCGTTACTGCAGCTGGAACTGCAAATCATGTTGGGTTTTTAAATGAGGTATTCGATAATTCAAGCGCAACGAACGGTGGCAATGTCATTGGTATTGACAACAAAATTGGAAACATCGTTGGAAGTGGACTAGACAATTACGGTATACGTTCGATAGTAGGTGATGGCTCAAGTACTGGCAACATTTATGGTGTGTATAGTGAAGTGGTTGGGAGCACTTCTACCAACAAGTATTCCGGTATATTTATCGGTCCAAATTTTGGAATTCGCAATTCTAATCTCGCTGGAGATGGCTACAACCTACCTACAACAGATGGTCTCAGTGGTCAAGTTCTCACTACAAATGGCGCTGGCGTTGCGAGTTGGCAATCCATATCAGAAACTGAAAGATCATCGATTAGAACTATTAATACTGGTACGATTGCAGATACAGATGATACTGTACTAATTACAGGTGACATTTCCATTCCAGAAGCATCTGCAGCTAATTTGGGTAAAAAATACACTATCGCTTTGGGTCTTAATTCCGACAATCTCACGATCACCACATCAGGAAATGGGTTCTTTTATCCTGGAAACAGCTCAGTATCATCAACTTTTAATTTGAATAAAAATCCGCTTGAACAACGAAGTGTTACAGTACAAAGCGATGGAACAAAATGGGTCATTATCAATCTCATTCGCAATTAATAAAAAATCCCAGCCTAGCGGCTGGGATTTTTTTTGCATTCTGCAATTAACAGGCTAATTCCACAATTTATTACTTCAAAGAAATCATTCTCTTTGGTTGTGGTAATGCTTCTTCTTTTTTGGGAAGTTCAATACTTAGAATTCCGTTCTCGTAAGATCCTTGGATTTGATCCTGATTCACGGTTTCCGGTAGGTTGAAACTTCTTTTGAAAGAACGCTTTGTGAATTCCTTTCTGGTGAACTGCTCTGTCTTTTCTTCATTCTCTTCCTCTACCTCAGAAGATATGGTCAAGACATCCTTATCCACTTCAATCGCAACATCTTCCTTAGAAAAACCAGGAATGATCATTTCAAGGTGAAAACGCTCGTCGGTTTCTGCGATGTTCACGGCAGGTTGACTTAAGGGTAAAGCAGTACCTCCAGAATAATCGTTGTTAAACATTTCATCTATTAAAGATGGTAACCAATTGTTTGCTGTTCTATGTGCTAATTTCATAATTGAAAATTTTAGATTAATAATTACACATAGCATTAGTCAAAATAAATACCAAAGCAAAAAAGCGACACAATGTCGCTTTTTATTCTGTATTACACTGTCAAGTTGTCTAATTACTCGTCTCAGAATGAATTTCTAGCAATTCGCTAGGCGGTATCTCACCATGTGGATATTTCTCCATAGTAGATAACAATTTGTTGACCGTCAGGCCGCGTATACCATAACGCAAGGCGATTTCATGTAAAAGTTGTAGTTCACTATCGTCCACATTACCGTCAATGTGCATCATTAACATCAATCTATGAAAGTGAATGATACGTTTGACAAATTGTTTAGGTGGTTGCACAGGTTCTTTATCAGGATTGTCCAACATTATGCGCAGTTGTTCTTCATCTACCTCGATACGACTAGCAATCGCCTTTATAAATTCGACTTCTTCCTTTTTAAGATGATCATCAGCATGTGCCATTGCAATCAATTCTTTCAGGATATCCGTTTTTTCCTGTATGGTATAAGACATAGCAATCATTGTTTGCGTGAAAATAATCAATCCTTATGAAATTATTAACCCAGGAGCGCTTCCTACACCTTTAAATTTAACGCATGATTATAATTACTCGACTGCGCTCCTTTTTCAATGTAATTACCAACACTATTGCGTTTTATCCTACGCTTTACTCCATTTTAGCAGTTTTTTTTGCATTTGCTATGATGTATGCAGAGTCTAGAGGCGTGTCTGGATTTGTACAAGAAAATGCTCCAGTTCTAGTAATTAACAATAGGGATACAGCACGCAATCTTTTGACCACCCTTATTGCAGGTGGTCTAAGCATGTTAGTGTTCTCCTTTTCCATGGTAATGCTGCTCTTGAGTCAGGCAGCGGCTAATTATTCACCAAGAGTTTTGCCCAGCCTAATCTCCAACAGGAAGCACCAGACAATATTGGGAATATTTCTAGCGATGATCCTGTATAACATCATCACCATGATGGGAATCGAACCAGATGGTGATAATTATCAACTACCTGGATTCTCCGTTTTGATAGGTATCATTAGCGCTGTGTTTGCATTAGGAGCATTCGTTTACTTCATTCATAGCATATCCACCAGTATCCAGATCAATAACATATTGAAGAATATTTACACGCTTTCGCGAAAGCGTCTTCAATACGTAGTCGATGAAAAAGATTACGGTCAGGAATTTCCAGATTCATCCGGTTGGTACACCTACCATGCAACCCGAAGTGGTACTATGCAAAACATAAGCATTTCTGGTCTGCTCGACCTCGCAAAGCAATGCGATACTAAATTTGATTTGATCGCTACAAAAGGTCTTTATGTTTTTAAAAATCAAGAGTACATCAAATCAGAAAAAGAACTTACTGATGAGCAGGTAAAGGAATTGGCAAAAAATTTCAATTTCACAGAATCTGAGTTAGTAAGCGACAACTACGTCCTGGGATTCAAGCAAATTACAGAGATAGGAATCAAAGCCATGTCACCCGGAATCAACGATCCAGGTACGGCCTTAGACACCATCAATTACCTAACGGAATTGTTTGCACTACGCATGCAAAAGAGCGATAAAAGCATCGTTTTAGACGAGGATGAAAATCCTATCATCAACCTTAAAACCATCACCTTTAAAGAACTCATATTTAACGTACTGGCTCCTTTCAGAACCTACTGTAAACACGATGTTACAGTTATGCAAAAATTGCTAGATATGATCGCACATCTATTGCGTATCGACCCCATCAATGAGGATTATAAAGAAGTGTTGCACCGTGAAGCTAGCATGATGATACAAGACGCCAATAATTCTATTGAAAATCCTATAGATTTATTGGTACTTCAAGGTATTTATGATCGAATGGAGATCGAGTAGGTTAATACTGCTCGCTATCGTTGGGAAAATCAGAGCTCTTCACATCGCTAATGTATTGAGAGACCGCGCTGCCCATATCTTCATAAAGATTCATATAGCGTCTCAAGAATCTTGGATGAAACTCGTGAGTCATACCAAACATGTCGTGAGAAACCAACACCTGACCATCAACGCCACCACCAGCACCTATTCCTATGACAGGAATCGATAGACTTTCAGCGACTTCTTGAGCGAGTTTAGCAGGCACTTTTTCCAGTACTAGCGCAAAACATCCCAGTTTTTCCAATGCAAGCGCATCATTCTTGAGTTTTTCAGCTTCTTCTTCTTCTTTGGCTCGTACCGTGTAGGTTCCAAATTTATAGATCGATTGCGGTGTGAGGCCTAAATGCCCCATCACGGGAATTCCAGCGTTTAGAATGCGTTTGATGGATTCCTTGACCTCGCTGCCACCTTCCAGTTTCACTGTATGACCGCCACTTTCTTTCATGATTCTGATGGCTGATCGCAACGCCTCTTTAGGGTCACTTTGATAACTACCAAAAGGCAAATCCACAACCACCAGCGCACGCTCTGTACCACGCACCACGCTGCTTGCGTGATAAATCATCTGGTCCAGTGTGATAGGCAAGGTCGTCTCGTGACCCGCCATTACGTTACTCGCACTATCGCCCACAAGAATAACATCCACACCAGCACTATCGATGATTTTGGCCATCGTGAAGTCATAAGCAGTTAACATGCTTATTTTCTGGTGGGTTGCCTTCATCTCGGTCAGAGATTTGACGGTAATTCGTTTGTATTCCTTTTTGGCTGTGGACATATCTTCGTTTTGTGCTGTAAAAATAGTAATATTAAAAACACTTAAATGGAACTATCATGTTGAAACCTGTTCTTGTGCTGGTTGTTTTTCTCGCTTTCGCGAAAGCGAACTCACAACAAGCCACAGCCACCGCATCATCTACCGTGTTGCTTTACGATCATCCCGCAGGCAAGACCGTGGAATCCTTTTTTCAAAATTTTCATGCACAAGACACTGTTGCATTGAAAAACCAATTCGTCAACGACGCTTCCATGCATTCCCTTGCCATCAAAGGAAATGAACGCACCACGAGCGCCTCTGCCGTTAATACATTTTTGAAATCTATTGCATCCATTCCTGCAAACGTAACTTTTGAAGAGCGCCTTACTTCGCTTAAAACCGTTGCAGATGATCATATCGCCAGCGTTCACACAGATTATGAATTTTATGTGAATGGCAAACTTTCCCATACCGGTCGTAATGTCTTCACGATGGTATTTGTGAATGATGCGTGGAAGATCACCCAAATCACAGACACAAGGGTCTATTAGCTACATCCAGTTGCGTTCTGACAACAGCACCAGATTGTGCAGTTTATTCTTAAGTTGGGTCACCTGCTTCTCATTGAAGTAACGCAACCCTCGAGAACCGGCGGCAGTATGCACGGTAAAATGGATTTGCCGGCGGCGTTTCAAAAATATACTGCGCCATTTTTCTACCGCTTGGATTTTATAGATGGGAATGAGCATGGTTTTGTGAAAAAGCCATCCAGATCGCAGGACGACCAACTCTTCATCAGACTGGATTTGTGTCCTTTTACCATTGCGATACGACACAAAAACCATCCACCCGAAAACCAAAATAGCCACTGCAGCTAAGGCATAAATTTCCAAGTAAATGGAGATCGCACAGGCCAAAACCAGTGGTAAGGCAACGATGTAAAAAGTCAATCGGGCATGTGAGATGGCGATGGAGTCCATCTGGCTTGCGTTTGGATCCATTCCATGATCAAAAATCAAATCCTGCAACAGCTCCATCATTTGCGGGCTACAGGCTGGAACTTCTGCTCCAGTAAGGGAAACTCCCTGCGATTGTGCTTGATGGATTTTGGCCGTTTGATAATTCAACAACCTGCGTAATGGGTTGGTATGAAATTCCAGAATCTGAATTTTCTGGATGGGAATTTTAATCTCGCGCCTATGAAGCAATCCCATTTCAATTTCAAGATAATCACCGTTGCGCCGCAAAGTGTATCCATAATATTTATTGAAAACCAATACGACACTAACAATAACCGATGCGATGATAAAAACGATGGCTGTCATCACGACTAGACTCAAGCTTGCATAACCTACCATGTTTTCCCATTCAAAACCCTCAAAGACATTCCCGTAAAAACGCTCTACAAAATCCCTAATATTATACCAGAACCCGAACACAACTCCCAATGCCAGGCCACCACTGCGCAAATGATTTTGAGTGATTCCTATTTTAAATAAATCAATTATTCCTAGGGATAATAGCTCTCTCCTATTATCAGTTCGTTCTCTTTTAGGAGCATCGATATTTTCCTCGGTCAACCCTTCATCAACAACTTCCTGATTTGAGGTTTGTAGACTTTTGTCCTGCAAAAGATTTTTAAAGGATTCTGCAAAATCGCGGCTTAGTCCAGGTATTTCTAGCTCCTTAGCTTTAGAGCCAGCGGTCTCTACTTCTACTGCTACCAATTGTAAAATGCGTTGGACCAAGTTTTGGGTAATGTTGACAGATTGGATACGTTCTAGCGGAATGGCCTTGCGTTCTTTATTCAGGACTCCTTTTTGAATAATCAACTCATCGCCTTCTACATAAAAAGTGAAAAAATAATAACTAAGCAGTGGCGAGAGTAATCCTAGAATAACCACCAGCGCCGTAAGGCCTATGACAATCCTATAATCACCAAAGTTATTGATCCCAAATGCGGAGTATAACGCAACGGCTATTAATGCTTTTACATTCTTGAAAACATATAATAATATGCTCTTGCGGCTTTGTCTCCTAGGTTCGCTTAGATCAAGCATGCATGGCTGTCTTATGAGAGATAAATTCTTTGAGCTTTTTGGCGTCTTCTGGATCTAACCCAGAAAGACTAAGGTCTGAAGAACTACCACCAGCCGTATAAATCTCCAATTCACAAAGATTGAACAATCGGTCAATGGGACCATCTTTGATCTCTGTATGTTGGATCCTATTAAAAGGCACTGTAGTCTCGTGATGAAAGATCCATCCATGTCTATAGGTAATGTCCAGTTCTCTTAAAATATAACCGCGCACAAAATACTCTTTGTAAGAAAGGAATAAAGCCAGCACCAACAATACCAACCATACAGGAATGACTGACCACGTAAACCATGGCTCATCAAGAATAAAAATAAAGGTGATGGCAGCAATCAACAAGGGAACAAAAACGATAAGCTTTGCAATCAATTTTTTGTTTAGAAAACGTTTGGGATGCTTCTTAAACTCTGATGTTTCTAATGGCGGTAGCTCTGCTGGATAAATTTGATCGTTTGTCATGATTGTAGGTGCTTATTGAGAATGGATCCAAAATCAGGCTTGAAGTAGTCTGGTCCCTTTAGGACTTTACCATCTTCTCTGTAAATAGGTTCTCCATCGGCTCCTAGTTTACTCATGTTGGAACGCTGTATCTCGTTAAAAACATCCTCAATGACATCCTGCATACCATGTTCAATGATCGTCCCGCATAGTATATACAGCATATCGCCCAGTGCATCTGCTACTTCAATAAGATCATCATTTTTTGCAGCTTCCAGATATTCCTCATTTTCCTCACGCATCAATTCATAGCGCAACAGCTTACGCTCCAGTGAGATGTTAACAGTAGGTTGATCCTGGATGTTTAATTTAAAGGCTTTGTGAAAGTCGCGTACGGCGTTAATATTCTTCTTCATGGATTATTGATCTATTGTATTGTAATTTTACAAAAAATATGACCATTATGAGTTTATCCATTCTTGCAATTAAAGATCCCATGTTTTCAAGTGGCCAACTCATTTTCGCCGCGGTATTTTTTGTGGCTTTTGTGATCCTGATTTATTTCATGTACGGTAAGGATAAATTATTGCACCGTAAGAATTATAAAGGGGTCAAATGGATTTTGCTGGGTTTCCTAGCTTTTTTCTTATTACTACTGGCAATCAAGTTTGGTTTGAAACAGTAGCCTTATTTTTCTATGTTGCTTTCCTGCCTGTCAGGCAGGCAAGCGCGAAAGCGTAACAATCCTCAATACTATGGAACAAAAAAAGAGACCCTTGATGGGTCTCTTCTCTTTTCTACAATCTACTCTACAAATTGCACTTGAAAAATCGTTGTATGTTATTCTACGTTAAGGTAGATGCTTGAGATTCCTGAAACGGACTGCTGCATCTTAGGTTTTGCGTTGCCTACGGTAGTAGTATCGAATGATAAAGCCATGCCACCGTTGGTGCTGCGCTCTGCCGCATAGAGCACCTTTCCTACGTTATCGTATTCCAGGTCTACCGGGTTGCCCAACATCGTCTCTGAACCGCTTACCGTAGTCACATCGGTGATGGTGCCGTAAGCCTCAAGACCGCTGTAGATCACTGAGAAGTTCTTGATCGTGTGGATCGCTCCGTCGCTGTCGTTCAATGGGTTTCTGACATCGGCAAGGAAGAGTTGGTCCTCTACCTCGTCATAGGTGATTCCTCTTAGGGACTGTGCACCTTCAATGGTGATCTGGTCGTCTGCAGTAAGCTCACCACTATTGTTGGAGAAGAAGTCGTTGTAAACGGCTATTCTACCACTGTTGTCCACGGCTGCATAAAGAGTGTTGCCGGCAAGGAAGATTCCCCAGTGCTGGTTACCCGTCTCATAGATGTTGACCAATCTTACAGAGTTAGGCGTGGACTCATATACATAGAACTTATTGCTGTCGCGTGGCCCCACTGCATCTGCAGATACCACGATGCGGTTTCCAGAGATGGCAATATCTCTTGGGTTCTCCACCTGTACGTCAGATCTAAGTGATGGAGCAAGTGCCGCTCCGGACTCGTTATTGTTTAAGTTTTCAAAGACCAATACGTTACTCTCTGATCTTGATGCCTCAAAAAGACAGTCATTGAGTGGATCGTAGTGGATGCCATTACCATCGGTACTGGCGCTCTGGAAAGATTTGTTGGTGATGTTGTTAGAATCGGTAAGATCGAACATGTTGATCTTACCAGATGTGTTGCTGCCTGTAAACAAGGTCACTTTGGGACCGCTTACCGGTGCGCTGGTATCGTCGATACCTTCAGAATCTGTGGAGCAGGAAACAAATGTTGCTGCGGTAAATAGGATAGCTGCTGTTAGGGTAAATTTTTTCATTTTGTAGAGGTTTTTGATTGTTATCGTTTTAATAATGGTTCAAATATGGGAGGTTTGAACACGATAAACAAACGTAAAACATCGATGAAATGCATTAAACAACTCTAATACATTGTATAATAGTATATTAGTGCATCTTATTAAAATTATCTTAATATCCACTTAAACAGATAATCGTGTATTTGAACGAGATAAAAGGCAGGTTTTTAAAATTTGATTCTTTATATATTTGACACTCAACCTTAGTTTTATGAGCATAGCCCTATCGTTATCAAACCTTTCATCACGCAGTATTCTAATATCCTTATTCATTGTTGGCTTAGTGGGCTGCAAGGATCGCAGCCCGAAAAATGTTTTTGAACCAAATCCCTTGATTTCAAAAAACGAACAAGTCATTATGCAGCCTATCCATCAGGACACGATCCTTTATTATAATGATTTTGAATCTGCCTATGTGGACAAACGCAATGTTGAAATCTGGTTGCCTGCGGGCTACCCTAAACAGGATGTGAAGTATCAAGTGCTATATATGCACGATGGACAAAATGTTTTCAATAAAGAAACTTCCAGTTATGGCACCGCATGGGAAATCGATGAGAAAATGGACTCGCTACTTGGTGCGGGCGCTATATCGCCCACGATCGTTGTGACATTGTGGAACACCGGTAAAAAACGATTTAGCGAATACATGCCTCAAATGCCCGATGATGCGGTGGAATCCGCTTTCGCGAAAGCGCAATTAAAAGAAAACACCGGATACGACCGTCTCTACAGCGATGACTATCTCAAGTTCATGACTCAAGAACTGAAACCTTTTGTAGACCAAAACTTCCAGACGTCTACTCTACGTGAAGATACCTTTCTCATGGGTGCGTCCATGGGCGGTTTGATTTCCATGTACGCCATGATGGAATATCCAGACGTTTATGGTGGTGCGGCTTGTATGAGTACTCACTTTCCTATTCCCGTTTTAGGCGAAGGCATGATGCAAGATATTCCCAACCGCATACCAGATCCTGCTACCCATAAATTTTATTTTGACTACGGCACCTTAACTCTTGATGCTGCCTATGAACCGTATCAAAATAGGGTCGATAGACTTTTTGAAACGGCAGGTTACAACGCAACCAACTATAGATCCATCAAATTTGAAGGTCATGAACACAGCGAAAAATTCTGGAGCCGTCGTGTTTCCACACCGCTTGTTTTTCTATTAAAATAATTATAGGTTGACTCGTAAGCCTAGTTTATAATTGCGTCCACGTGTTTGGAAACCATAAAGTTCAGTAAAATCCTCATTAAAGAGATTGGACACTCCACCAAATAATGTGAGATCCTTATTCTTTAATGTATAGGTAGCATCAAGATCTATTAATTGATAAGCCTCTAAGGTGACTGGATCTGTAGTAAAGGTGGTATTGTTGAAAAAAGCGTCCTGTCGTGGATCATTGTATTGGTATCTCAAGGTCAAAAAGGTGCGGTCCAGAATTTTAGTTCGCAGGGAAGCATTGACTTTTTGTTTAGGTACTCGCGAGATAATAAGGTCATCTGTCCTATCTGCAAAACTATAATTGGCAGCAAGGTCAAAACGATCTGCGATTCTGGTTTGCAATGAGGCTTCAAGCCCAAACACCTGCGTGTCGACCGGTGCATTTTCATACCTTCCTTGAAAAGTAACTGGATCAGAAACAAAAATCACTTCATTTTCTGACCTGCGGTCAAAAACGCTCAAAGTCAAACTGGTGTTTTTTTGAAACCACTCCACGCCTACTTCTCTGGTTTTATTGGTTTCTGGTTGTAAATCTGGATTACCTAAATTAAAACTGCGATCAAAAAGCTGGTATAAAGACGGCGTGATGTATGCCGTACTGTAACTTCCATAAAACTTCAAAGTAGCGTCCTCTAATTGAAAATCCCATGATGGATTGACGCTGTACACCAACTCACTATCATAATCACTGTGGATGTTGTAACGTATTCCCGTATTCAAATTGAAACCAAAACTACTTTCATAAACGACATTTGCATAGGGATCATAAATCTTGAAATTAGTCTCATCTTCATCAGCTGTTTGTTCGAAACCAGTACTACCAAAAGGAATCGCCTCGCTCTCAAATCTATTGGTTCTAAAATTGAAGCCTAAAATCGTTTTCAACTGATGGGAACCGTCTGCCGATAGGTCAAATGCATATTTATTAAAAAGGTCTAAAGAATATCCGTCAGAATTGAAAACCGTAGGCGAACCGCTGCGCGTGTCTCTTCTGGTATGTGTACTTACATCATTGTAGACGATAGAACCTTGGTCGGCATATTTATATTCTGCATTGGTTCCCCAACGTATCTGGCGGCTGTAGGTTTCATTATCGGCATCTGTGAAATCAAAATTGTCAAATTCTGCGGTATACTCATCAAAGGATACATAGCTGGTCAACTTAAAGTTATCGTTGTTGTCATAACCTATGCGACCCAAACCATTGATGCGGTTAAATTTATCAGGCCTTGCAGCACTTCCATCCAGTGGTTCTACGGCACTTAATCCATAGGTATATTGATGGTGAAATCCAGCGGCATAGGTCAATCCATTTTCAAGTCTGCCGCTCGTGTTGATGGAGTTGGTCACTTCGTCGGGACTGATTTCTTGATCTTCGGCACTGGAATTAGTGCCTACAAAAGAGCCTATGGAAATTCGCAATTTTTTTCTTGCGGCTTCTTTCAATTTGATATTGATGACAGCCGTACCAGCATTAGCTCCATAAAGCGAGCTCGAGGCGCCTTTCAATATTTCAATTTCTTCGATTTGGCCTAGATCCACCAGTCGTAGATCAAAATCACTAGCGATCAAACTAGGGTCGTTCACCTGTGCGCCGTCTATCAAGAAGGACACTTGGCGATTATTTCCACCACGAATGAAATAAGACAGATTTTGCCCAGCATTGCTGCGTGCACCGTTAATCTCTATGCCGGCGTATTGGTTCAACAAATCAGCCAGGCTGGCGGCACTTTGCTTTTCAATGTCTTCTTGTGTGATTTTTATCACGGGTTTGCCGCTGTCCTTGCGCTGCTGCTCAAATTTAGAGGCTGCGGTGACAGTTACCTTTCCCAGTTTTGTAGTGGTGGAATCGACTTGTGCGATGGCACTTATAGCCATCAATGAAAATAAAGCGGTACTTAGGTATTTGTGGTTCATCGATCTTCATTAGACCGGGAAACAAGCGTGAAGAAAATTAGCTGGCAGGCATCAAGAAGAAACCCGCCAAACAGCGTTAATACACCAACAAAATTTTCATCGCCACCTCTATCCCGAAGGTTACAATTCAAATTTGTTATGGCAGGTCTCCTGACTTGAATATCTCATCGCCTTCCCAATTGCTCAGTGGCGTTACATGAAATCCCGATTTCTCGGGCTGCACAAATAGCGCAGATTCTCTACAGTTGCGGGAACAGTTCTGGATTTGCACCAGATTCCCTTTTAATACGACTCGTTGTTTGATGCAGTGGTTTTGAATGTTTCCGCTTTCGCGAAAGCGAACTCACCACCTAGATCCTGCAACGAGGCATAACCTATAACAAGTCGCAAATGTAATGACAACTTTAGACACGCCAGCATAACTCTGGAACATTTCCCAAATGCGGAAAGGTTCCATGGAATAATTCTATTTTTGGGGTCTATGAATTCAAGATTTCTACTCGTCATTCTTATCCTATCGAGCATTTTTGTTTCCTGTAAAAATGAAAATCCAGCCGTTCCAGCTACGGCAATTACGGTTACCGATACGCTAGAGGTGAAGTATGCCAAAGGATTTGATCTTAAGAGAATCAAAGATGGCTATAGACTCATGATCAATAATCCATGGCCAGGATCTGCAGACACACTGCAATTGGATTTCAGTACAGATGCCACGATTGGAGACGTACAAATCCCAGTAGAAAAACTGATTGCGACGTCCACAACGCACATACCACCGCTGGAATTACTTGACGAGACCGACAAACTCATAGGCTTTCCAGACACGGACTACATCAGCTCTCCGGCGATGCGGGAACGCATTGATGCTGGTGATGTGGAAGATCTGGGTTCTAATGAAGATGTCAATCTAGAGCACACCATTTCACTAGTGCCAGATATTGTGATAGGATACGGCATTGATGCAGATAATCCTACTTATGATCGCATGATGGAAGCTGGCATACCTGTACTCTACAATGGTGATTGGACAGAGCAACATCCGTTAGGTCGTGCAGAATGGATCAAGGTTTTTGGGATTTTGTTTGATAAGGAAGAAGAAGCCTTTGCGATTTTCAAGAAAATAGAATCTGATTATCTAGCAGCAAAAGCAAGTGTTCAAGATCTGGACAAGCCTACGGTAATCGCTGGCGCCACGTGGAAAGACGTCTGGTATTTGCCTTATGGCAATTCCTGGCAAGGACGCATGATCAACGATGCTGGAGCAAACTATATTTATAAAGAAACACAAGGTTCTGGTTCACTGGCATACAATGTAGAAACCGTCCTAAATGATGCCCAAAATGCCGATTTCTGGATTGCGCCTGGACAATACACTTCTTACAAGCAAATGCTGGCCGACAATGCCTCTTATGAGTTATTCAAGGCATTTCAAGAAAAACAACTGTTTACTTTTGCGATGCGCAAAGGCCCTACTGGTGGCGTTATATATTATGAATCTGCCGCCATGCGCCCAGATCTGGTTCTCAAGGATTTGATCGAAATATTTCATGGTAAGCCGCAAGAGAATGATCTCAACTTCTTTGATCCTTTATCTGATTGAAAACGCCCACCTACATCATCTTGATTGCCTTGCTGCTCCTACTTTTTGTAGCAGACATTGCCTTGGGATCTGTATATATTTCTTTATCTGAAATTTGGAGCGTGTTTCTAGATGTGCCAGATGCCACTGATCATTATATCATTACACATTTGCGTCTGCCTCGCGCCGTCATGGCTGTGTTGACCGGCGCTGGTCTGGCCATTGCTGGGATGCTCATGCAAACCTTGTTTAGAAATCCGCTGGCGGGACCTTTTGTTTTAGGGATATCTTCTGGTGCAGGATTAGGTGTGGCCATCTGTATCATGGGCGGTTCTTTAATGGGTTTTTCAATGGTGTCAGGATTAGGCGTGATTGCCTCCAGCGTTTTGGGAAGTCTCGCAGTTTTCTTGCTGATTCTATTGATCTCATTACGTATCAAAGACACCATGGGATTGTTGATCATAGGTTTGATGGTAGGCAGTTTGAGCAGCGCTGTAGTTGGAATACTGCAATATTTTAGTCCCAGCGAGCAGTTGCGGCGTTATGTATTTTGGGGATTGGGCAGTTTGGGAAACCTCACATGGAATGAACTTGTGGTCATTGCCGTATTGGTCATCACATCACTCGCGGCACTGTTGCTCATTATCAAACCGCTCAACGCATTGTTACTGGGCGAGACCTATGCCCGCAGTCTGGGAATCAATATTACCAAAACACGTTGGATCATCATCTCCATCACCTGTATATTGGCTGGTAGTATTACTGCTTTTGCAGGTCCTATCGCATTTATAGGTCTTGCCGTACCGCATATTGCGCGACTCATCATGCCTAGCATGGACCACAAAAAACTGATTCCGTTGGTGATTATTATTGGTGCATCGCTCCTACTCGCTTGCGATATTGTGGCGCAATTGCCATTTTCCAACTATTCGTTACCCATCAACGCAGTGACATCGCTGGTAGGCGCACCACTCGTGATCTGGCTCATCGTTAAAAAGAGATACCTTCGCTTCTAATGCTGATTTTACAAGACATACAGATAGGTTACGATCAAGAGATTCTTGCAAAATGTGTGGGTCATATCGCTTTCGCGAAAGCGAAATTCATATCCATCATAGGTGCAAATGGCACGGGTAAATCCACCTTGTTGAGGTGCATGGCAAACGGCAGCCATTTGTTGGGTGGAAACGTATCGCTCAACGGCAAGTCCATCACACAAATCAACCTAGAGGAATTATCGCAGCACGTCTCGATTTTGACTACAGATCGATCCATTAGTAAATCCATCACCGTGAGGCAATTACTGGAAATAAGCCGTGCACCATACACTAATTTTTTGGGAAGTTTGGCCGCTGCAGATCAGGAAATTATCGACAAAACCCTAACCGATTTTGAGCTACTCGACCTTCAAAAACGACAGCTTTCAACGCTAAGTGATGGACAGCTGCAACGCGCATTGATCGCGCGATCCTTAGTTCAAGATACCGACTATATTTTGATGGACGAGCCTACCAACCATCTGGATATTCATCACAAAGCCGAGTTGTT
This sequence comes from Nonlabens agnitus, assembly GCF_002994045.1. Classification (NCBI taxonomy): domain Bacteria; kingdom Pseudomonadati; phylum Bacteroidota; class Flavobacteriia; order Flavobacteriales; family Flavobacteriaceae; genus Nonlabens; species Nonlabens agnitus. Next base: position 1,406,835 of record NZ_MQUC01000003.1, read on the forward strand.
GATGTTGCTCAAAAACCATTGCCAAAACCAGAATCGCACCATTATATTTTCTTCTCATGAGATTGCCATGGCCACAGCACTGGCAGATCAAGTCGTGTATATCCACGATGGCTACATCAGGTTCAAAAGCATCACAGAATTCAAAGAGAAGAATATCCTGGAGCAGCTGTTCCCATCGCCGTTTCTAAGCTGGGAACATGGAAGTTATCGACTGGAGCCTGGAAAGGATTAAATGTGGATAACTGCTCTGGGCAATTTTGAGATGACCTTATTTGACTTTGTAACTTTACGTTAAATCAATTTTTTATGACGGCAGATGTGTTTGCGGTAGTATTACTGATCGCGGGATTGTTGGTAGGCGCCTTGGTGGGCTGGTTTTTTGCCAAAAACAAATTTTCTTCACCGGTCCAGTTTTTGGAAGCAGAAAAAGAACGCTTGAACCTACTTGTAGAAGAAGGCAAACTGGTCCTAAGAGAACGTGACGAATTGCGTAATGCTCAAAGTTCCCTGAATGCAGAAATCCACCAGAAAAAGGAAACACAAGAAGAACTGCGCGCTAGACTTTTAAAAACTGAGGAAAACTATAAGGAACTGAATCGTGAAAAAGAGCACCTGAGCGTACAACTTGCCCAGATGCGTACCATTCACGAAAAGGCCGAGGAAAAATACGAGCAGTCTCAAGCAGAATTGGAAAAACTCAACGAGAAGTTTACCAAGGAATTTGAAAACCTAGCCAACAAAATCCTGGACGAGAAAAGCACCAAATTCACGACTCAAAACAAGCTTAATATCGAGCAGATTTTGAATCCGTTACAGGAGAAGATCAAGAGTTTTGAAAAACGTGTGGAAGACACGCATAAGGACACCATCGATAGACAAAGCTCGTTGCGCCAGCAAATCATTGGCTTGAAAGAACTCAATGAGCAGATGAGTAAGGAAACCAGCAATTTGACCAAGGCATTGAAAGGAGATTCCAAAATGCGTGGAAATTGGGGTGAACTGGTGCTGGAACGAGTTCTAGAAAAATCAGGTCTTGAAAAAGGGTCGGAATATGAGGTGCAGCAAAGCGTCAAAACCGAAGAAGGCAAAACCTATTTCCCTGATGTTGTCGTGCATCTACCTGGCGGCAATAAAATGGTGATCGACTCCAAGGTTTCTTTAAACGCCTATGAAAGATGGGTCAATGAAGAAGATGAGGCGCAACAAAACCTGCATTTAAAAGCGCACGTTGCTGCCTTGCGCAAACACATCAGCGATTTGTCAGACAAGAATTATCATGAATTGTACTCGATTGAAAGTCCAGACTTTGTGTTGTTATTCGTTCCAATAGAGCCGGCGTTTGCGGCGGCCTTGAACGCCGACTCCACGGTTTATACAGATGCTTTTGAAAAGAATATCGTGATAGTAACGCCTACGACTCTGCTCGCGACATTGCGCACCATTGACACCATGTGGCAAAATGAAAAGCAACAAAAGAACGCCTTAGACATTGCAAAAGCTGCTGGTGCGCTATATGACAAATTTGTAGGCCTTACTGATGATTTAATCAAGGTAGGCGCCCAACTCGATACGGTCAAGAAATCCTATTCTGCTAGCATGAATAAGTTGACTGATGGTGCCGGTAATTTAGTAGGACGCGTAGAGCGTTTGAAAAAATTAGGTGCAAAAGCCAACAAATCAGTCAATGAAAAACTGGTGCGTCGTGCCGTAGATAACGATCCAGATTATCTAGAGCTAGACAGCCCAAATGACGATGAAGAGTAATTATTACGCTTTTACGTAATAAATCATTTTATTACGTATTTATGTAATATTTATAATTATTACGTATTTATGTAATATATTTACATTATTACTCATTTACGTAATACTTATGAAAGTAGTTATAGCTGGTGATATCATTAACTCACAACAAAATGATCCTGAAACCTTTATAAAGGCATTAAAGGATATTTTGAGCGAATATTCCAGTGATGGACTTTTCCAAATCTACCGTGGTGATAGTTTTCAGGCTCTTCTGAAACGACCTGAATTAGGAATGTTTGTCGCCTTACAATTAAAATCCGCATTGAAGAGATCTAATGGACTAGACGTAAGAATTGCTATCGGATTAGGTGATGTAAATGTAATTCAAAATGACATAGCTATATCGAAAGGTTCAGCGTTAATAAGATCAGGGCAGCTACTTGATTCTTTAAAACATAAAAACCAAAACCTAATGGTTCGATCAGATCATAAGTTAGATTATTATATGAATAACATGCTTAAAATGGCATTGTTATTCATGGATAATTGGACTGAAAATGCAGCTGAAGTGATATTCGAATTTTTACACAATCCTCATATAAATCAAGAGGAACTTGGTTTGAAACTAGGGATTCAGCAAGCAACAGTTAGTAGGCGTCTTGATCGTGCCAATTGGAAAGAAACAGGAATAGTCTCTGGGTTATTCAGGGAATACTATAAAGACGTAAGTAATGATTCTATTCTTTAAACTTCTCATCGCCCATTTTATAGGAGACTTTTTCCTGCAGACTAACGACAGCGTTAAAAGCAAGGAAAAGCGCAAGATCAAATCGGTTGCACTATACGTTCATGTATTGATCCATGGAGCGTTGGTGATGATTCTGCTATGGGATATATACTTATGGTATATCGCGGTAATCATCATGGCGTCTCATTTGGTAATCGATCTGATCAAACTGTATGGGACGAATAAGAAAAATAAGCGATGGTTGTTTTTGATGGATCAAGTAGCCCATGTGGCAGTCATCGTTTTAATCGCTTTGATCAAAGGCTATGATGCAGACTTTACTTATTTCTCATTTCATATTCCTGCTCAGACCTGGTTTTTTATCGCCTGCATCCTATTCCTTACCACGCCTATAAGCATAGCGCTTAAAATGTTTTTTACGAGATGGAAATTAAATCCAGAAAACGCCGGTATCGACTCGCTTAAAAACGCAGGCAACTGGATAGGAATCATAGAACGACTGCTGGTTTTTGTATTCATTGTCGTAGGCCAATTTGGTGCTGTTGGATTTCTACTGGCAGCCAAATCTGTTTTTAGGTTTGGAGATCTCAACAGAGAACACAATATGAAATTAACGGAATATGTATTGATCGGGACTTTGCTTAGTTTTGGCATCGCCATACTTACGGGTATCGCCTTTCAACAAATGACCGGATTATGAAAAAAATACTAGGGGTTATACTCGCAACCATCGTCCTGCTGGCTATTATTTGGTACAGCTTTCTATATTTTGCTACTTATTCTGACGGGTACCGCAGCGGTGAATTGATCAAATTCTCCAGTAAAGGTTACCTGGTCAAAACCTGGGAAGGTGAGATTTCCCAAGGCATCAGTGGTGCTCAAATATTTTCCTTCTCGGTCCTAGATGAAGAAAAAGAAGTCATTGAAAAGCTACAGGAATACCAAGGTCAATATGTGAAACTCAAATATGAAGAGCGCTTCGGCACTTTTTTCTTTTGGGGTGACACGAAGTATTTCATTACCGAAGTCTCGCTGGAGCAATCGCCACACTTTAATCGCAATTAAACCGTATTCCGTTTTCAGTAACAATTGCCCATTGTGATGCCATTGTTTTTGGTATAGTTCGCTTTCGCGAAAGCGTAACCAATAGAAACTCACTGCTACCGACTCAAAGCTCAAAACCATGTCAAATATTTTCAAAACGCCCGAGGAATCTAGAGTCGTCATATCCATGTTGATGTTGCCATCGCATGCCAATTTCTCTGGAAAGATCCATGGTGGCCATATCCTATCATTGATTGACCAGATCGCGTTTGCCTGCGCGTCAAAGCACAGCAACAACTATTGTGTGACGGCAAGTGTGGACGTTGTGGATTTTTTGGCGCCTATAGAAGTTGGTGAGATGGTTACCCTAAAAGCTACCGTCAATTATGTAGGAAACACCTCTATGGTCGTAGGCATACGAGTCGATGCTGAAGACATCAAGTCTGGCACGAAGAAGCATTGTAACTCCAGCTATGTCACCATGGTGGCCAAAGATGATGAAGGTAAAACCATTGCCGTACCTGGACTTAAATTAAGTAGCGATACGCACATTAGGAGATTTGCCAGAGAAATACGTCGCAAATCAATCAAGAGAAACAGTTCCAAAGAAATGAAAGCCACCAACTTTAATGCTGAGGAATTTGTGGAGCTGTTGAAGGATTATAATGTGGAGTTAGGCTAATTACTATTTCGAAATTCTAGACCATAAAAAAAGACCTGATATGAATCAGGTCTTTTTTTAAGAGATCTTAAATAGAATACTATTTACTCAAATACATCCTGCGTCTCGCATACAGCTCATAAAACTCATCGTCTTTCAAACTGTCTACAAACAAGATGCTTTCTCCAGTTGATTTCATTTCTGGACCCAATCGTTTGTCAACGTTAGGGAACTTGTTGAATGAGAATACCGGCTGCTTGATCGCATAGCCTTTTAATTGTGGGTTGAAGTCAAAGTCAGTGACCTTGTTGTGCCCTAGCATCACTTTAGTAGCGTAGTTTACGTATGGTTCTCCGTAGGCCTTTGCAATAAACGGAACTGTTCTAGAGGCTCTAGGATTGGCTTCTATGATGTAAACAATATCGTCTTTGATAGCGAATTGGATGTTGATCAACCCAACTGTTTTTAAAGCAAGTGCAATCTTTTTAGTGTGATCCTTAATTTGCTGCATTACCAGGTCGCCCAGGTTGAATGGCGGTAAGGTGGCATTAGAATCTCCCGAATGTATCCCACAAGGCTCTATATGCTCCATGATACCTATGATGTAGACGTTCTCGCCATCACATATCGCATCTGCCTCTGCTTCTATCGCACCATCCAGATAGTGATCCAGTAATAACACGTTGTTTGGGATCTTTCTCAAGATGTCCACCACATGTTCTTCCAATTCTTGTTTATTGATCACGATCTTCATTCCTTGTCCACCTAGGACATATGAAGGTCGTACCAAAATCGGGAAGTCTAGTTTATCGGCCACTTTCATCGCCTCGTCTGGAGATGTTGCGGTGTCAAATTCTGGATATGGAATATTGATTTCTTGCAATAAAGTAGAGAATCGGCCACGATCTTCAGCAAGGTCGAGTGCCTCAAAGCTCGTCCCCATTATTTTAATGCCGTAGCGATCTAGTTTTTCGGCCAATTTCAAGGCTGTTTGACCACCCAATTGTACGATCACACCTTCTGGCTTTTCATGACGTATGATGTCATAAATATGTTCCCAGAAAACCGGTTCAAAATACAGTTTGTCTGCCGTGTCAAAGTCGGTAGAAACCGTCTCTGGATTACAATTGATCATGATGGCTTCATAACCGCATTCCTGTGCGGCATAAACGCCGTGAACACAACAGTAATCAAACTCAATTCCTTGTCCTATACGGTTAGGTCCCGAACCTAAAACAATGACTTTTTTCTTATCAGAAACAATGCTTTCGTTCTGTGCAGCGCGCTTCCCATCAGGTGTTTCTACGTCTGCTTCAAAGGTGCTGTAGTAATATGGTGTTTCTGCTTTGAACTCCGCAGCACACGTGTCTACCAATTTGTAAACGCGATTGATGTTCATCTCTTCACGCTTGGTGTACACCTCAGATTCCAGACAGCCCAGCATATGTGCGATTTGACGATCTGCAAACCCTTTTTGTTTGGCCTCGAGAAGTAGCTTTCGCGAAAGCGAACTAACATCAAACCTTCCTATCTCTAATTCCAACTCATGTAACTCCTCAAATTGTCTCAAGTACCACATGTCAATGCGCGTGATCTCATGGATTCTGGACAGCGAGATTCCCATGGCAATGGCGTCGTAAAGGGCAAAAACCCGATCCCAACTTGCGTTAGTCAATTTATCAATCACTTGATTGTAGTCGGTATAGCCTTTACCGTCTGCACCTAGCCCGTTGCGTTTGATCTCTAGAGACTGTGTAGCTTTATGTAAGGCTTCCTGGAAGGATCTACCTATTCCCATCACCTCACCTACGGCTTTCATTTGCAAGCCTAACGTGCGGTCAGAGCCTTCAAATTTGTCAAAATTCCATCGTGGTATTTTAACGATCACGTAATCCAATGTAGGCTCAAACAATGCCGAAGTGCTACCGGTTATCTGGTTGCTCAACTCGTCCAGAGTATAGCCCAGTGCTAATTTCGTAGCGATTTTTGCAATAGGATATCCGGTAGCCTTAGATGCCAAAGCACTAGAACGAGACACTCGTGGATTGATCTCAATCGCGATGATATCTTCTCTTTCATCTGGGCTCACGGCAAACTGAACGTTACAACCACCTTCAAACTCACCTATGCTGCGCATCATATGAATCGCCATGTCACGCATCTTTTGGTAGGTACGGTCTGACAAGGTCATCGCAGGTGCTACCGTGATGGAATCACCCGTATGGATTCCCATAGGATCCATGTTTTCTATCGTACAAATAATAACTACGTTGTCATTTTTGTCACGTAGCAATTCCAGCTCGTATTCCTTCCAGCCCAATAAGGCTTTGTCAATCATGACTTCATGAATAGGCGATACTTCTAGACCCAGCTGCAATAACTCGTCATAGTCCTCTTCTTTATGAACAATTGCTGCACCAGCACCACCTAGCGTAAACGAGGAACGTATACATAATGGAAAACCAAATTCCTGAGCGATTTCCTTACCTTTTAGGAAAGAGGTTGCTGTAGCTTGTGGAGCCATACCAACCCCAATCTTGCCCATCAATTCTCTAAATTTCTCACGATCTTCTGTGATATTGATAGCATCTATATCAACACCTATCAAGTCGACATTGTGATCTTCCCAGATGCCTTTTTCCTGTGCTTCAATACATAGATTCAAGGCTGTCTGTCCGCCCATGGTAGGCAATACCGCATCGATTTGTGGATGCTCTGCCAGGATTTTACGTAAGGACTTGGTTGTTAATGGCAACAGGTATACATGGTCTGCCATAGACGGATCTGTCATAATGGTTGCCGGGTTGGAATTGATCAATATGGTTTCAATTCCTTCTTCTATCATTGATCGCAATGATTGAGAACCTGCGTAGTCAAATTCACAGGCCTGTCCAATAATGATGGGTCCACTACCTATTAATAGTATGGATTTTAGATCTTTTCTTTTTGGCATGGGTATGTTTTTGTGGGATGTTCAAATTTCGTTAATGTGCGGGCATAAAAAAAGGCGTTACTTCTAAAAAAGTAACGCCTATAATTTATAGAGGATAAATCATTATCTCTTATGTCTTCTTTCAGTTGAAACAGAAAGTTTCTTGCGTCCTTTTGCTCTACGACGTGCAAGAACTTTACGACCATTTGCAGATGCCATGCGCTCTCTGAAACCGTGCTTGTTTCTTCTCTTTCTCTTACTAGGTTGGTATGTTCTCTTTTGTGCCATCGTGTAATTCTATATAATAAAAAGGTCGAACCTTAATTTTTAATCGGGTGCAAAGATAGGAAGTCTTTATAACTACACAATGTTTACAAGTAAAAATAATTGGGAAAGTTCACACGTTATCAACATTGCCGTTATTCTATGGGAATACACAGGTCAACGATACACATTTTATGTGGATGATCCTGGTAATTGTTATGGTAGACTTCAAAGGGCGATGGTGCCGCTTTTAGATGGCCGTTTTCCTGCATCCATATAAAGAGGCCTTTCCAGGCCTGCTCAAACTCTGATAGTCCTATTTCCATAGGTGCAACAATACAGCGATGCGACGGCAACTGCAATAAGGAGACCTCACCAGCAACCTCTACCTGTTTATTGAGTAAGATACAAGCACTTATCCTGACCTTATCGGGCGCTGTGGTTTTGGCGCTATCGTGGTAGACCGTGACCATTTTAACATCTGGTGCGTCGAGTAACCCTTGATCTCCAGCCCAGTTAACAAGTTGGTCATAGCTACCAGCAACGTTTTGAAAACCCATGGCAGTGACTCCTGCGAGTTGCATTTCTGGGATCTGCTTGATTTGGATTTTAGTGTTTATGCTTAGCCAATTGAGATGTTCCTTAATACTGCAAATGTATTTTTCAATAACCGGATGCCTTTGTCCATTCTTGCTAATTGATGAATGGATCTTGTTGTTGGTATTTGTAACGCTTTCGCGAAAGCGAACTGGACTCAAACCGTAATACTTCTTAAAAGATCTGGAAAAGCTACTTGCACTATTGAAACCGTACTCCAGATAAATCTCTTTGGCGGAAAGATCACGTCTATGCATCAATAGTGAGGCGCATCGTTCAACGCGTTTACGGTTGACGTAAACAAGCAGTGGCTCATTAGTAATCAACTTGAAGATCCTATGAAAATGAAAAGAGGAATACCCTGCAACTGTGACAATCTTATCTAAAGGTAGATCTTCATTCAAATGCTCATCGATGTAAAAAAGAGCTTTATCAACACGCTGGATATAGTCTGCTGGGACAGTTTTATTCAAAATAATCGGCAATTCTTGAGGCTGTAAAGGTATATGAAGTCTTTGAGTTACGGTAAATGTAGCGCGTTGTCTATATTTGCAGCCCCAAACGAAACTACTCATGTTTAATAAGAATATTAAGTTGGTGCTTGCCGTACTCGTCGTCGCATTTGCCATCTATCAATTTACTAGAAACGAGATCCTTACCGGTATCATGTTGATACTGTTAGCTGGAATTTTTGTCATTTTATATTTTTGGAATGAAATGATCATTTTGGCTTTTCTAAGATTAAGAAAACAAGATTTTCCTGGAGCTCAAAAATGGCTAGCTCGCATCAATGATCCTGAAAAAGCACTAGTTACAAAGCAATTGGGATATTACAATTATTTACAAGGTTTGATGATATCACAAACCAACATGACCCAGGCTGAGAAATATTTTAGGAAAGCAATTAAAACTGGACTAAGAATGGATCAAGATCTTGCGGTAGCAAAATTAAACCTTGCGGGAATTGCAATGACCAAAAGACGCAAACGCGAAGCCACTACCCTACTTAACGAGGCTAAAAAACTTGACAAACACGGCATGCTGACTGATCAGGTAAAAATGATGAAGCAGCAAATGAAGAAAATTTAAAAGTCTTGACTTTTAAAAACCTAAAAATCCCGATTTTCAGATCGGGATTTTTTTTTGGTTTTACCTTCTAAAAGAATCTGAAAAATTGTAGGCCTCAGCTTCCAAAAAATTGAAGCCTCTTCCTTGAATAAGCTCATCAAGAAAGTAGAAGGAGTAATAAAATAATGAATGGTATTCCACATAAAAGAGATCTGTGATCTTATCGTATGTTTCATTTTTATTCCATTGAATACGCTGTGGTAATATTAAATTATTCAATCCAGCATATTCATCCAATTGAAAAACGTGAACCATTTCATGATTAATCAAGCTGAAGTTGTTCTGTAATGATTCTCTCAATACTATGGCATTGCCATGAGTGATCCCGAAAGCATTTGGTAACCTTTCATCGTCTCTTATGAATATTGGAGTTCCGTAGGCTAATGAAAGTCCCGTATCGAAGTCGTTACCAATAGCCGAGTATATCGTGAGAGACATGGACAGTGGTTTGATTAAAGGTCGCCATGTGACGCCGTTTTCAAATCTGAATTCGTTTCTAACAAACCCTAGATTGAAATTAACTTGATCAAACAATGGTCTATTGGCAGCTGCATTTTCAATAATGGAAGCGCCAGAATCATGAATGATTTTAGAGGACCAAGCAAGATGCCATTCTTCCTTACTATTGACTTCTGCAATTAATTTTTTGCTACTATAGAGTAACGTTCCACCGACAGCTCCTTTCCATGCACCGTCAGAAAAAGCTTCGTTCCATTTTTGTTCTGGCGACTTATTGATTGCGGAACCAAAACCACCTGTCAAGGTTCCCAATAAAAGATTATATCCAAGAATTTCTAGATCTGACTGTGAATGAGAACAAATCGAGAATAAAAAAAATAAACAAAGGATTTTTTTCACAGTCCGATTCTAAATCTCAAAAACCTTACCGTCCAGCGCACAATGACTGTTTTCAAAAATAGGTCGTGCCTCGTCAGTAAACATGTCGTAAGATTTGTAGCGACTGGAATAATGGCCCAAAATAAGCATACCAACGTCGGCCTTTTTAGCAATAGTAGCAGCCTGAGCAGCAGTACTATGCTTGGTTTTTTTACATAGATCCTCGTGCTGTTTCAAAAAAGTACTTTCATGATACAATGCCGTAGCACCTTTGATGTGTGTGATGATATCTTCCTTATACATTGTATCACTACAAAAAGCATAGCTTTTTGCTGGATCTCCATCTGTAGTTAATCGTTCATTAGGGATCACCTCACCATTTTCTCTGACATAGTCAGCACCTTGTTTTATTTTGCGGTAATAGGCTTTTTCGATATTCAGCTCCTCACAAGCCACGATATCCAAGTGTCGCTCATTGGGTTTTTCTTTGAATAAATACCCATTAGTGTAAACGCGATGATCTAGAGGAATGGTGCTCACCGTTATGGAATCATCTTCAAATATTTGTACAGATTTGGTGGCTTCCAATTCGGTAAAATGGAGCTCAAAAGGCATATAGCTATTGCCCAATTTTAATTGCAACTCGATCATTTCCTGAATGCCTTTAGGCCCGTAGACATGCAATGGCTGCTCGCGACCCAATAGGCAAAACGTTGAAATTAGACCTATAAGCCCATACACGTGGTCGCCATGCAAATGTGAAATAAAGATATGCTTGACTCTCGCGAACTTGACACGCTGTTTGCGCAAGGCCATCTGTGTTCCTTCTCCGCAATCGATCAGAATTAAATGACCTTTTATTTCCAATACCTGAGCTGTAGGACGAGCATTATCTCGTGGTGTGGCACTGTGACAGCCTAGGATGGTTAGTTTCAATTTTTGTGACTATTAAAATCCTAGATCGCGTTCTATTTCTTCCATCTCAATAATGTCTTCAGCTTCTTGAAGCGTTGGCACCACAATGATTTCATCTGGAATATCTCCTGATGGAATGGCACTATTGATAATAACCAAAGACTTCTTTTCAGCTCTATGAGTATTACTCAATGTCAAGAAGCACAGCAAATCCTGAAGGCTCATCTCATCGTATTTGGAAATATCAATTACTAGATTGACATCCATGAACTTATCGTGAATGCGTGTAAGGAAATTGGCAAAATCACAAACGTCGTCGTGATCATCTTTCAATAGGGTGTACTTGTCGGTTACTTTACTGGTCATTGTGCTGAATTTTTGAGGCGATCAAATAAAGAACCGCCATGCGGATCGCAACACCATTTTCTACTTGATTTAATATAATGGCTTGGCTAGAGTCTGCTACTTCACTGGTGATCTCTACACCGCGATTGATAGGTCCTGGATGCATGATTACGATTTCCTTGTCTAGACTATCCAAAATTTCCCTAGTAACACCATACTGCTGCACATATTCTCGTACGCTGGGAAAATATGAGATGTCCATACGCTCATTTTGTACTCGAAGCATATTAGCTACATCACACCATTCCAAAGCTTTTTTAAGATTGAGTTCAACCTTGACTCCTAAATCTTGAATATGTCTAGGGATCAACGTTGCTGGACCGCAGACCATCACCTCAGCGCCTAGTTTTTTCAAACAATAGATATTAGACAACGCCACACGGCTGTGTAAAATATCACCAACGATGACTACTTTCTTACCGTCCAGGGAACCTAACTTTTCTCTTATGGAATAACTATCCAATAAAGCCTGAGTAGGATGCTCATGTGCTCCATCACCGGCATTCACGATTCTAGCGTTGACGTGTTTTGAAAGAAAAACACCAGCGCCAGGATTGGGATGACGCATGACGACTATATCCACTTTCATGGCCAGAATATTATTGACCGTGTCAATAAGCGTCTCACCTTTCTTGACAGAACTTTGGGCTGCGCTAAAGTTGATTACGTCTGCACTGAGGCGCTTTTCTGCCAACTCAAAGGAAAGCTTTGTCCTTGTTGAGTTTTCAAAGAATAGGTTTGCAATAGTAATGTCCCGTAAGGATGGTACTTTCTTAATAGGCCTATTGATGACTTCCTTAAATTGATCTGCTGTTTTATGAATCAATTGGATATCCTCTGGTGTGAGGTATTTGATTCCCAATAGATGGTCGACACTCAATTGACTCATTGGTCGTTAGTTTTAAGTAGGTATACCGCATCTTCATCTGCATTTTCCTTCCACATTACTTTTACCTTTTGGTTACCAATGGCATCCACTTGTCTACCGTTATAATCTGGTTGTATGGGCAAATGCCGTGAAAAGCGTCTATCGATAAGGGTAAGCAATTCAATGGCCTTAGGCCTACCAAAAGACTGCAGTGCTGTTAGGGCTGCTCTAATGCTGCGACCAGTATATAATACATCGTCAACAATAACGACGTTCATGTTTTCTACCACAAAATCAATCTCGGTAGAGTTGGCTTTAAGTGGTTCTTCACCACGACGGAAATCGTCTCTATAAAATGTAATATCTAACAATCCAGTGCGCAAATTGTGAATTTGATAGTTCTCTACCAGTAATTTTTTAAGCCTGTAAAGTAGAAAGGTACCTCTAGGCTGTACGCCTATCAAAGCGGTATTTTTAAAATCTCCATGGTTTTCAATAAGCTGACACGCTAGCCGATTCAAAATAATATCGATCTCTATGGCGTTGAGAAGAAGTTTCTGGCTCATTAAATCTTTGAATGACCACAAATATAAAGTATTTGAACAATGATTGGTTTATGAAGATTGTCAATTTTACCAGCTGATTGGAACAAGCTGGACCTGGTGATTATGTGTTTTGAAAATAGAATGGAGCAGAGAGAGATTGATAAAATCACTAAACGCAGATACTTTTTTGCGTTAGGGATTGAAATGAAAATCCTTTTTAAATAGAAGGGAGCGCAGCGTTCTTGTATTTAAAAAGATTGCAATGTAAAGCCCGACCGTCCTGATCATATCAGGACGGTAACGCCCTAATCAACCTATCGTTTTTACTGCATAAAAAAATCCCTTGTCAACTAAATGACAAGGGATTCCTAGTTTATAAAAGTTGAAGGTTATTCTTCTTCTTTAGCTGCTTTTTTAGACTTCTTTTTAGGCTCATCCTTTGGGGCTTTACCTTCCATTCTGTCTTTCAATGCTTGTAGCTTAGAGTTAGCGTCACCCAGCGTTGGCTTATCAGCTTCTTGTTGCTGCTTAGCTGCTTGCTTAACGATTTTAGCTTCTTCTTCCTTATGGATTACCATATGGGATCCTACTACACGCTTGAATTCTTTGTTGAACTCGATGATCTCGATTTCTGCCTTCTCACCTTTTCCTAACTTAGTTCCATCTTCTTTTTCAAGGTGACGGGTTGGGATGAATACGGTGATATCGTCGTTGAATTTAACAACAGCGCCTTTATCTACCATTTCAGTGATTTCAACCTCATGCTTAGTACCTAGACCAAATTCAGCCTCGTACTTATCCCATGGGTTATCCTTAGTCTGCTTATGACCTAGAGATAGTTTGCGACCATTGACGTCTAGTTCAAGAACTACTACGTCTAACTTATCACCAACTGAACAGAATTCTGATGGGTGCTTGATTTTCTTAGTCCAAGAAAGGTCAGAGATGTAGATCAATCCATCAACTCCTTCTTCCAATTCTACGAATACACCAAAGTTGGTAAAGTTTCTAACGATACCGGTGTGACGTGATCCAACTGGATACTTAGAAGTAATGTCTGTCCATGGGTCTTGAGAAAGTTGTTTCATACCTAGAGACATCTTGCGATCTTCTCTATCTACAGTAAGAACTTCTGCCTCGATAATGTCTCCTACTTTTACAAAGTCACCAGCACTTCTTAAGTGGGTTGACCATGACATTTCAGATACGTGAACGAGTCCTTCAACTCCTTCTTCTACCTCAACAAATGCACCGTAATCAGCAATGACTACTACTTTACCTTTTACTTTATCACCTGGCTTGATCTTGTCAGAAAGAGCTTCCCATGGGTGTGGCTCCAATTGCTTAAGACCTAACTGGATGCGTGACTTATCTTCATCAAAGTCAAGGATTACCACGTTAAGCGTTTGATCAAGATCTACTACCTCATTAGGGTGGTTGATACGTGACCAGGAAAGGTCTGTTATGTGAACTAGTCCGTCTACACCACCTAGATCTACAAAGACACCGTAAGAAGTGATGTTTTTCACAACACCTTCCAGTACTTGTCCTTTCTCTAGACGAGAGATGATTTCTTTTTTCTGCTCTTCAATATCTGCCTCAATAAGTGCTTTGTGCGATACAACAACGTTTTTGAACTCGTGGTTGATTTTCACCACCTTGAACTCCATTGTTTTATCAACGTATGCATCATAGTCGCGAATAGGCTTCACATCGATTTGTGATCCTGGAAGGAATGCCTCGATACCAAATACGTCTACGATCATACCACCTTTAGTACGACATTTAACATACCCATTAACGATCTCGCCAGTATCGTGTGCATTGTTCACACGCTCCCATGCTTTGATCAAACGAGCTTTGCGGTGAGAAAGGACCAATTGTCCAGTCGCATCTTCACGCACGTCTACAAGTACCTCAACCTTGTCACCTACTTTTAGGTTAGGGTTGTAACGGAACTCGTTAAGGGAAATAACACCTTCAGATTTTGCATTGATGTCAATGATCGCATCACGATCTGTCATCTTGATTACCTCACCTTCAATAACATCAGAATCGATGGTATCCACAAAGTTTTCGGCAACCAGCTTTTCAAAAGCCTTAAGTTGGTCCTCATCTACTTTCTCGATACCTTCACTGTAACGTTCCCAGTCAAAAGTGTCCAAAAATTCTTGAGGATCTTGTTGTTTTTTAGGAGCCTCGACAGGAGTCGCCGCTTCTACTTGTTCTTGAACCTGAGTTTCTGCAACACCATCTTGTGCCGCTTCAAGTTCTTGTTTTGTTGTTTCTTCAGCCATGTTTTGTTTGCTGATTAAAATTTGTATTCTAAGGTCTGCCGGAAACTTATAGAAACTTCCCTAGAAGATTTTTATAAAGTTTTGATTCCCAAACGGTTTCCGTGTTCTCGTTTTGGGCTTGCAAAAGTATGAATTAATTTAAAAATCTACAATTTTATGCTTTGCAAATTGATGATGTTTATTTCGCTTTCGCGAAAGCGGAACACTCTTAGCTAAAAATTAAATGATTGTAAATCATCCCAATCTAAAACGGTAAATTTGATTTCCCAAATTACCCTAAAATGAAGTCGTTATTTACTTTATTTATTCTGATAAGTTCATTGGGGCAATACGTCCTTGCTCAAAACACATCAATTCCTGACACTAATTTTGAGCAGACACTTATAGATCAAGGTTATGACAATGTCATAGATGGACAGGTACCCACTGCAAACATAAGCGGTATTAGAACACTTTCCATCGCAAATCAAAATATCACTGACCTGACCGGCATTGATGATTTTTTAGCACTGGAAACTTTAAACGCGAGCGGAAACCAAATAGCATCTGTAGACTTATCCAGCAATACGGTTTTGAATGTTGTTAGACTATCAGGAAACCAGCTTACCTCAATTGACCTGCCACCATCAATAGTTCAAGCGTCGCTGGATTCCAATGAGTTTTCAAGTTTTACTGCACCTAACTTACCACTACTTGAGGTACTATCCTTGAGCACCAATCAGCTTACAAGTGTTGATCCTTCAAACTATCCTAATCTAACTAACCTAAGAGTTGCTCGCAATAGTCTTACTTCTCTTGATGTATCGCAAAATATAGCACTGGTTAATCTTGACATATCATTCAATACCATAGGATCGCTGGATCTATCAAATAATGGCACACTTACAACATTATCTTGCAATACCTGCGGACTGAATTCTATTGTATTGGATTCAAATCCCTTATTGACTACCGTTAATCTAGCTAATAACAACTTGACAGCACTTGATTTAACCAACAACATAAATCTATCTGACCTAGAGATGGGTAGCAACCCGATTACGAATATCGATTTAAGCAATCAGGTAAATCTAACTAGATTTCGTTGCGTTTTATGCGCCTTGACCAGCCTAGATGTGACTAACTCGCCGCTACTCACATTTCTTGCGTTAGAACGTAATGAGATCACAACCGTAGATACATCTCAAAATCCATTATTAGAATGGACCTGGATAAGGGGCAACAATCTCGTTTCCATGAATTACAGTAACAATCCAGCAATACGATCCATTAACTTGTCGTCAAATGAATTGACCGCTTTTATACCGCCACCTGCAACAAATACATTGACATACATTGCACTAGGTAGCAACCAATTGAACGACCCAAATATTCTCAGCTCTTTATTGACCTATCCAAATTTATCAATTGTCGATTTGGGCAACAATCAATTTGCTGGTACCGTTCCCAATCTTACTGGATTATCTAATTTGTCCTATTATATCTTCAGTGTTAATAGATTTCAATTTGGTGATTTTGAAAATGAGCATGCATATTATCGTGATAATATTGTCCCTACAGCTTTTTATCGGAATGACCCGCAGGCAAAAGTTGATATAGAAGAAACAATTAATGCAAATGCTGGTGATGATATTACCATGACAGTGACGGTTTCTGGTAGTCAAAACCATTATGAATGGTTTAAGGATGGTAATCCCATTGCCACAGCACCCGACAGCCCCAACTTAATCTTAAACGACGTTACAGTCGCAGATGAAGGAGTTTATCATTGTCAGATTTCTAGTGATATTGTGACTAGCCCAAATAATGGCCAGCAATTGATACTGGAGCGTAATGATATCACGCTTGTCATAAACGATATACTACCAGCCTGTACCTCTATAACCTTACCAACAGATGGATCAAACGATGTGTCAGTAGATACAAATATCAATTGGACAGCAGTTACTGTCGCAACAGGATATTTGATCTCGATTGGAACGAGCGCTGGCGCCAGTGATGTTTTGGCAAGTTTTGATAATGGCAACGCCACGACCTATAATCCACCAACGGATTTTGAAGAAAACACCACTTACTACGTCACGATAACGCCATACAATGCAGCCGGTAATGCAACAGGCTGTACGGAAATAAGCTTCACGACGGACGTTGCCCTTTCAGTGCCAGGTTGTACATTTCTAACTTCTGGTAATAGTCAAGAATATGATGGTAATTTGACTTGGGAGCCAGTTGCCGAAGCTACAGGTTATAGGTTGAATATAGGAACTTCAAGTGGATTGACCGATGTTTTAGATAATTTTGATAATGGAAGTAGCACTATTTACGATCCACCTAACAATCTACCGCAAGATCAAGAATTATTTATTACAATCATTCCATATAATTCCGTAGGTGTTGCTGAAAGCTGTGGCGAAGAACAAATTAGAACAGATCGATTGCTGGCGCCACCACCTTGCACTACTATACAAAGTCCACAAAATGGAAATAACGCCTTTCCTGTTGACGGAATTTTCAGATGGGATTTGATTCCTCAGCAGTCAAGTACCAGCAGTTTAACTTCTTATAATATATTGCTTGGAAGAACGCCAGGCGGATCAGAAATTCTAGACACTATAGTAGGAGCTGTTGATTTTTATGAATTTCCTGGTGAGTTGCCAGATTTAGAAAATCTGTATTTGACTATTATTCCTTACAATCGTGATGGTGCAGCGCAAAATTGTAGTAGTATCAATTTTACGACTGGGCCTTCAATGACACCTCCTAACTGTACCTCTGTCAACATGCCAACCAATGGAGCGACAGATGTGGCCATAGACACCAACATTTCTTGGAACCCATCCGTAACGGCGACAGGATATTTGATATCGATTGGAACGAGCGCTGGCGCTAGCGATGTTTTAGCAAATTTTGATAACGGAAATGCCACGACTTATAATCCGCCAGCAGATTTTCAGGAAAACACGACCTACTTTGTCAACATAAATCCGTACAACGGTGCAGGAATGGCTACTGGCTGTGCCGAAACCAGCTTTACCACAGAAACTCTTCTTCAAGTACCCAATTGCACCTCGTTAATTCGACCTTTAGATACTGAACAAAATGTTCCCGTAGACACTGATATAGAATGGAATGCCGTTAATGGTGCTGAAGGCTACATTGTCAACATAGGTAGTCAACCAGGCACAAATGATTTGCTCGCTAACTTTGACAATGGCAACAACGTAGTGTATGATCCACCCGCAGATTTGTCTGCAAGCACTTCTTTTTTTATTACCATCATACCCTACAACGCAGCTGGTAATGCTACAGGTTGTATAGAAGAAAGATTCCAAACGGTATTTATAAATAACTTTTTGAGTTGTTCCACGATCTTGACACCTCAACCCAATCAACAAAATGTACCTGTCGACATAGATCTGGAGTGGACCATTTCAACAAGCGCGAACGGTGTAAATGTTGCAGACGGATACGAAATACGGTTAGGCACTGCTCCAGGACTTGCAGATGTGGTTGATACCCAGCTGTTGTTCACGCCTACACAATACGATATACCACAAAACCTCCAGGAAAATACTACGTACTACCTACAGATCATACCGTTTGATACGGCTGGACCAGTTCCCAATTGTCAAGAAATAACTTTTTCAACAGGTAATACCGTTCAGCCGCCATTCTGTACAACGATAAATACACCAGCAGATGGAGCGATCAATATCCCGATTGATACCGATATAACTTGGAACGCCACAGCCACTGCAACAGGATATTTGATCTCCATTGGAACAAGCGCTGGCGCTAGCGATATTTTGGCAGATTTTGATAATGGGAATTCTACAACTTATAATCCGCAAACTGATTTTGATGAAAACACAACCTATTTCGTGAACATCAATCCGTACAATAGCGCAGGAATGGCAAACGGCTGTGCAGAAATCACTTTTACAACCGAAATCCTTCCAACGCCTCCTAATTGCACCAATATTATTTATCCAAGTAATGGAGCCATTGAAATTTCTGCTAACATTGACATCGTTTGGGAAGATGTCATTGACGCTACAGGTTATTTCCTCAGTTTAGGAACACAGCCGGATTCTGACGATATTTTGTCCTTGATAGATGTTGGTAACAACTCGAGGTATCAAGCCACAAATTTGCCGCCTAATACCGTGATTTATGCATCGATAACTCCTTACAATGCCACAGGTAACGTGTCGAATTGTAGCAATTTCAGTTTTACGACTTTTGATCCACGACTGGTCATACCACTGTTTTTCACGCCTAATCAAGACGGGTTCAACGATGTATGGAAAATTACAGATCCAGAACAAATAGTGGTTGCCATCCAGATTTTTGATCGTTATGGCAAGCTTCTAACCAGTTATCAGGACTCCAATTCAGGATGGAACGGAACTTTCAACAACGAGCCCATGCCTTCGAGCGACTACTGGTACCTCATCAAGCTGGATGACGGGCAAGAATTAAAAGGCCATTTTACATTAAAACGTTAGGTGGATAATTTCGCTTTCGCGAAAGCGAAATTCCTTTTATCTTCTCATCACATAAAATCATGGGATGACTTCAACCGCAACTACTCCAGAAGAATATATCAAGGAACTACCCGAAGATCGCCAGATCGCTATACGGAAGTTGAGGACTCTGATCCAGACGCACTTGCCTAGCGGCTTTGAAGAAGCCATGAGTTACGGTATGATCGCCTATCAAGTTCCACTATCCACTTATCCAGCAGGATACCATGCTGGCAAAGACATAACGCCTCTACCCTTCATTAATCTGGCCTCGTAAAAAAATTACATGGCACTATATCATTCTGGAATATACGCCTCGCCAGAACTTTTGAAATGGTTTCAAAACGAATATTCCAAACACACCCAAACAAAGCTGGACATGGGAAAGAGCTGTATACGTTTTAAAAAAGCGGATAACATCCCATTAGACCTAATTGCTGATCTTTGTGGCAAGATTTCTGTTGAGGAATGGATCAAGATTTATGAAAACCAAATCAAACGATAATATGTTAAAGAATATTCTAGTTGCCTTTTGTGGCGTGTTGCTGCTCGCATCTTGTAATGAAAAGCCTGTCGTGATCGATGATCCACGTAACCATCCAGAACAATTTAAAAAAGTGGATACGGTAGAACGCGTAAAGATGATGGAGGTTTTAAAACAAGACACCTATCTCAATGATCTGGATCCAGATGCCGGTATGGAGATCCAGAAGGACCAGATCAATATGTTCTACAGATCTGAACAGGACAGCATCGATGACTATTATGACTACGTGGTCAATCAAGACTACAATGGTAAAAATTATGCTGAAGAAGGCGTCACGTTCCTGCACCTCATACGCAATGGAGATTCCCTACATTATGAAATTATCGCCAACAATAGAGATGTGCTGCGCTTCAAATATTTAGGAGACGACAGCATCCATGAATTCTTTCCTGCAAAACGTCCCGGCAAGTTGCCAGAGATTCTTCCCAACGATGCAGATGATAGTGAGTTGGAAGACTAAGTGTATTAAATTTTAAGTAAATCAGTTCAACTTCTTGAGAAAGCCTAGATATGAAAAGTACATTTCCACTACTATTAATCATATTTATGACTATCTCTTGTAAAGAGTCTGAAAAAATCGACCCGAGGGAAAAATTTCATTTAAAAATTACCGCAAGAAATTTTCCTGATAGTACTAAAGTTACTTTGTACAATAGAGATATTGATAAAATCATAGATTCTACTATTGTAATCAACGAAAGTTTTCAATTTTCTGGAGAAGTAGATGTAGCCTCATTGTGTTACTTGGATTTTTACGATAAAAATGAAAAGCATCTAGAGCCCTATAAACTATTCTTTTTGGAAAATAAGAATATTTTTATAACAGGAGAATTTTCTGACTTCTTTAATGCTAAAGTAAAAGGATCAAATCAAACAGATCTTTTGAAGGAATATGATTCTATATCTATAAATGCTACAAATTCAAATAGATTTACAAGAGAAATCCAATTCCTTTATTCTAATGCCAATAACCAGATGGCTTTGAATCAATTGTTATACAAGAAAAAACAGGTTTCAAAGGATAGCCTACTGTTATTTTATGGAAGGTTAGACTCTTTTAATTCAAATTCTCCAAAAGGTCAAGAATTACTGGCCTATGCAAAATCAGACGACATAAAGGTGGGCGATAAATTCAAGGATATTGTTGGAAAAGACTTAAATGGCACCAAACATAAAATATCTGATTTTCAAGGTGATGTCATATTATTAGACTTTTGGGCAAGTGGCTGTATTCCATGTAGGTTACAGAATAAAAAAGAGTTTCCCGATTTAATCGAAAGATTTGGTAACAAGGGTTTTATTGTAATTAGCTATTCACTTGACACTCGTGAAAAATATTGGAAGCAATCTAGTGAAGAAGATGAAATTCATTGGTTGAATATTTCAGACCTTAAAGGAATAAAAGGAGAAAATGTTTCAAAATACGCCGTCCAGGCATTACCAAATAGTTTTTTGATTGATCAAAATGGTGTTATAGTAAAATCATTCGTTGGGTTTAACGAAGGATCCTATGAAATTGGTAATGAGATTGAAAAACTTCTGAGATAGAATAGGTAAATATACCTTCGTTAGAAAAATTGAGTAATCAAACATTTACCCACAAGGTAACTCAATTATGGATCTAGTTTCTCAATCTTTCTTTGGCCCAATGCAACAAGGTGTCAAATTGCTCGTCACGATCCATATGACTGGTATCGAGCAATCGTGCATCAGCAGCTTGAACTAGTGGACTGTCCTCACGATTGGAATCTATCTGGTCACGTTCTATGACATTGTTTAGAACGTCTTCATACTCTACATGATCACCGCGTTTTTTGAGTTCTTCATAACGTCTTTTGGCACGCTCATCTGCTGCTGCGGTCATGAACACTTTTAATTCAGCATCTGGGAAAACGACGGTGCCTATGTCACGACCATCCATAACGACGCCTTTTTCGGCACCCATTTTTTGTTGCTGTTCCACAAGTTTAGAACGCACGGCAGATACTTCTGCAATCTTGCTCACGACACTGCTTACCTCAAGGGTTCTTATTTCCTTTTCAATATTGCGACCATTGAGACAGACCTCATTGTTTCCGTTTTCTGGATGGCGTTCAAAAGTAATGGTGATCTCGTGGAGTCTTTGCTCCAGCTTTGATTTGTCTAGGATGCCGTTATGGATTAAGTTTTCGCTTAAAGCGAAAAAAGAAACCGCTCGATACATCGCACCAGTATCTACATATAGATAACCCAATTCTTGCGCAAGTTGCTTTGCGGCAGTGCTTTTCCCAGTGCTGGAATGCCCATCGATGGCAATGGTGATTTTACGTTGCATATTATTGCAAGTTAACATTTACACCTATAAAACTGGTGTGAGAGGCAAGACTATAACGAGAGTGTGCATAGCTAAAACGCAATTTCCTGATCTTGAGTGAGAATCCAGCGCTTAAACCAGAGAAGGCTCTGGTGTCCTGGATGCGCAACTCTTCTGCCCTACGGAAGCTATAACCCAATCGCAATTGAAAATCTGATTCTGGGAAGATCTCGACACCTAGAACCGTGTGACGCAAGGCATTATTGAAAAAACCTGGATCGTCCTCAATCACATTTCCATCCAGATCACGCTGCGCGTTGGCACTGTTTGAAAAAGCAATGTCCCATTGCTGTAAATTTTCCAAAGTGACATGTAATCGTAAAGGCAACGTGCGCATGGTATTTGAAAAACCTACTGCAATCTCTAATGGTAAATTTTCATACACTTCATTATATGCCGTGAATTGAGTGCCCAGATTGCGTATGACCAAAGCACCACGTATAGCCTTGTCTTCATCATAATACAGCAAACCCAGATCAACCGCACCACCTAGCGAGGTAAAGTTTTCCAGCTGTGAACTGATCAGTTTTGCATTGACGCCCACATAAAAGTCAGACCATGGTATATTGTAGGCATAACCCAAAGAAACCGCTACCTCATTACCGCTAAATTCTCCTGTAGAATTTCCCTGCTCGTCGTAACCATCAAATTTCCCATAATTCAAATAAGTAACACCAGCATGAAAGGTTTGTACACGACGATCCCAAGTATAGGCATAGCTTGCCGTACCATAGTTGACATCACCCAAATAATTGACATAGTTCACCTGCAACTGATTATCCATCTTAGGGTTAATGGTAGCTGGATTATAGATCGCTGTAGTAGGGTCATAACCTACGGCCGTAAGTACACGACCTCCCAAGGCTGCCTGTTTTGTTCCTGAGACCAGATTGAGAAATTGATATGTCGCCTCACCACCTATTTGCCCGTAACAGATTGCGCCTGTAAATAGTAGTGTAAGTAAAACGAGGTAATGGTGACGCATTAAGAATTGTAGATTGCTATAACTAAACGACTGCAAGTTTAATTTATTTTTGACGGGCTATAAAGTGGTACTAGTTATTTGTTGTTGGGGATTTCGCTTTCGCGAAAGCGTGCTCATTTCCAATGCTGATGAATCTCTTAGATCCATGACGCGATGAACAATCTTACACCTAAAACTGAGCTATGGAGCTGACCCTTTGGGAATTATTGAAACTGTGTACTGATGTAGGTCTGGTCGTACTCATCTGGATGGTGCAGCTGGTGATATATCCCAGTTTTTGCCATTTTGGAAAAGAAGGATTTGACCGCTGGCACCACATTTACATGAAGAACATTACGTTTATTGTCCTACCATTGATGTTGGGACAACTTATCCTTTCTGGATACCTGCTTTACGATTCAAAGTTTGGATTCTTACATATCGTTGATTTTTTACTGGTAGGCAGTATGTGGCTATCAACGGCACTATTTTACAAGCCTTTACATGAGAAACTGGTCGCTCAAAAGTTTGATGTACCTCTATGCCAGAAGTTAGATCGCACCAATTGGTGGCGTACAATAGTGTGGAGTTTGATCGCAATGCTGACCTTTTACAATCTCGTAATTCAATTTTGAGCACAATTAAATATCCATAATTAATAGTTTCATTTAAAGAACATTAAGTAATTATGTTGCCAGAAAAAAGTCTATTTGCTTGTCAAACACAATGAGACGCAACTATATTTGATTCTTAAACTAATCGAAAAAAATTACAATTATGAAAAAATCATTAATCGCATTATCCTTCGCATTAGCAAGTTTCTGTGTTTCTGCGCAGCAATTTGGTGTCAAAGGTGGCTACAACAATTTAAATATAAAGGCTTCAGCAAGTGGTGTTTCATCAGAAAGCGAAGATGGATCAGGGTTTTATGTAGGCTTTTTTACAGACATAGCTTTAGGAAACAGCTTTTCTATCCAGCCAGAGCTTCAGTTTTCTCTTGCCTCTCAGGATGGAGAAGATGTCAAAAACCTGTTGTTACCCATTATGTTGAGCTATCAAGTAGCACCTAAATTTTCATTACAGGCAGGACCTCAAATAGAATATTATCTGGAAGAAGAAAATCCTATCATCAATGAATTTGGTTTAGGTCTAGGTGCAGGTGCCGCTTTTGATATTACGGATAAACTTTTTGTTGATGGTCGATATATTTTAGGTCTTAGCAATCGTTTTGAGGATGATGTTATAGTGGAAGGCTCTGATGGAAAACTTAAATTCGACTACATTCAAGTAGGTCTAGGTTACAAATTCTAGAATCGTTTTCAGAATTCAAACGTTCATAAAATCCTTTTCAATATTGAAAAGGATTTTTCTTTTAAAAAAATATTGAAAGCTAGGTAACTTAATTCGACTGTCTAGCGATAGAAATACTTCAAAACTTAATTCATATGAAACTTACACTACAACTTGCTGCGATATACAATATTCTTTGGGGTGCTTGGGTCGTCTTATTTCCACAAATGTTTTGGGAACTGGTAGGCATGGAGCCGTTGAATCAGCCTATGGTATGGCAAGGAATGGGAATGGTAATAGGTGTTTATGGTCTAGGCTACTGGTGGGCAAGCTATGATCCCATGCGCCACTGGCCTATTGTTGCCGTTGGTATGTTGGGTAAGATTTTTGGCCCCTTGGGATTTGTCTTTAATTATGCACAGGGAAAGGTTCCCTTTGAATTTATTTACACGCTGGTGACTAATGACTTCATCTGGTGGATTCCATTTTTCTTGATTCTGAAAAAAGTGCATACCGACTACAAGTGGAAGCTGACTTAGCTCAACCATACATAACCTGGTTTGAACTATTATCCAGCGAAAGCTGATAGCAGTCAATCCACGAACTATTATTTAAAACGACTGAAATACAGAGAGTACTAATTGACCTTTTGAAGTATTGCTGGTAATCTCACGCATATAACCAGCTTGTGCGCGCAGATCTTGTGAGATCCTATATCCTACACCGCCAAAACTCCAATTGCGATCAAACCTGTTCACGGTGGTGTTGCGCAATTGAGTCTCGCCATTAATAAAAACCTCGTTCCAAAACGGCAAATAGAATTTGGATTGCTGCTCATCCTTATAAAAATGGATGTTAACAAAAATCGTGTAACGTACCCTGCTGCGGAAATCCTGATTCTCTACAAACCGCTCTTCAAACCTAAATCGATGCCGTATACTCACCGTTTTGCCAGCGTTGGTATCCAACCAGACATCCTGATGCAAACGATGCTCTGAAGTACTGCCATCCATGTCGCCAAAGGGCTCGCCGTAGAAATATCCATAACCAGCGTGCAGCTCTACCACACCTATGGCTGGTGTATAGGCCACTGCTGCCCTAGCAATAAATTGCTGGAAATCACTACTCAACTCATAGGTGCGATACTGAAAATCTCCAGCTACCTTCCACTTGTTCCCAATAGGTAAGCTATAGAAATACTGGCTCCACAATCCTGTCTCGCTCAGACCATTTTGTGACAGTCCTACCTGACAGAACAAAAGAATGAAAAGAAGGCTCGATAGATTTTTCATGACTACAGAATAAGCTTATAAAGCTACAAAGGCTTCGGCTTTAAGACAAAAATGCCGTGTTCTCATTATTTTTTCAACATTAACGACAACGTGATAGTACTAGTGATGACGTGGAAATCCGCTTTCGCGAAAGCGATAAAAACCACTAGCACTGTAACAAGAAACCGGGTCTGCCGACTAATAGAAAAGTAGTGAATGTCCCGCCATTGCTGGTCTGAATAAGTGTCAGAATATTCGGCTTTGGTATGATTATTGCTACCTATAACTTGATTGTCAAGAGCTGACAGTCGCCTAATTTTTTAATCTTTTTATTTTAATGAGACAACTCAAAATCACCAAGCAGGTTACTAACCGTGAGTCTAAATCCTTGGACAAGTACCTACAAGACATCTCTAAGATCGACCTGATCACTGCAGAGGAAGAAGTGGAACTTGCACAGCGTATTAAAAAAGGTGATCAGAGAGCACTTGAGAGATTGACTACCGCAAACTTACGTTTTGTGGTTTCTGTTGCAAAACAGTATCAAAATCAAGGGCTTAAATTACCCGATCTTATTAATGAAGGAAATGCAGGTCTTGTAAAGGCTGCCAAAAGGTTTGATGAAACTCGCGGTTTCAAATTCATATCGTACGCGGTATGGTGGATACGCCAGTCGATCTTACAGGCACTAGCAGAGCAGTCCCGTATCGTGCGTCTTCCATTGAATAAAATTGGTTCGATTAACAAAATCAACAAGGCTTTTTCACACCTTGAGCAATTGCACGAGCGTCCACCATCGCCAGAAGAACTAGCCACTGAGCTAGACATGACGGTAAGTGACGTGAAACAATCGCTTAAAAATGCCGGGCGTCACGTATCCATGGATGCGCCGCTTAAAGAAGGTGAGACTTCTAACCTCTATGACGTTGTACGTAGTGGTGAGTCACCTAATCCTGACAAGGACCTATTGCATGAATCCCTTACACTAGAGATTACACGTGCCCTAGAGACACTTTCTCAAAAAGAGGCAGATGTTATTTCGCTTTACTTTGGTATCGGGAACCAGCAGCCTATGAGTCTGGAAGAAATAGGTGAAACCTTTGACTTGACCCGTGAGCGCGTGCGCCAGATCAAGGAAAAAGGAATCAAGAGACTGCGCCAAAACAGCCGCAGCAAAATTTTGAAGTCTTATCTAGGATAAGCCATTTTATCCTACTTTTTTACTGAAGCGCCTGAAATGGCGCTTTTTTATTGGGGTAAAATTATCATAGTTTAATTCCTGATTAAACAAATAGCTAATGTCATTATTATAAAAAGGTGAATCATGAGTAAAAAGAAATATACTGATCAACAATTAAGAAGTCGCTACTGGATCTTCGGTGGTTTAGGAATGGGAATACTCGGGTTTGGATTATCTGCCCTAGTTGAAAGCGGTTTCTTAAAGCACAGTGATGCAGAGTCATGGCAATGGATAATGGCAGGAACCGTATCGCTGGTGCTAATAATGACTGGAATTAATTTTTTGCTTGAATCTTTTAGTTGTAAAATACAATTGAAGAAATAAAAATTATAAAAAGACTTTCATCAAGCTTAAATCCTAGCCTGATACGTATACAAATCAAAGTATCTGCCTTCTAGAGCGATCAGTTCTTCATGGGTGCCGCGCTCAGCGATTTCACCAGCTTCAATGACTAGAATTTGATCTGCTTTTTTGATCGTACTTAAGCGGTGAGCGATGACGATAGTGGTTCTATCCTTGACCAGTTCGCTCAGAGATTTTTGAATTAGCGCTTCACTTTCTGTATCTAGATTGGATGTAGCTTCGTCTAAGATGATGATTTTAGGATCGGCTAGTATGGCTCTGGCAATAGCGATGCGTTGACGCTGGCCTCCAGAAAGTTTGACGCCACGCTCGCCTATTAAGGTATCGAGACCGTCTTCAAAACGATCTGTGAATTCATTGACATAACCCGCTTTAACAGCTGCGAGCAATCGTTCCTCGCTAGCGTCTGGTCTTGGGAACAAAATGTTTTCCCTAATGGTTCCCTCAAATAGAAACTCATCTTGTAAAACCACGCCCAGATGCTTTCTAAAACTGGCTAGTTTCACTTTAGACATATCCTGACCATCAATGGTCACAACACCTTTATTGGGATTTAAAAACGTAGCCGATAATCCTGCAATGGTTGATTTTCCAGAACCAGAACTTCCCACCAGCGCCACTGTAGTACCAGCCATAGCTTCAAAAGAAATGTTATGGATGACCTCTTTACCTTTCTCGTATGAAAACGAAACGTTGTCAAATTTTAGGTTGCCTTTAAATTGGTCCAGTTCGATGGTGCGCTCGCCAATTTGATCTTCGGGCGTCAGGTTCATCAATTCTTCGGTTCGATCCAGTCCTGCAAGCGCTTCTGTAAGTTGGCTGCCTATGTTGCTCATTTGGATGATAGGCGCTATCATAAACCCCAATAAAATCGTGAAGAACAAAAACTCTCCTGTCGTCATATCGCCTTCCATCATAAAATAGCCACCTATTCCCATGATGCCTACTGACGCTAATCCTAACAAGAAAGTAGCACTACTGGTTACCAAAGCAGTAGACGTCAAACTCTTTTTGACATTTTGATAAAGCCGCTCCACGCCATCTTCAAAGATTTTGTTTTCTTGTTCCTCAGCGCCAAAACCTTTGATGACTCGTACGCCAGCGAGCGTTTCAGTAAGTCTACCGGTTACCTCGGCATTTATTTTTCCGCGATTTCTAAAAATGGGACGTATGTATTTAAAGGCTTTCAACGCAACAAATCCAAAAACTGCCACAGGCAAAAACACAAACAGCGTCATCCAGGCATTGATGCGTATCAATAGCACCAGCGAGACTACGGCTGTGATCGTACCGCCTACCAACTGTACCAATCCTGTCCCTATCAGATTACGTACACCTTCTACATCATTCATGATGCGGGAAACCAGCGCTCCAGATTTGGTGTTGTCAAAAAAACTAATAGGCAGTGAGAGTACTTTTTTCTGCACCTGGGCGCGAAGTTCTGAGATCAAATATTGGGCTTGCACGCTCAAAATTCTGGTCAATAAAAATGATGTAATCGCCTGCACCAGCAAGGCCAAACCTACCAGCCAGAGCAAATCATACAAGGCGTCAAAATCCTTATTGGGAATCACGTCGTCCAGCAGCGCTTTGGATTTCCAAGGCAACACAAGGCTGGCCAACCGACTAATAACGATGAGTACCAAACCAATCAGCACCAATTTTCTACGTGGCCAGATGATGGTTTTAAACGCAGATGTGATCGTCACCTTGCTTTGGGATTTGGAGGATTCTTTCATAGATGGTAAAGATAGAGTTTGTGGTGTGTCCGCTTTCGCGAAAGCGAACTCATATTAAACTTTTGTCAATTCCCTAAAGTGAGTCCACTAATCAATAAAGGGCATCTACCTTTAAGTCTTAAAATCACACCAATGAAGAAGATCACGCTTGCCCTGGACTGGACGCCTAACATCAATCACATAGGATTTTTTATCGCCCAAGAAAAGGGTTTTTATAAAGATGCTGGTCTCGATGTATCGATCGTCGATCCCATACAGGATGATTATAAGATCACACCAGCCAAAAAAGTAGAACTGGGCACTGCAGATTTTGCCCTATGCCCTACCGAAAGCATCATAAGCTATCGTACCAAAAATAGACCGTTTAACCTCACTGGTGTTGCTGCGATTTTAAAGAAGGATCTGAGTGCGATTGTGGTAAAAGGTGATAGCGGCATTGATTCTCCCAAGGATCTGGACGGCAAGCGATACAGTTCCTATCAAGCGAGATATGAGGACGAAATTGTACGACAGATGATCATCAATGATGGTGGTACTGGAACTTTTGACATAGGTTATCCTGAAAAATTAGGCATCTGGGAAACGATTCTGGATGGTTCCTATGATGCGACCTGGATTTTTATGAATTGGGAAGGCGTAGAAGCGCAAGGCACGGATCAACCGCTTCACTTTTTTAAGCTGGAAGATTACGATATTCCATATTCGTATTCACCAGTGCTCGTAGCAAACGGAGATCTTTTAAAAGATCATCACGAACCTTATAGAAAATTTATTGAAGCTACTCGTCAGGGTTATTACCACTGCAAGGATTACCCGCAAGAGAGCATCGCCTTGTTTCAAAAACACGTTCCCAGTACTGATGCTCACATAAATCTTGACGAGGCTTTACAATTGTCATTACCTAGTTTTTCGCCAGGCGACGATTGGGGCATTTTTGATCCAGCCGTTATTGAAAAGTTTGTGGATTGGATCTATTCCAAAAATCTTGAATCTAAGCCCGTAAAAGCAACCGATTTGTACACTAACGACTTGCTTAGTTAGAGCAAAAGCAGCCTTATGTTTACTGTAGCAAGTCCTAGCCATAGGTCAATTGACATGCCCTGAAAAACTTCTTTACTTGAAGTTATTATCTTAGGCGTTTCAAGCAATCGACCTTATGAGTATCCACAACAAAAAAATAGCCATCATAGGCTGCGGTAATTTAGGATTGTCCATTCTTAATGGATTACTGGCAGATCCCAGGATCAATCCTAAGAACATCACAGTTACCAAAAGGAAAACATCCAGTCTGGAACATCTAGCCAGCACCGGTATTCAAATCACCAGTGATAATCGCAAGGCAGCACAGGAATCTGAGCTTTTGATCGTGGCGCTTAAGCCTTATACCATTTTGGAGATTTTGGGAGAACTTAAAGATGTTCTGGATCAGGATCGACACATAATGGTCTCGCTCGCTACCGGTATTTCCTTAAAGCAAATACAATCCACGATAGATCTGAGCTTACCCATCTTTAGAGCGATGCCTAACACGGCTGCAGATGTTGGCGAATCATTGACCTGTATTGCAACCAAATCCAATGATGAAAGCGCTAAAGATTTAGTGACGCAATGTTTCAACAGTATTGGTAACTCCATTCACATTAATGAAGAGTTGATGGATGCCGCTACCGTGTTGGGCGCTTGCGGTATTGCCTATGTATTGAGATTTATGCGCGGTATGATTCAAGGTGGTATTGAGATAGGATTTGATGCACATACAGCGACCACCATCGTGACGCACACCGTTAAAGGTGCCGCACAGCTGCTTATAGAGCGCAAGCAACATCCAGAACACGAGATCGACAAAGTCACCACTCCTAAAGGCTGTACCATTGCTGGTCTTAATGAGATGGAGCATAACGGCTTTAGCAGCGCGCTTATTAAAGGGATCGTCACTTCGTATAACAAAATTGAAAAGTAGATGAAGGATATCGCTTTCGCGAAAGCGAACTATAACCATCACAAATCCATAATACAACTTTAGGTGAGTTTTGATTTACAAAGAACTAATGCAGATGACGTCCATTTCAAGTCATTGATACCATTATTGGACCAGTATTTATCGATCACCGATGGCGACGATCATGATTTCTACAATCAATTTAATCAATTGGAACAAATCAATCATGTGGTCGTAGCTTACAAAGATCAAAAAGCCGTAGGTTGTGGCGCCATCAAAAAAGTAGACGCACAAACTGTAGAAATCAAACGTATGTTCACGCTAGAGACGGTACGAGGTAAAGGTGTTGCTACCCAAATTCTTAAAGAGCTAGAAAAATGGGCCGAAGAACTAGGGTTCGACATCTGTCGGTTGGAAACTGGCATTCATCAACCAGAGGCCATTGCACTTTATAAAAAGAACGGTTATTCCGTCATTCCCAACTACGATCAATATGTGGGAATGGAGCTGAGTATCTGTTTTGAAAAGTCACTTCTAAAAAAATAAATGTTACTTGACTTAACCACAAAAATTAAAAGTTCATGCTATCGACTATAATTCCCATGCTCATCGACTCCACCATAAAAAATACTGGAATATCAACTGGAACCGCTTTAGGTTGCTCTTTGGCGGTTGTTTGTTCGTGGACGCGCAATAGATCCATCAAATGGGCCATTCTTGCTGGTATTCTCAATTGGTTTTACGTGATCTATTTTTATATCACGAGGGACGAGGCGCACGCAGGAAGGTCCAAGAAAAAAATAACGCCATAAAAAAAAGCCTCGCAAAATGCGAGGCTTTTTTTATGAAGTAAGCAGTCCTTAAGACTTCTTGTCAAATTTCTTGTATTTGTTTTTGAACTTGTCAATACGTCCAGCGGTATCGATAAGTTTTGTAGTACCCGTATAAAATGGGTGCGACGTTCTAGAGATTTCCAGTTTGATCAGCGGATACTCAGTACCGTCTACTTCAATAGTTTCTTTAGTGTTTGCGGTAGACTTGGTAATAAAAACCTCAT
Source organism: Nonlabens agnitus (assembly GCF_002994045.1). Taxonomy (NCBI): domain Bacteria; kingdom Pseudomonadati; phylum Bacteroidota; class Flavobacteriia; order Flavobacteriales; family Flavobacteriaceae; genus Nonlabens; species Nonlabens agnitus. The sequence goes on from NZ_MQUC01000003.1 coordinate 1,439,111, forward strand.
CGTTAGACATGTCTTTAAACGCAACTAATTTATAATCTTCTGGGTGAATTCCTTTTTGCATGATCTTGTACTTTATTCTTTAGCGGCTGCAAATTTAATGTTTTAAATTAAATACACAATACCATAAGAAGCAAAAATACATCCTTTTCAACCATTTATTGACAGGTCCATAACGGTTATATTTGCATTCAAACCTCAAAGTTGACAATCCAGTGGATCAAATAGTAAAGAAAAATGCTGCTCTTTTAGGAATTATAGGCGCTGCCATCACCGCTTCCCTATACATTTATATCTGGCAAACCCAGGATTTCCAGAACATGACCATAGGCGTGGTTACCTTGGTCCTGCCGCTTGCCATAGGTATTGCAGCCCAGGTATACAGCAAGAATAAACTTGGTGGTTTCATCACCTTAAAGCAAGCCGTACTGGCCTACTTTCTTGCGGTGCTCCTCATTTTTGTGACAGAAGCCATTGTGAACTACCTCATCTATGTGGTTTGGGATCCCAGTGCGCAAGAAACGGTAAGATTGATGCAAGAAAAAATGGTAGCTGCCGAAAAAGCCACTTCAAACGCTGCTGTACAGGTAAGCGAAATTGACTATAGTGCCAAAGGTTACCTTATCGCTGCCACCTCAAAACTGTTGTTTTACACCGTTATAGGAATCATCACCGCATTTTTTATCAAGAAAAACCCGCAAGCTTAGATGCAGCTTTCCATCGTCATACCATTACTCAATGAGGCACAGTCCATCCCAGAACTACAGGAATGGATCGATAAAGTAATGGAGAAAGAAGAGCTGTCCTATGAGGTCATTTATATAGACGATGGTAGTACGGATGGTAGTTGGGATATTTTGAGTTCGCTTTCGCGAAAGCGAACCCACATCAAAGCCCTACGCTTTTTAAGCAATTATGGGAAATCACAAGCGCTACACGCAGGTTTCAGAGCTGCTCAAGGTGCTGTGGTCATCACTATGGATGCCGACTTGCAGGACAGTCCAGAAGAAATTCCTGCGCTATACCGTATGGTGGCCCAAGAAAATTATGATCTGGTGAGCGGCTGGAAAAAGGTGCGCTACGATTCAGTTATTGCCAAAAATATTCCCAGCAAATTATTTAACTGGGCAGCGCGCAAGACCAGTGGCGTCCAGCTTAATGATTTTAATTGCGGCTTGAAAGCGTATCGCAAGGAAGTCATCAAAAACATTGATGTTCATGGTGAGATGCACAGGTACATTCCCGTGCTGGCAGCAAATGCCGGCTATACCAACATTACCCAAAAGGTCGTCCAGCACCAGGCACGCAAGTATGGTGAGACAAAATTTGGTTACGACCGATTTATCAAAGGGTTTTTAGACCTAGTGACCATTGCCTTCATATCGCGTTTTGGAAAACGTCCCATGCACCTTTTTGGGACAATGGGATTCCTCATGTTTACCTTAGGTTTTTTCATCGCTATATATGTAGGTGGTTCCAAATTGTACAAAATGGCAGCAAACCTACCCTACAATCTCGTTACTACAAATCCATGGTTCTACATTGGGTTGACAGCAATGATTTTGGGGAGTTTGTTTTTTATCGCTGGATTTTTGGGTGAGTTGATCATAAGAACCGGACCTAGTCAGGATCGCTACACCATTGCCGATAAAACGCCTAGTAATAGCTAATTCTCTTGTTGCTATACAGTGATGTACTATTTTAGTGATCTAACTAGAATTCATGAAATACTGCATCACGCTTCTGTTTGTTCTGTCGTTGGCACTTGGTCACGCGCAAGATAATTTTGGTATTCAATTTCCCAATTCTGGAATGCGGGGCAATGTCTGTGGCTATTTTGAACAGGCATTTCAAAACAAACCCAAGGAAACCTCTTTTGTCATCAAAAGGGAAAACTCAAAACTGTTCTTTGAAACCAATGATGAGAAATGGTTCAAGCAGTTATTTAAAAATCCGCAAGATGGGATCGCTGTAGATATAGTTTCCAAGAATCGATATGAGTGTGAGGTAGATCCAGTTCCATCACAGATCAAAGGAAAACTACTGGCACCAGTGTATACTTCAGAACTTAAAAGAGGTCTAAAACCTCATGAAAACAAAAGATACCGAGTAGAAGTAGGCAACATTCCTACCTCTATGCTCAAGCAAGATTTGGAATTCAACATCCTTTTTCTAAACAACAATACCCTTTGCAAATACTACACGATTTTCAATCTGGCTTCATATCCTTGGGGTTTGTTGGATATGGGTGTTTATCTAGATTCTATTACTTATAAAAACGACAAGATTGTAAGCGATCAGGAGCAGGCCGTCACACGTTACAAAACCCTTCAATTCGTGATTCCGTTTGAGAAAAACAAGTCGGTTTATGACCCATCAGACATCAAGCCACTTTACGATTCCCTTAAACTAACCGATTTCAATATAAAAACTATCGATATCAAGGCGTACGCCAGCGTTGAAGGAAGTAAAGAGCGTAATATGGAATTGCAACAGGAACGCGGCAGCAGCATCGCCCGTTCCCTACAATCGTTTCAGTCTCCAGAGATTGAAACCAACATCACGACCTCAGAAAACTGGGTGGAATTCTTTAATGACATTGAAAAAACAACTTATCGTGACCTGAAATCTCAATCAAAATCACAGATAAAAGCTGCTTTGACTGGAGCAACAGCTTCAGCATTAGAACCTATTCTAGCCAATCACCGCAAAGCGGTAGTCACTCTAGAATTAGATAAAATCGATGTATACAAAGAACAGTCTATTCCAGAGTTGACGACTCTTTTTAATGCATCCATTGCTAACGACGAGCTTGAAGATGCCGTAGTGATTCAAAATTCCCTATTAGAAAAAATACGAGTTGCAGGCACGCCAGATGCCATCAAGAAGATCACGGTACCTCAACAAAAAAAGTATGTTGACTTCATCAATAAAAATATGATGTACGATTATCTCATGGATATACGCATGACGATGATTGCTTACAATAAATTAAAGGAACTAGCAGAATTAGATCCCAACAACCCAAAACTTCAATACAATCTTGCAGTTTTGAAATTTGTCATATGGAGAAACAATGCCGCACCCATAGATGCAAATCAATTCAAAAGTCAAATCGCAGATCTCAAGAATTACGGAATCAATCGCACGTTGATCAACCGTATGAATATCAATTATCATATTGTTCGTGCAGAGCGCGAGATGCGCAAACGCAACTTCAATGAAAAGGATAAAAGCGTTCTCAATATTTTGAGCACCTACAATCAAGTTCCATTAACTGATAGCGATTATTTGAGCCTGGCACAATTCCTAACCTATTATGCTCAAAATGGTGAGGCCATCAAACTTTTAGAGCCTAGAGCACAGGAAATCACTATTGATGAAGATCTTTTATTTTATTACCTCAATCTGACCCTTGTAGACAAAAGACTAACACAATCCAGTGCCTATCGCACCATAATGCTCAATGCGGTTAATTTGAATAAAGATTGTTATTGCAAGTTATTTGATCCTTCACTGGAAGGCGGCGTTACCTTTCAGTTGTTAGAAGATGCCTATCTCAAGAAAAGTTACTGCGAGAATTGTGTAAATTGAATTGCATTTAAAGGCTAGTCTTATAAAATACTACCTTTGTAAACCACACTATTTTTAGAAATATGGATAAGGAGCACATTCTCAAAACAGCACAGGCCTGGACTCGAGAGCCGTTTGATCAAGATACCATCTCAAAAACACAGAAGCTGATTACCTCACAGTCAGACGAGTTTCTGGAATCCTTTTATAAAAATCTAGAATTTGGTACTGGTGGTATGCGCGGTATCATGGGTGTTGGTACTAATCGCATCAACAAATATACCTTGGGCAAAAACACTCAAGGGCTATCGGCATATTTGAAGAAAACGTTCCCAGATGAGCAAGTAAAGGTGGCTATCGCTTACGATTGCCGTCATAACTCTAAAGAACTGGCCATCACGGTGGCAGAAGTTTTTAGCGCAAACGGCATACTAGCCTATATTTTTCCAGAACTGCGCCCTACACCACTACTTTCTTATACGGTAAAACGTAAAGGATGTCACGCTGGAATCGTACTAACTGCAAGTCACAATCCGCCAGAGTATAATGGGTACAAGGTATACTGGCAAGATGGTGGTCAACTCGTGCCGCCACAAGACAAGGAAGTACTCGACATAATTGAAAAGACACAATTTACGGACATCAACTTTGACAAGAATGATGACATGATCAAATACCTGGACGACAGCGATGATCAGGCTTTTATTGAAGACAGCGTTAAGGCAGGAAAAATTGCAGGTGACGTAGATCGTTCCAAAGTAAAAATCGTGTTCACCAGCTTGCATGGTACCAGCATCACAATGGTACCCGACACGCTCAAGGCAGCCGGATATACAAATGTTCATATCGTGCAGGAACAAGCCGTTCCCAACGGTGATTTCCCAACAGTAGAGTCTCCCAATCCAGAAGAGCCAGAAGCACTAGCACTTGCTGTACAGTTGGCCAACAAAATCCATGCAGACATTGTCATAGGTACAGATCCAGATTGTGACCGTCTGGGAATCGCCGTGCGCGACAACGATGGTCAAATGAAGTTACTTAACGGTAACCAGACCATGATTGCCATGACAGCACTGCTGTTGGAACAAACAGATTTGAAATCATTACGCAAACCGTTCATAGGTTCAACGATCGTGAGTACTCCCATGATGCATGCCTTGGCAGATGGTTATGATGTAGAGTGCAAGGAAGGACTCACTGGCTTCAAGTGGATTGCAAAGATGATCGTCGATTATCCAGATCAGGATTTCGTTGGTGGTGGCGAGGAAAGTTTTGGATACATGGTAGGTGATTTTGTTCGTGACAAAGATGCCGTCACTGCTACATTACTGGCTTGTGAATTGATCGCTTTCGCGAAAGCGAACCACACCACAGCCTACAAATACCTATTAGAGCTCTATGTAAAATACGGTTGCTATCAGGAACGACTGGTAAGTCTGGTGAAAAAAGGAATTTCAGGAGCGCAGGAAATCAAGCAAATGATGATCGATCTGCGTGAAAATCCACCAACCGAAATCGCCGGGAAAAAGGTGACCATCATTGAAGATTATCAAAGCTCGCAACGCACCAACAAGGATTTGTCCAAAACAGAAACCATGGACATCCCTAAAGCCAATGTGCTCATTTTCTATCTGGAAGATGGCAGTAAGATCGCAGCGCGACCTAGCGGTACAGAACCTAAGATCAAGTTCTATATGTCAGTCAAGGAACAGCTGGATCACGCAGATGATTATCCTGCGGTGCTGGACAAACTCAATAACAAATTAGACGCTATTCTTAAAAGTCTAGACATCAATTAATGAATTACTTCAAGGAAATCCTACAGTACGCCAGACCTTACCGTCGCTATGGCGTGCTTAATATTATCTGTAACATTTTTTATGCGCTTTTTGGCACGCTTACGTTTATAGCCTTGATGCCAGTGATGAAGGTGCTCTTTCAAAACACAGAACGTGTTACGGATAAACCCACCTGGAACGGATTGCTGGACGCCAAAGACTACCTTGAAAACTACGTGAACTGGTACACCACAACGGTGGTGGATCAGGACCAGGAACAGGCATTGATCGCGATGATCATCGTCATTGTGGTTCTCGCCTTGTTGAAAAATATTTTTGGCTACCTAGGTATGTATTTCATCACCTTTTTGCGAAACGGAGTTTTAAGGGATATTAGAAATGATCTCTATGAAAAAATAACCCATCTGCCCATCGCATATTTTTCAGAAAAGCGAAAGGGCGATGTCATCGTGAGGTCCAGCAGTGATGTAGAGAAGATCCAGACCAGCTTTCTATCCATCCTGGAATTAGTGGTCAAGGAGCCGCTTAATATCATTTTTACATTAGGTGCCATGTTATTGATAAGTCCTGCCTTAACTGGTTTTGTTTTGGTATTCATACCATTATCGGGATTTATCATTTCTAAAATTGGTAAAAAACTGAAAAGCCAGTCCACCTATGTGCAGGAAGAACAAGGTTACTTCACATCACTCTTGGAAGAAACCCTAAGTGGCCTCAAAGTGATCAAGGGTTTCAATGCAGAGACTCGGCTTAACGAGACCTTTCAAAAGAGTACCCATCGATTTTATAAGTATTCTAACGCCCTACAATTTAGAAAAAGTATGGCGGGTCCTGCCAGTGAATTCTTGGGTATCTGTGTGATTTCTGGACTTTTTTGGTTTGGAGGTAAAATGGTTTTTGGTGGTGATCTCAATGGAGAATATTTTGTTTCCTACATGGCGCTCGCCTACGGGATCCTAACACCGGCAAAGGCGATTGCCAAAGCTAGTTATGGCGTTAAGGAAGGTAATGCCAGTGCAGAACGTGTGCTGGAAATCCTGCATACAGAAAACCATATCAAGGATAAGGACAATGCTGTAGAGGTTTCCGCTTTCGCGAAAGCGGTACAATTCAACAATCTATCCTTTGCCTATGAAGATGAAGAAGTACTCAAAGACTTCTCGCTGGAGATTCCAAAAGGTTCTACCGTGGCTCTCGTGGGACAATCAGGAAGTGGGAAAAGCACCATTGCAAACCTGGTCACCAGATTCTATGATGTCTCCAAAGGCAGCATTAGCATCGATGGTCATGACATTAAGGATGTAAGCTTGAAAAGTTTGCGCAACCAGATGGCACTGGTCACTCAGGACAGCATCCTATTCAACGATACGGTTGCGGTAAACGTTGCGCTAAGCAACAAAAATGCTACCGATGAAGAAGTCATCGAGGCACTCAAAATTGCCAATGCCTGGGAATTTGTATCACAATTGCCACAAGGTATTCACACCAATATAGGCGATAGTGGTAACAAATTATCGGGTGGTCAAAAACAGCGATTGAGTATTGCTCGCGCGGTTCTCAAGAATGCCCCTATTTTGATCCTGGACGAGGCGACCAGCGCGCTAGATACAGAAAGCGAGCGACTGGTACAAGAGGCACTAGAAAATGTGATGAAGAACCGTACTTCCATCGTAATTGCGCATAGGCTAAGCACCATTCAAAAAGCCGATAAGATCGTAGTAATGAGCAAAGGAAAGATTGTGGAACAAGGCACTCATGAAGAATTGATAGCGCTACAAGGTATCTACAACAACCTAGTGAATATGCAAAGTCTGGCTTAAGCCATGGATCCACTCGTTCATTCTTTCAAAACCGATATTACAAATATTGAATTGCCTTTGCAGTTCAATTATCCGTTTTATTATCAGCCCCATGAGCTCGCCGTTCTAGCAGCCCAGCAATTGCAGGCTTATCTAGAACAACAATCCCAATGGTTCGTCGCTAATGGAACACAGGAAGCTGGAAAGATGTTTGGAGTTTTAGTAGTTCAGGATGAGGAAAAGAATTTAGGCTTTCTCGCTGGATTTTCTGGGAAACTGGGCGGTGAAACAACCCAAGAACATTTTGTGCCACCCATATATGAACTAGAGCGAGTAGATCAGTTTTTCAAACAGGAAACGGACAAACTCGATGCCATTACACAACAGATCGCTGCGCTAGAAAATGATCCAGTCAACATCCAACTAATTGCAGATTACAATGCGCAAGCCATCGCCCAAGCTCAATCCTTAGAACAGGAACAAGAACGCATTAAAGCCCTCAAACGCGAGCGACGCCTTTTGTTGAAACGAGAGAAAGCAGTCATGGAAACCGAAGCTTTTAAAAATTTTGAAGCCCGACAGCGCCAGCTGAGCCTGAACAACAACTTCTTTCTCAAGGAATATGAGGTGTACCTAGACGACAAGATAGCTACCCTTAAAAATCAATTTGAAAGCTTGCAGCTTGAATTGGAAAACCTGCGTAGCAAACGCCGCAAAGGATCCTTATGGTTGCAGGACTGGCTTTTTGACGAGTACAATTTTCTAAATGCTAGAATAGAAAGACAAAACGTAAAAGAGCTCTTTAAAAATCGCATGCCAGACGTGCCACCAGCAGGCACTGGAGATTGCGCAGCACCCAAAATGTTGCAATATGCCTACGCCCAAAACTTGAAACCTATCACGATGGCCGAGTTTTGGTACGGTCCATCGCCTGCGTCTAAAGTCAGGTCGCATGGGAATTTTTATCCAGCTTGCCGCAGTAAGTGTGAGCCGGTTCTGGAATTTATGCTTCAAGGATTGGATGTTGAGGATAATCCGTTATTGGAGAATCCTGCTGTGGATAAGGAGTTGGAAATTATTTTTGAAGATGAGCATATGCTCGCCGTGCATAAACCTGCCGAATTCCTTTCGGTGGCTGGGAAATCCATTATGGACAGTGTTCAAACGAGAATGAAAGCAAAATATCCCAATGCCACTGGTCCCATGATCGTGCACCGGCTGGATATGTCCACTTCTGGTATCCTACTGGTCGCAAAGACCATGGAAGCCTACCATCAGTTGCAACAGCAATTCTTAAAACGAACCGTAGAAAAGCGGTACGTCGCCGTCCTTAACGGTAGCCTTGAAAAAGAGTCTGGATTTATTGACCTGCCGCTGCGTGTGGATCTTGATAACCGACCTTGCCAGTTGGTCGATTTTGAATATGGTAAATCTGCTCGAACAAGGTTTGAAGTTATCGAGCGAAAACATGGTAAAACTAAAGTTCATTTCTATCCCATAACAGGTCGCACACATCAGTTGCGTGTTCACGCTGCCCATGTCGATGGTCTCAACGCACCCATTGTGGGCGACGACCTTTATGGAACTACCGGTTCAAGACTTCATTTACATGCAGAACAGATCATTTTTGAACATCCGCTTTCGCGAAAGCGAATTTCCTTAAACGTTCCTGCACCTTTTGACTTTACGGCATAAAAAAACCATCCAGCGCACTACTGGATGGTTCTATTTGAAATCAATTTGAGTATTATAGGGATAGACTCAAAGCGAGTATCAATTGCTCTGGTCGCGTATCGATGCGACTGCGGTTGATACTTGTATTGTCGTTGATGAATTCTGCTTCATTATCATTAAAGCCACGCTCGTAACGCAAGTCAATACCTAGTTTTCCAAGGTTCAAACCTACTCCAAACTGTGCACCTACCGTAAAATCATCCTGTGCGTCGCCCAGATCAAACTCGACTCTATCCGTTTCAAAGTCCGTATCTAGAATATACTGCAACGATGGACCAGCAAAAATATGCAAAGGACCAACCACGTTAAGCCCCAACAAAATAGGTGCGTCCAACTTTTGGACCTCTAGATCTCCAATGCTGTATTCACTACTTAGCTTTGTGTAGATAAGTTCTGGTCTCAGGTACAATCTACCTAGATCTGCCTTAGCAAATAGACCTAGATGGTAGCCTATTTTACTGTCGGGATTCTCTACATTGTTTTCGATTTCGTTTCTAAAATCGCCGGTTGAGCCATAGTTCACTCCACCTTTAAGACCAAAACCGCTGTCTTCCTGGGCAAATCCCATGACGGTGGTCAACATTACTGCAATCAATAAAAGATTTTTCATAATAGGGTATATTTTGAATAGATAACGGCAAAGGTGCTTGTTTATTGACTTTGACTGAAGACAGAAATGTGAAATATTCTGTAAATTATTTACGAAGGTTCAGAATTTACGTACATTTGTACCTACAATAAATGAAAATGTATTTATCATGAGTCAAAAGTCTAAGTCTGTTCCGCTTTCGCGAAAGCTTGTTACCTCTTTAATCAAAAAAGGTACTGACATGACGGAAGCTATTGGCAGTGTTTTGAAAGAAGAAAAGATTACCATACAGCAGTTCAACGTTTTACGAATCTTGAGAGGTCGTCATGGCAAACCAGCCAGTCTGCAAGATGTAAGTAAAGACATGTTGCATTCCAACTCAAATACGACTAGAGTCATTGACAAATTGGTTCTCAAAAAACTAGTCGAACGCATTCAATGCCCAGAAGACAGGCGTCAAATCGAATTACGCATCACAGATGAAGGGTTAAAGCTTCTAGAAAAGTTGGACACCAAAGTGGATGCTCGCGAAAAAGAATTAACGGACGCTTTAAATGCTAGCGAGATCGAGTCCATTTTAAAACTCATCGATAAAATCTAAGACTGTTTCGTTCTTAACAAACGAATAAAAATTTGCGTTACGCTATCATATAAATGGAATTGTGGTAGAAAAGCCATAGTTGTTGATCAAAAAGGGTTGCTTTATGGCAACCCTTTTTTATGGTGACTTTATTATTTACGTGCTATAAATGGTGTGACCAATATTCAACTATTAACACTTATTCTTGTGTATCATAGAAAAATTGTTCTTTCCAAATCTTACCATCCTTGACCTGATAAACCGCTAATTCGTTCATCTGGGAACGTTCACCACTAGGCTTATGCGTCGTGTCCATCCAGAATCTCACGGCAAAGTGATGATCTGCCACGATGGGATCTGACACTTCAGTGTCGTGCACTTCAAAGTTTTCATTCCACCACTCGCCTTTTTTCTGAAGGCCATCCATTCCGTGAACTTCTTTCATGGGCTCTGACATTTCTATACTTGTAATCTCTGGACTGTACAATTCTTGGTAGGCTTTATCTTCTTGACGGTTGCGACAATATTCCACTAGTTTATTGGCTACTTCTTGGGTATTCATAATCGATGTTTTTGAGTGACGATTTAAATATAACAAATTGATTTAATGATCAATACGATCAATAAGTTTGATTTTTTCAGATGGTTATAATTTTGAAGATAATGCGTATTCCTTAGGCTATATCTTGACGTTACAGCATTTGTAAACGATCTTTGTATTATGGAAAAAGCCGTTTCAAAAACAACTTTAGGATTGAACTTACCTACAGATCCACGATGGGTAGATCTCGCTGCGATGAGTTTACAGGAAATACTGACAGACCATGCTTTTTGTGAGCAAAAGGCAGCCAGTACCATGATTACCATGGTACAGATGCATTCTGACAAACCAGAATTGGTCGATGCACTCGCTCCTGTTGTAACGGAAGAATGGGGACATTTTAGAATGGTACTGGCCGAGTTAAAAAAACGCGGTCTCACGTTGGGATTGCAACGACCAGACGACTACATCAAAACATTGATGAAAGGAAAACCTAAAGGTCAAAGTCGCGATTTCCTTTTCTTGGATCAGCTGCTGATTTGTGCCTTGATTGAAGCTAGAAGTTGCGAGCGTTTCAAGATGTTGTCAGAAAAATTGGAAGATGAAGGTTTGAAAAAATTCTATCATCAATTTATGGTGGCGGAGGCTGCTCATTACAGAATGTTTTTGGATTTAGGCAAGACCTATTTCCCTGAAGAACGTGTGATGGACAGATGGCAATACTGGCTGGAGTATGAGGCTGCGATGATGAAAGACCGAGAAGTGCGTGGAGATCGAATGCACTAAGGCACATTTAAAGATTTAAAATTAGAGTATCGACTTATTTAATACCATATGAGTGCACAAAAAAAATTCAACAAGGCAACGATTATAGGTATTATAGTTGGTAGCTTGGCTTTTGTGGTATCTTACTTTGGAATCCAGCAGCTGTTCAAATCAGACCAAAGTATTGACTTACAACAAGCAGTAACAATCGTCAATAAAAAAACTCCATTTATAGTCGATGACTCTACTAGACTAGATAGTGCCTCTGCGATAGGAAATACTAATTTTATATATCACTACACACTTTTTGATATCAAAGCTACAGAGGTAAAGCTAGATAGCGTTAACAAATACCTCAAGCCGTCAATTATTTCAAATGTTTCCAGTAGTCCTGAGTTAAAAGGTTTTAGAGATAATAAGGTGATTATGGACTATAGATATTATGATAGTGACGGTATGTTCATTACTGAAATTTCTGTAACTCCAGAATTGTACAGTAAATAAGAGCTAACCTATAATGCATCATGCAATTATTAGATATCGTTATCGATTAATCATAGAAAATAAAGTTGTAGATCTAGAATAGATATTAAATATGTTCACAGAAAAAAACTACCGTCGCTGGCTCAGGCTTAGTATTCTGGTCATCTACCTCATCATCATCGCTGGTGCCGTGGTACGAATGACTGGTAGCGGCATGGGCTGTCCCGACTGGCCTAAATGTTTTGGATATTGGATCCCACCAACTGAGGAAGCCGAACTAGAATTCTCTCCCAACACATCTTATAAAAAAGGCATGGTCATCATTGTTGATGAAGAGCTGCGTGTGGCCCGTCAAGACTTTTTTACCACAGATTCTTACTCAGAATCTAATTGGGAACCCTATACCAAACACGATTATGCAGTCTTCAACAAATTCCATACGTGGACAGAATATATCAATAGGTTGATCGGTGCTTTAGGCGGTCTCGTGGTTTTATTTGCTGCGATCTTATCGCTTCAATTTATAAGAACCAGACCTAAGCTTACGGTATTGACCGTGGTCGCATTGCTTGCCATGCTCATACAGGCAGTGATTGGAAAAATAGTTGTCGATACTTTATTGTCACCAGTATTGATCACCATACACATGATCGTGGCGTTACTCATCGTTGGTCTGTTGATCTATCTTCTTTATGAAGTGCTGCCGGCAACTACAAAATATAGGAATGACGGTAGACTAAGTAAAGTAGCATTAGGCATCATCATTCTCACCTTGGTTCAGGTTGCCATGGGTACACAGGTGCGACAATTTATAGATCATCAGGTAGACCTTTTTGGCTATCCATTGAGCTCAGAATGGCTGGAAAATGGACCAATAATCTTCTTTATCCACCGCAGTTTTTCCATCGTGTTGTTATTGCTGCATGCTTGGTTCATTTTTGTAGCCATGAAAACCTGGAATCATCCAGCACGCTCCTATTCTATTTTGGCAGCTTTGCTATTGATTACTATAAGTAGCGGTGTGATCATAAACTATTTTGATTTTACTCTGGCCTCGCAGCCTATCCACCTTGTGGTAGCATCCTTGATTTTGGGATTGCAATTCTACATCTGGATGCGATTGAGGTCTGCAAGAATTAAAGCCTGATTTTCTCAATAAGCGCTAGTTCCAAGGCTTCCAGAAATCTTTAAAATCCTATCTTTGCGCTCCCTTAAAATCTAGGTTTATGATTTATAGATTAAGAGCAATTCTGAATGCTACAGAAGATGTTTTTAGAGACATAGAAATTGAAGACAACTCTACTCTAGAGGATTTGCACAACGTGATCACGCAGTCATTTCAGCTGCAAGGTGACGAGATGGCGAGCTTTTATACCAGTGATGAAGACTGGAACCAAGGTGAGGAATATTGCCTATTTGATATGAGTGAAGGCGCCGCACCTTTAAAGAAAATGCAGGATACCGCGATGAGCGAGGTGATGGACAAAAACAACACCAGGTTGATCTACATCTATGACTTTTTGAACATGTGGACGTTTATGCTCGAACTGGCAGATATCGCTGGTCCTGTAGATGGAACAGCTTATCCTCAGGTCATTTTTGAAATGGGAACCTTACCAGATTCACCGCCAGATCCAGAGTTTGAGGCAGATCCACGTTTTGCAGAGGACGACGATGACGATGAATACGGTGACGATGAAGAGTTCTATGAGGACTATGACGATAACGAGTTTTATTAAAAACACATGATCAACCTATATAATACCAGAATTGAAGACCTCGCGATCCATCGCGTGGGAAACAAGAATAAAGGTGAGATGTTGCTCACTTCCAGCAATAGTACGCCGCTGGATGACGAGATGCACTCGCTGCTCAAGGAGTATTTCTTGAAACCCTTTCGTTCTAAAGAAGAGGCTTACTATAGTTTTCATCATGAAGAAGACCTAGAGTTTCATGAGATGTTCGCTTTCGCGAAAGCGATATTCTCCACACCAGCAACCTTACTGGATAACTCTAAAAAGATCGCGAAACACCTGTACCAGCAGTCCGTACATCCACACATAAGAAGCGGTGAGGTCTACGTTTGTCACTTGACTAATGTGATGCTGGATAACAATAAGGTTGATGCCATAGGTATCTTCAAAAGCGAGATCAAGCAGGATTTTCTGCAATTTGAGGAAACCGAAACCGATCTCAAAATGATCCTCAAACAAGGCGTGAACCTAAATAAACTGGATAAAGGCGCCATCATTTTTAATGTGGAGCAAGAAAACGGATTCAAAATTCTAAGCGTGGATTCCAATCGTTATGATGCAAAATACTGGCTGGATGACTTTTTGGGCGTGGACGTATTTGAGGATGAGAACTTCTTCACAAAAAAGTATTTAAAATTTTGCCAGGATTTTGCAAAAGACGTCGTCCTTCCTGCCGAGGATAAAAAGGAAGAAGTGATGTTCATGAATCGTGCAGTCAATCACTTTGCAAAAAACGACACCTTTGAAGAGTCTGCCTTTTTGAACGACACTTTTGAAAATCCAGATCTTATTCCAGAATTTAAACACTATAAAGTCGAGAAAGGTCCTAAGTATAGTATTGAGGACGTTTCCAACTTCCCTATTTCAAATACAGCGGTAAGTGCTGCCCGCAAAGGCATTAAAAGTGTTATCAACCTAGACACACACGTGCAAATCAAAATGGACTTTACCAATAGCGACAGTGCCGAGAAGTTTGTGGAAAAAGGTTGGGATGAAGAACGGCAGATGTACTACTACCTCGTTTATTTCAATCGTGAAGAGAAAAAGTAATTACAGCTCATTAGCATAGTTACGCCTCACAAATTCTAGCGCGGTATTAAGAACCGATCCCATGTTGCGACAGTTTTTGAACTTGATATCGCCGGTAAAGTCTAGCAGCTCTCTTTTGAGTTCTTTAAGCTTATCGTTAGAGCTCAAATAGTCTGATCGCATGCATTTGAGCAGCGCCTTGTAACGAGATTGTGTATTGATCAATCTCTTTGCAATAAGTGCTCGTTCTTCTTTTTTATACTGCTCGATGCTTTCGTTTTTGAGGCATTCTGCTACGTTCATGACCATAGGCACGTTTTCTTTAAAAAACTGTGGCCGGTAGACTTTAAGCCTGCCTTCATAACTCTGCTGGTCAAAATCAATAGCTCGTATCGCATAACTGACTCTGTCAAAGTCATGTGTTGGAATAATAACATAATTATAGGCGCGCATATCACCCAACAAACGTATGAGGCAGCGCTCGTTGAATTTCACAAATTCTTTGGCTATTTGCGTGCGCTCTTGATGGCTACAAGCTTCTAGATAATCCTCAATAAATTCATCACCAGGAATACCAGCAATATGCTCTTCTATGAGTGTATCTCCATTCACTAAAAAATTGATGCGGTGTGGTGAGAGCAAGTGTTCTAACTCAAGACCGTAGATCCTAGAGGCATCTGCCTTTTTCACGTAGAAATAGGTGTGACCATCATTCAAAATGTTCCTGATCTTGATCCTGAATGGTTTTGTATTGCCAAAGGTGCAGTAGTCCACCGCATCGACCGTAAGGAAATCCTGGGACTGGTCGCGGCCATCACTGTGCAATACATCGTATATATGTTTAAGGTCACGGTCGATGTGTTCGCGCTCATGATCAGAATAATAGCAACGTACCCACAAGGTATCATCGTCATTGCTATCGTACACAGTCACCGCACCTTGAAAGCGTAAAAGGTCATCATAGGAAACCGTGATTCTCGATTCTCTATTGTATTTTTTCAAATAATCCTTAAGCTTTTGATGTACTGGAAATGTGGGCTTTTTTCTTGATAAGAGCTTATCATCATGAACTTCATTCATTCGTGTCGTAACGTTTTGCGATTAACTTAGTCTCATATTACAACAAAAACACCAACTGTGGAAAAAATCCTTGACATTAACCAACTTTCAAAACATTATGGACCTCTTAAGGCGGTCGACAATGTAAGTTTCAAAATAGAAAAAGGTCACGTGTATGGCATTTTGGGTCCTAATGGTAGTGGTAAATCCACAACTTTAGGAATGGTGCTCAACGTGGTCAATCCTACATCTGGAAGCTATTCATGGTTTGAGGGATTGACCAGTAACCACGACGCATTGAAAAAGATAGGCGCGATTATCGAGCGGCCTAATTTTTATCCCAGTATGGATGCGGTGCAAAATCTCAAGCTTGTTTGCAAGATCAAGAACATCTCTACAGATAAAATTGAAGAGAAACTGGAGCTGGTAGATTTGCTTTCGCGAAAGCATAGTCCCTTTAAAACATATTCGTTAGGTATGAAGCAGCGTCTTGCCATCGCGAGTGCATTGCTCAATGATCCTGAAATATTGATTCTTGATGAACCTACCAATGGGCTGGACCCGCAAGGAATTCGAAAAATACGGGATATCATCCAACACATTGCAGCCCAAGGAACCACAATTTTGCTGGCTTCTCACCTTCTAGACGAAGTTGAAAAAGTATGCACCCATGTAATTGTGCTGCGTAAAGGCAGTATGTTGTACTGTGGCCCGGTTGAGGAGATGAACAAAAACTTCGGCTCCATATTAATTGATGCAAAGGATCGTACCACGCTAGCTGAATTTCTCAAAACGCAAACCTATGCAGGTTCTACAGAAGATACCATGGATGGGTTTGAGGTGAAATTGCTAAGTGACGTGGACACCACAAAAATCAATCAAGATGCCTTTAATGCTGGCATTGTCCTAAGCCGACTCATGTTCAAAAAACAGAGTCTCGAAGATCAATTCATTGAATTAACCAACAACTAAACCAGCCCAGAATGAAGCGTTTACTCGATATAGAATTCCATAAATTTAGATACAGTCGCAGCAGTAAGGTATTGACCACAATATACCTGACTATAGTGGTGTTACTCATGTTCGGCGGTATGATACGCCTTGAGTTCAATGGATTTTCTGGTAGTCTATCTGATTTGGGCATTTTCAACTTCCCGATTGTATGGCACATAAGCACCTACTTTACCAGTTTTTTAAAGATTTTTATTGCGATAGTGATCGTTTCCCTCACTGCCAGTGAATACAGCAATAGAACCATTAAACAAAACTTGATAGATGGATTGAGTAAAAAAGAGCTGGTCCTTTCCAAGTTCTATTTTGTTCTAGTTCTGGCCGTATTGACAACAATCATTGTTTTTGTGGCTTCTCTTATTCTAGGCCTGATATACTCAGATTATAATGAGATAGGCATCATATTCTCTGACATGCAGTTTCTAGGTGCTTTCTTTTTAAGCCATTTGATCTTCTTTTGTTTCTGCCTTTTTGCTGGTATATTATTGAAGCGCAGTGCCTTTGCGCTAGGATTTGTATTCGTTTGGTACATCTTTGAAGCGCTACTTAATCTGGGCGCTCGTGGATTGGACTACTATTTCCAATTAAATTCCTTGGAATGGCTGCAGCACATCTTACCGCTCAATGCAATGTCAAATTTGATCAAACAACCATTTACACGCATTAGCCTGATCGATTCTGGTTTGAACCAATTGGGTCAAGGTGAAGTCACTTTTGAGTATGCGGTGGAATGGATTGATGTGGCTTCAGTGATTGTCTGGAGCACCTTGTTCATTTATTGGTCATACTGGTTGATCAAGCGCAGGGATTTATGATGCTTATCCCTTAATTTAGCAACATGATAAAAACACGTTTTGTTTTATTTGTGTTGCTTCTCTTAGCTTCACGAGTTGGCTTTGCACAATTAGAAGCTGCTAATTGGTATTTTGGAGACAACGCAGGAATACGTTTTGATCCAGATACAGGTGAGGTACGTGCCTTGACTAACGGAAGTTTAAGGACCGATGAAGGGTGCTCTACAATATCAGATACTGATGGGAATCTGCTGTTTTACACAGATGGTATTGATGTATATAATCGCAACCATACCTTCATGCAAAATGGTCGAGGTCTACGCGGTAATCCATCTAGTGCGCAAAGTGGTATAATCATACCCAAACCTGGAGATCCAAATATATACTACATATTTACTGTAGATACCAGACTTCAAAATAATACACCTACAGGAATGCATTATTATGAGGTTGATCTGACCCTTGACGGTGGTTTGGGCGCTGTTACCACAGATGTAGCAAATCCACCAAATCTACTACGAGATTGTTCAGAAAAAATTGCTGCGATAGGCGCAGATAATGGTGAGGATATTTTTGTGGTCGCCTATGCTAATGCTGATGGCTCACAACCCACCAACTTTGATACATTTTACGTTTATACAGTTAGTTCAACAGGGCTGGATCTTACACCTGTCACAAGCACATTTCCTCAAAAAATTAGCGGAAGAAGAGGAAATCTAAAGTTCTCGTCAGACGGTTCAAAATTAGTTTGCGCAAACATGCGAGATGGAACCAACCTTTACGATTTTGATAATATAACCGGTATTGTTTCCAATGAAAGAGCGCTAACACTACCATTCCCTAATTATGCAGGATATGGAGTTGAGTTCTCTCCTAATAATGATCTTCTATATGTTTCTGCTTCTAATGACTTTAATGGTCAGTCAGCTAACAATCCGTCTAACCATACTTCTAGTGTCTATCAATTTGATTTGACTAGACCTAACATCACCGAGATCAACAACAGTAGATTCTCTCTATACTCTGGACTAGGTTATAGAGGTGCTTTACAATTAGGGATTAATGGTAAGATCTATAGAGCATTGTCTGACACTTATGATGATGGAGCACCTTTTTTAGGCGTCATCAACAATCCTGATATCAGAGGTGCTGGCGCCGATTATCAACATGACGCCATACCACTGAACGGAAGAAGATCACGTCAAGGATTACCACCATTCATTCAAAGTTTCTTTGCCACTATTGATGTTGAAAATGTATGTCTGGGAGATGAAACGATGTTTTCTTTCGAGTCAGACGTAACGCCTACCTCTGTTCTTTGGGAATTCGGTGATGGTAATTCATCCACCTTGGAAACATCAAGCAATCAATACAGCGCCGCAGGCATTTATCAAGTTACCTTAACATTGGATTTTTCAGGAGCGGTGAGAAAGTTTTTTAAGCAGATTGAGATTTTTGAATCGCCAGTGGCAAATCCTGTTGACGATATGTTCGCTTGCGATAACAATCTGGACGGCAGCGAGACTTTTGATTTTATCGATGCATCTGATCAGGTACTCAATGGTCAGAATGCGCAAATGTTTGAGGTTACTTATTATCTGAATCAGACCGATGCTGACCAAAAAACAAACCTTATAAATGTTCCATACACTAGTAATCTTCCACAACAAGAAATTTTTGTTAGAGTCGATAACACATTTAATTCTGAGTGCTACGATACCACGTCGTTTCTCATCAATATCTACGACCAGCCTGTAGCAAATCCTGTCCCAGATCTAGAAGAATGTGATGATAATTTTGACGGTATCGAGACTTTTAATCTTGCCGCTCAAAATGCAGGAATTTTAGGATCACAGTCTGCTACAGACTTTACCATTTCCTATCATTTGAATGCTAATGATGCTGACTTAAATCAAAATCCGTTGCCTTTATCATATCGCAACACCACGCCATTCAGACAGACTATCACCGCAAGAATTGAAAACAATGCAGAAAATTCTTGTGCTGCTCTAATTGACTTTGACCTAGTCGTTGAAGAGCGTCCTGAGGCCATAGATTTCACTGGATTTCAATGTGATGAAGATGGCGTACCAGATCAACGTACCAATTTCAACCTATCTAGTTTTGATGCAAGCATCTCAAACAATGCAAGCAACGTAGAGGTGACATATTATTTAAACGCCACAGATGCCATTAATGACAATAATCGCTTGGACAGCAATGACTACCGCAATCTAACGCCGGTACAAAATATAGTGGCTCGTGTCACGAATATCAATACAGGTTGTTTCAATACCGCAAACATAACCTTAAGAGTAAGTGCTAGCGATGCTCAAGACGCACTATTAGAACAGTGCGATGATGATGGTATGCAGGATGGATTGCACCTATTTGACCTGACTAACGCCAGCGGCACTGTTTTGACTAATGCGCCCAGCGATGTTACCGTCAATTATTACCTAAGTGCCAGCGATGCACTGGCAGAGCGTAATGCTCTACCTAGCCAATACACCAATGTGGTTCCTAATAGTCAGATAATCTACGCCAGAGCAGAATCGTCAGATGGGAACTGTTTTGGGATAAGCGAGGTAGAATTAAGAGTTAACGATTTACCACAAGTCGTACCTACTGATTTCCAAGAGTACTGCGGTAACAATCCGCAACCTTTGACCATTGATGCTGGACCTTTGCCTGGCGCAACAACAGACTACACCTATGAATGGAGCACTGGCGAGACGACGTATTCCATCGATGTTAGAAATGGCGGTGATTATACGGTGATTGTATCTAATGCAAGCAATTGTACCAGTGAACGCATAGTAACAGTAGTGATAAGTGAACCTGCAACAATCGACAACGTTGATGTGGTCAATGCAAATGGCGGAACATTCGGGTCGGCGACGGCGGTCGTGAGCGGTTTGGGCGATTATGAGTTTAGAATCGACCCTAATGCTGGATATCAAGACAGTCCTATTTTTGAGAATCTGGAGCCAGGTTTTTACACCTTGTACGTTAATGATAGAAAAGGTTGCGGTGAGACCACAGCAACGTTTAGTATAGTGGGATATCCGAGGTTCTTCACGCCTAATGGTGATGGATTCAATGATTTCTGGCAGCTGGATGGTGTCAATGGTAACTTTGAACCAGATGCAACGATCTATATATTTGACCGCTATGGTAAGCTATTGAAACAGCTATCGCCTAGTAGTCCAGGTTGGGACGGCACTTTTAATGGAGAGCCGTTACCATCGACTGATTATTGGTTCAAGGCGACACTTACAGATGGTACAGAGTTTTCGGCAAATTTCTCTCTTAAGAGATAAGATCGCCCTTGCAGGCAACTTCTTTTCATGAACAAAAAGATACTTCCTTATGTGATGATGTTGCTGTGTTTCGCTTTCGCGAAAGCGCAATTAGAATCATCGCAATGGTTTTTTGGAGAGCATGCAGGAATAGATTTTAGGTCTGGAACCATCGCGCCCACCACGATAAGCCAGATGCAAACCGGTGAAGGTTGTGCCACTTTATCAGATGAAGACGGCAACCTGCTATTTTATACCGACGGCTCTACCGTTTACAATAGAAACCATGAGATCATGGTGAATGGAACTGGTTTGAAAGGGAATTCATCCAGCACCAGCAGCGCCGTTGCCGTACCTTTTCCCGAGTCTAATAACCTGTTTTATATCTTTACCGTGGATACAGACGATCTGGTCTATCGCCTGGCCGAAGGTATGCACTACTCCATCGTGGACATGACACTTGATAACGGCAATGGCGCCATTCTTCAAGATTCCAAAAACACTCGAGTCCTAGAACGAACCTCAGAAAAACTGACGGCTATAGAAAATGGAACCAATACCGGTTACTGGATCATCACCCAATTTGAGGACAAGTTTTATAGCTATGAACTGACTGCTTCAGGGTTGTCCATGAGTCCTGTTGTTTCTCAAGTTGATCCATTTATTGAGCTTTTGGATTTCTTTATTACCAATGTAGATGTGGCTGCCATGCGCGGCTACATAAAGGTCAACAGCTCTGGAACTAAACTGGCTGCTGCGCATTTTTCCAATAATACACTGGCAGACTTTAACGGAATTACAAGTATTCTCGAGGCTCGCAGCCTGGCTTATGCACAAGGTGGTGAACTTTATATCTACGATTTTGATAATAATACCGGTATAGTAAGCAATCCAGTACCTTTATTGATCAGAGAAGATGAAGGTTCCTATTATGGTATAGAATTCTCACCAGATGGGAATTACCTATATGCCGAAGTAGATTACCTGCGACCGTCAACCACAAGTATTTTTGAATTTGTAGGTGGTGAGATTGCTCAGTTTAATTTGAACGCTACAGATATTGCAGCATCAAAACGAACGATTTACCAAGATCAAAACCAGCTGTTTAGAGGTGCACTGCAATTGGGTATCGATGGTAAAATATATCATTCCAGAATCAATCAAAATGCTTTAAGCGTTATATCAAACCCCAACGATAATAATATCCCTGTAAATTATGGTTTCAACGAGCAACCTTTGCAACCAGGCACTTTAAGCGTTTACGGGTTGCCTATTTTTGTTCAAAGTTTTTTTCAAGAATTTGAAATCAAGCTTGAAAATGGTTGCGATGGCGACGCCATTACTTATAGCCTTGAAACGAATACTCAGGAGTATAATGTGGTTTGGGATTTTGGAGATCCTGCATTGGGATCGGCTAATTCAAGTAGTGACCGTGAAGGAATCATTGAGTTCTCGGCTGCTGGAAATTATGAAGTCACCGCAGTCGTGTCCACCTTGTTCCAGACCATTACCTTAGCCAAAACGATTACCATCTATCCTCAAGTACAGATTAATGATCTGGACTTGAACCTAACCGAATGCGATTTAGGACCCAACGCTACATTTTTTGATCTTAGCGGTATCGCAGCTAGCATCAACCCTAATCAAGATCAAAATGTTTCCATTCACGAGACTCGCGATGCTGCGATCGATAATACAAACGCGATCAATGCGACGCTTCCATTCCTGATCAATAGTT
The DNA here is from genome assembly GCF_002994045.1 of Nonlabens agnitus. Classification (NCBI taxonomy): domain Bacteria; kingdom Pseudomonadati; phylum Bacteroidota; class Flavobacteriia; order Flavobacteriales; family Flavobacteriaceae; genus Nonlabens; species Nonlabens agnitus. Next base: position 1,461,658 of record NZ_MQUC01000003.1, read on the forward strand.
CTGAGCAAACCCTTTACATTAGAGTGGCAAATGAAAACTGCTACCAGATTGTAGAATTACTATTGACAATTGTGAAATGTCCCGTTCAGGTATTCAACACGTTAACGCCTAACGACGATGGTGCAAATGATAGCCTTCAAATTAATGGTTTACGCGACATCTACGATGATTTTAGGATTTCCATATTTAACCGTTATGGTAGGTTGGTATGGAACGGTGATGCGACCACGGCTAATTGGGATGGCACTTCCAATATTGCGGGAACTAATGGCGATCTTTTACCTGCGGGTACCTATTATTATGTCATCCAACTCAATGATCCAGAGGTGAATGATCCAGCTGGATACATCTATCTCACCTATTGAAAAGGCTGTAGTTTTTTCGCTTTCGCGAAAGCGAAAACTCCACATTTACAATTCAAGACACCATCATTTGTAAATCTTTCAATACTGGAGTGCAAATTTTAACATATTTACTATGCATGCATAGTATTTTATGTTATTTTTGATAGCAGGATTATGAAAAATAAAACGATAGATTATGTGCTGCGTTCTACATGGATGGCTGTGGCCAAAATGTACAACGAGCAAGCAAGCGTGAAGAACAGCACGATGGCTACCGGGTTTGCGCTCATTAGCATTGATCCAGATACGGGAACACCTAGCACTGCTTTAGGGCCCAAAATGGGTATGGAAGCTACTTCTCTATCCAGGACGCTCAAGTCGATGGAAGAAAAAGGACTGATAAAAAGAAGCCGCAATCCAGAAGATGGACGCAGTGTTTTGATCCACCTAACTGATTTTGGAAAGGAGATGCGTGACTTTTCTAAAAATGTCGTTAAAACCTTTGACAACGTAGTCAAGGCAGAAATTCCAGAGGAAAAATTAAGTACCTTTCTAGAGGTTGCCCAGCAGATTAACGAGCTGGTCAACAATAAAAAGGTCTACAATCAAGAACAAGCATTAGTTAAAAAATAAAAATGGGAAAACGCAGAATTAAACATGTAACCGTCATAGGTTCAGGAATTATGGGAAGCGGTATCGCTTGCCATTTTGCTAACATAGGTTGCGAGGTATTATTACTGGATATTGTTCCTAGAGAACTGACAGATAAAGAAAAAGCTCAAGGTCTAACCCTTGAAGATAAGCAAGTGCGCAACCGCATGGTGAACGACAACCTTGCCAGCGCTATAAAAAGTAAACCTGCACCACTCTATTCTCCAGAGTTTGCCAACCGAATTTCTACAGGTAATCTAGATGATGATCTTTCTAAGGTCAAGAATACAGACTGGATCATTGAAGTTGTTGTGGAACGACTGGACATTAAAAAGTCGGTTTTTGAAAAAATTGAACAGTACCGTGCTAAGGGAACTTTGATTACTTCAAATACTTCTGGTATTCCTATCAAATTTATGAACGAAGGGCGCAGTGAAGATTTCCGTAAGCATTTTGCGGTGACTCACTTTTTTAATCCGCCACGTTATTTAAAGTTATTTGAGGTGGTTCCAGGACCTGATTGTGATCCAGAGGTAACTGATTTCTTGATGCACTATGGTGAGAAATTCTTAGGGAAAACATCGGTTCTTGCTAAGGATACACCAGCGTTTATAGGAAACCGTGTCGGGATCTTCTCTATACAGAGCTTGTTCCATACGGTTAAAGAGATGGGATTGACCGTTTCTGAAGTTGATAAACTAACTGGTCCTGTAATTGGTAGACCTAAATCTGCAACATTTAGAACTGTCGATGTTGTAGGGTTAGACACATTAGTGCACGTAGCCAATGGAGTTTATGAAAACGCTCCAGAAGATGAGCATAGAGATATGTTCAAACTACCAACCTTCATCGACACGATGATGCAAAACAAATGGTTGGGTAGTAAATCTGGACAAGGTTTTTACAAGAAAGTAAAAGATAAAGATGGGAACAGCGAGATTCATGGATTGAATCTCGAGACAATGGAATATGAGCTGGAACCACGTGCGAAGTTTGCCACGCTGGAGCAGACGAAAACCATTGATAATGTACCAGATCGCTTCCCAGTTTTAATTAAAGGAAAAGATAAAGCAGGTGAATTTTATCGCAAGTCATTTGCAGCCCTGTTTGCCTACGTACAACATAGAATACCAGGAATCTCTGACGAGTTGTATCGTATTGATGATGCTATGAGCGCTGGATTTGGTTGGGAAAATGGCCCATTCGAAATTTGGGATGTCATAGGAGTTCAAAAAGGAATAGATCTCATGAAAGATCTAGGAAAAGAGCCAGCTGCCTGGGTAACTGAAATGTTAGATAAAGGTTTTGATTCGTTTTATAAAGTAAAAGATGGCGCTACCTACTACTACTCCATTCCAGATAAGGATTATGTGAAGAAGCCAGGTCAAGACAGCATTATCATTCTCGATAACATTAGACCTTCCAAAGAAATCTGGAGCAATTCTGGTGTTTCCATTCAGGATCTTGGTGATGGTATCATCAACTGTGAATTCCGTTCTAAGATGAATTCTATAGGCGGTGATGTACTTGCAGGAATCAATAAAGCCATTGATCTCGCGGAGAAAGACTACGATGGACTGGTAGTTGCTAATCAGGGAACCAATTTCTCTGTAGGTGCCAACATTGGAATGATCTTTATGATGGCCGTAGAGCAGGAATATGATGAGCTCAATATGGCAATCAAACAATTCCAGGATACGATGATGCGCATGCGCTACAGTAGTATACCAACGGTGGCTGCTCCACAGCAAATGACGTTAGGTGGTGGTTGTGAATTATCCATGCATGCAGATGCCGTAGTAGCTCACGCGGAAACCTATATAGGATTAGTTGAATTTGGAGTTGGAGTCATTCCTGGTGGTGGTGGATCTAAGGAAATGACCTTGAGAGCTGCCAAAGGATTTGGCAAAGGTGATGTAGAGCTCAACCGCTTGAGAGAATACTTCTTGACCATTGGACAGGCTAAAGTGGCAACCAGTGCCTACGAGGCTTTTGATTTAGGAATTCTGGAGCATGGAAAGGATAAAGTGGTTGTAAATGCATCACACCAGATAGCCGCTGCTAAAGCCGAAGCTAGAATGCTAGCGGATATGGGCTACACCCAACCACCACCTAACAAAAACATCAAAGTTCTTGGACAGCAAGCTTTGGGTATGTTTCTAGTAGGAACAGATGCTATGGAAGCTGGTAAATACATCAGTGAACATGACAAGAAAATTGCCAATAAACTCGCCTACGTAATGGCAGGTGGTAATTTAAGCCAGGCCCAAGAAGTCTCAGAACAATATCTTCTAGATCTTGAAAGAGAAGCCTTCTTGAGTTTGACAGGAGAACGCAAAACATTGGAACGCTTGCAACACATGTTGCAAAAAGGTAAACCATTGAGAAATTAAAAAAGAATATTGATAATGGAATATAGAGTATAGATAAATGGCTAGGCATAATTTCAGGAATTTGAAGATTTGGAAGGATGGAGTTGATTTTGTTATTTCAAGTTATTCTATCACCAACAAGTTTCCTGAAAGTGAAAAGTTTAATCTCACGAGCCAGTTAAATAGATGTGCAGTTTCAATACCTTCAAATATTGCCGAAGGTTCTGCAAAAGCAACTGATAAACATTTTAAGACCTATCTAGAAACTAGTTTGGGTTCTGCTTTTGAATGGGAAACGCAATTTATTGTTGCATTTAAGTTGAATTACGTTTCAGAAGAAATATTTAATCAAAACATAGAAGAAATTAAAAAATTACAGAGAATGATTGGAGCATTTATAGATAGGCTAACATGAGTCCATTTTCTATTCTCCATAATCTTTAATCCTGAAAAGAATGAGTAAAACAGCATATATAGTAGCCGCAAAGAGAACCGCGGTAGGAAAATCTGGTAGAGGCGTCTTTAGGTTCAAAAGACCTGATGAACTCGCTGCAGAAACCATTCAAGGAATGTTGAAAGATCTTCCTGATTTTGATAAAGGCCGTATTGATGATATGATCATTGGTAACGCAATGCCTGAAGCTGAACAAGGTTTGAACATGGCGCGCCAAATCTCACTTTTGGCATTGGATCGAGTTGACGTTCCTGGAACCACTATAAATAGATGGTGTGCCTCAGGTCTGGACGCGATAGGTGCAGCCGTAGCAAGAATACAGTCAGGAATGGCAGAATGCATCGTTGCTGGTGGTGTAGAAAGTATGAGTTACGTTCCCATGGGTGGTTACAAACCAACTCCAGATTACAAACTGGCCAAACAAGGTCATGAAGATTACTATTGGGGAATGGGTCTTACTGCCGAGGAAGTCGCTAACGAATACAACGTTTCTCGTGAGGAGCAAGATCAATTTGCATACGAGTCTCAAATGAAGGCTTTAAAAGCTCAAGAAGAAAACCGTTTCCAGGATCAGATTGTACCTATCGAGGTTGAAGAAGTCTATCTAGATGAGAATGGTAAGAAACAAACCAGAACCTACACGGTAACTAAGGATGAAGGTCCGCGTAAGGGAACAAACGTAGAAGCCCTGTCAAAATTGAGACCTGTATTTGCCGCTGGCGGTAGCGTTACAGCTGGTAATTCATCACAGACCAGTGATGGTGCAGCTTTTACGCTGGTGATGAGTGAAGAGATGGTGAACGAACTAGGTATCAAACCTATTGCCAAAATGGTAAGTTTTGCCGTTGCAGCCGTTGAACCACGTGTGATGGGAATTGCTCCCATAGTTGCGATACCTAAAGCTTTAAAGCAAGCCGGTCTTAAAAAAGAAGACATGGCATTGATCGAGTTGAACGAGGCTTTTGCGAGTCAGTCCGTAGCTGTCGTGCGTGAGTTGGATCTTAACAAAGATATCGTCAACGTCAATGGTGGTGCGATCGCATTGGGTCACCCACTAGGATGTACTGGCGCAAAATTATCAGTGCAGATTTTTGATGAAATGCGCAAGCGTGGCCATCAAGGCAAGCACTGTATGGTGACTATGTGCGTGGGAACCGGACAAGGAGCCGCTGGAATATTTGAATTTTTGAATTAAAGAAATTAGTAGTTAGACCGCTTTGCTTTCAGTACTTAGATTGACAGCTTTTTTAATGAAAGAAGAGATTGGTTTCAAATAAAAGTTTTTTGTGTGTTTCGCTTTCGCGAAAGCGTGCTAATGATAATTGAAACATCATGCATCAATTTGAGAAACTTAAGATTTGGCAGAAAGCGATGGATCTTGTTCTTGATGTGTATAAAGCTACAGAGCAATTTCCTAAAGAAGAAAAATATGGTTTGATCTCACAAATGCGAAGAAGTGCCGTCTCAATTCCGTCAAATATTGCTGAAGGTTCTGGACGCAACAGTAACCAACAGTTTAATTATTTTCTAGCTATCGCATCAGGCAGCACGTCAGAATTAATCACTCAAACGTTTCTGTCCGAAAAATTGAAATTAATCAATGAAGAAACCGCAGGAAATATCGTTGATCAATGCGTTGAGATTAGTAAAATGAATATAGCACTACAAAAATCACTAAGTAAAAAAGTCTAATTACTAAAAGCAAGCTAGGCTTGCATACTAAATACTAAATACTATTATGAGTACAGAAACAGCAGAAAAGAAAATGATCCGCGGTGGTCAGTTTATAGTAACAGAAACAGCCGCAGAAGATGTGTTCACTCCTGAAGATTTCACGGAAGAACAACAGATGATGAAGGAATCTGTCCGCGAGTTTGTGGACAAGGAAATTGTACCTCACAAAGAACGTTTTGAAAAGAAAGACTACGCACTGACTGAAGAAGTCATGCGCAAAGCTGGAGAAATGGGCTTTTTAGGTATCGCGGTACCAGAAGAATACGACGGTCTAGGAATGGGATTTGTCTCTACGATGTTAGTCTGTGACTACATCTCTGGAGCCACTGGTTCTATCGCTACTGCTTTTGGTGCGCATACAGGAATTGGAACGATGCCGATTACTTTGTACGGAACCGAAGAGCAAAAGAAAAAATACGTTCCTAAACTTGCAACTGGTGAGTGGTTTGGAGCTTATTGTTTGACCGAGCCTGGCGCAGGATCTGATGCCAACTCTGGTAAAACCAAAGCAGAACTTACCGAAGACGGTAAACACTACAAGATCAACGGTCAAAAAATGTGGATCTCTAATGCTGGTTTTTGTAATGTATTTGTGGTTTTCGCACGTATGGGCGATGATAAAAACATCACTGGATTTATCGTAGAAAACGACCCTAGCAATGGAATTTCTATGGGTGAGGAAGAGCACAAACTCGGTATTCACTCCTCTTCTACTCGTCAAGTATTTTTCAACGATACGTTAGTACCTGTGGAAAATATGTTGGCCGGTCAAGGTGAAGGTTTCAAAATCGCCATGAACGCCTTGAACGTAGGTCGTATCAAGTTAGCAGCAGCATGTCTGGATGCACAACGTCGTGTGATCTCGCTAGCTACACAGTATGCTAACGATCGTGAGCAGTTCAATACTCCTATTGCAAAGTTTGGTGCGATACGCAAGAAAATTGCAGATATGGCCTCCAACGCTTATGTGGGTGAAAGTGCTTCGTACCGTGCGGCTAAAGACATTGAAAACAGAATCCATGCAAGACAAGAAGCTGGAGAAACATTTGCTCAGTCAGAATTGAAAGGTGTTGAAGAGTTTGCTATTGAATGTTCTATTCTTAAAGTAGCCGTTTCTGAAGATATGCAGGAATGTAGCGATGAAGGAATCCAGATCTATGGTGGTATGGGCTTTAGTGCAGATGCCCCTATGGAGGCTGCCTGGAGAGATGCACGTATCTCAAGAATCTACGAAGGAACTAATGAGATCAACCGCATGCTAGCTGTTGGAATGTTAGTGAAGAAAGCTATGAAAGGTCACGTGAACCTACTAGAGCCAGCAATGGCGGTAGGTCAGGAATTGACTTCTATCCCATCATTTGATACGCCAGATTACTCTCAGCTTTTTGCTGAAGAGAAAGAAATGCTGGCCAAACTCAAGAATGTATTCTTGATGGTAGCTGGTAGCGCTGTTCAAAAATTAGGAACCGAATTGGAAAAGCACCAGCAATTATTGCTAGCAGCATCTGATATATTGATCGAGATCTATATGGCAGAAAGTGCGATCCTAAGAACAGAGAAAAACGCAAACCGCTATGGTGAAGATTCTCAAAAAGAGCAGATCGCGATGTCTAAGCTATACTTGTACAAAGCTTCCAAGATCATCCAGGCAAAAGCTGAAGAAGGAATTGCAAGCTTTGCTGAAGGTGATGAACAACGCATGATGTTGATGGGCTTAAAACGTTTCACTAAGTACGCTAACTTGCCTAACGTGATCGAGTTGAGAAACACGATCGCAGACAAAGTCACTGAAGAAAATAAGTACCCTTTCTAGGAAACTAAAACGTAGATTGATAAAATGCCTTGAATTTCTTCAAGGCATTTTTTTATAGTCATCTTTTTTTAAATTTTGAAAGTAGAATCTCAACTATAACAAGTGGTAAACTATTTATGTTGCATGGGAATCCTGTAAACCAGTATCGAGCGATAGTCGAGATATGGTTTTACTAGAATAACGACAATCATAAATCGCTCCTTCTCGACTATCGCGTTATGCTGCTTTCTTTATTCAAATAATTTCATAACTCCAGTTTCGAGCGGCAATTGAGAAGAGGATTTTTGTAAAAATGTTGTTAGATTATTTCGCTTTCGCGAAAGCGGAACTATTCAAATTCTACAAAGAGTAATTAAGCCCTATAGTAAACTGTCGTGGTCGCAGAGAAAACTGAGATTGACTGATGAAGTTGGAGCTATTTTGAACTGTAGTAAAAAAATCCTCGTTAAAAATATTGTTCATTGAGGCTCTTAGAAATAGTTTTTTGTTCGGCTTGTAGTAGTAGGAAATATTGGTCAAAGTATTGTTGTTCGTGACATCATTTGTAGATGTTGTGGAGCTTACCGATTCAAGTCCTACATTGAGTCGAGATTTTGAACTAGTGTAGAAATCGAGCTCCAGTTTATGCTTTAAAAACAAATTTGTATTTCTAAGGTTTGTCACTTTTGAAATTCCATAATTAAAACCACCATTGTAAGTGATGCCGTACCAAGTATTGTTATCTAACCCTAACTCCAGATTAATCGAATGGTTCGTATTCTTAAATTCCTGGGCATTGCCGTTAAAGAACTGTTCTCCTTCAAAATAACTAAAGGAATATCGCAAGTCCGTACGCAGGATTCTAAAGAATCTTTTAGTAAAATTACTTGAATTGGAAAACGATGTGGAATTATTCTCACGTTCAATGGCAATAGTTTGTATAAGACCATTTTTATCAATATTGCTACTAAAGGTAAAGTCTGAAGTATTATCGTTGAATCTAGTGGCGTTATTAAAGAAAAAGCCAGATAAGATATCGTCATAGTTGATAAAGAACATGGCGCTGGTAGCTCTTGTAACATTAATGGCGTCTGGATTCCTACCTAGAGAGGTGAAATCGCGTAACGCAATACCATTGTATAATTGAGAAAACCTAGAAGTGCTCAAATTGCGTGATCCAGAAAGCGAAAAATTCCATTTATAACTCAATTTATAGGACAGGCTTGCGCTGGGTTCAAAAAACAGATAATCTTCTTTTTGGTTGAGATCTGTTTGCAGGAGTTCTTCTTTGTCAAGATACAGATAAGAAATCTGTGGTGTCACTCTTAATTTAAACCTACCTATTTGATAGCTGCTCTTCAATGAAGTTGACGACTCTAGTTGATTCAGTTCAAAATCACTTGCAAAGGGAAAACTGGATTGAGAACGGTTGTTATTTGTAGACTGTTGAAATAAGTCACTCTGTAAATTCTCTGAGCTCCAACGAAGGCGTTGCTTTGCTTCCCATTTTGTTTTGCCTATAAGAAATGTAAATCCAGAATATCCACCTATATTAAAACGTTTTGTCTCAATATTTTGAGTGGTTACGTCTGGATTGATGACACTGGGAATCTGATCTGTAAAAACTGCAGGTGTGGTAAAACTTGTTTCTTTAGATTCTGAAAATTCAATAAGGAAGCCATTGTTCAAGACCTGCTCACCTATGGTTGTTTTAAACTCCAGCAAGTCAGAAAGTCTGGTGGTACTACGATCGTAGGAATAATCAATTGTTTCTCCATTCTGGATATTACTGGATAATCCATCTGTGCGTTCTGTGCTTAGTTTTATCTTATTATTGAGGTACAATCGATCTTTATTGATTTCTTGTACCAACCCTAAATAAAATAGTTCTTCCTGCAACTTATTTCTGGTCTGGCGGTTGACTTGCGTGCTGTCGTTATCGAAGAAATAGGTAGCATTTGAAAAGCGATCAATCTGATTATCACCTTTATTATAGGTTGTACCTGCTTTAAAGATCGCTTGGTCACTGCTTTTGATTAAAGCATCGTTTGTTATGGAAAATGATTCATTATCCAGCCAGTAGGAATCTGATATTGACGTACCGTTCGTATTAGGTTCAGTGAGAATATCAACATCTGGCAGCTCTAATGTCGATAGATCTGCATTTCCCTGGGTTAGGTTAGTTCCATTACTTGCAAGGGATTTACCTATATTGTTGATTTTAACGCTTGCAATATCCTGAAAGTTGTCTTCAATATATATGGGCGTACCTTCTGCAAGACCCGTTAGAAACGGTACACCAGCATCTGCCTTGGTACTGCCAAAAACCAGACTGCGATCTTTCTTGATTTTTAGATTGAAGGCTACATCGTCACTTTCCGTTCGCCCTTTATCTATACGTGCGTGATTATGTTTTTTCATAATGTCAATATCCTCTACTGCATCTGCTGGAATGCCGCGTGTAGCAATGTTATAGCGACCTTCCAACAAGTCAACGCCATTAAGATACAAATAGCTTATGGCCTTATCTTTATACTTGATCTGTCCACTATCAGAAATTTCTACACCAGGAATGCGTGCGATCACTTCTTCAATCGTATAATCCTTTTCTTTTTTAAGGCCTTCTACATTATAGGTTATGGTATCGCCTTTAACCTCAATAGTTCTTTTTGCTTTTAGTTGAACCTCTTTAAGTTGGTTTTCTTGTTTTTCAAGAATCACCGTGATGTTTTGAGAAACAGCTTTAAAGTGCAGTTGCTTTCTTGCGTGTTCTAGATGCCGGATTGTAATCCATATAGAATCCTGCGGACTTGCCTGTTTTAATTTTAGCAAAAAAACACCATTATCTGCGCTAGTCGTATATCCCAACACATTGTTTTCATCCCTATCGCTAGAGGCGATGATGGTGGCAAAGGCTACTGGTTCCTTCAAGGAATCTTTTAGGGTTCCTTTGATTTCAAATTGCTGCGCATTACTGGCCATCGTAAAACACCACAGGATGATTAAAAATAAGCTTTTGAAAAATGGTGATGTATTAGACAATGAAAGTTTGGTGCTTTTTGGTTGTACAATATAAAAAGAGTCAATGGGTTTCCATTGACTCTTTTGTAATTTGAATAAGCTTGCCTTTTTGAAAATTTACTTGTGATGGTCAATTTCAATAGGGTTTACGTCAGAAGATCCAATTGTGCTATCGGTTACTCTTCGCATTGTCTGATCTGCTTCTCCATCTACCCTTTCAATTATAGTTTTGGAGCCCGTACTGCCTATGTTTAATTTTTCACTCAAGCTAAGTTCATCATAACTTTGTTTATATTTATTAAACTCTTTACGTTCCATTATAATTCTCTGATCCTCTGGTTTGTAATGATTGAATTTATAAATCCTATCTATGTCACGCTTGCGCATTTTAAAAAACTCAAAATCGTATGAGTTGGTTGAATCTGTAATTTTCATAATTAAGCCTGGTAGGCCTTTAAATTTATAAGGACCAGCATTCACAGGGATTTCAAGAGTGTACCAAGCTTCCCATTTGCGACCACCATAATTTACTATCGCATTTTTACACTGAAAGCCCTTTATTTCTTTATTCTTATTACCTAATTGCCATTTTAAGTTAATAGATTCAGAATATTGATATTCCTCACTACCCACTTTTTCATTAAAAACTAGGTTCTTATCGTCGAATAAAATTGAAAATTTGTTAAAAGAAAAATACTCATTAGTATTTGTAGGAATTGCTATATTTTTTTCTCTTAACGTATCAGATTCTCTCTCATTATAAGTTTGAAATATAGATTTATCATCTTTCACAAGCAAATTAAAATATTCTTTCAAACTGTTAGACTGAGAATGTCTATCATTAAAAGTTAACAGGTACGCTACACTAATGGATGTTTGATCAGAATTTTGACCAAAAATAAATGTTGTACATAAAAACGAAAATACTAACAAGTATTTCATAAAAAACAATTTAATTATTAAATACTTCCTGGTTCGTCAATGAATGGTGATTCACTAAAGCTGGCGCATCTCCTATTTAGATCTTCTGCAATAGCATCTGCTTGTTCTGGGGTAGGTTTATATGGTGGACTAGTATAAAGACCTACATGATACCTTACTGAATAACACCCACTAGCGCCACATCCAGCAAAGATAAAGGTAGAATTGTCCGGGCAACCGACTTCGATTAGCTCCTGATTTACTTTAGCTTTTAAATCCCCATTAGTGAATATTTCAGCGTAAGCTGAAGTTGATGCTACTACAAACAACAAAATAATAAAACTTTTTTCATAATTAAAAGGTTTTTAAGATTAGTATTGTTTAAAACTGAAAAAAAAAACGACACATCCTAATTTTATTAAAACTATAATTTATGAATTGATAGATCTGATATCAATTATTTTACTGTTCCATATAAACCCGCTTCCCTTCTAATCGTTTATTAAACTTTCTTTGCTTGGTAAGATCTTCACCACTGGAGTTAATGATACTAATAGTACTAGTACTACCATAGTTTAATTTTTCAACGATAGACAACTGATCAAATGCGCGCTTGAGTTTGTTAAATTCTTTCTGTGTGACTTTTTCGGCCTTATCAAATTTTGTCGCGGGAGATGCGTTAAGGAATTCCGTTGACTGTATTTTTTTCAATCCAACGATCTCAAAGGAAAAATCATTAGTCGCATCGTGTATTGAAAGTATAAGTCCTGGCAACCCTTTAAATTTATAGGGTCCAGCATTATAGGGTAATTCTGGCGCGTACCAAGCGGTTCAGGCTCTACCACCATATGATACTGTTGCACTTTTACAAGAATATCCCAAAATATTCCTTGATGCTCCTGTTAATTGCCATTCCATCAATGGAATTTCTTCATAACGGTAGACGGTGTGAATACCTAACGGACTGTAATAGCCTAGTTTCTCTGGGTCGGCATGAATGCGATAAAGATTATCCGTTTTTTGGTTGGCTTGTAGGAGAATGTCCGCTTCTTCTTCTGTCGTGGGTAAGTGAGTGCCATTCTTTTTGATAATGGAGTCAGACTTGTATTGGAAATTTTCCATAAAGCTGGTGCGCATACCTTGAATAAGCAAACGCATTGTTTCATGCTTATGTAGGGTATCAGATTCTAATAACTTGTAACTGTGGTCATAAGTCACTTGAAGAATTTCTGATGTATTGTTTTTCTGAGCAATACCGATTGCTACAGCAAAAAGTATAAATATTGTAGAGAAAAACGACTGGTACATCAGGCCAAGATTTTTTTAGAACAGATTTAAATTCGATCCATAGAGAAATTTAGTATTGATTTATTCATGATCGACCTCAATAAAGAGTCGCCTTTTTTCAGGTGCTTGATCTAATTCTCTCAAATCCTCTTCATTACCATCTTTGTCCCACATTTGGGTAACGACGATTCTAGAACCATCTGTTCTGCCAAAATTCATTTTTTCATTAAAACTAAGACCTTCATAAGAAGCCTGAATCTTGTTAAACTCTTCTCGCGTTGTCTTAACTAATTCATTTTTTGACTTAGAATGAAAAGCGTACTGTAATGGGACTTTCTTTTTACTCCCCATGGCGGCGGCTTCAAAATCAAAATTGCCGGTATCGTCTGTAGCTTTTAAAATCAATCCTGGTAAACCTTTAAATTTATAAGGTCCTGCATTGAAAGGCAAATCTGGGGCATACCAGACTTCCCATTGCCTACCGCCATAAGACACACGGGCATTCTTACAGGTGTAACCCATAATTTCCTTGGTATCACTTCCCAACTGCCAATCCAGATTCAGTGTTTCTTCATAAACGTATGCATCCATTCCCAATTTAGAATTGAAGGTCACTTCCATACCATTTGTATAAATATTGTACTTGTTGAACGATTTATACTTGCGGTTGTTTTCTATCCTCTTTGGATCATTTACATCCGTATAGGTAGTTGTGGCTTTGATCGTATCCATCTTACGCAAATTGTAGGATTGAAAACTTGTTTCACTACCATCCACGATCAAGTTCATATTTTCCTGCATGGGTTGAACATCAGATTCATTTATTTTAAAAGAATAAAGATATGCGACGGCTGTAATGGCGGTCTGCTTGTCTGCTTTTTGAGCATAAACTGCACTAGAAGTAATTATGAATACTGCTAAGATTCTAAATATCATCGATCGCATCATTTGAATAATATCTTGTTCTGATTTAAAAATAGGGCTTAAGTTTAGTATAGTCTCCATCAAGCCGTAAAATGTTTGTGGTCATCACGCTTTCGCGAAAGCGGAACTCAATCCATTACTCATCTACCCTTAACAAATTCCTAAGGAGATTTGATCCTTAACGCAATACATTTGCAAAAATTAAAAGTTTAGATGGAAGATTTTAAATTAGAGAATGTTATTGCTCTAGTGCTGGAATATGGTATTCCTGTGTTCAAAGCTATTGCTTTATATATTATAGGTGCATGGCTCATTAGTAGAGCTATCAAAGTAACGAGTAAAATCATGGCAAAGCGTGAGTATGAAATCACGCTTCAAAAGTTTCTCTTGAACATCATTCGTTGGGTTCTTTGGATTTTATTGATTGTTGCCATTGTAGGAACTCTAGGTATAGAAACCAGTGGTTTTGCCGCCGCTCTTGCCGCGATGGGTCTTGCAATAGGTCTTGCCCTGCAGGGATCGCTTTCCAATTTTGCCGGTGGCGTGTTGCTATTGCTTTTCAAGCCTTTCAAAGTAGGTGACACGGTTGAGGCACAAGGCATCACGGGTACGATTCAAGAAATTGACATTTTACAAACTAAGGTGTTGATGTTTAACCGTAAAACGGCCATCATCCCTAATGGTCCATTACTCAACGGTAACATTATCAACTTTGATGCTTCGGGAATCTTGAGAGTGGAAACTGAAATAGGTGTAAGCTATGATGCTGACATACCCAAAACTATTGAAGCGCTTAGAAAACTAGCGACAGACCATCCATTGACGTTGGAAGATCCAGCACCTATTGTAGAAGTAGTTACGAATGCTGATAGCAGCATTAATATTTTGGTAAGACCATACACCTTAACCGCAGACCACTGGCCGGTGTATTTCTATCTACAGAAAAACTTTAAACAAACGCTAGATGCGATAGGTGTCGAGATACCTTATCCTCATCACGTGGAGATTCGCAAAACAGCCGATTAAAATTCACCTGTTTTGAATCCATAAAATCCAGCTTGGCATATCAGGCTGGATTTTTTGTTTCAGGATCGCTTAGTAGTAGTAACTAAGACTTTGATACCTAACTATCGGGATAGAACCACTTTCTTGTAAATAGGCTCCTGTTTTAAAATAAAAATCACCGTCCTTTTCCAACCATTTGTTGCTCACGGTATAGGTTTTGGAATTGGATTTTCCGGTGGTGATGTTTTTCAAATACACGTGAACCTGATTGCCGGACTCCATGATTTCCAGTTTACAATATAATTCATGACCATCCTGAAAGTTCATCATAAAATCATTGATGGATTTTCCTGCACCTTTGACATAGGTATCGGTAACCACCACGCGTACATCCTTTGCTCCTGTATATTCCACACGTAGCAAGGGCCGTTCCACGCCACTAGCATCACTGTGTATTTGCGCCATGGTGACTCCTTTTGTAGTACTGCCAATAGGTAGATTCTGGAAGCTGGCCTGCAGCCTCATAATGCTTTGATCGTTTAGACTTAAATCCTTTTCTTGTCTAAATTCAATACGGTCTTTGGCTTGATCTGTGGCGGTGAGCACCATCAAATTATCGCACGTGGTAAAAAATAACGGGTTACAAAATTCCTCTGCCTTTTTGTATTCAATTTTCTCGGTGCCTGCATTGGTATAGCGTTGTAGCTTGGAATCCTTTAAGGCATTTGCAAATTGGGACAAGGTTCCTGGTACGGTGTTACATGAAGTGCAGGGTTCATTAGAAAGAATACTGGCAGGTATAGGTGGTAACATATAGGCAGACTCTGCATCTTGTGCGTTTTGGTCTACACCATTTATTTTTGGCGAACATGCGGTAAGAATAAATACTCCTAATAGCGAAAATAGATGAAGTTTCATAAGGTTTTAAATAATGGCAATCAATTAGATAACTTAGATAATTAGGTAGGGTTGAACACGGAAAACCGAAAGTCATTTGAAAGCTAATCAATTTTAAAATCATCTCACCCTATTTATTTCCCGGCTTAAAAGAGTTTTCTCCTATTCTTTAAGGTCGTTTTAGCAGGACATTCAGCAGACACATTCTACCTTTCCATAAAACTGAGAAGTCATGAAATACCAAGTTACCATTGAGGACATCGACTCCATTGACGAGATAGAAAATAAATGGAACCACGATGATTATGTGAATTTGTTGGAGTTATTTGAATTTGGTGACACTGGCGACGCCACGGATCAGGACCTGAAGGAGTTGTTATACCTGGCAATATCTGAATATGAACCTCAAGAAGCGGCAGAAATCGTTTTGAGATATAAGTTTCAAGATGAATTAAATGACGGCCAGTATGAACAGATCTCTAACGATATGCTCAAGGAAAACGTAGCCGAAAAACATTCTGACATCTCCTTGCACAGCAGGTTGTTTGACGTTAATGTATTTCTGTACAAAGCCTATAACGGTAAATTCCCGCACGCCAAAGCCAGTGTGATCCAGTTTAGTGCTGTATCAGACGCACCGGTGGATTATGAAATCGATAAGGCTGCGGCGCTGCGATTATTGAGTCCAGGAATCAATAGTCACGCGATCCTTCAGCGGCTTTTCAAAGACCAGATTAGTGGAGAGGTCGCTTTTGAAGAGGCTAACGATATCGTGTGGTATTTCAAAAAACTTTCTGACCAGAAGTACGAATTGATCACTTCAGATTATTGGATCAATAAAGACGACATCATCGCCAGCTCATTTGAAGCCCAGTTGGATATGGATGAAGCTGAAGATTAAAACCTATTATGAAATAAAGATTGTTCTTGAGTTCGCTTTCGCGAAAGCGTAACAACCAGTATCTTTAAAACAAAAAAACATGCGTTTAATTACCTTATTATTCCTTTT
This sequence comes from Nonlabens agnitus, assembly GCF_002994045.1. Lineage (NCBI taxonomy): Bacteria > Pseudomonadati > Bacteroidota > Flavobacteriia > Flavobacteriales > Flavobacteriaceae > Nonlabens > Nonlabens agnitus. The sequence continues at coordinate 1,478,069 of NZ_MQUC01000003.1, forward strand.
TGCAACCAGCGTAGCTTTTGCCCAAGTACCATCAGAACATCAACAGGACTTGTACAACATTATTGATGAAGTGAGCGCAGAGCGCATCGAGAGCGATGTGCGTACCCTAGCGGGATTTGGTACTCGCAACACCTTTTCTGACACCATAAGCGACACGCGAGGTATAGGTGCCGCCAGACGATGGATCAAAGCAGAATTTGATAAAATCAGCAGTGAATGTGGCGGTTGTCTGGAAGTCTTCTACCAGAAGGACCTTGTGACTAAAGAAATGAGCAACCGTATTCCCATGGATACTTATGTGGTCAATGTTATTGCCATCCAGCGAGGCTCCACAAATCCCAATGATTTTGTGATGATGAGCGGTGATATTGATTCCCGCAACAGCGATGGCTCTGATTATACTAAGGATGCTCCTGGAGCAAACGACAACGCTAGTGGTATGGCAGGAACGATTGAGGCCGCGCGAGTGCTGAGCAAGCGCAAGTTTAGAAACTCCATCGTTTATGTAGGATTGAGTGGTGAGGAACAAGGATTGTTTGGCGGGAAAGGTTTTGCAGAGTATGCCCAGAAAAATGAATGGAACGTGATCGGTTTCTTGAACAATGACATGATAGGAAATATTGAAGGTGTTGATGGCGTGATTGACAATCGTGAATTTAGAATTTTCTCTGAGCCTACAGACCCAACTGAAACCGAGCGCGAGCGCAACGGTCGCCGTTTTTATGGTGGCGAGGTGGATGGTATCTCACGACAACTGGCCAGATACATTTACAAATCAGTAAATACATATATGCCAGAGATGCATCCTATGATGGTATATCGATTGGATCGTTTTGGCCGCGGTGGACACCACAGACCATTTAACGACCTGGGATTTGCAGGAGTTCGCATCATGGAAGCGCATGAAAACTATACCCAGCAACATCAAGACATACGTGTAGAAGATGGCATCGCTTATGGTGACGTAGTAGAACATGTGAACTTCCCATATGCGAGAAAATTGACAGCCGTCAATGCTATCAATTTGGCACAATTAGCTTGGGCTCCTACCCGACCTATGAATGTAAAAATAGGCGGAATCGTAGAGGCAAATGCAAAACTACAATGGGACGCGGTAGATGGCGCCGTAGGATACAAGGTGTACTGGCGTGATACCACGAGTCCAACTTGGGATAACTCACGATATGTAGGTAATATGACCTCTTTTGAGCTGGAAGAAATCGTGATCGACAATTCCTTTTTTGGAGTAGCTGCCGTAGGTGCAGATGGCGTTGAAAGTGTCGTGTCGTTCCCATCGGGAATCATGAGATAGTCAGAACAGCAATTAAAAAAAATACCCAATAATGGGTATTTTTTTTTGCCTAATTTCAAGGCATATTTGAACCCAACCGTAAAAACCACCCATAATGTCTGAATCAAACCCCTTTCAATCCTTAGTTATTGTTTCTCAAGATACATGTTTTAAACCCGTTTGCCTTTGCGATACTGCTGGTTTACAGCTTTGGGCATTTTTTGAATGGAGTGATAAATTTTCACTTAGTGAAGTTGTGTTTTGTCAGCTTAATGGAGACAAACAAGTAGGAGAAGCCAATTTCACTAAAGATGGCAAATTCCATATCAAATTGGTTAAAGGTGCCAAACCTCTCAAGAAATTTAATCTTAGTAAAAAATTAGTGAAGGATCACGAATATCCAACAACGATAGATCTAAATGAAAAAGATGGGCTTGAAGAACCTATTATTAATGGTAGAGTCATCATAAGAGATAAACCTTAATGGTTAAAGGAATACTTTACAGTGTTTTTTTATTGCTTTTTTCTCTGCAAGTTTCTAGTCAATCGAATCTACTGGATGCCATCCAAGAGAAACATGACATAGGCGCATATAAAAAAGCAAGGGAAATTTTATTGAAGGTCGATACCACCAGTTTCACAAGATTGGAAAAAAGTCGATTCTTTTTTGTCCATGCCGTTTCGCATATCAATATTGAAGGTGAAATGCAAGAGACCTACAAAACTCTTCTAAAGGCTAAAAAATTGGTCGGTAAAAAAGACTTAGCCTTGTTATTTGAAATTAACGATGAGCTGATCTATTCTCAATACTCGCTGGTACAAGTAGAGAGTACGGCAAATGAATTGATGGATGAAAATTGCCTAATCGCTCAAAAAACGCAAGATCCAGATCAATTGATAGGGTGTAACTCTTATCGTTATATGCAAATAGCTCAAGATGATCCTTTGGCCTATGAAAAAAAACTAAAATTATTACATTATTCAAGAGTGATTGCTGCTAAAGCAAACCTCTACAGAATAGCAGGCAATACGATATTCAATATAGCTGCAACACATGAATTTGGACAACAATATGATTCTGCTTTATTCTACTATGAGAAGTCAAAATCTTTTATTGAGAATAAAAATTATATTCCAACGACCATTGTGTATTATTCGAATCTAGGTTATACCTATATTCAACTTAAACGTTATGATGAGGCTATAGAATCCCTACGTAAAGCGCTGGAACTTTCTGAATCACAAGATTTAAAACCCTACAAGTCAAAGATTCTTATGAATCTGGGAACGGCTTATGTAGAATCGGGTGATTTTGAAAAAAGTAGTAAGATATTTGAGCAGGTGATTGCTTATTCCAATGAAAAAAATGAGAACAATCGTTTTAATGCATTACAAGAACTAGAAGCAAAATACCAAGTCCAAGAACGCAAACTTGAAAATGCAGAATTAAGCGCCGACAATGAGCGTCAAAAAACGATGATTATTTCCATTGCAGGAAGTATGTTCGTGTTATTTCTTGGTGGTCTGTTTGTATATAAAAACCAAGACAAGAAACGACGACTTGCCCTACAGGAAATTGAAATCGAGCGCCAGCGTGCGGACAACTTAATGAAAAACCAAGAATTGGCTACCATCGACGCCATGATCGCTGGTCAGGAAAAAGAGCGCAAAAAATTGGCAAGCGAGCTGCATGATGATTTGGGCAGTTCTTTGACGACAATCAGGCTCTACTTTGAAAACCTAAAAAATCATTTTAAAGAAGACACCTCAAAAGAGATTTATACCAGGACCGATAAGTTATTGGAAGAAACCTATGCCACCATTCGCAGTATGTCACACAGCAGGCATAACGGTGTGCTGGCCAGTAAAGGTCTAATCCCAACGGTTCAAAAACTGGCACAAAACCTTACGGATACCGGTAAAATAAAAGTAAGCGTTTACAGTCATGATATGGACCGTACTATTGAGAACTCGCTGGAGCTCAACATATTTAGAATGATCCAGGAGCTGCTCAGCAACGTGGTAAAACATGCCGGTGCTAGTGTGGCAGCCGTGAACATCATAGGTTCCAAAAAAAGCATTAACCTCATGGTAGAAGATAATGGAAAAGGGTTTGAAGCCAAGATCAATCAAAAAGCAGATGGAATGGGATTGTACAGTATTGAAAAAAGAGTAGAAGAAATGGATGGTACGATGGATATTGATTCTAGTGCCGGTCATGGAACCACCATAACCATTGAAATTCCCATCATATGATACAGCTTATTATCGTAGAGGATCATGAATCACTCATTGATGGATTGAAACTTTTGTTTGCAAACGATCCAGATATTGAAGTAGTCGCCACCGCTCAAGATGGCGTTGAGCTTATCAAGCTTATGGAGCATAAGAAGGCTCACGTGATCCTGACAGACATCAGCATGCCCAGAATGAATGGCGTCGAGGTATGCACAAAAGTAAAAGAGATCAATTCCAGTATCAAGGTAATTGCCTTTACCATGTTTGATGATGATCAAGCCGTAAGGGACATGATCAACGCCGGCGCAGATGGTTATATTCTCAAAATCAGACCTCTATCAGTCGTCAGGGAAGCCATCATGAGCGTGATGCAGGGAAACACCTATATGGATAGCGCGATTACCATCATGCCGTCTACCTATACATCCAGCAGCCATGCCGAGGATATACTATCAAGCACAGAACGTGAGATTTTAAAACTGATTGCTGCAGGCCATCAATCCTCACAAATTGCCGAAATACGTCACTGCGCCGTGGGAACCGTTCACAAGCACCGCAAGAACATGATCCAGAAACTGGGCTTGCAAGGCAAAGGTGAATTGATGCGATATGCATTGCAAAAGCATAACCATTATAAATAGGCTATTAGAGAGTTCGCTTTCGCGAAAGCGAACTATTTCTAAACATTTTAACAAAAAGTACCCTTTATTGGGTATTCTCTGGCCTTTCCTCAAGTCCTAATTTTACTCATAAGAAAGTAAATAAGAAAAAGGGGAAAGGAATTGGAGACAATTCCTTATAACTACCAGACTCCATGTCTGGTAGTTTTTTTTTGTTTGAAGCTCGCTTGAATTTAATTGTATATTTGGTTGTAAATCAACTGTAGCAATGAAATCCCTCAAATATATCTTCATTTTACTGCTTGTAGTCATCATCGCAGGCGCTGTATACTTCTCATTACAAGACGGTCGTTATGATGTGAGTAAAACTGCCGTTATTGAAGCCCCTAAAAGCCTGGTGTACGAACAGCTATCTGATTTCAAAAAATGGGAAAACTGGGATGCTTATCAGGATCAAGAAGATACCAACGTTACCTACAGCGATCAGACTGCCGGCGTGGATGGCTCCTATTCTTTTACAGACGAGAACGGTACTGGAACCGTGACGATTACCAGACTTGATCCCAATAAATCCATGGAAATGGAGATGGTCTATGAGCATAGTCTAGGCGCTTCAAAAGCTACTATTGATTACCAAATCGTAGAAGTTGAGAACGGTTCAAAAGTGACGATGCGCGCCCAAGGCGATCAATCACTCGTAGAAAAGGTATATACTAAAATCACGGGAACTGATATGGAGCAGGAATTAGGTGACATGTACGATGAGAGCCTGGCCAATCTAGATACCTACCTCCAAAAGGAAATGGATGAGTACACCATCAGTCCCGACGGATTGATCGATTATGGTGGCGGTTATTATTTATACATGTCCACAAGTAGTAGGTTGGATAATTTTTCCAAGCTGCAATCACAGATCCTACAAAAGATCAGAAGTTATATGCAAGCCAATAACATAGATAGTTATGGTGCACCTATGGTGATCTATGAGAAGTTTGATGAAACCAGAGAAAATGTCATCTTCTCTGCGGGAATACCTGTAAAGGACCGCATAATCACTGCGGTGAATTCTACCATACTATGCGGTTTTCAGGAGCCAGGACGAGCTGTAAAGGTGACCCTTAAAGGTGCCTACAAATATTTACCAGAAGCATGGCAGGTAGGTGAAGGTTTTATTACCGTCAACGGCCTTGAAAGATCTGAACAGCCACCATTTGAATTCTACAAAACAGACTCCTACAAGGTGGTAAATCCAGCAGAGTATCTTACGGAGATCTATTTACCAGTACTCTAATGCTTAAAAGTTTATTGTTTGTTTTTATAGGTGGCGGTTTAGGCAGCTGTCTGCGGTTTGCCTTTTCCATCTGGTTAAATTCTGACAGTATCAAATGGATTCCAACACTTACGGTAAATGTGCTAGGATGTTTGATTTTGGGAAGTGTGCTAGCTCTAAATGATAAAAGCCAGCTGTCAGAATCTTCATTCCTACTGCTGGCTGTTGGTTTTTGTGGTGGTCTAACCACTTTTAGTACCTTTTCTGCAGAGTTGTATTTCCTATTGAAGCAAACGGCTTACCTGCAAGCGGCCCTATATTTTATGGCGAGTACCCTATTAGGTATTACTGCCATAATGATCTCTTATCAATGGATCAAGTCCATCGCTTAAGAGATGTGATTTAGTTATCGTACTCTGATACGTTGACGAATGCGTTTTCCTTTTTCTGATTGAAATAAGAATTTGCCCAATAGTAATATCACGGCAATATCTGCTGTTACCAGAAACAAGATTCTTAAGAAAGACGTAGCTGCAAAGTCCACAGTAAAACCTATGATACCGCTCAAAGTAGCTACAATGGCAAGGATGAGTATAAATTTATTCATAATGCGCTTTTTTTATGCATTACAAAATTGCATTACTAGCCTGCTTTGTCTCGTTAAAGGAGTAATAATTACTATATTATTAACTAGAGCAATGCCTGTAATTAATTGTTTATTAGGTTTTTGAAAGCAGCAGGCAGCTCCATAAAGCTTTCCATTCCTTTGGTGCTCATTTGGTCTTTGGCTTGTTTCCAGTCTTCCTCAGTAGGTTCATCTGCTGCTTGTTCTTTGGCAAGCGCTGGTTCATAAGTTAGGTAGGCATATGCGGGAAAATGATCACTTTCAAAATCCACTCCAGTACCAGCCTTTTCTAACCTGAACTCTGAATCTATTAAGATATGATCCAGTGGCCATCGCATCAATGGATATTGCGCATGATATGAGCTATAGAAACCTCTACCTATGCGCAAATCAAGTAGCTTGCTAATGGTCTTAGTCAACTCTGTACTATCAGACCATGCCACATCATTAAAATCACCTAAAACAATCACTGGTAATTCAGAATTATAACTTTTCACTGCGGTAATCATTAATTCTGTATCACGATCTGTGCTCATGGGATTGTGCTGTGGCATAGGTGGCGTTGGGTGTATCGCATACAATTGGAACCATTCACCATTACGCATTTGGACTTGAGCGTGAATGGATGGAATTTCTGGATCTACCATAAAGTGGATGTTAGCATCTCTCAATGGCAATTTGGAATACACCAGCATGCCATAAGTATTATCTTGTGGTTGCTCTACTTTATAAGGATAGTCCTTACCTATTTGTAGGCGTATGTCGTTCATCCATCTCTCGTTAGTTTCTGTAAAAACAATCACGTCTGGCTCGCGCTCTCTTATCTCGATAAACAGATTAGACCCTTTTTCATTTTTTTGTAACACATTAGCTGTGTAAATAATCAACCTGTTCTCTTCCTCAACGTTTTTAGAACTGTCTAGAACCTCTAGAGGATAAACAGGCGTATACGCTATGATTTTAGTGAGCTGAAAGGCAAAGCAGCCCAAAAGAATGGTGATATATAGATAATCATTGATCCATTTAGGTTTGAAAGTAAAAAAATACAGCAGTATAGCAATAAGTGTAAAAGCCGTAAGCTGTACGTGAGGGAAATCAAAAATCCTGATCCACCAATAGTCTGCTGCGACTAATGGAAAAAGGGATAGCACTGCGGCAATAATGCCGATTACTTGAAAGGTAATACGCCAATTCATAATAGAATTTTTAAGTTAGAAAACCTTTAAAGTAAAGGGATGTAGTGTGTAAAGTGATTAAAGACGCTGTCTAGACAAAGGCATCATTTTCAAAATTATCATTTCCAACGGTTTTAGGGTTAGGACCCCATTCATTGGTGCCTGGTTTACTGTCCTCAATGGTAAAAATCAAAATGATGATACGGCCCACAAGTGGTATGAAACCTAATAGGTAATACCAGCCACTGCGACCCGTATCGTGCAGGCGACGCACGACGGCAGCAAGACTTGGAATAATGATGCCTAATCCATAAATCGCCAATAATATTCCCGGCAGAATGACCAGCTCACTTTCTGCAACAATCAGAGCAATCACTGGAATGTACAGAGCTAAAAACACCAGAACATTAAATAGATAGAAATACCAATACTCAGATCTGCGGGCGCGCCCGTTGAAATCTGCATATTTCTTAAAACAAATCTTGACATAGTCCATCATTCCTTTGGCGGCAACAGTGCCATCTTCGGGACGTTGGTATCTTGGCTTTTGGTAATCTGCGTTGGATGTAGGTGAGTTAAAATCTGCCATGGTTGATCTTTTTGAGTGATGAAAGATAGGAAATTTCGCTTTCGCGAAAGCGAACTCATCATACACCTCTATCCATCATTAAAAAGGATAGCCTATCGCAAAGTTGAATACTGGGTTTGCAAAGTCATTTACCCAGCGATCGCCCTCTGGCAGGGATGGATCGTGAAGCGGTGCGGCCAAGTCAAAACGTATCACAAATCCCTGCACGTCCACGCGCAGACCAGCGCCAGCACCTATACCCAACTCATTGTAAAAATTCCCGCTAAATTTCCCACCTGGCAAACCATTGTTTGTGGTGTTCCATACATTACCAGCGTCTGCAAAAAAAGCACCTTTTACATAGCTAAAAATAGGAAAGCGATATTCCACATTTGCCTCTAGCCTCAAGTTTCCAGACTGGTCAAAAAAGGATCGATTATCGGTTGCTGGTGGTGCGTAGGTTCCTGGACCTAAGGATCTGGTTCTAAATGCCCGCACGCTATAGGCACCACCCGAAAAGTATTGCTTGCTAAAGGGCATCACATCACTATTGCCATAAGGAAGACCTATTCCAGCAAAAAGTCTGGTGGCGATGCGTTGTTCCTTGCCCGTGATAAAGTGATATCTAAAATCTACATCCACTTTTGCATATTGTGCATATTCCAGTCCCAAGAATTCATCGCGCACCTCGCCATTGGCTGGATCTGGATCACCTTCTTGAGCCAGCAAACTAATAGAGTTCCCAGCAATGTCGACGTTACTGTTGACAAAGAAAAGGCTCTTGCGATTGCTGCGCAGCATACCGTTATAAGTAAAACTATAATTCAATCCAGATATGAACTGCTGGTCAAAACTGGTCCTTAAAAAAGCGTTGTCATTGAGAATGGCATCAAATTCTTCACTTTGGTATAAGAGGTTGACATAGTTGATCGCAATGGGATCGAATTCATGCGTCACGTACTTATTTGCCTGCCAGATGTATCCAAAACTTCCCGAAAAGGTCAAAAGTCCATAAAGCTTGCTACGATTAAGCAGGTTTGCCTCTGCACTGGCGATGGTTTTAGGAATGGAATACTCAAAAATATCGCTATCAAATGTGATGGGCGCAATTACTCTAGGGAAAATCAGATCTGCGCCCAGCGCAAACTCTGTACTGGTAAGACCAGCTTGACTGTTGCTGGCTATTTGAACTTCATAGGCTGCCCTTGCAGATAAATTCAACACCTCGCCACCTTTAAACAGGTTGCGATTGGAAAATGTGAGACCCAAACTGGGACCAGCAAAATCATTGGATTTTGTCACTCCTTGTAATTCTGCGCGTAAAGATCTTTTGTTGAGTGGTGATAGATAAATATTGGCTTCCAAATAATTAACCGAGTCATTTAAAATGCTATCAACCTCAGTATATTCAATATTTACAAATTTATACGCACCTATGGAACCTAGTCTACGGCTGGTGGCTTTTGACTTTTCTGGACTATACAAATCTCCTTCTCTAAGTGTGATAAAGGGATCCAGTCGATCTTCTCTGAAAAACTCTACATCTTGAATGTAGTTCTTGTTATCAAATCTAGTGGTGTCCTGTGCGACGCTGTCTGCTCCTACGATGTTGTGTGGATAGACATTAATCTCCTTAATTCTATAAGGTTTTACGGCTTTGCTGGGAACGTCTTTCTTAAGCTTTAGAAATAGATCAAACTTGCGATTGTCGTACCTATTGGTGTCGGCTTGAAAGATGAGAAAACTAGAATTGAAGTTGTAATATCCTTTTTCTTTGAAGTTTTGATCTATACGGTCACGCTCCAATTTCATGGCAGATAAATCAAATCTCGATCCTTTTTTAATAGGTGAACTTTGCACCTGTTCTTCCAGTACATCATAAAACGGAATCGAGTCTCGATCCACCTGATAGGTCTCGAGTGTATACGGTTGTGGCAGATTGACCTTATAACCTACCGTGGCTTCTTTGGCATCCTCATTTCGTTCCACAGTAGAAGAAATGTTACTGAAGAAGAAACCACGATTTTCCAATCGGTTTCTGATCAAGTCTCTTGTAGATTCTTCCTCAACATCAGATAAATACACAGGCGCTTCACCTATTTTTTTATTCATGAATTTTCTGAACCATCCAGCGCTATCCACATTGACTTTGTAGTAATAATGCAATCCAGGACGCAAGCCCAACACTTTAGTATTGGGAACAGGAGAAATCGCTTTTTCTAACTCTGCTTTCAACAAATCCACATCTTCAACCACTGCGGCAGAATCTACTTTGATTTCAAGATTATAGGAATCCAATAGCAATTCATCTTCTGGCACGTATTTTTTTACGGCACAGCTGTAGATTGTAATTATTGCCAATGATAACAGACCGACTCTTATGTAATTCTTTGTGTTCAATTAAATATTCTTAAGTACCACTATCAATAGAAAGGTCGTTCATTTCTATTGATTCTCTTTTTCCTTTTGAGCCTCACGCTCCTTCTTGGTTTCTTCCTTTTGCTGTTGCGCTTCCTCTTCTTCCTTTCTCGCTGCTTCCGCCTTTTCCTTTTCTTTTTTCTTCTCCGCGTCTTCTTTTCGTTTGGCAGCCGCTGCTTCTTCTTGAACTGTTTTGGTAAACAAGTTCTTGAATTCATTGAATTCTTTGGTAAATATCAAACTGATACCGCTAACGATAAGTTGTCCATCAATAACGTTATCAAATTGATTCTTACGGAAGCCCTTCAATCGCCATTGACCAGATTCATTGAGTAAATATTCTAAACTCACGTTTCCTATCACTGGCGTCTGTCCATCTGAATCTGCCGCACTTCCCTGAATATCTACCTCACTACCTACACTCACGATCAATCGATCATCCAATAGTTTCTTACTTGCCGTTACATCGAGTTGTGTGCGTTCTTGCGGGCTATTCCCTTGATAATCGGTATAGCTATCGAGTCCAAAATTCAAGTCCACTCCTGTATTGCCTAATAATTTACCACCAAACTGATTCAATTGATCACTCAAGGCTTGATTCAAGTTATCTCTGGCGATAGCAGCTGTTCCTCCAGAACTACCATCAGCACCACTCGTTGGGAAAAATTTGTTGAGTACCAAAAGCGAAAACACCTGCTTGTTCAATTCCTGATCCTGGCTATTTAATTGCTGAACGCGACCATAAACCTGTCCACCTATGGCGCCTCGATCATCTTCTGGCATGTCGAGCCTAAACGAGATGACAGGAGCCATCAATTCTCCATCTACATTGAGGTATACCAAGAAAGGCAATTCCTGACGGAATCGATTTCTTGTGGCCACATCGGCACCACTGGTTTGTGAGGCCATCAACGCACTAGCACTAGTCTCTACCTGATAAATAGCGCTTACATCCAGATTGGCATCAAAGGGATCGCCTGACCAAGAGACGCTGCCGCCTTTGGCTAGATCAAACCTTCTGGAGACGATGTCATAAAGACTTAGTTCATAAAAACCGTCATTAATCTCATACCGACCTGCAAGTGTCATGCGACCATTAGGAGTCATTCTAAATTTCAAATCACCATCGCCAGTCACCTGTAGATTATCACCTGTGGTTGGATCCACAATGATATTGACCTTTGCGCCGTTAGTGATTCTAAGATCTGCGGTAATGTCATAACCCGTTAGCGTCGCGCTTTCTTCTTCAGTCTGTGTAAGAATATCATCTGGGTTTTCCTTGTTTACAAATTGAACAATCCCATCGCGCTGCACGATATCTAGTTCTGTTGCTGGGATGACATAGGTTACATCTGTAGCATCATCAACATCCAGCGACATTTTGACAACAGGAATGGTGAGATTACCTGTTATGGTTGCCGTCGCATCAAAAGTGGCTTTACCGTAATACAAATCATTATCACCAGCGGTAGAGTTAAGTGCGGTAAAATCATTGGCCTCCAGACGCAAGTCAAAAGTTGGATTTAGCAGGTCTTCAGTTCCTATATTTCCGTCGATGGAGAAAATATTACGATCTGCATCGCGTACTTCAAAATTATTGAACACCAGACCATCGTTATTGATCACGAGTTTTTCGTCCTGCAGTAAAAATGCGGCATTGAGCATATCCACCGTGAATTCTGCTTCATTAAAAGCAAAAGAGCCGTCATAAATAGGTTCCAGCGTGGTACCAGACAATTTCATGTTTCCTGATACATAGCCTTTACCATCAGACAAAAACTCTGATGCGATGTTACTTACTGTAGACATATTAAGGCGCTGTAGATCGAGATCAAGGTCTATTTGAGCAGCCACTGGATCCACACGGTAATCGCCATTAAGCTCCATGTCAACATCGTCGCCTTTAAGCGTCATGTCCATCGTGTAAATATCTCCAGAACCCGAGTCTGCATCTAGCGTCAATACGCCCAGCGGCACTTCCAGAACATTGAGATCTTGGATATTCAAGTCTGCGGTAAAGCCCATTTTATTGAACACATCTTCCAGCACCAGTTCACCATTAAGGCTTCCAGTGGCTAGTTTTTCATCAGGATTGAGCAGACTTAGCAAGGCTTGTAGCCTAAAGTTATTCAAAAGTATTGCCACGTGATCCTTATCCACACCTGTCAAATCACTGCGCAGTTCTACACTTTGGGACTCGTTGGAGAGTTTAAAGTCAGTGAAAGTGATCAAATTATCACCATAGGCAATGCTATTGCTTTCTGGTATGGTCCACGGTTTTCGGTTGAGGATTAAGTCCTCCAACTTAAGACGGAATAGTAGGTCTTCAATACCGTTTTTGTTACGCTTTCGCGAAAGCGAACTCCCAAAATGCATCAAAACTTCTTCTTCATCATAAGAGATAAAATCAAGATTCAACTCATTTTGCGACACGACACCGTTTAGGTTGGTGCGTTTGATGGCAAGCGGTCCAGACTCCAAATCCTTAAACCCGATGTCAAATTTTAAACTACTCGCATCTGACCTGGAGGTGATGAGCAAACTATCTATCTCGCTACCCGCGTATTTTATGTAAGGCGCCGTGATATCTGTATCCAGTTTGCGATCCAATTCATTGAAATCCATCGCAATTTGAACGGTGTCCAAAGCCTCTAGACTGGGCAGAATCACATCCCTTAAAATGGGTGCTGGAGAAAGGTTTCCCTTGATTTTCATGACTACCGGCTGGATGGTATCCATATTCACATTAGTCGTCAAATAACGATCTATATGGCGCTGCAGGGCAGCTGCAAGTGCTGCAGGATCTGCATTGGATCGTAACTGCAGGTCGAGCATTTTATTTTTGACATCCAGTGATGTCGTGTCTGGTCGCACAAAGGCGTGTAAGTCAACATTACCCAGTAGATACGACTGCTGGTCAAATACGGCAATACCATCTGCGATGGTAGAATTCACTTCGTAATTTGTGGCATCACCTTTAAATGTAGCAGAAATCTTACCGGCAGCCTTAACGTTTTGATTGGTGATCCCAAAAGCGTTCAAATCAACACCAGCGATATCCAGCTTTACATTTGCTGTGGTAGCAACGCTGTCCAGTTGGACCTGACTATCTAGGTCTACGTCAATATTGTCGTCCCTATATTTTGAAGTAATGGATCCATTACCGTTGTTGAACTCTCCTTTTATAGGTAGATCCTTGATTTCATAACCATTGTAACTAAAGCTGTTGACATTTGCATCAATCACAGCATCCAAGTTATTAATGGTCGTACCAGAACCGCTGGTCTTTAAATTAAGACTCAATGTGCCCAATTGCGGATTCTGCAAGATGCTACCTAAATCCACCTCTTGAGCTTCCATAGTGGCGTTGAAAGCTAATACCTCTTGATTTTTAAAACCACCATTTAACTTGATCGTACCTGAAGTTGTGGTTAGAGTAGCTTTGGCTGTAATATCATCGATCCTACCTTGTGCATTCCCTGCCAGAGAGAATCGCTGTGGCAATTGAACACCTAGATCCTGCTCGCTTACGAATCGGCTCATATCTGCTCTCGTGGATGGCATTTTTATGGAAGGAAAATCAAGATATACATTATCGAGATCTGTGGCGTTACGCAAGCTACCTGTGGCCATGATGGCAGTCTCGTTACCCCATTTTGCAACAAGATTAGGTATTTGCATAACTTGAGTAGAACCAGTTGCCTTTAAGCTACCGGTAAGCGGTCGTTTACTTAGAGCCAATAAATATTCATTAGATCTTAACTCCGGCTGAAACCTGAACACATCACTCAAGTCAATGCGGTAACTAGGAATGGCCACATCCAGCTGCACATTTTCTGGATTATTAATAAAGCTGTTCATGCTCTCGTAACCCAACTCGATATTGCCTTTTAAGGCATTGTCGTTTACTTGAGCATTAAGGTCTGTGATATTGATGGATTGATCTGTGGCAGCAATGGCTAACGAGAATTGATTCACATTGATTCCAGAACCTTCCATAAAAGCCAACTCCTGGATCGATGCTGTTGCTCCTTGATTTTCATAATGAAATCGATCTGCCAGTAACCTCAAATCACTGATCAAAATCGCATTGGGATCAAACTGCTTTTGCTTGGGCGTGGCTCCGTCAAGGCTGTAATCCACCAGATTGTTTTTTAAGTCAAGGTCTTGTACGTCAATGATAAATTCAGGCCACTCAAATGCTGTAGTAGCCGTTGTTGCGTCAGGTTCTTCTGGATTTTCTACCGTACGCATGGCGACTTTGATGTCGCTGTTGTTGAGTGTAAGAAAATCAACGGTGTAGGCACTGTTTTGAACATCTGCCTGGGAAATAGAGGTTTCCAATAATCCTATAAAGCTGTCAAGGTTGATCGCATCTGGGACAGATTCATAACCCAACTGGACGCGATCCAAGGTTAGATTGCCCACCGTGATTTGCGGTAATGGTGAGTCTCCAGCGTTGTCTGTAATAGCTTCGGCGATGGTGGTGTCTGTGTTGGGGTCGTTGTCGGGTTCCGCTTTCGCGAAAGCGGTAACCGTATCCTTATCGTACTTCATCACGGCATTTGTGAGCGACACCTCATCGATATCAACAATCATTTGCTCCAGATCAAATTCATTCATGGAAAGCTGGAAACTGTCAAAGGTTACCAAAGCGTCCAGTTGCTCCAAATCATCCTTGAACGTGACGTCAAAATTGGTAAAATCCAGATCGCCTATGGACAGCTGTAATGGCTCTGATGTTGTCGTGGTATCTTCTACCACAAAGGCGTCCATCAAAAATTGATAATTGAATCCATCGACAGTGTCCTGCCTGTTGATTCTAGCCTTGAAACCATCCCAGCGCGCATAGTCTATACTTATGCCACCAACATTGATGATAGGCCACAAGGGAACATTGGCTTCCAGACTTTTTGAGTAAACGAGTGTATCGCCTTTCTTATCGGCTAGATAGAGACCGTCCAGTTCAATATTTCCATCAAAAGTGACAAATAGATTATCAATGGAAACCTCGGTAGCGGTCTTGCCTTCCAGATATTTAACGGCTTGACCTACAATGATATCTTGTCCCCAAGGACTGCGAATAAAAAGCACTAGAAGTAGCAGAAATATAAGGGTACCGGCAATGACTCTGGCCAGTCTGCGCAGCCAGCGGTATTTGCGTACTTCCTTATTCTTCTTTTCTTCGTCTTTGGCCACCTTGCAAGTTGCGTTTAGGGTACTTCTTTAGGGATGGCAAATTGCTAAAATCCTATGGCAATGCCATTAGGATTAGGATAAGATTGTGCAAATACGATCCTTAATCGTTTTGCAAGGGCTTATTGCCTTTCGAGACTAAATTGCGTTAGATCACTGAAAATTGTGAGAGCTACAGAATTGGGCGCTTGATTGCTGCGAGATATTCCGAGACCATAGGTTTGGAAAGCTCGCAGCTCAACCAATCCTTTGAAGGTAACCGTTTCCTTATTTCTGGTAAGAGCCGCAGTCAAGGTTGCTGCGGGTAATGGATTGTTGTTTTCAGAAAGAAAGAATTGAATTTGGTCTGCTCCATTGTTTTGTTCCTTTCTAAAAGTAATGGTGAAGATGACTTCATAAATACCACTGATCTGAGTACTCATTGAAAACTGATTGGACACATTGACTCCAGACGACCCTGAACTTGAAGATGGTCCAGTGATAGCGGTATTGTTATTTCTCTGCAAATTATAATTGCCGTCGTTGCTTAAGGTGGACTGCCCGTAAACACCTGATAACTCTGGTGAAGTTTCACCTTTTAATGAACTCCATTTTGTGCCGTCCCAATAGTAAAAACCTTCCAATGCACCACCGTTTGCCTCATCTGTATTCCAAACCATCAAACTTTTTTGAGGATTAGTTACAGGAGCCGCTTCATTCAAATCATTCAAGTCCATTCTGGGAAACAAAACTCCTTTATCGCTTGAGGTGATGTCTAACATAGCAGATGGATCGGGCTCGATCGTATTGATCCCAACTTGACCATAGGTCGGTGACGTTAGCAAAAAGGTGAATAGCAACACACATAAAAGCCTCATTGTAAAATTTTTATGCAAAATTACTTGTGCATACCAATCACGAAATGGGTAAATTGTTAAGATCACTATCGTCTTGAAACCACGAATCTGCTTGCAAAGCCAATAAAATCCAATTTCACGCTAAGACTTGTTGTAGGAATTAGAAAACAAGAGTATTCTAGAATGCCAATAGATTTAACGATAAAAGGATTAAAATCAATTTTATAGATTAACGGTAAGGTTTTGTCGCTAATCAAAAACAAAACAGCTTAAAAAAACTTTATAAGGAGACTGTGAGTATTTTCCTTTAAAAAATTGTTCTTGTTAAAATTTTAAATTTGTAGGTACAAATAAATGCGCATTGCAGTATGGATTTTGAGTCTGAAGTGGCTGGCATAAAATAAATAGTAAGAAAATATCAGCTTTGAACTATTGCTGCTGTTGCTGCTGCCATTGCATTTGTTTCATTAAGATCTGGTCCTGTTTGTAATACTGTTCCTGCGATTGGGTTTGGATCTTGTTGAATATTCTGCCTGCGGCAAATTCTTCTACGGTTTTTACGCGTACGGTGTAAGTGGTCTCGTTAGACCCATTACCAGATAAATAAACGACTCCTTTAATAGGCGCACAATCCCTATAGTCACGACCGTGCGTCACCTTGATATGATTGCTAGCAGCCATAAGATTGTTGGTAGGGTCAAAACCGCACCTTGATTAGAAAGAATAATCCAAAAGGTAAGAGTTACTCAAAATCCAAAACATTTCTCGCGGTAATCAATGCTTTTAGTGAGTCTATCTTTTTAGAGATTTTGCTAAAAAAGATATTTCTGGATCTCTCGCCGGCGGTGTTAATTAATCTGGAATGAGAAAGTTGTTTGTTCAAATAAGCTTCTGCCTGCTGGCAGGTATTAATGTCGGTAGCTAATAGGTAAGAAAGAAACGTGAATGGAATGAAGAAACCCATTTGATGTTTGTTCTTGATTAGAACAGTGTTGTTCATAAGGAGCAACTCATTGTGATAAAGCTGATAATCGTTATTTAAGGATGTAACTTTGGATTTTGACTCTTGGAGAACGTGCTCAAGCTCATCGCATAGCTGCAAGGCTTTATCTGCATTCATTAATTCTGCATCGAGATAAAACTGAATCTGTTTCAAAGTACTGTTGAACGTCGTGGTGTCCCAGATTTCTGCTTTGGGAATCTGGTCGTATAACTTGCCCAAGTTTTTTATCGCATTAGAAAGGTCAATGGATAGATGGAATTTATCAAATGGTGTATGGTCAAACTCTGTTGAAAGCAAACGCATCCATACGTAGATCTTGAACCTACACAACGCGCTACCATCCATAAAATGAAACAAGGGAATATCCTTTGCCGCATAAAACAGACGAGAATCGCCAGTTGCTGCGATTTGCTGGATATATTGAGTAGATGTTTCAAAGTATTGTTGGAGATCATTTACACTAGATATCGATTGGGTTTTGTGTACCGCTACGATGTTCTGTGCGGCATTCTCCTGTAAGGCATCAAGAGACAAACCATAATGCGCAGAAAGTTGCAGGGCTTCATCCAGTGATAACTTGCTTTTACCACTGATACGACGGTGCGCAGCATCATAGCTAATTCCTAATACTGTCGCTATCTCCTCGTTGAGCGAAGATCCTTTAGGGATCATTTCAAATATTCTGGTAAAAAGCATAATAACCCTATTTTGTGATAATCGCAAAATATTAAATATATTTTGATTTAATCAAGTGATGTAGATGTGAATATCGCAGTTTATTTGTTGACATAAATCTTTCATTATGAAAACTACTCTGTTATTATTCTCACTAATTGTGCTCGCCAGCTGCGGAGCCTACAATGAAAACTCTATCGCCTATTACAAAAACCCGCTTTCTTCAAATGATGTCTCAAGACTTGATGGCTTATATCATTTGAAGGCAACACAAATCTACCGTAGCGACGGGACCATTGATTCCTGTGCCGTGGCTTCCAATGATCTTTTAAACATTAATCTTAGAATGGTTGCCACAAATGATTCGGTTGAAAAATATCAAATCAGGATACGGGCCATTGATCAAAATACTTTAAAAACAACATTGATCAAAAACGGTGAAAACATAGATTCATCCATCATCAATGGCAAAATTTCCAAAAAAGGAATGTTTCATTTTAAGAACAATCCAGTGGATTGCTATGGCATACCTTATATATTGGGCGGTTGCTCTGGCACAAAATCTAGAATAGGCATTGACCATGATAATAATCTGATTCTACAAAACAACAGCTATAGCGGCGGAGCCATACTATTGTTATTGGGCGATGGACGATGCTATTCTACGGCTTATAATTTTGCAAGAATTCAATCCAACTGAGATGAGAGCCACAACATTCATCATAGTTGCATTACTGCTTTCCGTGGTGGGAAAAGCACAAAACAGTCCTGAACAAAAGGATCTGGGACCAGTTATTAGAATCGAGACTGGAATGTATATTCCACTGAAAGAACTGAAACGGAATATTGACATCAGTCCAACGCTAAGCATCGTTGGTGGGATACCACTAAACGATAAATGGAGGATCGACCCAAACCTAACTTTTTTCTTCCCACAATCAAGTTCGCAAATATCCATTGTCGGTCAAGATTCCATCGTCTCTGGTAGGCTCAACTCCATATCTGGTCATTGGGGCGCTAGTTTGAATCGGGTAGAAAAATTGGGCGATCGTACTTTTTTAGAAGCTAGACTAGGAACTGGTTTAAGCTTCATATCCACAGATACCGAAAAAGAAAATGTTCCTGAGGACAGTAATGACAAATTATACGGTAGCGAAACCATTTTCCTCCAGGCAGGTTTTGGTATCAAGGTGTTTGCATTTAGGTACAGTTACATAGGATTAGAGGTCAACTATTATTTCACGCCCTATAATCTTTTTGGAGATCGATTTGTGGGAAATGTAGGCAATCAAGCTATAAGTGTTGGACTATCCTACGGACTCTAAAAGTAATCTGTTTACAATGCAGATAACTAAGACAAGTTCAAATAATTGAACCTTAAAGTCATATTCAAAAAAAAGCGCAAACCATAGTTTGCGCTTTTTGATTAGCTTATAGTGCATTCTACATATTCCTCCTATACTGTCCACCTACCTCAAACAAAGCTTCAGTGATCTGGCCTAGCGTACAGATTTTGGTGGCTTCCATCAAGTGTTCAAAAATATTTCCTTGTTCGACGGCAGCTTGTTGAATGTTGGAAAGTTGTTCTTGTTGCGCTTTCGCGAAAGCGGAATGCAAATTATCCTTAGTAGCAATTTGAGCCTGTTTCTCTTCTTCCGTTGCTCTAATGACCTCAGCTGGTAGGACCGTTGGACTACCTTTTGAGCTTAAGAACGTGTTCACTCCTATGATCGGGAACTCCCCAGTATGCTTCAACATCTCGTAATGCATGGACTCTTCCTGGATCTTGCTGCGTTGATACATGGTTTCCATGGCACCAAGCACGCCACCACGTTCTGTGATGCGGTCAAATTCCTCTAGAACGGCGGCCTCAACCAGTTCTGTCAATTCTTCAATGATAAAGGCGCCTTGAATAGGGTTTTCGTTTTTGGCAAGTCCTAATTCCTTGTTGATAATCAACTGAATGGCCATCGCACGTCTTACCGACTCTTCAGTTGGTGTGGTGATCGCCTCGTCATACGCGTTGGTATGCAATGAATTACAATTGTCATTAATCGCATACAATGCTTGCAACGTTGTACGGATATCATTGAAATCAATCTCTTGTGCGTGAAGTGATCTACCACTGGTTTGAATGTGATATTTCAACATTTGCGCACGCTCATTAGCGCCGTATTTGTTCTTCATGGCTTTAGCCCAAATCTTTCTCGCCACACGACCGATGACAGAATACTCTGGATCGATACCGTTAGAAAAGAAGAAACTCAAGTTGGGACCAAATTTATTGATGTCCATACCGCGACTCAAGTAGTATTCTACATAAGTAAATCCATTTGCTAGTGTAAAAGCAAGTTGCGTAATAGGGTTTGCTCCAGCCTCTGCAATGTGATATCCAGATATAGAAACGCTGTAGAAGTTGCGTACTTTTTCTTCAATAAAGTATTCTTGAACGTCACCCATCAATCGCAGGGCAAATTCAGTGGAGAAGATACATGTGTTTTGTGCCTGATCTTCCTTTAGGATATCAGCTTGAACGGTACCGCGTACTTGCGCCAGCGTTTCAGCTTTGATTTTTGCATAATCTGCTGGTTCTAATATCTGGTCGCCCGTCAGACCCAAAAGCATCAGACCAAGACCATCATTCCCTTCTGGAAGTTTGCTGGTGTCCACCTGGCCATTTTTGGAATACACCTTTTCGCCTTGAGCGTTTAAATAAGAAGGCCTTTCAACATTATTGTCATCATAGATTTCTTTAAGCTTTGCTTCTACTTTGTCGCCTAGCCCATTTTCTGTAATGAAACGTTCACAATTTTGATCAATCGCAGCATTCATAAAGAATCCTAACAACATAGGCGCTGGACCGTTGATAGTCATAGAAACCGATGTCATGGCGTGCGACAGGTCAAAACCTGAATACAATTTTTTAGCATCGTCCAGACAGCAAATACTTACACCAGCATTACCGATCTTACCATAAATATCTGGACGCAATCCTGGGTCGTTACCATACAATGTCACACTATCAAATGCGGTACTCAAACGTTTTGCCGGCATCCCAAGACTCACATAGTGAAAACGTTTGTTGGTACGTTCTGGTCCACCTTCACCAGCAAACATTCTGGTAGGATCTTCTCCTGTTCTCTTAAACGGATACAATCCTGCGGTATATGGAAATTCTCCAGGCACATTTTCCTGCAGACACCATTTTAAAATATCGCCCCAAGCAGTGTATTTAGGCAACGCTACTTTAGGAATCATTTTATGGGAAAGTGACTCTGTATGCGTTTCAATCTTGATAACCTTGTCTCTTACCTGGAACTCATAAATAGGCTGCTTGTACTTATTTACTTTCTCATCCCAAGTCGTGATGATTTCCCAATTGTAGGGATCCAGGTCTTTTAACGTTTTGTTGAATTGGGCGATGAGCAATTCTATGAATTCTTTGTCATCCTGAACTTGTTTCAGGATCTCTTCTTCATTTAAACCTTTTTCTGTAATGAACTGTTCTCGACTGCCGCTCGAACTGACATTTTCATTTTGTTCAACTAGCGTAATTATCGTTTGATAAATACCAAATAGCTTTTGGGCAACTTTAGATTGAACTTCGGCGGTTTGATCGTAAGACCTGTTACTCTCTGCAATCTCGCTTAGGTAGCGTGTTCTCGATGGTGGAATCACAAAGATTTTTTCACTTTGTGCTTTATTAAGTTCGTTTGTAGAGCTGAAATCGGCTCCGGTTTTCTCGGTGACCTCAGTCATCAACGCCTCGTACAACGCATTCATTCCAGGATCGTTGAACTGGCTTGCGATGGTGCCATAAACAGGCAAAGTTTCAGGGTCTGCTTCCCAAAGGTTGTGGTTGCGCTGGTACTGTTTTTTTACATCGCGCAAGGCATCTAGTGATCCACGTTTGTCAAATTTGTTGATCGCTACGACATCTGCAAAGTCGAGCATATCGATTTTCTCCAGTTGTGTCGCCGCACCAAACTCTGGTGTCATTACATATAGAGACACATCGCTGTGTTCCAATATTTCAGTATCGCTTTGTCCTATACCGCTGGTTTCAAGGATGATCAAATCATAGTTGGCCGCCTTTAAGACGTCAACAGCTTCCTGCACGTGTTTAGAAAGCGCTAGGTTGGACTGGCGTGTCGCCAGCGATCGCATATAAACACGATCGTTATTGATCGCGTTCATGCGTATTCTATCGCCCAACAAGGCGCCACCAGTCTTGCGCTTTGATGGATCTACAGATATCACACCAATATTTTTTTCAGGGAAATCGATGAGAAAACGACGTATCAACTCGTCTACTAATGATGATTTTCCCGCACCACCAGTTCCCGTGATTCCCAGGACAGGTGCTTGTTTTTCGGTTTTATCAGCTTCGTTAAAATGTTTTACGAAGTCCTCATGCCTGTTTTCGGCCAGCGATATGAGTCTTGCAATCGTGGGCACGTGGTTTTGCAATAATTCTCCGTTTAAGTTCGCTTTCGCGAAAGCGGGAACAGGAACATCACACTGCTTCACAAGATCATTGATCATTCCCTGCAAGCCCATGGCACGACCATCGTCTGGCGAATAGATGCGCGTGATACCATACTCCATCAATTCCTCAATTTCTGACGGCAGGATCACGCCGCCGCCGCCGCCAAAAATCTTGATGTGGCCAGCGCCCTTTTCTAACAGCAAATCACGCATATACTTGAAATATTCGTTGTGACCACCTTGGTAAGAAGTCATGGCGATCCCATTGGCATCTTCTTGAATGGCTGTATTGACCACTTCTTCCACACTTCTATCGTGGCCCAAGTGAATCACTTCACAACCCGTGGATTGTATGATGCGACGCATGATATTAATTGCAGCGTCATGACCGTCAAAAAGACTGGCGGCAGTAACGATACGTACTTTATTTACTGGGATATATGGCGTTTGATCTTGCATTGCGAATTTCGTATTTTAGGTGGTGCAAAATTACGAAAACGATAGCGTTGCGCTTACTAATGATGTTTTAAACTTTCGCAAGTTTTTATGATCTTAGTTTCATGAAATTATTGCCAGCCCTACTTCTCGTTTTCTTGACCATTTCCTGCTCTGATCCTGAGACGGTTGAGCCATCACGACCTGATGATGCAGTGCTTTATTTCCCGCCAATTGATGATAGGACATGGGAAACCACAACTCCAGCCAGCTTGGGCTGGGACGAGTCTAAACTAGCAGAATTGTATTCTTTTCTGGAAAACAATGACACCAGAGCATTTATTTTACTTAAAGATGGTAAAATAGTTAGTGAAAAATATTGGGGAAAAGATCTTCTGGAACGTTTTGATTTTGATTCTAATTCGCAATGGTATTGGGCCAGTGCCGGAAAATCCTTGACCAGTGTTCTTACGGGAATTGCGCAAGACAAAGGACTTTTATCCGTTGATGATGCTACGCAAGACTACTTAGGCGTTGGATGGACCTCCATGCCGGCTGGTCAGGAAAGCCGTATTTCTATCAGGAATCAATTATCCATGAATACTGGACTGGATTTTACCAATGGCAATCTGAGTTGTACAGATCCAGCTTGTCTCAACTACAAATCAGATCCAGCAACTGAGTGGTATTACTACAATGCGCCATATACATCTTAATCTTGTATTCTCTTTATTTTTAAAATCAAACAGAAAGAACAAAAGGGAAGGTTAAGGTACAGATATACATTGAAGCATTGGACTTCGTCAACATTGATTACCACTTCCCTTTTTCTACAGTACTACGTTCAGTTCTATGAGACTTGAGATCTCGTTTTTAAGTTGTTGTAATGTCTGTAGAATCGTCCTTTCATAAAACTATTTATTATGGATAAATATACAGAAGTCTTTGGAGTAGACATCAGCAAGGACCACTTTGATGTCTTTAGTGAGCGTTATGGACATGAACGTTTCAGTAACAACGATGATGGGTTCCATAGGTTTCTGGAGGGTCTGTACGATACGGACCTGGTGGTCATGGAGGCAACGGGATATTACCACGTTTTGTTACTTGAGTTCCTGAATGGTTTTGGAGTACCGTCATCCCTTCTCAATCCTCTGTCGGTAAAGCGTTTTATCCAGATGAGATTGAAGCGTGTAAAGACGGACAAGAGCGATGCAGAGATGATACGCAGCTATGGCCTACAGGAAAAGGTCGCCATTTATCAGAATAAGAGTGTGGAATCCAAAGCAATGCTTCAGACCTGTAGTATGCTGGAGGTGTACCTGAAGCAGCGTACGATGCTGAAGAATAAGCTACACGGTGAGAAGACCCTTGGTGAGCCATCCGAGGTATTGGTCAAGAGCCTACAGTGCAGCATTACGCATATGGATCAACAGATACAAGTGCTGGAAAACGAATTGGCAGATCTGGTCAAGATGCTCTACGGCAATCAAAAGGCCCATCTGTGCAGCATCCCTGGAATAGGAGACCGCACGGCTATCTATCTTTTGGCACTGACCGATGGCTTTTCCCGTTTTCAAACGGCCTCACAGCTCATCAGCTATGCCGGGATGAGTCCGGTGATACGTGAATCGGGCAGTAGCGTGAGAGGTCGCAGCAGGATCAGCAAGATGGGCAACAGGAGGCTGCGCAATTTGATGTTCATGTGCGCCTTTAACGCCTGTAAGCACAATCCAGGATGCAAGGCAATGTATGAGCGCATCACGGCAAAGGGCAAGAGCAAGAAACTGGCTTTGATAGCTGTTGGGAACAAACTGCTCAGACAGGCCTTTGCGATAGGTAAGAGTGGCCTGCCTTTCGATCCGGCATACGTGAGTCGAGTAGCCTAAAAGGTCTCACTTTAGAGAGAAATACATATCCAAAGGGTCATCAAATCTTTGGAAGGGAAACTTATGGGCTAATTTAAATTAGGAAATAGCTTGTTTTTTACCTCAGTTCTTTGAAGCATTGGACTTCGTCAACATTGATTACCACTTCCCTTTTTCTACAGTACTACGTTCAGTTCTATGAGACTTGAGATCTCGTTTTTAAGTTGTTGTAATGTCTGTAGAATCGTCCTTTCATAAAACTATTTATTATGGATAAATATACAGAAGTCTTTGGAGTAGACATCAGCAAGGACCACTTTGATGTCTTTAGTGAGCGTTATGGACATGAACGTTTCAGTAACAACGATGATGGGTTCCATAGGTTTCTGGAGGGTCTGTACGATACGGACCTGGTGGTCATGGAGGCAACGGGATATTACCACGTTTTGTTACTTGAGTTCCTGAATGGTTTTGGAGTACCGTCATCCCTTCTCAATCCTCTGTCGGTAAAGCGTTTTATCCAGATGAGATTGAAGCGTGTAAAGACGGACAAGAGCGATGCAGAGATGATACGCAGCTATGGCCTACAGGAAAAGGTCGCCATTTATCAGAATAAGAGTGTGGAATCCAAAGCAATGCTTCAGACCTGTAGTATGCTGGAGGTGTACCTGAAGCAGCGTACGATGCTGAAGAATAAGCTACACGGTGAGAAGACCCTTGGTGAGCCATCCGAGGTATTGGTCAAGAGCCTACAGTGCAGCATTACGCATATGGATCAACAGATACAAGTGCTGGAAAACGAATTGGCAGATCTGGTCAAGATGCTCTACGGCAATCAAAAGGCCCATCTGTGCAGCATCCCTGGAATAGGAGACCGCACGGCTATCTATCTTTTGGCACTGACCGATGGCTTTTCCCGTTTTCAAACGGCCTCACAGCTCATCAGCTATGCCGGGATGAGTCCGGTGATACGTGAATCGGGCAGTAGCGTGAGAGGTCGCAGCAGGATCAGCAAGATGGGCAACAGGAGGCTGCGCAATTTGATGTTCATGTGCGCCTTTAACGCCTGTAAGCACAATCCAGGATGCAAGGCAATGTATGAGCGCATCACGGCAAAGGGCAAGAGCAAGAAACTGGCTTTGATAGCTGTTGGGAACAAACTGCTCAGACAGGCCTTTGCGATAGGTAAGAGTGGCCTGCCTTTCGATCCGGCATACGTGAGTCGAGTAGCCTAAAAGGTCTCACTTTAGAGAGAAATACATATCCAAAGGGTCATCAAATCTTTGGAAGGGAAACTTATGGGCTAATTTAAATTAGGAAATAGCTTGTTTTTTACCTCAGTTCTTTGTTGCACGAGGTGATTTCTATTGCTGGAAATGCTAGCTATAACCAATTAACCGATGAATGGCTTGAAAATCAAATTGGTATGTCGGGTACCTGGCGAGAATTGGATCAAAACAATGTGTATTTCAGTACTGCCAGAGATGCGGCACGTTTTGGCCTGTTCAATCTAGCTCGAGGAACTTGGGACGATCAACAAATACTTACTGAAACTTATTTCTCGCAAATGACACAAACCTCACAAAATCAAAATCCGTCATACGGTTTTCTATGGTGGTTGAATGGCAATGGCGAGACTGTTTTTCCTTCTTCAACAGTCGCTGTCAATCGGCCAGTGACTTTAAATGCTCCTGATGATATGTTCAGCGCTTTAGGGAAAAATGGTCAAATCATTGATGTGGTACCCAGTGAGAATCTAGTTCTGGTTCGATTAGGAGGCAATCCAGATGACGCTGAAATTCCCATCGTGATGCACGATGAATTATGGGAAATTCTATCTCAAATTATCAATTAGAAAGCACTTGCTGTTTTAATACTAGCGAAGCGTCTTTTTTAGATTGTGATTTCTGTAAGAAGAGGCATATTAAATTTATGGATCTTTGAGAGAACTGACCAAAACTCTCACCATGAGCTCCAGCAAAAAAGAAACATTCGCCCGTATAGGTATCGCGACCAAAGGAATCATTTACACCATTTTAGGAGGATTGACGGCCTATGCCGCCTTTAACTCCAGAAAAAATCTCACCTCAAGCGATGGTGCGCTGGAATATATCGCAAGTCAAAGCTTCGGTAAAATACTATTGATCATTACAATCATAGGAATCGCAGGATATGTTTTCTGGCGATTGTACCTCGTGATTAAGAATCCAGATGGTAATTCAGACTCAGAAGCCAAGTCTACCGTGAAACGTATTGGATATTTTTTGAGCGCCGTTTCCTATGCGCTGTTAGCATACACCGCTATTGAAATTATTTTGAATAGTTCACAAGGTGGTTCTGGAAAGCAAGGATGGCTTTCCATGACTCTAGATCAATCTTGGGGATCAATTTTGGTCTATCTGATTGCATTTATCTTGTTCGGTAAAGCCATTTATGAATTGTACAGGGCCTATTCTGACAAGTTCAAAAAGCGTATTCAAAATGCGGAGCTTGACCACAAAGCACAATCCTTTCTAATTAATGCCGGTAAAGCAGGTTTTACGGCCCGTGCGATCGTATTTGGGATCATAGCGTTTTTATTCTTTAAAGCTGCCTCACAATCTGATGCTCAAATGGCTGGAGGCACTAAACAGGCATTTTCTTTTCTGCAAGAACAAGGTGGCCTGATTCTTCTGGGTATTGTAGCCTTTGGCTTGGCTCTGTACGGCATCTATCTGCTGGCCAGTTCCAGATATAGAAACATTCCTATTCAGTAAGAACCTTTTTTCAAATCGGTATTCTCGAATTGTTAAGTTCTACCGAACTTTCAGCCGATAGCGCTTGATATAGCAGTAGATTGAGTAACTTGAACCTTCTTAAGCCTCAAGTAACTCCACTACTCAACATTGAAAAATTCAAGACGTTTTTCCAGATTTGGTATTGCCACTAAAGGACTCGTTTTCTTTTTAATAGGTGTGATGGCGCTTATCACAGCACTCAATCTCAATTATGCTCTAAAAAACGAAAAAGAGATCATTGAATGGGTCTACAGGTTGGAGTTGGGCTGGTTTTTACTTTTAATCATCATCATTGGTTTATCGGGTTACATTTTTTCCAGATTTTATCTCACATTCAACCGCAACGATTACGATGGTTCCAACGGCAAACCCAAATACCGCAGAGCCGCCTACCTCATCAACGCATTAGGATATTGTCTCCTGCTCTTGACCTGCATCACGATTTTACTGGGTAAGAACGATTCTGGAGATTCTGAGTTGAAGATTATGGTATTGCAATCGGTCATAGGGAAGATTGTGGTTTACATCATAGCCTTAGGACTTGCCATAAGTGCAGTGAATGAATGGTGGATTTCATTTTCTATAATGATGGACAAGATGATCAATCCTGAAGAGTTAAGTCCTAAGCAATATAAATACCTATTACTGTTAGGTAGATTTGGTAGGTTTAGTCGTGGGATTGTTTTTGGGATCTTTGCCTATGTTCTAGCAAGGTCTGCCTACTACGATCTTCAAAATTTACCTGATGGAGCAGACGCTGCCTTTGCATTTATAAGTGCCACCTATGGCGCATTCATTATGGGAACGGTAGCATTTGGAGTAATGTGCTATGGTTTGTATCTCATTTTGAGTGGTAAACACCGCAACATTCCCATTAAGTAAAACTTATTGATTTTACTCCACAGTAAAATTTATCCTTAAAATTAGCATACCGTCTGCTGTACTGTTGTCAAACATGGCTCTGGGATGCCTTATTTCCACAAAATCAGATCCAGTAAATCCGCTTGCAGGTGTGTATTTATAAATGAGTTGGTTAGGATCAGTACGTTCAATAATCTCACTTAATGTGGCGTTTTCTGGTTTTCTAGAAATTACGATATCACTACCGTCACTTCCTTGGCCTAAAAAATATGAGTAATCCTCAGAAGTCTTCAAGGAAACGTTCATGTTAGAAATAATATCATCAGGCTCCTGATTGTCAGCGGAACAGGATAAAAAAAGTAGTGGCAGGATAAACAATAGAATCGTCCTCATATTTAAAAGCTTAGATTTTAAAGATAACATTATACTGACCGGTGGAATATTTATTTCGGATGAATTCCAAAAATTCTATCTTCACGATCTATGAAAAAACACGTTCTTAATCTATTACTTGCCTTTTTATTTGTGGCAGGCACAGTGGCACAAGAAAACAGACTGGGTGATGAGCCAGTAAGCAGTTCAGAAATCTACCACCATATTGAAAAGTTAGGATTTTTGGGATCTGCCTTATTTATTGCGGCGCATCCAGATGACGAAAATACCCGTTTGATCGCCTGGCTGGACAATGAAAAAATGGCGCGTACCGCCTATTTATCATTAACCCGAGGCGATGGTGGTCAAAATTTGATAGGTCCAGAGTTAAGAGAACAATTGGGAATGATCAGGACGCAAGAACTGCTGGAAGCTAGAAACATCGATGGCGGCGAGCAATTTTTCACACGCGCAAATGACTTTGGATATTCTAAGGATCCTGAAGAAACACTGGATATTTGGAATAAAAATGAGGTCTTGTCAGACGTAGTTCGGGTGATACGTAAATTTCAACCAGACATCATTATCAATAGGTTTGATCATAGAACTGCTGGCACCACGCATGGCCATCATACCAGTAGCGCCATTCTAAGTGTCGAAGCTTTCAACATGGTGAGCGACAAAAATGCATTTCCTGCACAATTAAAATACGTCGACACCTGGAAGCCAGAGCGTTTGTTCTTCAACACTAGCTGGTGGTTTTATGGTAGCGAGGACGCTTTCGCGAAAGCGGACAAAACAAATCTTCTTCAAATAGATAATGGCGATTATTTCAGTTCGACCGGCTACTCTGTAGGCGAGATCGCCGCATTGAGCCGAAGCCGTCATCAATCTCAAGGGTTTGGATCATCGGGATCAAGAGGTTCTTCCACCGAATATCTGGAGTTTCTGGAAGGATCTTTTCCTACCGACAAAACCGATCCGTTTTCTGGTATCAACACCACCTGGACCAGAGTAGATGGCGGTAAAAAAGTACAGTCGCAATGGGAAACTGTCCTGTCCAACTATGACTTCAAAAATCCAGCATCAAGTCTAGACAATCTGCTCGCATTGCGCAAAGAAATTAGTTCATTATCAGACGGTTATTGGAAAAATGTCAAGTTAGGTGAGGTTGACAAGATCATAAAAGAACTAATTGGTCTGTATGCCAAAGCGTACGTGACACAACCTTATGCCACGTCTGGCGAGTCCATCCAATTGAATCTGGAACTTGCGAACCGAGCCATAGATAAATTGAATTACCAGATCAACAATAATGCAGCGGTTTATTTTGAAAAAGCCGCTGGTTCTATCTCTAACAATACTTCCATCACGGTAGAAGGAACTCTAAATATCCCTAGCGATCAAGCACCTACAAGTCCTTACTATTTAGAAAAAGATGGAAGCCTAGGTATGTATGTGGTGGACGATCCCAACATGATAGGAATCCCTGAAGCAGCGGCAGCTTTTCAGGTTCCAGTGATTTTGACGTTTGGCGATCAGAAAATTGGGATGTCCTTACCGGTCATTTATAAAACCACAGATCGTGTACGTGGCGAGATCTATGAGCCTTTCCATGTGGTGCCAGCTCTATCTATTTCTATAGAAAATCCCGTTTACATTTTCAAGGACAAAGAAAAAAGAGAAATTACAGTCAGTATAAAGGCTTACGACGATTTGTTGAATGTGTTCATTTTGGCCGAAACGCCTCCCAACTGGCTTCAGGATAAAATTAGAAGAGCCTCTTTCAACATATCCAAAGGACAGACCATGTCTTATAAATTCTACGTATATGCACCAAATGAATCTTCGGAAGGTGAAGTGACCGTTTATGCCACATCTGGCAATAAAAAATACGATCAAGAAGTCATCAACATTAATTACAACCACATTCCAGACCAGCAACTGGTGCGACCAGCGACCGCAAAACTGGTCAATCCTGGACTTTCCAATCTTGCGCAAACCGTTGCATATATCAACGGCGCAGGCGATGATGTTGCCACGGCCATTGAAGCCATAGGAAGCAAGGTTTTTAAATTTGAGCCTAGCGAAGTCCCATCTGATTTGAGTAAATACGATGCCGTGGTCGTGGGAATCAGAGCCTTTAACGTGGAGCCAGAAGCCATGGCAAATCTTCAAAACAGACTGGATACCTTCGTTAAGAACGGCGGCACACTGGTCATGCAGTATAACACAGACCGCGGTATTCCTAGTGACGCATTAGGACCGTTGGAGATATCGCTTTCGCGAAAGCGAGTTACCGACGAGAATGCAGCCATAACCTTCCTATATCCAGAAAACAAAGTTCTGAACGCACCTAACAAAATCACGCAACAAGACTTTGAAGGTTGGGTCCAAGAACGTGGACTGTATTTCCCAGAAAAATGGGATCCAGCGTTTGAGCCCATTCTAGGCATGAATGATAAAGGCGAGTCCCAAACTAAAGGAAGTTTGCTGGTCGCACCTTATGGTGACGGCCATGTGGTCTACACCGGTTTGAGCCTTTTTAGAGAATTACCTGCAGGTGTTGCTGGTGCCTACAAATTGCTGGCAAACATGATTAGTTTGAGTAAAAACAGACCTAACCTTGAAACAAAACAAGATCAAAAGTTCTAAAAAGTGGAACCGTTTGTACGTGCTGGTGATCGTCGCTAACCTGATGTTTGCCGTGGCATTCTACATTCTAAGCTCGGTTTATGGGAATAGCTGATTGGTTTTCAGGAAACCTGGGTGAACTGTCTATGGTGGACTGGTTCATACTTGCCTCTACCCTAGCATTTATCGTGCTTTATGGCGTTTATAAAACTCGTGGGAAACAGACCAGCGAGCAATACATCAAAGGTGGCGACGCGCGCTGGTGGACGGTAGGCTTATCTGTCATGGCTACACAAGCAAGCGCTATCACCTTTTTGAGTACTCCAGGACAAGCATATACTGATGGGATGGAGTTTGTCCAGTTTTACTTTGGACTGCCCATTGCCGTCATCATTATTTGCGTCACGTTCATTCCCATTTATCATAAGCTTAAGGTGTACACGGCTTATGAGTTTTTGGAAAAGCGGTTTGATGTCAAAACCAGATCACTGGCCTCTATCCTATTCTTGATCCAGCGTGGACTCGCAGCAGGAATCACCATCTATGCGCCAGCTATCATCTTAAGTGCGGTATTGAACTGGGAACTGAAATACCTCAACATTGTGATAGGCATTTTGGTGATCATCTACACGGTTTCTGGTGGTACCAAAGCCGTCAACGTTACCCAAAAACAACAAATGATTGTCATCATGGCTGGAATGGTAACGGCATTTGTGCTTATTGTGACTCAACTTCCAGACAGCGTTTCTTTTGATAATGCGTTGACGATGGCCGGCAACGCGGACAAAATGAAAATACTTGATTTTGATTTTTCGCTTGACGATCGGTATAATGTATGGACGGCATTATTTGGCGCGAGTTTTTTGATGCTTAGTTATTTTGGAACTGATCAGTCACAAGTGCAGCGTTATTTATCCGGAAAGTCGGTGAAGCAAATGCGTATAGGTTTGCTATTTAATGGTTTGCTTAAAGTCCCAATGCAATTCTTTATCCTGATGGTAGGTGTGATGGTTTTTGTGTTTTACCAATTCAATTCTACACCACTTAATTTCAATCCAGCCGCCGAAAAAGCCGTTCTAGAAAGTGAATATGCCAGCGATTACAAAGAATTGCAACAGGCGCACACCAGTATTCTTCAAGAAAAGCAAGAGAAACAGATCGTTTATGGAAAACTCTTGGAAAATGGCACATCTGCAGAGTCTAACCTTTTAAGCAACGAATTAAAAGACCTTAGAAACACCGAAGAACTCAACAGGGAGAAAGCCCGCGAACTTATTACCAAAGCAGACCCTAGCGCAGAAACCAACGATAAGGATTTTGTCTTCATCAATTTCATTCTCAACCATTTGCCCAAAGGGCTGATCGGTCTCTTGCTGGCAGTCATTATCAGTGCGGCGATGTCTTCTACAGCATCAGAATTAAACGCGTTATCATCCACCACGACCATTGATATTTACAAGCGTTTTAAAGGCGCCGGCAAGGATGACGATCACTTTGTAACGGCAAGTAAGTGGTTCACCTTGTTATGGGGAATTATCGCGATCACCTTTGCTAGTATAGTATCGCTGTTTGATAATTTGATTCAATTGGTAAACATCATTGGATCCCTATTTTACGGAACCATTCTTGGAATTTTCCTCGTAGCCTTTTATTTCAAACAAATCAAGGGAAGAGCGATATTCATCGCTGCATTAATTTCAGAAGCTGTGGTCGTAGCGTGCTACCTTGTCGACCTAGCAGATAACGGCATTAAGATCCTACCATTCTTATGGCTGAATCCTTTAGGAGCCTTGCTTACTATAGCACTGGCATTGATCATCCAAACCGGCTGGAGTGATAGTTCCCTTAAACCACAACCTATTCTGGAAGACAAGTAGTTTTTTAAAATTACTCCACAAAAAAACCGTTACGGCAGGACCGTAACGGATTTTTAATTCTCTAAAAGAATGGATTTATTTCAACTTTGAAGTCAAGTTTACTTTTGCTTTGAATAGCTTGGACACTGGACAAACTTCTTTTGCCTTGTTGGCAATTTCTTCAAATTTATCAGCGCTTATTTCTGGAACCTCACCGGTAAGATCGAGATCTACAGTCGTGATTTCGCCATCTTCGAAATGTACTTTTGCGTTAGTGTGTAGTTTGGTCGCGGTAAAACCTTCTTCATTAAGTAAAAAACTTAACTGCATGGTATAACAACCTGCATGTGCTGCTCCCAATAATTCTTCTGGGTTGGTACCTTTTTGCTCGCCTTCAAATCTTGTCCCAAACGAGTATGGCACATCCACCATTACTTTACTATCTGTCGATATGTGGCCTTTACCTTCTTTACCAGTTCCTTGCCACTGTGCTTCTGCTTTTCTTGAAAATTTCATAATCTTATTGTTTTGCATAAAAATAAGATTGGAACGTACTCCTGCAATGGGCTTTAACTAAGGTTTATCGCATTAAAAAAGCCGCTTCCTATTGAGAAACGGCTTTTTGATGAGTTCGCTTTCGCGAAAGCGAAACTTATATCCTTACATCTTCACACCCCATTCTTCCAGAGAGATCTTGTTCAATCTTACATAATCTGGATTAGGTGCGGCAGCAGCTAGCTCTAACGATTTCTTGGCACTTGCAATAGCCTTGTCCTTATTACCCATTTGAGCTTCCATTAGGGACTTGCTTCTCCACATCCAGTAAGCATTTGGGTTTTTCTCAACGGCCTTGTTGATCCACTCATAAGCCTGATTCATGTCCTTACCGCTCTCCATATAAAAAGTTGCTGCACTGTAATAGTCACCAGCAGATGGACCAGACATAATACGGTTGATGCTTTGCAAGGTCTTCTCATCAGTAGGAACGACCATAGGAACGCTTACCATGGTTTGATCCCATTTGATCTCAAGATCTGCACCATTCATGGTCAAGTTGTTGATTTCAATGGTGAAGTTTTCCTGCTTATTAGCCGTTTTTACTGGAGTTGCCATAACACTAGCAGCCACAAGGTTCTCATCCCAATCTTGAGGTGTACCCCAATTGTCTGTATTGGCATAGAAAATAATTTCCCATTGGTCCTTTCCTGGCTTGCTATACAATGCATAGCTTCCTGCCGCTAGTTTAGCGCCACCAACGGTGACATCGTCAGAGAAGGTTACGACGGTATTCTCATTAGCACCTGTTCTCCACAATTGATCGTAAGGCACCAAACTACCAAAGATCGCGCGATCTCTCATGGCTGGTCTAGAGTATTCCAGGGTCACATCTGTCAAACCTACGGTTTGAACAACCATGGCACTAGGGCTGGGCTGTGGTGATTCTATTTGTGCATTCAAGGTCACACTCATTGCGCAACATAGAAGAAGTAAAAGAATTCGGTTCATTTTCATAGTTTTTATTTTAAGGTTTAGGATCAAGCTTTGGCGCTTGAAAAGAAAATCATTTTTATGGCTACTAACAGGAGTACAAATCCGAAGATCTTTTTAAGCACCTGCTGATTGAGATTAATTGCAATTTTTGATCCAAAATAACCGCCTACCACAAAGGCAACGGCTATGATCAATGCATAGCGCCAGTCCAGATAATGACCGCTGCTGTGATAAGTATAAGCCGCAATAAAGGTAACTGGAACAGCGAGTACTGCTAAGCTCATACCTTGAGCCTGGTACTGATCATATCCCAAAAACCAGATCGCCAGCGGTACCATTACAACGCCACCGCCTACTCCTACACTACCGCTCAAAAACCCAGCTATCAAGCCTAAAAGCAATAGCAGTAATATTATCTCTAATGTCATCTTGCCTAATTTCATATTATAACAATGGTGCCCACAATCTACAAAAAGACTCTTTGAATTTATACGTTTTGGAACGATCTAGCCACTTTTCTAGATCCAGCGTCTGGCAGTCTTTTAAATCTTCATCAAATTTCTGGTCCAGACTTTTTGCTGTTTCTGCATCAAAAATAAGGGCATTGATCTCAAAATTAATATCAAAGCTACGGTAATCCATATTACAGGTTCCTATGGTCAAAAACTTGTTGTCTACCACCATGGTTTTTGCGTGCAGCATTCCTTTGCAATACCAGTGGATCTTGATACCGCTTTCCATGATTTCTTCAAAGTAGGATCTGGAAGCGTAGCGTGCTGCCCAACTGTCTCCTATTCTAGGCAGCATGATCTCTACATTGATTCCAGATCTGGCGGCACTTTTCAAGGCGATTAGAATCGCCTCGTTGGGAATAAAATAGGGTGTCGTGATGCGTATGGATTCTTCGGCGCTGTTGATTCCTGCAAAGATGGCTTCCATAATGTTTGCCCAGTCAGTGTCTGGACCACTGGCAGCAATTTGTACCGCTTTGTTTTCCTTCTCATCAATTTCTGGAAAGTAACTTTCCTTAATTTCATCATCTGCCTCGTGATATTCTCCATCACAAACAAAAAACCAATTGAGCAACCATTGAGCTTGCATGCTTTTTACCGCGTGACCTTCTATACGCAGGTGCGTATCGCGCCAGTAGTCTAAAGGATCCCTATCTGGTGTGTTGACGTACTCGTCACTTACATTCACACCACCCAAGAATCCTATGTGTCCATCAACGATACAAATCTTACGGTGGTTACGGTAATTAGCCTTTCTGGTGAACCGTGAAAAGAGTACCGGCATGAAGGCATGGTGAACGATTCCAGCTTCGGTCATTCGCTTTTTGACAGCTCTGGAAAGGTCACTACCAACTGAGTCATAAATCAGTTTCACTTCAATACCGCGCTGCGCTGCATCTACCAAATGGTCGATAAATTGGTTACCTATGTTATCATCATTAAAAATGAAGTATTCCAGGTGTATGTGGTCCTTTGCTTCTTTTAAAGCCTTGAAAATCGCTTCAAAAGTATTCTCGCCATTATACAATACCTGCAAGTCGTTGTGCAGTGTGAGTGGTGATTTTTGATTATGCCCCAGCAATCGCACCATTTTCACACGATCTTCTAGAAAACTGCCCTCGTATTCTTCCAGTTTGGAATCGTGCATGAACAAACGGTCGTTCCATTTCTCTACCAGATGGTGGGAATTGAGATCCTTGCGTTTAAAGATTTTTGATTTGCGGTATTCCAGCCCAAAGAAATAGTAAATTGCCAGTCCCACAAATGGAAAGGCGATGAGGAAAAGTAATGAAGATAAGGTCTTTCGTGGGTTCTGATTATTGCGTATTAGGAAAAACGCCGCACTTAGTGCGACGATGTAATTGATGATAAGCGCGGTTAAAAACCAGTTTTTCAGGAACCATCCCATAACTATCTACTTGTAATAGCCTTCTTCAGGAATAGAAATGTAGTATGTTTTTCTGGACTTGTTTTTGAGCTTGGTTTCACGCAACCATGGATTGTGCAATTTGAGCACTTTATAGGTGATGTTGTTCGCTTTCGCGAAAGCGACCAAATCATCAATCTCATAATCAACTTTAATCTTCTTGACGGGCACGTTCGTATAATAATGCTCTGGATCTACATTGAAACCGTAGCTCTCTGGATTTTCAAGAATGGTTTTAAGCGCCAGTATACGGAATACATATCGAGCGGTCTCTTGATTGAGAAGTAAGTCATAATACTCTTCGGCTTCCTGACGGTTTTGCTCCCTATTCACACCGGCATTACCAGCATTGTAAGCAGCTGCCGCTAATGTCCAGGTACCAAAGTTCTTCTTACTGTCCTTCAAATATTGTGTCGCCGCAATGGTCGACTTTTCCATGTCATAGCGTTCATCAACATTGTCATTGACTTCCAAGCCCAGTTCACGAGCAGTGGCTGGCATTAATTGCCAGAAACCTTTTGCTCCAGCAGGCGAGACGGCATTGGTCAAGGCACTTTCTGCAACGGCCAGATATTTAAAATCGTCTGGAACCCCATTCTCTTTCAAGATAGGTTCTATGATGGGGAAATATTTCTTTGATT
Source organism: Nonlabens agnitus (assembly GCF_002994045.1). NCBI lineage: Bacteria > Pseudomonadati > Bacteroidota > Flavobacteriia > Flavobacteriales > Flavobacteriaceae > Nonlabens > Nonlabens agnitus. The sequence goes on from NZ_MQUC01000003.1 coordinate 1,515,345, forward strand.
TCTTGATCAGCTTGATCGCGTTAGACTGGAAATAGACGTTGGACAACAACTCGTTATCAAAGCGCTCTTGTATATCTGGATCTGTAAGTGGTACCAACTCGCCGGCAAAGGTCAAGTTTTCTGGCATGGGCAACGAGTGGATCTGGTATCCAGGCACTAATGTGGTGGACGGATCCTTATATTTTTCTTCTATATCTGTCGCATTATCTGCCATTTGAATGGCGCCTATGGTCACAATAGATAGTACAGCTATTGTAAAACCGATGACAATTTTTCTCATCCTAAATTTTTTGCCTAAAGGTAACAGAAACAGCGAAATGAACGCTAGGTTTCCCTGATGATTTGTGGCAGGTTTTCATTAAACCAACGGAACCTATTGATGATCATCACATGCGTGCCACCATCGATGGTAACACAGTTTTTGATATACTTCAAAGGGAATACAGGATCTGCACTTCCATGTATGTGAACAATTCCTTCCATGGGCTGTTCCTGCTGCCATTTGATAATGGTTTCCAGCGCCCAATCCAGATATTGTGGATCGCTGATATTGAGGTAACGCTTGTACAGTTCCATTTTTTTAGGTGCGATGGACATGCCATATTTAGACAGCTGGTCAAAGTTGCCCATTAGACTGGTAGGCAAAAGCTTGTGCAAGCCAGTACTTCTGGCCAGTCTCATGCGCCTAGGGAATTCATGATGACTCTTGACGCTTGAAATAATAATGAGCTTCTTGACCTGGATTAGCTTAGCCATTTCTTGGACGATCACACCGCCAAAAGACACGCCAATGAGAACAGGATTGTCATGTTTCACCTGCTTTAAAAGTCTTTGACAATAGCTAGTTAGAGGTTCTTTAGGCTCTGGGATGAGCCAGTCCATTAAGTGTACCTCAAAGTGTTCCTGTGGTAAAGAAATATTTTCAAAAATGAGCGGTGAGGCCGCCATTCCAGGCATTAGGTAGACTTGAATCATAGCCGATTATCTTTCAGAATCAAGGTTTTAACGATTGTCATAGAGTATCAATGGGCTATTTAAAGTATCTTTGCAAAGTTAATCAAGCAATTTTTACTCTTCTCACAAGCGTTTCAGAACTTCTTTTTGAAACATGTTACTGTGCCTTTTTATTAGAAAGAGTTTAAAGAATGAATATGGAAACCAATATGATCGAAGTTACAGACAACGCATTCTTGCGTCAATACGAGTGCCAGCAGGATGCAGGCATGGCAAAAATTGAATACGCTCAACAGGAACGTAAAATTTTTCTAACCAAACTCATTATTCCAGAAACTCTCGAAGACAGCGTAGAATTTAGGGAAAACTTTCTTAAAGCCGTATTTGCTGACATTAGAGACAACAAGAAATTAAAGGTTGTACCTACTCATCCCAAGATTGCAGGCTTTGTGCGCAAGCACCGCAATGACTACAAGGAGATGCTTCCCGTAGGTATTAGCATCTAACTAGACGATTCTAATTATTGTCCCAGATGACTCTTGCTTTCTCAAGATCTGTAGGAGTGTCTATACCTATGGTATGATTTGAAGTAGTCACCATACGTATCTTTTTACCATATTCCAGATAACGTATCGCTTCAATTTTTTCAGCGAGTTCCAGTGGTGTTGGTTTTGAATTGTAAAATTCCATCAAAGCGTCCTTGCGAAAAGCATAGATGCCCACGTGTTTATGAACATCTACATTTGCGGTCTCATCTCTTATAAAAGGAATGGGTGATCTTGAGAAATAAATGGCATTGCCATAGGTATCCACAATCACTTTAACATTGTTAGGGTTTTCAATATCACGTTCTTCGCTTAGAGAATGCATTAATGAAGCTAACGCGATTTCCTTGTTTGGGTCATTATCAAAAACCTGCAACAATCTCTGTAAATCTACCTTGTTAGTAAATGGTTCATCGCCTTGAACATTGACCACGATGTCATAATCTAGATCCTCGACAGCTTCTGCGATACGATTGCTTCCACAATCATGTTCTTTGTGGCTCATCACTGCTTTACCATCGTATTGCAATACAGTTTGATAGATATCATTACTATCTGTCGCCACGAGAACTTCATCAAACAAGTTGGTTTTTTTTACGGCTTCATAAGTTCTTACAATAACTGGAGCGCCGCCCAGATCCAGTAATAATTTTTTAGGTAAGCGTTGGGATTCCAGCCTAGCTGGGATAATTGCAATTTTTTTAAGCATTCTAATAATTTAAGGGTAAGGACCAGTATGGAGTACGTTTTTCTATTTCAATATGATGCTTTCTCAAAAGATCTAGAAAAGCTGTGCAAGTAGACTCGGTATTGAAAGATACCTGACGATAGCGTCCATTAGTAAGCTTTAGACTCACCGTAGAAAACATCTCATTTTTAATTACCGCACCATCCACATCGTCCAGAGAAATTACATTTCTCACTGAGGTTGTTTTAAACCATACCATCATGACAATTAAACTAGGAACAGCTACCGTACCGCTTAAAATGGTCTCAACCATTTCTCCTTGTTGCCAATGGATCGCAAAACTTACTATGGCTGGTGTGAATATCAACAGCGGCATCCATAACAGGTAAAAGAGATTATCATCCTTCAACGCAAGGACTTTATCCTTTTCTGACCACCGCCATTTTGTTTTTCTTGTAAAGATGCTCATGATTTTTCAATAGGTTTAAAGGTATCTCGCTTTCGCGAAAGCGAACTCTTTCTAAAGATTTTACGATACAACTTACGTATTCCAAAAAACGTCAAAATCACCACTACCACTGCTATAACCGGCGCCGAAATTGACAGTATGCTTAGCAAGGTTGAAAAAACAGCTTCAAGAAAACTAATGATAGGATTTGCAACTCCAGCAGTTACGGTCGTGCTGGTGGCTCTCGCGGCACTGGTACTTGTCGCAATAGTAGCTGCCGTACCACCACCGGCAATGATAGCCAGCGTCCAGCTGTAAATGGGATCTACATCGCCCAAAACCGTGAACATCACCAGTGTTCCAGCGACGGTTGCCAGCGGTATGGATATAGTGTCCAATAGGTTGTCTACATAAGGTATAAAATAAGCGCCCAATTCTATGATGGATGCGACGGCAAGAACAATGATGGCGGTAAGGCTGCCAGCCCATTGCCAGTCTTCATTGAGCGGTATCCATTCAAAATAACCAGCAATACTCAACAACAATAAAGGCACAAAAACCCTAAAACCTGCACTTGCAGATAGGCCTATTCCCAGACAGACGCTTATGATGATCTCGAGCATGGTTATTCTATAAAGTTTTCATTTTTAAAGCCGATAAGATACAAATTTGTTTTGGCTCGAGTGACTGCCGTATACAGCCAGCGCAAGTATTCCTTGCTGGGCCCATCTGGCAAATACGGTTGTTCTACGATCACATTTTCCCATTGACCACCTTGGGATTTGTGACAGGTTATGGCATAGGAAAATTTGACCTGCAACGCGTTAAAATAAGGATTGGCCTTGATCTCCTTGTATTGCTTCCATTTGGGTAATTTGAGATAATCCATGCGTACTTCTTGATAAAGGCTGTTGCTTTGCTCGTAGGTAAGCGATGGTGATTCTGATGTCAAGGTATCCAGCAGTAAAGTGGTTTCAAAAGGTTTGGCATTGGGATAATCCACCATGCGCACCTTAACATTAGCAAACTTGAAACTGTAGATCTCCTTAAAATTGAAAATCTCCAGCACCTCAATGATGTCACCGTTAGCGATGAATCCTGCGTCGCTTGTGATATCCAGCCAGTGATAATTGTTCTTGACTACCATAAGATAATCACCTGATGCTAGTTCGCTTTCGCGAAAGAGAATACGCGACCGGATTTGCTGGTTATATAAATTGGCTCTTTTGTTAGACCTAACAATGATAGCCGTCTCTTCATGACCTTGATTATCATAGGCACTCATCACGGTTTCCATGATCTCATGACCATCAATAAGGCGTTCGATATCTTGAAAAGGCAACGTATTGAATCTGAAACTAGGATCGTCCACCTCAATGTGTTCCCTAATTTGTGTAGCATTATACAGAATCCCAGAACCTTCCGTTTGACGTTTGACCTCGTCTAGCTCCATATCAATCACGGTCTTTAAATACCGCTGTTCGATCAACTGGGCATCCAGCGCCGGCGAAATATTCAGTTTTACTGGCGGTAACTGTGCGGTGTCTCCTATAATGATGAGTTTACACTTAAAACCATTGTACACATACTCTATTAGATCATCCAATAAGGATCCATTCCCGCCAAACATTTTATTCTCTGCCACAACATCTGGAATCATGGAGGCTTCATCCACTATAAATAAGGCATTGCGATGCTTGTTCACTTTAAGCGTGAACTGCACGTTGCCAGATCCTTGACCTTTGGGATAATATATTTCACGATGTATGGTGGCAGCCTGTTTATTCGAATAGCTGCTTATGACTTTGGCAGCTCTACCGGTAGGCGCGAGCAGTACAGGACTTTTTTTAGCCTTCCACAGACTTTTTACCAGACTGCTTATAATGGTGGTCTTACCAGTTCCCGCATAACCTCGCAACATAAAGATTTGGTCTTTCTCTGGACTTAAAATGAATTGTGAGAGTTCTTCCAGTGCTCTTTCCTGTTGGAATGTAGGTTCAAAAGGAAAATCGAGTTTTAAAATCTTGAAGAAATCTTGCGGTGTCATTAAAATTGTGTGGAAAGGTAGAGGATAAACTTAACTCAAAAATATGGCGGCTCATTAGGACGAGACAAAAAAAATTGTAGATTTGTTTGCTTTGAAATTAAGCTAATAAACATCCCATCTTATGTTCAATTTAATCTTGTCGGTAGTAATAGGTATTATAGTGCTGGTACTACTTGCGATATTTATAAACAAAATCCCACGCAAACTTCACATTGTCATCATCCTAGTGCTACTTGCACTTATAGGATTTTTTGCGTACAAGTTGTATCAATCCATCGCAGAACCGGTAAGATTTGAAGCAGTAAAAGAAGAACGCTATAAAGATGTAGTGGCTCAATTGATCACCTTGCGTGATGCAGAATCTGCCCATAAAACAATTGTAGGTAAGTACACTGATGATATTGATGCCCTTGCTAGATTCATCGATACCGCAAAATTTGCGCTGATACAAAAGCGTGATAGCAGTGTTGTTGATGAAGAGAAAAACAGACGCTATGGTCTATCAGGATCAGGTGGATATCTTAAGGAAATAACTATCGTTGATACCTTAGGTTTCAAATCAGTTAAAGATTCATTGTTTACTGGTGTTGATATCAGGTCACTTTTGAATTACCCAATTGAAGGTGCTCCAGGAAAAATTGAACTGGCGACCGATACCTTTATCGATGGAGAGAATGTCTTGAGTGTTTTTGAAGCAAAAGCATCTAAAGAAGATATTCTTTTTGATCAACCAGAACGTCTGGTAAAAGCAGAACTTGAAGTAAAAGCAGTAGAAGCTATTGATGGACCAACCATTAAAGTAGGAAGCCTTACAGAGGTGACCACAAGTGGAAACTGGCCTAGACAATATGCACCGAGCCGAAGCAACTAAAAATAACGACCTATATAGTTTGTCCGTCCTGATTCATCAGGATGGACTTTCTTTTTATACCCATAACTCAGCGACCGTTCAAGAAGTAGTACATAAGAGTTTTAAATACCCAGCAAATCCTATTGAATTACTCGACGCGATTCAAGAGACTTTTGAAAAAGAAGCGTCATTAAAGGACGAGTTCAAAGAGGTGACACTCATTTATCATCACAATGTTTACGCGGCGGTACCAGCAGCCTTATTTAAAGAAGAACACGCTGCAGACTATTTGAAGTACAATACTAAGTTGTTACAGACAGACACGATTAGCATCGATGAACCTGTGGATAATTTAGAGGCGCAATTGGTATACATTGCCTATTCCAACATTAGCAATTACTTTTTTGACACCTATGGTGATCATGCTTATTTTCATTATGCCACCAGATCCTTGGAGGTCATTTCAAAAATGTCCAGCGGCATCTATCTAGAGATTATGCCGTCGCATTTTTATGTTACAGCTATAGACAAGAACCATCTAGTAGCTCATAATATATTCCCATATGAGCAAATTGAAGATATACTTTACTATACCTTGTTTGCTTTGGAACAAAATAAGCTAGATCCAGAAACCATTCCACTTACCATAATTCAAGAGCAACAGGATGCTCAGCTATTTGATTTACTCTTTATGTACGTTAGAAATGTAGCGTTCATAGAGGATTATCAGGGCTATCTCAACAACATCATATGCGCATAATATCAGGCATTCATAAAGGTCGCCGTATTCAAGCTCCCAAAAATCTGCCCGTTCGTCCAACGACAGACATGGCCAAGGAAGCTCTTTTCAATATCCTGCGCAATCTCATTCACATCAGTGACATTAAAGTGTTGGAGCTTTTTGCCGGTAGTGGGAATATGTCCTATGAGTTTGCAAGTCGCGGCGCTGGCAGTGTACTTGCCGTAGACAAACACTTTCCCTGCATCGCGTTCATTAAAAAGACAGCTGCAGAACTGGATTTGCCCATAGATACAATCAAGGCAGATGTCTTTAAATTCTTGGAAAATCACAGCATTAAATACGATATCATCTTTGCAGATCCACCATATGCACTGGAATCTACCGATTTTCTCAAGATAGCAGATTTTGTCTCTGAAAATCAAATGCTCACCGAAGACGGAATCCTCATCATCGAGCATTCCAAACATACCGATCTAAGTGAACATCCTTCTTTTGACAATGCCCGCAGATATGGCGGCACGGTTTTTAGTTTTTTTAAGAGGTAACGCTTTCGCGAAAGCGTAATTTGATACTAGCCTTTTCTTAACATCGTTCTGGTTAGCACCTATATGACTATCAAGCAAGTGGCGAGCAGATTCTGAAACGAGTTCAGAATGACAATAATTTTGGGATTTGGATTTTGGGATTTGGAATTTGACTTTGGAATTTTGGATTTGAAAATTTATAAACACAATTTGCAACGCAAATTGAAAATGTGGAATAAAAAAGCAGGCCTGTAAGCCGGATTCTGTGATCCCGCACAAACGGGAACCTCTATCATTTATCTAGGATCGCAATTACTCACGACCTCTAACTGCCTACCCTTCAGAATCGCACGGATCGCGCTCAAGCTCTGATTTACGCGACATTTCACCACATAGAGTTTACCTGGTTTCACTACAGCATTACCTGTACATACTTTCTGTTGCACTGGTCCTATCCCGATAGCTATCGGGACGACGGCCGTTAGCCGCTATGATATCCTATGGTGTCCGGACTTTCCTCCTCAACAAAAGTTGAGACGATAGAGCGGCCTGCTGCTGCAAAACTAACCGATTAATCGCACGCATGTTAATAATTTAGGCAAAAACAACAGGCCGTAATGAAGGTTGTAGCGGCGCATCATTTTATCTTTGAAACGCATGGAACCGTTCATAGTATCTGCCAGAAAATATAGACCCGAAACCTTTGAGGATGTCGTGGGACAGTCTGCCATTACCAAAACTTTGGAGAATGCGATTGAAAGCAATCACCTGGCTCAAGCTCTACTTTTTACGGGACCTCGTGGTGTAGGTAAAACGACCTGTGCGCGTATCCTGGCAAAAAAAATCAATCAGCATAATGTGGATTATGATGCTAATGAAGATTTTGCCTTCAATATTTTTGAACTTGATGCTGCTTCCAACAATAGTGTGGACGGCATTAGAGAACTCATCGCGCAAGTGCGTATACCGCCACAGGTAGGAAAGTATAAGATTTATATTATTGACGAGGTGCACATGCTCTCTTCTGCAGCGTTTAATGCTTTTTTGAAAACGCTGGAAGAGCCACCAGCTCACGCCATTTTTATTTTGGCAACGACTGAAAAGCACAAGATCATACCAACGATTTTATCACGTTGTCAAATATTTGATTTTAAGCGCATTACTGTAAGTGATATGCGTGAACATTTGAAGCGCATCGCGGTCAAGGAAGGAATTGATGCAGATGAGGAAGCCTTGCAGATCATTGCGCAAAAAGCAGATGGCGCTCTTAGGGATTCTTTATCCATTTTTGATAGGGTTGTTAGTTTTTCAGGGAAAGACTTGACGATACAGGCCGTGACCGAGAATTTGAATGTCTTGGATCGCGATACGTACTTCAGCATGACGTCGCTTATCCTGGAGAACAATATACCGCAATTGTTGATAGACTATGATCAAATCATGGTCAAGGGATTTGATGGGCAACATTTTTTAAGTGGTCTGGCATCTCATTTTAGAGATTTGATGGTATGTAAAGATGAACGTACAATCGTATTACTGGAACTGGGAGAATCCACTAAAAAGAAATATCTGGAACAGTCCGGAAAAACAGACCTGGAATTCTTGAAAACTGCGATTGAAATCACCAACAATGCAGATCTAAAATATCGCAACAGTCGCAACCAACGTTTATTGGTAGAGTTGTGTTTAATGCAACTGGCTTCTATCCTACTTCCAGAATCTGGCGAAAAAAAAAAGCCTTTAACCTACATTCTACCGGCTAAAACCTTTGAAAATGCTGTTGTAACAGAGCCTGCTGCCGCACCAATCAAACAAGGCAACGCAGCATCACCAGTTGCGGTCCAAACGAGTACGGCGACAGAAACCTCTATAGACACTTTTCAAGAGGTGGAAGATAATTCTGCAATCAACAATCCACCAGCTTCAGCTGAGCCTGTTGTATCGCAGGAAACTCAGGTATCCACTAACGACAGGAGCTATTCAGATCAAAGTTCACTAGAAGAGAAACGCAGGGCGTTGCTGCAAAAGGGACGGAAACGGGTAAGCACGCTTTCCATCCAGGGAATGGAGCGCAAAAAGGAAATGCTGGAGAATCAAAAGGACGCAACGGCCTCGACAGACAAATTGCCCGAAAAGAATTTCTCTCAAGAGGAGCTTACCATGGTCTGGAATAAATATGCCGATCATTTGAAGGAAAGAGGCGATTTTATTCTTTCCAGTATTTTAGGTATCGACCAGCCTAAATTGAAGGGAACTACCATTCATCTCAAATTTCCCAATGCCTCTATGAAAGAGGATCTTGAGAAAGAGAAAGGTCAAATTCTGGAATTCTTGAAAAGAGAACTTCAAAACTATCTCATTGATTTTGAGATAGATGTTGACAAAACCGTGACCAAAAAGTACATCTATACAGATCAAGACAAGTTCAACAAATTGGTCGAGAAGAATCCTGCGGTAGACCTTTTACGCAGGACGTTCAACCTAGAGTTTTAAAGATTACAGATCGTTGCAAAGAATCTTATAAGAAATAAAAAGGCCGCAATCCTAGGATGCGGCTTTTTGAATATTCGCTTTCGCGAAAGCGAACTCTAATTACATTCTGTAAGAAAGGGTCAACTGGTAAAAGCGATTCTCTGCATCATAGCCTTGAGCCTCAAGATTGCTGCTGTAAATATTCTTGAATCCATAGCCATATCTCGCATCAATGCTCAAACCGTTTGTGATTCTCACGCCTATGCCGCCTACGCCCATAAGGTCGTAATCGTAGTAATCGCTATCATCATTCTCTGAAACATTAACAGCAGCCTTAGGGCCAACATTTAAGTAAAGAAATCTAGTGATATTAGCTTGAACCAAAATGCCTGTATTGAGCCAATTGGACTTGAAATTAACTTCATTACCATCTGGAGCCGTTACACTTTCTTCTTTCACACCTAAGGCATTGAATCCCAATTCAGGAACGATGGAAAAGGTATTCCCTAAAGGAATTTCGGCAAAAAAGGTCTCAGAAGGTGCTATTCTATTTTCTGCATCTTCAAAAAGGTCGGTTTCCAGGTCTGAATAGTTGGCACCCAATCGTACACCGTAAGAAGTTTCATTGCGTATTTGAGCGATAGAAGTCATTGAAAAAGAAGCTATAAGCGCTAAGAGTAGTATATGTTTCATTATTATATTTTTAAAAAGGTGATCTTCAAATAAAGATTAAAAGTAACCAAAAAAGCCTATCATGTTACGTTTTGCATTTTGGAATTAAATATGGACTTAATAATACCATCGGTAAGACCGATTTTTGGAACGTGTATGTTCTTTGCCTCACTCCACTTCATGGATCTCAAATAGATGCGACAAGCAGGTATGATTACGTCTGCCCTATCCTGATTCAGGGCAAGATGATAAATACGTTCTTCATAGGTATAGCTTTGCAGCTTTTCATAATAACTGGTCAGATAGAAATAGGATAATGGCTTGCCATATGCCTTACCGCTGTTCTTAAAGATGTTATTGATGTTACCACCAGAACCTATTAATTCTATGCGATTGTAGGGTGCGCAAACTTCCTTTACCCAATTTTCTGCCTCGGTCCACAAAGAACTCTTGACCATATCATTGAGCAATCGTACGGTACCTATTTTAAAAGATCTTGACTCGACAGCATTACCATTAGCGAACAAGGTAAATTCGGTACTACCACCACCAACATCAACGTATAGGTATACTTTCTCTTGATCTATGATGCTGTGCAGATCTGTCATCGCGATGATCGCCGCCTCATGCGATCCATCAATGATCTCGATATCTATGCCTGCTTCTTTTTTGATTTTGCGAGACACTTCCTTGCCATTTACCGCATCACGCATCGCACTGGTTGCATAGGCTTTATAATCCAGTACTTCATGAACGTCCATCAAATGTTGATAGGCCTTCATGGTTTTTACCATGCGCTTTTGGTTGTACTCTGATATCTCACCTTTAATGAAAACGTCCTGACCCAAACGTATGGGCACTCTTACCAAACTAGTTTTTTTAAACACAGGAGCGAGATCGTCAAAAATATTTACCGTGGCAATCAACAATCGTATAGCATTGGAACCTATATCTATCGCTCCATATTTCTCTATCTTAAATCCCATTAGCTTTGATTTTTGGCTTTATAATATTCATAAGTCGCATATTGAGACCTCAATGCTGGCTTGTCATCTTTGACATAATCATTAGACTGCGTTTCATCAAGCACTCGTGCCTTGACATTGTCATTCCAGCAAATATCGAGGGTTTCCAGGATTTCCTTTTTGATGTCCTCATCATAGATGGGACATGCAATCTCCACGCGACTATCCAGATTGCGTTGCATAAAATCTGCACTTGAAATGTACACCGATGGGTCGCCGTTATTATGAAAATAATACACTCGTGGATGCTCCAGATAACGATCTACAATACTAATCGCAGTAATGTTTTCGCTCATCCCTTTGACGCCTGGTATCAAACAACAAATGCCACGTACGATCAATTCTATGATCACACCAGCTTGCGACGCCTCATAGAATAGATCAATCATGTTGTAATCTGAGAATGAATTGAGTTTCAATCTGATTTTTGCTGGTTTTCCCGCTTTCGCGAAAGCGATCTCACGACGAACCAATCGTTCTATTCCAGGCCTAAGGAAATTAGGACTAACTAATAAGTGTTTGTATTTGTGTTGCTTGTAATTGACTTCAAAAAATTCAAAAACTCGTTCTACTTCCTTCAAAATTCTACGATCTGCCGTGAATAAGGTGTAATCCGTATAAATTCCAGCGGTCGCCTCATTGAAATTACCCGTACTTATGAATCCGTAGCGTTTCAATTTCTGATTTTCTCGTCTGGTAATCATGCAGGCCTTGCAGTGTACTTTCAGGCCAGGAACACCAAAAATCATCTTGATGCCTTCTTCCTGCATCAGCTCTGCATAATTGATATTTGCTTGTTCATCAAATCTCGCCTGCAACTCGATGGAAACCGTCACTGATTTCCCATTCTTTGCAGCGTTGACCAGTGATCCAGCGATCTGGGAAACCTCTGCAAGTCGATAAATAGTGATTTTTATTTCTTCTACTTGTGGGTCCAGCGCTGCCTCACGCAAGAACTTTGTGGTGTTTGCAAACGTATGATATGGAGCGTATTGAAGGATGTCCTTTTGGGCAATACGCTTTAAAAGCGAGCCTTTGATATCAATGCCTTTTATGGGAAGCGCTACTTGCTTTTCATACAGTAGATCTTGCCTGCCCAAGCTTGGAAACTTCAAATAGTCTCGCCTGTTATGATAACGTCCACTAGGGATAATCGAGTCCGTATCGTCGATCTCGAGCTTGCTCATGATCAAGTCAATGGTTTCTGGATGGATCTCACGATCAAAAACAAATCGTACTGGGTCACCATCTTTACGATCATAGACACTATCTCTAATTTTTTCAAGCAAGCTTTTCTTCAAGTCCAGATCCATGTCAAGTTCTGCATCCAGCGTGACCTTGATCATATGGGCCTGAATGTCTTGATAATCAAAAATGCTGAATAGATAGTGCATGCGATGCCTTATCAAGTCATCGATAAGAATAATGTATTGCTTACCATCTTTGAGATCTGGCAATACTACAAACCTGTTGAGGTGTTTAGGCTTTTCAATTAAGGCGTGTTTAATCTTGCCTTTGGCAAAGGTCATTCTCACGGCCAGATAACCCATTCCATCTTGTAATGGCGGGAAGGCCGTCGTCTCATCAATCATGATGACTCCTAGGGCTGGACTTACCTTTTCATTGAAATACTGCCTGATAAAATCTTCATGTTCCTTGAGGATTTCCTGCTCATCTACGATGACGATATTCTCCTTACTCAATTCCTGCTCTAGATCATTTAGAATCTGAAAACTCAAGGTCTGATCTTTGATTACAGCCTCATTGATCTCATTAAGCAACTCTCCAGCAGATATTCCTCCTAATGATTTGGTCGCATTTTTACCTGCACGATAAATTCTTTGAATAGTGGCATATCGTACCTTAAAGAACTCATCTAGGTTATTTGAAAATATACCCAGAAAACGCAATCTTTCAATCAATGGTACGGTTGGATCATTTGCCTCTTGCAGTACGCGTGCATTGAACTTGAGCCAACTTAATTCTCTATTATAGTATTCGTTAATCATCAGATGTTTTTGGGAAATAAATGAAACGTTGTGTTTCCTTTCTCGATTTTACTCCATTCTCGTGTGGAAAACTCAATCATCACAACACCAGTAGTAGGAACATTAGAAAAATATTCAGACCCTAGGATACCTGCTAGCTCGGTAAGTCCGTGATTGTGTGAAACAATCATGCAGCTATCCACGTCATCACTTAAATTTTTGATCACCTCAAGTTGTTCCTTCCAATTGAACGTATATAATTTCCTGGTGATCTTAAGCTTTTTGAGCTCATAATCGATATACTCCGTAAGGATCGTGGCTGTTTGCAGCGCTCGGGCAGCCGTGCTGGATAAAATTAAATCGGGTAGCGTATGAATTTCTTTAAGTGCACGTCCTATGGAATGCGCGTCATCGATTCCCTTTTGAATCAAAGGTCGATCGTGATCTCGCACATCAAATTCCCAACTGGATTTACCGTGTCTAACTAAGATCAGTTTCTTCATTAGGGTTGTAATCTTTTAGTATTCCAGCCATCATTTGATTTTTCAAATAAGATACGGTCATGTAGTCTATTGGGGCGTCCTTGCCAAAACTCAAAAGATAACGGTGTACATTGAAAACCACCCCAAAATTCAGGAAGTGGCACCTCTTGACCTTCAAATCGCTTCTCGACCTCTTTCAGTTGTTTTTCTAAAGCTTCCCGTGATGCTATCGGGTCGCTTTGATGACTTGCCCATGCGCCTAGCTGACTACCACGAGGTCTAGAATCAAAATAGGAAGCAGACTTTTCTCGAGAGGTCTTGCTTGCCATCGCCTTAATGATGACCTGTCGTTCTAAACTAGGCCAGAAAAAATGAAGGCTAATTTGTGGATTCTCTGATATGGAAACCGCCTTTTCTGATGTATAGTTGGTATAAAAAATAAAAGTATCATCCTCAATTTCCTTTAACAGTACGATACGTGTTTTAGGGAAACCATCTTGACCTATGGTTGAAATTGCCATAGCATTTGCCTCTTCAACACCTTTATCATTTTCTGCATCCTGGAACCAATTTGAAAATACCTCAAACGGATTTTTAGCGAGATGATCTTCAAGGAGTGCGTCCTTTTCATAGGATTTTCGTAATGAGTGCAGGTTCTGTTCCATGTTGTTGGTTTCCCTGCAATTTAGGAATTTGAGCAAATAAATTTAGGGTTCTAAAGAAAGGTTTCACATAGCTGCGATGATTTATCCTGAGCAACAATATTTAAAACAGTTCGCTTTCGCGAAAGCGAACTTTAACCACCACATTTTACACTTCACTAAAAAATGGAGAATTACATGAAGTAGCCTCTTATTTGAGAATCAAAATTTAAGTACGTCCTCTAAAAACGGGTAAAACAAAAAGCCCATCAAACAGGGTTTGATGGGCTTATGATGCGATCTTTACAGATCGTCGTCGGGGTGGCAGGATTCGAACCTGCGACCTCCTGCTCCCAAAGCAGGCGCGATGACCGGGCTACGCTACACCCCGATTTTTATTTTAGTCAGTCTCGGTTCTGACTTAATTAGTTTGCGGAGAGACAGGGACTCGAACCCTGGCGACGGTTACCCGTCGACAGATTAGCAATCTGCTCCATTACCACTCTGGCACCTCTCCTATTTTAAAGAACGACTACCATTTCTGAAAGCGGATGCAAATGTATGTTATGTTTATAATTTGCCAAAGGAATAAACTCTTTTTTTATGCGATTTTACTCAGGATACTCAATTCTAAGATGATACATACTAGCAAGTTTCTTTTTAATGATGGTTTTTACGGCTTCTATTTGCTTGAGAGTAATATCTGCATTGAGAAATTGACCGTTATTCATTTGTGTCGTGATGATATTTTCCACCAACTTATCGATCGCGACGCTGCTGGGGCTTTTTAAACTTTTAGAAGCAGCCTCTACACTATCTGAAATCATTAATATTGCCGTTTCCAAACTGTAAGGCCTAGGGCCAGGATATCTAAAAAGACTCTCGTCTAGCTCTGGGTTTTCATCCAGTTCTCTTTTATAAAAGTAATAGACAAGACTGTCCCCATGGTGAGTTCTTATGAAATCGATGATGCGGTCAGGCAGATTGTATTTTTTGGCAATCTCAACACCGTGAATAACGTGATCTATGATAATTTGAGCGCTTTCTTCTGGATCTAAATCATCATGCGGGTTGATTCCGTTTCCTTGATTTTCGGTAAAATAAGTTGGGTTTGCCATTTTACCTACATCATGGTAGAGTGCTCCTACCCTAACAAGCATGGCGTTAGCTCCTACTTCATTAGCAATGGTCTCTGCAATATTTGCCACATTCAAGGAATGATGAAATGTCCCAGGTGCTTTATTGGACAGTTCCTTTAGTAATTTAGAATTGGTATCAGACAGCTCTAACAAAGAAACGTCACTAACAAGATTAAAAATCTTCTCAAACACATAAATGAGCGGCCATACAAACAACATTGCCAGACCACAAAGGGTGAAGTATAGCAACCTATCCCATTCCCAACCTGTGATGCCGCCTTGGTAAACTGCATAAAAGGCAAAATAGGAAATAAAGTAAACCAGAACGATCTTACCTACTGTCACGAACAAATTAGCGCGTTTATAGATTTCCTTACCTGATAAAATGGTAACGATACCGGCCATGATTTGCAAAAAGAGATATTCTGCGCTGGAAGGAATGACAAAGCTTAAAATGAATATGATGATCACATGACTGAATAATCCCAAACGCGCATCAAAGAATGCTTTTACAATAAGCGGCAACATACAAACCGGCACTATGTAAACGAAAACGGCATCTAACTTCACCACTGCCGCGGTAAGAATGGCAAAAAGACAAATGTTGAAGTAAATGAAAAGAAGCTTTTTATTGCTTAAGTAAACCTCAGTTCTATACTTTTTAATGAACAGCATTAACATTGTTAATGCCATACCTACAAGGATCACATAACCTAATAGCTTCCAATTATACTGCGAGTCAGACCAGGTTTGCGACTCATAGGTGCTGTTGAGTGTATTGAGAATTTGTAGTTTGTCGCCTTCTACAATTTCGCCTTGAGCGATAATTCTAGCATTTTGGGCTATTAAACCACGAGTGGGAAGTATTTTTTCTAACTCGCTCTCAATATTTAAATCTGTAATAGGTTGATCATAAAATATATTGGGCTCGATGAGCGCTTTAAGTCGGCGGGTGAGCACTCCATTAAATTCCTTTGGGAAGTCAGCAAACAAATCAACAAACTGCTGGTTCAACTCTTTGGGCGTTATAAGGTCGCCATAAGTCAATTGCTGCAACTCATCATCTCCAGTTTTTAATACTATGGGATGAATATCTTTAAGATCCTGGACGTCTTCAAGGTATCCTTGTCGATACGTGTTTGACAGGAATTCTTTGACGCTACTCTTTATTTTCCTATTATACTTGTCGTAGATACTATCAGCAAGCCCTGCTTTGAGGCTCTGATCATAATTTTCTAACAGTTCATTTTGATCAATGTCGATACTGTAAAAATGTCTAGGAGTCTGCTCGATCACTTCAAGACGTTCTTGAGCCAACTCTTCCTCATCTTTCATTATCGCAAAGCGAAAAGGAGAATACAAGGTCTCATATTCCCATGGTTCACCTTGAGCGTAATCATATTTGAATCGATCACTTTTAGGAAAAAAATACACGATAATAGCGGTACAAAACAGCACCAGAAATATCCTGATCACGAGATCTTGATGTTTGTACAGTCTATTTTTTGAGGTGTTCATAGTTGCAAAGTAACGACTATCAGAATAATTATCAGTTACAATTATAGATTGTTCCCTTTTCAGACATTATTGACAGAAATTAGCGCCTGAAATTATTATTTTCGCAAGAAAACATCTCCATGAGAAAAGTAGTAATAGTTTCATATGCACGTACACCTATAGGCAGTTTTTTGGGAGCACTAAGTTCCGTCCCAGCTACCCAGTTAGGCTCCATAGCAATTAAAGGTGCATTGGATAAAATTCAATTAGACCCTAAGCATGTTCAAGAAGTTTTCATGGGTCATGTAGTACAAGCAAACACAGGTCAATCACCAGCAAAGCAAGCTTCACTGGGTGCAGGAATTTCTAATGATGTTCCTGCTACTACTGTCAATAAAGTTTGTGCCAGTGGTATGAAATCTATCATGTTAGCTGCCCAATCTATAGCGTTAGGAGATCAGGATGTTGTAGTTGCTGGTGGCATGGAGAATATGAGTCAAATTCCTCACTATTTGCATTTAAGAAACCCACAGAAGTTTGGCCCAGCGACCATGGTAGATGGGATGCAACGCGATGGGCTCGTAGATGCCTATAATCAACAAGCCATGGGCGTTTGTGCAGATTTATGCGCGACAGAAAATGGTTTTACACGTGAAGATCAAGATCAATTTGCAATCCAATCTTATGAAAGATCTGCAGCTGCCTGGAAAGCAGGCAAGTTTAAGGATGAAGTCGTTCCCGTTGCTGTAAAACAGCGTAGAGGTGACGACATCATTGTGGATACTGATGAAGAGTTCACCAATGTAAAAATGGACAAGATCCCATCACTTAGAGCTGCATTTACAAAGGATGGAACAGTCACCGCAGCAAATGCCAGTACCATTAATGACGGTGCCGCTGCTATAATCCTGATGAGTGAAGAAAAAGCAAAAGAATTAAACATTCAACCACTAGCTAGCGTAGTAAGTTATGCCGATGCATCTGTAGAACCTGAGCGTTTTACCACAGCGCCGTCTAAAGCCTTACCTAAAGCACTTAAAAAGGCACAGCTAGAATTGAAGGACATGGATTATATAGAACTCAATGAAGCTTTTGCTGTAGTTGGCTTGGCAAACATGAAATTACTGGGTATTCAAGACACTAACGTCAACGTTTACGGTGGCGCAGTATCTCTAGGACATCCTTTAGGGTGCAGTGGTACCAGAATTGTCACTACACTTTTGAGCACCCTTAAAAACGAAGGTGGCAAACTAGGAGCTGCTGCTATTTGTAATGGCGGCGGCGGTGCATCTGCGATAGTCATAGAGTCTTACAGTTAATGAAATACGGTATTTGTCCCATATCCATCGCTCCCATGCGAGAGGAACCCGGCGATAAAAGCGAGATGGTTTCTCAAATCTTGTATGGCGAGGTCTGTAAAGTACTGGAACAGCGCAAGAAATGGTCACGTATTCGATTAAGCAACGATGATTATGAAGGTTGGGTGGACAACAAGCAATATAAAGAAATATCAGAAATTGATTATACAAACCTGAGTAGTAAGAAGAATATCGCTTTCGCGAAAGATCCTATCACTACCGTCACTCATGCAGACCAGACCATCAGTTCCATCATCATGGGTTCTCAAGTGTCATCGGCTGAATTTTTGGGAGATAGCTATTCCTTCAACGCTATTACGACTCCTGGCGCCGCAGAAAATAAATCCGCATTAATTGACGATGCATTGTTGTTGCTCAATACACCCTACTTATGGGGTGGACGCAGCTTCATGGGAATAGATTGTAGTGGGTTCACCCAATTGATATACAAGCTCAACGGTTATTTTTTATCCCGAGATGCCAGTGATCAAGCCAAACATGGAGAAGTATTAAGTTTCATTGAAGAATCAGACCCTGGAGACTTGGCATTCTTTGACAATTCTGAAGGTCAAATCACCCATGTAGGAATGATAATGAAAGATAACTATATCATTCATGCCCATGGCAAAGTCAGGATTGATCGATTAGATCAAACAGGCATTTTCAATTTAGATACTTCCAGCCATTCCCATAAGCTGAGGATGATTAAAAAAATTCTATAAAAAAAACCCAGCACATGCTGGGTTTTTAGTTTGATAATGATGAGTTCTAATTACCAGCTTCTAATGCAGCGGCCTTATCGTCCATTTTAAAGGATTTGTAAATACTTATCAAGGTTTGCTTTGCTGAATCCATGTCTGGTTTAAGCTTTAAAACTTTTTCGTAATGCTCGGCAGCACTCATATAAAAGTCTTTCTGCTCAGCAGCTGTAGTTTCCTCTAGGTTTCCTTTTTGAATGTAGGCTACGGCAATATTATTTTGAACGACATAATTGTCAGGATTCAATTCAATACTTTTTTTATAGTAGTCGATAGCTTGATCCCAATTTTCTTTTTCACCTGCCGCAATTCCTAGATTTTCAAAAACCTTTGGATCAGTTATATTGTCATTTAATTTAGAAATAGCTTTTTCATACTCATCATTCATTCCTAATAGTAAATAAATATCGGCAGAGGCCAATTTCAAACTTTCATCATTTGGATATTTGGCCTGAGCATCACTAAAAGTCTTTTTGGCTTTATCTAAATCTCCATCATTTTTATACATCCAAGCCAAATTGGTGATGAAACTTCCCAATTTTGATGTAGAAAGCTCGACTTTGGAATCCTTGTATTTTTTGGACATAACTGCGAGATCAGCAGCTTGTTTGTTTGGAAATGCTTCAACCTCGTTTGAAGCTATATTAGTAGCTACAAAAGATTTCTCAGCACCAATATAGTCTTCAGACAACAACTTTTCGTAATTGGCTTTTGCAGTCTCAAAATCACCTACTCGATAAGCAAGATCAGCTGCATTCATTCTCATATTCTGATTGCTAGGATTTCTTTCTACTAGATAAACTACATTTTTTAATGCTGCTTTTTGATCATTATCTTTCAAAGATTTCTGTGCTTCAGAAAAAATTGCACTTTCGGCAGCTTGTGTGTAAGAGCTAATAAGAGCTTTATTTTCAAAACCTAGATCTTTGGCCGTTTCGATCAAAACGATAGCCTCTTTCAATTCATCACCAGACGCCTTCGGATTCCCTGGGTTTCCAAGCACCGTGACGGCTTTATAGAATGTATAGTCTGCTTCATATTTCTCTTCAACCTCTGACTCATTAATTTCAGAAAAAATTGATGAGACTTCTTGAAAATTACCTTTCTCCAAGGCTTTTTCCATGTTTCTGATTTCTTTCTTCTGGGCAAAGGCCAAGCTAGAAATTGCCAGACCCGTTATTAAAAATTTATATTTCATTACTTTATCTATTTAATTTTATTCTTCACTGTCGTCAGCTGCAAGGGTTGTGCCATCTTCCGTTGCTTCTGTGGATGTTTCTTCTTCTAATGTTTGATCATCGTTTTCATCATCTTCATTGGCAACTTTCGCGACAGCGGCAATACTATCATCACCTTTAAGATTGATTAATCGCACACCTTGGGTCGCACGTCCCATTACTCTAAGATCTGAAACATTGATACGAATTGCAACACCTGATTTGTTAATAATCATAAGATCATCATCGTCAGTTACATTTTTAAGTGCTACGAGGCCTCCAGTTTTTGCAGTAACAGAAATGGTTTTTACTCCTTTACCACCACGATTGGTTTCTCTGTAATCCTCAAGGCTGGATCGCTTACCATAGCCTTTCTCTGAAACTACAAGAATCTCTGAATCCATATCGTTCACTGCAACCATTCCGATTACCTCATCCTTCTCATTGGCAAGTCTTATACCACGGACTCCACTGGCATTTCTGCCCATAGGGCGGGTTTTTGACTCGTCAAAGCGAATGGCTTTACCACTCTTAAGACCTAGCATGATCTGGCTATCGCCAGTAGTCAATTTAGCCTCTAATAGTATGTCACCGTCACGAACTGTGATGGCATTGATACCGTTAGTTCTAGGTCTCGAGTATTGTTCTAAAGAAGTTTTTTTAACCACACCTTTTTTAGTACACATAATGACATAGTGACTATTGATATACTCTTCATCCTTGATATCCTGGGTACAGATAACGGCTTTTACATTATCATCCTGCTCGATATTGATCAAGTTTTGTATCGCTCTTCCTTTTGAAGTACGACTACCTTCTGGAATTTCAAAGACTCGCATCCAGAAACACTTTCCTTTCTCTGTAAAGAAGAGCATGTACTGGTGGTTGGTGCCAACAAAAATATCTTCCAAGAAGTCTTCATCTCTTGTGGTACTTGCCTTTTGACCAACACCACCGCGGTTTTGGGTTTTATATTCGGTTAGACTGGTTCTCTTGATATATCCAGCGTGCGAGATGGTGATGACTACCTGCTCATCAGGGATCATATCCTCAATACTCAAGTCACCACCTGCGTATTCGATTTGTGATCTTCTCTCATCGCCGTACTTCTCGCGTATTTCTGCGAGCTCTTTCTTGATGATTTCCATTCTGCGTTCCTTCTTCTCTAAAATATCTTTAAGGTCTGCGATGGTAATTAATAGTTCATTGTATTCTGTACGTAATTTGTCTTGTTCCAGACCTGTCAATTGACGTAAACGCATTTCTACAATGGCTCGTGCCTGAATTTCAGACAGCTCGAATCTCTTAATAAGGTTCTCGCGGGCCTCTTCACCATTTGAACTACCTCTAATAATTTTGATCACCTCGTCAATGTTATCACTTGCGATGATGAGTCCCTCAAGAATATGAGCACGCTCTTCTGCTTTGCGCAATTCATAGGTAGTACGTCTTACAACCACCTCATGGCGGTGCTCCACAAAATGATGGATCATCTCTTTAACATTGAGCATTTCTGGACGACCGTTAACCAATGCAATGTTGTTAACGCTGAAAGACGACTGAAGCGCCGTATGCTTGTAAAGCGTATTCACAACGATGTTAGGAATTGCATCACGTTTAAGTACATAAACGATGCGCATCCCTTTTCTGTCAGATTCATCTCTTATAGAGGCAATACCATCCAGCTTCTTATCATTAATAAGGTCTGCTGTTTTTTTGATCATATCAGCTTTGTTGACCTGATATGGCAACTCATCAACGATGATGCACTCGCGTCCTTTGACATCTTCAATTCTAACACGGCCACGAATCTTAACGCGTCCACGACCCGTATGCATGGCATCCTTCACACCATCATATCCATAGATAATTCCACCCGTTGGGAAATCTGGCGCCTTGATGTGCTGCATCAACTCATCGATCTCAATATCGTTATTGTCGATGTAGGCTATGGTTCCATCCACAACCTCAGTAAGGTTGTGTGGTGGCATATTAGTCGCCATACCTACGGCGATACCACTGGCACCATTCACTAGAAGGTTAGGTACTTTGGTAGGCAGAACAGTAGGCTCTGACAACGTATCGTCAAAGTTAAGTTGGGTGTCTACCGTTTCCTTATCAATATCTGCAAGCAACTCTTCAGAAATCTTGCGCATGCGAGCTTCTGTATATCGCATGGCTGCCGGTGGATCGCCGTCCACACTACCAAAGTTTCCTTGCCCATCCACAAGCATGTATCTCAACGACCATTCTTGTGCCATGCGCACCATGGTATCATAAACAGATGTATCACCATGTGGGTGATATTTACCTAGGACCTCACCTACGATTCTTGCACTCTTTTTATAACTACGATTGGAAAGAACTCCCAATTCATACATTCCATAAAGCACTCGTCTGTGTACGGGTTTCAAGCCGTCTCGCACATCTGGCAGTGCTCGTGACACTATGACCGACATCGAATAATCGATGTACGCTGACTTCATCTCATCCTCAATATTAATTGGGATTAACTTTTCTCCATCTGCCATTTAAAATCTATTTTATTACGTATAATTTTAACAAAGAGCAATTTAAGTAAAATGTCAGTAATGATAAGGCTCTACGACTTATTAGGTACTGTTTTTATTAACACATTGTACCACGATCTGTGGATAAGTATTCTAGACTACAAAATAGGTTGCGAGGCGTGTGGATAGTACGCTTTCGCGAAAGCGTAACTTCACTTTAACCCATTATTACAATTCGGAATGCTTTTTGAAACAAATCTTTAATTACATTTAGACAAAGAAGTGATATGGACGATAATTTTTCACCAAGAGTCAAAGACGTGATCGCCTACAGCAAGGAAGAAGCCCTGCGATTGGGACACGATTTTATAGGAACTGAACATTTAATGCTAGGATTGTTGCGCGATGGAGATGGAAAAGCCATTGAAATTCTCAACAACTTATCTGTTGATCTGGATCACCTGCGTAAAAAGGTTGAGATTCTAAGCCCGGCAAACCCAGGATCAAGCACTACTATCAATGAGAAGAAAAACCTGCATTTAACCAGACAGGCAGAGCGTGCGCTAAAAACCACGTTCCTGGAAGCGAAACTTTTTCAAAGTACATCGATCAATACGGCGCATCTACTATTGTGCATTTTACGCAACGAGAATGACCCGACGACTAAGCTGCTTAACAAGCTTAGAGTAGATTATGATGGAGTCAAGGAAGAGTTTAAGGTACTACTTTCTCAAAGTGATGACAATTATGAAGATCCTCTGGCTTCATCCTTTAGCGATGATGCAGAAGATATGAAGGATGATGGCAAGGAGAATTTGTTTTCACCGTCTGGAGATAAGAAAACGAACAAAAAATCCAAAACACCTGTATTGGATAACTTTGGGCGTGACCTTACTCGCATGGCAGAAGAGGACAAACTGGATCCAGTAGTAGGCCGCGCAGAAGAAATACAGCGTGTTTCCCAGATCCTAAGCCGTCGTAAAAAGAATAACCCGTTACTTATAGGAGAACCTGGAGTTGGAAAAAGCGCCATTGCGGAAGGTCTTGCACTACGCATCATTCAACGTAAGGTTTCTAGGATTCTTTATGACAAGCGAGTGATCACTCTTGATCTTGCGAGTCTTGTAGCTGGAACAAAATATCGTGGCCAGTTTGAAGAGCGTATGAAGGCTGTGATGAATGAGCTTGAAAAGAATGAAGATATCATTCTGTTTATTGATGAAATTCACACTATCGTTGGAGCTGGTGGTGCAGCTGGATCGCTAGATGCGAGCAATATGTTCAAACCTGCGCTGGCACGTGGCGAGATTCAATGTATTGGTGCCACGACACTTGATGAGTACCGTAACAGCATTGAAAAAGATGGAGCGCTAGAACGTCGTTTCCAAAAGGTAATGGTAGAGCCTACTAATGTTGAGGAGACGATTGAGATACTTAACAACATCAAAGAAAAGTATGAAGATCACCACAATGTAAGTTACACTGACGAGGCTATTGCAGCCTGTGTCAAGTTGACCAGCAGATACATGACAGACCGATTCCTGCCAGACAAAGCCATTGATGCTTTGGATGAGGCTGGATCACGCATTCACATTGCAAATATTGAAGTCCCGCAACAGATTCTGGATCTTGAAAAACAACTGGAAGATGTCAAGCTGGAGAAAAACAATGTGGTCAAAAAGCAAAAGTATGAGCAAGCTGCCAAATTAAGAGACGACGAGAAAAAGCTAGAAAAAGCACTCGCCGAGGCTCAAGAAGAATGGCATGAAGCTTCAAAACTACAGCGTGATACCGTAACCGAAGAGAACGTTGCTGAAGTGGTAAGCATGATGACAGGAATTCCTGTAAATCGTATTGCTACTAAAGAAATGAAGAAACTCAAGGATCTTGATAATACGATAACTGATTTAGTCATAGGTCAGGACAAAGCCGTGAAGCAAGTGGTTAAAGCCATACAACGTAACCGTGCAGGATTGAAAGATCCCAATAAGCCTATCGGTTCCTTTATTTTCTTAGGACAAACTGGTGTTGGTAAAACGCAGCTCGCTAAAGTTCTTGCCAAGGAATTATTTGATTCAGAGAACTCACTCATCAGAGTGGATATGAGTGAATACATGGAGAAATTTGCCATATCTCGTTTGATAGGTGCACCTCCAGGATATGTAGGCTATGAAGAAGGTGGACAACTTACCGAGAAAGTTCGTAGAAAACCATACTCTGTCATTCTTCTGGACGAGATTGAAAAAGCGCATCCAGATGTATTCAACATGTTATTACAGGTACTTGATGATGGATACTTGACAGATAGTTTAGGTAGAAAAATCGACTTTAGAAACTCGATCATTATCATGACCTCAAATATTGGGGCTAGAAAATTGAAGGACTTCGGTTCTGGTGTTGGATTTGGTACCGCAGCACAAAAATCTGCAGAGATGGATAACGCTCGCGGTGTGATTGAAGGTGCTTTGAAAAAGACCTTTGCTCCAGAATTCTTGAATAGGATTGATGATGTGATCATTTTCAATGCTTTAGAACGTGAGGATATCCATAAAATCATTGATATTGAATTGGCAAAATTATTCTCTCGCATAGATGATCTAGGCTATAACTTGAAGCTAAGTGACAAAGCCAAAGATTACATTGCCGACAAAGGTTTTGACAAACAATATGGCGCACGACCATTAAAGAGAGCGATACAGAAATATATTGAGGACGCTCTCGCAGAAGAAATCGTGAACAGCCAGTTGGAAGAAGGAGATTCTATTTTCATGGATCTTGATGAGAAAGCCAACGAGCTTACCGTAAATATTGAAAAGGCAAAAGAATCTGCTGAATAAAGCAGCGTTGACTTATATATTTAAAAATCCCAAGCCTAATCGCTTGGGATTTTTTTTCAACTGATTTTAAGTAGTCTCGTAAAACGCGCAAACGTTTGCGCTTAGTTTCTTCTTACCATTCACCGAAAAACTCGTATATTCAAGTTTAAATGAGTGTCGTTTAAATCGACCAGTTATACTTTTGCAAACTTTTTTAAAGCAAGAAAGTAATGATCATTCATGAATTAGAATTCGGTAAGTTTTCAATCTATCCTAATATCATGATAGGCGAGATCTATGAAGATGTTCACTTCGATTTAGAACTCAATAAAATCGTTTGCGATATAGCAAGATCGCATTTTGGTGACACAAAAAATTTTGGATACATCAGTCACCGCCTCAATAATTATAGCATCGACCCTATGGTGCATCACTTGAACAAGGATTTCAATAACTTGAAATGTTTTGCAGTGGTAAATCCTACAGGCATAAAACCTGCTGCAAAAATTGAGTCAAAATTTTACTACAAAGACAGGTTCTATTCTTTTCTTGAAATGGACGAGGCCGTTACTTGGGTATCTCATATTCTACAAAATTTACCTAAAGAATAAGAGCCTAATCTACAGGCCCAGTTATTTATTTTCCTGTCTAAATAATTGCAAAATAGCTGGCCCAACAAAATTGGAAATAATTCCAGCACGCAACCCTTCATGAGCATACGTTTGCGCTGCGATGTCACCAGATGCACCATGAATATACGCGCCAAAAACGGCCGCCATCAATGGATCATAACTTTGGGCCATAAAGGAACTGATGATCCCAGAAAGAACATCACCGCTACCGGCGGTTGCCATACCAGCATTACCAGAATCATTAATGTACATATGATCCTTATAAACGGTTATGCTATGCGCACCTTTAAGGACTAGAATCACATCGTGTTGCATTGAAAATTCTCGCGCCTTGTCCAATCGTTCCATACTGGAATCCCAACCGCCCAACAGTCGTTCTAGTTCACCATCATGAGGTGTCAAAATGGATTTGGCCGGCACATCCTTTAGTAATTCGATATTTGCAGCAAGTATATTAATACCATCGGCGTCAATGAGGACTGGTGAGGATTGAAGTTTAATCGCTTTCGCGAAAGCGGAAACCACCTCATCACTTGTCCCTATCCCAGGACCTACACATAAGATATATTTCTCTAGTTCTGTTTTGAAATCGTTCAATTGATCCACGCCAGAATCTGCAATGGTCATGACTTCTGGAACTGAAGATTGCAGGATGTCATTACCACAAGAAGGCACGTATGCCGTCACCTTTCCAGCGCCACTATTGATGGCTGCTGTTGATGCCAGCACGGCAGCGCCTATTTTTCCTTTGCTGCCTGCCATTACAAGCACATGACCATAATCTCCTTTGTGTGAAAACTTCTTACGTGGTCGATAGATGTTTTGTGCAGACTCGCGCGTGATCAACATGGCTGCAGGATCTGCCTGATGGATAAATGTAGGATCCAAACCTATGTTGAGCACTTCAAAAGTGCCGGTGTAATTACCCGTATCCTCCAAAAAGAAACTCAGCTTAGGACTGTTGAAGGTAAACGTATGATCTGCTTGAATCACGGCAGAATCTGCCGGCTGTGCCGTATCAGAAAATAAACCGCTAGGCATATCAATACTTACCGTAAACGCACCAGAATCATTGGTGCGGTTGAATAGACTCGCCATCCAGCCTTTTACGGGTCGGTTAAGGCCTATTCCAAAAATGGCGTCGATCACAATATCTTTAGGGCTTATTTCGGGAATGTCTTCCTCGCAATCCAGCAAAATGGGCCAGTCCTTAGTGACCTCTTTAACCTTGTCATAATTGACCAAAAAATCCTTAGAACGTTTCTTGCTGCAGTTGGTTACATAGGTGGTCACATGATAACCATGCTGTATCATGTGGCGCGCTATGGCAAGTCCATCACCACCATTATTCCCGATACCACAAAAAATCTTTACCGGCACTGGCGCTCCATTCAATCGCTCGTGAATCTTATTGAATACCAGCGTGGACACACGCTCCATAAGATCTGTACTTGAAATGTTCTGGGATTTGAGGGTAGCCTGATCAGCTTCTGCGAGTTGTGCAGCGGTAAGAATTTTCATGGATTTGATTTGTACGCAATTTAATAAATACCCGACTTAAAAAATGGGAAGCATGGTTGGGATCCCACAACAAAGCATGCGCGTTTCCCTACTATTTTGATACATTTGCCATCCCAATAAAACAAGGATATGAAAAACACCGCTCTCACTAATGTTCATCAAGCGCTAGGCGCAAAAATGGTTCCTTTTGCAGGATACAATATGCCTGTTCAATATGAAGGCGTGACCATCGAACATCATACGGTACGCAATGATGTAGGAGTCTTTGATGTGTCCCACATGGGTGAGTTTATTGTTAGTGGCCCCAAAGCCCTGGAATTGATCCAAAAAGTATCTGCAAACGATGCTTCAAAATTGGTTATAGGTAGAGCTCAATATTCTTATTTACCTAATGAAACTGGCGGCATCGTTGATGATTTACTTATTTACAAGATAAAAGACGAGCAATACCTACTCGTCGTCAACGCATCTAATATCGAGAAGGACTGGAATCACATCTCAAAATACAATGATAGCATAGGTGCAGATTTGAGAGATTTAAGTGATGATTATTCACTGCTTGCCATTCAAGGGCCCAAAGCAGTTGAGGCAATGCAGTCGTTGACAGACATTGATCTTTCTGCCATAAAATATTATCATTTTGAAGTTGCCGCTTTCGCGAAAGCGGAACACGTCATCATCAGCGCCACAGGATACACCGGTAGCGGTGGATTTGAAATTTACTGCAAGAATAGTGAGGTGGAACAAATATGGAATAGTGTGCTGGAAGCAGGTAAAAGTTATGGCATCAAACCCATAGGACTTGCCGCAAGAGATACACTGCGACTTGAAATGGGCTTTTGTCTATATGGAAATGATATAGACGACACCACAAGTCCCATAGAAGCTGGACTAGGTTGGGTAACTAAATTCACCAAGGACTTCATTAATTCTGAACATCTTGCAGACCAAAAAGAAAACGGTGTACATCGCAAACTCGTAGGTTTTACCATGGATGAGAAAGCCATACCTCGCGGTGGATACAATATCACAGATCCTGAGGGCAACCCTATAGGAATGGTGACCAGCGGTACGATGTCTCCTTCTCTAAATGTAGGATTGGGATTAGGCTACGTACCTTCATCTCTAGGTATTCCCGATAGTAAAATCTATATACAGATACGTAAGAAATTAGTACCGGCGACCGTTGTAAAACTTCCTTTCTACAAATCGTAATTATTTGAATAGAATATTGATCATAGGCGGTAGCGGTTTTGTAGGCAATGCGATCTATAAAGAGCTAGCGCCATTGTATGATGTGCATGCGACGTACTTAAGCGACAAATCTGAATTTAGAAACAACCAGCATTTCCATGAATTTGACATGGAGACTGATATGGTTGAGATCCTGCTGGACAAACTCAAGCCTAAATACATCATAAGTGCTGTAAGAGGTAATGAAAACAGTCAATTGTATCTACACGATCAATTGATTACCTATATCATGAACAATGATTGCCGATTGCTGTTTCTTTCTAGCGCCAACGTTTTTGACCGCTTTACAAATTTCCCCAGCTATGAATACGATAAGACTTTTTCAGAGAGTATTTATGGTAGGCTTAAAATCAAGATCGAAAACAGGCTACTCAGGCTGCCTCCAGATAAATATGTGATTTGCCGCATACCGATGATTTTTGGTGCTCAAAGTCCGCGAGTTAAGGAACTCAAAGTACAAATTCAAAACGATATTCCTATTGAGGTTTTTCCCAATGTCGTGATAAACGCCGCTCATATTGACAAGCTGGCGCAGCAAATACATTACTTGATTAATAGAAGAAGGCGCGGAATTTTCCACCTAGGTAGTAAAGACTTAATCCATCACAGTGATTTGATTAAAGAGATTTGTGACGAATTGAGCGATAAGAAACCCGTTTTCAAAAATGTGTTTGACAGCAATGAAGACCGACAATTGTCTGTATTGCCTAAAGATAACTTGTTACCTAAACACTTGCAGCTAACTATTGAAGAAGTGGTGTCAAGAACCACTGTTTAATTTGGCCTAGTTTCTTAATGATGTAAAGGAAGCGAGAGAACGAATTCTGCCTTAGAACTTTCATTAGATTGAATTTCTACTTTTCCCTTAATTCCCTCTAAATATTTCATGGCAAAAGGAACTCCTTCGCCTAATGCCTTGAAGCTACTAGTATCACTTTCTTCACTAGCATTGTGGGTATTCAAAACATGTTCAACGATTAAATAGACTTGTTTTGTTAAAACAGTATAAAGAATAACCTCTGCCCTATCATTATTGATTCTGGATTTTATCATTACGATTTCCCTATCACAAATTTTGAAGAAAAGATCTAACAAATTTGCTAGAGACTGTCTTAAAAAAACAGGATCTGCATTTACTAAAACTAGTTTTTCAAAATTATTAAAGGTGAAATCAATTTCTTCCTGCTTTGCCTTATTGATACTGTCCGTATTCATATTTTGTAGCAACAATGCCAGATCAACCGGTTTTTGAGAGGAAAAGAACAAACTTTCAGAATCCTTATTATTTATGATTTCATCTAAGGATCCCATGAGTTCCTCGCCACCTCTGATTTGTCCTTCGGACAGGTTGTTATCCGTTTTGTAAATGACCTCTTCTTGAAAAATCCCTTGGGTAACAGCCAGAAGTTTGTCAAAAGGCAATCGCTGGTTGTTAGTTATTTGTGCTAGCACATTATTTTTAAAATGATGTGCTGTTATCAGTTTGTGCTGGAATGATTTTACTTCTTCTTGTAAACGCACTCTATTGGTAAGATCAAAGAAGTAAAACACGTACCCATCCACTTTTTGTGAATAGTTTAGAATGGGCTTGCACAATGCATCATAGCAAGTACTGCTATTTTCAAAAAGATCGATGTATAATTCATTTCTGTATTCCTGACCTTTTTTCAATACACGATCGATGATGTTGAATTTCAACAGATCAAAACTGGAAAGAATTTCAGAGAACAGAGATTTTTTAAGAATAGGATTATAACCTAATCGATCCATCAAAATTTTCTTGGTCTTTGCGTCCAGTCCTATGATTCTAGAATCTTTGTCTAGAAGTATACTTCGTACAAAAGTGTTGTCAAGCATGGTGCGCAGGTGATACCTATGCTTGTCTTCCATTTCTGAAAGCTTGTACTTATCCTCAACATCGATCAGATTAGCTACAAGTTTTATGGGCTCGCCGTCACTGTTAAAGACCTTGAAGCCATGTATTTCATAATGTCGATAGATCCCTTGTTCATTACCTACTCTAAAAGCGTTGAAATAGAATTCACCTTCTTCTTTTATTTCTCTCTTATGTTGAGCTAGAGCGGCGTCTCTATCTTCTGGATGTACCAGCTTGAAGAATTTTTCCCTAGTCATATCTTCAGGGAAATTAGACCTTGCCATGAAGGAATCGCTGTATCGTTTTTCTTCAGTAACTAAATTGAAACTAAAATATCCTGAATTAATGGCTCGTAAAGCGAGTTCTTGATTCTTCTTAGTTTCTTCAAGTGCAATATTGAGTTCTTTATAAGGAGTAATATTTTGAGTAACGCCTTGAATTATTGTTACTTCTCCTTTATATATTTCTGGAGCCGCTATTATTCTTAACCAGACTTCTTTTTCATCCTTTCCTAGGACGAGTTTTATTTCTACATCATAAGGCTCATGATTGAAGTATAATTTTTCAAGAGCCTCATCAATGATTGGCAAACTATCCTCATGTACCGCATCATACATGACCTTAGTATCTAATACCTGTTCGTCTGTTAGATCAAACAATTCTTTAAAAAAACCATTGTAGTGAAATTTGTCTTGAGCTGGTATGTAAGTCCATGTGCCTAAATTGGCCACGTGACTGATCGTGGTATTGTGCTGTTGTAAATAGATGTCCATACTAACATCAACACCAGCGATATAGACGCGATCCTCTCTAAAGCCAAAATTGCACTTTAAATATACGGGCACTCCTGAATCGTTGTAAAATTTTACAGTAGTTGATAGTCGCTCTCTTTTAGAGCCATCTTTTACCTTAAGATCAGGCCAGTTGTCGTTTGATCCCGTTATATCTAGGATCGTATGATCATCAAAGTAGGACTCATGATATCCTAAAACATTGAAAAACTCTTCATTTGCCTGAATAAGCTCAGAATCGTTACTCACCACCATACATATCAAGCAGGTGCTGGTCATTAATTCTTCATAGGGAAAGGTGCTTTGCTTCAGGTCATTAACCATGTTGGTCACTTATACATTCTCTGTTAAGTTAGTGACAATTGTAGGACTTAAGAATTGAGGTTTCTTAAAATAAGGTTAATACCACACTTTGTAGACTATTTGATGTATTTCTAATTCATTTTTTAAACAAATGTGTTTCGCTTGTTTAAGTTTATCGATCACAAAAGAATTTATGGCAACCACTTATTGCCACCAAAATTCGGCTTGCGCTTCTCTAAAAAGGCATCACGGCCTTCTTTGGCTTCATCTGTCATATAAATCAATCGAGTCATTTCTCCTGCAAAAACCTGTTGCCCAACCATTCCATCATCAGTAGCATTCATGGCAAACTTGGCCATTTTTATTGCTGTAGGGGATTTTTCCATGATTTCTTGAGCCCATTTATAGGCGGTTTGATCCAGCTCTTTGTGCGGTACAACCGCATTGACCATTCCCATTTCCATAGCTTCTTGAGCGTTATAGTTACGTCCCAAGAAAAAGATCTCGCGAGCCTTTTTTTGACCTACCATTTTTGCTAGATAGGCGCTACCATAACCTGCATCAACACTGGCAACGTCTAAGTCTGTTTGTTTGAAAATCGCATGTTCCTTACTAGCAATAGTCATGTCACAAACCACATGCAAACTGTGTCCACCACCTACGGCCCATCCAGGCACGGCACAAATCACCACTTTAGGCATGAATCTAATCATGCGCTGCACCTCTAGAATATTCAACCTGCCGGTACCGGCACTGTCTTTATAACCATCCTTACCGCGAGCGTTTTGATCGCCTCCACTACAAAAGGCCCAACCGCCATCCTTGGGGCTAGGTCCTTCACCGGTCAGGATTACCACACCTATGGAAAGATCTTCCTGCGCATCATAGAACGCGTCAATGAGTTCGCTAACGGTTTGTGGCCTAAAGGCATTGCGCACCTCTGGTCTATTGAACGCTATCCGCGCTACACCATCGGCTTTTTTGTAGGTGAGATCTTTATATTCCTTGGCTGTTTTCCAGTTGATCGTGCTCATGGGTAAAGTTTAGAACTCAAAGATAGAACGCTCTATCCTTTATACCATATTCTAATGATCTGGAAAGTTTGCACGATGCTTCCTCCTGTGGGATATTTAGTGGTTTGATTGGTTTGGGCCTTTTCTTTGATATAAATATTTGGCAGGATTACGGTTTCCACATTGACGATTTCTTTGCTATAATGGCGTCGTATCCATTCGTTAGCCCTTTCAAGCGTAGCGTCTACGGTCTCATAGGTATGCGTACCCCAGAAACTCTTTTCAAGAACTCTAGGTTCAAAGTCGATATATTGGATGGTTGTTGTCATGCTTATAAGTTGCTGTAAAACGAAATTTGTTACGATGAATGGTTATTTCGCTTTCGCGAAAGCGAACTCTATCTCATCCTTACTGCAAGGATCAAGGCAACCGTACGACATCTTACCTATTGATTTCTTGTTTAACAAAATCACGTTAACAATAAACAATACTGAAAGTTGTCCCTTAAATTTGTAGCATGAGTGAGAAAAAAAAGCCAGACGCCGTTGTATATGATGAAGAATCTGGAACCTATAATGCTGCCTTGTTGCCCTATGCCAGCGGTGTAGGTGCTCCTAAGATTTCTACTCCAGACATCACCTCGTGGAAGCAGAATAATATCTCTAAAGTCAACCACGAGATCAAATCGCAGTTTGACCAACTAAAGGCGCAGTATGATGCGATGACTAAAAAGTTTAACGACAACCAGTTGGTTTACGGTGCAAAATTCTCTTTTGAACCTATCGTGGGCGAGACATATCACTTGTATCAAAATAACGACGGCCACTTTCTATCGGTCATCGCACCTAATGAATGTCGCTGGGATCATGTGGGCACCTATCGCCTATCCTCAGAAAAATTATGGGAAGAGATCGATTGATCTCTTTTTATTTGAATTATTCAACTAAATAATTAGTTTAACTAAAATATTAGTTTATATTTGAACTAAACATTTAGTTAGATGAAAACACTTACCCAAGCCGAAGAAGAGATCATGCAGATCTTGTGGAAACTCGATGAGGCTAATGTTGCCGCTATTATCGACCAGATGCCAGACCCTAAACCTGCCTACAATACGGTTTCTACCATCACTCGCATCCTGGAAAGTAAAAAGTTTGTGGGCTATCGCAAGGAAGGTCGCGGTCACATCTACTTCCCTATCGTGAGTAAAGATGCGTACTCCAGAGCCACCGCTGGGAAACTTGCCAGCAATTATTTTAAAGGCTCCTATAAAAGTATGGTGTCCTTCTTCATGGAGCAGGAAAAATTAAGCGTTCAGGATCTGGAGGACATCTTGAAGGAAATCAATAAAAAGGAAGAATAATGAATCATTTCATACACAGCTGCGTTTTGGCCATCTTATTCTATGGCTTATACCGTTTGTTTCTTAAAGGGACTACCGGTTTTCAATGGCATCGTTTGTATTTGCTGCTCATACCAGTGGTATCTTTCATACTGCCATTGCTGGTCATACCACTGGATCAAGCCTTGACCACACCAGCCTTTTTAATGCCTGTCGAGATGGATGTAATGCCTGTCATCATTGAGGCTGGTCAACAACCTGTGACGCCTGCAACTCCTAAAATAGAATGGACTAACATTTTATGGACCACCTATTTCTTAGGGCTGACCACGGCTGTGATTCTGTTTATCATCAAACTCGCACGTATTCAAAACTATAAAGAGCAAGGACAGACTATCTACCAAAATGGGGTTTACATCACAAAAGTTCACGACCTGCCTACGGCCTTCTCTTTTATGAACCATATCTATATCAATGACGCTTTCGCGGAAGCGAGATACGAACAGGTCCTACTGCACGAAATCACACACATCAAACAGAAGCACAGTTGGGATTTGTTATTCTATGAATTGTTGCGCATTGTTTTCTGGTTCCATCCAGTACCCTATCTAGCGCAGCGCGAACTTAAAATGGTTCATGAGCATATCGCAGATCATAGAACTATAGCTGCTTATGGTAAAAAATCCTATTACGAAAACCTATTGAAGGAAGCCCTGGATTGTCCAGACTTCTCGTTTACCAATCCCTTTTTTAAATCCAAAACCATTAAAACCCGTTTAACCATGATACAAAAATCCCAAAACCAGAAATTCCCATTCCGCAAGTTGTTGTGGATGCTACCCGTTTTATTTGCAAGCTTGATTTATACGGCTTGTAGCACTGAACAGGAAGTGATCAAAGTGGAACAGAAAACGTATAGAGTTGATGAATTACCTACTCTTCAAGATCATGTCTATGGGCAAATTGACTTTTATAAAGGTGTTACAGCAGATGAAATGGAGGTTTTGGAAAAAGGGAACGAGACTATTAAACGGTATATAGGTGATGATACCAGCAAGGAGAAGAGTTTTGAGGTTGCTAAAAGGATATTGCGGGATCCAAATTTTAAGGAATATCGTAGAGTCATGGACAAAATAAACAATAATGGCAAAACAATAGTACGTGACGTCGAGAACAACAATTATGTTTTAACCATCCAAGAGTATGAAAATGGAAGTCCTTCTTTTACGGGAACCGGTCCGATCGATCAATTAAATATGAGCAATGATGAAATTTCAGCTTATTTAAAAGATTTACATGAGAAGTACGGTAAGGCCGACGATGTGACCGTAATTACAGAAATTGAGTTAATAGAAGAAAAATCTGATATGCAAAATCGGGCAGTAGTTGTTCCTTTTGCAATTATAGAAAACGTTCCAACTTATCCAGGTTGCATTGGCGATAACGCAGAGAAGAAGAAATGTATGCAGCAAAATATTGCGCAGCTGGTACAAGAAAATTTTGACACTTCCATTGCCAACAAAGTTGGGTTAAGCGGTAAACAAACCATTTCTGTTCAATTTAAAATTGATCAAAATGGCAATGTTGCAAACATTATATCTAGAGCCAAAGCTCCAGAACTTCAAGCCGAAGCGGCTCGAGTTGTCAACTTGTTGCCTAAAATGCAACCGGGAACTCAACGAGGACAAAATGTAGGTGTCATTTACGGCTTACCCATTATTTTCAATGTTCCAGAAGAGTCCAAAAAAGAGGATTAATATTTCACTAAAATAGAGCAAACCTAAATTCAATAAGCAAAAGTCCAGACCTCAACATCTGGACTTTTGTGTATTTAAACGTAAATAATAAATATTTCATCGATTTTACTACTTTGTATTGCATAGTAGTGTAACAATCTTAGAAATGCCTCGTCTATATAGTATAACCTTTAAAACTTTATATTATGATAGCTTCAAACACCTTCAACGAGACCAGAGAATTGATCAACAAAAGATTCAGACCTGAAAAATCATTGTCAGAATCTTGGAACACTAAAAGAAGATATAGATTAGCATAATGCGATCCCTGCATCACAACAGCAGACCTCTTCTACTCTATCTCAAAAATTCCCTAAACCTTTAACGGCTTAGGGAATTTTTTTATGATTACCATCGTAGCTCTGTAGATTGGATTATTTTTATAAAAACTAATGCTATGAGAATTCTGCTTGCCATAAGTGCTTTACTTATACTTTCCACATCCTGTAAAAAGGCATTTTCTGAAACCAACGATGCTGATTCTTTAGCAGTCTTATCTTTTGAAACACCTTATGTGACAAATGACAGTGTCAATCAAAAAGTGCCTAAGGTAGATGGCATTCCACTGATTGAAGATCAAAAAAACTATACGGTAACGTCTGTTGTGGAAGGGCTCAACAATCCATGGGGCATGGATTGGCTGCCTAATGGTGATTTGATCTATACAGAAAAGGAAGGTAAAATGTTTCGTTTTGATGGTACTACTTCTATTGAAATTCAAAACGTTCCCGAAGTTTACATACGTGGACAAGGTGGATTGCTGGATGTAATGGTTCATCCAGATTTTGATGCCAACAATATCATTTTTATATCCTACGCTAGTTCTACCGGTGATGAAGATGGCGGAAACACTGCTATTGCCAGTGCCGTTTTAAACAACGACGAATTGACTAATCTCAAAGTACTGTACAAAGCAGTTCCCAACACTAAAAAAGGACAGCATTTTGGCAGCAGGTTTGCTTGGGGCAACGATAACAAATTATACTTCTCCATAGGCGAACGTGGCGAGCGCGACGTGAATCCGCAAGATATTACTCGTGATGGCGGAAAGATTTATAGAATTAATGATGACGGCAGCATTCCAGAAGACAATCCTTTTGTGGGAATCACAGATGCGATAACCGCGGCCTACACGTACGGTAATAGAAACCCACAAGGTTTGTTGAAACATCCTGTTACTGGTGAGATTATTGCCCACGAGCATGGTCCTCGCGGCGGTGATGAAATCAACATCATAAAAGCTGGTGTGAACTATGGCTGGCCTATTATAAGCTACGGCATCAACTATAGTGGTAGCAAATTCACTGAGATTACCGAGAAAGAAGGAATGGCACAGCCTATTTATTACTGGGTTCCCAGCATTGCACCTAGCGGCTTTGCTGTTATCAATGATGTTTCTTACGGAGACTGGAATGGGAATTTTCTAGTGGGTAGTTTAAAATTCCAGTACCTAGAAATGCTCTATATGGATGGTCATCAAGTGACCAAACGTGAAAAACTGGTAGACGGTTTAGGCCGTTTACGCAATGTCAAAATAGGTCCCGACAATCAGATTTATATAGGAGTTGAGGGCAAAGGCATCTATAAGATTAGCCGATAAACAGTTTCATCAAAAGGCGAAACAAACCCCAGAAAAATTGAAATCATGAACAAAATAGTGAGCATTATTATCCTCTCGTTGCTTTTTACCAGTTGTGGGAATGAAGCAAAAAAAGAAACTACAGCTGCAACAACTGTAACAAAAGCAGAGCCTCTCGACCCATTAGAGGAAAGTGTGAAACGCGGCAGGGAAATCTATTCCGAATTATGTGTAACCTGCCACTTGCCTAACGGTAAAGGAGTTCCTGGTGCGTTCCCACCGTTAAATCCTTCTGACTGGCTCACTAAAAAGCGAACCGAAAGCATACATGCTGTAAAATATGGTTTGAAAGGTGAGATTGTTGTCAACGGTGAGCCATATAACAATGTGATGCTGGCGTTGGGATTGGACGATCAAGAAGTGGCAGATGTAATGAACTACACCATCCAGACCTGGAACAAAGGCGATATGGTAACTGTGGAAGAAGTGGCTGCAGTAGAAAAGGAATAAACCCTTATAAATTATTTGAAATTAAAAATCCCCAATCGGCAACCGATTGGGGATTTTCTTGAAAGCAATAATAAAATTTTCTAGTTGTAAACGGACTGCTTACCGTGGTGTACACACAACATATAATACACTACAGCACGATACTTAGAGCGGTTACTCTTTCCGTATTTCTCGATGACGGCTTCAACAGATGCCATTAGATTATCTCCTGAAAGACCTAATTTCTTTTGAAGATAGTTGGTCACCACGCGTTCCATCTCAGATTTCTCGGCGCTTACTGTTTCTGCATCGCGATTGTAGATCGATGGGCCTAAACCTTTGGTTACTTTTTTAAGTAATTCTTCATCAAGGTTGCCTCCAACATGTTCTTTGTAGGATGCCACGTATTTTTCAAGCTTTTCATCAAATTTACTCATCGTGTATTTTTTGGTATTTAGTTATCTGTTAAAGCTAAAGAAAAAAAAAGATTAACAAAAGTTTTACCTCAAAAATTTGAAGTAGTCCAATAATATCTTATCGTTGATTTCACGCGGTGTCTGTATCTCCAACAATTGTGGTGCAGTGTTGGTATGGATGAATTGTTGGTACGCTTTCGCGAAAGCGAACTCTTCATCAATCTTTGTATAACCAAATCCATGCATGGCACACAAGTGACTGGCGTCTAAATGGTGTGTAGTCTCAAAATAGGTGGAGAAATAAACTTCCTGCTTCTCACCTGGCAAGATTCTAAAGATGCCACCACCGCTATTGTTGATCAGTATGATCTTAAAGTTCTTGGGAATGTAATTGTTCCAAAGTCCATTGGAATCGTAGAAAAAACTAAGATCTCCAGTAATTAAAACCGTCGGCATTCCAGAACCTACTGCAGCACCTATGGCAGTACTGGTACAGCCATCGATACCGCTGGTGCCACGATTAGAAAAAATACGGTGTGTGGCGTTCATCTTGAATAACTGCGCATACCTAATGGTACTACTATTACCTAATTGCAAAACGATGTCATCTGGAAGGTGTTCAAATAACAATTCAAAAACCTTCATATCGCTCCATCCTATTTTTTCAAAATAGGCAGGACGCTTTGAAAGGTAATCCTTGAAATGATGGAGCCATTGCTCTTGATAAGTGCTGGGTTGTGTTTGCACTGGTAGCGAGTGCAACCATTTTCTAGGCGCGATCTTGATATGTGCGGCAAGTTTAAAAAAGGTATCATAGGCCCTACGTTTGCCTATGTGGTAATGGATGTTGGTCTCAAACCTGCGCAGGTACTGCTTGATTTTTTTAGAAACGATCATACCGCCTATGGTAACTACCATATCTGGCTGCAAGGCTGCAATCTGGTCATCGTCAAATTCAATAGGCGCTATTAAGGTGTCGATTCCCCAAACAATATTCTCGTGCACGATATTTGAGCTTACTTCACTCATTACCAACACACTGCCGTCTGCGGTTAAACGATCTATATCTTCCTTCTCAAATACCGGCGGATTGAGCGTCGAGAGTATAACAAGCTTACGTTTTGAATTGTTCCAGTTTTCGTAAAATGCTGCTGGGATTTCAGTAGTCTCGTCTTTGAGTACATCCATCACTTTCACATCCATAGATGGCTGTTCTACCGTATTATACAGCGGTTCTTCAAATGGGACGTTGATGTGAACAGGACCGTGTTTTGATATAGCTGTGTTGATCGCTTTATTGAGCTGCCGCTCGTTAGTAATCAAATATTCCTTTTGATCTGATCTAGTGATCATTTCCAGTTGCGTATCAAACAAGATATGGTTTGCAAAAACATGTTTTTGGCGGATGGTCTGGCCATCGCCTATATCAATCTTGTGTGGTGGACGGTCAGCACTTAAAACAATTAATGGTATCTCACTATAGTAGGCCTCTGCCACCGCAGGATAATAATTGAGCAAAGCACTACCGCTGGTACAAAGAAGGACCGTTGGCTCCTGCAGCTGTTGCGCAATTCCCATCGCAAAATGCCCTGCACATCGCTCATCAACAATACTATAGCAATTGAAGAATGAATCCTGAGAGAAACTAATGGTTAATGGAGCATTGCGAGAACCTGGAGATATAATAATGTTTTTAATATCCCTTTTCTTGAATAACTGGATGATTTGCTGAGCGTGTAGAACGGATGTCATCATACATCAAAGGTAATAGACGCAAGCACCTCTTCATACTGGATTAACAACATATTCTAAAAGGAATTCATGACAATTCTCATTAGAAAGATTTAAGCTATTAATTCATTGCGAAAAAAGAAGAAATAAACATTTAGAAAAGAATATTGACGTTTCAGCAATTGAATCACAATAAGTTGTAATTTAATACCAATCATTGCCATGGTCTTGAATCTTCAATTATAATCGTACTTAAATATATCGCATTGTATTGCTACATTTTGTTTTACGAGATGCGCAGTACTGTAAAAAGTGCTGCTGGAATATTCTTGGGATAAGTTTTTGGTGTCGTGTTTAAGTAATGATTCGCGCCATAGTCATCAACTTATTCTCGATTTCTTGCACCTCATCTTGTGGAACGCTCAACTCTGTAATACCACCGCCAGCATATAGATGAATATTTGATTTGTCAATTTCCAAACACCTAAGGTTGACATAATAATCTGCTCGACGCTCCACCGGATTCTGAACACCTATATATCCTGTGTAAAAACTGCGGTTATAGTTTTCATGGTTCCTGATGTAATCCAAAGCTGCTTGTCTAGGAAGACCACAAACTGCTGGAGTAGGATGTAATTCATTTACGACCTCATTAATTTTACCGTAATCAACAGGAACTTCTAGCGATGTTTTCAAGTGGAGTAAGGAACCTGCTTGGATAGTTTCGACATCTCCAACATCGGGTTTTTTCCCGGTCACTTTCTCTAGTGCCTTTGATATGAAATCAGTGACCAATTGCTGTTCGTTTTTCTCTTTGATTCCCCATGGTATTTGCGGATCGGCAAGAGCACTTTTTGTACCTGCCAGTGACATGGTTTTGAGCAATCCATCTTTGTAGGAAACGAGCGTCTCTGGTGTAGCACCCAACCAAGTTCCAATAGATGGATGATGGAAGAAATAACAATTAGCTTGAGGATATTCATCCAGCAAATTAGTAAGAATTTTTAGCGGATCGGTACTTTTAGCAACAGTGTGCTTTAAAGAGAGAACCACCTTTTTAAATGCTTCGTTTTTAAGTGATGTAACTGCACTTTGCACTCTATTTTGGTGCTCTATTTTTACATTTTCTGGCAAATTAACGGCAACACCATCTAAGGTTCTCCTTTGAATTCCCCATGAAAAGCTTTTCCTCACTTCACCAATGATATAAAACTGGTTTTCAAACGATAAAAATTTTGATAAAACTGCACAAGACATTGTGTCATGTGGTGTTTTATGTAGTTTTTGGGATTTTTGATGGAGTATTTCTACGTTGGATTCTCCACTTTTTCTTAGAAGTAAGAATGGCAGATTTTGCTGTAGAAGTTGTTGTGTATATGTGAGCAGCCTTTCGCGCAAGCGATATAAATTTAAGTGTTTTTCTTTAAAGCTATGGTCG
The DNA here is from genome assembly GCF_002994045.1 of Nonlabens agnitus. Classification (NCBI taxonomy): domain Bacteria; kingdom Pseudomonadati; phylum Bacteroidota; class Flavobacteriia; order Flavobacteriales; family Flavobacteriaceae; genus Nonlabens; species Nonlabens agnitus. The sequence goes on from NZ_MQUC01000003.1 coordinate 1,556,899, forward strand.
TTAATTTACAGATGGAAATCAAACGTTCCTCCTCATCAGTAATCTTGATTTCCCATAGTTGGGTGGTTCGTCCCTTGTGTAGGAATCTGGCGGTAGCAAACACATACCCATTAACTTTAGATCGGGTATGATTGGCACTGATTTCCAACCCTCGAATGGCGAAAGAATCCGTGTCCAAAAATAGATAACTTGCCGCACTGCCTACAGACTCCGCCAGCGCCACGCTGGCACCTCCATGAAGTACACCATCAGGCTGATGCACACGTGAATTTACAGGCATTTTTGCCGTTAGAAAATCGGCACCTACATCGATGAATTCGATATCCAGCGTTTCCATAAGTGTGTTCTTACAAATGGCGTTACACTGCGATAGTATCTTTTGTTTGTCCATATCTTTATCAAAAATAAGCTATCAAATTGACTCTATGGTAAAGATGGTTTCTTACGTTCACACGAATTCTTATGAAGTATTATACCCTACTACAAAAAGCACCAAAAACATTTGGATTTGTTTTCATGGCTTGGGCTACCTCTCTCGATATTTCAAAAAGTATTTCAAGGATCTCGATCCAGAAACAAATGCCGTTATCGTTCTTCAGGCTCCTTCTAAATTCTATTTAGATAAGAAATTCAAACACGTCGGTGCCAGTTGGCTCACCAGAGTGGATACAGTTCAGGAAATGGACAACAATCTCCATTATATTGACGAGGTTATAAAGAATGAAAAGTTGGTAGGCGATCCACGTCTTATCCTTATGGGGTATTCCCAAGGAGTTTCCATTGCAACACGTTTCTTGAAGCACTATGCACAGCCCATAAAAGCACTCATTATGCATAGCGGTAGCATACCTGATGAGCTTAATGAGCAAGACGGTAAGCTTTTCAAGGCGATGGCAGATCGCATCATCCATATTGTCGGAACTCAAGATGAGTACCTCACCGAAGAGCGTATAGAAAAAGAGCAGCAAAAGATCGACCTTTTATTTGGTGAAAAATGTGAGTTTCATCGACCAACGATCAAACATGAAGTAGATGTCGAGCTAATCATATCTATATCTAAAACCCTATCATAATGCAATTAATATTTGCCACGCATAACCCCAACAAGCTCCAAGAAGTGCAACAAATGATGCCTAGCAGCATTAAACTTTTGAGCCTTGAGGACGTCCAACTATTTGACGAAATTCCAGAGACAGCTGCCACTATTAAAGAAAATGCCATCCTTAAAACTGATTATATCAAAACTAGATTTGATCTTCCTGTTTTTGCAGACGATACCGGTTTGATCGTTCCCGCGCTTGCTGGCGATCCAGGTGTGCGATCTGCGAGATATGCTGGTGAGCATAAAAACAGCCAAAATAATATGGATCTACTTTTGTCAAATCTTGAAGGCAAGGAAAACAGATCTGCCTATTTTTTGACCGTCATCTCACTGTATCTCAATGGCAAACAACACGTTTTTGAAGGACGCTGTGATGGCGAGATACTCCAGCATCGACAAGGCGAGAAGGGATTTGGCTACGATCCCATTTTTAGACCTAAAGGGTTTGATAAGAGTTTTGCACAAATGGACATGGATCAAAAATCTGAGATTAGCCATCGCGGTATGGCCCTTAAAAAGCTTATTAACTATTTAAATGGCATCAAAATTGACTAATTATCACTTTAGAACAATACACTTACCGTATTTTTATAGTCCTGTATGAAATCAATTAGACTAGTTGTTACTTTTTTAATCTTGGGTGCCTATTTAGGTTTCGCTCAAGGCGAAAACAACAACGCTCAAAACACCTCGCAAAAAGCAACCATAGTCAATGGTAAAGTCCTCAATGCAAAGGACAACTCCATATTACAGGATGTGAATATTGTGAACCTCAACAAGGTCATAGGAACCATCACCAAACCTGACGGAACTTTTGAAATACGTGCCGCAGTAAATGACACGTTGTACTTTTCATATATTGGATTTCAAACCATCAACGTTAGAGTAACCGAAGACTGGATCAAATATGGCGATGTGACCATATCCATGACTGAAAAAGGAATCGCCCTGGAAGATGTTGTGGTGACTGATAATGGTCTTACTGGCTATCTTGAAATTGATGCCAAGCGTGCTCCTATTTACGCCACACGCAGATTCAGCATTAGTGGTTTACCAGAAGCCTATGAAGGCGGTAACAAAGCACCTGGTGCCGTAGAAAAAACATTGAACTCCATTTTCAACCCTGTAGACTTTCTGTTTAATACCTTCGGTAAAGAAGGGAAATCCTTGAGCAAAGTTCGTAGGATTAAAGAGCAGGACGAGATACGGAATTTACTGCAGTCGAAATATGATAGGGAAACACTTGTGAACCTATTGCAAATGGACAAAATAAGTATTGACGCCATATTGAGAAACTGTCAATACTCAAAAGAATTTATAACCGGAGCAAACGACCTTCAAATCCTAGACGCCATTAGCGAGTGTTATGAGGAATACAAGGTGCTCAAGCAAAATTGAAAATTAATATATGATACGTAACACTATTCTTATCGCATCGCTTGCGATTACTGCGCTTACCAGCTGCACCTCAACAAAAACCTCTAGTACAGAATCTACGGCGATGACTCCTGTAGATAATGAACCTAGAATGATGGAAGATGATAAAAACCCATTAGTGGTAAAATACATGAACACCATCACCGCAGCCGAACTTAAGGAGCAATTGTATGAGTATGCCAGCGATGATATGGAAGGTCGTATGACCGGAACTCCTGGACAAAGAAAAGCCGTTGAATATCTCAAAGGAAAGTATCAAGTAATGAACGTTCCTGGTGGTGCCCAAAACGGTGAGTATTTCCAGAGCATTCCTCAAGAGTTTTTTGGAAAGAGAGAAATCACTTCAGAAAATGTTTTGGCATTTATTGAAGGCTCAGAAAAGCCAGAAGAAGTATTAGTCATTTCGGCGCACCTGGACCATATTGGTACTCGTAATGGCGAAGTGTTTAATGGAGCAGATGATGATGGTAGTGGTACCATCGCGCTTGTAGAGATCGCAGAGGCTTTTCAACAAGCTAAGGAAGAAGGAAACGGCCCTAAACGCTCTATCCTATTCCTTCACGTCACGGCAGAGGAAATAGGACTTCAAGGTAGCAAGTACTATTCAGAAAATCCAGTATATCCATTAGCAAACACTATTGCAGACCTAAATGTGGACATGATAGGCCGTATCGATCCAGAAAGAGAAGCTAAAACAAACTATGTATACCTAATAGGTAGTGACATGTTGAGCCAAGACCTACACGATATAAGTGAGAAGGCGAACAAGACATATGTGAATATGGATCTAGACTATACCTACAACGGTAAAGATGATCCCAACCGTTTCTATTACAGATCTGACCACTACAATTTTGCTAAAAACAATGTACCGGTCATTTTCTACTTTAACGGTACGCACGAGGATTACCATAAGGCGAGCGACACACCAGACAAGATTGAATACGATTTGTACGCACAGCGCGCACAATTGATATTTGCAACCGCATGGGAATTGGCAAATGCAGACCAACGTCCAATGCTTAAATAAGCAAAATAGCTTTCTATAAAAAAACGCACCTCATGGGTGCGTTTTTTGTTTCTAGGAAAATCGGTTTCTTCGAAATCTTGAATAACCTGTAGGATGATCATATGAACTTCGCTTTCGCGAAAGCGAACCTATAACAATCCTTTTAACTTTCTACTCCAGCAAACTCTTGCTGTATCGCGACGCGCAACCTGCGGTAATAATCCTCTTCTAACCAATCCTTGTAATTGTTGGTGTTGTTGATAATGCAATAGGAATAGCGGCGTATGCGGTCCTTAATATCTTCTTTGAGCAACTTTGCTAGGATACGAGCGTCAAACACGTCCTCGCTATTCTCGACACACCACTGTACGTGCTGAGCGATGCTCTCATCAAGGACTTCTTTAGATTTTCGGTTTTCCTTAGTGATGCGCTTATAGGCACCACGAATGTCAAATGTAAAGTCTTTGGTATTTGGGAATTCTGCCTTGACGTCTTCTGGCATCTTGTACACGAAATTGCGCTCAATCTCTTCGTCAGAAACGATGTTCTCTACATAAAAATCTGGAGATCTAAATACTTGCTGCCAGTCCACAGGCTCGTTCCAAAGTCCAAATCGCGCCACATTATTACCCAGATCTATGATCTGGAACTCTTCCTTATTCTTATAGATACGTGATCCACGACCTATCATTTGATAATAAAGAGTCAACGATTTTGTCGCTCTGTTCAAAATAATGGATTCCACAGATGGCTCATCAAAACCAGTGGTCAAAATACTTACCGAGGTCAAGATCGCATCTGGCTTTTTCTTGAACCACTTCAAGATTTCCTTACGTTCTTCCTTGTTATTGGTGTTATCCAAATGTCTTATCTCCAGACCTGCTCTTCTAAAGGTATCCTCAACTTCCATACTGGTTCTAATACCATTATTAAAGATGAGCGTTTTCTTTCCCTTACTTGTTTCAAAGTAAGCCTGCAGGAGCTTGTCCTGCATGGAATGGTCGGTATAGAGCTTTTCACTGGATTTTACCGTATAATCTCCATTCATACCTATGGTAAGCCCACTCAAACCTACATCATAGGTATGCGTTACCGCACGAGCAAGAAAACCATTGTCAACTAGGGATGTGATGCTGTCACCTACAATAAGCTCATCATAGTTATCCTTCATTGGGAGCTTGAAGTTGGAACTAAGCGGCGTCGCGGTAACACCTAGCATAAAACAGTGCTCAAAATACTTGAACAACTTACGGAAGCTATTATAGTGCGCCTCATCCACTATTACAAGGCCAATGTCTTCCAGCTTGAGTTTATCGTCCTGAATACGGTTATTGAGTGTTTCAACCATCGCAACAAAACACTGATAATCCTTTTGATCATCCAGTTCCTTAACCTTGGAATTGATGATCTTATTCTTAACCTGAAAGTTATCCAAGACTTTAGAAGTCTGCTTACACAACTCGATACGGTGTGTTAGGATGACAACCTTTTTGTTTTTTTGCTTAAGGTAACGCCTCACGATTTCTGAAAAGACCACGGTCTTTCCACCACCGGTAGGCAATTGATATAGAAGTTTGTAATCGTCTGGTTTCTCATCGATCCTATCAAAAATCTCACCTAGATCACGCTTTTGGTAATCGTAAAGTTTTTTGATTTTTGTCTTGGATTCTTGCTGCATGGATGAAGTTATTTTTCAGTTTTGGGATTTGCAAAAATAGGGAATTTAAATCCTTTTGAAACTACCGTAAACGTTGACTTTTTAAATATTTTATATTGATGCGAATTTAACAATGTAAAGGGCTGCTTATTCCTATTTTTGCAAATTCCAACGTCGATTAAATGGGTTCTTCCAAAAACAAATTTCAGCCTCAACGAGCTCACCGGTATTATAAAATCACCGGGTTTTACTCCTTTGTGGTGGAGAGCATCAAAAAATCGATGCCACCAGTACTGATAGTCGTTGGTTTGCTGGTCATCTTTCATTTTGCAGTGATGCCCATTCCAGATGCACTGGAACTTGCCGTGGCAGAATTGCCTAATTATGGTGTCCTGGCCTTCTTCTTTCTATCTGAAACTCTATTAGGTTTAATCCCACCAGAACTTTTTATCGCATGGGCCGGCAAGACGGCAGATCCAGCGCTCAACCTATTTTTTATCGCACTACTCTCCTATCTAGGCGGTATGTGCTCCTATTTTATAGGTAGATGGTCGCTCAAGATCCCAGCGATACATAACTATCTGGAAATTAAAATGGCTAAACAACTTATCATGGCCAGAAAATGGGGTGGCATCTTGATCGCTGTAGGCGCACTATTACCGCTACCTTTTTCCATAGGTAGTCTAGTAGCTGGAATGCTGCGCTATCCATTTAAATATTGGGTCGTCATCGGTCTACTCCGTTTCTTGAGGTTTGCCCTTTATGGTGCCGCGATCTTCTCAGTAGTATAATGAGTTTCTCTTTGATAGCAGGGCACAAAAAACATAGCACCTTAGCCTCAAACGACATCTATCGACCGTAGATGTTCTAGATGATGGTGTTGTTATCGCTTTCGCGAAAGCGAACTCTCATTGCACCTTATTACATTTCCCTGAAGTGATCGCATAAAAAAAGCCTCCTAAAACTAGGAGGCTTTTGAAGTGAAGGGTACACTTGATTATTTACCAGCTTTAGCGTTCTCTTTTGCCTGCTCCATTCCTTTCTCTACCATATCAAAGAATTGATCTAGTTTAGGAAGTACGATGATTCTGGTGCGTCTGTTCTTTGCACGACCAGCAGCAGTGCTGTTGTCTGCAACAGGAACGTAGTAACTTCTACCAGCAGCAGTCATACGCTCTGGAGCCACGTCAAATTCATTCTGTAAGATTCTGGTAACTGATGCTGCACGAGCGGCACTCAATGCCCAGTTGTCTTCAAACTTAGCAGTGCTGATGGATTGGTCGTCAGTATGACCTTCAATCATGATCTCAATCTCTGGCTTGTCGTTTACTACTTTGGCTACTTTTCCAAGTACATTTTTAGCAGCGCTGTTCACATTAGCACTACCGCTAGCAAATAATAACTTGTCGCTGATGGAAACATATACCACACCTTTCTCTACATTGACACTGATGTCCTCATCATTAAGATTACCCAATGAGCTTTTCAGACTAGTTACAAGAGCTAAGGTTACACTGTCTTTTCTAGTGATAGCATCGTTAAGAGTACGTATTTGTAGGTCTTTCTCACGTAGGCTTTCTAAAGACTTTTCTAGGTTTTCTGCTCCTTTCTTAGAAAGCGTGGTCAAGTTACCTGTGTTATCTATAAGGGATTGGTTGTTTGCACGTAGATCTGCAACTTGTGCGCGTAGAACAGAAAGTTCTGCTGCTGCAGCCTTCTCATCTGCAAGACAAGCGTTCAATTTCACAGTTGCAGAATCAAGCAATTCTTGATTGAGTCGTGCTTTTGCTTCTGCTGCTTCTAAATCTTTTTTTGAGGCACATGATACTGCCATTAATGCAGTAAGTGCTACTAGGGCTATTTTTTTCATGGGTATATTATATTTATTTAACTACCAAAAGTAAAAAGGTTGAGATATCCCAACGAACTGTTAACATAGAATTATAAGAAAGAATCACCTACAAAAACTGTCTTTTACCTTTGAGGTAATAACTTAATATAATGCTAGTTACACCTTTATTTTTAATTCCCAGCATTCCTGAGGTTTTCAATAGCTTACGTTTCTTTAAAAAGGAAGGAAGCAACTTGTAAAAACTGATGTGTGCTTTTAAAACAGCATAGCTATGTTTTACTTTAAATTCCAGCAAAAACTTTACCGCTGCAACGCCGTCAAGTATCATTCTTGCCAGAATAATAAGCCAGAACACAGAGCGCCCGTCATTCTTTACTATGGTAAGCAGGCTGTTTCTAAAATTCAGAAATGTTTTCCTGGGATTCAGACTGTTTAGGGTTCCACCACCTAAATGAAAGACCCTAGCATCTGGAAATACCTTGACCTTGTAATCCAGTCTTCTTAATCTCCAGCATAGATCTACTTCTTCTTGGTGCGCAAAATATTGTTCGTCAAAACCGCCAGCTTCTATAAAGGCTTTTTTACGTACAAATAAAGCTGCACCGCTAGCCCAATCGATCTCGATTTGGCTATCATATTGTCCGTGATCCATTTCTAAATAGTCAAATACCCGACCGCGACAGTATGGATATCCCAATTGATCCAGAAAACCACCACTGGCACCAGCGTACTCAAAGCGATCTTGATTTTTATAATCCAACAACGCTGGCTGAGCAGCTCCAAGACTGGCGTCGTTTTCAAATTCCTTCAAGATAGGTTGACACCATTGGTTAGTCACCGAGACGTCACTATTTAAAAGACAAAGAACATCTGCATCTATTTGAGGTATGACTTGATTGTAACCACCAGCATAGCCCAGGTTTTCATCATTGATGATCACCTCAATATCCGGATAGTTCTCACGTAACCAGTGGACGCTATCATCTGTCGAGGCATTATCTGCAACAATAACTTGATGATTGGAGGAGCATTCTACCACTGTTGGGAGAAATTCTTTCAACAATGCTGATCCATTCCAGTTAAGTATGACGATGGCTAGTTTCATAAACTATATTCTGGAAGATCTGGAATAAAATTATACCGCTGGTTATCATAGTCCATGGTGCAAAAGTAATGCTCCATACCATTGCTTACCATAAGGTAGGTAGACTTTACCGCTAGATTATATCGTGCAATCTGATCAAAAACGCTTTGATCGATAGTGATGCTAGGCGCCTTACACTCCACAATGATTTCAATGCTGGCGTCTGGCTTAAAAACAACAATGTCATATCGTTTTGAAGTACCAGCAATGATCAATTGCTTTTCAACATTGATAAGGCTGATAGGTACCTGCTTATAGCTAATTAGCCACTGAATAATATGCTGGCGAACCCATTCTTCAGGTTGCAGCTGGACAAACTTTTTACGGATGGGATCAAAAATGAGACGCCCTTTTTCAGTATTTTTAACCCTGAAATTTGCAGGCGGCAATCGCAGTGCCTTCATATAACAAAACTACAAAAAGCGCCACGGCTCTAGATGAGTGATCTCAATAATATTCTTACCAGCATTAAGGCAAAAAAATATGCACCTGTGTATTTTCTCTATGGTGACGAACCCTACTTTATTGATCAGATAAGTGACGCGATCGAGAACTCTGTCCTTGATGAATCTGAAAGAGGTTTCAATCAAATGGTCTTGTATGGTAAGGATGCCAAAGTGGATGAGATCATCGAGAGTGCCAAACGTTTTCCTATGATGGCACCTTATCAGGTGATCATTGTAAAAGAAGCCCAGCATTTGAGTTCAAAGCTAACTCAGATGGAAAGCTATATGGAGAACCCATCTGCCACCACGATCCTCGTGTTCAATTTTAAATACAAGAAACCTGACGGTCGCACTAAAGTCTTTAAAAACATCAAGAAAAATGGTGTCGTATTTGAAAGCAAAACCATTTATGACAATCAGATGCCTAACTGGATCAGCGGGCACCTCAAGGAAATGGGATATTCCATCGAACCCAAAGCGACCCAAATGCTGGTGGAATTTATAGGCAATGATTTGAGCAGGATCAGCAATGAGCTGGAAAAACTCACTATCGTGCACGATAAAAGCCAGCCCATTACACCGCAAGCTATTGAAGAAAACATAGGTTTCTCAAAAGACTTCAACAACTTTGAGTTGCGCAAGGCTTTGGGAAATCGGGATACGGTAAAGGTGCATCGCATCATCAATTATTTTTCAGAGAATCCTAAGGACAATCCGATTGTGCTCACCACTGCGCAACTTCACAGCTTTTTTGTACAGCTGCTCAAGGTGCACGCCTTAAAGGATCGGTCGCCAAAAAGTGTGGCTCGTGCAGCCGGAATCAATCCGTTTTTTGTGCAGGAACTGCTCGTGGCCGTGCGTAATTATCCCATGAAATATTGCAGTCGTGCGATCCAGATCATACGTGAGATGGACGTGAAGTCTAAAGGTGTAGGCGCCATACAAATGCCGCAAGCAGACTTACTGAAGGAAACCATGGTAAAAATCATGGCACCTTGAAAAATAAAACCCAAGCCTGGATCAGTGCTGCCAGACCACGTACGTTGCCGTTGAGTATTAGTGGCATTCTTGTGGGTAGTGCCTATGCTTATCTGGATATCGCTTTCGCGAAAGCGAGCTATAATGTGTTCGATGGACTATACAATCATATACCGGTCATTTATTTCAACTGGTGGATTCCTATTCTAGCCTTATTAACAACGCTAGGTTTCCAGATTCTATCCAATTTTGCCAATGACTATGGCGATGGAGTTAAGGGAACCGATAATGACGAGCGCATAGGTCCCATGAGAGCCATTCAAAGCGGCATCATCAAACCACCAGAAATGAAGCGTGTGATGATCATTACTTCTGTCCTCACTTTTTTATGTGCCGTTGCCTTGATTTATGTGAGCTTGGGATTGGAGCAACTTTTGATTTCTCTTTTCTTCTTAGTTCTTGGCATCGCGGCGATATGGGCGGCTATAAAATACACCGTTGGCGATAATGCCTATGGCTATCGAGGCCTTGGAGATGTTTTTGTATTTATATTTTTTGGCCCGGTAAGCGTGATGGGTATTTACTTCTTGATTACTTCGGTTCTGGATTGGAGTTTTATCCTACCATCGTTTACAATCGGGTTATTGAGTGTTGCGGTACTTAATCTGAACAACATGCGAGATATTGAAAGTGATAAGAAATCTGGAAAGAATACCATTCCCGTAAAGTTGGGACTGGAAAAATCAAAGAGGTTGCATTTCGCTTACCTTATAATAGCTTTCGTCTCCTTGATGCTGTTTCTATGGATACAGTTTATTAAATCGGGCAGTTTAGAACTATCCGTATCGTATGTGCTGTTCTTACCTATACTGGCTTTCATACCACTACTAAAACATCTGTTGACCGTTAGGAGCATAGCTTCTTCCATACTTCTGGATCCCGAATTGAAAAAAGTAGCCTTGTCTACATTTCTTCTGGCCCTTCTATCCATTGTAAGCGTTATAGTTGTTAGCTAACGTATTGGAAATCAAATTTAAATAGGTTGTTAAGGCTTTTTTATCACTGGGAAACTTCAAATATTAACACTTGATATTTGAGTCTAGCGAGAGTTTTGACCTATATTTAAAGAGCTCAAATGTTCTACTATTCTACAAAACTACGCTTCTAAAATTCTAAAAATTATGGCACGAGCGATGTTTGAATACACTCTAATCATACTCGAAAAGGTAAGTTTTGATTCCACGTTATTCTGTAAGGAACTCCACAAAGCTCTGGATCGATTGCTTCCATTCGAAATTCAAGAATTAAATATCTGGCTTAAAAAACTATACGTGATGCAGCCAGAATTGAAGGTATGCTTACCACCGCATGCGACCTAGCTTTTTCTAAGCTATAGTTCTCAGATTATCTTTTAGCTATCGGGCTTATAATCTGTACGTTGCTAAAGGCAATTGCGCCTTTTACCACACCAGCAATCACGCCTTGAAGAGCCTCAATGATCTGCATTTTAAGTTCTGATTTATGATAAATCAAGCTCACTTCTCTAGCAGGAGATGGTTCTTCAAAGTATCTAAGGTTTTGTTTCTTAATGGATGAGAGATCTAAAGTATTTAAATAAGGCAGTAAAGTCATGCCTAGACCTTCATCAGATAACTTGATCATCGTTTCAAAACTACCGCTCTCCAGCGTGAATTTATCGTCGTCATTCTTTTTGGAGCTGCGGCACAGGTTCAGCACATTATCTTTAAAACAGTGACCATCTTCTAACAATAGCAATTCATCAATATTGATGTCTTCTACTTTTATTTTTTTGTTGTCTTGTCCAGAATTTTTTGGATCGTAACAAACAAAAGGCTCGTAATAAAGGACACGTTCCTTGATCATTTCATTTTCCAGTGGCGTGGCGGCAATAGCCGCGTCTATAGAACCCTCCAACAATCCATTGATCATATTATCAGTGGTCAATTCTTCAATGCGCAAGCGTACTTTAGGGTAGCGATTTACAAAGTTCATCAAGAACATAGGTAATAATGTAGGCATCACCGTTGGGATTACTCCTATTTTAAAATCTCCACCTATAAATCCTTTTTCTTGATCGACAATGTCCTGAATGCGATCACTTTCATTGACAATGTTATGTGCCTGTTGGACAATCTTCTTACCAGTTTCGGTTAGTTCAATGGGTTTTTTAGTACGGTCAAAAATCTGCACGTCTAACTCATCTTCCAGCTTCTGGATTTGCATGCTTAAGGTAGGTTGTGTCACAAACACCTTATTGGCCGCCTTGGTGAAATTTTGGTATTGGGCTACGGCAAGGACATATTTGAGCTGTGTGATGGTCATTATAGATATTTTCTACAAAATTAAAACAATGTATTTACTTACTCTATGGCTATGTGAGTCATTTCTTATAATTCTTTCCTTTGTTATTTAACATTTTACCAACTTAAAGCACTTCTACCATGGGTAATTTAGTGCAAACTGAAAAAACCAAACCAGATGGCAACGATTACATTAAGCGGTAATGAAATACACACTGTAGGTTCACTTCCCGAAGTAGGATCACAAGCTCCAGATTTTGAATTACTAAAGGATGACCTTTCTACCACAACTCTAGCCGATTTTAAAGGCAGTCGTGTGGTGTTCAATATTTTCCCAAGTATTGATACAGACGTTTGCGCCACATCAGTGCGCAACTTCAATAAACGTGCGACAGATTTAGAAAATACAAAAGTGGTGAGTGTTTCTAGGGATACACCTTTCGCACTCAAGAGATTTACTAAGGACGAAGACACTAACAATGTCATGAATTTGAGTGACATTAGAACAGGAGAATTTGGTGAGAGCTATGGCTTGACCATTGTCGATGGGCCTTTTGAAGGTTTCCATTCCAGAGCGGTGGTTGTGGTTGATGAAAATGGAAAAGTCATTTACAATCAACAAGTTCCAGAAATAGGTCAAGAACCTGATTACCTTGAAGCGCTAAAATCCCTGCTATAATTGGGGTTTAAACAATTTGTAAAAGGAAGATTAAAGGGTTGTGTCTATGCTTTTAACGGCGCCGCAACCCTTATTAAAACAGAACCTAGCATACAGGTTCAAATATTTCTGTCCATTATAGTAACCGCGATGGGCTTCTACTTCCAGATCACGACAACCCAATGGATGTTCCAGTGCTTTGCGATAGGATTAGTACTCACTGCCGAAGGTATCAACAGTGCCATTGAGGCCGTAGCAGATTTTATACATCCAGATTTTCACGTCAAAATAGGCCACATTAAAGATATTGCCGCTGGTGCCGTGTTCTTTGCAGCAGTTATTGCCATCATCATTGGTCTCATCATCTACATTCCCTATTTTCAAGATTTGATGCAACCTTTATTTGCATAAACAACTAGTTACTGCCTTAAAGAAACCATACAATATTGCTATTTTTGCTCGTTCACTATTGATATGGCCCGCAAAAAATCAACTACTAAAAAGAAAGCCACAGGCAAGACCAATTCCCTATCCATGCCGTCCTTTAAACTATCTCGTTTACAGGAAGTTATTGTAGGTTTTTTTCTCATTGCTCTAGGTATCGTCTTTTTACTATCGTTCACCTCATTCCTACTTACCTGGCGCAGCGATCAAAGCATTTTGGGACGACTCACAGAACGTGAACTGGAAGCTCAAAACTGGCTCAGCAAACTTGGTGCATGGTTGGGCAACGTTTTCGTTTATGACGGGTTCGGTATTGCGGCTTTTTCCATCGCCATTCTACTCATTATTACAGGAACTTACTTATTTGCAGCAAAGCGTGGAGCGTTTTCGCTTTCGCGAAAGCGAATTTCCCTTCTATGGATTTGGGGTCTGCCGCTCATGCTGTGGCTGTCCGTATTTTTTGGGTTTTTCCACCAGAGCATACCATTATTGGGCGGTATGGTGGGCATGGAACTTAACGACTTCATGCAAGATTACATTGGTTTGATAGGAACCATTATTGTCATGGCGTTTCTCGCACTTATTTATCTCACCTTGAGATTGGGCGTCACTCCAGAGAAAATAAGCAGCTACTTCAAACGTAAATCGGCTCAGGTTAAAGAAGGATTTGATCCATTGGAAAATATTGAAGCGACTGACGAGGAAACCGATTGGAAAACCAATACCATTGAAGGCCAAACGATAGGCGATGACAATGTCGATCTTACCGAGATCACAATCACTGAAGACGATGAAGAAGAAATTCCAGAACCTGTCCTAAAAACCGAACCCATTAGTCCTATTATTACTTCTATTCCAGCCACCGGCGACGGTGATGACATAGGCATGGACATAGAGCAAACGGTCGATGAAGAAGAAGTGTTTGACAATAAGGCGTCGAAGTTGGTGCAGGATTTTGGCGAATTTGATCCGACCCTAGAATTAAGCAACTACCAGTTCCCGCCTATTGATCTTTTAAAGGATTATACTAAAGGTAAAACCATCACCATCAACGAGCAAGAACTGCAAGCGAACAAAGATCGCATCGTGGACACGCTCAAGAATTACAAAATAGGCATTGCCAAAATCACAGCTACTGTTGGACCTACGGTAACTCTATATGAAATTGTACCAGAGGCTGGTGTGCGTATCTCTAAAATCAAGAATCTAGAGGACGATATCGCTTTATCACTTGCGGCACTTGGAATTAGAATCATCGCTCCTATTCCTGGTAAAGGTACCATAGGTATTGAGGTGCCTAATCAAAACCCTTCTATTGTATCCATGCGATCTGTGATTGCATCGCCCAAGTTCCAAAATGCAGAAATGGCGCTGCCTATTGCTTTTGGAAAGACCATCAGCAACGAGACCTTTGTCGTGGATCTTGCCAAAATGCCTCACCTACTCATGGCTGGTGCTACAGGTCAAGGTAAATCGGTAGGATTGAATGCGGTGCTGACCTCACTACTATACTCAAAACACCCAGCCGAAGTCAAATTCGTACTGGTAGATCCCAAAAAAGTAGAATTAACGCTCTTCAATAAAATCGAGCGTCATTATCTCGCAAAACTTCCAGACAGCGAGGAAGCTATCATTACTGACAATTCCAAAGTTATCAATACGCTCAACAGCCTGTGTATTGAAATGGACCAGCGTTATGACATCTTGAAAGAGGCCATGTGCCGTAACATTAAGGAGTATAATGCAAAGTTTAAGGCTAGAAAACTGAACCCAGCAAATGGACACAAGTTCCTACCTTATATAGTATTGGTAGTGGACGAGTTTGCAGACCTGATCATGACCGCTGGTAAAGAGGTAGAAACACCCATCGCGAGATTGGCACAACTGGCTCGAGCCATCGGGATTCACTTGATTATTGCAACGCAGCGACCATCGGTTAATGTGATAACTGGTATGATCAAGGCAAACTTCCCAGCGCGTGTGTCATTTAGGGTACAACAAAAAGTCGATTCCAGGACCATTCTGGACAGTGGTGGCGCAGATCAATTGATAGGTCGTGGTGACATGTTGTACACTTCTGGAAATGAGATCATCCGTATTCAATGTGCCTTTGTAGACACGCCAGAAGTGGAGAAAATCACAGATTTTATAGGCTCACAAAAGGCTTACCCAGACGCTCATCTCCTACCAGAATACGTGGGCGAGGAAGGTGGCACAAGTCTTGATATTAGTATAGAAGAGCGTGATGCTAAGTTCAAGGAAGCCGCTGAAATTATCGTGGTAGCACAACAAGGCAGCGCCTCATTATTGCAACGCAAGTTAAAACTGGGCTACAATCGTGCCGGTAGAATTATTGACCAACTGGAGGCCGCTGGAATCGTAGGTGGTTTTGAAGGTAGTAAAGCCCGTCAGGTGCTCATTCCAGACTTAGCGTCGCTAGAAGTATTTTTAAATGCAGAAAAGCAGAATTAAATGAAAATGAAGAATTTATATCTATTGCTGGTGGTTTTTTTCGCTTTCGCGAAAGCGGGAACAGCACAATCCAATCAAGCATCAAAATTGCTGGATGAAGTGGCAGCAAAATATAAGAGCTATGACAATGTCACTTTTACCTATAAGGGAAATCTGAAAAACTCTAAAGCCAACTTTGATACAGACTTACAAGGTGAGGCAAAATTGAGTGGCAATAAGTACAATGCGACCTACAATGGTACAACCTATATGTACGATGGTAGAAAATTGTACACGATCAATCGTGAGGACGAACAAGTCACCATTGCCACCCAAAACAATGACGGTAGTGAAATGATCAATCCTTCCAACATCATGACGTTCTATCAAAAAGGTTACAACAAGGAATTAGATATTGTACAAAACGTGAAGGGAAGAAAAATCCAATACGTGAAGCTCACACCTATCAAATCAGGATCTGACTACAAGAATATTCTTTTGGGAATCGATGCCAATACCAAGCATATTTACAACACCATCATTACAGAGCGCAGCGGCACGGTGATTACGTTTACGCTGCAAACCTTTAAGACGAATGAGCCTTTAGCTAAAAACTGTTTTACCTTTGATCCTAGCCAGTATAAAAACTGGGACATTGAGGAAATGAACTAGCTTGAAAATACTGGATCGCTACATATTGACACAATTTATAAAGACGTTCTTGAGCGTCTTTATTGTGTTAATGTTTATTTTGATCCTGCAGGCCATCTGGCTATACATCAAGGACATTGCTGGTAAAGACATTGACCTAATTACCATAGGTAAATTCATGATGTATACCATACCGGTAATCGTACCGCTGGCATTACCACTTAGTATCTTACTGGCATCGATCATGGTCTTTGGGAACATGGCAGAAAACTATGAGTTTGCCGCCATGAAATCCAACGGTATATCACTACAGCGCGCCATGCGCAGCTTGATGATTGTCATCTTTTCATTAGGAATCACCAGTTTTGTTTTTGCAAACACGGTTATTCCATGGGGAAACCTAAAGCAGCGTAATTTAAGACGTAACATCGCGCAGGTCAAACCAGCGATGGCGATCAGTAAAAACGTGTTTAATCAGTTAGGTGATATCAACATCAAGGTTTCTGACAAGACCGGAGATCGTGGGCAATATCTGGACGATGTTATTATTCATAAGAAAAGTCCTGGTAGATCAGGAAACTGGAGAGTAATAAAAAGCGAAAAGGGTGAACTTAAAAGTTCACTCAAGTCAGATATCATTCAGTTGGTATTGACTAACGGGAATTATTACGAGGATCTTTTTGTGAACGATCCTAGAAAGCGAGCTTCATCACCTTTTGTAAAAAGCTATTTTGAGACCTATACTTTGAATGTCGATGTATCAGAGTTGAATGATGTAGACATGGATAAGGAAAATGTCACCGATGATTATCAAATGTTGAAGATCAACGAGCTTCAAACTCAGATTGATTCGTTTTCCGCCAGTTACAATACCCAAAAAGACATCTACAACCAAACCCAATTGCTCAAATGGTCACCCAACAAATTGACAGACCGGGTTTCTAAATACCTGGATTCAACTGCCGTTAAGAAAACTTTTTTTGAGCGGCTATCTCTCAACGATCAAAAGCGTGCGGTGGATGTAGCAACAAATAAGGCCACCCAGCAAATCTATAGCATCACGGCTCGTAAAGAGCAGCTGCAACGAGAACAGGTGCGACTTAATAAATATGAGATCGAGATCCACAAAAAATACGTACTAGGCGTTGCTTGTATCATTCTGTTCTTTATAGGTGCGCCATTGGGTGCGATCATTAGAAAAGGTGGTATGGGTTTACCACTCGTTGTGGCCACCATGTTTTTTCTCACCTACCACTTTATCGGAATCTTTGCAGAAAAATCTGCAGCCGAAGGTGCCTTTCCAGCATGGCTAGGTGCCTGGATGAGTACCTTGATTATTTTCCCCATAGGCGTATTTTTAACCTATAGAGCCACGACAGATCAAGGATTCTTTGATTTGGGCGGCAGCATCAATTCCTTACTCAATAGGTTCAAAAAGAAACCCAAGAGCCCTACCACAGTAGCATAATCCCGTATCTTTGCATAGAATTGAAAGAGCAAAAGTACCATGGTTACAGAACAGCAACAGACAAAGATTCAACTGGATCGTATAGAAGATGCTATTGAAGACATCAAGAACGGCAAAGTCATTATTGTTGTCGATGATGAGAATAGAGAGAATGAAGGTGATTTTTTAGCCAGTGCTCAATCAGTCACTCCAGAAATGATCAACTTTATGGCGACTCACGGTCGTGGATTGATCTGTTGTCCTATCACAGAAAAACGAGTCAAAGAACTGGAGCTTCCCATGATGGTCAATAATAATTCTGACCCTATGGAAACTGCATTTACGGTTTCTGTAGATCTACGTGGTCATGGTGTCACCACTGGTATCAGTGCCAGTGACCGCGCTCTTACCATCAAAGCCATTATCGACAAGAATACCAAGTCGCACGACTTGAGCAAACCAGGCCATATTTTCCCATTAAAGGCAAGAGATGGTGGCGTTCTAAGAAGAACTGGTCATACAGAAGCTGCGATAGATTTTGCCAGATTGGCCGGCCATGAACCTGCAGGTGTGATCGTAGAGATCATGAATGAAAACGGCACCATGGCAAGATTGCCACAATTGATGGAAGTGGCACGCAAGCATGATCTTAAGCTGGTGAGCATTGAAGATCTAGTAGCCTATCGCATGAAGAACGATAGCTTGATTGTGAAGAAAGAGGACTTTGAGTTGAAGACTCGATTTGGCAACTATCGCTTGAGAGCCTATCAACAGACGACAAACGATCAGATCCATCTAGCGTTGACCTTGGGCGATTGGGATCACGACGATGTGGTGTTGACCAGAATGAATTCGACTCAAGTGAACAACGACCTCTTCTCTACCCTAACGTCAGAGGCAGATCGTAAACTGGACGCTATGTTTGAGCGCTTGAATAAAGAAGGAAAAGGAGCGATTGTGTTCATCAATCAGCAGTTTGAACCAGAAAACATGCTGGGCCGACTGGAAGAACTCAAAGCACTCCAGGAAAACGGCACCCATAAAGCGCCTAGACGCCACTTGGACAACAAGGATTACGGTATAGGCGCACAGATTTTGCACGATTTGAATATCTCAAAACTCAAGTTGATGACTAATAGTGAGCAAAGCAAACGCATCGGGATCATAGGCTATGACCTTGAAATTGTAGAAACGGTAGAATATTAGAATCAAGATTAAAATTATATCGCTTTTTGTAAACGCAGTGAACAAAAGTTTATATTGAGCGTAGTCGAAATACGAAGGCGATCTCCATAATATGCCCATTAACAACATAACAGAGCAAGATTCTAATCACGATCATCTAGAGACGATGAGCACTCGTGAATTGTTGGAGGCGATAAATCAAGAAGACCAGCAGGTGGCCTCTGCAGTTCAAAAAGTCCTGCCCGAAATAGAACAACTAGTCGATGTTATCGCTGAAAAGATGAACAATGGCGGTCGTCTTTTTTACATAGGCGCTGGTACGAGTGGCCGTTTGGGAATTCTGGATGCCAGCGAGTGTCCGCCTACCTTTGGCGTTGCTCCCGGAAAAGTGATAGGCATTATTGCCGGTGGTGATCAAGCGATCAGAAACGCCGTAGAAAATGCCGAGGATGACACAGCACAGGCGATTAAGGATCTTGAAAAACATGATATTACAGATAAGGATGTCGTCATAGGCATAGCTGCCAGTGGTCGCACTCCATATGTCATAGGCGGACTTCAAGCCTCCCAAAATCGTGGAATAATAACAGGAGGAATTACGTGTAATCCTGGTAGTAAGTTAAATGAGATAGCCCATCATTCTATAGTTCCCGTAGTAGGACCAGAATTTGTAACCGGCAGTAGTCGTATGAAAGCTGGAACGGCACAGAAAATGGTACTCAACATGATCAGTACAAGCGTGATGATCAAATTGGGTCACATTAAAGGAAATAAAATGATTGACATGCAATTGAGTAACGACAAACTCGTTGATAGAGGTACGCGAATGATTATGGAAGCCACGAGAATGGATTATGAACAGTCGCGGGAACTTCTTAAAAAATACGGTAGCGTGCGAGCTGTTCTGGATCATATAGGATTATGCTAATGGAAAACCAACAACCATCAACGGATCGAGAGGTTTTAAGTAAAGGTGTGAAGCGTCTCATGATGGCGATTCCGTTTTTCTTCTTGGGTCCTATCTTAATCTATATAGGCGCTGGTAGCGAGCATCCCATTATTTTCTTGATGCCTGGAATTGCTTTTGCCATTTTAGCCATTGTATTTATGTATCAAGGGATCCAGACGATTTTGGATTCTATGTTTAAGAGCAACAAAACCCGTTAGATGCAAAAATCAATTCTTCTTTTATGGATCATTACTTTTTTGGTAGGCTGCAAGCAAAGTGATTCTTCGTTATCTATCGAACAGATAACGCCTGATACAACGATGAAGGTTGAAGAAATTGAACCAGCCGTTGCTGATGTTGAAATGGCGCATGAGAAGTATGCTTTTCTAAATAAGCAAGTGGTTCAATTTGATTTGGATCTGAGTTTTGGTGGCCAGCCAAGACTCAACGGTACTGTTTCCTTGTCCACCGATTCCAAATACGTAAGAATTGACAAGGCCGATGGAACCACACTAATTTATGACGGTGATAAGGTTTGGATGAGTCCGCAGGATGCTGACGATAGTGGAGCGCGATTTGACATTTTTACTTGGAGTTACTTTTTCTCCTTACCATACAAACTTACTGATGATGGCACCATCATCAACGTTTTAGCCGATACCCAAGATTACAAAATAATCCAACTCACCTTCGAGCAAGGCACAGGCGATGCACCAGATGATTGGTACGAGATTTATGTGGATAAAGAAACGAATCGAATAGACCATGCGGGTTACATTGTTACCTATGGAGGCACACCAGCAGATAAGGCAGCGCAAAATGCTCATGCGATCGCATATGGAGAATATAAAGAAGTGAATGACATTCCTTTCGCCACGTCCTGGAAGTTTTATAACTACTCATATAAAATAGATCGATCTAATATCATAGGTGAAGCGACCATAACCAATATCCAATTTAAGGGATTGAACGAAGTCGCATTCTCAAGACCTGAAAATGCTAAAGAGATTAAATTGTAAGCCTGTGATGGACCAGAAAAAATTCATTTTAGCGTTTGCGATGAGCTTAGGGTTCTTTCTAATAGCAATAGCTCAAGAGCAACCTGTGGATTCACTCATACGTGTGGAGTCGCCATTTGAAAGCATTAATGAAAATGAATTCCCAGGAGCCATTCTTTATTTACGTAACGCCGGCAAACAGGTTTATGTACAGCACCGCGGTATTGAGATGTATTGCGACAAGGCTGTTTTTTATAAAGAAAGTAACTTCATAAAAGCCATAGGAAACGTGCGCATGAATCAAGGTGATACCATCACTATGAACTCCAAGTACGCAGAATATAACGGGAGAAACCAGAAGGCATTTGCGAGTGGCAACGTCAATATGCGCAGTCCTGAATCGACCCTACAAACAGATACCTTGCATTTTGACCGTGTACGACAGCAGGCCTATTACCGTAGCGGTGGCACGGTCAGAGACACCGCAAGCACGTTGAAAAGTCGAGTGGGTCGATATTTTATGAGGGACAAGAAGTATCAATTCTTGGACAATGTGGTGGTTACTAATCCAGAATATGTGATCAATTCTAACCACTTGAACTTTTATTCAGATTCTGGTCATGCCTATATGTATGGTCCATCGACCATCACAGGAAAAACGAGCAAGGTGTATTGTGAACGAGGCTTTTACGATACCCGAGCAGATGAAGGTTATTTTGTCAAGAACTCCAGCATAGATTACAACGATCGTAATGTGAGAGGTGACAGCCTCTATTTTAATCGCGGTCGGGATTTCGCCAGTGGCGTCAACAATATCAAGATCACAGACACCATCAACAACTCTGTCATCAAAGGTGACTATGCCGAAGTTTTTAGAGCCAAGGATTCGGTTTTTATCACCAAGAGAGCCGTGGCAATATCCGTTCAGGAACAAGACAGTGTGTACATACACGCAGACACCTTAATGGTGACCGGCAAACCAGAAAATAGGCTGGTAAGAGGTTTCTATGATGCCAGGATCTTCAAGAAAGATCTAAGCGGTAAGTCAGATAGTATCGTCTCGCGTCAAACTACTGGTTTGACAAAAATGATAGGCAGTCCCATATTATGGAATGGCGTGAGCCAAATGACAGGCGATAGCATTTTTATCCAAAGCAACGTTCAAACTGAAAAACTGGATTCCCTTAGGGTCTTCTACAACGCCTTTATTGTAAACAAGGATACGACGGGTGGTTTCAACCAAATAAAGGGAAAAGAACTCACTGGATTCTTCAAGGATAATGAATTGAGCGTGGTAAACATTGATAAGAACGTGGAACATCTCGTCTATTTACGTAATGAAGCGCAGGAGTTGATAGGAATTGACAAAAGAACCAGTGGCCGCGTTTTGCTGGAATTTGAAGATGGTGAACTTGTTCTGGACACCTACTACAACGAGGCTAAGGGCACCACCTTTCCGCCAGATGAATTGCCAGTGAATGCGAGGACCCTAAGAGGATTGAACTGGCGAGGAGACGAACAGATACTGTCATATAATGACCTTTTCAAGGGCAAATCTATTCCCAAACAAATCAAGATTCAGGGATTGCCATTGCCAGTAAAAGAGGACGATTTCTTTAGCAAAGAAGATCTGGAAAACCTCAATGAAAATAGTGAGCTCAAAAAAGAGGATCTGGAAAACAGGAAGGAAGACCAGATAGAAAATATTGAAGGTACAGGAGATAATTGAAAGAGGACTTTTTTAAATATCAAGCGCCCACGACTCCATTTGCTCCAGGTCTAGAAATAGAACGCGCTTCTGGAAACTACATCATCGATACGCAGGGTAACAAGTATCTGGATATGGTGGCAGGTGTCAGCGCCTTGCCGTTGGGACATTGCCATCCTGAAGTGGTAAACGCCATTAAAGATCAAGTGGATCGGTACATGCACGTTATGGTTTATGGTGAATATGCCCAGAAACCTGCAGTGGAATTGTGCAAATTGCTAGCGAGCACGATGCCGGCGCCCTTAGACATGACCTATCTGGTAAACAGTGGTACAGAAGCCATTGAAGCCTCCATCAAGCTGGCCAAAACCGTTACCCAACGCTCAGAGATTATTGCCATGAAGAATTGTTATCATGGGAACACGCTAGGTTCGCTTAGTCTGATGAATTATGAAGAGCGCAAGGCACCATTCAGACCGCTGTTGCCAGATATAAAGCATATTCAATTCAATTGCCTGCCAGACTTAAAAAGGATTACCCATAAAACAGCAGCCGTGGTGATGGAAACCATCCAAGGTGGTGCGGGTTTTATCATGCCAGACAAACGCTGGTTCCAGGCGTTGCGGGAAACCTGTACCAAAATGGGAGCCTTATTGATTCTGGACGAGATTCAGCCAGGTGTTGGCCGTACTGGCACCATGTGGCATTTTGAGCAACACAACATTGTTCCCGACGTCGTGGTAAGCGGTAAAGGCCTTGCGGGTGGTCTTCCCATTGGTTCGCTAACGGCCAGTTCAGAGCACTTGAATCACTTCAAAACATCACCCATGTTGGGGCACATCACCACCTTTGGTGGTAATCCTGTGATTGCTTCAGCGGCTCTTGCAACCCTGCAGGTGATATTACGAGAAGGTTATATGGAACGTGTGAAGATGATGGAATTACGCTTTCGCGAAAGCTTACTATCCAAACATATCGTGCAAGTAAGAGGCACCGGTTTGATGCTGGCTGCCATATTGCCTGATGCGACACATACGGCTGCCATTGTTGATCGTTGTAGGGAAAAAGGTGTGATTTTCTTTTTGCTGCTTTTTGAAAAGCGAGCCATACGCATCACGCCGCCCTATACCGTGACTATGGATGAAATTGATCACGCCTGTAATATTTTAAAGCAAACAATTGCCGAATTCTACGGCTCATAAATAGCTGTTTTGTGCTGTTTATAAGATGTTGACAAGAGATTTGGCGGGAACTGCGAGACTTTGGCAAATCTTTTGAACTTAGTAAGAAGCGGATCATTAAAAATTCGACCTATGGAATTCAACTTAAATAATGATGATGATTTGAGCATTGAAAAGTTTGAATTGATGCTTAAAACCAACGAGGTAGGTTTCTTTGATAGCGATGAATTTGAAGAAATTATTGAGCATTATCTGGAAAACGGAAAGATGGCTCTGGCTCGCAAAGCGATCCATCTTGCGATGAATCAACATCCATCATCAGTCAATTTAAAGCTGTTTCATGCAGAGATGTTGATTTTTGATGACAAATTTGAACTGGCTCACGAACTACTGGACGAGTTACATGAATTGCAACCCCACAATTCTGAAATATTCATTCAAAAGGCTAATATATTTTCCAAAACAGAGCAGCATGAGAAGGCGATCAACCTTCTTAACGATGCATTACAATTGACGGATGATAAGGCAGATGTCTACAACCTTATAGGTATGGAATTTCTTTTTATAGAGGACTATTCCAGTGCCAAGTTGAATTTTATGCAGTGTCTAGAGCTGGACGATACAGACTATTCTGCGCTTTATAACATTATCTATTGTTTCGATTTTCTACAGGAAAATCAGCAAGCCATAGACTTCTTAAATATGTTCTTAAACAAGAATCCATATTGTGAAGTTGCCTGGCATCAAGTAGGCAAGCAATACTTTGATTTGAAGATGTATGAGAAGTCACTAGCCGCTTTTGAATTTGCGATCATTTCAGACGATCACTTTGTAGGTGCCTATCTTGAAAAAGGTAAGGTGTTGGAAAAGCTGGGTCGCTACAATGAGGCGATTGAGAATTATCAAATCACATTAGAGCTGGATGATCCTACATCCTTTGCTTATTTACGTTTAGGAAAATGCTTCAACAAGTTAGGGAATAGCGAACTAGCTATTAAATACTTCAAAAAGACTATTAATGAAGATCCGTTATTGGATAAAGGCTGGATTTCCATTGTGGACTACTATTCAAAGCAGTTGAATTACCCTAAAGCATTAAGTTATATAGAAAAGGCTATTGAAGTTGATGGAGAAAATGCGCTGTACTGGACAAGGTATGCGCATTTGAATAAACGTCTTAACTTCTTTGAAGAGGCTGAATACGGTTATCGCAAAGCCATTGAATTAGGTAATTACGAGCAAGAAACCTGGTTGTCTAGAGCGGATATTTTGTTAGCCCTAGGTGAAACTGAGGCTGTCGTTTCTAACTTGAACTACGGTCTTGAATTTTACCCACAACAGGTAGAAATGGAATATCGCATTGCTGGTGCTTACTATAAATTGAATCAAAAAGTCAAAGCGAGATTTCATCTACAAAATGCGCTAAAAACAGATCCAGAATACATCATCATTCTAGAAGAACTTTTTCCTGAATTGATGAAGGAAAAAGAAGTAAAGGATCTCATAGCGCGATACTCCTAATGTTCTTTTTTACCAAGAAAGTTTTTCTGGCAGATGCAATCGATGGTCTCATCGATATGCACAATCATGTGTTGCCCAATATTGATGATGGTTCGGATAGTCTGGAGACAACTTCGAGCATGATCAAATGGTATCGTGAATTAGGGTTCTCTGGAGTTTACACGACACCTCATACCATGGAGGATTACTATGGGAATGATGCAGAAAAAATCAAAAGCAGCTTCATAGAAACTAAAGCAGGCTTATCAATAGACGATGCAGGTTTTATTTTAGGTACTGCGTCAGAATATATGATGGACGGTGGTTTTGAGGACATTCTTAAAACTAAGAATTTCTTGACCCTGCCAGGAAATCATCTGTTGTTTGAATTTAGCTATTTTCAAAAGCCCTTCAATTCGGAAGAGCTGATTTTTGAAATGAGTAATTTGGATTTGAAACCCATTCTAGCGCATCCAGAACGATACAGGTATTTAAGCATTCAACAGATGCTGGATTTTGCAAATAGAGGCTGCAGATTGCAACTCAATATGTTGAGCCTATCGGGACACTATGGATCTGATGCTAAGAAAAAAGCTTTAGACCTTTTAAAAGGCAATCACTATTCTTTCATAGCGACAGACGCTCATAAACAGGAACACCTGAGTAAAATAAAAGACATCCAAATAGACAAAAAGCTAGTGCCAGCACTGCAGCGCCTCATTAAAACACAAATGAGTGTATTTGAGAAATAAATTAGTCTTTTAAAAATCAGGTAATAAATTACTTTTTGAGCTTAACTGCTTTCAGTAATCGCGTCCAGGTGCTATCCGCATCTACTCCATAAGAGTAAGCGTATTTGTTCCCATAGCCAAAGTTGGCTATTTTGACGTTATTCAGTACCATGGCAACATTCTTAAGTTTTTCACTTTCGATGGTATCGCTTACAAAGTCTAACAAAGGCTTTTCGGTATAATTAGCTCGAGTGACATAAACAGTAACATCCGCTTTATCGCTGATCAATAAGGTATCCGTAACCAGCATGGATGGAGCACTGTCGATGATCACTACATCATAATTTTCTTTTCCGTAGTCCAAAAGCTCATCGACACGCGAACTTAACCATAGCTCTGCTGGATTGGGAGGAATGGCTCCAGACAGCATTATTTTTAGGTTGGAATTAGCATCACTTTCATGAACCAGTTCTTCGGGCTGATATTCTGGATATACCAAGAA
Organism: Nonlabens agnitus; assembly: GCF_002994045.1. Classification (NCBI taxonomy): domain Bacteria; kingdom Pseudomonadati; phylum Bacteroidota; class Flavobacteriia; order Flavobacteriales; family Flavobacteriaceae; genus Nonlabens; species Nonlabens agnitus. The sequence goes on from NZ_MQUC01000003.1 coordinate 1,583,250, forward strand.
TTCGGTCACACCTTTTAAATTCTTGCTGCCTTTTACCAAATATCTATGCAACTGCGGGTTTCTAATATCACCACCCACAAGCAACACATTTTTACCGGAGTTGGCCATAGTCATGGCAAGATTAAAAGAGACAAATGTTTTTCCTTCACCTTTTACAGAGGAAGTGACGATGATCACAGGTGTTTTGACGGTATTAGATAGTGCAGAAAGTTTATACTGCAGATTTGTTCGCAAAATCCTAAACGATTCAGCTAATATGGACCTGTCGTTCTTAGTAATTACATCAGATTCATCTGAAGCCAATTTTGGCACTTCGCCTAGGAAAGAGGTGTTGGATAGACGTCTCGTAACATCTTTTCTGTTTTCGATTTTGTTATAAATCAAGCCTTTCAAATAGATAAACGCAAAGGGTATAAGTAGTCCTACAATCAGAGCTCCCAAAAGCACAATTTTTGGTTTAGGAGAAATAGGTTGATCAGAAATCCAGGCACTATCAACCACTTTTGCCTTGGGTGCTGTAACGGCTAGGCTTATAGCAGTTTCTTCTTTCTTTTGAAAGAGATACAAGTAGATAGCCTCAACGATAGTTTGGTCTCGTTCTATATCTCTTGCCGTTCTTTCGGTCGCCGGAATTTCCCCCAATCGCCCTTCAATTCTATTATTTTGAGAAGCAATGCTGCCTAACCGCACTTCTAATGACTGGATATAGGAATTTAAAGATGCATTTATCGAGGACCTTAATTTGGACAATTGACCCTGTAATTCCTGTACAATAGGGTTAAGCTCAGTGGCCGTTTCTAAGCGTTGATTATAAGTAAGTAAAAGCTGATTATACTCATTAATAATTTCATTAACCGAACTACTTCCTAGGGTTAAATTAGCTGGAATATATTCAGTATCATTTAAGCTTGCCATATAAGCACGCAAATCTTTAGCAATTCTTAATTGCGTTTGAGCCTCAATTTGCAAGGAGGTATATTCTGCGCTGGATTGTAGATTTAAACCAGCCTCGGCTACAATGTCGGATAGATTATTCTCTCTTTTAAAATTCTCCTTTTTGATCTCAACAGAATCTAGGGACAATTCTATAGTAGCTAACCGATCTTCAATAAACTCCACGGTGTTTTTAGCTACGATATTTTTATCCTCGGTCGCATCTTTATTATATTCAATAATCAATTGATTCAAAATTGCAGCCGCTTTTGAAGGCACCGGATCAGAAATGGACAAATCGATCACACTACCTCTCTTTACAGATTGTGAAATAGAAACCTTGTCCGCATAACTAACGACTACTTTTTCAAAATCAGCCAATCTTACAAGAAAAATGTTATCGCTGTCCTTGCTATCCAAAGAACTATTGAGGGAGCTGATTTGAACTTCGGTATTCTCACCAACTTTGACATAAGAACCAAAATTGGCCGTCTTAGTTTCCTCACCTTCATTAACCCAATATTCAAAAGTCAACTGAGAAATGGGTTGTACGTAAAATTCTACCGGTGTTTCTACACTTACGGTATCTAGTACTTTGGTAACTGTAAAAGGAGCAGATTGGAATACCTCAGAAGTTTTAATATTACCTTCTCTAAAATACCGCACATCTAAACGAAGCTCCTCCACCACTCTAGACATAAGTCTTCTTGAGGTCAAAATTTCAATCTCGTTCTCTACACTATTGAAATTATTTCCAAGCATTCCCAAATCCCCTAAAGCAGCTAATTCTGATACACCTCCTCCAGCCTGAGTATCTTTAATCAGTATAGAGGCCTCGGCTTGATAAATTTTAGTCGAATACCTCAAATAGAAAAAGGCTATCGTTATGAACAAAACCGCAGATATCACAAACCAAAACCATTTATTTAAGTACGGTTGAATTTGCTGTGAAAGCGTTTCCTCAGTCATTGTGTGTTGCTGATTTGATTCTTGCATTAACGGGAAATAAGTATGATAACAGATAGTAAAACCGAGGCTATGGAAACATAGAGGGCATTGTTACGGTTAAAAGATGCCCCATTGACTTGTGCGTTATTAGGACCTACAACTAAAACATCATTTTGTTGTAAATAGAATAATTCACTGTCTAGAACATCAGATTTGGTCAAATCAATGATATGACTTTCTTGAATTCCATTTCTATCTCTCAGTAAAATAATGTCTTTTCGCTTTCCATAAATAGTTAGATCACCAGCCAGTCCTAAAGCTTGCGGTAGAGTGACCCTTTCATCAGGAATAGTAAATGTTCCTGGACGCTGTACTTCTCCTAAAACAGTGATTTTAAAATTGGCAATTCTGACATTAACAACAGCGTCCGTGATATATTTACGGTATTCATTTGACAACTCCTCTTCTAGCGTCATTCGTGATTTACCAGCAACCCTATATTTTCCCAACTTTGGTAAAATAATATAACCATCGGTGTCAACTAAGTAATCCTGTAATAAGGGCTGGCCATTTACTCTAAAGTCATTTGCGTCAGTGATTCCAGGAATTAATCTATTGTAAGGACTGGCATTAGTCATGTCAGCACTGCTCACGATAATGGAAAGCCGATCATTATTTTTAATGATAGACTTGTAATTTTCTGGAGTATAACTTTCTTTTTCTTGTATATCTTGAAAGTACAACACTTCCTTTTTGGTCGTGCAACTAGCAATTAGCATTAGGCAAATTAAAAGAAGCAAAGAGGATGATGAACGTAGCATTTATTATTTTAAAAGTGCAAAGGTAAGAAATCAATCTTCTGAATGGGTCGGTATGTCCAGAAACTCATAAACGCTATTTTCGCTTTTAAATTCGGGTACCAAAACTTTAAGCTTACTAATCATATGAATATCATTAGACTGTTCTGCAGCTGCAGCAATTTCAATAATCAAATTCATGACGTGCTCTAAAGATTGAGCATGGTCTATAGCCCTTAAGATCTTGGAATGATGTGTGGGAAGCGTAGTGGCCTCGTTACTTAAAAGTTCTTCATACAGCTTCTCACCAGGTCGTAAACCTATCACTGAAATTTTGATGTCTTTATCAGGCTCTAAACCAGAAAGCTTAATCATCTTTCTCGCCAGATCCATGATTCTAACGGGTTTCCCCATGTCAAATACAAAAACCTCGCCTCCTTGTCCCATAGTTCCAGCCTGAAGAACCAATTGACAGGCTTCAGGAATGGTCATAAAATACCTTATAATATTCTCGTGAGTGACAGTAACAGGACCGCCATTTTTAATTTGTTCCTTAAAATAAGGAATGACAGAACCATTGGATCCTAGAACATTACCAAATCTAGTAGTGATGAACTTGGTTTCACCGTCGCCTTCTTTCATCAACGATTGCACATAAATTTCGGCAGCCCTTTTACTAGCGCCCATAACATTAGTAGGGTTCACCGCCTTATCGGTACTGACCATAACAAATCGATCCGCACAATATTCCGCAGATAAATCAGCAAGGTTTACCGTTCCTAAGATGTTGACTTGTATCGCCTCGGTTGGATTACGCTCAATAAGTGGGACATGTTTATAGGCAGCAGCATGAAAAACAACAGCAATCGATTCACTCTTGAAAATCTCCTCGATTCTGGACTTTTTCCGAACATCGGCTAGTATGAATTCATAGGAGACCTCTGGATGATCTTTGCGTAACTCTAACTCTAAATTGTGTAGAGGTGATTCCGCCTGATCCAATACCAATACTTTTTTAGGTTGATAATGACTGACCTGACGTACAATTTCACTACCTATAGACCCTGCACCGCCTGTAATAAGAACAATCTTATCGTTAATATAATGATGGATCTGTGAGTCATCTAGATTGATGGGATGGCGCTCTAATAGGTCTTCAATCTGGATTTCTTTAATATTCCCATTGACATCAGATTCGTTTTCCCATTTGGTGATAGAGGGAGCGTGATAGATTCTCAAATTTTGTTCAAGAGCAAGGTCTACTAAATGATTCTTTTCAGATACTTTCATTTGATCTCCCACCATGACCAGTCCATTGATTTTATAAGGTGCAATGGTTTCAAAAAAATGTTCATCATATTTAAAAATGGGAGCACCTTGAATTTTTATCTTTTTATACTTTTTTTTAAAACTGACAAACCCTCCCAAAACAAAATTTTGACGGTCAGAAATCGATAAGGCTTCTCCTACAGCGATGGCATCATCATTAACACCCAGGATAAGAACTCGATGTTTTTTTCGCCCCATATTAGTCATATACGTATATAAGGACTTCACTAATATGCGCAACATCAACATACAAGCAAAGGTGATCACTGCATGGATAATCAAAAATGGGATCAAGAATATTTTAGATCCAGAAAACAGATAGTATCCATAACTTATAGAAGCAAGTAATACAGCACTAAAACCACTGGAAAAAGCAATCTTAAAAATATCTACAAAGGTGCTGTGACGTATAAGACCCGCATACGTACTAAATAGAAAAAGGAAGAAAAATAAACCAGGGAAATAAAGAGGCACTCTTCCCAAAGGTTGAGCACATCGTAAAAAGACACATTTAAATGAGACGCAATAAAGAACGTCATGAAAAATGAAAAAACAACGGTAGCCAAATCGATGATAAGCACCAACCATCTTGGCAAATAATTTAGGTTGCGTATACGCACTCTATTGTCCTCATTCCAGAGAATTTGTCTAGCACGTATTTTAAAATACCTCCACTTCACAACTGTCGCCTTTTTGGAAATCTAACGCAAGGTAATAAAAAAGGTGGTGCACTGGCACCACCTCTTGTAGATCCTACGTTTATAACTTAGTCTTCTCGTTGAGCCGCCTTAAATCCAATGACCAATGCAACTGCTGCAGCAATGGCAATTCCAGGAATTGGCGCCATGCTAACATCATCGACATCAGTTTCAAAATCAGGTGGTGCACTTTCCTGTGCATAAAGACTACCAGTAAAAAGCATCGCTGAAACAAATAATAAAGTTTTTAAATTTTTCATGCTAAAATCAGTTAAGTTTAATTTTATAGAGGTTAGGAGATCATTCTGATAAACTTGTATCAAATATAAACCGCTGTCCAACTCATTCATTCCATTAATCGTCTCAATGCTTCCACTTCTGGTCTTCTCCACCATATGCATTTGTTGACCTAAAGTATGGAAGATTTTAAAAGTCATCGGATTCCAAGCCTCTAGGTTGTAGATGGTAACGGCATCACTGCTGGAAGGATTAGAAAATATGGAGATCGCTTACGCGAAAGCGGGATCATGATCGATCCTTAAAGCAGATGATTAAATAAGATGTGAAGTCATTTTATCTGGTAGGGTGATTACCTAAGAGTCATGCCCTTATAAGATCTGTTTAATGTAGTTAAAGGCTAATTAATGATAACTTCATTTTTTGAATTGGGTTCCTCTCTAAACTGAAAACAATAAGTAAGCTAGAGTAATTTCTTGGGTTGAATAAACAAACCCCTAAATAAAGATTATATCCAGCATATTTCAAATCAATCCTGCTTACAGTTTATCAATCATAATTATAATGCTAGTCAGACTAACAAAAAGTCGAAGAACCTTTGTTCTCCCTTTATCAATATCTAAAAGATGGACAAAGTATATTCCGCATAAGGATCATCTGTAACAGACCGATTCACTATCAGATTTCAATTTTTTCTTAAATAAATCAAATGCAGCTACTTCTTGATTTAAGACTACATCTTTGAGTCTTACTAAAATTGGATTTGGTTTTTAACGTAAACGACCATGAAAACTGAAATTGAAAACGATGTAAGTCTTTTCAGTATTACGGAGAGGAACTATAGTATGAATACTATCAAAATAATTTTCACTGTCAATAGCAAACTGATCAATCTAAAGGCTGAATCAAATGTTCGAAACTTTATGAATCCAGTTAGACAGAGGATAAGTATGAAATGCTAACTAAAAACTTTTGTTATAACACTAGCAATACGCTCCCTATCGGCATTTGTGAGATTTGATCCAGAAGGAAGGCACAAACCCTTTTCAAAAAGCTCCTCGCATACGGTACCTCCATAATAGGGGTACTTGGAATAAAGAGGTTGCAGGTGCATAGGTTTCCATAAAGGGCGTGATTCTATGTTTTCGGCTTCTAATGCCAGTCGCAAATCCTCTCTCGTAATACCACCGGTGACAGCTGGATCAACTAAAATGGCACTAAGCCAATGGTTAGAATAATAATCGGCAGATTTTTCAACGAGAACCTCTACTCCATCGATAGCTGCAAACAATTCTTGATAAAATTGATTCATAGCACGGCGTAGATGGACATGCTTATCAAGGACTTGCATCTGGCCACGACCTATACCGGCACTAATATTACTCATACGGTAATTGTAACCTACCTCACTATGCTGATAATGCGGCGCCTCGTCTCTTGCTTGGGTGGCCAGATAAACTGTTTTTTGTTTATCCTCTATGGAATGGCAAACCATCGCTCCACCACCGCTGGTCGTGATGATTTTGTTACCGTTAAAACTAAGGATCCCAAAGTCCCCAAAGGTTCCGCATTTTCGTCCGTTGTAACTACTACCTAAAGCCTCAGCGCTATCTTCAATGACGGGTATGGAGTACGCTTTCGCGAAAGCATGAATCTCATCCACCTTATAGGGCATACCATACAAGTGCACCGCGATAATGGCTTTGGGCTTCTTACCTTTATCAATACGGTCTTCTATAGCACTTTTTAAAGAATCAGGACACATGTTCCAAGTGTCGCGCTCACTATCCACTAAAATAGGTGTAGCACCTAGATACAATATGGGATTGGAGCTACCACAAAAAGTAAAACTTTGGCAAATGACCTCATCGCCGGCGGTCACACCTGCCTGGATAAGTGCGAGATGAATCGCTGCAGTACCAGAGCTTAGGGCCGCTACCTTAACATCCTGACCCTGATAGGTTTCTAGGTCCTTTTCAAATCCGTTGACATTAGGTCCTAGAGGTGCCACCCAGTTCGTATCAAACGCCTCGGTCACAAAGTCACGTTCTGCACCACCCATATGCGGTGAAGACAGCCAAATTTTTTCTTGCATGATAAAGTTTAAGTCGGTAAAGATAATCTACTTAAATAAGGAAATAAAAGTCAGCCAGATGATTTTGAGATCGTACGTAAGACTGCGCTTTTCCAAATACTCCAAGTTCATAGCTATCTTGTCTGGAAAGATGACGGTATCGTTATATGCTTTAGGATCCTTTTGTTGTTTCAGAAGCGCTTCCTCATTTCTATATTTTAAGGCTGCCAGACTGGTAAGGCCTGGTTGGAGTGCCAGCACTCGCCTATCGTTTCCTTTAAGTTGGTCGTAATAACCAGGAACATCGGGTCGTGGGCCTACAAAGGTCATATCACCTCTTAAAATATTAAAAAGCTGGGGCAACTCGTCCAACTTGGTCTTACGCAAGAATTTCCCGAATTGGGTTACCTGACCATTCTTTATGGTACGGAATTTATAGATGGTAAAAGGTTTACCGTGCTGGCCTATGCGGGTTTGTAGAAAGATCCCTGAAGAGTTGAATGACAAAGCAGCTACGACGAATATAATGGTGAAAAATGGCAGTAATAATAGGATCAAAAGAGTTGCCGAGGTCATCTCAAGCAGCTTTCTAATCATTTTATTAAATGGTTCCTGAGTCAACGTGAATATTCTGTCCTGTAACTGATTTAGCCTCTTCCGATATCAAAAACTTGATCATATCTGCCACAGATTCTAATGCTGTAGGTACTTTTAAGGATGTTCTTTTGAAAATCCTGTCCTTCATATCGTCACCCAATGTTGAACTCATATCAGTATCCATAAAACCTGCTACCAAACAGTTGGATCTTATACCACGTTCTCCCCATTCTCTCGCTGTATTTTTAGAAAACGCCTCTAAAGCACCTTTACTTCCAGCATACATGGCTAAACCTTTATAACCCGTATGAACACTAATAGATGAAATGTGAACAATACTGCCCTTTACACGATTGTAGATCATATTGCGTATCGCATATTTGGTAATATTCAATGGAGAAAACACATTCACTTCAAACATATTTCGCAACCTATCTAGGTCAAGATTTGTAATGATATCATCGTATGCAATAGCGGCATTATTGATGAATCCATGTAGCGGTATAGAGTTAGGAATGTATTCTTTAAAAATCACATTTTGGACCCCATCAGGATTTGATAAATCGAATGGTGCGTAAAAAACGTGTTCCGGATTTGTATCCATCAACTGCTGGTATTCCTTTGTGATCTTTCTACTGACACCGTACACGTTATATCCCGAAACTACCAAAGATTTTGCAATACTAAGCCCAACACCTCTTGAACATCCCGTTAAAAGAATATTTTTCATTATTTGCGTTTTAATTTACCAGTTCTTGTGGTTTTGAGTTCATCTACTATATTAATCTTGCGAGGGATTTGATAGTTTTCTAAATTATTTCTCAATATCTTCTTGATGGTAAACTCGTCTATTGAAGAATCCTTGACTACGATATCTGCACATATCATATTACCAAGAATAGGATTAGGCACTCCATAAACCAAACAGTCAATGACCCTTTCGATACTTTTGAGTTGAGTTTCTATATCGTGAGGGTTTACTTTATTACCACCTACATTAACCATTTCATTCTTGCGTGAGACAAATTTAAAATACTTCTTATCATCGTCCTTCCATTCCACAAGATCTCCTGTAGCATACCATTCCTGATCTGCCATTCCAGAGCCAAGTAGAGAGGCATGTATTTCAAGTTCGCTTTTGCGAAAGCGAACTTTTTCTAACAAATGTGATTTAACATAAAAGTATTCTCCATCTGCTGAGAATAGCGTACCAGCCTCAGTACTAGCATAAATATTATTGATCTTTGCATTTGGAAAGGAGGTTTTAAGATTCTCAATCAACAAGGTATCTGATTTTTCTCCTCCTAGACTAACACTCTTCAAACTGGTATTAGGGCGATTTAAAGGAAGTAGTAATCTGTAAAAAGTAGGAGTAGCTGACAGATGGGTTACTGTGTGGTTTTCAAGCATGGAGATGACTGATGATTTACTTTTACCGAAAAGATCTACTAAAGTATTACCATTTAACAATGCCTGAAATAGGACCTGCAGCCCAGCCATGTGAGTAGGATTATATGCATAACCCCAAATTGCCCCACGATGTCTAGTTGATGTTCTAACCTCTCTTATTAAATTACTTAAAGAGTGTGTTACTTTTTTAGGTTGACCTGTAGTTCCAGATGTGAAAATGGTGATTTTTGATGTACTGTTGACTATAGCGTCGACCATACTATTAAAATCCAGCTTCCCTAGATTCTCCACATCTATAGCGGCTTCTGAGGGATCATACCCTTGAATTAAGGGATCTACTAAAGTAAGATCAACATGATGAATGATTCCTTTTATCAGATTGGTGAGAAATTCAAGGGTAGTAGAAAATGATTTATCCTTATATATCTTGCCTGAAGCAATTTGCACAATAAAATTATCGTAAGAAATCTCTGTGCTATCGTTAATGTAAAAGCTGCTATTAACTGCCACTTTCTAATTGTTTTTCTATTTCACCTATGGTTTCTATAACGCCATTTGCAAAAATATCCACTCCAGTTTTTTCTTCTATTCTTACGGTAAGTTCTGCTAAATCAAAAGAATCCAGACCAAGGTCATCTCTAAGATGCGTATCTACATTGAAGACTTTTACGGTTGGTTCACCTTTGCCTTGTTTTACTTCGTTTATTGCTTCTAGGACTTTAAGGTTCATTGTGTTTTTGTTTACAAAGATAGATGGAATTTATCGTTTAATTTGTTTGAACGACTTTGTTACTCTGGCTGCACTAATCATATCATCATCCATATTTTTATGGATTGCAGTCAGTGCATCAATTACATTATTCCTGCCAATACTACATCCTTGGAAAATAAAACTGTTGGATCCTAGAACACTACCTTCTCCTATGATAGTATTACCACTAACTCTTGCTCCAGGTAAAAGGGAAACATGTTTTTTAATGTGCGCATCGTGACCTATAGACGCATTAAAGTTTACCATAACGTGATTTTCGAGCCTGGCATTAGAAGATACCACAGCATTTGCAGCAATGTAGCAACCTGCGCCTATTTGAGCAGAAGTTGATATATATGATTTAGGGTGTATTATAGATAGTGGTTTAAGAGCTGGAAGGCTAAGGACTTGGGTCTCGCATTTGAATCGTAAATCTGCATTAGTAAAACTGATAATGTATGAAATGTCAGTGAAATTTTCAATGAGCTTTTTAAAATGAGAATTACTTTGTAGGCCTTCAGAATAAAGCAATTTAGTGACAGTATAATTTGTCAAACTCAAATGAGCGGCTTCTTCAATCTCTACAGCGGTACTCTCTAAACCAAAAATGATCAAGAGTTTTTTATTTATCATATTAATTACCTTGAAATGGCTTAGTTGTTGCTTCTCCAGATGTATTGATACCATCACTTTTAAAGACTTTTTTAAAAGTCAAAAGCACAATTTTAAAATCTAATAGAAAGGATTGATTCTCTACGTACCAGGTATCGTATTCAAATTTTTGCTCCCATGAAATGGCATTCCTACCATTGATTTGTGCCCATCCCGTAATCCCTGGTTTTACTTGATGACGCATTGCCTGACGCTCATTGTACAGTTCCTGATAGGCAGGCAATAAGGGTCGTGGGCCTACAAAACTAATATCTCCTTTCAATACATTGAAAATTTGGGGCAGCTCGTCCATGGATGTGGCTCTTACAAACTTTCCTATAGGCGTGAGTCGCTGGTCATCAGGCAACAGGTTACCGTTAGAGTCTTTCTTGTCGGTCATGGTTTTGAACTTAATGACCCTAAACAGCTTACCTTTTTTTCCAGGGCGTACCTGCGTAAAAAATAGTGAACCTCTATTATTAAAGGCTAATAACAATCCAAAGATCAACAATACAGGACTTGCGGCAATGACGGCCATCAAGGCTGATATAAAATCTAAGGATGGTTTTATAACTGATTTATACATAAGAAAATATTATTGACTGGTAATTAATACATCAAAGATATTTTATATACAATTAAAATGCTTCATACCATGTGTATATTCAATACGCCTAATAGTTATCACGTGATCCTTTTAACTCAATGCCCCAATAATACATAATAATTGAAAAATTAACGAGATGACCAAAAACCTTACAATTGCAGCTTTTTAAGCTTCCAACCTCTTAAAGGTTTTTAGTAAAGCATATCTAATTTTCTGATATCGTTTTAAAAAGATTAATATATTTTTTGGTAGCAACTTCTAACGAGTAAGATAGTATTGCCTTATTTAAAGCATTAATCCTTTGATTTCTATGTAGTTGTTCATTTCTTGAATATTCAACAAATTTCTCTGCAGATTCTTGAGTGACCTTAGTTGGCATTACATAACCAAGATTAAATTCTTTAATAATCTTAGATTGCCATCCTGGATAGTTAACCAAAATTGACCTTGATGCCGCTAGAGTATCAAAAAACTTATTAGCCGAATTTGCCCATAATTCTTTTATAGAAATCACAAAAGAACTCCCCATATTAACAGCGTGATACCAGGACGGTAAATCCTGTTTATTAATAGCATCAAAGATGAAAACATTTTTATTTAGAACATTTAATAATTTTGCTTTTTTAGTAACCGATTCCTTCATGGCTCCATCCCCTATTAGAATATATACAATACTAGCATCCAATTCCAATGTTTTTTTTGCTAGATCTATTACGTATTCTATGCCATTAACACGTCCAAAAGTGCCGGCGTAAAGAACGGTAAAACGTGGTTGAAACCCGATAATTTCTTTTAAATTTACTGTATCTGAAACATTCGAGAAACGTTCGATTTCTGAAATATTTTCTATAACAATCACTGGTTTATTTTTACAAATATTAGGATAACGTGAAACTATAGACTGTTTCATATCCGATGATAACGAAACAATGGCACTCGAGTTTTTGTAAATAGTTTTTTCTAGGTAATAAAGCAGGTTCTGAACCACATTATTATTGATAGCTCCTATAGCAACAACCACTTCTGGCCACACATCTCTAGTTTCAAAAACAAAGGGGGTTTTATGTAGCCATTTTTTAATTAAAGCAGGTATTCCTATAGTTAGAGGCGTTGATGTTGCTAACACTATATCTGCTTTAATGGCTAATGCTTTAATCGTTGAAAACCATAAAAATTTAATAAACACCAGAATGCGTTGTACATATGACATGCTGTTAGAGTAATCCAATTTTAAAACATGAATCTTAATACCCTCTCGCTTAATAAGCGTCCACTGATCATAGAACTCCACACTTTTTATGAATCCAGACGAAGTTATAACTTCAACTTCAAACCCTTGTTTTACAAATGATTTTGCTAGATCATAAGAGCGGGTTCCACCTGAATCTTCGGGAAATAGAAAATATTGATGGAGGTATATTAATTTCATTTATTTATACCTTTAATATATTTTGCTGGTACACCACCATAAAGTGCATCACCTACATGATAATTTGTAGATAAAACGGCACCTGCAGCAAGTATTGATCTATATGGTAAAACTGACCCTGCGGTAATAGTACAATTGGCTGCTACCCATGAGCCTTTTTGGATGATAACTGGTTTACTAATTGAAGGCGCAAATCGAAATGAGCCATTAAAAAAACTATGATTACCTCCAGAAATAACACAATTCGGTCCTATAAGCACTTCATCTTCTATCGTAATGTCAGTTCCTATAATCACGGTATTTGGGCCTATGTAAACATTATTCTTCAATTTTAATCCGGATAATGAATTGATAATAGCTGAAGAAGTTACTTGAAAATCTTCTCCACATTCTTCCATCATTAAAGAATATAAGAAACCCCTAAAACGCATAATAATTGGAAGATTCGGCAAAAAAAATGTCATGCTTCTAACAAACCAAGAATACAGTATGGATAATCTAAGCTTCATAAAAAATCTTTTTTAAAAACGATTGAATAGTAAACTCTTTCGTTTTATTAAAAGCATTTAGCCGTAACTTGTAGGTCAGTTCTTGATTTTCTAAAAGCTTTGTCATTTTTTCACAAAACATCTCGGCATTATTAAAATCTGCAAAAAGTATGTCTTTATTATCTTCAAAAACATGCGGTAAAGACCCAACTGGTGTGCTTACTACATTAATACCATTAGCCATAGCTTCTAGTATAACTCGAGGTGACCCTTCAGACAAACTAGCAAAGCAAAAAACATCATGATTACGTAAAATCTCATTAAGTTGGTTTCTGTCGTCAATATGACCTAAAAAAGAAACAAATGTCGTTTTATTATTAACAACCATTTGCTTCAATTCCCTTTCAGATTCTCCAGCACCCACAATTGTGAGTTTCGCTTTAGGATACCTATTTTGTAATAAGCCAAATGCTTTTAGAACTGTTTCCACACCTTTAGCTTTTCTTAAATAACCAACATAAAGTATTTTAGGAGCCGTATTGCCAAATGCTTCTGATTTTGAAAGGTAAAAGTCCGCTTCAACTAATGTTGAAGATATTAACGGTGTCGCCGTTATATTTCGTTTGGCAAGACGTTCACTAATATGATACCCATTTGTAAAAACGTTTGCTCCTTTACATGCCCAGTTATATAAGGCATTTTCTGGCTTAAAAAGATTGACCAGTATTTTTTTCTTTATTTTGCCGAAGTTTGGATTATTATTAGTCGCATCTATAGGATCACCAACATAGTGTATAATGCGTTTAGAATTTTTACCATATACTTTTTGAAGCCAGCCAAAAGGTGTTGGGTATCGTGCATACATAACATCATAATCTTGCATTTTAGAATACGCCTTTCTATAAGAAAAGAAATTCTTTATAGCGCCAATATAATTACTGGAAGGCGGCAGCGATACTATTTTTACCTGCTTAAAACATTTTATAGATTCTAAACTACAATCTAAAGATTCTAGCTTTTTTATAATAGGAGATAGTAAAGTTACTGTATCATAATATTTAACTATTTCATTTAAATAGACCCAATGTGTATATGGAAGGTAATAGTTTTCGCCATCGTAATGGATGGTCCAAGCGTGGATTAGAATACTAGTCATATTTTCTTTTTTTCTCCAATAAACATAAATCGTGAATTAATCATTGCCAGAAAAAACCACATAACTAAATATGAAATCACACCTCCTGTTTTATTCATAACAAAAAACATGGATATCCAAATAATTAGAAATATTGGTTCACTGCTATTTTTAAAACTTAAGTAAGCTTTTACCAATAGTTTGTAATAAAAAAATACAAATAAAATAAATGAAATAAAACCACCGGTGGCTAATAAATAGATAAATAGATTGTGTGTGTCAATACTATCTCCAGTAGCTTCCCTAATTTCACGAAAATAACCTCCTTCTCCTACACCGAGTGGATTCTCATAAAATATATTCAAAGCTTGTTCCCAAATTTCTGACCTACCGGTTGTTAAACTTGAGTTTAAAAATCGATCGTATAAGCTACTTTCAATAAATAATTTGTAAAACGGTATTAGTACAATTGGCAATATCAAAAATGTAATAATCTTTGTCTTGCTACTGATGTTTTTAGAAACAATTAGTAAAATAACAATGCTTATTATGCATAGAAGAAAAGAACCCTTTGAGCCTGATGCAATGATCAATGCTATCATAAAAGGTACAGGAATTAAAAAGCAAAATCTCTTAAAGCGATTATATTCGAGTATATTTCTCCAAGTAACCCATATAAAAATGACGACCCCCAAAGCAATCCGCACGCTAAGTGAATTAGGGTTTTCACCTAAAAACAATAATCGATCATTTCGCACCTCAAGACCAGTAGCTAAAATATCAAAAAAATATAAAAAGGACAAGATAGCTGTTCCAACAGAAAAAAATATGAGTGACAATGGTATTGCATCTTTGTTAATATTGAAAAATGCACTTAATATTATATAAATCAATATGACTAAGAAAAAATTCACATTAAATAAGCTGACGCTCTCATTTACTATAGCTCCATAAGAAACACTAGCTACAAATAATATAAACAATATTAAGAATAAGGGTAAAGCTTGCTTGCAGTGAATTAATATAGATGGATGGTATTTTTTTTGAAATAGAATAATGAATGAGACTAATACCATAATCACCTCTAATAAATAACTAACCAATAGGTCAGTTAAATTACCTAAAGCTAAAATTAAGGAAAGTAGAAAAACACAAAACTTTGTCATTTCGAAAATTGTACAGTGAAGAAACTTCTTAAATTTAAAAACCCATAGAGGCTGCCCTTAACAAAAATAGAAATAAACAGTCCGCAGCAGATAAATGAAAAGCTCGTAGCAATACATGCCCCTATTAAACCGTAAAGAGGAATCAAAATAAAGTTAAGGCCTATATTTACAATAATCCCTACTACTAATGAAAAGTATAAGGGCTTCCAATTATTCATCGCAGCCAAATAGCGACTTAGAAGTTTGAAATAAACCATTCCCTGATTCCCAATTAGTAATATAATTACAGGAACAAATATTACATGGTATGCATTTGAATACAAAAGACCTAAAATAAAATGACCTAAAACACCAAAGGCTAGAATAGTTAGAATATTAAAAACAAATACAATTTGCGCATAATAATTCATTTCATTTAAAATATTTATCTTTTTATATTCTTTACCTATTTTTAAAAAGCGTGGATATAATACATTTCCTGCTGAATCAGGCAGTACCCATACCATTTTCGAAATACTACTCGCAACAAAAAAAAAAGCAACAGCCTCCAATTTTCCAAAAAATGATAAAATATATACTGTAGAAGCATATAGTGTCAGAGATAAAACTTTATTTAAGATGCTTTTAATCCCATATAAGAAATAAGAGATTTGCTTGAACAAGTCTTTATTAAAACTCACGCTTGCTACCGTAAAGTATTTAATACCTACAAGAATTAAAACTATGAATGAAATTACAGCATAAGCATTTAATGCTTGATAGATTTCAAATTTCAGGTCAATAAAGTACGCAATACCAAAAGTTATTACTAAACCGATAGGCAACAATAATCCTAACAAATTAAACCATAAATATTCTTCTCGATAGTGAAAATAAGACTTAAAAACACTAGTAATTGAAAGTGAAATTATACTTACAAATAATGGAATATAATATCGTGAATCTAATTTAAATGTAAATACAACAAGAAAAGATAGTAGAAAAACGATGAAATAAATCATAAAGTTTTTTCCCATATTATCTTCGTACTTCTCCCCTAGTTTAGCATGATATAAAATAGAGGAGTCTAAACCTAGAACAAAAAACATCCCTAAATACCCTATATCTGTCAACCACCTAGCTAAAACACCATAATCTGCTGGTGTTAATAAGTGCGTAGCGATAGTTTGGAAAGCAAATGTAGCCAGAGTTGCCATAAAACTAAAGACAGCCATGGAAGAAAGCTTTTTTAGCATACCAATCGAGGTTCATTTTGAATATCATTTTTAACTATGCGACCTGGATTCCCTGCCACAATAGAATTTGATGGCACATCTTTTGTCACGACTGTGTTTGCAGCAACTATTGAATTATCACCTATTGACACACCTTTGTTTATTCGAGCATTTTGACCAATCCAAACATTTTCCCCTATTACAATTGGTGCCGCAACTGAATACTTCCATCTTCTTAATTGAGAACTTCTTAACGACATCCATACTATAAGTCTGTCTTCTGGATTTACTGGATGGTTGTTATTATCTACAATTGTAACATTATTAGAAATTGCAGTCCCTTTTTTAATAATTAGATTATTGGAAATCCCTACGAATGAATCATGACCTATTTGGACTCTATCTTCAAAAACTATTTTTCCTTTGTTTTGTGTTATAACTCTTGCATGCATAGTTACATTTTTTCCGAAAACAACATCCCCTCTTAAACTGCCATCCATAAGTGAAATACTAGTTTTTCTGCAAAAATCTATACTATCATCAAAAATCGCTTTATTCTTAAATTTATCTCTCAAGTAAAATTGATAAAGATTTCTTATATATTTTCTCATTTTAAAATAGAATATTTACTTAAACAAATTTTAAAAATTTTATAAGGTATAAATTACTGATAATCTATTTTAAATTAAATCGATACAGTATCATGGATACCTCAATCTCAATATTAATAGTATAGTTTGGTTTACAATAATTATCACTTCGTTTTATTCATAAAGAAAACAGCTTACCAAATGTTTAACTAAATCGACACATCCACAAACAGTTAAATAGTTTTATCATCCCATTTTTTAAGAATAAGGAATTATTTTCAGTAACCAGGTAAGGACTTTTTAAGCAAGTTACATGTTGCTTTATTTCATGTTTAACATTCTACCAATATAGTGCACACTAGGACATCTAATAGTTTATTCAATGCTTCGTTTAAGTTACTTTAAATTAACGTCTTGCAATTTGACCTCCTTTAATTCTCTAATTATTATCTATTTTAATACTTTCCATAATAATTTTTGATTAAATCAAGAACGTTATAATTTTGCTTCAGCCCTATCACCCAATACTCCTTTTACATCATAAACCACACAACCATCCTTCTTTAAATCGTTCAGCTCTAGAGACCTAAACCTATCATGTGAAACTGCTAATAGGATTCCATCATATTTTTGATTAGGCTTTGAATTCATGGTCACCAATCCGTATTCTTTCATTACCTCTTCAGGGCTTGCCCATGGGTCATAAATATCTACCTCAGTACCATATTCTTTTAGGTGCTTGATGACGTCAACCACTTTAGTATTCCTCACATCTGGGCAGTTTTCTTTAAACGTAATCCCTAATACTAAGATTTTAGACCCCTTTACTTTAATATCGTTGTTAAGCATTAACTTAACCACCTCACTAGCTACATATTGCCCCATACTATCATTCATCCTTCTGCCAGCGAGAATGATCTCTGGATGATAACCCAATTCCTGAGCTTTTTGAGCCAAATAATATGGATCCACTCCTATACAATGGCCGCCTACCAATCCTGGCTTGAAAGGCAGGAAATTCCATTTTGTTCCAGCAGCCTCTAAAACATCATGTGTATCGATCCCCATGATGTTGAAAATCTTGGCTAGTTCATTGACAAAGGCAATGTTGATATCACGTTGTGAATTTTCAATCACCTTAGCTGCTTCAGCTACTTTGATGGTGGGTGCTAAATGCGTCCCTGCGGTGATAACCTCTTTATATAAAGCGTCTACTTTAATCCCTATTTCTGGTGTGGAACCTGAGGTTACTTTTAAAATTTTATCTACCGTATGTTCCTTGTCACCCGGATTGATGCGCTCTGGTGAGTACCCAACAAAGAAATCTTTATTAAAGGTCAAACCACTTACTCGCTCCAAAACTGGGACACACTCTTCCTCTGTAACTCCAGGATAAACCGTAGATTCATAAATCACAATATCTCCCTTTTTAAGTACAGACCCCACAGTTTCACTAGACTTGTATAAAGGTGTAAGTACGGGTCTGTTGTTTTTATCTACTGGTGTAGGAACGGTGACCACATAATAGTTGCACTCAGAAATTTGTTCTAAGTCTGCGGTACAAAACAACCCGATATGATCATCATTAGAAGTCTTCAACGCTTTTTGCAGGATGTCATCTTCTACTTCCAGCGTACTGTCATGGCCTGAGTTCAATTCAGCAACTCGGGCTTTGTTAATATCAAAACCTACTACTGGAAATTTAGTGGCAAATAATCGAGCTAGAGGTAATCCAACGTAACCCAATCCTATTATGGCGATTTTTCTTTGCATGAATTATATTGTTAGTCCGCTTTCGCGGAAGCGTAATGTTAAAGATTATTCCAATACCATTTGACAGCTTCATTAATTCCCTGCTGTATATTAAATTGTGGATCGTAACCTATAATGGTTCGAGCCTTATCAATGGATGCAAGGGAATGTGGGATGTCACCAACTCTATTAGGCCCATAAGTAGTTTTGACCTTTGCAATTTCTGGATCAAGTTTTGACAAACTGTCTCGAAGTAAATCCACCAACAAATTAAGGTCGGTACGATCCCCATAGGCTACATTAAAAACCGTATTCTTAGCATCAGGATGTTTGGAGAGCATCGCCTTCTCGTTCGCCTGAATCACGTTATCGATATAGGTAAAGTCTCGCGAGTATGTACCATCGCCATTGATATTAGGCGATTGCTTGTTCATTAAATTCTTGGTAAACAAAGGTATGACAGCAGCATAGGCTCCATTGGGATCTTGCTTGCGGCCAAAAACATTGAAGTATCGTAAACCTACCGCATTAAAACCGTAGGTTTTATAAAAAACATCGGCATACAGTTCATTCACATATTTGGTGATCGCGTAAGGAGATAAAGGCTTTCCTATGACGTCTTCAACTTTAGGTAAAGCAGCAGAGTCTCCATACGTAGAACTACTCGCGGCATAGACCATTTTCTTAACTCCGGCATCCTTGCAAGCAACCAACATATTTAGGAAACCACCAACGTTTACCTCATTTGAGGTGATCGGATCCTTAATGGATCTAGGAACACTGCCTAGCGCCGCTTGATGCAACACATAATCGCAACCCTTGACGGCTTGATGACACGTATCCAGATTTCGAATATCCCCTTCTATAAAAGAGAATCCATCCATTTTTTGCAAAGGCCCAATATTGTGAAAATGCCCAGTCGCAAAATTATCCAGACCAACGACCTCCTCGCCTTTTTCTAAAAAGTACTCGGCAAGATTACTTCCTATAAATCCAGCGACGCCTGTTATTAATATTTTCAATGTAAGCTTTTTGAAATTTTACTAATCAAGCGGCAAAGGTATGAATATTCTGTAGTTCATGAAGATTTATATTCAAAGGAGAGTGTTTTAAGGCAGTCACAACGATCTATAGAAAGAAGTTATCTCTTTTTATTCTTTATACCACTCATACATCCTTTTAACGCCGTTCTCTAGGTTTACGTTGTACCTCCAACCCAAGTCTTTTAGTTTAGATACATCAGTCAATTTCTTTAAAGTGCCGTCAGGCTTGTCTTCTCTGAAAAAGAACTCACCTTGAAAACCCACCTCCTTTTTGATAAGAAGCGCCAAATCTTTGATACTAATATCTTGACCTGTACCTATGTTCAAATGGGTGTTCCGCACATCTACATTTTCTTCTGCCAAATTTTTGAAATCCACCTTTTGCATCACAAACACACAAGCATCAGCCATATCCTGGCTCCATAGAAATTCTCTCATGGGCGCACCTGTACCCCAGATCTCTACTTGAACTCCATGGTCGGACAGCAACACCCCATATTTATGCAGCATCTTGAGTTGATCTTCTTGAGGGGATTGACCAGTCACACCTTCTATAGGCAGTCGATCCAAATCTCGCTGGATAGTCTTCCAATCTCCTTGTTCAAGCGCCTTACCTAAATGAATCTTCCTCAATAAGGCAGGCAGCACATGGGATTTCTCTAAATCAAAATTATCGTTAGGGCCATATAAATTAGTGGGCATCACCGAGATAAAATCAGTGCCGTACTGTAAGTTATAGCTCTCGCACATCTTGATACCAGCAATTTTAGCGATGGCATAAGGTTCATTGGTGTACTCCAGCGGTCCAGTCAATAGGTATTCTTCTTTCATGGGCTGTGGACACTCTTTGGGGTAGATACAGGTGCTTCCCAAAAACAGTAATTTCTTGACACCATGCACGTAACTTTGATGAATAACGTTGTTCTGTATCATCAAGTTGTCGTGAATAAAATCGGCACGATAGGTATTGTTAGCCACAATTCCGCCTACTTTGGCAGCAGCCAGAAAAACATATTCGGGCTGTTCCTCTTCAAAAAAAACCGCAACAGCTCTAGTATCTCGCAAATCCAATTCACTGGAAGTTCTTGCGATCAAGTTGGAGAAACCATGTTCTTCTAAATGATTCGTGATCGCACTTCCAACCAAGCCACGATGACCGGCAATATAAATCCTTGAATCTTTTTTCATGCTTTTAGGATTGAAGATAGTTCCGCTTTCCTGTCTGCCGACAGGCAAACGCGACGTCGTACTGAGCGAAGTCGAAGTATAGCGAATTACTCAAAATAGTTCAACGTGTCATAGCCATTATCCTTGAGGAATTGATCTTTTCGCATAAGTTTCAAATCACCTTTCATCATGTCCTTAACCAATTCAGGCAACTGGTACTCACATTCCCAGCCTAATTTTTCTTTGGCTTTGGTAGCATCTCCTATTAATAATTCCACCTCTGTAGGCCTGAAGTATTTTGGATCTACCGATAGAATCTCATGACCTTTCTCTAGCTGATAATCAGGATGTGAGCATGATGTGATATAGGCCTTTTCATGAACGCCAGTGCCCTTAAACTCCAACTCCATTCCTACTTCCTTAAACGCCATACGTATAAAATCCCGAACTGTTGTGGTGGTTCCAGTAGCGATCACCCAATCTTCTGGCTCATCGGCTTGCAAAATCATCCACATCATGCGTACATAATCCTTGGCATGTCCCCAATCGCGTTGTGCGTCAAGGTTACCTATGTAGAATTTATCTTGAAGACCCAAAGCGATTCTGGCGGCGGCACGGGTAATCTTGCGGGTTACAAAGGTCTCACCTCGTATAGGGGACTCGTGGTTAAACAGAATACCATTGCAGGCATAAATGCCATAAGCTTCCCTATAATTGACCGTAATCCAATAGGCATACATTTTGGCGACCGCATAAGGTGATCTAGGATAAAAAGGTGTGGTCTCAGATTGAGGTACCTCTTGTACCTTCCCATATAGCTCTGAAGTTGAGGCTTGATAAATCCTGGTTTTCTTTTCCAATCCCAGCAATCTTACGGCCTCCAGGATTCGTAAGGTCCCTAGCCCATCAGCATTACTGGTGTATTCCGGCATTTCAAAAGAGACCTGGACATGACTCATGGCTGCCAGATTATAGATCTCGTCTGGCATGATGCTTTGAATTAATCGGGTAAGATTGGTACTGTCGGTCATATCTCCATAATGGAGTATAAAGCGCTGGTGCTCTACATGGGGATCTTCATATAAATGATCAATTCGATCGGTATTTAATAAGGAGGAGCGTCTTTTCAATCCATGAACGGTATATCCTTTTTTAAGTAAAAACTCACTCAAATAGGCTCCATCTTGACCTGTGACTCCTGTAATTAAAGCTACTTTCATTAAGATTCTTGTTTAATGGAATTTGAAGCTAAAGATTCAACTTCAAATTCTGAAAAGGATTGCTGCATCCTGTCTTTCTCACTTATGATTTGATACTCTTTATCGATTTTCCAATCAATATTTAAATGGACATCGTCGAACAGTATACCATCCTCACTCTCCTTATGATATAAATTATCACATTTATAGGAAAACAAGGCGGTTTCTGAAAGTACTGAATATCCATGGGCAAATCCTCTAGGTACAAAAAGCTGTTTTTTATTCTCTGCAGATAACTCAATCGAGAAGTGTTTTCCATAAGTCGGTGATTCTTTCCGTAAATCAACCGCAACATCCAAAACAGTTCCGTCAATAACTCGTACTAATTTAGCTTGTGCATAAGGCTCTTTTTGAAAATGAAGACCTCTAATCACTCCATAAGAGGATCGGGCTTCATTATCCTGCACAAAGGAAACCTCTCTACCTATACCTGCTTCAAACTTTTTTTTGTTGAAACTTTCCATAAAATAGCCACGCTCATCTTTATGAATCTGTGGCTCAATAATAAAACAGCCGTTCAAATAGGTTTCAGTCACGATCATGAAAACAAATCTTTCAGGTTAGTGCCATAACCACTTTTTAAAAGTGGCTGCATCAATCCATCAAGCTGCTGGCTGTCAATATATCCCATCTCAAACGCGGTTGCCTCAATGGATCCTATCTTCAATCCCTGGCGCTGCTCGATGACCTCTACAAATTGTGAGGCCTGCATGAGCGAATCAAAAGTTCCCGTATCCAGCCAGGCGATTCCTTTATCTAAAATTTGAACCTGCAGCTTTCCTTCCTTGAGATACGCTTTATTGACATCAGTGATCTCAAGCTCGCCACGCCCACTAGGTTTGAGGTTTTTTGCAATTTCAACCACACTGTTGTCGTAAAAATAAATACCCGGAATAGCATAAGAGGACTTGGCAACCTCAGGTTTTTCTTCTATGGATATAGCCGTTTTATTTTCGTCAAACTCTACCACACCATAACGTTCTGGATCTTGAACGTGGTAGGCAAATACAGTACCGCCGTCCGGATTTTGGTTTTGCTGTAAGATCTGCGACAATCCAGAACCGTAAAATATATTATCTCCTAATATTAGAGCCACTTTATCAGCTCCTATAAACGATTCTCCTATGATAAATGCCTCGGCAAGTCCGTTGGGATCTGTTTGCTGCGCATAAGAAAAGGTGCAGCCGTAGGCGGTGCCGTCGCCTAACAACTCCTTAAACAAGTGAGCGTCTTTAGGAGTAGTGATGAAGAGAATTTCACGTATTCCAGCAGACATCAGTGTGGATAAAGGATAATAGATCATGGGCTTATCATAGACCGGCAATAATTGCTTTGACACAACTTTGGTCAAAGGGTGCAATCGGGTTCCTGAGCCTCCAGCAAGAATGATTCCTTTCATTTCTATGATTTCGATTTATACAATTTACCTTTCGCTATCGTATTTTAATAGGCTTGCAAAAATTTATGCAAGATCTTCAACTATATAATGGACTTGTCGTGATTTCGCTTTCGCGAAAGCGAAAATAACAAATCTCTGTCTTGAACGAAGCCTCTATGAAGCTGGCGTTTTCAAATAAGATGGATGTGACAGATACCAATCCAGCGTTTTATTCAAACCTTCCTCAAAGGTGACACTAGGCTTCCAACCTAAATCGTTACCAATTTTTGTCGCATCAATTGCATATCTCAAATCGTGACCAGGACGGTCTTTAACAAAGCTGATCAAGGCTCTCGAGCTGCCAATGGGACGATCCAGTTTATCATCCATAAGATCACATAATAAATGGACCAGATCAATATTTCTCCACTCATTATGCCCACCGATGTTATAGGTTTCTCCTGGGATTCCCTCATGAAAAGCCAAGTCGATAGCCTTTGCATGATCAACGACATAAAGCCAGTCCCTAGTGTAGTTACCGTCACCATAGACTGGTAGTGGTTGTTCCTCCAAGATATTCTTAATGAATAGCGGAATCAACTTTTCAGGAAAATGATGGGGCCCGTAATTATTGGAACAATTGGAAATGATATAGGGCATTCCATAAGTTTCCCCATAAGCTCTTACAAAATGATCACTGCTGGCCTTTGACGCACTATAAGGCGAATTAGGATCGTATGCTGTAGATTCAGTAAATAAACCAGTCTGACCAAGACTTCCATAGACTTCATCTGTACTTACATGGTAGAATAAATGATCACCATCTGACGCCCAATATTTACGACAAGCCTCTAGAAGTTGGACGGTCCCAATAACATTCGTCTTAACAAACTGCAAAGGGTCATTAATGGAACGGTCCACATGTGATTCTGCTGCTAGATGAATGACATGGGTGATTTGATGTTCTTGAAATATGCTGTCTAACAGTGCAGCATCAGTGATGTCACCGTGGATAAAGCTGTAGTTCTCTTGTTGAGCAACGTCACTTAGGTTTTCAAGATTACCGGCATAGGTAAGCGCATCTAGATTGATGATCTTGTAATTAGCGTATTTAGTAACAAATAGTCGTACCACATGACTCCCTATAAAACCAGCGCCTCCGGTCAAGAGAATTGTTTTGTGAACTTTTTGTTTCATGTGTTTGATTTATTCGCCTTTGTATCCGCCTGTCGGTAGAAAGGAAGACAATCACCCTTTACCTATGGCAAAACCTCTAAAACCTATATTCTCCAAAGCTGGCATATCCAGAATAGCTCTACCATCAAATATAAATGCGGGTTTTAACATTCGGTCAAATACATGCTCCCAATCAATCTCCTTGAATTCATCCCATTCGGTCATGACTGCCACGGCATGTGCATCATCAAACAATTCATCATAGTTGTTAGCCACGGTAACTAAGTTTCTGTTTTCAGATTCACTTCTTGTATTCAGGTAATCGAGATCTGCATAGATCTGTTCTGCGGTTACTTTAGGATCATATACAACTAGCTCTGCCATCTCGCTCAAAAGATAATCGGCTACATATATGGCAGCTGATTCTCTAGTGTCGTTGGTGTCCTTTTTAAAAGCCCAGCCTAAAAGCACAATCTTCTTACCGTTGACCGTATTATATAAAGTGCTGATGATCTTTTGAGCAAAGCGTCGTTTTTGATAGTCATTCATTTTAATGACCTGATGCCAATAGTCAGCTACTTCTTGCAAGCCATACGTTTGACATAAATAGACCAGATTTAAAATATCCTTTTGGAAACAGGAGCCTCCAAAACCTACACTTGACTTTAGAAACTTAGGACCTATTCTAGAATCTTGCCCTATGGCACGTGCGACTTCATCCACATCAGCTTCCGTAGCCTCACATAGAGCGCTCAGACTATTGATACTTGATACGCGTTGCGCCAGAAAGGCGTTTGCGGTAAGTTTAGAAAGCTCTGAGGACCATACATTAGTCAATAGGATACGCTCGCTTGGAATCCAATTATGAAATACGTCGTGCAAGGCTTGCATAGCAACCTCACCTTCCTCAGTTCGCTCACCACCTATTAAAACTCTATCGGGCTCTAATAGATCTTGTACGGCGGTACCTTCTGCAAGAAATTCTGGGTTGGATAAGACTTGAAAGTTTACTCCATTTCCAGTACTGGAAAGGATAGATTTTAGAGCCTCTGCCGTTCGAACAGGTAATGTGGATTTTTCCACGATAATCTTGTCCGTCTTGGCTACGGCTGCTATCTGTCTAGCGCAAAGCTCGATATATTTTAGGTCAGCCGCCATTCCTTTCCCTATACCATAGGTCTTCGTGGGCGTATTCACCGAAATGAAAATCATATCAGCATCTAAAATCGCTTGATCAACATCAGTGCTGAAAAATAGATTGCGACCTCTAGCTTGGGCAACGATCGCTGAAAGTCCGGGCTCGTAAATGGGTAACTTGTCTAAATCAGTCTCGTTCCATGCGGCAATACGCTGCTTATTTAAATCAACGACGTTGACTTTAATATCAGGACATTTTGCTGCGATAACCGACATGGTAGGTCCTCCTACGTACCCAGCTCCTATACAGCAGATGTTTTTAATGTTCATACTAAATTTAAAAGTTTAAAATCATCAATATAAACCAATTTTATAATGTTCTATTAGATGACACTGTATAGATTTTAAAGTTCAAAATTAAGGCATTATCGACATATATTATTGATGATACGTTTTTAAACTTGATCTGCATCATCTGAACTCTTTCCAAAAATGAAGATGCTATTACAGTGTTGCCATTTAAAATTTGTTCTTAATATCGTGTACATTGATAATGACCGGTAACTAAAATCAACCGTACCAACTTTATTTAAAAGTTTTAGAGTCTGTTTAAGATACAAATCTTTAAGTACTCTTGCTTTCTTCAATAAGAATATCTCTAAAAAAGCTGATTAACAATTTGGATTTCAATAAAATTTGAGTGTTTAAATCGGAAATTGACAACCCAGAAGACAAATAATAGTTAAATACTTCTTTTAGCATCATTTTAGCTTCCTATTTATTTTAACAATTATATATTTGCTTCCTGAAAGCAAAAAAAACTTACAATGAAGAAATTATTATTTTCAGTTTTATTAATGAGTGGTGCAGCCGCGATGGCTCAAGACACAATGATGGACGATGATCGCACGGCAGATCGCGAAGTTATCCCTTACAACCAGTGGTCGATTGACTTTGGTGTAGGTGTACACAAACCAGTACGCCCAGTGGCTGGTGGTTATTTTACAAACACTCCATCTTTTGGTCAAGCAGATCTTGGGGTACGTTACATGATTAACGACAAGTTTGGTCTTAGTTTAGAAGGAGGTTATGGCCGTTTTGAAAACGATGACGATAGCAATGCTTTTGAAACACAACTGTACCGTGTATCCCTTGAAGGTGTCGTGAACGCAGGAAACTTCTTAGGTTTTAAAGAATGGACCAACAGATTTGGTTTATTAGTTCATGGAGGTATGGGTGTAACAGGCTTAAAATATCAGGAGCCTTTAGATATTGAAGACATGGACCAAATGTTAAATTTTACAGTAGGAGTAACTCCACAGTTACGTTTATCTGATAGAATTGCTCTTTTTGGTGATCTTTCAATTTTCGGTCATGTAAGACAAGACAGAACTTTTGATGGTACACAACCACAAGTTCTTAGAGGATTTGACGGATTCTTAGTAAATGCTTCGGTGGGTGCTTCTTTTTACCTAGGTGGTAATGAAGTGCATGCAGACTGGTATGACAACAGTGTTGACACTAGATTAGATAATCTTGAAGATAGAGTAGCAATTCTTGAAACGAACAATGCTGACGATGATCAAGATGGCGTGCCAAATTATTTAGACCGCGACAACACTACAGAAAGTGGCGTACGTGTCGATACTAAAGGTCGTGCTCTAGATCTTAATAAGAATGGTATTCCAGATGATATGGAATCTGCTCTTGATGCAAGATATGCAATGAAAGGTGCTACCAATGGTACGGATGGTAATGCTGACGGAATGATTGAGAAATTAATCAACGATGGTTATGTAAACGTATATTTTGAGTTCAACAGTACTAAGCCAACTCAATATTCTTTATCTTCTATCAACTTCTTGGCAACGTACATGAAGGATAACCCAAGTGCTTCTGCAACCTTGACAGGTTATGCTGACGAACTAGGTTCTGATGAGTATAATCAAGACTTATCTGAGCGTAGAGCGAAAATGGTAAACGATATCTTAGTCGCAACTGGAGTTGATGCTGGCAGATTATCTTACGAAGGTAACGGTGAGGATGCTTCTGTTGAGAAGTCTAGCTCTCCTGCAAGACAATTGGTAAGAAGAGTGAAGTTCCAAGTGAACAACTAATTCTAACTTAGTTATAAATAAAAAGGGCTACCCATCGGTAGCCCTTTTTTTATGTTTCAAATGTAATGGATCAGCAGTGTCACCATAATAAATGCTTAATCACAATACAGCATTCTGGAATTTTCGTGATCTCAATTCCCGCTTTTTGAAGCTTCATAAACCAGCGTTACATTGAAGTCATAGATCACCTCAAATCAAACACAAAGGTAATTCGGACGAGTTGCAGCTATCTGAAAATACTAATATTTTGGATTATAAAATCTAGAGGTTACTTAGGGGATACTAGGGAGATACTTAGGGGATAGTGTATGAGGAGTGTATGGGTGACTCGACTATTACTCGACTGCTATTCGACTGTTATTCGACTAATACTCGACCATATAGTATCGATCAAGTATATAAGAGTAATAGAACAATTATGGAAACGTACCTGATTTTTTGTTGAGAGATAAACAGCGATAGCTTTATAGATTCTGCTCCTTTAAGTTTTATCGATTGTTATTCCCAAACTCATTAAAGTTAATGCAAAGTTGATGGCTACCTCTCCTAAGTTCAAGCAAAGACTAGGAAAAATCTACCGAGAGGCAATACTGATAAAGGCATTGATCAAAATGCCTAACAAGCTCCGATGTAAAGGTAACTGTAACGGAACTTAAGCTTCCTTTACTGGAAACAATCCTAGTAAGGGTTTTATCAAGGTGTTTGAACAAGATTACTTGGTGTTCTCAATATATTCATCAACCAGCTCCTCTAATATACTTAACGGTAAAGAGCCATTAGTGAGTACCACATCGTGGAAATCTTTGATATCAAAATCTTCACCTAGTGCATCTAGAGCTTTGGCTCGCAGTTGCAGGATCTTATTCATACCTACTTTATACGCAGTCGCTTGGGATGGCATTATTATATGGCGTTCTACCATTTTAATGGCATCACTTTCAGCATTAGGTGTATTTGCCATATAATATTCAATACCTTCTTCTCTACTCCATTTTTTGGAATGTATGCCGGTATCCACCACAAGGCGGCAGGCACGCCATAATTCCATGGCTAGTCTTCCAAAATCACTGTATGGGTCTTTATAAAAACCTATTTCCTTCGGGATCAACTCTGAGTAAAGTCCCCAACCTTCTACATAAGCCGTGTAAAAGGAATGCTTTCTAAATTCTGGAATACTATCCAGCTCCTGTGCGATGGCAATTTGCATATGGTGTCCAGGAATACCTTCATGATAGGCTAACGCATCCATCTGATAGGTAGGCATGGCTTTCATATCATATAAATTAGCATAGTAAGTTCCAGGACGGCTGCCGTCAGTAGCAGGTTGCTGATAAAATGCTTTGCCAGCGCTAGACTCACGAAAAGGCTCCACAGCTTTCACAATAATGTCAGCTTCAGGAAGCGTGTGGAATAATTCTGGAAGTTTTGCCTTCATGGCATTGATCTTAGTCTTGGCCTCACTCAAATACCGTTTCTTGCCTGCATCTGTGTCTGGATAATAGAATTGGTCATCATCACGCATGAATTTGAAGAAATCTTGAAGGGTTCCTTCAAATTTGACTTGTTTCATGATCTCACGCATCTCATTGTGAATGCGCTCTACTTCTTTAAGACCTAATTCATGGATCTCGTCAGCCGTCATACTTGTGGTGGTGGTTCTATTCAAAGCATGTTGATAAAACTCTGCTCCTTTAGGAAATTTCCACGCTCCATCTTCTCCAGTGGCCCGCTGCTGTTGATCTGTAAGAAACGTGATTAAGTTTTCATATGCCGGCATCACATATTGGAGTAAGGCCTCATCTGCCATGGCTTTTAATTCCTCTTTTCGTTGAGCGTCTAGATCAAGCTTATTTATTTTTTCATCAAAATCTGCTGCAAGTGTACTCTTATCGCCAAAATCGCTAAAAGGTGCACCTGTGATCACGTTACGCGAATCCTTAAGCACTTTTTCAAATACAAATCGAGGTAACAGGATACCGTTTGTTTCTCGTAACGACAGGTTGTTGGTCAACTCCTCAAACAGCGGCTGGATACCTTTCAAACGCTCAATGTATGCCAGTGCATCAGACTCACTGGCGATTTGATGCATGTTGATCAAAAATGCCGGTACTTCAGACTGCATACCATGCATCTGGTTGACAGGATAGCTGTACAAGCGATAGTCATAATCTGCTATTTTTTGTTCCTGTTCGCGCTTATACAATCGATAACTCAAAAGGTCCTGACCTTCCAGTGCCTGTTCTTCAACTTCCTTAGTCAAATATTTGAGTCGGGATTCTGCTAATTCTTTATCCTCTAGATCTCTGGCACTTGAGATATCGGTCCACTTGCCATAATCCGTTTTGATACCCATCTGGGTTTGCATTTCTGGATCTCTTGCAAGGTCTTTTTGGAATTGTGCTTCCAGCCAGTTATTGAACTCTTGGGAGATTTTAAGTTGTTCCGCTTTCGCGAAAGCGTGACTATCATTATCATTCTTACAAGAACCTAAGATTAGAATGATCGCCAGAAATACCGTCTTTCTCATAATTGATTATTTGTTAAGGCCGGATTCCAGCCAGTTTTCATATTCCTCTACATCTGGAGTGTACCCGACGGGCTCCACCAGGTCGTTCCCATTTTGATCTACAATCGCATAGAATGGCTGAGCATTCACTTGGTACCGCTCGATCTGGAAGTCACTCCATTTGTTGCCTATGGTCCTGATTTTTTTACCAGTGGTTTCAGAAACATACTGGTCTTCTTTCTCAAGATCTGCTCGCTCGTCCACGTAAAGCGATATCAAAACGAAATCATTCTTGAGCAGATCCTTGATCACCGGCTCGCCCCAAACGCGCTCTTCCATCTTGCGGCAATTGACACACGCCCAGCCTGTAAAATCGATCAAAGCAGGTTTGCCTACCTCATTGGCATAGGCAAGTCCTTGTTCATAATCGTCAAAGGTTATGATGTCATGAACGCCTAAATGCGCGCCGTCGGGAATCTCTATTTGAGCAGTATTGGCATTGCTGGAAAAACCATAAGGAGACTCGCTATAGGTCATTGGTGGTGGGAAACCACTAATCAACTTGAGCGGCGCACCCCACAACCCAGGAATCAAATACAAAGTAAAACACAGCGATAAAATCCCCAACAGCAAACGACTTACAGAGATTGACTGATCTTTATCATCATGAGGCAAACGTATCTTTCCAAACAAATAAATCGCCAAGGCTCCAAAAATAGCAATCCAGATCGCTATAAAAAGTTCTCGTTGCAACCAACCTGCTTGCCAGACCAGATCTGCATTGGACAAGAATTTGAAAGCAAATGCCAGCTCCAAAAAGCCCAAGAAAACCTTTACCGTGTTGAGCCATCCACCAGATTTAGGCAAGGCAGTCAACCAACTGGGAAACAAGGCAAAAAGTGCAAATGGTATTCCCAGTCCAAACCCAAAACCTGCCAGCCCAACGCTTAAAGCGGTCGCACCACCATCAGACGACAGCACGCTTCCCAACACGCTGCCAATCACTGGTCCCGTACATGAAAAGGAAACCAACACCAGCGTCAAGGCCATAAAAAAGATGCCTATAACACCACCTACACTAGAGGCCTTGTCTACCTTATTGATCAGCGAATTAGGCATAGTGATCTCAAAAGCACCAAAGAAGCTAATCGCAAAGACCACAAAAATGACAAAGAAGAAGATGTTCAAATAGGGATTGGTACTAAACTCATTGAACACATCTGGAGAGATGGATTCAAATAGATGAAATGGCAGACTGCATAGCACATAGATCAACAGGATGAAAAACCCATAAAGGATGCCTTGAAACTTGCCTTTAGTATTGTTTTCATTTTGCTTTGTGAAAAATGATACCGTCATGGGAATCATAGGATAAACACATGGTGTCAATAAGGCTCCAAATCCAGCCAATAAACACAAAATAAAAATGGTCGTTAGGTCATTCTCATTATCCTTTTCAATATCATCACTTAACGCCACATCGGTTGGAGTGGTCTTTTCTTTGGTTTCGACTTCTTTTAAATTAGATAAATCAGGTGCCTGTGCAACCAGTGGCTCTATGTCGTTATCGTAATAATTGTCAATAATGGAAGCAACCTCTGCACCAACGACTGCCTCTGGATTTATTTTAAAAATCAAAACTTCGGGAGATGGAGGCAGGCAGCGTTCATCGTCACAGGCTTGATAAATAGCCTCAGCCAGTATATAATCTACACTGGTGTCTAGCAGTTGCACCTTTTGTTTGAAGACGGCAAAGTCCTTGAATTGGTAGACGTCGGCCTCAAAAACCTCTGTATATTCTTTATAAGTGCCAATTTCTTGATTGGCTCCCAAAAGTTCGAATCTATTGTCGGCTTCATAAAACCGAAACTCTGTCGGAATATTACCAGCACCTACCGAAAATTGAGAGTAAATATGCCAGCCCGCATCTAGCTGTGCCGTTGAGACCAATTCGTAGGTGTTATCTCCCAAATCGTTGACCTCAACACTCCAACTGGCAGGATCTGACAGTTGAGCACTGGACAAAAAACCAACAGATACTAGAAGTACCAACCATACATTTTTCAAATAACCCATGTAACCTTTTTAATTTCTTTAGTCGATCTTGTAATGGCATGATGCCTACTGGACCTCAAACCAACAATCCATAAAATCTTGTCACCCGATTCCAAAACAAAACATCGTTCCTTATCCAATCGGGAAACTTTCTCGTTAATTAATATATCGCTCACTAATTGCGAGCCGCTCATGCCATAAGGTTCCAGCCTATCGCCTGGCCTCCATACCCGTAAAGTTAACGGATATTCCAGCCGTGACGTATCTACCAGCAATACATTATTACCCATGTGCGCCTTGACAAAATCCATGGGATCATCCACATGATGGGTTTCAATCGATAGCTGCGCCACATCAATGAAAACTGATGTAGTTTCAGGTAATAGATACCAAGTTGCGGTCACTGGATCCTTACGCTGCTCTAACCTCAATAAATCCCGATCTTTTAGCAATATATAATTATCATTCTGCAATTGTTTCCCGGTTTCTGCCTCCATCAACTGCAGGACCTCTTCCATCTTGGTAAAACCATAAGGCTGTAGCAAATAGAATAGATACTTTGCAAATCCATCCACCTTCTTTACCTCATCCAGATGTATTTCAAATGCAGTAGCATTGGGAGTTGTTACGCTTTCGCGAAAGCGTGCTACCGCATCATCCACTATACTTTCAACATCTTTGAGATAAGACAAAGTTTTGGGGAAATGAGCTCTCAAATCTGGAAGCGCGCTGTGTAGAAGCGGCAATACCTCATTACGCAACTGATTGCGCTGGTAATCGTTACTGGCATTGCTGGAATCCTCACGCCATTTCAAATCATGCTGCTGCGCGTATTCCAAAATCTGCTGTCTGGTAAAAGGCAGCAACGGTCGTATCACAGACTCGTTGATCGCAGGAATTCCTTGCAGGCCAGCGAGTCCAGCACCTCGATTTAAATTGATCAGAAACGTTTCAATTTGATCGTCCAGGTGATGTGCCGTGAGGACACCATCCAGATGATAGATGTGTTGCAGTTGCGCAAACCACTCGTATCGCAAATCCCTGGCGGCCATTTGCGTGGAAATACCACGATCTAAGGCTATTTTCTTGGTCTCAAAAGAAGTGGTTTGCAGTTCAATTGCTTGATCGCCTGCCAATTTCTTGAGGAATTGTTCATCACCATCACTTTCCGTAGCACGTAGATTGAAATTGCAATGTGCCCATTGCGCTTTTATTCCTGCCTGCTGGAGTAAATGTGCCAGAACAACACTGTCCAAACCACCACTGATGGCCAGCAAATACGAGCCTTGCATCAATTGCGGGAAGTTAGATCTTACATGTTCAACAAAAGCATCTTGCATGTTGCAAATCTAAGAAAAAGCTATGCCTTGGGACTTGAGAACCTCCATCAATGCCGCTGCTTTTACAAGACATTCTTCGTATTCATCTTCAGGATTTGCGGCTATGGTAATGGCACTACCAACACTTAGGGAAACTACCCGTTTCTGGGCATTGTAAAGTAGGGTGCGTATGACCACATTAAAATCAAAATCTCCAGTGGGTTTGAAGTAACCTACCGCACCGCTGTAAACACCACGTTTAAAGGATTCTGTTTCTTCAATGATTTTCATGGCGCTGATCTTAGGTGCGCCCGTCATGCTGCCCATGGGGAAAGTAGCCTTTATGGCGTCGATTCCTGTATGCTGGTCGTCCAACTGTGCCGTAATACTACTGATCATGTGATGCACCTGTGGGAAAGAATACAACCCAAAAAGTTCTGAAACTTCTACACTTCCCTTTTTGGCCACTCGTGACAAATCATTACGGACCAAGTCAACGATCATGACGTTTTCAGATCGTTCTTTTTGATTCTTGAGCAATTCGTTTTTAAGCTGCTCGTCCGTTGCTTGGTTGCTAGAACGTGCGGCCGTTCCCTTGATAGGTTGGGAAAGCAATTCATCAGCAGATTTCTGTAAGTAACGCTCTGGACTGGCGCTGATGATATAGTGATCATGAAATCTTGCGTAAGCTGCAAACGGTGGTCTACTGCTTTGATTCAAATCCTGATAAGCTTGTACAGGATCCAGCTTTGCATCCGCGGCGCTAAATTGGGTACACAAATTAGCTTCATAGATATCTCCTCGCTGTATATGATTTAAAAAAGATTGCGCTTTTTCTAGGTAAGCTGATTTGGAATCAGTGGCTTGAAGTTTACTTTGGGAACGGTAATCTTTAGGTTCACTTGCTGATTGATTACAGATAGATTCGAACAGATTGCTGATTTCGTTTTGATCCTCTTCATACGTGTGGAAAGTGACCTGATCGAGCCTTATCTCTATCACCATTTGGGGAACAAAGAATTGCAAATCTGGAAATTCTAAGGCGTCTGGATTCTGGCTGGTAAGTGGTTCCAATTCATTTTTCAGATCGTACCCAAAATAACCAAAAATCCAATCTTCATGCTCTTCTTGAAAATGGCGTAATTGCTTAAAAGCGGTTCCTGCGGCACATCGCAATAGATCTATCGCTCCTACAGCACATAAACAACTGTAAGTAGCCGACTCTGCCTCATTACTATCCAAAAAAACCAAAAATTCTTCCTTTTCAAAGAAGCGCAACAGTTGCTTTTTGAATGCAGCCTGATCAGAGATAGAGAAGCTATAAGAAGTTCTAGAATTGTTCACGATGCAAATGTAATTGGGATTCCATCAACACCATGAACTCTAGACAAAAATTGGTAGTACATTCAAGATCACCCTCGTGATTCTAATTACTAATCTCCTGAGATTTAAAATCTATACTGCAACAAACCTCTAATGAAGAATGGTGTTCCTGGTGTAAAGTGTATTTCTTCCACAGGAGCAGCTTCATTTTGAAGTCTTGATTCTGTAGCAAATTGGGTTTCATTCCACTCTACATCAAATAAGTTTTGAACCGCAACACCTAATCTCAGGTTGTTACTGATATCGTAATTCACATTCAAGTCAGAAACAAAATAACCTGGCG
The DNA here is from genome assembly GCF_002994045.1 of Nonlabens agnitus. Taxonomy (NCBI): domain Bacteria; kingdom Pseudomonadati; phylum Bacteroidota; class Flavobacteriia; order Flavobacteriales; family Flavobacteriaceae; genus Nonlabens; species Nonlabens agnitus. The sequence goes on from NZ_MQUC01000003.1 coordinate 1,618,879, forward strand.
CAACGATGCTATTATCTTCATTTGCAGGACGATCACCTATATATCTATATCTAAATCCTGCGTTGAACCCGTTCCAATCCTTTAGACTCAAACCACCGGTAGAAGTGAACTTAGGAGCCAATGGGATCAAATCTGCACCATCAGGTTCATTAATAGCTCTAGCGTGAGCATAGTTTAAATTACCGTCAAAGAAAAGGTGATCTGTCAGTTGGTACCTCAATCCTAGGTCATATCCATAACGCTCGGTCTCACCGCTAGGCTCTACGATACCTGCATCACCTACATAGACAAATTCTTGCTCCAGGAATAAATACCATAATGCAGCATTCACAATAATTCTATTGGTAGGTTTCCAGATGGCTCCTAAGTCAGATCCATAGGATTTAGGTAAAATATCATCTGCTGTTTCCTGTAGCACTACACGAGTATCGTTACTGTGAAAACCTACGCCGTTTTTCAAGTACAGCTGGAAATCGTCATTCACTCGGTAGTTGAAATTCAGCTTGGGCAACAATGCTGTTTCAGTTTGTGCTTGGGTATCGTACAAAGTGGTCAGCGCATCTTTATACGTGAACTTGAATCGTTCCAATCGCAATCCAGCATCAATCAAGAAATCATTCACGTACCAGGTAGCACCCACAAATCCAGAAGTGTTGGTTTCGTTAATATCACCTAACTGAATATTCTCTAAGGTCGTACGTCTATTCAACGTGCGTGATAACTCACTACCTTCTGTGCGATCGTTGCGTAACCTGATTCCTGCAGTTAAATCAAGCTTATAATCGGCTAACTGGGTTGTGTAGGTATAAGCAGCATCAAGCCCAGCCAGGTCACGAGATTCTCGTTGTCTTATTTGGTCACCATTAATAGGATCTTCTAGGAAGAACGTAAAGTTGGAGAACAAAAGGAAGTCGTACTTAGAATAATACAAGTGAGTGCTGAAGGTTTCATTATCGCTCACCTGCATGTCATAATTGATGTTCACACTGGTGCGTGAGGTCTCGCCACCTTCTGTATCATCAATAGCACCAAATCTCCCTATCAAACCACGATCCACGGCACGTTGCGGGATCTGTCCGCTCGCGTCCCATTCACTATCAAAATGCGAGATACTTACGCCCAACTCATTGCCACTATCAGATATGTAATTGAGTTTCCCAAATAAGTTGATTCGATCAAAATTTTGTGGGCTATCAAACGGCCCATCAAATGTCAAATATTCTGTAGCTACATAAGCGCTGGTATTGCTATTATCCAACACCTGAACCAATCCCACATAACGCTGGTAATTGAAATCACCAATTTCTGAACTGATTACATTTTCACGCACATAATCCATCGTACGGAAATCCACATGTCCGGCCGTAGCAAAATTCCCTACTGCCTTATCATAGCTACCTTTTCCATAAGAGATGTTCTCAATGGTTTCAGGGATGACGAAGTGCAAGTCTGCATAACCTTGTCCATGCGCATGGGACACCATATTCACTGGCATACCGTCGACACTTATGGCAACGTCTGTACCGTGATCGATATCAAAACCTCTAAGAAACAACTGCTCTGCCTTACCACCACCAGCATGTTGTCCTATAAAAAGACCTGGCACGGCTCGCAAAACTTCTTGAGATGACGTCACCGGATTCACTTCAAGATCTGCTTGCGTGATAGTGTTAAGAACGTCAACATCATTGGTTAAGCTAATAGCATCTAAATCTATGGGCGCATCCTCGAGGACGATTTGTAGCACTTCAGATTCATCTGTTATCGCTTTCGCGAAAGCGGAATACCCCAATTTTGAGAATCGCAATTCATCACCTTCGTCCACATCGTTTAAGGAGAAATAACCCTTAGCATTAGTATGCGTGTGCTTTCCCGTTTTGACGTGAAGCACATAGACATCTTTTAAAGGTCGATCATCTGTATCCACAACCATACCGGTGATAGTATGGGCAAAAATGAGATTTGAAAATAAAATGAAGAGTAAAAGAAGCCCAGAAGGTGCATTCTTTTTAGGTGAAAATCTAGAATTCATTGGTCTATAAGGTTGTTGAATAACTACGTACGAAAAACGCATTTCAGTTTCAGACCCTTTGTTAAAGAAACCGTAAAAGAATTAACAAAACGAATAAAAACAAGCCAGCCGGCACTATTGCCGGCTGGTTTATCTATTTATTCATGTGCTTTTAAACGTGAATTGCACGATCCTCAGTCGCAGCGAGTGCAGCTTCCTTGACGGCTTCGGCATAAGTTGGGTGCGCATGAGACATGCGAGCGATATCTTCAGAACTTGCTCTAAACTCCATGGCGGTAACAGCCTCGGCAATCAAGTCTGCAACGCGTGCTCCTATCATATGAACGCCTAGAACTTCATCTGTGGCTTTGTCTGCCAAAATCTTGATGAGTCCATCAGTATCACCTGACGCTCTGGAACGACCCAATGCTCTCATAGGAAACTGACCAGATTTGTACTCAACTCCAGCTTCTTTTAGCTCTTCCTCAGTTTTACCAACACTGGCGACTTCTGGCCAAGTATAAATTACATTAGGAATCAAATTGTAATTCACGTGAGGTTTTTGACCTGCGATGGTTTCGGCGACAAAAACACCTTCTTCTTCGGCCTTGTGCGCTAGCATGATACCACGCACCACATCACCTATGGCATAGATGTTATCGACATTAGTCCTCATGTGCTCATCTACTTCTACCTGTCCACGCTCGTTGATCTTGATACCGGCAGCGGTGGCATTAAGTTTATCTGTGTAAGGACGACGCCCTACAGAAACAAGGACATAATCACCCTTGAATTCTACTTCTTCTCCTTTTTTGTTTTTGGCAGTAACGGTCACCTCATCACCATTGCGCTCTACTTTATTAACCGCATGGGATAGGTGGAATTTGACACCTTGCTTTTTCATCACTTTCATCAATTCCTTAGAAAGTGAGCTGTCCATAGCGGCAGCGATGCGGTCTAGATATTCGATTACGGTAACCTCTGCGCCTAATCGTTTATATACTTGACCTAATTCCAGCCCTATCACACCACCACCAATGATGATCATGTGTTTAGGTATTTCTTTAAGTTTCAAAGCTTCCGTAGAAGTAATGACTCTTTCTTTATCCAGTGTGATGAAAGGCAAATTTGCTGGCTTGGATCCTGTGGCCACAATGATCTTTTTAGCCTCAATCGTCTGTTCTTTCTCGCCTTCAATTTTAATGTGAGTAGCGTCTACAAAAGAACCCATTCCTGTAAAGACGTCAATCTCATTTTTCTTCATCAAATAAGCAACACCATCGCAAGTTTGAGAAACTACACTTGCTTTGCGCGCGATCATTTTTTCAAAGTTGATCTTGATATCGCCAGGAATCTCAATTCCATGCTCTTCAAAATGCTTGGTAGCATCTTCATAATGATGTGAAGAATCCAGTAATGCTTTGGACGGAATACAACCTACATTCAAACAAGTTCCTCCTAGTGTGTCATATTTTTCAATGATGGCGGTTTTCATACCTAATTGTGCACAGCGTATTGCTGCCACATATCCACCTGGTCCAGAACCGATTACTGCTACGTCATATGTACTCATAAGTCTATTTTCTACTTGTTAAAATGGATTGCAAAGATAGCAAAGGCTATTTAGATTGTTGCTTCTCCTTCGGCTATTTCACTCACCGATTTAGGTTGCGGATTTCTCTTGTTATAAGGTCTAATAATCAATCGAGCTGCGCGATCAAAATTGAAGTAATTATAGGTCCAGTTGAGGAAAACCACTATTCTATTGCGAACTCCAACTAAAAAGTATAGATGAACACCCAACCAGGCAAACCAGGCGAGAAAGCCTCCTAAGGTAAATTTACCTATGTCTGCCACTGCGCGATTTCTACCAACGGTAGCCATGGAACCTTTATCAAAATAACTAAAGGGTTTCATCTCTTTACCTTCAGCCATTCTAATTAGGTTTTTTCCAAGGTTGTCTCCTTGCTGTATGGCAGGTTGTGCCACTTGTGGGTGACCATCAGGAAAATCTTTGGTTTTCATAAAGGCTATGTCGCCTACCGCATACACATTATCAGTTCCTTCTACTTTATTAAAAAGGTCCACTTTGAGACGATTTCCTTTTTCTGTAATCATGGACTTTTCAAAGCCGCTGGGATGTGCACCAGTCACACCAGCACTCCATATAAAAGTAGCAGTTTCCAGTCGCATACCACTTTTAGTGGTTACAATGTCATCTTCATAGTTGGTGACCATTTCTTCCAGATGGACCTCAACGCCTAATTCTTTCAAATACTTATACGCTTTTAGCGAGGCCTTTCTACTAAATGGTGGCAAGACTCGATCAGCTCCATCCAGCAGGTGGATTTCCATAAAGTCTGGATTGATGTCTGGATAGTCGTTTTTGAGTACGCCGTTTTTGAATTCGGCAAAGGCTCCAGAGAGTTCTACTCCAGTAGGACCAGCTCCAGACATCACGATACGCATGAGCTTTTTTTGCTCGTTCACATCATCAGTGATGGTGGCTTTTTCTAGGTTTTGAAGCATGAGACTTCTTATATCCAGTGCCTCTGGAACGGACTTCATGGACAGTGCATTCTCCTCAATCTTATCGTTCCCAAAGAAATTGGTTTTGGTTCCCGTGGCGAGAATCAAATGATCATAATCGATCTCTCCTATACTTGTAGTAATGGAGTTTTTTTCAAGATTGACTTTCTCTACTTCCGCCATTCTGAACAGGTAATCGTGTGTCTCATCAACAATGCTGCGCAATGGAAAAGCAATGGAATCTGGTTCTAAACCACTGGTGGCTACCTGATATAAAAGTGGTTGGAAGGTGTGATAGTTATGCCTGTCTATAAGTACGACTTGAAATTTGTGCTCTGTTAGCTTTCGCGAAAGCGTAACTCCACCAAAACCGCCGCCTACAATAACGACTCTGGGATGTTGACTAGCAGGAATCTGCATGATTGGTTTTTTTATAAAATTAACCCAGGAACCCCAATATCCCTTTGCGCTTAACAATCTTTTACTAACCTTGTAACACAAACAAGGATTGAAATACTAATCCTGTAACCAAACCCAACCAGTGAGTTCTCAACTAGAAAAGGAATTTGTTGAACAGTTAGAAACGAACCAGAATATTGTCCATAAGATTTGTAGGCTTTATACGGACAATCAAGATGCTCACAACGACCTGTTTCAAGAAGTAACCATACAATTATGGAAGGCGTATCCCAAATTTAGGGGCGACTCCAAGTTCTCGACGTGGATGTATAGAGTTGCCCTTAACACGGCTATCACCCTATACCGTAAATCAAAACGCAGTGTGCAAACACAGCGCTATGACACCGTGGAATTCAAAATTGAAGATACCACTGAGGATGATGAAACCATGGAGCAACTCACCTTGCTTTACGGCGCCGTCAAACAATTGAACGATATTGAAAAGGCACTGGTCTTTCTATATCTAGAAGATAAAAATTACAAGGAAATCGCAGAAACGCTAGGTATTACTGAGGTCAACGCACGAGTGAAGATGAACAGGATCAAGACCAAATTAACGAACATTATAAATCCATAAGTATGGATCAATTAGATATGCTAAAGTCAAAATGGCAATCGCAAAAAAGCGATTACCCTACGTATACTGCGCAGCAGCTTACTGGCCTGATCGCCAAAAAGTCGAGCAGTATCGTAAAATGGATCTTTTATATAGGTATAGGCGAATTTGTGTTATTGACGCTCATCAATATTTTCTACATGGATGGAGAAAATGTTCAAGGATATGTCGCTGCCCTGGGCGAGCCCTTGTATTACGGGTCTTATATATTTAGCTATGTTGTGGTTCTATTCTTTATTCACAGATTCTGGATCAATTACAAAAACATATCTGCAGATCAACCAGCCCGTAAGTTGATGAAGAATATTTTGAAGACCAGACGCACCATGAAATGGTACATCTGGTACAACCTTATTTTCATCATGATTTTTGGGATTATTGGAGCAGTAATGCTTCTGTTCAATTCCCCAGAGTTTTCTGAGTTGATCAACTCCACAGAATTCCAGGAACACAAGGTGCGATTTATGGCCGGCTATATTACAGTAATGGTATTATTCTTTGCCGTTTTTTGCGCAATCATCTATGGGATTTACAGTCTGATCTATGGCATACTGCTTAGAAGGCTGAAGAGAAACTATGAAGAATTAAAGAAAATGGAAGTCTAATTACCACTTCGTTATTAAAATCCCTGATCTGTACTAATGAGAATGCTTTTTTGAAGCAGAATTTAGATCTGTATAGGTTTACCATCAGATTTGGTCTCGATCTCAGCCAATCTAAATCGGCTATTCTGGTTTGTAATTCAAGGTATTCCCACGACGTAAATAACTTAAACTAAGTAGGTTCTCATTGTATTCTAACAGAGCATATTCCAATGTTTCATTTGAATTACTGATCGTCAAATAGGTGACCATTGCGGCCTCTGGGTTTGAATCATTAGCAGGCTTTCTTTCTACCGTAGAGTCGTAGACATCTCCTGGACTTTGATCTGTTCCCTTATAAAACATGATCCATTTATCATCTCTGATCTCGATACCGGCATTAGCATCTTCTGTGCTAATCCAGCGGCCGTTTTTGAAACTGACGACGGCGTCATCATACTCTTCTTTAGCTGGAGACATTTCTTCTGGTGATGTAATTTCCTCTGTAGCAGCTTCAACTTCTACCTCTGATTGTTGACTTTTGTTACAAGCAATGGCAGCCATGAAGACCATGATCAAGATGCTCATCTTTATTAGAAATGCCTTTTTCATAGACTTATTCATTGACCTTGTATTAATAGTTAAGGTCAATATTTCAAAAGTTTGAATCAAATAACTACTATGGATTGGTGGACCACAACGCAGCGCTCTTCATCATGGCGCGACGTGGCAATTTCAATCCAGCCACTACCAGTTGTGCAAAATCTTCAGGTTGTAGAACACTGTCTTCTGAATCTTTATCAGCTATTCCCAGCTCTACCGTCATATCTGTAGCAATGGTGCTAGGAGTAAGCGTACAAACCCTGATGTTGTTCTTGCGTACTTCTTTCATCAAAGATTCTGACATACCAATGACAGCAAATTTTGATGCAGAATATGCCGATGTGTTGGCATTACCCGAAAGTCCTGCCGTGGAGCTCACGTTAATGATGTCTCCTTCATTTTTATCGATAAGGTGCGGTAAAACTTCTTTGGTCATGTAATACATTCCCATCACATTGGTCTGTATTATCTGTGACCACTGCTCGACTTCCATCTCTTGAAAAGAACCAAATGCTGCGATTCCTGCATTGTTCACCAGGATATCCACAGATCCAAGCTTACTAATAAGATCGTTCACGCCAGTTTTGACCTCTTCGTGATTACTCACATCAAAAGTCGCGAAGAAGGCTTTCACTCCTATTTTTTCCAGCTCGCTAACGGTATCTTGCAAGGCAGATTCATCTCTTCCCGTAACTGCTACGTCGATTCCTTCTTTCGCGAAAGCGATCGCCATGGCTTTCCCTAATCCTCGACTACCACCAGTGATAATGGCTTTTTTATTTTTAATATGGCTCATATGTGTATCGTTGTTGTTTGTGAATTTTTATTTGCACCAATAACTAGTTGGTAGGCAGCGGTGTTTTGTTAAGTGTAAAGGTCATGTTTGAAATGTCACCGGTAGCCTCATTGATTCTGGAGTTGGTATAGTACAACTCATTATTGTAAATGCTAAACGTGTCTGCCCAGCGAACCTTATCTCCTTCGACCAAAGTATGGATCGAGCCATCTGGTTTTCTGTATTGAATTTTGTTGTGCTCTAGATCTGCGAAATATAGATTGCCATTAGCATCTAAGATCATCCCATCCGGAGCTGCGGTCGTACCCAAATCAGTCACACTTTGATCGATTTGCTTCTCGCTTTGAGTAAGTAAATCATCTGTTGGGATGGAATACAAACTGTAGGCTGTCAGCGCATGATAATACAACTGATTGTTGACCGCATCTAACGCAATACCATCAGAATTGATGGTGCCTTCCCATTTTTTACCATCAAAAGTGAGATAAGACTGCTCTGCTGTGGTAGATGGATGCTCGTTAAGGATTCTTCGAGAATTTCCGCTCTCGCGATCGATCACGATCAATCCTGCGTGACCAGAGTCGGTCAAGTAAATCATGTTCTTAATGGGATCAACGCGCAAGTCGTTGATATAGGAATCTGGGAAATAGCTGGAAGTTCCTAAAGTGTAGGTTTTTTTTAATTCATCAGATTCTAGATCAAATACGTAAATGCGCGGTGCATCCAGCACCTCTTGGAACTTGACACTTCTTGTATCAATCACATATAATTCATTCTCAAAAGCTATTACCGACTGTACGCCTACAAATTGATCCATTTGTGTAGGCTGTCCTATTTCCCAAGCGTTCCAAACTTCGTTCGGGTAGCTTTGTTGGGATTGATCTGCTTTGATTTCTACTACGGAGTTCTTCACACCTTCACGCCATCTAGGAAAATTCACAAAAATGCGCCCGTCAGCAGTCAGAGTCACTCCGGTGACCTGTTGACCTGTGAAGCTGGCAACTTCAGTAATGGTTTGTGAAGTGGAGTCTACAGCTAGAGACTCTTCTTGAATGGATTCGGTGGGCTTAGTTTCTTTGCAGGATGCAAGAAAGGCAACCGATAATAGTATAAAAACAGTGTGTTTTAAGAAAGTGCTCATAGATTGGATTTCAAAATTGCGACGCTCTTTATCGTCGTCGCTTTAAAGAAAACCAAAGTTAAAAACCGAAGCCTCGATACGCTCCTAAACCCTTCATAAAACTGATGGCAAAGAATGAATCAGTTCTTCAGGAAGTTTAATAGATGAAAGACCTTTTGAGTATTCGCTTTCGCGAAAGCGAGATTCAAAACCTGCTTTTCAAAATGAGAAAAGTTAGGAAATTTACATTACAGATTCTCAGGCAATATCACCAGGCTTCTAAATAAGGCAGCCTTGGATTCAAACAACTTTTTTTGAACCTCTAATTGCTTTAATTGAGCCTCAATAAACTTGACTTCCCTAGAGTTGATCAAGAAAAGAGAACTGTCTCCCAATTCAAACTTGCGCAGTTCACCAGCAAGCAGTTGTGCCGTACCGGTAGTTAAGTTAGACGAGATATCTAGCTGTCTGTTGTAACCTTCCAACTCTGCAAACACAGATATGACTTTGTTGCGCAAAATGAGCGTTTCAGACTGCAGGCCGTAGCGTGCGTCATCGATCTTGATTTTGGCAAGACGTAAATCTCCACGTTCCTTCCTGGTAAAAATGGGATAGGCAAAGGTCAATCCAGCTTTGTAGTTATCCTGGGTGATGGAATTAAGCCGGTCCCAATCTGGAGTGATGAAATTGTAATCGACGGTGATTTTAGGCAAAAGCTTATTGGCTTTCAATTGCCGGTCCACATCCAGTTGATCCAACTTAAAGTTAAGCGCCTGAATTTTAGGGTGGTTTTCAACGTTAAATTCTGACAGGCTAGTTCCCATAAGTCCCAGCGTCACGTCTATGGACGAATTTAAATCGGGCTGTGGAACAACATTGGGTTGTAATTCTACCGGCACGCCATCCAGCCATAAAAAGTTGGAAAGCTGCAACCTGCTTTTGATCTCGTTCACTCTTGCCTGCTCTAATCCCAGCAATCGGTTTTGTGTTGCCACGCCAGCCTCTACCGTGTCAATCGCAGCTTTATCACCAGCGCGAGCGCTTATGATCACGCCGCGTTCTCTTGTAATGGCAGCGTCCAAAATATCGATATACACCTCAACTTCCTTAGTAGCTCGCCACCATTCAAAATAGGCCGTAGATGCATCAAATAGGATCTGGTTGACGGCAAGATCTCTTTCTGCTGCGGTTTGTTGCTCAAAGAGTCGCGCCTTGCGCAAGGTCGCCATACGATCATTGATCAACAATCCTTGTGCCAGGTCTACCTTGACTCCAGCACTGTATAAACCGCCATCTGGAACGGTAAGTGATGGATCCAGAAAGGATCCTTCATTACGCTCTGCTCCAGCCTTGAATTCTATACCATACCAAGTTGGGATCTTGAAGACACCAGCTAGTTCATCATAATATTCCGTTCCCTTAAAGTCCTTGCGGCGATAATCGACTTCAATTTTGGGATCAAAACCACCACGCGCTCGCAGCAAGTTGGCCTGACCTTCGTCCAGCAGTAGCTCTGCTTGTTTAGCAACTGGATGGTGGCGCTTGACATATCCTAAATACTCTGAAAAGCTGAGAACGGTAGTGTCCTGCAAAACTTGTTCGGGCGGTTGTTGTTGAGTTTGCTTTCGCGAAAGCGAAACAGCATCTACCTGCAACACTATTAAAAGAGCTATGAATAACGTGAACCTCATTCTATTTCTTTGTTTTAACAGTACCACTTGCATCTGTAGGCTGGTAGTAATTAGGCGGGAAGCCGTTGAGCTGACGCCATAACTCATACCACACAGGTACGTCGTCCAGCAGCGCAATCGTGTAGGCACCTGATCCCGGACGCAGCGCATCTGGCCACTCATAATCAGTTTCGTCTGGAGCGAGTAGCACTCTATATTTTCCATTTGAACTGATGAAGGTTTCTACGGCAACGATTTCTGCACCATAGGTACCGTAGCTTGCATTGGGCCATCCAGAAAATACAATGGCTGGCCAGCCGTCAAATTGCACACGCACTTTCTCGCCTACATAAAGTAACGGCAAGTCCAGTGGATCAACAAAAGTCTCTACCGCTAGGTCATAGTTGGCCGGCATGATGTTTACCAACGGCTCGCCTTCTTTAAAGGTCTCGCCTATACCAGAGACGATGGCCTTATTGATGTAACCATCTTGTGGCGCGACGATGAACAACATCCCACTACGTATGCTATAATTGGAACGATCGTTTTCTAATTTACTTACCTGTGCAGCTACATCTAACTGGGCAGACTCTGCACTGAATCGATCACTTTGAGCTTTGGCAATTTTCTCTGCATATTCCTGCTCCAAACGGTTGATGTCAATTCTTGCGTTAATGACTTCATTGCGGCTTTGAAGCAGCTTTTGCTCTTGAGAAATCAATTTTGCCTGCGTTTCTTGAAGTTTGAGACGCTTTTGTTCCACGTCTACAACAGACTTCAAACCTTCATCCTGTAGCGTTTGTTCACGAACCAGCTGGCGCTGCGCGATGTCAATATTAGTACGAGCCGCTTCCAGATCAATACTGTCACTGGTTACCTTGAATCGAGCTTGCTTGATTTTGTTTTGAGCTTGCTCGAGTTTCAATAATAGCTCTGATGCCAGCGCGCCAGTTTGTTGCGTCAATGCTTCTACTTTTTGACCGTATGCGTTAACACTATTGATCTTGGCATTAATTTGATCGCCAGTACGTTCTACTAACAATGGATCAAAATACTCACTTTTCACCTCGCTTATTTGCAGGATGGTATCTCCTTTTCTCACTCGATCGCCCTCACGTACATACCACTTTTCCAACCTACCAGGAATAGGTGATTGTAAAGTTTGAGGTCGCTGTTCTGGAGTCAAGGTAGTTACAGCTCCATTACCATTGACCGTTTGAGTCCATGGCATGAATAAAATGATAAGTAACACAATAGAGAAGCCAAAAAGGAACCGATTAAAATATTCAAAATGAGTCCTGTTGAAGACCCTTTTACCAGCTGTATATTCATTCAAATCCAGCTTGTTAATGATTTTGTTTTCTGAAATATTCAACATGCTTAGATCGATTTATCAGTTATGATTCTTCCATTTTCAAGGGTGACTACCCTACTACAATGATCCATCCATCGTGGACTCTGGCTTACCACTATAATAGACCAACCGTGAGATGGATCTGTCAAAAATTTCATGATGCGTTCGCTTTCTTCAGGTTCAAACTGATCCAACGGATCTTTAAGAATCAACATTTTAGGCTTTTTGATAATACTACGAGCGAGCACTATCTTCTTACCTACAGTATGACTTATTTGTTTCCCTTCTGGATAAATATGAGTTTCAAGTCCATAAGGTAGCATTTTGAGATATGGTAATAATCCAACATTCTCCATAGCCCAATATATTTCGTCATCAGTGATCCTTTGATCACCATAGGTAATGTTATTTCGTAGGGTACCTTCAAATGGAGTCTCACCGCTCATGGATTGACCTATGTTAGATCTGTAATAATTGAGGTTTACGCCTCTTAGGTTGGTGTTGTTTAGGTACACATTACCTTCAGTAGGTTCAATGATTCCAGCAATGAGCCTTAAAAGAGTGGACTTTCCACTGCCGTTGGGACCATTAATAACAACAGAACAATCTTTAGTGAGTTTCAATGATATGTTGTTCAATATAGGAGCCGTGCGATTTTCTACCGTATAAGTAACGTCTTCCAACTCTACCTTGAAATTCTCCTCTGTTTTAAATGGCTTTTCTCCTGTAGTGGATTCAAGTTCCTTGTCAACTACTTCACCTAATTTTTCAAGAGAAGTAAGCATGTCATAAAAAGACTCCAATCCTGAAATTATCTTTTCCACAGCACCGATGATGATCAAAATAATCAACTCTGCCGCTACAAATTGACCTATGTTCATTTGCTGGTTAAGTACTAGAAAACCTCCTATAAGAAGTAGACCGGCCGTTACTAGAACTTTAAATCCTATAAACTGGATGGCTTGTATGATGATCACCTTAAAGTGACTTTCCCTATATTCCAGATATTCTGTGGTGAGCTCATCATTGCGATCTACTGCATGAGTTGTGTTTCCAGAAAGCTTAAAGCTGATGATGGATCTGGCAACCTCTTGCAACCAGTGCGCTACCTTATACTTACTCTTGGACTCTTTTAAACTGGTCTTCAAACCCTTGTCTGCTGTAAACTTGAACAACACAAAGCCTAAACCCAATAATAGAAAGCCATAAGCGATAAAGAATGGGTGATAAAAAGAAAGTAGAATCAACCCAAAAATGATTTGCAAGATCGCGGTTGGATAATCCACCAATAATTTTGAAAGGCTTTTTTGTATGGTAAGCGTATCAAAAAAACGATTGGCCAACTCTGGCGGATAATAATTACGCAACTCACTCATCTTTATTTTCGGGAATCGATAGGCAAACTCAAACGATGACCTGGTAAAGATTTTCTGCTGGACGTTCTCTGTAATACGTATCTGCATTAATTGCAAAACCCCACCAAAGGCAACCCCTAACGTTACCACCACCACAAGCAGTATCCATGAGGTTGTTATTTGCGCACCTTGAATCAAGTTGATAATCGCCTGTATCCCTAGTGGCAGCGATAAACCCACAAGACCAGCAAAAATTGCGTAGTAAAAAATTTGATAGACATCACGTTTATCCAACTCCAGCATTCTCGTCAATCGCTGCCAGGAGGTTAGGATGTTTTTATCTTTCTTCATGTTGGTTTTACAATAAGGTGAATAAGGTTAAGGAAATAATCAGTAGCTGTAACCTCATGATTACAGTCTGTCAAAGCTGTAAAGTGACGCTTTAAAAAATGCTGGTGCAATGATCCATCTATAATCGTACTACTTAGACTCGCCGCATAATTATATTCTGGATTTACCGCCACAATCATATCGCGCAACCTAAGTACTAGTCGTTTATAAATAGAGAAATAACCGTTTTTATTTTCTTCATCTACTTCTTTGGTCAAATAGGATTTGGAATATTCTTCTACAACGATCTTACTTAGAGTTACCTCATCCACATGACCAAAATTCATGTCCTGCACTACTTCTCTCGTCAATATAGAAACTGCCGTCTCCAACCTTTCTAAAGGATCTGAAATCGTCATCGTCTTTAAAATCAACTGGTATTCCAACCAGCTCCAGTACCACGAAGTAAGGTACAACAAGAGCTTATGTTTATTTTCAAAATATCTGTAAATAGAACTCTCATTACTGCCTATTTCTTTACCCAGTTTTCTAAACGTAAACTGCTCAAAACCCATCTCATGAATCATCTGAATGCTTTTTTCCACGATCCTGCGACCCAGATCAGAAGATTCAGGATCCTTCAGAAAGATCTTTTCATTAATTTCTACCTTTAGATTTTTGAGTAGTGTATCCATTCCAAATTATTTGTGCGTAAAAATAATAGCATTACTATCATAAATCAATATCGCTAGTTTTATTTAACAAATAAAAGAATTTTCTCCTCGGGATATTTTGAGTTCGCTTTCGCGAAAGCGAACCCCAATTAATCTCTATTTTTATACCATGAGCAACACACTAGAACAACTTCAACTTGCCGAAAAAAAGGCGGCGCAGCTATTTGAAGAAATCGAAAAGCGAGCCATCATCAGAGCAGGATCGACCGAAAAACAGATCAACACACAAGTATTTGAGCTGGCTGAAGAGCTTTTTGGAATTAAGAAGTACTGGCACAAACGCATTGTTCGTGCAGGTGAGAACACCTTGCATCCCTATGATGAAAATCCACCAGATCTTGTGGTGAAGAAAGATGATATTGTCTTTCTTGATTTTGGCCCTATTCTGGAAGAATGGGAAGCAGATTATGGAAGAACTTATGTATTAGGGAATGACCCTACTAAAAAACGGCTGGCTAGCGATAGTGAGCGTTTGTGGTTTGTAGCTCAAAAACATGTTTTGGAACATCCAGAAATCACTGGCGCAGAACTGTATAATTACTGCGTCCAGTTCGCACAAGAAGCTGGATGGGAATTTGGCGGACCTATTGCCGGGCATTTGATAGGACACTTTCCACATGAGCAACTGGATGGTGAAGAAAAGACCAATTACATCCATCCAGAGAATCACGTGGCTTTAAGGGAACTAGACACCTCTGGCCAGCCAAGGCACTGGATTATTGAAATCCATCTGGTAGATCGTGAGAAAAGGATAGGCTCCTTCTTTGAGCAGATCGCGATTTGATACCATAAAAAAACCATCACAGTTGTGATGGTTTTTAGTTTTTGACTATCAGTATCTACTGAATCTCTGCAGTCAACCCTGCTTCCAGCAATTTTGAGCATCGAGGTTCTAGATCACTGTAATCGCCAGTCTTGACATTACATTTTCCCTTGTAGTGCACGATAAGGCTGCATTGTTCTGCCTGTATAGGTGTATGATCACAAGCCTCTACAAGCATATCGATCACATGGTCAAATGTATTCACCTCATCATTGAACAGGACAATTTTGTTCTCTTTTTTTTCGGCTACTTCTACATCCAGTTCTGGAAGTTCTTGTGTGTATGTACTCATTTTCATAATGATACAAAATTAAAAAAAGTTGCTCACCTACGGTATTGGTTTAACTCAAATTTACTTTTTGAGAAACATCGGCGCGATCCAATTGTCTTTTTTTCTATGTCCCTGATATTCCAGACCAGCTTGCAAACAGGCTGCTTCTATGGCCTCAAGGTCTTCCTCATAAAAACCACTAAGCAGTAACAAACCACCTGTAGACAAACATTTAGAATAGGTTGGAATATCGACTAACAGAATATTACGGTTGATATTGGCGATGATCACGTCATAAAATTTGTCCTGCAACACCTCTGCACCACCCAGAATCACCGTTACCTTATCCGCTTTGTTGCGCTCTACATTTTCCAGTGCGTTCTCATAACACCAGGTATCGATATCGACAGCATCAACGGCATTTGCACCGCGCATCTGGGCAAGTATGGCAAGAACGCCAGTACCACTTCCCATGTCCAGTACCTTTTGATTTTTAAAATCTAATTCCAGCAAATGTTCCATCATCATATAGGTAGTCTGATGATGGCCTGTCCCAAAACTCATCTTGGGCTCAATCACAATGTCATAATCCACAACGTGTTTCTCATGAAAGGGTGCTCGTACCTCACAGCGACCGTCTACCATGATGGCTTCAAAGTTGGATTCCCATTCGTGATTCCAGTTGGTTGGTGGTATTTCCGCTTTCGCGAAAGCGATATCTACATGATCACTTTGCAGGATTTCCAGATCCTTCAATAAATCTTCTTGATCCAGATCTTTCTGGATGTAAGCCAAAAGACCTTCTTCTGTCTCCATGAAACTTTCAAATCCCAAGGTGCCCAATTGGGCTGCCAAGACATCGTTCCACGGTTCTATCGGAGCTACAGTAAAGGTATACTCCACGTACAACTGATCAGTAATCTTTGACATTTAAAAGGACTTTGCGATCGCTACAAAGGAATCTGCATCCAGCGATGCGCCACCTACCAAACCACCGTCCACGTCAGGCTGGGCAAAAATTTCTTGAGCGTTAGCAGGCTTTACACTGCCACCATAAAGGATGCTCAATTTATCTGCGGTTTTCTCACCATATTTATCTTCTACAAATTTTCTAAGATGGTGGTGCATTTCCTGCGCCTGTTCTGGGCTGGCAGTCTCACCAGTTCCTATGGCCCATACGGGTTCATAGGCGATAACGATTTGTTTCCAATCTTTGGCTGTTAGCTTGAAAAGCGCCTTATCAATCTGTTCTGTAACTGTCTTAAAGTGCTCACCGCTCTTGCGCTGTTCAAGGTGTTCACCACAACAAAATATCACACGCATTCCCTTTTCAATAGCTTTGTGCGTTTTTGCGGCAAGGATATCATCTGTTTCAAGGAATACATCGCGGCGTTCTGAATGACCTAAGATCACAGTTTTGATTCCTACGCTTTGTAGCATGTCAATAGAAACCTCACCAGTAAAAGCACCGCTATCATGCTGCGACGCATTTTGTGCGATGACCTCAATAGGTGACTCTAAGGAATCGTTGAAAGCTGCATAGAGAAATGGGTGCGATGGCGCCACCATGATCTCGCAATCCAACTGCTCTGGCAATTGCTTTTTAATGTTGAAGATAAGCTCCTGCGTCATGGGCAGGTCACAGTTCATCTTCCAGTTTCCTGCTAGTATGTTGTTTCTCATAATTTTGTTTTTTGGATCACGGTTGCTGGTAATAATCTACCCATCACATTTTTAAGTGACGGTTCTATTACCAGGAATTTCCATGTATCATCTGTAGTTGACTTAACGGCTAACGCATTTTTTAAATTATCGATAGCAAATACTTCTTTCTTTTTATCAAAACGTATGGATGAATCTGGCAAGGATTCATTGAGCATATCTACGATAAATTTTGTCGTGGAGTCTCGCGATTGCTCATCATCTGTAGCATCAAATAGGTTGATGTATTTAAGCTCAAATTGTTGACGGAACTGGAATGGTATGTAAACCTGACTGCCGTCCACGATTTTACTATCCATGCTCACAACTTCTACACTATTTATTTTAACTTCAGTATCTGCGCTTTCAAAGGTTTGCTTCATTTCCTGGACCAGCTTCTCTTTGTTATAAACATTGAAGAGATTGTCAGGCATATAGGAGGTAGCTTGAGTGTACTGGCGGCTTTTCAAGGCGCTTGCATACTTGGCAAAGTCTGATTTGAGTTGGACCTCGTCACTTTGTGCAACGCCCATAAAGGATGTCGTCAGAAAAACGAACAATAAAAGATTTTTCAAGACTATTTTTTTCTGAAGCTGCATAGCTTCCGATTAAACTTATTTCAAAGATATTGAACTTAATGGTCTTTACGGCTATCTATAAGATTGGGGTGAAGCAACCTTAGTCCAACTTTACTCGTGGATCCAGCCACACATAGATCAAATCTACCAAGATATTGATCATGATAAACAATGTCGCAATCACTAAAACGGCACCCGTTATAACGGGTAGATCCAACGTATTCAACGCCTCGACAATTTCCTTGCCCAATCCATTCCAGTTAAAAATATACTCTACAAAAACGGCACCAGCCAGCATGCTGGCAAACCAACCGCTCACCGCAGTGATCACCGGATTAAGTGCATTCTTAAAGGCATGTTTTGTGATGACCTGGTATTTAGTAAGACCTTTCGCGTAAGCGGTAACAATATACTCTTGGCTCATTACTTCCAACAGGCTGTTGCGCATTAACTGGCTAATTACCGCCAACGGACGTATTCCCAAAACAACAGCTGGAAGAATCAAATTGCGCCATTGTAACTGTATGTTTTCGCCATAATCATCCAATTCATACAAGCTACCGCTCATACGTAGGCCCGTCAATTCATGCAACAGGTAACCAAATAAAAATGCGAAGATGATGGCACTGAAAAAACTAGGCACGCTCATGCCCATGGTACTGACTAACTGTATGGTATGATCTACCCAATTGCCTTTATTCAAAGCAGAGATGACTCCTAAAACAAGGCCTATCAACAAAGCAATTGTTATTGCGACCACAGCGAGAATGATGGTATTGGGCAAGGTCTCACCTATCACTAGGCTTACCTTTTTACCAGATTTTTGAAAGGATTCCCGCAAGTAAGGTAGTTTGAGCATCAAACTCGTTGCTGAAAAGCTGATCAAACGAACACCTGTGTATTTACCATCATCGTAGGTGAAATCATCACTTGAATTGGAGTGAATGGATAGCGGACTCAAATCATTGAGAAAGTACACATATTGCTGACCTAAGGATTGATCAAACCCGTATTTAGCTCGCACTGCCGCGAGTTGCTCTTCGCTTTCATTTTGTCCCAACATCATCTGTGCTGGATCTCCAGGTAATAGATAAAACAATAGGAACACGACAGTCACCACGCCATACAGTGTGAGAAACGCATACCCCAATTTTTTAATCAGGTATTGGATCATAGATTGAGCTCATCAAAATCATTCCAGTGCGATTTACCGGTGATCACGCCATTCTTGACTAATACCACACCAGGATTAGAACGTATCATTGTTTTGAGAGCTGTACCATCAGTGGTGTAAAAATTGACATCGAGCCCATAGGTTTCTTTTGCTTGATCCGTCTCGCTAGGCGCAGAAGAACTCAAAGCAATGACTCGATAGCCAGCAGCTTTAGCAGATTTCACAAACTTAGACAACTGGAGCATCCCGCGATTTTCAGCATTATTAAGGTTGTACATCACCAAAAGTGCCACTTTAGGCTCGCTTAAAATTTCTTGAGTGATGTCACCTTGTTCTTCAGAAGTTATGGCAAAATCGTGAATGGGCGGTTCAAAACCTTTTTCAAGAAGTCTGGTCTCTACTTTTGTATAATTAGGTCTTCCTTCTGGTGGTAATCCTTTGGTAGTAATTATTTCTTCTTTACCATCAACATCATAATACCAGTCATAACCATACACATCAGGTCTATCTGGATCAGGTTGCATCGCTTGGTTAATATCAGTTCCAGTTTTATAAGCTCTAAAATCTATGATAGGTAAGTGCATCAATACATAATACGCAATTCCAAAACAGCCAATCGTTACCAACATCGTGGTCAACATGCCTGTAAACTTTTTAAACAATGGCCTTATTAAAGACACATTCATAAAAAGAATCACAATCATGAACAACAAGATCACATCCTTAGTAAAACTTTGCCATGGCGTCAATGGAATAGCGTCGCCAAAACACCCACAATCAGTCACTTTATTAAAATATGCCGAATAAAACGTGAGAAACGTGAAGAAAATGATCATCAATAAAAGCGACCATACTGTGAACCTTTTTTGAAATCCAATCAACAACATCACGCCTAGAATCACTTCAAGAATGACCAAGAAAATGGCTAGAGGCAAGGCAAAAGGTTGTAAAAATTCCAATCCCAGTACCGCGGCACTAAAATATTCATCCAGCTTAAAAGAAAACCCTACAGGATCATTCAGTTTTACCAGACCACTAAAAATGAAAAGAATACCGACAAAGACCCTACAAAAACCAACTAATAACTTCATAAAAATATAATTGCCCTAAAGATACTAAGCCCAACTCGAGAAATCAGAAAAATCGTAACATGAAAAATCCCCAAACGTGAGACGCTTGGGGACTTTAATTATTTAAAAGATATTTATCTAACGGCCATCAACTCTACATCAAAGACCAATGTGGCATTAGGTGGAATCACCCCACCAGCGCCAGCACTACCATAGGCAATGTGTGATGGAATCACAAATCTTGCCTTATCGCCTACTTGCAATAACTGGATACCTTCATCCCATCCAGCAATTACCTGACCTACTCCTAACTGGAAATCGATTGGTTTTTTGCGCTCAAAGCTGGAGTCAAAGACTTTACCATTAGGAAGCATTCCTTTGTAGTGAACACTTACCATCTTTCCTTTCTCTGCTTTAGTACCAGATCCTTTATTGATGATCTTGTATCTCAAACCGCTGTCGGTTTTATCAAATCCAGCAGCAATTTCATCCAATTCTTGTTCTGCCTGCTTTCTTGCCTGTTCTTCACGGGCCTTGGCCGCACCAGTAAATTGTCGGAACGATTCTACAGCGTTGTATGCTTTAGCTTCATCACCTTCACGAATAATTTCAACGCCTTTTATTTCATCACCTTGAGCGATAGCGTCAACAACATCTTGTCCTTCTACAACCTTACCAAAAACCGTATGCTTGTCATCCAACCATGCTGTCTCTATATGAGTAATAAAAAATTGCGAGCCGTTGGAACCAGGACCAGCATTTGCCATACTCAAAACTCCAGGACCGTCATGGCGCAATTCTGGATGGAACTCATCATCAAATTTGTAACCTGGATCACCAGCACCGGTACCTTGTGGATCACCACCTTGAATCATGAAGTCTGGAATGACTCTGTGAAATTTTAATCCATTATAAAATGGTGTTCCTTGAGGTTTTGCGCTGTTTTCTAGATTTCCTTCAGCTAGTCCTACAAAATTACCAACCGTTCCCGGTGTTCTTTTGTAGTGTAATTGTAAAAGGATTTCTCCTTTAGAAGTATTTAGTTTGGCGTATAATCCGTCTTGCATGTCTATTAATTTTTCAGTTTGCAAAGTTAAGTGATCTAAAAAACAATTTTAGAACTACCACCACCAATAAAAACGCCTTGCTGGATAACAAGGCGTTTAAGTTTTAAATAGTTATTTTTTAATTTTTGCGCGTTTGAAATAAACTCCATCATCCCAATCGTTACGGGCATAGCCATCATCGAAATGTCCAAAATTATGGGAAGCACAATCGTGACGTCTTCCTAAATCTGCATAAACATCTACATGACCACGAGCGGCAATAAGTCTGCCTTTTTTATCGTATCTCACTTCTAGTCCGCCAACACGATCCAGAATACCGCGGTAATAGTCCACATCCAGACGGCCTATTCTAGCGACAGTACCATCACGATTGTAGGATACTCTCGTGTTATTGATCAAAGTCAATTGACCTAATCTGTTATAACGTACATTTCCTTGGCTCACGCCTACACTGCGTCGTCTATTCATAGCGGGCCTTATGCAAATCGTAGCATTTGAGTATCTAGGAATGTTAAACTCCAGCCTGCCGTCAGGATAGAGGGCAAAATCAATAAAATTGTGAGTGAACAGTACCGGCTGCACTTTCTTGTAACGCTTTGAGTACCCTTCGATAAGTCCATCGCTTGAGGATGTGTCCATTGCCTGCGCAGTAGTCAACATTAGACAAGCTGCCATAAATAGTAGAATTTTTTTCATAACTATAGTATTAGGGTGTCGCCTACTCTATAAGCTTTTCGGCATCCGCTTATAGAGTGGATTCCAAGCATCGTGCCATTTACGAAATCGTTTGCGTAACTCGTTTGTAAAGATTGGATCAAATCACTATTAATGAATAGAATGAGTTCGCTTTCGCGAAAGCGAAATATTCTTCAGACCACATCTATTCCAACTGCTTTTGAGATAGCAGAAACCCATTTTACAGGTCCGTAAGTTGGAAATGAGCAAAAAAATATCCTTTAAAATCTAATGATATTTACGGTCGGCCGTTATCTTCGTTTTCTATGAAAACCAAAAAGACCTTTCTCAGAACAATTTTGGCACTATGCCTCATCATCGTCACAACCTCCTGCGGGTCCTCTGATGACGATTGTATGCGATCCATCGTCGTTCCTCAATTTTATCAAGTGGGCAATCAAATCTACACAACTCAAGGCACGATAGACGTACCTTGCGATTTTCCAGATCCTACTGCGGCGCAACCTATTGAACCACCATTTCTAGCAGATTTTTCTTACGAGATTCTTTTCTTTGAATTCACGCCTGATACTGGAAACGACACCAGAAGGCTGCAGTTTGACATCCAATTGAATAACAACAGTAATGCCGCTATCACAGGACAACCTATTAGCACCGTAGTAGCAGATGAGATTACTACTACAGGCAGTTTATTTGTTAATGAAGCAACAGAACCTTGTCTCAACATACCAGCAAACTCCAGCTGCATATTCTCTGTAGATTTTGAAGAACGCCTGGATGTAGGTATTATCAATTCTATTGAAATAACAAACGTCCAGTATCTTTTGAATGATAATTGATTTTATAGACGATTAAACTCCACTAAAAATGCCCAGCGATTGCTGGGCATTTTTGGTAATGAAATTTGAAATCAATTAGCTGTTACTACAGTTAATTCCCAACCTCACTAATAAACTTCAAACGATACAAGCGGATTTCCTCTTCCTCGTACTCGCCGTCAAACTCTTCCATGGCGGCATCGATGTGGTCGTTTTCGGCTTCTAGGAAGTATTCATGTAAATCCTCCTGTTGCTCCTCATCCAGCATCTCGTCTACCCAGTAACTTATGTTGAGCTTTGTACCGCTAAAAACGATACTTTCCAACTCATTGATAAGTTCGTGCATTTCCATGCCCTTGGCATCTGCAATGTCATCAAAAGAAAGTTTACGGTCAATGCTGGTAATGAAATATAGTTTATTGCCAGATTTAGTACCAGTAGATTTTATCACTAAGTCATCAGCTCTAGTGATGTCATTATCTTCTACATATCGCGCGATCAACTCTACGAACGGTTTACCAAATTTACGAGCCTTACCATCTCCTACTCCATGGATGTTTGCCATCTCTTCCAGAGTAATAGGATATTTTGTGGCCATATCATCAATCGATGGATCTTGAAATACTACATATGGTGGCACTTTCTTTTGAGTGGCGACTTTTTTGCGCAGTTCCTTGAGCATCTTGACCAGCTTATCGTCCAGTGCTGCTGCTTTACCAGATGCCGCTGGCATGGAATCTTCTTGATGATAGGTATGATCATCACTCATCATAAAGGTCTTTCCTGTTTTTAGGAATTCGCGACCCGCATCTGTAATCTTAAGCGTTCCATAAGATTCTATGTCCTTTCTTATATAGCGCGCGACCATTACCTGTCGTATCAAGGCAGTCCAGAAGGCTGGTTCCTTGTCCTTACCACTACCAAAATATTCATGGGAATCCAGCTTGTGACTGGTAATCATCGCATTGCTTTTACCTACTAGAATCTTGACAATATCCTTGGCTTTATAACGCTCGCCTGCAGCATCAATCACTTCGATCAGTTTTTTGACGTCGTCAACGGCTTCCCGCTGTGGTTTTGGGTTGCGCATGTTATCGTCCATGTCACCGCCATCGCCTGAGGCTGGATCAAATTCCTCACCAAAATAATGCAGGATGAACTGCCTGCGGCTCATGCTCGTTTCTGCATAGCCTACCATTTCCTGTAACAAGGCGTGTCCTATCTCTTGTTCGGCAATAGGTTTGCCAGACATGAATTTCTCGAGCTTTTCAATATCTTTATAACTATAGTAGGCTAGACAGTGACCTTCACCACCATCACGACCGGCACGACCGGTTTCTTGATAATAGGATTCAATACTTTTTGGGATATCATGATGGATTACAAAACGCACATCTGGCTTATCGATTCCCATACCAAAGGCAATCGTCGCCACCACCACGTCTACATCTTCCATCAGGAATTTATCTTGATGAGAAGCCCTGGTCTTGCCATCAAGACCTGCGTGATACGGCACGGCTTTGATACCATTGACTTGAAGCACTTGCGACAATTCTTCCACACGCTTGCGAGACAAGCAGTAAACAATTCCAGACTTGCCTTCATTTTGTTTTATAAATCGCGTGATGTCTGCATCCACCTGATCGGTCTTGGGACGTACTTCATAAAATAGATTTGGTCTATTGAACGAAGCTTTATACGTGGTAGCATTGGGAATTTGAAGGTTCTTGAGGATATCTTCCTGTACTTTAGGTGTCGCCGTTGCCGTCAACCCTATAATAGGAATATCGTCACCTATACGATCAATGATACGTCTAAGATTCCTGTATTCTGGTCTAAAATCATGACCCCATTCACTAATACAATGCGCCTCGTCGACCGCGAGAAAACTGATCTTCTGATCCTTCAGGAATTCTACGTACTCTTCTTTAGTAAGAGATTCTGGTGCCACATAGAGCAATTTTGTGACTCCATTGACAATATCATCCTTGACTCGTTGCACCTCGCTTTTATTCAGGCTGCTGTTCAAAACGTGCGCCACGCCTTCATCATCTGATATACCACGTATGGCATCTACCTGATTCTTCATCAACGCAATGAGTGGTGAAACTATGATCGCCGTACCGTCCTGCATGAGTGCAGGCAACTGATAGCAAAGTGATTTACCACCGCCAGTAGGCATAATGACAAATACATCTTCCTGATTTAATACTGAAGTGACCACGCTTTTTTGCAGTCCTCTAAACTGACTAAAACCGAAGTATTTTTTGAGGTTTTCCTCTAATCCAGATTGCTTAAATGCCATACGGCTGCTCCCTTTTTGTTTATCTTTGTTCGCTACAATTTACAATTAAATTCGTTTCTCACAAACGATATAAACAGCGAACGCTCTTGAGCAACACAAATAAAATTCTGGAAGTCGCCCGCCGCACGATTCGTATCGAGGCAAATGCCATTAAGGAGCTGGAAGATTGTGTGGATATCGCTTTCGCGAAAGCGGTGCAACACATACACACCTCAAACGGCAGAGTCATCATTACTGGTATAGGCAAAAGCGCCATCATTGCACAGAAAATCGTGGCCACCATGAACAGCACTGGTACGCCAGCGATTTTCATGCACGCCGCAGATGCCATACATGGTGACCTGGGAATCGTTCAAAAAAACGACGTGGTGATTTGTATTTCAAAAAGTGGAAACACTCCAGAAATAAAGGTACTCGTTCCACTTATTAAGAATTTTGACAATAAACTAATTGCGATTACCAGTAATAAGGAATCCTTTTTAGGCACCGAAGCAGATTTTATACTGCACGCTCCTATTGCCGAGGAAGCTTGCCCCAACAACCTTGCTCCTACCACAAGTACCACGGCGCAACTAGTCATGGGTGATGCCCTAGCGATAAGCCTGCTGGAATTGAAAGGCTTCACAGATGCAGATTTTGCCCGCTACCATCCAGGTGGTGCGCTAGGTAAAAAACTTTATTTAAGAGTAAAAGATCTGGCAGATCAACGACCAAAACCTCAAGTGATACCACAAACATCAATGCGTGAGGTGATCGTGAATATTTCAGAAAACATGCTGGGAATGACCGTCGTTGTTGAAGATCAAAAAATACTGGGCATCATTACAGATGGTGATTTAAGACGCATGCTCACCAGCGGTAAAGATATTGACTCGCTAGTAGCCAGTGATATCATGACCGCAAACCCTAAAACTATTCCTGCAGACGCTATGGCCATACAGGCACGCGAGCTCATGGAAGAGAAGCATATTTCTCAGCTCGTGACCATTGACGATCAAAATCATTATGCCGGTGTGGTTCACATTCATGATGTAATCAGAGAAGGAATTATCTAGATGGCAAGAAAGAAAGTTGACCCCAATAACATGTCCTTTCTGGACCACGTAGAGGAATTACGCTGGTGTATAATCAGGTCCCTAGTGGGAATTATGATTGGTGCCGTTGTGGTATTCATTGCAAAGGATTTTGTCTTTGATACCATCATTTTTGGACCTAAACGTGCCGATTTCTTCACCTATGACTTCTTTTGTAACATAGGTAGGTTCTTTGGGATTGAAAGCGACTTTTGCGATCCTAACTTTGGTTTTAAAGTGCAGTCCAAAGAGATGTCAGATGAATTTTCGGCTCACATTTGGACCTCTATTACCTTAGGATTTGTGATTGCTTTTCCTTGGGTGTTATATCAAGTATGGAAGTTTATCGCTCCAGGACTTAAGAGTAATGAGAAAAAGTACAGCAGCGGTTTCATTTTTGTGAGTTCGCTATTGTTCTTCATAGGTGTGGTTTTTGGCTACTATATCATTGCACCCTTATCGGTCCACTTTATGGTGACATATAATTTGAGCGCAGAAGTGGTAACCGAGCCTAGCCTGGCGAGTTATATCGCCTACATTCGAGCATCTGTTTTGGCTTCTGGTTTATTATTTGAATTGCCCATCATCATTTATTTCTTAACTAAGATTGGTCTGGTAACACCAGAGATTATGCGCAAGTCGCGCAAGTTCGCCCTGGTGATTGTATTGATCGTGGCCGCGGTCATCACACCACCAGACATCGCAAGCCAGGTGATTGTAGCGATTCCAGTATTATTGCTTTATGAAGTAAGTATTTATATATCAAAGTTCGTCTTGATGAGAGACGCACGCAGAAAAAGAAAATTAGCAGCATAACAAAATGAGCGACTTAGTAAAAGAATTCAACGAGTATCGTGAGCGCATGAATGGCGCTATTACTCAGGATAACAATAAGATCCTTAAACGTATCTTCAACCTCGATACCAATGCATTTACAGCAGGCGCACTGGACAAGAAAACCAAAGAGTTATTGGGTCTTGTCGCCAGTACGGTACTGCGATGTGATGATTGTGTAAAATATCACCTTGAAGAAAGTCACAAGGCAGGTTTGTCCAAAGAAGAAGTTGTGGAAGCTTTATCCATTGCAACACTTGTAGGTGGTACCATCGTGATACCACATTTGCGCCGTGCTTATGAATATTGGGACGCTGTAGAGCAGCAAGCTAAAGCTGAATAAAAATCAATGAGCTAAAGATGAGATTTAATAGTAAAAAAGGACTTTTAATGCTAAGTGTGATAGTATTTGTTACCACATTGTTGCTCTATCTTCTTTTCTCATCTTTAAGCAATACGCAAAAAAACCTCGCAATGTGGATTCCCAGTATCGTGTTGATGCTAGCAGTTCCTGTTTTCCTGCTATGGATTTACCTTCAGACCTATTACGTTTTGGAAGATGGTGAACTTAAATACGTGTCTGGTCCCATAAGAGGATCTGTCAGGATCTCGAAGATTGAACAGGTAATTAAAAACACAACTCTTTGGGTTGGCTTGAAACCAGCGACTGCTCGCAACGGTATCATCGTCAAATATGATAATTACAATGAACTATACATTAGCCCAGCTAACAATGAGAAGTTCATTGAAAAACTATTGGAGCTCAATCCCGATATTGTCGTCAAGGACGACAAGGATGATATTTTTCCAGGCGCTCCTATCAATTAAAATTTATGAAAATTTATACCAAGACTGGTGACACAGGAGAAACTTCTCTTTTTGGAGGCACTCGAGTTCCTAAAAGTAATATGAGAATTGACAGTTATGGAACCGTTGATGAACTCAATTCATGGATGGGATTGCTTAGAGACCAACCAGTGGACGATGCGACAAAAAAGTTTATCATAGAAATCCAAGACCACCTTTTTACCATAGGCGCGATTCTAGCCACACCACCAGAAAAGGAATTGCTCAAAAATGGCCAAGAGCGACTTAACATCTCTAAAATTTCTGACGATCACGTGGCGCAACTAGAGACTCAGATGGATCTAATGGAAGAAGGTTTACCGCAAATGACGCACTTTATATTGCCAGGCGGCCATCAGTCTGTGTCATTCTGTCACATAACAAGGACCGTTTGTAGACGTGCAGAGCGTCTCGCTGTGGATTTGAATATCAGCGAGCCCATCGATCCACAAGTGATCAAGTATTTAAACAGACTTTCTGACTACCTATTTGTATTGGCACGCAAGTTGTCTAAAGATCTACAAGCAGAAGAGATCAAGTGGATTCCTAAAAAACATTAGATCATAATTAGCAGTTTCATTTAAGACGATTTGCTAGTTCAACCTTGAGGATTCACACTTTACATTTTGACAAAACAATTTGATTTCCAAAAGCTTAACCGCTCTTTAAAATCTTGAATCTTAAATTATCAAAAAAATTTGGAAAAGTGGACAAACGGTCTATTTTTGCAAAAAAAATAAACGAGTAAAATTATGTATTGGACACTAGAACTTGCATCCTATTTAAGCGATGCGCCTTGGCCAGCAGAAAAGGATGAGCTTATCGACTATGCCATCCGTACCGGTGCACCTCTAGAGGTTGTAGAAAACCTGCAAGCTATTGAGGATGAAGGTGATTCTTATGAGTCTATCCAGGAAATCTGGCCAGACTATCCTACAGACGATGATTACCTCTGGAATGAGGATGAATACTAGACACCTATAACTTTCAAAAAGTCTCGTAATGAGGCTTTTTTTTTGCTTTAAATTTAAGACCTTAGCAAGAGCGATTTAAAATATTTAAATAGCTATTAATCAATTATATAACACCACATGGGACTATTAGATTCCGTTTTAAAAATATTCGTAGGCGACAAATCAAAACAAGACGTGGCAGAGCTACAGCCCAATGTCACTAAGACTTTGAGTTTTGAAAAAGAGATGGAAGGCCTATCGATAGACGAGCTGCGCCATAAAACTACTGAGTTTAAAGAGAAGATCGCTTCCGCGAAAGCGAACACGCTACAGCAAATATCTTCTTTACAGGAAGATGCCAATAATGAAGATGACATTGACAAGCGTGAAGAGATCTATGAGCAAATAGATAAACTTCAAGAGCAGGCTTATGAAGAAGCCGAAGTTGTCCTGAACGAGATCATGCCAGAAGCCTTTGCGGTAATGAAAGAAACAGCAAAGCGTTTTTATCACAATACTGAAATTAAAGTTGCAGCAACCTCTAGAGATCGCGAGTTAAGCGGTGAAAAGGATTATGTGATACTCGATGGCGATCATGCAATCTGGTCCAACTCTTGGGATGCCGCTGGGAAGCCTATTACCTGGGACATGATTCACTACGATGTTCAAATTATAGGTGGTACCGCGCTTCACATGGGTAAAATTGCAGAAATGCAGACTGGTGAAGGTAAAACTCTTGTGGCAACCTTGCCTGTGTACCTTAATGCCTTGACCGGTAATGGTGTTCATGTTGTAACCGTGAATGATTATCTGGCTAAACGTGACAGTGCCTGGATAGGACCATTGTTTGAATTTCATGGTTTAAGTATTGATTGTATTGATTATCACAAACCCAATTCTGAAGCACGTCGCAAGGCCTATCTAGCAGATATCACTTATGGAACCAACAATGAATTTGGTTTTGATTACTTAAGGGATAATATGGCTCACGCCACGGCAGACTTGGTACAGCGCAAACATAATTATGCGATCATTGATGAAACGGATTCTGTTCTTATCGATGATGCCCGTACACCATTGATCATTTCAGGTCCTGTACCAGAAGGTGATCGTCAGGAGTTTGATGTCCTCAAACGTCCCGTAGAAAACATTGTTAGTGTTCAAAGAAAGGAACTTGTGCAAACTTTGGCGAAAGCCAAAAAATTAATTGCAGAAGGTGACACCAAAGAAGGTGGACTTGAATTGCTAAGAGTGTATCGCGGTTTGCCTAAAAACAAAGCCTTGATCAAGTTCTTAAGTGAGGAAGGTATCAAGCAGTTATTGCAAAAGACTGAGAACCACTACATGCAGGACAACAATCGCGAGATGCCTACTGTAGATGCAGAGTTGTATTTTGTAATTGATGAAAAGAACAATCAGGTAGAACTGACAGATAAGGGAATTGAATTCCTTTCTGGAGATGATGATCCAGAATTCTTTGTAATGCCAGAAGTAGGTGTTGAAATAGGTCGCATTGAAAGCGCTGGATTGAGCAAGGAAGAAGAAGCAGAGAAGAAAGAGGAACTCTTCCGGGAGTTTGCGGTCAAATCAGAACGTATTCACACGTTGAATCAGCTGTTGAAGGCTTATACCCTATTTGAACGCGATACAGAATATGTCGTGATGTCTAAAGATAAAAAGACACGCGATGCCACAACTGGCGCGATCAAAACGGTGAGTGAGGAACAAGTCATGATCGTTGATGAGCAAACAGGTCGTATCATGGATGGCCGTCGTTATAGCGATGGATTGCACCAGGCGATTGAGGCAAAAGAAAATGTAAAGATTCAGGATGCCACGCAGACCTTTGCTACCATCACGCTTCAGAATTACTTTAGAATGTACAAAAAGCTGGCTGGTATGACTGGTACTGCGGTCACTGAAGCTGGCGAATTCTGGGAAATCTATAAACTAGACGTGGTAGAGATTCCTACCAACAGACCTATTGCTCGTGATGACCGTCAAGATTTGGTTTACAAAACCAAGCGAGAAAAGTACGGCGCCGTTATAGAAGAGGTGACCCGATTAAAAGAAGCTGGTCGTCCTGTATTGATAGGTACCACATCGGTTGATATATCTGAGTTGTTGAGCAGAACCCTACAACGTGCTGGTATTGAGCACAACGTATTGAACGCAAAACAACACAAACGAGAGTCTGAAATCGTTGCAGAAGCTGGAAACGCTGGACAAATCACTATCGCCACAAACATGGCAGGTCGTGGTACAGACATCAAGTTGTCTGAAGAAGTCAAAAAAGCTGGTGGTCTTGCCATCATAGGTACAGAGCGTCACGATTCACGTCGCGTCGATAGACAATTGCGCGGTCGTGCTGGTCGTCAAGGAGATCCAGGAAGTTCACAGTTTTACGTTTCATTGGAAGATAACTTGATGCGATTATTTGGTTCTGAGCGTATGGCCAAAACCATGGATAGACTGGGAATGAAAGAAGGCGAAGTCATCCAGCATTCCATGATTTCAAAGTCCATCGAGCGTGCACAGAAAAAAGTGGAAGAAAATGCCTTTGGAGTTCGTAAACGTCTATTGGAATATGATGACGTGATGAATGCCCAACGCGAGGTGATTTACAAGCGTCGTTACAATGCATTGTTCGGTGATCGTCTTGCGGTGGATATTGCAAACATGATTTATGATATTGCAGAAAATATCACACAGACCAACAAGATCGCACAAGACTTCAAAAACTTTGATTTTGAATTGATTCGCTACTTCTCCATGAGTAGCCCGTTGACGGAAGCAGAATTCAAATCCAAATCAGAGCCACAAATAACATCTGCCATCTATAAGGCTGCTTACCAGCACTATAAAGAGAAGATGGAACGCACGGCGAGAGAAGTTTATCCAGTCATCAAAAATGTGGTAGAAAATGACGAGCGCAACTATGAGCGTATCGCCGTTCCATTTACGGATGGCATCAAAACGCTCAATGTGTCCACGAATTTGAAAGACGCGTACGATTCAGAAGGAAAGTCCCTAGTGACAGACTTTGAGAAGAATATTACGCTTGCGATCATTGACGATGCTTGGAAAACGCACCTTCGCAAGATGGACGAGTTGAAGCAAAGTGTACAACTCGCCGTTCACGAACAAAAAGATCCATTATTGATCTATAAGTTTGAGGCATTTGAGTTGTTCAAGGAGATGATCGATAAGGTGAATAAAGAAGTTATTGGCTTCATGTTCAAAGGCGACTTGCCCACTCAGGATTCCAGAGCCATCCAAGAAGCCCGCGAACAAAAAGCTGAAAAGACAACTACCTCAAAAGATGAAGTCTTGAATAGCGATGAGCAGGCAGCCCGCAATAGGGCCGTTGGTGCCGGTGCAAGCCAGCAACAACGCCAACCAGTTACGGAAACCATCACACGCGACCAACCTAAAATAGGCCGTAACGATCAAGTTACCATCAAGAACATCATGACTGGTGAAGCCAAGGAATGTAAATACAAACAAGCCATTCCATTGATCAATAAAGGTGAATGGGTATTGGATAAATATTAATATCGCTTTCGCGAAAGCGTCATTTAACAAAGCCTGAACGATCGTTCAGGCTTTGTTGTTTGTAAAAGATTTGATCTATTTCAAAAATTTAGCTTCTGCACAAAACCATATCTCGACTGTCGCTCGATACTGGTTAATTAAATAGACAATGCAACCACTTCGAGCGGCAGTCGAGAAGCGGTGATAAATAGAGCAACGATCACTTTATACAACCATATCTCGACTATCGCTCGATACTGGTTTATTAAATAGACAATGCAACCACTTCGAGCGGCAGTCGAGAAGCGGTGATGAATAAAAAGACAATCCTCTTAACAGCGATTATTTCACAACTAACTCTCGATATTGGTTTACGGCATTTTGAATTTCACCAATGAAACCACTTCGAGCGACAGTCGAGAAGCGGTGATTCTATTATTTCAAATGCTAAGATTGACTCACTTAACAGTCCTGTAAGATTTTCCATTCAAAAATCAGCTTATCTTCAAAACAAAAACGATGAGCGATAAAAGCAAGGATGAGATTTATGATGAATTCTATGATCTGGTAAATATGACGCCCAGCGAACTGGAAGACTGGCTGGATACAGATAAGTCGAAAGGTGTAGGTCAGGACAGCGGCGACGGTGAGGCCATTGGACACAAATCGGGACGCAAGATCATCAAGATCAAAAACAAGAAAAAAGACGAACTAACTGATACCAACTATGACCACATGAACAAAGTCATAGGCTACATCAACCGTCACAAGGCACAAAAGCCCAGCAGCGACATCAAGGAATCTGACTGGCGCTATAGTCTTAAAAATTGGGGCCACGATCCCTGCAAGGAAATGGATTGTTAGTCCAGATTTATTGCGATCTTTAGGTCATAAATCCTACCATTGCCTACTTCTTCCCATATCAATCCCAACCTGCGTCGCCACAAAAAGGCTGTGGATATCGATCCACTGTTTGAGCAGTTAAAGAAAGGGAATATAAGTGCTTTAAGCCAAGCCATTACCTTAGTAGAAAGTACCGCTGGTGAGGATATCGCTTTCGCGAAAGCGATTTTATCAAAGGCACTACCCTATTCGGGAAAATCATTTCGATTAGGAATAACAGGTGTTCCTGGCGTTGGAAAATCAACATTTATAGAAGCCTTAGGATCTAGTTTGATTGCGACAGGAAAAAAAGTGGCCGTACTCGCCATTGATCCATCAAGCAGTATTTCTCGAGGAAGCATTCTGGGCGACAAAACCCGGATGGAAGAATTGGTCAAAAGCGATCAAGCCTTTATCAGACCTAGTCCTGCGGGAACGACTTTGGGAGGCGTCGCGCGAAAAACTCGTGAAGCAATCATACTTTGCGAGGCCGCTGGATTTGACTTTATCATTATTGAAACGGTTGGTGTAGGTCAAAGCGAAACGGCCGTACACAGCATGACCGACTTTTTTCTATTGCTCAAACTCGCCGGCGCTGGTGACGATCTGCAAGGCATCAAAAAAGGCATCATGGAAATGGCAGACCTCATCGTCATCAACAAAGCCGATGGAGAAAACCGTACAGCAGCAAAACACGCTCAACGCGAATTCAGAAACGCCTTGCACCTACTACATCCCAAAAATCATGGCTGGTCCACCAAAGTAATCACTGCCAGCGGTTTAAAGCAGGAAGGCATCACAGATGTTTTAGAGCAAATTGAGGCGTTTCAATCTCATAGTAACACTGACAACAGCATTGAGAAGCAAAGAAACCAGCAGGAAATATATTGGCTACATCAAACTATTGAGGACCGATTAAAATCTGAGTTTTATGGGCGACCAGAAATCGAGCAACGATTGAATGAGCTGGAGCAGCAAATTCTCCTTAAAAAAATGACAGCTTTTGAGGCAGCAGATCGTTTATTGGATAGAGGTTGATCCATATTTCGCTTTCGCGAAAGCGAATAACTTAAAGCAAATTATCCCAAGCAAAATTCCCATCACGGCACCCATCAAGATGTCGCCTAAATAGTGAAGCCCCAGATAGACTCGGCTATAGGCGACCAAGATTGCCCATATGACGGTAATGATACAGAGCACGCGTTGCGACTTCCAAAGTAAAAGACCTACAAAAGTGGCCAGTCCTATCGCACTGCTCGAATGAGCGCTGTAAAACCCAAAAGTACCACCACTGCGACCTACTTTTGAAATGACACCTTCTAGTGCTGGTTCTCTAAAAGGTCGCAGGCGCTCAAAACCATCTTTAAAAAGATTGGCAATCTGGTCGCTGGCTGCGATGAGTATCGCTATGGTTACAACGCTTATCAAGGTGTTTTTCCAGCCTAATTTTTTATAGAAAAAGAACAGCAACACCAAGTAAAAAGGAATGGAATAAAGCTTGTGGGTCACGATATTAAAGAACAGATCGACAGTATCATTACCCCAATCGTTTAAGGCAACGGTAGCTTCCCAATCCAGCTCCTTAAGATCATTCATTCTCGTAGAATTCCATCTGCTCATCATAGAAGCGACTAGCCTCTTCAATGAGATTTTTGGTTTCGGCTTCTAGGTCTTCTTTATCAGCCTTTTGGATATCGTCTATGAATTCCAGTTCGTCATCAATAAGGTTGATGATAAATCGCGGGTATTCTGTATGGATCACAAAGATGTCGTCAGGATGGTCAGAATGGTCGCCCATTAAAAATCTAGGAAGTTGCATGATTATTGGTATTATAGTGCAAGCTACTAAATTATGAATTCAGAAATCAGAATTCAGAATGGTAACCCTTAAATTTGTCACCTATGCAAGAAAAGCTAACCGCAGATAATCTACAGAAAGCCTACAAGGGCAGGCCAGTTGTAAAAGGAGTTTCCCTTGAGGTAAATCAAGGTGAGATCGTAGGTTTGCTAGGACCTAATGGTGCTGGTAAGACTACCACGTTTTATATGATGGTAGGACTGGTAAAACCTACTGCTGGTAAGGTTTTTTTGAACCAGACCGATATTACCAAATATGCCATGTACAAACGTGCGCAAAACGGTATAGGGTATCTAGCGCAAGAAGCTTCTGTATTTAGAAAGCTTTCTATTGAAGATAACATTTTGGGCGTTTTGCAATTGACAGATCTTTCCAAAAAAGAACAGCTGGAGCGTCGTGATATGCTGCTGGAGGAATTTGGTTTGACTGATAGACGTAAACGTCGTGGTGATTTACTATCTGGTGGTGAGCGTCGTCGTACAGAGATTGCGCGAGCCCTAGCGACCAATCCCAATTTTATCTTGCTGGACGAACCATTTGCAGGAGTAGATCCAGTTGCGGTAGAAGATATTCAGCGTATTGTAGCACAACTGACGAAGAAAAACATCGGTATCCTGATTACCGATCACAACGTACAAGAAACCCTTGCGATTACAGACCGCACGTACCTCATGTTTGAAGGTAAAATTTTAAAACAGGGAAATCCAGAAGAGCTCGCCGAAGACGAAGTGGTACGTCGCGTATATCTAGGTCAAAACTTTGAATTGAGGAAGAAAAAGATCTTTGATTAAGCCTTACTCTTTTTGTCCAAAATCGTATTATTCAACAGACTCATCGCGATGTAAAGTACGATGATGCAAGGAACCGCATAAAGTTGTAGTGTCGCAATCAGCACCAAACAGATCAGTAGAAATATCCATCGCATCTCGTTGCCTTTAAATCCAAA
This sequence comes from Nonlabens agnitus, assembly GCF_002994045.1. Lineage (NCBI taxonomy): Bacteria > Pseudomonadati > Bacteroidota > Flavobacteriia > Flavobacteriales > Flavobacteriaceae > Nonlabens > Nonlabens agnitus. The sequence goes on from NZ_MQUC01000003.1 coordinate 1,654,466, forward strand.
GTTTTTAAACTTAAGAGCAAACAAGGGCAATTCTGCATTAAGCAAATAGCAGCTTAAAAGAATGATTCCTGTGAGTATATATGGATTACTCAGCAATCCATAAATCCAGTCTACATGCGTACTTTGAACGATAATAGCTAGCGAAATAATCAAAATAGCATTAGCCGGAGTTGGTACTCCTATAAAAGAATCTGTTTGTCTCGTGTCTAGATTAAAGCGCGCCAGTCTCAAAGCACTGGCTGCCGTGATCAAGAAACCTATCAATGGGAGAAATGGATGGGCAATGGCATAATCGCCAGTAGCAGTTTGAAAAGACAAAGAGTCCTCAAATAAATTGACACCTAGCGAATCATTGAGCATCTGATACATGGCAATACCAGGTACAAGACCACTGGTAACAAGGTCTGCCATGGAATCCAATTGACCGCCCAATTCACTGCTTACTTTGAGCATTCTCGCAGCAAGACCATCAAAAAAGTCAAAGAAAATTCCTGCTGCCACAAGAATTCCAGCGGTAATCAAGTCGTCATTAAGCGCAAAAACAGCCGCGATGCAACCACAAAGCAGATTAAGTAATGTTATTATATTGGGAATCCATTGTTTCATATTTGCAAATATGCGGTAAAAATCGGCTGGAATTGTAGCTGTTGTAGGACAATATCCACAAGGTTATGAAGTTATTAGAGGATAACTTTGGATATTTACCACTAGAATCATTGCTGCCTTGAGATTTCCCCTTGTTTTACTGACTTTGCTGAGTTTCGCTTTCGCGAAAGCGCAAACCTCAAGAGCCTATTCCAACGAGTTTTTGAACATAGGTGTCGATGCTGCGGCTTTAGGGATGAGCAATGCCGTGGTCGCAAAAACTGGTAACGTGAATTCTGGTTACTGGAATCCAGCTGGTTTGATGCAATTGGAGGAGCGTGAATTATCACTCATGCACGCCAGTTATTTTGCTAACATCGCCCAATATAACTATGGTGCCTATGCGATGCCTATTGATGACCGCAGTGCCTTTGCGTTTTCTGTGATACGATTCTCTGTCGACGACATCTTGAATACCACCCAACTTATAGATGATCAAGGAAATATCAATTATGACCGCATTTCCACATTCTCTACGGCAGATTGGGCATTTACCTTGTCCTATGCTCGAGAATCAAAACTGGACGGTTTTTCTTATGGTGGTAATGTCAAAATCATACGCAGAATCATAGGTGATTTTGCGACTTCACTGGGTTTTGGGCTGGATATAGGATTGCAAATGCAACGTGGTGACTGGAGTTTTGGACTTATGGCTAGAGATATCACTACCACCTATAACACCTGGTCCATTGACGAAGATGAATTTGCTACCGTGCAAGGTGCCGTGGCCAATCAAAATCAAGAACTCCCAGAGACTACCGAAATCACGCTCCCAAAACTCCAACTGGGAATCGCTCGAGAATTTACCTTTCACTATGATCATGTCCTAACTGCCGAGGTAGATCTAAATATGAGGTTTATCCAAACCAATGACATTATCTCCAGCAGTAGTGTGAGTGCGACGCCTGCATTAGGACTAGAATACGGCTATACAGACCTTGTATTTGTGCGTGCCGGTATGGGAAATTTCCAGAATGAAATGCAGCTGGACGGTAATGACAATGTCACTTTCCAGCCCAATATAGGCATAGGCTTTAAATACAAGGGCATATCTGTGGACTATGCGTTGACAGATATAGGAGATTCCAGCGCAGCACTGTATTCCAATATCTTTTCGGTAAATGTGGATCTATCGGTTTTTAGTCGTTAGGTTTCTTCAAACAAGAGTTCTCTATTCTTAATAACCTAGTATTTTAGTGGTTTAAACAATTTGCCTCTATGCTTAAAAACATTCTACTTGCGTTATTATCGGGAATACTATTTTGGCTAGGCTGGCCTACTTACGGCTTTCCATTATTGTTGTTTTTTGCCTTCATTCCGCTATTGATTGTTGAGTATGGAATACGGCATCAATCTGTCAAAGCTGCTGGCTGGAAGGTGTTGGGATTGTCTTACATCACATTTTTCACTTGGAATATCTGCACGACCTCTTGGCTGTATTTTGCCACACCATTTGGGATGTGGTTTGCCGTATTGGTCAACTCCTTATTGATGGCAATCGTATTTTGGTGCTATCATCTATTTGCCCGCAAGGCGACTACTGGCGCCTCACTTACCTTTCTCGCTTGTTTATGGATAGGCTTTGAATACCTTCACTTACACTGGGATTTTTCATGGCCTTGGCTCAATCTGGGCAATGGTTTTAGCGAGTATACCTCTTGGATCCAGTGGTATGAATACACAGGAACCTTTGGTGGTAGCTTATGGGTTTGGGGCACGAACATTTCCCTGTTTTTATTGTGGAAACGCTTTCGCGCCGTGCCTGCCGGCAGGCAGGAAAGCGGAACAAAACTCAATCTGTTTGTATCTGTTAAAGTCACTCGCATTTCACTGACTTTAATTGGAATCCCAATATTGATATCCCTTTTCCTAAAGCCCGATGACTTGCTAGATGGCGACACGAGTGACGTAGTCATATTACAACCGAATATTGACCCGTATGCTGAAAAGTACAATACTGATAATTCTAGCATTGTCAATCTCTTACTCAACCTAACTGAACAAAAAATAACCGATTCTACTGATATCATCATCGCGCCAGAGACCGTGCTCGCGAGATCCGTAGAACTGAACACAGTTCCTTTTGATCCCAGCGTGAATGCACTCCAAGGATATGTCACGCAGCATCCCAACACCTCCTATCTAGGTGGGATATCGATGCTGGAACGTTTTAGGGATGAAGAAAAAGTAACCACACAAAGCAATTACTATGCTGACGGAGATTTTTATTACAACGATTTTAATAGCGCCTTATTTTTAAAAGACAAGAGTGAATCTGCATTGTATCACAAATCCAAACTTGTGGTAGGTGTCGAGAACTTTCCTTACAAGAGTATTCTTCAACCTATTCTAGGTGATGCCATGATTGATTTAGGCGGTACGGTAGCCACAAAAACCACTCAACCTGAACGAGCGGTATTTGAGAGTACACAAGGTTCCAAGGTGGCTCCTATTATTTGTTATGAATCGGTTTATGGAGATTATGTGACCGACTATGTACTGAACGGTGCGCAGTTTCTTGCCATCATCACTAATGATGCCTGGTGGGGAAATACACAAGGTCACCAGCAACATTTAAGTATTGCTAGGTTAAGAGCCATAGAGTCTAGGAGATGGGTCGCCCGTAGTGCCAATACTGGGATCAGTGCCGTGATTGCTCCATCTGGAGCCGTGGTGGACCGGTTAGATTATGAAGAGCAAGGAACTATCAAAGCGACCATTGGTCTCTCTGATGAGCTTACCTTCTACTCTAAACACGGTGATTACATTGCACGCATTGCCATGGGAATGGGCCTATTTATTTTACTCTTTGGGGTTTTCAAGAGAGGAACCATGAAGCGGAAGTAATGTGGTAATGTGGTAATGTGGTAATGTGGTAATGTGGTAATGTGGTAATGTGGTAATGTGGTAATGTGGTAATGTGGTAATGTGGTAATGTGGTAATGTGGTAATGTGGTAATGTGGTAATGTGGTAATGTGGTAATGTGGTAATGTGGTAATGTGGTAATGTGGTAATGTGGTAATGTGGTAATGTGGTAATGTGGTAATGTGGTAATGTGGTAATGTGGTAATGTGGTAATGTGGTAATGTGGTAATGTGGTAATGTGGTAATGTGATTTTTTAATTCTTGGAAACCATATTTTTAATGTTAAATTATTAGGTTTTTATCCCTATAACTATTGACCTTTTAAGAAAATAACGGTACTAAGCGTTTTTACTAAAATCCTGATATCTAGGAAAATGCTGCGTTTTTTGATGTAGTACAGATCGTACTGTAGTTTTTTAAGATGGTCATCATAGCTTTCCCCATAACTAGCTTTTACTTGTGCCCAACCGGTTAATCCTGGCTTTACGACATGTCTGGTTTCATAAAACGGTATCTTCTCCGTAAGCTTTTTGACAAAAACAGGTCTTTCTGGTCGCGGCCCGATGACGCTCATGTCTCCTTGTAGGATATTGAAAAATTGAGGGATCTCATCTAAGCGTGTCTTGCGCAATAGCTTACCAAATGCTGTAACCCTGCTATCTTTCTTGACGGTGAACTGCGCACCGTCGACCTCTGCATTAGTGATCATCGTGCGGAATTTTAAAATTTCAAACTCCTTACGATTACGACCAATTCTGGTTTGTGAGTAAAAAAGTGGGCCACGATTTGCCAGCAAATTTCCAAACAGCACCAAAGGTAAAATCACCACAAAACCGATGAGGCCTATGACGCTAATGACGATGTCAAAACAGCGGTGGTAGACCTGATAGAGTCTATTTTGATTGCTTCTTGCAAATGGGAAATACCTATAAAAATCCTTACCCACAAAATTGACGGGAACACGATCTGTCATCTCTTCGTAAACCTGTGAGTATTCCCTAACTGAAAAGCCGTTTTCCACCAACTGTATGAGCCACGTGTAGATTTGTGTAGTAATACCAGCCGAATTCATACTGGCAATGACAATCTCACGCACATTTTCCTTTCTTATTTTTTCTTCTGCTTCAGCTACGGTCAATACCGTAATCCTGTCATCATATCCCATATCGATGCTACGATCTGTATTGATGTAGCCTATAATGGTGTAGTTAGGATCTGCTGACTGCAGTTGACTGGAGATTTCCAAGGCATCCACCGCATCTGCCACGATGATGATTTTCTTATTAAATCTAGAACTTGCAAACAGCTTCACATAAATCGATCGCCAGCTCATAAGCGATATGAGAACCGTGGCGGTAAAATAAAATATTTGCAATCTATTATCTGGTAATACCGGTGTAAGAAATGGAGTCAATAAATATGCAAGAGAGGTGAGAATTCCTGTATAAAAAACACCTTGTAAAGTGCTGGTGATTCGGCTGGCCTTCTGTAGGTCGTATAATTCAAAAACTGTTGCAAAAAAGAGAATGTAGATACAGAGAATTACAGACCCCAGCCATTGATCAAGGTTGATCATGAAATAATTCATGTCAAAAAAATAACCCACTAAATGAAGAGAAAACAGAATTACGCACACATCAATAACGCGCAACAATACTTTGCGTTCTGAAATCTCAAAATGTATGGAACTAGAATTTGCCATTTAGGGGATTAGCATTCTTGCCTCAAATATATTCTTTAAGATCTTAACAGTTCATTCCATGAATTTTTGATCGTATCCCATGAGAATTTACCTACAAGAATATATGCGTTCGTCGATAATCTATTTGCTAATTCTTGATTTTTGGTAAGTGATATTATGGATTCTACCATTCTAATAACATCATCATCATCTACTAGCAAACCATTAGACTCATTTTGGATGAGTATTGGAATGCCACCCACGTTTGTAGAAATCACAGGCAATCCCAGAGCCATGGCTTCCAATATACTGACCGGCATATTGTCAAAGTGTGATGTATTAATGAAGATGTCGTGCTCACGACTTAGAGCGATCCATTCCGTTTTTGATAATAGTCCCGTAAAATGAACCGGTAGACCCTTTTCCAATGCGTACTGTTCACAGCGTTGCAAAGATCCATCTTTGTCGGGTCCCACCATGGTGAGGCAGGCATTGGGCAACTGTTCCAGTAATCGCTCCAGCACCTTCAAAGCCATCATGGGATTATAGATCTCCGCAAAGGATCTTACCCAGAGCAGCTTAGGCTGGACGCGTGATCGCTTGTTAAAATCATAATTTTCAAGCTCTAAGCTATTTTGGATTACTGTGATTTTTTTAAAGTTTGCTTTCGTGCTTCGACTACCTGCCTGTCCAGTCAGGTGCTCAGCATGAACTTCTTCGTCGCTGCGCTCCTCGAAAGCGAATTTCAAATAATCACTAGGACTTACCACTCGGTGTGCATTGCTTAAAAAATGATGAAATACTTTAGGGTTGGTTTTGAGCCTTGCTGGCAAATTACCACCGTGGAGAATGGGAATATATTTGATATTCAACCAACGGCAAATGTATCCAATGGATATCGCATACCAGAAATTACGAGTACTGTAGGTATCTATGAGAACGAACTGCGCCCAGTTCCTATTAAGTAGCGTGACCCAGGCCATGTGAAGCCCACGTAACCATTGGTTTTTGACGGAAGAAGCTGTTTTTACCTGATAGCCCTGCTTGCGTAGAAGATCGCTAAGCGTATCAATGGTGGTGGCTGTTCTATTCTTACTGGCAAGCTGATTGCCTATGTATAGAACCCTAGTCTGCATCTGTACCACTAGGTGATGCCGTATGGTAAGCATTATGCGGCATCTTGGGTAATGTTTAATCTACTATATAACTGTTCTACAGAAATCTCCATGAATTCTGCAAATTCGTCAAAAGTGACGTGCTTACGTTTTGTTATATCCTTAAAGTCGCGAGCTTCCTTTAATAGTCTGTAGGCCTTAGTGGTACCACACTGCATCACTTCCTTGACCTGCTCCATACTAATGAATAAAGGGACTGAACTGGCTTTGCCTGATTGCGCGTTTGATTTCATCATAATAATTCTTGTAATGTCGTTTTGGATGTTTTTCCATAATTACCCCAGTGTTTGTTGCGTTTTTATCTAGTCTCCTATTCTTGATCCATACTTGATTCATACTTGTTTGTCGAGTAACGCATACACTCTCGTCGAGTAGACCATACACTCTCCATACCTATAAACCCGTATTTCACTTATTTACAATAGGAGCATTATACAAATTTAGACGGGTATTCCAGCTTGCAGCGCTTACTAACGCATGCGTTTTTCACATAGTTATAAACACCGATTTATGTTAAATTTATCTAGCACTTTAATGGTTATCTTATTGTTATACAAACACTTCCGAAATATATTGGATTTTTTATTCAAGAAAGAAATCGATTTTTTTCCAAAAAAAACACCCGCTTCCATTGATCGATTTCGTTATTCAAAAGCGCTTTGAAGCTCCATTTTTGGTTTTGAGTTGTGAATTCCAATTATTTTCCCTGAATTCTCAATTTCGATTTTTGATGGATTTTATCAAAAATTGATGATAAGCATCAGATTTTGTTCGCTTTTTACTTCTTTTAATTCCTTTTTATTGATTTTTCTTGATTCGTCATTTTTTACGGAAACCCATTTTTAGTGCTTTTAGATTTGGCCATTATTCATCATTTAATTTTTTTATTATGGCAAAAAATACAAGCCTTTTAAAAATAGAAGGAACGCTGGGAGAGCTGACTTTCTATAAGTCCCAAGATGGTTTTCTAGTGAAAACCAAAAGCGGTGTTAGCAAACAGCGCATTGACAACGATCCTGCCTTTTCCAGAACACGGGAAAATGGCAAAGAATTTGGAGAAATTGCCCGTAGCGGCAAAGTCTTACGAACAGCCATACGCCCGTTGCTATTGCAAGCAAAGGATACTAAGGTAACCTCTAGATTAGTTAAGGTCATGGGCGCTGTCAAAAACTCTGATGCCACTTCGCAACGAGGAGAGCGAACGGTGTTCAACGGTTTAGCTACCGATCTAGGAAAATCCTATCTGAAAGGATTTGATTTTAATAACAAAGCGGTCTTAGGTAGCATTCTCTATAGCGCTATGGATGTAGATTCCAGTACTGGCGTTATTACATTGAATCAATTGAGACCAAAATTGGAAATCGCAGCGCCCTCTGGTAGCACCCATGTGACCCTGCTTTCGGCTTATGCCAATGTAGACTTTCTTACTGAGGATTTTAGCCTTTCCCTAAGCAATGCAGAAACTATTGCGGTCCATGATGTGGATCCAGTAGATGTCGTATTGACACCTCAAGCCGTTCCTTCTGGATCTGGAACCACTATGTTGTTCTTCCTTATGAGTTTTAGTCAAGAGGTGAATGGAACTCTGTACGATTTACGGAATGGCGCCTATAATGTGCTCAATCTGATTGAGGTCTTATAGATAAGATTCGATTTACCCTTAGGTGTCTTCTTGAAAACCCTTATAGAGCTTTCTATAAGGGTTTTTGTATTTGATTAAATTTCTAAGACTTTCTTCCTTATCCATTTTTAGGACGCCCTATAGTTATCTTCTATGGTTGAAAAGATGAACGAAAATCAATACTTCTCTTATGGCTACAGCCCTTCACTTAAGGCTGGAATATTGGTTTCCCTATTTTGATCAAGAGGTATACGTGTCCAACGATGGGGATTCCTTCTTAAGCTTTTCTTTTTCACGTTAATTACTTTTAATAAAGCCAAGCCATAAAAAAAGGATGGTGCCGCTATACGCATCGCGCTGTGATTGATGGTAGCAAACCAGAATATCAGAAAGGCATAAAAATAGATGTTGCCTCTATGTGACAAACGGTATATCAATGGAGTAAGGACTAAAACCAAAATAGATAGTATCCCAATGGCACCATGTTCTGATAACAATCTACTTGATTCGTTGTGGGAAGCAGCCACAATACCGTCCTTTCTTGCTCGGTAATATTTTACCTGACCAGCTCCAATTCCCACTATCGGATTTTCCGCAAACGCCTCCAACTCGATAGAAATTAATTCCTCTCTACCTGTACTCAAGTCCTCCTTTATCCTACCTGCCGCGTCTTGGTTGGCATAGCGTTTATCAATTAACCCGTTCGTAAGCAAGGAAGTGAATCCCCAAACCACAAACAAACCTATCACCACTACCCCAATTTTAGGAAGCATGGATACCTTAAAATTTGATCGTTTTAGAAAGAAGATGGTGATGATGGTTGCCACGATCATTAGGGCCGCCGTAATTACCCCACCACGGGAAAATGTAACCCACGCTCGAAAGGTCATCCCAAATAATAAGATAATGTCCAGTACATTGATCCAAAAGTTTCTGACCCGTAAGAAGCGAACAAAACATAAAAACATTCCTATTCCTAAAACAGTCGCTACCTGGTTAGGACCATAACCACCTGAAGCTGCAAAATTTGATGCAGTTCCTGTTATCACATCCCTAGTATTTGGCGTTACTATGAACAAATATATCATGAGCATAGCAATAGGCCCCACACATAACTTCAATACTTTCCTGAGCTGAAAATCGCTAATAGTACGCTGATAACAGTATAACGCCACTATCCCTAGCGTTACTGGACCACTAAGATTAAAGGCTACCGCTTTACGAAGACTTTCTCCCAAAGGAATGTTTTGAGAGGCAATCACAATACTGGGAACCATCAACAATAAATAGATCACATAAGGTATGGATTTGATACTGAAACCACGAAATGAAATCCCTATCAACATAAATACAAGGACTAGATACTTGATCATTTCATAAAAAAACAAAGCGTTGGTCATGCGGAGCAGGACCTCCAGACATGTAAGATATGCTGCCGCCATGAGGGCCTCGTGACCTCGATCTGCATTATTTAACACTCTTAGAGAGAAATATGCAATAGAAGAATATAGAAAAAGTTGCGCAAAAAGAGGCGATACTACTATGGCTAGTGCCATCACCGCATGAGCACCAATCAAAATAGGATAAGGTAGATTTTCAATTTTTATCATGAACGGATCGATACAGTTCCAACAGGGATTGGAGAAACTTCTCTTCTCCAAACTCTGCTTCCACTCGGCCTTTAAATGCTTGGCCTAAATTACTCCTTAAAGCTGAATTAGACATTAATCGGCTTAGGGCATGTGTGAATTGATCCAAATCTCCTGCAGGAATAACTATGGAGGTGTTGCCTACCACTTCCCTACAGGCACCCACATCAGTGACGACCACCGGTAATCCTGCCAGGCCGTACTCTAATAAGGAAAGTGGCAAACCCTCAGATGACGAACTTAGAACACCAATACTCGCTTTATCCATCCATACGGAAGCATTGTTCACAGAACCCAAAAGTTTTACTTCTTGAGACAAGCCATATTGTTTGATCAAATCTATAAGCATTTGCTGATACTCATCTTGAAACTTCTTCCCGATCAATAGAAGTTCCCAATCGGGATATTCAGTTTTAAGTGTCGCCCAAGCTTTTATGAGCAGCTTATGGTTTTTTTGAGGGCGTAAATTTGCTAAGCAAATCACTGTTTTTGATTGGGTTTCTAAAAAATTTTTTCGGGCAACTAGCTTATTTGATGATGGTCTTATAAAGTTTTGTAAGTACACGACTTTTTGAGAAAGCTTATGATCTAGCGCCCATTCCTGTAATTGCTTATTGACCGCGATAATCACATCAATTTTAACAGACATCCACTGGTATCTCCTTATAGATCTTTGAGAAACAAAACCTGCGTTGCCATAATGATCATGCCAGATCAAATGGAGTCTTGGTATGATGCATTTTAGTATAAACCCTATGTAGATGGATGAAGAATGTGCATGAATGTGGGTAAGCTTATGCTTTTTTACAAATTTTATTATTCTCCAGATACCGCGTACCCCTAATCGCCCTTTACGATCTGCAAAAAGATACCGTACACCGGACTCCAGCTGATCTTTTAAATCTCCTTCTTCCCTAGTGCAGCAAAGCGCCGATACTTCAACTTGACCTACCAAAGCGTTCGCTATGTTGATCGCCATACGCTCTGCGCCGCCAGGGTGAAGACTGTCGATGAGTTGGAGGATGCGCATGTTGTTGGGGATGAAGGTTTGGGGATGAGGGATGAGGGATGTGGGATTAGGGATTTTTGATTTTTGATTTTTGAAAATAGGTATAGTATAGATAATAGAATACAGAGTGGTTGTGTTTTAGGTTTTATTAGATTTGATTTTTTAGCAATTTTACGATTTCCTTTTCAAAGTCTTCTAGGGTGTATTGCTGTGACCAGGTTTGTGCTGCTTGGGAAATCATTTGATAATGATCTGGATTATTTATAAGCCATTGTAGGTCGGTTATGGTGTGATTTGTTTTGGTAAAGATGAGGCCTCTTGGAGTTTCTGATTTTGCTTTAAGCTTATTTGCTACTAACACGTCTTCGACAGGCTCAGACTGACCTGGAGTATTTTGAAATAAGGTTTCTAAATCAGGATCACCATTGTTATTCAGCATCCAAGGTACGCAGCTCACTGGTGAGGCTATAGGTACGCAGCCGTGCCACATGGCTTCGGCCACTGCCTTGGGCCATCCTTCACTTTGGGAGGCTAAAAATAGGAAATGGGCTTGTTTATAGGCCTTTTTGACCACCTCAGCGGGTTGGTTGCCGTGGAAGGTGAAAGCCCCATTGTCCTGCGGACATTTCCCCAGAGGGGAAAGGTTGCTAGTCCTATTGTCCTCACTTTGACTAGGCTCAGTGCGAGATGGAGGTTTTTTTTGAAAGGAATGGGTGTTTTGACTACCATCCATTTCTCGACTGTCGCTCGAAACTGGATTGCTTTGAGGTTCTGAACGGTTCTCGACTTGACTTCGGCTACGCTCAGTCAACAGGCTCGAAACTGGATTGCTTTGTGGTGTTGAACTGTCCTCGACTTGACTTCGGCTGCGCTCAGTCGACAGACTCGAACCGGCATTGGGGTCGCTCTGGGGTTGACTTCGGCTACGCTCAGTCACCCTAGTTGCATCGGTATCGGCGCCATTGTCCTCACTTCGACTACGCTCTGTGTGGGATGGACGTTTTTTCAGTGGGGAAAGATGGTTTGAATCACCATCCGTTTCTCGACTGTCGCTCGAAACCGGATTGCTTTGTGGTTTTGAACTATTCTCGACTTGACTTCGGCTACGCTCAATCGACAGGCTCGAGACTGGATTGCATTGAGGTGTTGAACTGTCCTCGACTTGACTTCGGCTGCGCTCAGTCGACAGACTCGAACCAGCATTGAGGTCGCTTTGGGGTTGACTTCGGCTAAGCTCAGTCGCCATGGTTGGGTTGGCGTGTTGTTTTAGTTGATGCATCATGGGGCCGTCGCCGTAGAAATGAGCTTGTGCGGCAATGCCGTGCTCATGTAGTCCTTCTATCAATTCTATCAACAATTGCGGGTTTTTGTTCTTTGATATCGTACCGACAAAGATGATTTGTACTGGACTCACCAACTCTTTTAGGAATACCTTTCTGTCAGTTTTAGAATACGAAGCCGTGAAAAAGGGCACTATGTTTTCCGATTGGTTTTTCCACTGCCCGTAGGCCATCACTTTGGTATTCTTACTCCATTTTGAGCTTGAAAAGAGACGCTTTTGCCAGCGATAGGATAAAGGTTGTTTTGAATTAGGATCCCAATTCCCGGCATATTTAACGGATTTACGCTTTCGCGGAAGCGATATGGCTACCAACCCTGCTAACAAGGCTAGATTTCCTGGAGCCCGTAGGTGAATATGGTCTGCCTTTTTCATTTCCAAGTACAGGGTCCATATTTGGAATGGAATTGAAAATAATGATGTAATTGCGGAACTGATCTTATGAAACTCTAATCTTTTGGTTCCTATATGTCTAAAATCTTGACGTGCGAATGGTTTGTAAAGTAGAAAACCATCCAGTTTATCAGGACTAACAATGGTCGTTGCGCACACCTTATCCATCCACAAATCCATTTCTTTAATATAGGGTGCGTATGCGACTTTTTTACCGTCAATTGTCAGTAGGTGAGCATCTGAAATTACCAGAAGATTCATATGAAGTTCAGATTAGATTCTTCAATTATTTTCAAAATTCTAGAAAAATAATTCAAAGGACTTATGTACTCTTGTGCCCATTCTAAATTATTTTTTCCCTGTCTTAGATAATTATTATTAACTAATAATTCTTCTATCATCTCTGGTATCTCGCTTGCGGCCGATCTATTACTTAATTCTTTATAATTCTTGTTTTGTGTAAAATCATCGACGCAAATATCTAAAGGTGTGGTAACTACTGCCATTCCATTTAATAAATATTCACCTATTTTCCAACCCGGTGAATCTTTCAAACCTGCATCTGCAACCCCTATATCAAAGCTTTTAAGACTTTTTAAATACGCTTTCTTCTTAGATAAATTCTCATCTAATAGAATATCAGGAGCTTGTTTCTTAGAATATTCGTCCGGGAATAAGCCTACCCTCGCGCTCTTAAAATTTGATTTGATGATGCGACATGCTTCGATTCGAAACTGGTTTTGTTTCTCCCGGCGATTTTTTTCTTCGTAACCTGCGTTGTTCTCAGGGTTCCAAAGCCTTGTGCAAAAAACAATGCTTCCTTTATTATCTGAAACCTGATCTGGAAATTTTCGGAAATCAAAAATATGGTGACTGGAGTTTGTTACCCAGCTAAAGCGATCAAGTGCACGAACTAACTCAATCCTATTCGGTCGTGCCATCAAAAATTCTGATTTTAGTTTCGATAACAATAGAAACGGTTTGTACGAAATAGGCACATTAAAATTAAGAGGGAATATTTTCGGGCCTCGATCGGATTTTCGCAAAGACCTTTTAAAATATAGGTCAAAGGCACTCTGGTAAGTTATAAAGAGAGGACTGTCTGAATAATCAAAAAATACTGAAAGATTATCAACCTCCAGCAAAGCGCCATTATGAACAATTGCTGGTTCGTACTTAATATTTGTTTTTAGCTTATTCTTTTCACAATAAAACAAATAAGAGTATATCAAATGATTAAGGTGGTGTGTCCAAGTTGATATTTTCAGAACCATTCCATTATATTATTAGTATAATACACAATATAGGTTATTGCGTTACAAACGTAAGAATGAGGTTTTCATTTTTCCTTGCTCATTTGAAATTTCGCTGCTTTTAATGTCATTAACAGTAAATCTGATGTATCGGGATTGATATTATCATAAGTTGCAATCGCAACATCCCTCACTAATACAAGCTTGCATTAAAAGTTTTTTTTGTAAACAAGTATTTTGTAGAAACGTCAATGTCAATTTTCAGAACATGCATTTTGGAGAGTCAAAACTTATTTTAAGACTTTACAAATGTTAAGGCAGGTATATGTTTGTGTTGATGAAGGCTTATTGCCTATTAACGAGAACATTCCAGTCAACCGACCCATCATTTCTTGAAAGGCGCTCCTCCTTTCTTGAGTTGTAACAATATTGACACATCTAATTGCGATTAAGAGCAATGTGATCTGATACCATTTTAACCTATCGCGTAGAGTTGGATCAGGATTCTTGACACGCCAGACATACCAGCCATTGCGCACAACCATTTTTCCGTATTTATAGGAATTCGGTCTACCTGACGCATCATGGTGGTGTTCTAACTGTGCTGCAGTGTTTACATATAAGTTTCCTAACTTGGAAAGGCGTAAACTAAAATCTGCATCTTCATATAGCCCGTAACCTTTAAAGTACTCAGAAAACTTATGCTCTTTTAGCACGTGTAAAGGAAAACTGGAAACGCCACCCATCAAGGTTTCGGTTTGATATATTTTACCTGAAGGCGGTAAGAATCCAATGGACCTGCCGTGTCCGAAATCTGGATAAAAACCTGGAGGTTCTTTTTGAACCAGGCCTAATTCACGTCTCAGCTTATACCTACTGCTTTCCTTACGACGGTAGCCGTCGAAGTAGAAATTACGTATATCGTTCTCTTCAATGTGATGAGTCTTTTCCCAAACTACCTCATTGGTGATATAGCCTCCTACTCCCATGGCGTCGGGATAATTTACATAGGTCTCCAATAAGCGTTCAAAGTAGTCTAAGTTTAAAACGACATCATCATCCAAAAAGGCTACAATGTCAATGTCATCAGAAACTTTTGAGATTCCATAATTACGTTGTTTCGTAAGGCCACGATCACCGTCAGAGACTTGGAAGTATTTTAAGTTTGCTATTTCTATTTCACCTAGTCGATCTTTAGTTTTTTGATCTTGCGAACCATCTACTATGATCATCTGATCTGGACACCTAGATTGAGATTTTACCGAAGCTATCAAACGCGTGATGGCATCAGGTCGTTGGTAGGTGCAAATGATGAGTGAAATCTTCAATTTCAAAGCATAGCCTTTAAATGATCGTGGATACTGCAAAAATAGTGATGCCTGACTAGTTGCGTCTCATATAACTTTCTGTTACCGGCTTGACATTCAAGAAAGGTCTGTTCAGTAAACTGTTGATGAAAATCATACAATTTTTCATCGATTTGTTGATCTGGTTTTATAAGACAAATATGTTTATTCCAATCGATTATGTTTTCCAGCGGTAGTACAATGTCGGTATCTATCACGACTGGAATCCTACCACAGGCAAGCGATTCATAAAACCTTACAGAAAAATTTCCAGCGCCACGCATACAGAATGTATACGGTGATGTCGTGAGGTTTTGAAAAAACTCTAGTGTTGTCTTCTTTCGGGTTTCTTGGTTAGTCGCTCCTGCACGATACTTTTTTCTATAAATGAAGTCCGTATCTATTACCTTAGACATCTCTAAACTTTTTAGATAATCGTAGCGCTTTGCGGGTGCATTAAAAAAATCCTGGCAATCGCTGCGATCGATTGCCAACAGTCGCTTTAGGTTTGCTATTTTATTAGCAAGTAAATATCGGACTGTTTCGATAGGACTTTTATCTGCAAATCCTGTGAAGGCAATTTGAGGTTTTGATTTTAAGGGTAGATAAAGCAATTCTGCTATTTTATGCTGCACTGGATCATTGATCATGGACGGCATGATGATGGTTTGTGCGCTGTTTGTTGATGCGCTCCCAGCTAGCCTCCAAGTGATAACAGCAGGGTCCTCGATTGTGGTGCCATAATCGCCACCCGTGTAAACGAAAACTTTTTTTGAATGGCTTTTTGCCATCTTCAAAAAGTCTGCATACTCTTTTTTGTGTAGTCTGAACTCTCGCGATAAAATATCAATTGGAAAAATAAAAGCATCCGCATCCTCTGGATTTTCTATTAATGAATAATGCTCATGTGTAATCGGATCTGTATTTTCAAAATAATGCAGATCAAAAATTAGCGGATGCGCACAACCTCGATGCTCTGGAACCAGCATTTCTTGTATGGTGTAGAGCTTTATCATGAGCTTAGCTTACGCCCATTACGATAAGTAATCAACCCACGTTTATTGTTATTATATAAAAGCCATTCTAAGTATAAGCGGAAAGCGCGAAGAATAACGCGAGACTTTTTATTGAGCATCCCGCTCCCAACAGTTGGAGCAATTTCATTAATTAAGGTAGATTCACTTTCTTCAATAGAAAAAGCAAATTGCTGCTTGGTTATCCCAATTATGGCTTTTGATTTTGCTAATCTTACACCGTATTCGGTCTCACCGTACCTACCAGAAGTATTCTCTAGGTAATATCCATATTTCTCATAAAATTCCTTTTTTACCAGAAAGGGGTGATCACTGTATCTATAAAAGTTTTGAAAAAAGTTTTCCCATGAAAACCGAGGGATAACTGCTAAAAAGTTATTAATAGAAATCGTTTGATTGAATTTTAAAAACGAACTGAATCTTATTAAGTCAACAAAATTCTTCTCGATTGAGTCTATCAAATCAGGTAAATAGTCCTTTAATTTTAAGTTCAATCTAAAGTCTTCCTGACAGTAGATAATATACTTACCTGAACAGGCCTTAATTCCCTTATTAATATTACTTGCTAGGCCTTCATTAACATCAGACATTATAATTCTTACACTACGCAAATTTGAAATACTATTAATAGCTTCCTGATTGCTTGAATCGTCACTAACAATAATTTCATCGTTTTCACCCTTTAGCTTTAGAATACTATCAACGCATAGTTTTAAGGCACCAGGTCTATTATAGTGAGTGATTAAGAAACTGATGCGTGTCATATTGAGCTAGTAAGTCTTTCAGAATAATAGACGCTTGCCTGCCATCTTTTATTGAATTGTTTATAATAGCGCCAGGGATTTTTGGTGGCCGAACTAAGGTAGTTCTGAAAAAATAACTTCAATTTATAACCGTGCAGCTGATTGCTGGTATAATTCTTACGTCTAAAATACATCACATGAGGTGAAGGTTGTGGCTTAAGCTCATCATCACTCCAATCAAATTTTACTGGCTGTCTAAAACCACCTACTGGAGCTTTAAGGTGCTGCACTTGAATTTCTGGAGCATAAATTACATCAAAACCATTATTGCGCAGCTGCATCCCATAATCGGCATCCTCTCCGTAACCATATTCCAAAGCCTGATCAAATCGACATTTTTTTATCGCATCCCTATGAACGATCGAACATCCTGAACCAAAAAACGCCCATTGCAGATAACCCTTTTGATTTTCGCTTTCGCCTTCTTGCAAATATGCGAAGTTTAATACTTTACATCCTATTTCATTTAGCGACCTAGCTACTTTTTGCATTAAATCGCTAGAAAATCTATTATCGTCATCAAATAGCAAGATCCATGGAGCAGTTGTTTTACTAATCGCCTCATTTCTAGCACGGCAGGCTCCAGCCTTATGGGTGAATGAATGGATAATCTCAAAACCCCATAGTTCTTCTTCTAGAAAGTTTAATTCAGAAACAGCTTCTCGAACAGTATTTTGTTCAATGATAATTACTTTTTTCGGCTTTAATTGCTGGCTATCAAGATCTCTTAATACGTTCTTGAGGTAATTAGGTCTACCAATAGTTGGTATTATCACATCATACTCAAGTTGGTCGTTGAAAGGTTCTTGGTTCTGACCATAGGAAAACTCTACTTCTGGATTAAAATGAGAGGAGTTTAATAGCATCGCTTTCGCGGAAGCGAATAACGGAAACTTTTTTTCAAATATAATGAAGCAGAGCAACAGGAATAAAAGCCATCTAGCTTTTCTCGATTGTGCTACAAATAAAAAAAGACGACTATTTTGATCTCTACAGATTGATTTTTTAGTCAATTTTGAATAGCAGAAGACACCTTGTGGTTGAATTTTGCGTGAAATTAAATTAAGATCGTATTCAAAATTATTACTTGAATTAAATTTACCGACTTTGACCAATACAGAAGAATGTATAAGCCCAAGATCGGTACTCATGATCCAAGTGGGGTACCAATAATTCTCCTTAAAATTGATAAAAGGTGTGTCTTCTATATAATCAATGTAGTCCGTTAAAAAACAAGGAGCTGCACCTTTACTAACCATTTTATAAGGTTTGTTTGCAACTCGTTTTAACTCTAACCAATCTATAGACATGAGTCTAGATTTCGACCAGCCAATCCATTCTTTTGGATGACTTTTCGCTAAAGCAATAAGTTGATTAATGGTAGGCCCGGTTATTAAGACAAGCTCCACACCATTATGGAAAGCTAGATTATCCTTTGAATTAGGATGCTGAATAAATTCAATCATTATTCAAAATTAGTTAATCGTCGACATACTTGAGAACTTCAACCATGGTTATCCTTAATTTGCTGATAATAATTGATATTAGTGGCCACTATTTTATGGATATTAAAATCGCACTCTACCTTCCTTCGTGCTGCAGCACCGATTTTCAACATCCTATCCTTATTTTCAAAAAGTGTCTTGATTGAAGCTAGAAAGGCGTTGACATCATTAGGATGATGCATGAATCCATCCACACCTTGCTCGATGATGTCCTGGGCCCATCCTATGTTTGTGTTCACTACTACTTTTTTAAGTGCCATGGATTCTATGGTAACCATTCCCAGGGTTTCTGCGAGTGACGGAAACACACACAGGTGTGCATTCTTGACCCTTTCCTGCACCTCGCTATAAGGTAACTTACCAACATAATCTATACGGCTTAGGACCTCTGTCGAAACACTAGCTTTCATAAGCTCCCATGTAGAATAGCTACCTGTTGCAATATCAGGAGCATCTCCACCAATCAACGTTAATGAAGCCTTAGGGAATTGATTTAATACTTTCGTAAAAATCTGCAACAACTGAAAAACCCCTTTTTTGCGTATGAGTGTACCTATGTTGAGAAGATTGAATTCCTGATAATTATCAGGATGAGGATTTTCAAATTTATCTAGCTGTAAACCATAATGTATCACTTTCACATCGTTAACCTTCATTTTAAACAAATCTGCACTCTTTTGACCTGCAAAATTTGTTGGGGCTATGAATGCTTGCGCTCTTTTGATCGCGTTGGTCTCAAAGAAACGGTTTTTCCATTTTTGAGGTCTTCCTTCGATGCGGCAAAAATAAGTGTCGCTCCCATGAAAACGAATCACCAGCGGAACTTTGAACTTCATAAAGGCTGTAATACCCGTCCAGTCCGGTGCTTCCAGAAGATCGATGCCTTTTTCTTTTATGAGTCTACTTAAGTAAGCATTGATATGCTTACGGTAAAAATAGAAACCGCCTACCTTATAATACTTCTGTTTTAAAATGTAAAAATTGATGCCGTTTTCCTTGAAATGATCCGACATGTGCTTCCCATAAACGATGATGCTTACTTCAATTTTAGAAGCAATTAATTCCTCTGCTAGATTTTTAATACTCGTACCTAAGCCACCGCTGGAGCCAATGCGTTCGTGTGGATATTCTGGGGTGAGATAGGCGATGTGCATTAGTCTAAGATTATAGCTATTCCCTGCCAGATGCGCTTACTAGCACCCTGTGGTGATTCTGGTTTATTCACTATACCATACCATTCTTGAGTGACAGGCACTGGATTGAGACTGCCGTCAAGCAAGCCTTTTATGCCATCATATAGCTGAGACTTGTTCATTGCCCAAACCACGCTTTTCTCCCGATTTGGCATGGATCTAAAATGTACGTACTCGTAATTTTGCCCAATATCACGAGTTCCGTTGGTAAGCTGCGGCTGTTCGTAATTGGGATAAATGGTTGGCTTACCGTGTATCACAAAATCAAAAACCATGCTCGAGCAAATATTGACCACCAGCTCGCTATGGTAGCAGGTGTTGACCAGCCTGGCAAAATCAGCTTTAGTGGGCATCACTTGATTCCATTGTTGTCCCATAGGTTTCCATAAAGGTGCTATAGGTGTGATCACATCGCGATATTTTTCCAAAACATCATCATATCTACCCGTAAAGTCAATGGGGACCTGACGGTAAATAATACCGATATCAAAGCCTTCTTCTTTAAGCTTTCTTACGGCCACGGCCGTGTCCTCCAGGTAGTATTGATCCAACGGTGAAGTAGTCTGGTCATCGCCAGAAAAACAGATATACCTTGTAGCTTCATTGAGATCATGCTCTTCGCAGAATTGCTTTCGCGAAAGCAGAATGTCTTCATCATAGTGCGGCTCAAATTGAGGCGTACCGGTTACAAAGATTTGGTCTGGTTTGGTTTTAGGATAATACTCCAACAACTGAGCTTTCATCAAATCAGACCAGACGAAGTAGTAATCCGTCTCGATGGTTGACATTCCTTTTGGCAGATTGTCCCAACTGTAAATCCAGCAAGCTGTTTTGATTCCTAGATCCTGTGCGGCAAGAATAGGTGCAATCGCTTGAGTAGCGCGCTGTGTGGTGCAAAAAACTAGATCAGGCCTGTGTTCTGACAACTGTGCTTTTACCTCTAGGTAGCGTTGCGTTGATCGTTCAGCAGCATACATTTGATCTACTAATTGTTGCCAGCCCTTTTGGCTTGCGCTGAATTGCTCATGGTATTTGACAAAGCTGCTTTTGACCATATTCTTCAAGCTGTTCCATCTTAACGGAAATCGATACGTGCTGTACACCTTGTCGTTAGTTCGCTTTCGCGAAAGCGATAACTCCACCCTTTTTCTTGCATGATTTAACACAGGCGTTTTAGGATGAATCTTTGTGCTAGCGATCTTTATTTCCTTGTATCCCAACTCTTCCTGCAGTGGAAATATGGTATTGTTCCAATAAGTGATGTCAAAACCTTGCTCCTCGCCAATCTCTTTGAACTGCGTGAAGGCAAAGTTGCGCAGGCCGACGCCGTCTGGGAAAAGGATAAATACTTTTTTGTTTGAAGATGTATTGGAAGTCAAGGGGTTCTTTTACTTAAGCTGTAAATATAAATTTTATCGAGTTAGGTTTAAGAGTATTATTGGGAAGGTGATTTTTGGTGAATAAAAGGATTTATAATCATAACCATAACAAAAGCTCGATTGAACTGTTCATTTTTGCCATTAATAAGCTCAGGTTGAGAATTTCCGTATTCATTCTAAGCTTGTCGAAGCAAGTTGGTGATGCAAAGAGCATTTTCCTAGGCACTCGCCTTCGACAGGCTCAGGCTGACAGTGATGTTTTTTTCTTCTGTGACTCGCCATCGACAGGTTCTGGCTGAAAGTGGTCGTCGTAGCCGTAAAACGAATTGAATACTTTCTTTTATATATGGATATTCTTGTTAATCAATCTTATGATTGTATTCTGTATAATTCTTGGAGTACTGCACCATTTTATCCCAATCGCCATTAATCAAAGCTTTTTTCTTTCTCCTGCTCCATCCCTTTATTCTTTTTTCCCAAATAATAGCTTGGCTGGGATCATCAATAAATTCTTTATACCATACCAATTTTACTGGAAGTCGGCTGCTGGTATAACCTCTTGTTTTTCCAGATTGATGAATCGCTATTCTGCTTGCGAGATTTGAAGTGATTCCCGTGTAGAAACTTGCGTCAGCACATTCTAGTATGTAAACGGTAAAGTATTTCATCTGTTAGTAATTTCTGACAGATTGAAGTTAGGGATTTTATTGGTTTTATATATCTGCCTTTTTTAGAATATACCTTCAACAGGTTCTGGTTGATATTTTCCTTGGTGTCATGCTGAGCTTGTCGAAGCAGGTTGGTGGAAAGAAGAGCATTTTTCTCGTTACTCGCCTTCGACAGGCTCAGGCTGACATTGGGGTTTTTCTTTTGTCAAGCGCTTTCGACAGGATTAGGCTGACATTTCACATGGTGTCATGCTGAGCTTGTCGAAGCAGGTTGGTGGAAAGAAGAGTATTTTCCTAATTACTCGCCTTCGACAAGCTCAGGCTGACATTGAGGCTTTTCTTCGTAAATAGATTAGGCTTTGCGGTACTTTAATTTATCGCGTTGAACTTGTTCTATAGGGAGAATGTCCATGGTTTTGTGCGTGAGTGCCTGGTGAACTGCTCTTAAATCTCTGGCTAGCTTTCTCATTCCAGCGGGTTCTAAAGAAGCGCTGTGATCTGTACCTTTCCAAGTGCGATCAAGGGTATAGTGACGTTCAACGATGTTTGCTCCTAATGTGTAAGCAGCGATGTCTACAGCAATCCCAAGATGATGCCCAGAAAAACCGATGTGCTTTACCCGACCTCCATATTTTTCCAGCAAGGTTGAAATGTCTAATAGGCAAACATCTGGAAATGGGACTGGATAGCCTGATGTACAATTGTATAACACAAGATCTTGCGCGCGGTCCTGCTTTTCAAAAAAGTTGACCAATTCATCAATTTCATCTGGAGTGGTCATTCCTGTGGAACAATGGATCTCTCCGTCGTAGTTTTTACACAACCACTCGAGCATCTCATAGTGGTTGTTGCAAGCACTAGGTATTTTAATAAATTCTGGTTGTAATCCAGCGATTTCTTTGGCACTGGTCAAATCCCAAACACTAGTGGCATAAGTAATTCCAAGCGACTCACAATATTCTTTAAGCTCTGCATGTTGATGGACGTCGAACTCTAGAAACTCACGGTGCGCTCCATAGGTATCTCCATACGAATTAATAGGATTAGGGTGCGGTGCGTTGTATTGCTCGGTAGTCAATAATTCTATATTGTGGCGTTTTTGAAACTTGACCGCATCGACCTTGCAAAAAACGGCAGCCATCTGGATCATTTCTTTGGCGATGTCCATGTCGCCTTTATGGTTGCCGCCTATTTCTGCAATGGTATAGGGAACTTTGTATTTATTCATAACGGTTGTTGTACTTGATGATGAATTCGCAGGCCTCACGGATGGCACCGTTTGCACTGTCGTTATTTAAAATAACATCGGCGTGATTCTTTATAGTTGTTGTCGCATTTGCAGGAGTGAATGACCAGCCTGCTGCACAGATGTTTGCTAGGTCATTAACATCATCGCCTACATAGGCCATGTTTGAAAATGATAGGTTGCGCTCATGAGCAATTCTTGAAAGTAAGCTGTATTTGTCTTTAACGCCTAAAAAGACATCTACGATATTAAGCTTTCTCATGCGGCTAGCGACGATAGCAGAATCTTCTGAGGTCATGACCATGACATTGATATTGTATTGACGTAGGATTTCCAATCCCATTCCATCACGCATGTCAAACTTTTTCATAAGCTCGCCGTCGCTGCCGTAGTAAACGCAGCCATCTGTAAACACCCCATCAACATCTAGGATCAGATGCGTTATTTTGCTTGCTTTCTTTTCTTTTTTCAACCTAGCTGCCAGTAGTTCTTCCACAATTTTCCAGTCGGTTAGCGAATCGATTTCTGTGAGACTATCTTCTGGCATGTGTATGGTAGCTATGTTACCGCTTATTCTATTTCCGCTTTCGCGTAAAGCGGTTTCACTTGAGACGTAACAAGCACCATTCTCGATCAACAAACCTTCAAAGTCTTGACGACGTGGCCGATTGAACACATCGTAATTTTTAGGAGTACCATTTTTATTCCAAGTGAATCGATGCGAATTGACAACGGTCAACGCGGAATCGTAATCACCAGAGGATACCATCTGTAGGCATTTATTGATATCAGCAGCAGTTGTAAAAGGTGATGTGGCTTGTAACAAGCAGAAGAAGTCGATGGGTTCTTTGTGTATATCCATAAACTCGAGGATCGCGCTTTCTGTAGATGCGGTATCCGACGCACTTGCAGCGCTGCGTTCTATTGCACTTACCCTGTCTGTCCAGTGATATTCCTTTTCTATGAACCTAATGATATCGTGATCGTCTGTAAAAACATACATATGATCTAGTTGAGAGGCGATGGCTTCTCCAAGCACCCAGCAGAAAAGTGGTCTGCCCAATAATTTCTTCTTGTTCTTGCCAGGAATCCCTTTGGAATTCTTGCGTAACGGAATAAAGCCTATTGATTTCATACGGGACTGTTGTGGCAAATTTAGGGAAAGAAGCCAAATACACTTGACTTTTGTGCAGATCAAATAATTTTAAAGTTTCCCTGACATTAATCAAAAAGCCCTTTTCATCGAAGGTGTTTTACTGTAAAGTAGAAAATACTCCCAGCCCAGAATAAAAGATTATTTACATATTTTCACGACAAATTAGGCTGGAATGATTAACGTGGATCAAATTAAAACTGAATTTTTAAAAGCGCATCTTATTGATCCAGTTTCTCAACGTAAAGTTGTTGAACTGACAGCTAGCAAAGTTATTTTCACAAATCACTCCTATCCGATTCATAATGGAGTGCCAGTTCTTTTCAATGAGCAGGAAAGTATTTTTAGGACAAGCGATGTTTTGAATGAGATTCCGACCACGCAAAACAAAACGTATCGCAAGAAAGGATGGAAAACTTTTATAAGACAAAAGCTACTTCCTTCCTTATCGCACGACTTTACATTTAAAGAACGTTATAAACGACTCGCAAGTGATTGCGGTGGTAAAACAGTTCTCGTGATAGGGGCTGGTGATAAAATTGAGTGGTACGTTCAAATGTTTGCCGGCGCGCTTGTGATAACGTCTGATGTTCATTCGCAATACATTCCAGATGTCGTGATTGACGCTCATCAGATTCCTTTTGAAAACAAAACCTTTGATATTGTAATTGCTGGACAAGTGCTGGAACACACATTTCAACCTTGGGTAGTAGCAAGCGAGATTGAACGTGTCTGTAAAAGTGGTGGCCAGATGCTTATTGAGGTACCCTTCAATTTTCCTTATCACGGTATGCCTTATGATTTTTTCAGGTTTACGTTTACAGGATTGCGTAGTTTATTTAATAAATCAAAAATGGTTGAGTGCCAAATTGGTGAAGGAAATGCAAGTGCAGTAGCCACTTACAACAGCCAATTACTGATCGATTTATTTTCTAACAGACTTTTGCGCAGTATAATGTTGTTTATTTCACGGATATTATTCGGATGGTGGAAATACCTAGACAAACTAAATTCAACAGTGAACCGAAGGTCGATCTCCGTCCCTAAAGGATTTAGTATGCTTTTTGAAAAGGATGATGTAAAGAGATCAAATAGTGAATTGCTGAATGAGTATTTTGAGTTGAAAAAATAGTGATCAACTAATTATTGTAACTTTGCTAAATACCTCAATCAGGAGTCATTGTAAAAAGCATCCATTTACCTACAAATAAAGCCAATAGCTAATTTCTACGGATATTTTAAAGCTCTTAGGTTTAGAATCTTTTCATAGTATCCATAATAACTGATTTTCCAGTACTAAGTAATCGTGGTAATTCAATAAATATATACACGATCGGATTGAGATAGAACTTTCTTCACTGCGATTCTTGGCAATTATTTTATCGGTTTTTAGAGTATTCTCTATTCACAAAATTGATGATTTTAAGATCATCAGTATATACAATTACTTGATCTAGATAAGAAGCAATAGCTTCCCCTAGTACGCAGCAGAAAAATGGTCTACCCATTAATTTCTACTTGTTCTAGCCAGGAATCCCTGTGGAATTCTTGCGTAACGGAATAAAGCCGATTGATTTCATATGGGACTGCTGTTGGGAAATTTAGGGAAAGTTGCACGTTAAATTTCTAATACCAATTCACGGATTGTTCTTGCGGTGACTGCTGAGCATCTCAAATAGACTGTTTGCGTTCATATCTAGTTTACGAACAAACAATTTGTTGCTGTTAATGATCTCCTCAAAATCTGTGGGATCGAGAAAGGCAGGAAAGCCACCTCTTCCCGATTTCCAGTCCATATATCTAAGATCATCGGTAATCACATTCTCCCTGTATGTCGAATTCATAATTATGGTCTGGAAATAAATTTCTTCTGCACAAAAAGTATGTCTGAAGCGATTGAAAAATCTAGGGTTTTTCTTTGTGAAATCAACAACATATTTTAAGGTAGACCTAGAAAGTGACCAGTAAGTATTACCTCCATAGAGTTGACCCAAATATGCTGGGATCTTTCTCTTAAAACCTAAATTAATTTGAAGTCTTCTAAACCTCGAAATCCATAAGGTGGACTTTCTTGCATTGAACAGGTCATAGAATTGATAATATTTCAATCGATCCATGCCTCCATTTTTCCAGCCAGCAGCTGGCATGGTAAAGGCTGACATATGATCCTGTTTCCCGTCTAAATACCTATCAAAATAGGAGTTGCTTTGAATTGGAAAATCTTGACCTGTGATAAGATGGAAGTATTGATTATCCAGATTCTTTAAAGCTACCTGTACCAACTGAAGGTAGGCTCTTAGATGGTTCAAACCACCCCAATTCACCCTGTAATCCTGTCCTAGGTATTTGATATTACCATTGCGCAAAAACACATTTCTTTCGATTGAAGTCAAACTACTCTTTTTATCGATATGGATGTAGATATTGAAACGCTCGTCAAACTCACTGGTCAGTCGTTCTAATTGTGGGAAATCTTTGTATGCGGTAATAAGTATAGCTTGTTTCAAGGGCATGGGCTTAAGATAAAAATATAGAGCCTGTGCTTGGGAGACAGGCGCTATAGGCGTCTATAACTTTTTTTTTTATAAAATCCCTATCCAGTTTTGGCACGATATTGATATAATTATACTCTGCGGACTTGAGTAGGTAATCCAGGTCGGTTAAGCTTTTTTTTACTACTTGTCCTATAAGCTCTACATCCTCACAATTTTCTATCAATAAACCGTTTAGTCCATCAGTAATAATCTCTGCCGTTGCACCTCCTGGATTGGATTGTATAGGGTGACAACCACAGCAAATAGCTTCAAGTAATGTGTTAGGCATACCATCGCTATTAGAATTGCCTATATAAAGTAACGCCTTCCCGAAAAGCTTGAAAATATCCTCATGTGTCAACTTCCCGTGAATGGTGATGTTGGGAATCTCTCTTTCACTTCGACCGTGCTCAGTGACCGCGCGAAAGCGGAACACATCCTGATGATCTGCTCCAAAAACTACGATCTCGTAATCTGTAAGCTGATCCTTGATCATCTCGAGAGCCTGTAAGACAGAAACAGCTCTGCCAGACCGATTTTGGTATCCTTTGACAGCAATAATCTTGCGCTGTTTTATGGGAAGTTGGTATTGTTTTAAATTGTCCAATTCATAACCACCGCCACCTGGAAAAACACCCAAAAACGTACCTTGAAAACCATATTTCACAGCAATTTGATGATCGCGGTGACAATCCGTGAATAGGTAATCGACTCGTTGAAGCACTTGTTTTATATCTGCTAAATAATTGGGTTGATGCTGGAAATAAAACAAATCACTTCCCCAAGCGCTGTATGCCCATTTCATGTGAGCGTGTACTTGCATCACGTTTTTTATAGGTGCCGCAGCTACATACAATGCAAAACTATGCACGACATCTGGTTGTATTTCCAGCAAGGCGCGCTCAAAAGCGTCCTCAACACGAACATCATAGTTGCACTCCAGCCAACTATAAACCTTAGGGAATTTCGTTTTTAAAAAGGTTCGTCCTCGACGTTTTAGAAATCGTTTTTTCCAGCCAGTTATCTGGGTCATCCAAGACAAGGATTGTGCGTAACCCTGATCCAGAATATCAAACCAAAAGACCTCATGCCCGCTATCCCGTAACTGATCAGACCAGCGCTGGAAGTGTAAGTTGTTCATGGAGACCATTAAGATTTTCATATTACAGTCGCTGTAGATGTCGTTTACTTAATTGTTGATCAACACTTAAAAATTTATTTTCAATTTAACTTGTCTAAGTTCTTGATCAAATTCATATTGGTAAGGTAAATTACGAAAATTCATTATGATCTGCTCCAGTAAGTACTCATTGACCTGTTCCATTGGCACGGCTCTAAAAACACGATTACTAAATATTGCTTTCAATCTGTTTTTCAAAGAATGAATTTTTCCCATTTCTCTGACCGTCAATAGTGTTGTCCCTGGCTTCTGGTTATGCAACAATTGGAAACTGCATGCTCTCAATTCTTCGTACGAGTTTTCGACAAATATTGACTGAACTATTACGTCCAACTGGTTGTAAGCCGATGCACTGCAGTGCATGCCCCAAGGTAAGTGTCTATTAGTAACTTTTGAATTTAATGACTTCGATAAGTCAAACAATCTATGGTTGATACGTTCAAGACTTTGATGAAACGGTTGATTAGTATTTGTAGATCTGTAGCCTTTAGCATGCCATTGATGCAGTACCAGTAGCTCAGATTGATATAAAACCACTTTGTTACCAGCAGTCTCGAGCCTTCTAAACATATCGGCATCCTCTGCGCCCCAGCCGTGATAGGACTCGTCGAAACCATTAAGTTGGATCAATTGTTCTGTGTTAAAAATTGCTGTCCCTGTTAGTCCACCTATGAACTTAACCTTGTGGTCTTCAAAAGGTTTACTGGTATTGCTTTCAGCTTCTGTTAAAAACCCATAGGGAAAATTATAGGTTGTCCCATCACTAGCAAGTTCTAAAGCCTTAGCTACAAATTTTGGATGAACGATACAGTCCACATCCATAACCATAAAATATTTACTGGTACACTGCTTCAATACCATATTAATACATCTGGTTTTATGGAACAACTGTCCTTGTGTTGGGCAAAGTTTCAGTTCAATTGCAGGATAATAAGTCAATAGATTTTGGAGTTTCTCTTGATAAATCTTTGAACTTCCGTAATCGATGAACATTACTTTTACATTTTGATTCAATTGCATAGCTACTGAATCTAAAGAGCGTTGAACAATTTCTAATTTCCGGTTGCGATTTGGAATTACAATACTTAAGGTTGGAATGCTTAGCATATTAAATTACTAAAGGAAATAGCACTGAAATCAATGATCAATATTATTTTAATAATATAAACTTTAAAAGCGTTTCAATATTCACCTAAGTTTTTTCTTTCAGTAATGCACGGTAACCATGAATAAAATTATCCATCGAAAATGAACGTTCGGCATACACAGTCGCATTGTTAGAAAGGTTTTTCCTCAAACTAAAATCGCTCTTTAACTCAATAATACTACTAATCATTTTATCCGTCACTGACATTTCGTCTTTATTGTCTATTAAAACTCCATTTTTTCCATTAATAATATGCTCTGATACTCCACCAACGTTGACACTGATAGGTATAACTCCAGACATCATTGATTCCATAATAACCATAGGAAAACCTTCATATTCTGAGGTTATACAAATTACATCTAGCTGTTTATATAATTCCTGAAGCACAATTGGATTATTTATTTGGCCTTTAAAAATGACGCCAGCATCTGTTATGACTTTTTTATAAGCGGTCATACCGCTACCAGCCATCACAAATATGTAATTCAGTTTACCCTGAAATGACTTTGCAATTTTTAAAAACAGCTCTGGTCTTTTCTCAGGAGCCCATCTGCCCACATACCCAACCACGATTTGCTCATTACTAGAATTGACCATTTTTTGATTTAATGATGCTGATCGCACTGCATTTGGAATAATTACAACATTACCTAAATACTCTGATAAATTTTGTCGAGCATAAATTTGGCTCAGTGCGTTATGACCGTGTTCGCTGATGACAACCCTTTTATCTAAATATCTTGCGGATTCGCAAAACATGTCTTCGCGATCATCTAAGTCCCTAAATGCATGAATTAAATCGATTGACCTTTTATTCAAAAAGGGAACGATCTCATAGAAGTACTTTGTATTACTCCCAAAAACGCAACTGATCTCTTTGCTCTGATTAATAGCATTAATTATTATTTTGAACAGTCGTTTGGTTACTGCATCGCTTCTTTTATTGATAATTGGATTTAGTATAATAATACTTGCAGACTCTCTGAAGGATTCAAGGTATATATCTGTAGCAGATGAATGGGTAAAAATGACGGTTACATTACTATTCTCAAAAATTTTAGTAATATATAGATGAACTCGCTCTGCACCGCCTAGATGATAGTATGGAAATATAAAGACGAGATCTGATTTTTTAATCACCTTCGATCGTCGAATTGCAAATACATATAAATATATCCACCCAATGCCTTTTCGAATTAGTTCTTTAACCCGCTTCATTCAAACCGAAATATTTTATTTGATTTGACCTTGCTAAGTAAAAATCCTAAACCAACATAAAGCGTTATATAAAAACCAAGCCACAAGCTTTGCCAACGAGAAATAATGTTATGATTTAAAAATAATTTAATTAACGTTAGATTATAAA
Organism: Nonlabens agnitus; assembly: GCF_002994045.1. Lineage (NCBI taxonomy): Bacteria > Pseudomonadati > Bacteroidota > Flavobacteriia > Flavobacteriales > Flavobacteriaceae > Nonlabens > Nonlabens agnitus. The sequence continues at coordinate 1,684,654 of NZ_MQUC01000003.1, forward strand.
AGAGATAATTTTTATTTGAGGGAAAGTAAAAACTATAATACCATACTTTTAGGTATCCTCTTAAAAATACTTTCAGTTCAGATCTATTGCTTCTATTTAATCGATTAACAACGTCCGGAATTAATAATTCAAGACTTTGAAAGTATTTATCAATGATCAAAGGCCAATTAGATATGCTGGGATAGTAAACACTATCATAGGGGACATCACTAATAACTTGATATGAAACATATGGCATTAGCAATGCCCTTATCATTAATTCAGGATCATTCAATCGTGGATATGTTATGGTAAAACCACCTAACTCTTTAATAAAATTTGCTTTCCAAATTGGACACATGATTGACCACGGCAATCGATATGATAAAAATTCATTTAAGTGATTAACTGTATCATCAAGATTCGCTTTTAAAATATGTTCATTTGAGTAAACACCCATCGGGAAAACTAAAAAATCTAGGCTAGGCTTTTTGTTAAAGATATCAACTCTCGTTTTCAAACAATGAACCTCTAAAGTGTCGTCCGAGTCTAAGAAGATGATATAATCTCCATCAGAATTATCAATTCCAATATTCCGACAGGACGAAGCTCCCTTTGGTAAATTGGAAGGTCTTTGATGAATTTTGAATCTCGGATCATTTCGTGAAATAGCTTGTAAGACTTCTAGAGTATCATCCGTGCTACCATCATCAACAATGACGCACTCCCAGTTTTGGTAGGTTTGGGCGACGATAGAGTCCAGGGTTGTACCAATAATATGGGCCCGATTGTAAGTAGGAATGATAATGGATACTAATTGACTCATAAATCCGCTGAATTAACGAGGCGACAGCCATTTTCTGCGATACACGGAGAACGGCTTGTTCTTTAATTTCAAAGCTCTTTTTTCTATTAAGTGCCACGATAGTATTCCAAATATAATTGATAAGAGTACTGACAAACCCATTAATACAGTAACATTAGGTGCAAAATAATACACCAATAGCTGCTGGATCGGAAAACTATAGATATAGATGCCGTAGGATGCATCGCCCCATTTACCAAACTTACTTATTCCACGCACAGTCAAAAAGCCTATCATCAATATTAATGGTGTGAACAGGACATGCTTAAAAAGGTCATAGAGATTGAAATATATAGAAGCAACTAGCAGCACAAGTAGTCCCAACACAAAGACCCAACGAACATATCGCTCAAAAACAAAAGTGCCCAGTAAACTGCCTAGCACAAAAAAAGTCCCGAGATTAAGGATGTTGTATCCTACTAAGCCTAACAGTGAGACTGGCCCTAATTGATTCTTAAAAAACAGATAACCCACCAGCATCAACAAACTGGTAATCAACAAAGCTAGGCGGATTAAAAGCTGATTGCCCTGAACCAAATAAAAGACCGAAATACATAGATAAAGTGTAAACTCATAACGTATTGTCCACAAAGACCCATTGATCGCGTGGTAAAAATTGTTGTCAAAAACCCCAGAGACCACACCTTGAAAACCATAGAGCGATAAATTATAAGGTAGATAGGTGAACCAATCCTTATTATGCAAAAGAGGCACATCACCTTCATAAACCAAGGGAACCGTCATGACCGATAGTAGCAGCACTACGAATAGGCCTGGAAAAATACGCAGTGCCCGCTTTCTTAAAAACACCCAGATAGATGGACTGCGATCAAAACTTCTATAGATAAAAAAACCGCTGATGACAAAGAATCCATTCAAGCCAATGGCCGCATAATTTGTCTGACCGTCGGTCAACTGTACGATCCACTGGGAAGTTTCGGCTGTACCTGATAGCGGATAGGAATGAGAAATCACTACCAAAAGAGCAAAGACAAACCTGAGAAAATCGAAGTTGTTACTACGGTATTGTTGCTGTATGTGGGCGGTTGTTTCTAAAACTTGTTCGGTTTTTTTATATAAAACTTTATTACAATCAACAAGCGTTGCAGAGCTTGCCATAGATCTGCAAACATCCTTAAAATAGTCCTGCTGCTGCTCGCAATCCATCCCTTACTAGCAGACCATATCGAGACCTCTTGATGCCATAACTGATAATTACCTACTAGGTCATTTTTGAATCTAAACAGCTCCTGTTTTCTAGTTCGCTTGATCTGATAATTGAAAATAGCAGGTACAAGCTCAATGTCATAACCTGCTTCCAGCACGCGTTTTGACCATTCTTTGTCTTCAAACGTAGCTACATCTTCTCTGAAAGGATGCTTTTGCCATACCGCTTTCGCGAAAGCGGAACCCGAAAAAATCAATCCAGATCTATTGGGATCTTCACTTGCCGAAATGCCGTTGATATACTGTCGATAATCATTGGAATTGTGCAAGCAGCGCAATCCTGCTAGATTGGGGTTCGTTGCAAAACGCTGTTTAATCAGGCTGAAAAAATCATGACTTACAGGATACGAATGCGCACTGAAGATGACCACGATGGGATGTGTGGCTTGAGCAGCAGCAAAATTGGCACTACCGCCATAACTAAACTTTTCTATGGTTTCAAATCTTGCGCCATACTTCAAGGTTATTTGCTTGCTGGCATCAGTACTTAGGTTATCGATCACTACGATCTCGTCCACGTCTGCCGCATATCTTTGCGTGAGGTTTCTTAAGAGAAACTCCAGCGCTGGCGCTTGATTTTTAGCTCTGATGACCACGCTTAATTTCATTAGCCTTGTTTTGATCTGTTATTCCTTGCAACGAGCGAAGTTAACCACCTATAGGGTTTAAGTAGGAGGCGACCCAGTTTGAATTCCGCAGAGTTTTTTATGCTTTTCTCCTTTTCTCTAGCGGTCATTAAATGATGAAATTGTACTGCGGTGAAATTCTTAAAGTCGGCAATATATAGTTCGGGATGTTTTTGTATGATGTATTTTTTTATGGATTCCTGGTGGTTGGTCACCGCATCTACTAGCATGGATTGCTTTGCTTTTCTATAATAGAACAAGACTTCTGGGATAATGCGATAGGATTCTCCCGTTGCCTTTAATATGCGTAGCCAAAATTCCCAGTCTTCAAAACCAGTTTTCATCTGTTCGTCATAACCTCCTACTTGTTCCCAATCAGATTTTCTATAAAGAGATGTCGCTACCAATTGATTTAAGTAGAGCATGTTTTTGATTTCTGTACCTTTTGGCTCAAGTATAAAGTAAGTGTTAGAAGGCTTGGACTTAAAAAAACCAGTGTAGCAGGAGATGATCGCCAGTTTATGATTTTCTATTAATAAAGGTACGAGCTTAGATAGATATGCTGGATGTAATACGTCATCTGCATCAAGCGGGAGAATAAGTTGGCCTTTACTAGCTTTAATCCCAGCATTGCGCGCACTGGAAAGGCCGCCATTGTGCTGATATACGTATTTAAAACGTTGGTCTTTATTGATCCACTGTTGCGCTACAACTTCTGTATGATCTTGGCTACCATCATTAACAATGATGCATTCCCAGTGGCTGTATGATTGTCTCAAAACAGACTCTAGTGACATGTCTAGAAAATGAGCATGATTGTAGCAAGGAACGATGATGGAGACTTGATGTGTTAGCATTCTTTTCTAAAGAAACTTTGATTTATCCATCTTAGAGGAGCCAACATCGACTTACCCCATCTATAATCCAGACTATTCTCCCTTTTCACAATTGTCTTCTTAAAAGATGCGTTTGTTTTGATCAGTTGTAAAATGACATCGTCTATGTGTTCAAGATATACGTCTCGATGTTTATGATAAAGTTTTCTCCTTAGAAATTCATCATAATGACGCAAGGCATCTTGATCCCTTGAAAAGGCTTTGACTCTGTAATTAAAGAGGACTTGCGGTATGACATGCATTTTATAGCCTTTTGAAAGCACAGAGATCCAAAAATCCCAGTCTTCATAACCACGATCAAATTCTACATCATAGCCGTTAACGACTTTCCAGCACTCCTTTTTGAAAAGCGTACTAGCTACACCGTTATTCCTAACTAGAAAATTTCTTACGGAACCACCAGCTGGCTCAATTATATCATTTACATTATTTGATTTGTCAAATTTTCTATAGTATGAAGTTATTATTGAAATATTACTATTCTTGTTTATAAGATCTAACGCTTTTTCCACAAAGTCAACTTCGTAATAATCATCTGCATCCAACGTTAAAATCCATTCTGTTGTTGCCTGTTCGACACCTCTATTCCTCGCCGAACTTACACCTTTGTTTGCTTGATGAATAATTTCTATTGCGGGATGATCAATCGCTGCTAGCACTTTTTTTGTTGTAACACCAGAGCCATCATCAACTATCAAAATCTTTTCTGGACTCAAGGTTTGATTGAGTAAAGAGTTAACGGCTTCCATAATAAATGCTCCATCATTGTAGCAGGGAATGATTGCAGTGATATTGGATGCAAGATGGGATTTCATGATTACTATTTTAGGAACGGGAAAAGCAATTTTCTTCTTCTTACGATAGGAAAATATTTAATAAAAAGATATGAAAAAATTATCCTGTGGTTACCCCAAAATTGTTTCGCCCAAAATCTAATTTCATCAACTAAGCCTTCTTCTTTTTTGTGTTTCAGTATCCATATCGCTTTCAACAATAAGTCTATTCTCTTCAAGGGAACCTTGTTCCTACTAGACCAAGATATTAAAGAGTCATACATAGTATATATATATTTGTCATATAAATACACCTGATAGAAACTATTGTATTCGTGAACACCGCGAATAGCGACGGCCTCATCTATCTTACCAGTGTAGAGCCTTCCTTTCATTGCCATCTTCCAGAAAATATCGGAATCTTCTGCAACTTGTAATTCTTCGTTAAACAATCCAGTCTTATAAAAAAGGGATCTCTTAACCGTTAGACCATTTATTTGAAAGTGACCCACTTTTCCAGCTACGAGACCTTCAAATAAAACGTCTGGTTCAACAACTTGATTTACTGTATATAATTTTTGAACTTGTGACAGATTGCTTTTTGATGCATCATGTATCTCAAAACCTACGGCATTGTAAACGCCATCTGAATCAGGATATTTATTTAGGACATGAATATCATTCTTAAAACGATTCTCTAGAAAATAATCATCTGAATCAAGAAACGCGATTAAATTTCCGCTAGCGCTGGTAATACCTAGATTGCGCGTGGCAGATCTTCCTTTATTGATGTGTTCTGGGTGCAGTAATAATTTGACTTTATGATGTTTCTGTTCAAGTTCCTGCAACAACTCGTATGAGCCATCTGTACTCCCATCATCGATCACAAGGACCTCAATCACCTCATCCTGATTCACAGCACTTAGCACAGCTTTTTCTAAGAATCTGATAGCATTATAAACAGGTATAATGACTGAAATTTCCAACTTCATACGTTAGAATTTATCTAATAAACCTAATCTCTGCAGCCATTGTATTCTCTTTGATTTTCTCAAGTTGCGCAATTTACGTTCCAGTAAAAATTGTCTTTTTATGTCAACTAATAAAATAGGGAATTCTTCTTCTAATATTGCCTGGCGCTCATTGATCAGTGCATCGCTGTTATCTACTTGAGAGCTAATTCCACCTGTATAAAAATTAGAAAAGACAGGATCTATGTGCTTATAGGTTGCGCTGTATTTGATAACTGCTAGTGCAAAAAGCTTCCAGTCTGCAACTATATTTAAATCAGCATCATAACCGCCTATTTTTTCAAAAAGCGAGCGCTTTACAAAGGTTGCTTGATGTGCTGGTAAGTCGTCGTACAGGTACCTAAAACTCAATTGTTTAGGAGCTGTTTTTATGGTCTGCTTGTTGCCCTCCACGATATTGATATCGCCGTACACAATGTCAGTCCCATCTAGATGATCTATGATGTTATCTAGTGCGTCGTTACCGTGAAGATCGTCGCCACTATTGAGGAAGTATAAATATTCCGCTTTCGCGAAAGCGGCTCCTTTGTTCATCGCATCGTAGATGCCAGCATCAGGTTCACTTACAAAGTGAGTAAACAGGTGCGCATTTTGCTGTAAAAATTCTTTGCTGCCGTCTGATGAGTTACCATCAATTACGATTAATTCAAAACCTTTATAAACCTGTCGTTGAACGCTATCAATAGTTTTCTTGAGCCCTTTAAGATCATTAAAATTTATAGTAATAATTGAAACCTTCATTTTAGTTGACGTCTTATTTTATAAAGCATGTTAAAAACACTCACTATAAATTTCATTGCTTTTAAAAAAAAGGTCGTTTCAACAATAAGAAAAATTCGTCACCAAAATAGTATTTTATCTTTCCCAAAGTTAATCGTGCATCAAAATAGTCTTCATAATCCTCGATAATTCCAGAAAAAAGCTCCTTTAGTATTTTATGTTTTTCATTTTTCGAAGTAATTCTGTTTTCAGGATCTGCTGAGACACCAGACATGTCATAATTTGTAAAAATGACATCTAGTTTGAGATATGTTGCTCCATTTATGAAAAGCGCCCTTACCAAAAAATCCCAGTCTGCTATTATTTTATAATCTGTATTATAATAACCTAATCGATCAAAGAGTTCCTTTTTAATAATTACAGCTTGATGGCAAATAGTTCCTTTTACAAAATGACTTAACCTCAAAAATTGTGGATAAGTATGTAACATTTTACGGTCTGTAAATTTGAGGACTACGTCCCCATAATAAAGATCTTTACCACACTTACTATTAAGTGAAATAGTAGTTAAAACTTCCGCAGAATAGAACCAATCGCCACTATTAAGAAAAAAAAGATAATCACCTTTTGAAACATGAATGCCCTTATTCATAGCATGATAAATCCCTTCATCAGGTTCACTGACCCAATAATCAATATGAGATTGATGTTCGATAAGGTAGTCGCGACTACCATCTGTAGAGTTACCATCAATAACAATGAATTCAAAATCCGTAAAGTCCTGAGAAAATACGCTTTGAATCGTTTTTCTTAAACCGTCCAGATTATTGTAATTGATAGTAATTACAGAAATTTTCATACTTTGCTACTCAATGACCCAAATAGTTTTAGATACCTTGCGGCCTGCAAACTTGCAGAGTATTTACTTATAGCATTAGCTCTAATTTTCTTTCGTTCAAACCGGCTAGGGTCTCTAAAAAAATCAAGGATTCTATCTTTCAATGCCTCACTAGTTAATTCATCGGCTATTAAACCATTTTCTTCATGTTGAACCATGTCAATAATACCTCCAACCCGAAATCCTATTACAGGTGTTCCACAGAAAAGCGATTCTATGACCGTGTTGGGTAAGTTGTCCATAAGCGAAGGTATAACGAACACGTCTGCCGCACTATAGCATAGGTTTAATAGTCTTGGATCACCTATGTAACCCAAAGGGTATATATTTTCTACATCTGCAAGTCGATTATTTGTTTCACCGACTGCGCAAACAATTAATTCAGAATTTTTGATCTTCTTCAAGGCGCTTAGAAGGAAATCTAGACCTTTGCGTTTGTCTGATGTTGATTCTGCTAGAAAAAGTAAGATCTTCTTATTTTTAGGCAATCCCAAAAGTTTTCTTGCAAATTTTTGGCTAACTGCCTTAAAAGAACTCGATTCTAATCCGTAAACAATATGATGATGCTTAAATTTTTTAAATAATCGACTGTTAGAAGACTCATTAAGCAACCACTTTGACGGCGCGACGATTTGAATATTTTGGACTGATAATAAAGAAAGTGCTTTAATCTTAATTATTTCTTGATGCACCTCCTGTTCTGCAACCGTAAGTCTTCTTATAATTGGTTCGTCATTGTGATTTAGGCCTAGTATCTGATCTTGATAATGCTCTCCACCTGTGAAGGGGTTCATGTCATGAAGTGTCCAAACAAGAGGCTTGCTATTCTTTTCAAAAAAACTCTGAAAATCAATGAATTTTGCAACCCAATGAAAATTTATTATATCAGCTTCCTTATAGAATGGACTTTCGGTAATGTCGATTTCATTCCCTGGGAATGAAAATAGAGAAAGTCGTTTATCACGCCCTCGTAAAAACTCATCTTCAACACTGAGTCTTGTTGAAGATCTAAGTGATACTGGCAAAGAAATAGAAATCAGACGACTGAATCGACCCCAAATTTTATTTAATTTAGATTTTGATACGGTAGCTTTGCTATACTGAAAACTTTGAGGGATACTTTTAGTTTTCTTTTTTAACAGTAACTTACTGTCGATACCGTGATCCAACAATGCAAGATGAAGTCGAATGCACGCATTTGCTGCGCCGCCGCGGTCGAAGGTATTTACCAGGAGAATTTTCACTACTCTTTTTTATAGATAAACATTATTGAATGACCGCGGATGCGACTTTGGTTTCTTTTCACGTAAGCGTTTATAATTTTATCGATAGAAATGATTTTACTAATTCTGTTAATTAATTTATTGTTTTTTAGACGCCTAGAAGTTGATCGTACATACCATGTAGAGTGGTATTCCTGCAGCGGCTCATATACGACATCTGCAATCTGTAAATTAAAACATGATGCGATAGAATTAAGAGATTGTCGATTCCATCGACCGGCATGGTGCGGAGGGAAGTTTAAAATACCACCTTCGTCATATTTAATAAATGAGTCATTATTAGGTACACAAATAACAAGTCTACCACCTTTTTTTAAACACTTGATCTTGGATGCTAGAAAAGAATGAACGTCAGTTATATGCTCAAGCACCTGAAATGAACAAACGACATCGAAGCATTCGGTGTTTGCTGCCGCAAATGCCTGTATAGATTCATTTCTTACATCTAATCCCAATTGTTTTGCCTTGTCAACACTTTTTTCATTTAATTCTAATCCAATGCAGTCAACATTTAGAGCAGAAATCTTTTGAATGAATCCTAGTCCGCCTGCCCCAACTTCTAATATTTTATCTTTAACATCAAGCTGATTTAACAAATATTCGTGTTCCCATTTCCATGGCATATAATACCAGTCAAACTTCTGCAGGTGTTCATAAAAAGCACTATCACCAAATATATCCATAGGATAATAAAATTGATAACCAGTGTATTTATCTTCATACAGATGTATCTCGGATAGACCGTCTACAAATCTGCTAATATCGTAATTGAGCTGCTTTTTGTATTTAGAAATAAGCTCCTTTGTTTCATAGCTTTTGACTAAAAATGCATTCTTATCGGGTCTCGCCTCAAACATCGTGTAGGGATTTTGAAAAGTCTTTCTCTGACTAAAAACTTCGAAAATAATCTATTAAATCGCGACTCAAGAAACAGAAATCCAGATTTTTAAGATTAGAAGCCTTTTATTTTAATATCAATAACATTGATGATAAAGAAGGAGAATATTAGCTTTGAGAGTAGTATGGATCTAATAAACTTAAGATTCTACATTGTTAATTTGTAAAAAAATAAATATATCTCCTCTTAAGTCCATCTGCTGATTCGAGTTTGCTTGTCATACGGTTAGTGAATTTTGGTGAAAAAAATTTACCGATGGTTTCAATATCATAATTTTGCGGTTTGGGTTCATTCCACTGTTTGACATGCTTATCCTCCATGTATACAAATTCAAGCAATATTCCTTTAGAGGCTAATTGTAAACATGTTTGGCAAAACAAATAAACTGGAGTTTTTTGTCTTATACAGATGTGATGAATTAAACCTAAAGCTATAACTAAGTCTCCTTGTAACCGTGAAAACATGTCGCCCCAGAATAAACTAACCCCCAATGCTGGAGTCGGGATATTAAAATCAATATGAGCAGCAGTTACTTTATTCCTTTTTAGCAATGAATTAACTACCTCTTCTTCATAATCAAATGATAAAACTTCGGCACCAAAATATTCTGCCATTTCAGAAAAGTAGCCTTTATTAGATGCTAAATCCACTACCTTATCGTATTTATTATTTTGAAATATTTCTAGACAAAATCTTTCTTTCATATTCTGAGGTGTCAGAAGGTCAAACTCCTCACCTTTGTAATAATTAGACCAATATTGTTTGGATACAGGTATAGGCCTGTGATCATCTAACCATTTCAAAATCTCATTGAATAAAAGTTCCGGAGATTCTCTCAGTTGAACTAATTTCAAAAACTTACGAAACAGCAATTTTTTACTAAATGAAGAGGTGAGCAAAGAGGTTCCAAAACCATATTGATGTTCTTTTCTTAATTCTTTTGAAAACTTAAATGTTTTTTTTGAAAAAGAGCTTAGCCATATAGGTATTACAAACTTTTCCCAAAACTCCTGAAACCATTCAATAGAAACAACTTGTGCTTGAATTAAAGAGCCAAAGTCGTAAAAAACAGGATTGGAACGATAAAAGGTAATATTGTAGGGGTGTGCATCATAAGTGACAAATCCTACTTTCAGACATTCCTGATTAAGTTCAATAAATTGTCTTGCCGCTTGCCAGTACATCTCACATGTGTATTCCGCAGGATGTAAAATAAATGGAAGATATTTATGTTCTAGAACTAACAGATTGGTATTAGATTTTTCTTCTACTATCTTAGTTTCAATCAGCCCTTTATTATATAATTTAAAAATATTGTCAGAGCGCAGTAACCTCAAGTAACTATCTATCTTATCCTTCTTTTCAATTATCCTGTAAACCGTATCGTTTGTTACCAGTATCCGCCCAGATTTATCATAAAGATAGGGTGTGTTATTTACGATATCCATTTAGGCAATTTTTTGAATAGACCATTTACTTCTGCAAACGATTTTAGCTAAACCTAGATCTTCTGGTAATTTACCATTGCCTAGATAATTTTCATTAATAATGGAAAACAATATCTTACCTGATAAGTAATCTGCTAACTGTTGATTTTTAAATATAGCGATGTTAATACTATAATTCCCTGGAACTATATTTAGAGGATCAAGAATTTTGCATTCAAAAATAAGCGTGTCAGAGTGATTGTTCAAATCAGGTTTCGTCAAAATGCTCATATTTTTATCTATACGGATAATACCTTCTCCATTTTCGTTGTAGATCCCAAGGATTATTTTGATACTTTCTATTGGTATATTTGATGAGCTCTTCGCTACAGTAAGAATAAGCTTTAATCTTTCTCCTAAACTGAAAACAGTCTTAGGCATTGATTCATCTAATGCAAATAAATCGATTGTTTTCATAAGTAATTGAGCATTTCCTTTTCTCTCAGAAATACCTTCAAGGACTCTGTGATGCGTCAACCCTGCATTTAAGTATTCGCTAATAATTTTTTTTGTGGAGCCACTGTTGACTATGCAACCATTCATTATATGAATTACTCTAGTACATAAAGACTGAACACTATCCATATTATGACTCACAAACAACACCGTCCTTCCACCAGAACTTGAAATATCCTGCATTTTACCAATCGCTTTCTTTTGAAACTCTGCATCGCCCACAGCAAGTACCTCATCCACTACCAGGATATCAGGTTCTAAAAAAGCAGCAACGGCAAACCCCAGCCTCACGCCCATACCGCTGGAATAGCGTTTTACTGGTGTGTCGATGTACATCTGGCAGCCTGAAAATTCAATGATTTCATCTATTTTGCTAGCAATCTCTGCTTTTGTCATTCCCAAGATTGCACCGTTGAGATAGATGTTTTCCCTACCTGTTAATTCTGGATGCATTCCAGTTCCAACTTCTAAGAGGCTTGCCATGCGACCACCTACTTTGATACTACCTGTCGTGGGACTTGTCACCCTTGAAAGAATTTTAAGTAATGTGGATTTACCTGCACCATTTTTACCAATGATCCCGACAATCTCTCCGCGCTTTACCTCAAAATTAATGTCCTTCAACGCCCATACGTAGTCAGAACTTGCCGCTGTACTGCGGTCGTTGACAGCGCCTATCTTTTGATAAGGATCTTCCTTGCCTCGCATTTTTGCCCAGGCTCTATTGATGTCATGACCCAACGTACCCGTACCTACTGTACCTAAACGATACTGCTTGGAAAGGTTTTCAATTTTTAGGATAATATCATCTTTCATCTTCACCGCTTAAAAATGGGCATGCTTTCATCAATCCGTCTTGCAAGTTTTTGATCGTAAGTTGGTCTGGTAGTTTATATTTATGCTTATCCACATGATCCATCCAGTAATCACTGTCAAATTGATTTTCTATCAATAAAGGATCGTAAGTCTCAAGACCTACTGAAAGCAAGTAATCATGGTACTTAACGCCATCGCCAAAGATAGCATTTGAAAATTTGACTTGGACTGCTGGAATGTTATAGGCGTGAGCAACTATGATGCCGTGTAGGGATGAAGAAATGATGCGTTTGCAAGATAATATTTGTCGGGTCGTTTCTTCAATCTCATTGGTCAAAAAATCTATGATGCACAAGGTTGGGCTGTTCCCAGCCATGCTTTGAACGATCTTATAATCATTGATATGTGGGATGATGCCTAATTCGTACGTTTTGGTTTGATGATCTTCTAAGTAAAGAGGTAATAGCAATGCTGGATCTCCATAAACTTCTGGACAATCATAGCCTATCTCAAGTATCCGCTTTCGCGAAAGCGGACCCCTTACTGCCGTAAAAGTTGCCCTTGCAATTTGTGCATCCCGATGGCTCATACCGCTACCCCAGACAATACAATGACTGCCTATGTGTTCCAAAATACTTCCAATAGTGACGTACACCGGTCTCCACCAATTTTTTATATAAAACCTATTTGCCCGTAGCCAAGAAACTTTTCTACCTGTTATTTTCTCTACCAAATATTTACCCAGCAAGTCCCCATAGTTCTCTCGCTCTTTCTTTTGAATGTAGATCTCACTCCACCAATATAGTCTAATCGTTTTTGCGCTCATATACGTTTATTCTAATTTAGTCAAGCGCTTCAACGGCAGAAGCAGTCTTATTCTCAACTCTTACTGTGTTGATATTTATATCGTACTTAGCATTGAAATAATTCACGTAACTTTTATTATACCAGTGGTCTGGATTTGAGGTAACATCTGTGTATTGTAGGGTTTTGGGCATCATCATAGGCTCTAAAACTATATTGACCTCTCTAGAATTTATAACTCTCAATAATCTATCGTTCCTATCATTCTCTGATTTTTCAAAGCGATCATTAATCAAGTCGTCATAAATATTATTTACATTAGAACTACGCACAACTGACGTCGTAAGCAGAACCAATAGAGTTGGCAAACACCAGTACTCGCCAATAGACCAATCGATCCATTGTTGTTTTTTCAAAGCAACCATCAAGTTTATTGTATTAACTAAAACTATCACTAACCATAGCAAATGGATTAGATTCCCAACCCTTCCATAATTGAACGGTAATCCTCCCATGGCATAGCTTGGTGTAAATAAAATACAGATTAAAAGAGTAATACTGAAAAGCAATAGTATTAAAGGGTTTATGTACTTGAGTGAAACGCTATTTTTTGATTTGATGAGAACTAATGCAATAAGCATGACTATAACACTATAAGTAAGATAATCTTGAAGGTTAGAGAACTCATTACTAAAGAAAAATAATATCTCTCTCCAGGTTACCGAAAGGGCATTGATGAAATTACCACTTTGTTCAAATGCTTGTTGGCGATTAGCCGACCCAGGAGATAAAATTACCAGTACTGATGCGGCAATGACGATAAGCTGAAGGTAAATTAAAGAGCGTACTACTTGCTTTCTGTTTATGTAATCTACGAATAGAAAGACGGCTACTATGCTATTGAGTAATAAAATAAACAGCTCACTACTACCAATGGCTAGTATCGAAAACAGCATAGACCAGATAATTGCTCTTTTATCGCCTCGCATCATTTTAAAAAGGTATGCTAATGTCATTAAAAAGCAACAGAACGATATGGAATATACGGTCATTGAAGCATACCAATAGAAGTAGTCGACCAAGGATGGCATTTGAACTATTAATAAAGAAAAGAAAACGATCGTGGCTATGAAATTGACTTTCTTAGATACTTGTATCCCATAAAAGGAAAATAGTTCGAACAGAAAAAATCTTAAGGCTATAAAATTGAAGACAAAGTTTATAAAAAGCATTAATCGGAGAGGCGTAGGGCTATAGATTGGAAGTAGACTAAAAAATGCGTTTACAAAACGCCCATTATGCATTTTATACCAGGAACTATAATTCCTAAAAAAATCTTGAATATCAAAGACCGCTCTTGGAAAATCATCTGCAGACAATGTCGCATACTTTACAACAAATAGAAAAGGAATAACAACAAAGAAACCTAATAGTATAATTATCATAAGTCCTTGATGCGAATTTTTATCTAATTGTAGCATCTACGTATCTTATTTAATTGTTGTGTCAACTTCAAAATAGCAGCCGCTTTATAATTAATTTTTCCATCAACGGAATTCAATTTACGTAACGGAATTTGACGTATGGATTGTCCCTCTTTATCATATTTATTCCTGATTCTCAAAATGATCTCAATATCAAAAAGCCAACTTGATATAAATGGTTCCTTGAAAACATCTAGAATACGGACTGAAAACATCTTACAACCGCACTGAGTATCCCGAATGGGAACACTAAAGCCTATGAGTTTTGACGAAATTTTTCTAATCATAGAACTTCCAACCCTACGTACCAACGAGGATTTCTTGTTACCTATTTCGATTCTTATAGATAGGCCAGCAATCGTATCAGGTATTGAATAGAAAGCTTTTTCCAGTTCAATTAATTGATCTAACGGGATTTCTAAATCAGCGTCAATAAAAGCAAGGTAATGAAATGACTGATGGGGTATTTTGCTGATTGCAAAGCGTATAGCTTCACCTTTACCTAAATTAAAATCAGCCTTAATTATATTTGATCTGGAATCTTCATAAAAATTATCATATAACATTTGATAAGTTTCATCTGTACTACCATCATCCACAAAAAAGAAATGATATTTACCGTTTGCCTTTATGAACTCTTTAAACGCTGATACTTTCAGGCGTTTTTCTTCATTGTAGCATGGGACAATAACTGCAATCATTTGTTGACTCTCGTTACACCGTATCAATAAAAGTCTTCTCTGTCTTATTAAAGACAATCAATCCTAAAAAAAAGATGATTATACCCAAGGCTAGTCCAGTATAGATGCCCGTCCAGTGAATTTCCAGACTATTGAACCACAGACTGCGATAACTCTCTATGACGTGAGCAATGGGATTCCACTCTACGGCCCAGTAATACTCTTTTAATTTATCCCTTGCCGCTTCTAATGAATACATTACTGCGCTCAGGTATAGCAGTAGGTTCAATCCAAACCCGATTAACACGTTCAAATCGCGATATTTTGTCGTCAAGGCGGAAAGGATTAGTCCAGACCCCATGCCTAACAAGATAATATTGAGCAATATGACTAATACCAAAGGCAAGCCTACACTAGGTAGAATGTCCATTCCCTTGTAATAATAGTAGGCATAGAAAATCACTAAAATGATCAGTTGAATACCAAACTTAAACAAACCTGATAGCACCCTAGAAGCTGGTGCAATAAAGCGAGGGAAATACACTTTACCGAATAGACCTGCATTGGACGTAAAAGCTGAACTTGAAACGCTCAATACTTCCTTAAAATAGCTCCATAAGGTCAGGCCTGTCAAGTTAAACAAGAAGTTAGGTATGGCACCATTGTCTATACCTGCTACTTCATTGAATATTAAGGTAAAAACTACACTAGTAAACAACGGCTGGATGAGGAACCAAAGCGGCCCCAAGATGGTTTGTTTATACGCTGTTGTGATGTCTCGTTTTATAAATAGTACTAGCAAATCTCTATATCGCCATATCTCCTTAAGATTGAGGTCAATCAACTTCCCTTTAGGCTTGATTTCATATAACCACTTTTCTTCATTCATAAATTGTGGCTTTCTCTAACCTCGCTTTCGCGAAAGCGTAAATAATTTACTAATCTGTTGCTTCAGTCGATCTGCTGCTGTTTTAGGGGCATTATCTTGGTGATAACCGTTACCGTAGGCTCCATAACCGTAGCCGTAGCCATAACCGTAGCCATAACGCGCCTTGTCACTAAAGTAGTTAAACAGTAAGCTTACATTACCTAATTCTCCCTTGACATATTTATCATTTACAATGTCGAGCATGCCTCTTTTAGTATATCCCTGGCGCACCACATACAGGCTGGCGTCTGCATACTTTGATATTTCCATGGCGTCTGCCACCAGTCCTAGAGGCGGCGTGTCTAGAATAACGTAATCATAAGATTGCTTCAATTCGTCTATCATGATAGCCATCTGCTTTTTTAATATAAGCTCACTAGGATTAGGCGGCACAGGACCTGATAGCGCTAGATCCAGATTTTCTATTCCCGAAGATTTTATGATCTCATTCAGTGTTGCATCCTTCACCAAATAATTGGAGACTCCAATGGTGTTTTCAATATAGAAATCATCAAATATTTTAGGCTTTCTTAAATCCAATCCTACCAATATGGTTCTTTTGCCACTTAATGCAAACACTGTTGCCAGATTGATACTAGTAAAGGTTTTTCCTTCACCGCTGACACTACTGGTCACCATAATCGTTTTTGAGCCGGTGTTGGAACCTGTATCCTGATTGTAGATAAAATGCAGACTAGATCGCAATCCTCTAAAAGCTTCTGCAATGGCAGATCTTGGCTTTTCATATACCACAAGATTATTGTCGTGCTTGACTTGTCCTATGACTCCTATCAATGGAACTGGCGATAATTTTTCCAAATCTTTAGGAGAATGAATAAAACTATCCAATAACGTTAGGATAAACGCTACTGTCACAGGCACTGCGATTCCTATCAATAGTGCGATCAAGTAATTGATATTACTATCCCGCTGGCTACCACCTTGACCGGTATCCTTTGCCTCATCGATGATGTACACGTCAGATACATTAGCCGCTTTGACCAATTCTGCCTCTGCGCGTTTAGCCTGGAATACATTATAAGCTTGTTGGGTAATATCAAACTGACGCTGGATCTTCAAAAATTCCTGTTGTTCCTTAGGCAATCTTTTGATCTGATTTTCCAGCTTCCCTATTTCTCTATTGATCTGAGAAAGTTCACTTTCCAGTAGTGAGGTAGAGTTTTCTATATTCTCATAGATCACCGTTTTCAATGCATCAATTTGACGGTCAATTTCCCTAAAGGCTGGAGCATCTGGCTTCAAACTGAATTCCAGACGCTTGCGTTCTTCTGAAAGTCCTATCAATTGCGCAATGAATCCGCCTATACTACCTTCTGAAATACCTACCACAGACGGCGCTTGAATCGCAGTATAATCTGACCTGCGCTTTAAATAGGTGTCTAGGTTTTCGTAATAATTCAATCGGTTCAATAAATCCCTTTTCTGGATTTCAAAGCCGGTAAGTTTTGAATTGAAATCTGTATTTTGAACCGTAGCATCTAACAGTTGTGTGTTGTTCCTGAAAGTTGACAACTCTTCTTCTGACTCCTTCAACAATTTGCTCTGTTTTTGAAGGCTGCTGTCTATGTATTTGATCGTACTTACCGCAAACTTGTTTTTCTTGCGCAACTCTTCTGTAACCAGCACCTCGCTACTCTTATTAATATAATCAATAAGCCGTTGTTTGTTCAGACCTTGCATACTCAGGTTCAAAATGGAGGATCCATCGGGTTGCTGGCTTACGGCAATGCCTTTATAACGCATGACCGTTCCCCAATAATTACCTAGGTTGAACAACCATTCTCCAGCACTGACCTGATCTGATCGTCGCTCGATGGTTACTTTTAAAAAGGGTAGTTCTATCTTTTCTCCAAAGCGGAAGATTTGACTCCAGTCTCCTTGTGGCACCTGGACGCTGGTGGGTTCTTTTTTTGCATAATCAAATCCGCCAGCTATAGTCCCGCCAAAGGTGGTGCTCAATTCAAACCTATCATTGTCCAACACCTTAATCCGTATGTTTTTTTGATACAATTGGGCATTGGACGTATCCACAAAAACATAGAATGGAGTTTGCTTATAGGCGTCAATATTGTAATAATCTCCTTCTTTGATATAGTTGACGTAGAATTGCAATTGATCCACAACCACCTCTGCATGGGATCTGGATTTGAATTGGGTGATGGCCGTAGTAACCTTGTCTGTAGTTCCACCCCAATTAAATGTCAAGCTTTGATTACTCGTAAATAAAGGGTTATTGTTGTCTTTGATACTGATCAAGGACTCAATTCTGTAAAACGTCTGGATAAACTGATTCTTGTAATAGGCATATGACAAGCCTATGATCATGCACAGCAAAAACAGCCACCAAAGTTTCAATAGCTTTTGCAGGAACTGCTTGACATCAAAAATGCCTGATAACGCGTTAACTTCTTTTTCTTCTTCCATCTATAGACGCGTGAATAGTAATACAGAAGTAACAATAGTCCCCAATACTGACACAATGGTCCCAAAGGTAGATATAGCCGTAGTTCCCACGCCAGTAACCTTTTGCGGCAGCGGATCGACCACAATCATGTCATTGGGCTGGATGTAATAATATGGCGAATACACAATATCAAGATTGGTAAGGTCCAACTCATGCACCTTTACCCCATCAGGATAATTTCTAACAATTTTGACCGCTGTCAAATCTCCGGTAACCGGGACACCACCACCGGCAGCAATGGCCTCGATGATGTTGATCTGTTCGCGTTGGACGGATTGAATACCCGTTCCACCTACCTCACCTACCATGGTGTACGAAATACCTGCTAGCTTTACGGTCAAGAACAGCTCCTCTTCTTGTTTGAAATATTTTTCCAGTAAAATTTGTTTCAACTTTTCCTGCAGTTCATCGGTGGTCAGGCCTATGGCTTTTACCGTTCCTATCTCAGGCAGTCTAATGTCACCACGTATATCAATCCCATATCCATTCACTCCAGCGCCGCTCACGGATTCACCACTTGCAGGCGAAAATAGCTTTGTCAATCGTTCGTCTGCACTTTGATACAAGCTGATGTTCAATACGTCGTTCACCTGTAATCGGTACGGTGGTTGTAAACGTCTTGCCATCATCAAGCTATCCACAGCTACAGATTTTGACTCTTGCAGGTAAGTGATTTTATTTAAAGGGATGCAAGATGATATTGCAAGCAGCAATCCTATCATCCATACAAACGTGAGCCTACGCATATTCTCTTTGGTGTATAGCCGGTAAATATAAAATTATCTTAATAGATAGCCTATTTAAAATGTCTTCTATGCTTCAACACACCTGTCTGGGAATTTATTGCGGTAAAGTATTGTCTTCGTTACTTTTTCCATTACCGAAAAAGTAACCAAAAAGGCTAGGCTGTGGCATGTCTGTCTAAAAATTTCGAAGCTTCCGCCAAAGAAATTAAAACGCTTTCGGAAAGAATAGCATTTCGGTCCTGAAGATCTTGTGAAAAGACAAATCATGCAACACAAGCCGAGAAATTTCTTTCCAAAGGCTACAGCTCCTTCATTTTTGACGACAGACCTGCCAATGCCGGTTTAAAACAGCTTCAATAGCATTGATAATGAGCAAAAAATCTAGGAAGGTATGACCCGAAAAATCACGATCTGCTTTGTATAGAATCCAGAGATTTACTTGAGCCTCATAGACATTAGCAAATCTCTTCTCTGTTGCTTTTTCCATTGCAGATACCGCATCGAGTGCTGTATGACAAGTTTGTTGATGCTTGGCTGTGGCATACTTGTCTGCAACTATTGAAGCTTTCGCCAAAGAAATTAAAACGCGTTCGGTTGCAATAGAATTTCGATCCCGATGGTCTTATCAAAAGGTAAATTACACAATACAAGCCGACAAATTTCTTTTAAAAGGCTACAGCTCCTTCATTCTTGACGACAGGCCTGCCAATGCCGGTTTAAAAACAGCTTCATTGGCATTCATAATGAGCAAAAATCTAGGAAGGTATGACCCGAAAAATCACGATCTGCTTTGTATAGAATCCAGAAATTTACTTGAGCCTCTTAGACATTAGCAACTCTCTTCTCTGTTACTTTTTCCATTGCAGATACCGCATCGAGTGCGGCATGTCAAGTTTGTTGATGCTGGGCTGTGGCATACTTGTCTGCAACTATTGAAGCTTTCGCCACAGAAATTAAAACGCGTTCGGTTGCAATAGAATTTCGGTGCTGATGGTCTTATCAAAAGGTAAATTACACAATACAAGCCGACAAATTTCTTTCAAAAGGCTACAGCTCCTTCATTCTTGACGACAGACCAGCCAATGCCGGTTTAAAAACAGCTTCATTGGCATTCATAATGAGCAAAAACCTAGGAAGGTATAGCCCGAAAAATCACGATCTCTTTTGTATAGAATCCAGAAATTTACTTGACCCGCTTAGTCATAGCAAATCTCTTCTCTGTTAATCTTTCCATTGCAGATACCGCATCAAGTGCGGCATGACAAGTTTGTTGATGCTAGGCTGTGGCATGTCTGTCTAAAAATTTCAAAGCTTCCGCCAAAGAAATTAAAACGCTTTCGGATGCAATAGAATTTCGATCCCGATGGTCTTATCAAAAGGTAAATTACGCAATACAAGCCGACGAATTTCTTTCCAAAGGCTACAGCTCCTTCATTTTTAACGACAGACCTGCCAATGCCGGTTTAAAACTTTTCTTTTGTTTTAACATAGATATTTATGCGAAAGTCATTATAATCGTCCGCATTTCTACCCAGATGCAACGACATAAGCTTGATTTATGTTTCGCTTTCGCGAAAGCGAAAATGAAAGCGTATTTCCATCCAACAAACTGAAATTATTTCCAGGTCTTTATTTCATTACTATAAATTTGGGTGCGTTCCATGAAGCAGAACGTTTACTTTAGGATCTAGGTTTAAGTTAAAGTTGATAGCATTACAAGCCTAGGAAATACCGTAACTTTGCCGCTTATTTCTGAGCAGAATTCCATGAATTATTTGAGTGTAGAAAATGTATCGCGTGCGTTTGCAGACAAAGCGCTGTTTGAAAATGTATCGCTGGGCATCAACGAAGGCCAAAAAATTGGCTTTGTAGCAAAAAACGGTTACGGTAAAACCTCACTGCTCAATATCATTGCCGGCAGGGAACAACCGGACTCTGGTAGCGTCAACAAACGCAGCGATTTGCGTATGGCGTTTCTATCGCAAGAGCCGGACCTGGATCCAAACCAAACGATTGAGGAGGTCATTCTAGCCTCTGATATTCCTACCATCCAGATCATCGCTCGATACGAAAAGGCGATGGAGAACATGGATGATGCAGATGCCTACCAAAAAGCATTTGACCAGATGGAATCTGCACAGGCTTGGGATTTTGAAACCAAATACAAACAGATCCTATCCAAACTCAAGCTGGACGATCTTTCGCAAAAAGTAGGCAAGCTAAGTGGTGGCCAGAAAAAGCGCATCGCCATGGCGATCGCCTTATTATCAGATCCGCAATTGTTGATCATGGATGAGCCTACCAACCATCTGGATCTAGAGATGATCGAGTGGCTGGAGGAGTATTTTAAGCAGGAAGATTACACCATATTGATGGTAACACACGACCGTTATTTCCTAGATCGTGTGTGTAATGAAATTATTGAATTGGACAACGGTCATCTTTACACCTACAAAGGCAATTATTCGTATTATGTAGAGAAAAAGGAAGAGCGACTCGAGATCGAGCAAACCACCCAGGAAAAAGCACAACAACTCTTTAAAAAGGAATTGCAATGGATGCGTCGCCAGCCCAAGGCGCGCACGACAAAGTCCAAATCCCGAATCGACGATTTTTACCAAATCAAAGAGGCAGCCTCCAACCGTCGCAAGGAACACAACGTAGAGCTGGAAATCAACATGCAACGCATGGGTACCAAAGTGGTAGAATTGCACAAGATCTCAAAATCCTTTGGCGACAAAACACTTATTGAAAACTTTGATTACAACTTCCAGCGTGGCGAACGTGTGGGTATTATTGGGAAAAATGGGACCGGAAAATCTACTTTTCTCAACATCATTAATGGTGATCTTGCTCCAGATACGGGTAAGGTAACCATAGGTGAAACGATCAAGATAGGTTACTATACGCAAGGTGGCATCGACATCAAGCCAGGACAAAAGGTGATTGATGTGATTAAGGAATATGGCGAGTACATACCGCTACAGAAAGGAAAAATCATTAGTGCAAGTCAGTTGCTGGAGCGCTTTCTTTTTGACAATAAAAAGAAACATGATTTTGTCGAGAAACTTAGTGGTGGCGAGCGCAAGCGCTTGTATTTATGTACTATACTGATTCAAAATCCCAATTTCCTGATCCTTGATGAGCCTACCAACGACCTGGACATCCCAACGTTGAACGTGCTGGAAAACTTTTTGATGGATTTCCCAGGTTGTATCGTGGTGGTAAGTCACGACCGCTACTTTATGGATAAGATTGTGGACCATCTCTTGGTATTCAATCAGTCTGGTGAGATTACCGATTTCCCGGGAAATTATTCTGATTTTAGAGCCTATGTGGGTACGACAGATATTGCTTTGGAAAAGGAAACCGTCAAGACTCCAGAGGTCAAGGCAGCTCCAAAACCAGAAAAACCCAAATCCAACACTGGCATTTCCCGCGAAGATCAAAAAGAACTGAGCCGACTGGAAAATAAAGTAAAGCAACTGGAAGCGGAACGCAAAAAGTTGCAAGACAGCTTTCTCGATGAATCCATAGATCCAGAGACCATGACCGAAAACAGTATCAAGCTGGGAAAAGTCAAGGAAGAACTGGAAGAAAAGGAAATGGAATGGCTGGAACTCACAGAGCGATTGGGAGTTTAATGACTTAAAGCAAATAGCAAGTTCCAAATCTCAAATTCCAAGTTTCAAATCGCAAAAATTGCTTAGCCCTATCACCATTAAACTGGTCAAGTCATTATTCCAGTTCCTTGAACTGATATCGAGTGTCCGTCTCGATACAGTTTCCAAAAATCGTTTTTCCTTCACAATCGCTCCTTCTCGACTGCCGCTCGAAGCGGCTACAATTAGAAACAAAAGCGGATCTTCACAGAGCCCTACCTCAACATCTGGTAGACCCTAAAACGAGTTCATGTTGACCGTTCTCTTTTTAGTTTGCCATGCTGAACTTGTTTCAGCATCTGATGGATTCGAGTTTTTAAGCTTATTTGATTGAAATACACGTTATTAAGCGCCACATTGCGGTATAGATTGTGGAGGAAGTCCAGAAGACCCTGAAACGAGTTCAGTGTGACAAGAATTGAAACTTGCAGCGTGAGACCCTGAAACGAGTTCAGGGTGACAACAAGTGTAAATTATCAGGGTGAACAGATGATAAAACAATTCTCTAATTTTGAATCGTGCTGCACCAACTCAAACACTACCTCAAACATCACTGGAAATCCTTCCACCTGCACGGTATTCATTCACCATTTGTTTTTACATTGAATCGTGACTGCTTGCAAAAGAGATCAAATCTTGCGGTGAATGAGGAAATAGTTCGCTTTCGCGAAAGCGTAAAAAACCATCCTCAATTATTACATATAGAAGATCATGGTGCGGGCAGTAAACGTTTGCAAGAGAACACGCGAATAAGCAGCAAAATCTTAAAGCACAATTGCAGTAGTTTGAAGCGAGCCCAGCTATTGTCTCTTCTTACGCATTATTTGGACGTGCAACGCGCTCTGGAACTAGGCACTTCCCTAGGAATAGGCACTCACGCGCTTGCGATGGCGTGCCAGCAAGTCACCAGTATTGAGGCGAGTCCAGAGGTTCACGGTTATGCCTCTGCACGATTGAAGGCGGCTCGTGTAAAAAATGCGCATTTGATCACTGGAACTTTTCAAGATTTTTTTGACGGTAATTTGCATGAGCAGCCCAGTGGGATCTATGACTTGGTTTTTATAGATGGACATCATGATGGTGCTGCAACCCTGCGCTATTTTGAAGCACTGCAGCCTTTCTTAAACGAGCAGTCTGTAGTGGTGATTGATGATATCTATTGGTCAAAAGGCATGACCCGAGCATGGGAACAATTGATACATCATCCCAAAGTCACCGCAAGCATTGATACCTATCAATGGGGTATTCTGTTTTTTAGAAAAGAACAGAGGCAACAAGCTTTTCATATTCATGTGTAACGTCTCTAGAAATCCTGCGTCCTATGAGGCATAAGCAACCTAGTAGTTATGAGTGAAAATGTCATCGAGGTGCGCGATATCGTGCGTAATTTCAAGTTGGGTCAGGAAGAGGTAAAAGTGCTTAAAGGCATTGACCTTGATATCAAACGTGGTGATTATGTCGCTTTTATGGGACCATCAGGTTCTGGAAAATCCACTTTTATGAATCTGCTGGGCTGTCTAGACACACCTACTTCAGGCACCTATCGACTTAATGGAACTGATGTTTCCAGTTTAAGCGATGACCAGCTTGCCGATATAAGAAATACAGAAATAGGTTTCGTTTTCCAGACATTTAACCTTTTGCCGCGTACCACGGCTCTTGATAACGTAGCCTTGCCCATGATTTATGCCGGTATGTCAAAAAAGGATCGCATCGCTAGAGCTACCGAAGTTTTAACCAGCGTAGGTCTTGCAGACCGTATGGACCACCAGCCCAATCAGCTTTCTGGTGGACAACGCCAGCGCGTGGCCGTAGGTCGTGCCCTAGTCAACAACCCATCCATCATCCTAGCCGATGAGCCTACCGGGAACCTGGACTCCAAAACAGGCGTGGAAATCATGGCTCTCTTTGATAAAATCCATGCCGATGGTAATACGGTAATTCTCGTCACTCACGAAGAAGACATCGCAGAGCATGCCCATCGTGTGATACGTTTGAGAGATGGCTTGGTGGAAAGTGATGTAAGGAATCGATAAACGGAAAATCGATATAGTTCTATTTTCCAATTCTATCTTGAAGATTAACCTTGTTCTGAAATCTCTTGAACGCTATTTAGCACAACGTTTTATGTCACAAAAGTATATTGTGAACATGTTAAACAGACTTTATTCCTACACGACACATGTTAATTTTATTAACATAATTAACATTTCTTAATAAAAGTATCTTAAATTCGCTCCATCCCTACAAAACCATCTTGGGCTTAAACGCACCCGAGCATGACCAGTTCTAACAGGCCCTACTGTTAGTTTGTACACAATAATAACCGTCAACGAATACTAATTTAATAATGAGATGTAAATGAGCACCGATAGGTAAGCCCTATAACATTTAAATAAGAAAAGGCCTTTTTCCCACAGAAATGAGCATCATTTTCAACAATGGTAAAACTGTCCTTCTCTAAAAACTATGAATCTTACTTTTAATAAAATAATTAATTCTAAAACCTCCAATCATGAAAAAAACTCTACTCCTTCTCGCATTTCTAACATTTACTTCCATCACCTGTCAGGCACAAGACCCGATGATAGGCGAGATTAAAATGTTCGCCGGCAATTTTGCTCCACGCGGCTGGGCTTTCTGTAATGGGCAGCTCCTTGCTGTTAATCAAAACTCTGCATTGTTTTCCATTCTGGAAACCACCTATGGAGGCGATGGACGAACTACTTTTGCCTTACCAGACCTAAGAGGTCGTACGCCTGTAGGACCAGGAAATGGCCCAGGTTTGTCTTTCATTGAAGTAGGGCAAAAAGGAGGTACTGAGACTCACACCTTATCTCTTGCAGAAATGCCTTCTCATTCTCATATTGCTACTGGTAGTATTCCTGTCAACACCATTTCTGGTGATAACGATGAAGTTAGTCCAGCAAATGGAGTATTAAGTAATACGGGTGATGATCAATATGCATCATCTGCATCTGCAGACTCGATGCCAGCAAATGTCACTGTTGGCAATACTGGTGGTAACCTACCTTTCAATATACGTAACCCGTATCAAGGCGTACATTATATTATCGCCCTTCAAGGTATTTACCCAGCCCGCAACTAGATTATTTAGCCAACCATACTATGAAACAATTTTACTCAAGCAAACTCGTAATGTTTGCCGTGACTTTTTTTGTGTTCGCTTTCGCGAAAGCACAAACCCAAAACAACCTCATCGACGCACCTGGCGACATTGCCATCGTTGCTCTACATAGTGATGATGGTACTGCTGGAGAAGAAGACGGCTTTTCTTTTATATTATTAGATAACGCACCTGCTGGCGCCACCATAAGGTTCATTGATGAAGAATGGTTGGGGACCACCTTCCAATCACCCACGGCAGAAGGAGAATTGCTCTGGACAAATAATTCTGGCAGCCAGATTGCTGCAGGAACCGTGGTTAATATCACAGATACTGACGGCCCGGGAGAAGCAGCCTCCATAGGTATTGTTGATGAGGTCGAAGATAGCTTTAACATCAATGGTAATAGCGATCAGATTTATGCCGTGACAGGAACTAGAGCTGTACCAGGTACCTTTCTTACTTTCTATGGTACTTTAGAAGCTGGCGCAACACTCGCGGGAACTGGTTTAACTGATGGAATCAATGCACAAGTTGGCTCTGTTGGATTTCTTGAAGGACGATACACCGGCCCAACCACATGTAATGGAACAGCAGAAGCTTGTGCTACACAATTCAACACCACAAGTAACTGGACACCTGGCGAGTATACCCATCCAAACGATGTTCCTTCTGCTCCAAGCACTTATACCGGTAGCGTCTTTGCAGGAAACACAGCGCCCGATCTAGGAGGAACACCAGCAGATGTTACGGTAACGGAAGATGTTGCAACAGCCATAGATCTTTCTGCCTACAACATCACCGATGCAGATGGTGACCTTGTTACCGTAACCCTAGGCGTTGACCGCGGGACGATTGCCAGCGTCAATGGTAATGGAACGACCAGTGGCGTGATCATTACAAATTCTGGTACCGCATCCATGACTTTACAAGGTAGTGTTGCAAATATTAACACATATCTTAATGATACTTCAAAGATTACCTATACCACCGCGCTTAATGATACCACCACAGCGACCTTGACGGTAACACCTAATGATGGAACCATCAATGGTACAGCAGACACCGTGCTTATAAACGTGACTGCGGTCAATGATGATCCAGTGGTGACTATTCCCAATCCTAATCCAGGTGTATCATTTTTGGAAGGAGGAACCGCTGTAACCATTAACAATTCATTTACTATTGACGAACCAGATGGTGAAAATATCAATCTGGTGTCACTAAGCATCACTTCCTTTTTTCCTAATAATGGAGAATCTATTGCCGTAACCGCTCCTGGGCCCTACACGGCAAATTTCAATTCAACTACAGGAGTGCTTACTTTAACAGGAACTGGCACCGCAGCACAGGCACAGGCAGCTATTAGGACAGCTACATTTGTGAATACTGGTGACGACCCAAGCGTTGGTAACACCAGAAACAATAGAAGTTTTGTTTTTACAGTGACAGATGCAAGTGGTAACTCGGTCTCGAGCAGCAATTTTGCATTTTTATCTATTGCCGCCATAAACGATGACCCGACCTTAAGCAGTTTACCTTCTGATCTGACGGTGACTGAAAACACAGCATCCAACATTGATCTAAGTACAGCTGTTCTAGCAGATGTTGATGCCGGAACACAATCTGTTAGTTTGACGATTGCAACGAGTTCTGGAACATTAGCAGCTAGCACCTCTGGAGGTGTTACCGTAAGTAATTCTGGAACCGCTAGCATTACTTTATCAGGTGCAATTGCTAACATCAATACTTATTTAGACACGGCGAGTAACATTCAAGTAACTACTGCTTCTGGATTAACAGGTAATGATGCCGCGGTACTTACAATAACCGGAAGCGACAATGGTAATTCTGGATCTGGAGGCGGCGGGACGATAAACTTTGGTTCGGTTAATCTTGACATTGATGTGCAATTGGATGATGCCTCTTTTAGTTATAGTGCTGCCTCCTTTTGTGTAAATGAGGTAGATCCATTACCAACGATAACTGGTGAAGCTGGTGGAACATTCAGCTCAACAGCCGGACTCTCTATTAATTTTACAACGGGTGCGGTAGACGTTTCGGCTTCTACACCTGGAACTTATACGGTGACTTATACCACTATGAATCCTGGTCAAAACACAGCCAGCCAGACGATTACCGTGAACGCGTTAGATGATGCGAGTTTCAATTACGCCGCTGCGGCATACTGTACCAATGATTCAGATCCAACGCCTACTATCACCGGCCTTGCTGGTGGAACCTTTAGCTCAACGGCTGGACTTTCCATTAATGCTACGACAGGTGCGGTAGATGTTTCGGCTTCTACGCCTGGAATTTACACAGTGACATATACTACGGCTGGAGCTTGTCCAAATAGCTCTTCAATCTCTTTTACAATTAACACTTTAGATGATGCGTCATTCAGTTATGGTGATCTAGAATTTTGTGCGACTGGTGCAGATGCTATACCTACCATTACTGGCCTTGGTGGTGGAACCTTTAGCTCAACGGCTGGAATTTCCATTAATGCTACGACAGGTGCGGTAGATGTTTCGGCTTCTACGCCTGGAATTTACACAGTGACATATACTACGGCTGGAGCTTGTCCTAATTCGTCTAATGTCTCACTTGAAATTAC
Source organism: Nonlabens agnitus (assembly GCF_002994045.1). Classification (NCBI taxonomy): domain Bacteria; kingdom Pseudomonadati; phylum Bacteroidota; class Flavobacteriia; order Flavobacteriales; family Flavobacteriaceae; genus Nonlabens; species Nonlabens agnitus. Next base: position 1,713,145 of record NZ_MQUC01000003.1, read on the forward strand.
TTCTACTCCAGAACCGATATTTGGTAATGGGGACTCTAACTCCATTAATGTCAGCATCACAGGTGGATGTAGCGTTCTTAACGGTATTTATATTCTAAATGGAACTATCAATGGAAAAAACAATTATGAATACCAAGCTGATCCATTTTATGAAATAGGTTATGATGGTTCTAAATGGGTGTTATATGCCAATAATGATTTTACCAATAACGGGTATGAAAACACCACTGTTTCAGCCGGCTTAAACCCACCATCCAGCGGGTGGGTACGAACTGCATGTACGGATGGCACGATGACTATCGATTCTAGTGATACTAATAGTTTTTGCGCTGGTGATACGGTAAACGACTTAATTTCTATAGGAACGGGAACAGATATTAAAATTTATAGCTCTAATACATCTACCACACCTTTGAGCTCCACCGATTTATTGACTGATGGCGATTATTACGCTACAGATACAGTGGACGGCTGTGAAAGTGAAAGGGTCCTCGTTCCAGTGACTATTACACCTGCAACAACTTTTACAGCACCTGCAGATGTTTGCATTGATGCCGGCTTACAAACTGGACTTTCTGGTGGTACTGCGACAGGCGGTGTATATTCTGGTCCTGGAGTGACTGATGACGGTAATGGGTCGACTTATACCTTTGATCCGGTCACTGCTGGAGTTGGAATTCATACAATTGTTTATACCACAAATACCAATGGTTGTGCTGATAGCGCGAGTGATACTATAGAAGTGTTAGCGCTAGACGATGCCATTTTCGCGTACAGCGATACCACCTACTGTACTGATGCGACTGATCCTGTGCCAACCATTACCGGTCTTGCTGGTGGAACCTTTAGTTCGACGGCTGGACTTTCCCTTAATTCAACCACAGGTGTGGTAGATCTTTCGGCTTCAACGCCTGGAAACTACACGGTGACCTATACGACTGCTGGGACTTGTCCTAACAGCTCTACTGCTACTATTATTGTAAATGGTTTGGATGATGCCAGTTTCGCTTTCGCGAAAGCACAATATTGCCCTAATGAAGTAGATCCTACACCTACGATTACTGGGCTTACAGGTGGCACATTTAGTTCCAGTGCTGGGCTTAGCATAAACACTTCTACCGGAGTAATTGATCTAAGCGCTTCAACTCAAGGCACTTATACGATCTCCTACACCACTAACGGTGATTGCCCAAATCTAAGCACAACAGTTGTAACCATTGAAGACAACACAGCACCTGTACCTGATACAGCCGTGCTTGCTGATGTTACAGCAGAGTGTTCTATAACAGCTCTTACCGCACCAACCGCGACTGATAATTGTGGCGGCACAGTAACGGTAACCAGTGATGCAGTATTGCCGATCACGGCTCAAGGAACAACCGTTGTGACTTGGACCTTTGATGATGGTAATGGGAATATCACTACTCAAACCCAGAATGTTATTATTGATGATACAACACCACCAACGCCAGATCTTGCCACATTACCAAATGTGACTGCGCAATGTGTAGTAACTTCACTTACACCACCTACAGCAACTGATAATTGCGTTAGTGTGATTACCGTTACAAACAATGCTACGTTACCAATCACAACTCAAGGAACAACAGTAATTACTTGGGCTTACGATGATGGAAATGGGAATATTGCATTCCAAAATCAAAACATCATTATTGATGATACAACACCACCAACGCCAGATCTTGCCACATTACCAAATGTGACTGCGCAATGTGTAGTAACTTCTCTTACACCACCTACAGCGTCTGATAATTGTGGTGGTATGATTACCGTTACAAACAACGCTACGTTACCAATCACAACTCAAGGAACAACAGTTATTACTTGGGCTTACGATGATGGAAATGGGAATATTACATTCCAAAATCAAAACATCATTATTGATGATACAACACCGCCAACGCCAGATCTAACGGTACTTGCCGATGTTACGGCACAGTGTAGTGTGACTTCTCTTGTAGCGCCAACTGCCACCGATAACTGTGGAGGCACGGTAACAGTGACCAGCGATGCGGTATTACCGATCACCACTCAAGGAACCACCGTAGTAACTTGGACGTTTGACGACGGTAACGGAAACACCTCTACACAAACCCAGAATGTGATCATCGATGATACAACGGCTCCAGTAGCGGATCTTGCGGTACTTGCCGATGTTACGGCACAGTGTAGTGTGACTTCTCTTGTCGCGCCGACTGCCACTGATAACTGTGGTAACACAGTAACGGTAACAAGCGATGCGGTATTGCCGATCACGACTCAAGGAACCACCGTAGTAACTTGGACGTTTGACGACGGTAACGGAAACACCTCTACACAAACCCAGAATGTGATCATCGATGATACAACGGCTCCGGTAGCGGATCTTGCTGTACTTGCCGATGTTACGGCACAGTGTAGTGTGACTTCTCTTGTCACGCCGACTGCCACTGACAACTGTGGAGGCACGGTAACAGTGACCAGCGATGCCGTATTGCCAATCACGACTCAAGGAACAACCGTAGTAACTTGGACGTTTGACGACGGTAACGGAAACACCTCTACACAAACCCAGAATGTGATCATCGATGATACAACAGCTCCGGTAGCGGATCTTGCTGTCCTTGCTGATGTTACGGCACAGTGTAGTGTGACTTCTCTTGTCGCGCCGACTGCCACCGATAACTGTGGAGGCACGGTAACAGTGACCAGCGATGCCGTATTGCCAATCACGACTCAAGGAACAACCGTAGTAACTTGGACGTTTGACGACGGTAACGGAAACACCTCTACACAAACCCAGAATGTGATCATCGATGATACAACAGCTCCGGTAGCGGATCTTGCTGTCCTTGCTGATGTTACGGCACAGTGTAGTGTAACTTCTCTTGTCGCGCCGACTGCCACCGATAACTGTGGAGGCACGGTAACAGTGACCAGCGATGCCGTATTGCCAATCTCGACTCAAGGAACAACCATTGTGACTTGGACTTTTGATGATGGGAATGGAAATACAACCACTCAAACCCAAAACGTTGTTATCGCTGGTAGTGATATCGAAAATGCGACGCTGGCCGATGCAACATTTGTTTACGACGGAAGCGTGAGATCATTAGCCGTAGAAAACATCCCAGCAGATGCGACTGTGACTTATACAAACAATGATCAAACTGAAGCAGGAACCTACGTAGTAACGGCAGTAATTAGCAGCTCAAGCACAGATTGTCCACAAGTGACTATTGATGGTATACTTACCATTGAACAAGCTGAACAGACTGTTACTTTTGATGCACTTACACGTAGACGTTTATCTACAGATCCTGATTTCCAATTGACAGCAACTGCTTCTTCAGGACTACCAGTTGTCTATGAAACAACTGCCTTGACACAACCGCCTGCGGCAGATGTAAGTGCTACTGGATTTGTAACGCTTCAATCAGAGGGATTCCTATTGATTACTGCGACGCAACCTGGTAATAATAATTACCTCGCCGCGACACCAGTTTCCCAAGAGCTAGAAGTTTTCTTGAATACTGATACTACTATAGAATCTATATCTATCAATGGTGAGGTATTTACGAATCCCGATACGAACATTTTCTATCTGATTGATTGCGACGACAGCATTGAAAGCGTTGATGTAGAAATTGTGAGTGAAACCGGTGCCACAGCATCGACTGGTGAATCTTTTATCGTAGAAACAGCTACTCCTGGTCTGTATCGCCGAACCATTGTTATCACTGCTGAAAACGGACGTGATACAAGAACTTTTAATCTATTGATTGAAAAGAGATTTGTTTTTGACGCCATTGTTGAGCAGAAGTACGGCAACGTTCTAGTGGTGAATAACAATCCAGCGAATAATGGCGGGTATTCTTTTGTAGCTTACGAATGGTTCAAAAACGGCCGACTGGTAAGCACCGATCAATTCTTCTCTGAAGGCGATAATGCTAGCGATCGATTAGATCCTAGCGCGAGGTACATGGTTAGAATGACATTAGCAAATGGTGATGTTCTTCAAACTTGTGAATCCACGATCAACCTTGGGAATACATTCTCTTTTGTTATACTTCAAAACCCAGTATTACAAGGAAAAACATTGAACGTAAGGGCAGATTATCCTCAAGGACAACTTGAGAACGCGGTCTACTTCATTTATGATCAGAATGGTAGATTGGTGAAAGAAACAGCTGCAGTAGCAATAGATACTTCTATAGAACTACCAGATAACCTTCCTGTAGGCGTGTATCGCTTAGTCTTACAAATCAATGGATCAAGTAAGAGCCTGAACTTTATCAAAAACTAAAATTAGTAGAATCGTATTATGAAAAATTTTAAAATGAAAAGTTCAGTACTTGTAGGTTCACTTTTCTTATTGACCGGAATCATCAGCAAGGCTCAAGAAATCAATTTTTCTTTAGGAACGCAGTTTCATTTCTCCACCTTTGATATAGAAGGTGCGTTGAGTGATACAGATATAGAACCTGGAGCAGGCCTTGAGTTGGGAATTCAATTTAAATTATCGGAACACTGGAGTTTAAACTCTGGTGTAGGATATGCGTTTCATCAGGCCCGCAATTCGAGCAATCTACTGAAAGGTTCCCAAACCACTGTCGATTCTGAAGGTGAAGACTTCACGTTTAATTACCAGATAAGCGGTTATTCAGAGACTCAAAAATTTAATAATGTTTCCATACCGTTGAACGTACAATATGAAGGTTCTGGAGTTACTAGATTATACGTTAAAGCCGGAGCATCCTACAACCTTTTGAGTAATGCCAGGCAGGAGTCTAGAGCTTCCAGCCTAACTACCAGCGGCTATTTCCCTAGATTCAATGGAACGTTGACGGCACCAGCTTTTGCTGGTTTTGGAACCTACAACGATATTCAATTTTCAGAACAGGATTTTGAACTGAGTAATAGCGTTAACGCGACTTTTGAAATAGGTATCAAACAGCTTCTGGCCCATAATTCTGCGATGTACTTTGGTGCGTTTCTGGATTACGGTCTCAATGATGTTGTAGATTCACCAGTGATAGATGGGACATTGAGTTTTAATCCAACGAGCCCAACTGATTTTGTATCCAATGGCAGCTTTAATGCCAGTAATGGTAACTCAAGACAGGTTGAGGAAGCTAAACTTATTTTTGGCGGCATCAAGATTAGGTATCAGTTTGGTACTAAAGCGCCGAGCAGTAAGCAATAATTGCGAACATTCAAAAAGCAAAAAGGGTCTCTTCTCGAAGCGACCCTTTTTTATTTAAAAGAATTATTTTTACTACATGAATACAGATTGGATCTATATAGGAGCGGTGATTGTTGCCTTTTTTGTTTTTCTGGGCTGGAACAAGTCCCGTCAGAAATCGGTTAAGGATCGCAAACGGCGCAATTTTAGAGAAAGCTTTAGAGAGAAACGTGCAGAGCGCGAAAAGAATTCAGACCACTAGGCTACCGGCACGGCATACAGGTCAAAATCCTCGGCATCTGTGATTTCTACCATTACAAACTCGCCAACACTACAATAATGCTCGCTCGCATCAATGAGTACCTCATTATCCACATCTGGACTATCAAATTCTGTGCGACCCACAAAGTGATTCCCACGTTTACGGTCGATCATAACACGGTACTGTTTCCCGATCTTTTCTTGATTCAGTTCCCAAGAGATCTGGGATTGAATCTCCATGATTTCATTGGCACGTTCCTGCTTCATCTCGGCTGGCACATCGTCTTCCAGATTATAGGCATGCGTATTTTCCTCATGTGAATAGGTAAAACAGCCCATACGCTCAAAGCGCTGGTCCTTTACCCATTGTTTCAAGATTTCAAAATCTTCTTCAGTCTCGCCAGGATACCCAACGATTAATGTGGTTCTAATGGCCATTTGTGGCACGCTTTCGCGAAAGCGATCCAACAATGCATTCGTTTTTTCAAAAGTAGTACCGCGGCGCATGGACTTGAGCACAGGCGTGGAAATGTGCTGCAACGGTATGTCCAGATAATTACACACCTTAGGCTCCTCATTCATCACATCCAGCACATCTACTGGGAAACCGGTTGGAAAAGCATAATGCATGCGTATCCACTCGATGCCATCGACTTTGGCAAGCTCTTTCAATAAGTCGGCGAGACGGCGTTTTTTATAGAGATCGAGACCATAATAGGTCAAATCCTGGGCGATAAGTATGAGTTCCTTAACACCTTTTGCGGCCAGTTTTTCTGCTTCAATGACCAGGTTTTCAATAGGCGTGCTTTTGTGTCCACCGCGCATCAATGGAATGGCACAAAAGGAACATGGGCGGTCGCAACCTTCGGCAATTTTGAAGTATGCGTAGTTTTTAGGTGTGGTCGTAACACGCTCACCTATGAGTTCGTGCTTATAATCTGCACCTAGAGCTTTGAGCAGTGACGGCAGTTCCGTCGTACCAAAATACTGATCTACATCTGGGATTTCCTTTTGAAGATCTGGTTTGTAACGCTCTGACAAACAACCCGAAACAAACACCTGATCTACCTCGCCACGGCTCTTGCGATCCACAAAGTCAAGAATGGTGTTAACGCTTTCTTCCTTAGCATTGTCAATAAAACCGCAGGTATTGATCACGACAATGTTACCTTCTTCCTCGTGCACCACATCCTTGCCACTGGCCTTGAGCTGGCCCATAAGCACTTCACTGTCATAGACGTTCTTAGAACATCCTAGTGTAATGACGTTGATACGATTCTTCTTTCTTGATTTTGTTCTCATAGCGGCTGCAAATTTACGACAAGCAGTTGGTTTGCAGTGTAGGTGGTTGTTAATATCGCTTTCGCGAAAGCGCAATTATCCATAAGCTTTTTAGGACCAGCTCCACACCCACAAGGCAATATCCTCATAGTAAATCCTCGCAAGCAACATCACCGCTGCGCTGATCGAGGGAACGAGCCAGTTGTATTTTTTGAGTAATATCAACGCAAGGTTAACCAAACCCAGCACCAGATGTACCGCCGCCAAAAAATACAAAGGCATGTAGGCATTTTGAGGCGCGTCGGGATTCTCACTCACCGGCTGGCTTATGGTCTGTGCAACCACCGTTAGAATATAGAATCCGGCATAAATAGCGACAATCTTTGTAAAGGTGCGTAGACTCTTTGCTGAAAATAAAGGTGGCTTGTTATCTTGGGACATGGATTACTTTGAGTAGTCAGTCGGCATTTGACGCTTCTTACTTACGCGTTCATAGGCTGCTGCCCAGCCAAACAACTCGCGATCCTTACCGGTAGGCGCGATGAAGGTAAGGCCAAATGGCTTGCCATCCTTGTCATAGCCCATGGGAACGGTCATCGCAGGAAAGAAACCGACGGCAGCAACTCCAGCCGTGTAATTGTTTATGGAAAGGATACCGTCCAGTCTATATCTAGAATAATAGTAGTTGAGATATTCTTGAGCAGAGGCTGTCATGTTCTCCTTAAAACTCGCAAACTCCTCATCAGTCATTTCAGGTTCATCAAGGATTCCTTGAAACAATCGCTGGCCATAAGGCATAGCATTAACGGAATCTTTACGGTTTTCCTGCATTACTCGAGCCACATCCCAATCCTTGTACCTTGGGTTTCCAGCAGTCTGAAAATAGGTAGGCAAGTCTTGTTTCATATCTGCATTGAGCAGTTTTAAAAATCCGTTGAGTTCTAGATCACGATCTTCCAATTCGATGATGGTAGCTCTTTGGTTTTTGATGGTGGCGATGGCATCTGCATATAGTGGATTCTCTAAAAATCTCTTGAAAATCCCAAAACGCTTTCCTTCTAGAGAATAGTCCTTCAATTTAGGGATCAGATTGCTTTCAATCACGTCAGCTTCATCACCGCGCATTGCATTGATCAAGATGGCGGCATCGACGACGTTTTTAGCCATTGGGCCAGCCGTGTCCAGGTAGCTGGAGATGGGCACCACTCCTTCGCCAGAAATTGTTCCTACTGTGGGTTTTAAGCCCACGATAGAGTTTTGGGACGATGGTGATAGAATGGATCCACTGGTTTCTGAACCAACCGCTGCCACAGCAAAATTTGCTGCTACTGCTACTCCGCTACCACTACTGGAACCACCGGTATCAAAATACGTTCTTTTGTATGGATTAAGTGTTTGTCCACCTACGGCACTATAACCGCTAGGGCAATCTCCACAGAAAAAATAAGCCCATTCACTTAAATTGGTTTTACCTAGAATAATTGCACCGGCATCCTTCAAATTTTGAACCAATCGTGCATCTGCGGTTTGATTGTCTATCAATACTGCAGCTCCAGCTGTTGTTGGCACCTCGCTGGTATTGATATTGTCTTTAAGTAAAATAGGCATCCCGGTGATGACATAAGGATCTAGCGTCTCACTATATTCCTTCATGGTGGCAAGAGTGGCATCGGCTTGTCGGGCTTGCTCTATCGCGTCAGGATTAAGTGATATGACCGAGTTTAAGGACAATTCATTATTACGGTCATAGTTGTAAATTCTGTTGAGGAAGTATAAGGTCAAGTCCTCATATGTGAACTTACCATCATAGATCGCCTGCTGTATTTGCGGAATGCTCTTTTCTTGAACTAACTCATTCAACAACTCGGCCATGCGAGTCCCGTTAGGTGAATTGATACTGAACTGCAATACTTCATCTTCAAGACCTGCAAACACATCATCTTTAGTGATGTATTTTGAATCCAACACTTTTAGTTCGAGAGGGCTTAGCGTGTCTAGTTCATTTGCTTGTGCCTTTTCGTTAGATTTTTCTCTAGAAGAAGGCTTTGTATCTGACGTTTTGCAGGACAACATCGTGGCCATCAAAGCCAGTAGCAGAAGTAACTTTTTCATGTATTGATTCTTTTTCTAAAAATAAAACACTCGCTAGAACTTTCACGGTCTAGCGAGTGTTTTTATATGATTTGTACGGATTGATTTAATTGAAGAAACTATCTACAAATTCAACTTTATTAAATACTTGAAGGTCTTCCATGCCTTCACCTACTCCTATGTATCGAACTGGGATTTGAAATTGGTCTGAGATTCCTATGACCACGCCTCCTTTTGCCGTACCGTCCAATTTTGTAATGGCTAGCGAAGTAACCTCAGTCGCGGCCGTGAATTGTTTTGCCTGCTCAAATGCATTTTGACCTGTGGAACCATCCAGAACCAGCATGACGTCGTGTGGCGCGTCTGGAATTACTTTATCCATAACGCGTTTGACTTTAGTGAGCTCGTTCATCAAATTCACTTTGTTGTGCAAACGTCCAGCAGTATCTAGCAGCACTACATCTGCCTTATTAGCTACTGCACTTTGCAAAGTATCATAGGCTACACTTGCAGGATCACTTCCCATCTTTTGCTTTACAATATCCACTCCTACTCGATCTGCCCAGATTTGTAATTGATCCACCGCTGCAGCTCTAAAAGTATCTCCAGCACCTAACACTACTTTTTTACCTGCCTTTTTGAACTGATAGGCCAACTTACCAATGGTTGTCGTTTTACCTACTCCATTGACACCTACAATCATGACCACATATGGTGTATCTTGTTTAGGAACGGTAAATTCTGTAGCATTACCACTATTGACCTCGCTCATCAATCCTGCGATTTCTTCCCGCATGATCTTATTAAGCTCTTCTGTACCTAAATACTTATCTCTAGCTACGCGCTCTTCAATTCTATTAATGATTTTTATAGTGGTTGCCACTCCTATATCACTGGAAACCAAAACATCTTCCAAATCATCCAACAGATCGTCATCGACCTTTGATTTACCAGCAACGGCCTTACCTAGCTTATCGAGAAAATTGGTTTTGGTCTTTTCCAACCCTTTATCAAGGGTTTCCTTTTTCTCCTTATTGAATATATTCTTGAAAAAACTCATAGCTTATAGTTGGTCGTGCAAAGTTAAGATATCGATGGTTATGAGGTGCTGCTAATTTTTATTGAATTGAGACGTATCGTATGTGGCGAAATACCATTTATGGCAAGGGAACAGCTTTCGAACTCTTGAAACCTATGCACCTTGATCTTTTCTTCATGTATTTAACAAAAAAGACCGCGTTGCCATGGCAACGCGGTCTCAATCATTTTAACTAACCAACTTATTTCTTATCCAAGAAATCGTTTACTAATTCTGGTGCCATGATAGCACTCACAAATGTGTAGGCACCTGTTTTAGGTGACTTAACCATCTTAATGGCTTTTGTTAATCTCTTTGACCCAGTTTGTAGGGTTGCTACTGATTTCTTTGCCATGTCTTAATTATTTAATTTCTTTATGAACAGTCATCTTCTTCAAGATCGGGTTGAATTTCTTGATTTCAAGACGATCTGGAGTATTCTTCTTATTCTTGGTAGTGATGTAACGAGAAGTTCCTGGCTCGCCAGTTGCTTTATGCTCGGTACATTCAAGGATTACCTGTATTCTATTGCCTTTCTTTGCCATCTTAATGCTATTCTATGAAATTACTTGGAAAGAATCCCGTTAGCACGAGCTTCTTTTACCATTGCAGTAATTCCTTTTTTGTTGATGTTCTTTATTGCCTTAGCAGATACACGTAACGTGATCCACTTATCTTCAGTTGGAAGGTAGAAGCGCTTTTTGAACAAGTTCACGTTAAATTTACGTCTTGTCTTATTCATAGCGTGGGAAACATTGTTTCCAGACATCGCTTTCTTACCAGTAAGTTCACAAACTCGTGACATGATTATCTGTGTTTAAAATCGGACTGCAAAATAACAAATATAAATTGGAACACACAAACCTAATTTGCCTGTATTTTCAATATTTCTTTTTGCAATAATTCAAACGACTTGTTGACGGTCTTCTGGATGACTCTTTCTCTATGATTTCCCATATTAAAACGAACGGCAAAACTTGCACTACTTGTAGCTATGCCTATATATACAGTTCCCACATCTGCGTCGCTGTCACCTTTGCTAGGCCCAGCATTGCCAGTCGTTGACACCGCAATGTCAGAATGAAATTTTACTCTCGCTCCTCTTGCCATTGCCATGGCTACTTGCTCGCTCACTACACTATGCTCCTCGATGATGGATGGATCCACATCCAGCAAATCAATTTTTGATCTCGTGGCATAAGTGACTGATGCACCCATAAAAAATTGTGAGGCACCTGCATTTTCCGTCAGTTGTTGTGCGATTTGTCCACCGGTACAGCTTTCTGCCACGGCAAGTGTCAATCCAGCATTTTTGAGCAAGGCCGAAACTTGTTGCGCCATAGATTCATCATTGCTCTCACCTATAATAATGTCCTCAATGATTTCGTACAGAGACAAAACACTCTGGTCAACCGCACTGGTCACTTGATCTCGATCCATGCCCGTACTGGACAAACGCAATCTTACCGATCCCAAGCTAGGTAAATATGCCAGTTTTATGGTTGACGGCAGTTCATCTTCCCATTTTTCAATACGAGTTGCAATCGTGCTCTCGCCTTGACCAGCCGTTAGAATGGTACGATGATATATAAAAGGCAAACCTTCTATTTTTCGCAATAAGGGCAACACCTCATTACTCATCAATGATTTCATTTCAAAGGGTACGCCAGGCATGGATACAAAAACGGTATCATTACGCTCCAGCCACATTCCAGGAGCTGTGCCGTAGGCATTGTTGAGAATCTTGGCTTTGGATGGCACCATCGCCTGTAACTCATTAGCGGGCACGATGGCATCTTTGACGTACTTGGCAAACATCTCGCGTATGTGCTTCAAAACGTTTTCGTTGAGTACCAATTCATCTTCAAAATACTCACAAATGGTGGACTTTGTAATGTCATCCTTGGTAGGTCCCAAACCGCCGGTGACTAGCACAATGTCTGATTGCTGTTCCGCTTTCGCGAAAGCGGACAAAATATGATCCCTATCGTCACCAATAGAAATAATCTCATACACCGAAACCCCAATCTTATTGAGCTCCTTGCCCATCCATGCGGAATTGGAATCCACGATCTGGCCTATGAGAATCTCATCGCCTATGGTGATTATGGTTGCTTTCATGTTCTAGAAATCTTCCCTCAATTGGGTCACGGTTTTCTGCAGTTCTTCTTGAACGCGCATAAAATGCTCATTGATGTCCATCTGGTCGTCTGACTTTCCCCAAGCCTCGAGCACCAACACATCATAAAGGCAGGAAAGCCCGAACATGTCTACCGTAGGTTTCATTTTGTGTGCGTACTCATGTACAGCAGCGCGATCATCCTCGACCACGCCCATGGCGAGCTGCTCTAGATCTTCTGGAATCTCTTCTATAAAGGTATCTACCATGGCCTTGATAAAATCAGGATCATTCTCTGACAACTCCTTTATCTTACTTAAATCGTACAACTTGCTCATTTGACGCGTATTGAAAATAGTTCCTTTCCAGCAAGAACACCTCTAAGGGCGTCATTTTCTTGAACTCTGGAAACACCTGCTGGAGTGCCGGTAAATATAAGATCTCCTATCTTAAGGGTAAAAAATCTACTGATGTGCTCTATGAGCTCATCAATCTTCCATAACATGAGGCTGGTATTGCCATCTTGCTGCAGGACATCATTCTTATAAAGCTGAAAATCCAACTGATTCAAATCTCCCAATTCTGCTTTATCAATAAAGTTTCTGGAAACCACCGTAGCACCATCAAAAGCTTTACATTTTTCCCAAGGCAAGCCTTTGGACTTTAATTCATTTTGAAGGTCTCTTGCCGTAAAATCAATGCCCAATCCTATCTCGTCATAGTATTTGTGCGCAAATTTCTGATCAATGTGCTTTCCCAATCTATTGATCTTGACGACTACCTCAACCTCGTGATGCACATCATTGGAAAAATCTGGGATAAAAAACGGATTCTTATCCAGCAAGATAGATGTGTCAGGTTTTAGGAACACGATAGGCTCATCGGGCCTCTCGCTGTCCAGCTCCTTGATATGCTCGACATAATTGCGGCCTATGCAAATGATTTTCATCTAGTTGCGGCTGTAGTTAGGCGCTTCCTTAGTAATGGTCACATCATGCGGATGGCTCTCGTGAACACCAGCAGCTGTAATCTTGACAAACTGACCTTTTTCTTTGAGGCTTTCAATATCGCCTGCACCACAATAACCCATTCCAGCTCTTAAGCCTCCTATAAATTGTGTCATGCTTTCTACCAAGTCACCTTTGAAAGGAACGCGACCTACAATTCCTTCTGGAACCAGTTTTTTAATATCATCTTCCACATCCTGGAAGTAACGGTCTTTAGAACCTGTTTGCATGGCTTCTACAGATCCCATACCACGATAGGATTTGAATTTACGGCCGTCATATATAATGGTCTCTCCTGGAGATTCTGTAGTACCTGCAAGCAATGAACCCAGCATGACGCAATCTGCACCAGCAGCAATAGCTTTAGGTATATCACCAGTGTATCGTATACCACCATCTGCAATTACGGGTATCCCAGTTCCCTTTAAGGCATGAGCTGCTTCCATCACCGCACTTAGTTGTGGGAAACCAACTCCTGCCACTACTCTTGTGGTACATATAGATCCTGGACCTATACCAACTTTAACGGCATCTGCACCAGCATCTGCTAGGTATTTTGCAGCTGCAGCAGTGGCTACATTACCTACCACAACATCCAGTTCTGGAAAGTGTTTCTTGACATTTTTTAGAACATCAACCACGCCTTTAGTATGGCCGTGTGCCGTATCAATCACTACCGCATCCACGCCAGCTTCTACCAGCGCTCTTGCTCGATCTACTGCATCGCCGGTTACGCCTATAGCTGCCGCAACACGCAAACGACCATACTGGTCTTTGTTCGCATTAGGCTGCAAGGTGAGCTTAGTAATGTCTCTAAATGTGATTAGACCTATGAGTTTGCCTTCATCGTTAACGACAAGAAGCTTTTCTATTTTATGTTCCTGTAGAATGATCTCAGCTTGTTGCAAGGATGTTCCAGCCTTGGCCGTAACCAAGTTTTCTGAAGTCATCACCTCAGTCACACTGCGGCTGTCTTTTTTCTCAAAGCGCAAATCACGATTCGTGACGATCCCTTTAATGTATCCATCTTCATCAACGATAGGAATACCACCTATACCATGCTCGCGCATGCTGGCTTTGGCATCACCTATGGTCGCCTCTTCAGTAAGTGTTACGGGATCGATGATCATACCACTTTCAGCACGTTTTACACGACGTACTTTCTGGGCTTGCGCCTCGATCGACATGTTTTTATGTAGAATTCCGATTCCGCCTTCTTGAGCCATGGCGATTGCCATACGACTTTCTGTTACCGTATCCATCGCTGCAGATACAATAGGAACATTAAGCGTGATGTTTTTGGAAAATTTACTTTGTATACTTACCTCTCTAGGCAGTACCTCGCTGTAGCCAGGAACTAGAAGTACATCGTCGTAAGTGAGACCTTCGCCTACAAACTTAGCATCGTGTGAGATCATTGCAATTCAATTTAATTGCATGCAAAGGTACGGTTTTTACGCATGCTTTATGAGAGAAAAGCACAGTAGCCTTTAGTCTTGAATAACTCTTTCTTGACTACGATCTTAAATTTATCTGTATTTCAATCCCATTTTAAATGATAGTGCAACATTTCTAGGCATTACCTTTGTCCTATGGCTTTAAGATCTAGTTATGACGTTGTTGTTTTAGGCGCTGGGATTTCTGGTTTGAGTGCTGGTTATTCCCTATTTCAAGAGGATCGGGATTTTGCCATTCTTGAAGGCAGTGCGCGATCCGGCGGCGTCATAGAATCTGAAGTCATTAATGGTTTGATGGTAGAACATGGTCCCAACAGCATGGCGCTAACTCCAGAAGTTGAAACCCTACTCAAGGAACTTGACATTCTTGACGCACTCTTACCGGCCATGGAAGAGAGTAAAATAAGACAGATTTTATGGGACAACCAGTTGCACACTTTGAAAGCATCGCCACTAACGTTGCTCTCGACCGGACTCCTATCCACCTCGGCAAAACTACGTATCCTTAGAGAACCATTTATTTCTAGCGCATCGCCGGCAGGAGAAAGTGTCTTGGAATTCTTCACACGCAGGTTTGGAAAACAAGTAGCACGACGCATGGCAGGTGCCATCGTCAGCGGTATTTATGCAGGAAATGCGGCCCAACTAGAGATGGCCTCTGTTTTTCCTCGATTTGTAGAATTGGAAAAAGAGTACGGTAGTTTGCTGAAGGGACTCATCAAATCGCCATCTGCTCCTCGCAAGATCGTAAGTTTTAAAGATGGTATGGAGACGTTGATTAGTTCGCTTTCGCGAAAGCTGAACGACCATATTCATTTGAATACATCTGTAGCTTCCATTGAAAAAGTAGGCGATGGTTGGAAGCTACATTTACAAGATGGAAATTCCATTCACGCTCAAAAAGTGATCTCCACTATTCCTTTTTTTAGGTTGGAAAAACAACTGTTATCCACAGGTTTTCCAGAAATAGAGATTCCGTACAATCCCATGTTAACCTTGCAGGTCAAAATCCCATTAACCGAATTGCGTTCCAACACCCAAGGGTTCGGATTTTTAGCGTCCTCATTTGAGCGTAAGGATTTTATAGGCGTATTATTTAATGGCAATGTGTTTGAAACGGCCATCCATGGCGATGATGCACTTATGAACTTTTTTGTGCGACCTGATCATTGTGAAACTGAGGATCCTCAGGTCATATTTGATACCTTATGCCTACCGCTTTTTAGAAGATGGACGGGAATCGAATGTGATCTTGAACTTATCCATAGCCGATTTTGGCCGCAAGCGATTCCGCAAAAGGTAGTGGGACACCAGCATAAAATACAGGAAATTAAGAATTGGGAATCCAGCCACAATGGTTTTCATATCGCAGGGAACTCGGTGTACGGTGTTTCTATAGGCGACTGTATTCATGACCACATTCAAATTGCCAAAAACATTTGACCCGCGCAAGTTTCTGAAATTCAGTAATAAAAGTTATTTCTTATACCATTACTTTCTCCTATTGATTTTATCGATCTAAATTTTGCGAATTTATTTTTATTTAATCTAAATAAGGTTTTAGTTTTGCACGCTCAAAACAACTATTCATATTTAGTCTAAATAAATGAAAAATAGATTTTCACTCTTATTTCTAGTGTTAGCAAGTCTTTGTGGTACTGCCCAGCAAACGACTCAGCAAGATTCGATCAATAATCTACGTACCATCAAGCTTAGATCAAATTCTTTGTTTGGCAGTAAGTTTGAGGCGCAAAACCGTACAGGTTCTTCCTATTTCTTGTCATCAGAAGACCTTGCTAAGTTTCAATACACTGACGTGAATCGTGCGCTGCTTACCGTTCCTGGAGTCAATATTACCGAGGAAGATGGTTTTGGGCTGCGACCAAACATCTCTTTGCGTGGTACTCAAGCAGAACGATCTGCTAAAATCACGCTCATGGAAGATGGTGTGCTTATAGCTCCAGCGCCATACTCTGCTCCAGCCGCATATTATTTTCCTAACGTAGCACGTATGGAAGCCATTGAAGTCCTTAAGGGAAGTAGTCAGGTACAATACGGACCATTTACCACTGGTGGAGCCATCAACTTTGTTTCCAGCACCATACCTAACGAGCTTAAAGGCTATGCGAGAATGAACATAGGAAACTATAACTCAAAGCAAACCCAACTCAAAGTAGGTGATAGTGGCGAGCAACTGGGTTATGTGGTAGAATACCTTAACTTCAATAGTGATGGCTTTAAAAGTCTTGATGGTGGCGGCAACACGGGTTTTGACCGTAATGATTATAGCGCCAAAATACGCTACAGCACAAAAGCAGATGCTGATGTTTTTCAGTCCATAACCCTAAAGCTTCAGTACAGCGAAGGCCTAGACAATGAAACTTACCTAGGTTTGACCCAATCTGATTTTGAAACTGATCCCTATAGAAGATACTTGGGAAGTGCCGCAGACAATATCACGACAGAACACGATCAAATACAGTTAACGCACTTGATCCAACCTGCCAAAAATTTATTCATCACCACGACAGCGTACTCCAACAATTTTGCCCGCAACTGGTATAAATTGGATTATGTCAATACAGGAAACGGAAATGTCGGTCTTGCCTCTATTCTTAGAGATCCTGTTTCTAACCAAAGTGAATACCTAGCCATTTCCAGCGGCGCTGACACGGCAGAAGATGTTTTGGGCGTCAAGGCAAACAATCGCAACTATTATGGTCGTGGCATTCAATCTAAAGCCAATATTTTCTTTGGAACAACTACCAGTAGTGAATTAGAAGTAGGATTGCGTTATCATAAAGATCAAGAAGATCGTTTTCAATATGTGGATCTGTACGGTGTTGAAAACAACCAGCTCATTATCACAAGTCCAGGCACACCAGGCACAGATGCAAATAGAATAAGCGAGGCAACGGCCATTGCCGCTCACGCACTATACAAATTCAAAACAGGTAACCTGACGCTGACACCAGGATTGCGATATGAGAGCATTGAGTTGACACGCGATGATTACGGTAGTGCAGACCCAGAACGTACCGGTATCAATTTAAGCTCCAGAGAAAATACCATCGATGTGTTTATTCCGGGAATAGGCGCTAACTATAGATTCAACAACAGCATCTCACTTTTTGGAGGTGTTCATAAAGGCTTCTCACCTCCAGGTAGCGCTCCAGATGTGGATCAGGAAGAAAGCGTGAACTATGAATTGGGTAGCAGATTCAACATCGCAGGAATACGCGGTGAAAGCACGTTATTCTTCAATGATTACTCCAACCTGTTAGGAAGTGATCTAGCCGCTGCAGGTGGTGGCGGTACGACAGACCAGTTCAACGCTGGAGCTGCAAACGTAGCCGGACTTGAATTTGCATTGACCTATGACTTTCTTGAGATGAGCGACAACTGGTCGCTACCTATAAGCGTCAACTACACCTTTACAGATACCGAGTTCCGTAATGCGTTTGACAGCGATGTGTACGGAGAAGTGGAGATAGGCGACGAGATTCCCTACATCGCAAAAAACCAGTTCAACGTGCTTGCTGGTGTATCACACGATACCTTTGACATCAACCTCAACGCGAGATTTGTGGGCGCCATGAGAACGGTTGCCGGTCAAGGCACCATCCCAGCAACAGAAAAAGTGGATAGCAACTTTGTACTCGACCTTTCTGGAAGATATCATGTCAACAGCCACCTGTCGCTTACCGCAAATATTATTAATGCATTGGATAACGAATATGCCGTATCTAGACAACCTGCTGGGTTGAGACCTGGACATCCTTTTGGGATCAATGCTGGGATAATAGCTCAGTTTTAGTTCGCTTTCGCGAAAGCGAAACAACCTTCAACATTGTTTCAAGCAAAAATCGGTAGGATCACACGTCCTACCGATTTTTGTTTTTAACTCATTTTTCACGGCAAAAACCACCTCAACGGCTATCTTTCCCATTCATGAAGTACCCAAAGTTAATTGTACCCGAAAACATACGCAAAGAGGCCGAAATGGCCATGTCTTTCTATCCAGAACTAGCCGATACTGAGGTAGAATTCAAGTACAATAATATGGTGCGCAAGAATTTCATGCAGGCGCAACCTAAGTGGAAAAGCCTTTTTAGTTCCCGTAAAAATCGCGCCTACATCATCCTAATCAGCAAGAAATTCAAGGTCGAAAACAACTATTTTACCATCGATGAAATCCCAGATGACGTCCTTACCGGCTGGTTGGGTCATGAATTGGGTCACGTGATGGACTATCGTAGTAGATCTACTATTGGGATGATATTTTTTGGATTAAAGTATCTGTATTCTAAAGCACACATCAAAGAAGTAGAGCGTGCTGCAGATGATTATGCCGTGAAGCATGGAATGGGTGACTACATTTTAAAGACCAAGAATTTTATTCTTAATCACACCAGCCTGTCAGATACTTACAAAAATCACATGCGACAGTTTTACTTGTCACCAGAAGAAATTACAGACCTGATCAATAGATACGGTGAAACCGGAAGAAAACCTTCTATGGAAGAGATGAGTTAGGTAAGCCTACTTATTCAAATTTTGAACATAATCTCTAGGCGTTGAAAACTGGGACTATCCCAGTTTTTCTTTTACGAATTCTTCCCACTCGTCTTGTTTGTCCTCGCTCAAGACTTTTGCCATTTTTACCTGTCCGCCCATTTTCTTTTGTTGGGCATTCCAGGCATTGAAAAACCCTTCAGGTACTTTAGTCACCTTCACGCCTTTCAACGCCTTACTTCTAGCGACTGAGTAGTTCTTATTGGCTTCCTGTAGTTTTTCATCAAGCGATGCCGCTAGATCTTCTTCAGGAGTATCTGTAGTTGTTTCGAGGAACCACTTGTGATAAAACTCACCATCGATTTTGCGGGCATAGACGGTAAACTCTTTAAATGTCGTATTGAGCTCTTCTTGTAATTCATTCAGAGCCGTTTCCATTTTCAATACCGATAGCTGGCTGCCCACTACATTGAGGAAAAATTTGGTACGGCCAGTAATTTTGATCTCTGCGTGATTAACGTCTGTAAAAGCGATGGTGTCACCTATAAGATAACGCCATGCACCACTTACCGTAGAGATGATCAAAACATAATCCACATCTTTTTCTACTTGAGAAATATCAAGTGTCGTTACATCTTGCCTCAAGCTTCCATCTTCCAGAATATATTCAGGCTTGAAGGGAACAAATTCAAAATAGATACCGCCATCTGTAATGAGCTGCATAGCATCGGTTTCTGGGCGTTGCTGGCAGGCGATAAATCCTTCACTAGCTAGATAGGTATCCACGATAGTAACCGGTTTTGTAAAGAGTTTTTCAAAGCTCTTGCGATACGGTTCAAAGGCCACACCACCAGTAGTATAAACACTCAATGACGGCCAAACCTCGTGAATGGAATCAACCTTATGATAATCCATTACTTTTTTGAGCATTAATTCCAACCATGATGGAATACCACTTATCATGGCAATATCCCATTCGCCGGATAATTCTGCAATTTTTTGAACGCGTTCATCCCAATCTTCTATTCTGGCAATCTCTTGGCCTGGACGGTATTTACTTTCTAGAAATTCTGGAATGTTACTCGCTGCAATACCGCTTATCTCACCTACCTTGAAACCATCCACATCATCAAGATCTGTAGAGCTTCCTAATGCCAGTGCTTCTTTTTCAAAAACCTCTGCATCCAGTTCAAAGTTAGTAAGAGCGCTTACCTGTCTTGTCCCAGCAGAGCTTATCGCGTCCAGCATATCATCAGTCACTGGAATCATTTTGCTTTTCTTGCCAGTGGTACCACTACTGCGTGCCATATAGCCAGGCATGCCTGGCCAGGTTACATTTTCCTCACCATTTTTGATTCTGCTCCACCATTTTTCATCCATGCTGTTATAATCGTGAAACGGGACCGCATTGTCAAAAGCCTCGTGAAGATCATCTTCCTTTAGGATAGAGTTAAAATCATATTCTTTTCCAAAAGCCGTATCAGCAGCCTTCTCCAGCAATTTCTTAAGCACCTTTTCTTGAGCTGTTTTATGATCATCTACATGAGTGAAAAATTCATGGATGTTAAGTGCAGCTTTAATAATAGGTCCCAGGATAGCCATAAGGTAAGATTTTGATCCAAAAATAAGGTTATTGATTGTGCGATAATTCGCAATGCTCAAAAGTTAATATAGCTTTAACCAAAGACTAATGGAGCACGGCCTTGACCTCAAAGATCGTAGGATACAAGGCTTCTTTATGGTAAAACAACCCGTTTTTACTTATCATATTTGGGAATACATTGTACGGGCTACCGTCATGCTCTGCCAGCATGGTGATCTGCAAACCAGCATCAATCAAGGACTGGACGACCTCGCTCAGGCTATGGTTCCAGCAATATTCACGACTTTGGAATGACCCATCTGGACTGGCGTAGCTGCCATTGTAATCTTCATAGATCGCTCCAGCATTGGCATAAGGATAAGTCATTTGCGGTGGTGATGTTTGATAATCAAACATCCAGGCAATGGGATGAAATTCTACCATATAAAATGTGCCGCCAGGTTGAAGGCGTTGAGCAATCATGGTTGCCCAAGGTTTGAGATCTGGTAGCCATCCTATCGTACCATAGCTGGTAAAAATGATGTCAAACTTCTGCTGAATGTATTGAGAAGTGTCCAGAACATTACAGCACACAAAATCCGCTGGGATGGAAAGTTCTTGACTTAGCTGTCTAGCGAGTTCAATAGCCGTATCGCTAATGTCTACGCCAGTTACCACTGCGCCTTTGTGCGCCCAACTTAGGGAATCCTGCCCAAAATGGCACTGGAGATGCAGCATACTCTTGCTTGTGACATCGCCTAAAGCTTCTTGTTCGTAATGGTTTAGAGAGTTTTTCGCTTTCGCGAAAGCGAGCTTATCATAGAAATGACTGTCATAGTGAAACTGCGTGCGAGCATTCCAAGTCTCTTTATTTGTAGCAAACGCCTTATGCAGATCCATGTGGCAATTTAGCAAAGTTTTAGAATTGCTAAACCTAAGGTCGCTAGCCATTTGTTCTACCTTTGAGTGTAAACCTTCCACACATGACTCATTTTAACAGTGCAGACCTCTCATCCATGGAACGCATCTATCGCGGTAATTTGATCAATAGCGTGACAGGTTTCAAGAGTGCGAATTTATTGGGTACCCAATCCAAAAACGGCATTGATAACGTCGCCATATTTAGTAGTGTGACGCATTTAGGCAGCAATCCGCCGCTTTTTAGTTTTGTGCAGCGACCGCTGGGTTATGGTGTAGGTCACACCTATGAGAACCTGAAGGAAACCGGCTATTTAACGCTCAACCACATCAATAGTGAACTCGTGGATCGTGCGCACCAAAGTAGCGCAAAGTACGATCCCAATGTGTCAGAATTTGAGCATCTACAAATAGAAAAACAGGTGCGAGAAGGTTTTACTGCTCCTTTTGTAAAAAACGCTGCCATACAAGTTGCCGCGCAGTATGAAAGCGAGTATTACCTTAAGGAAAATGATTGCATCCTGGTCATATGCCGCATCACCGATATTTTTATCAAAGAAGGCATACAGACTGAAGATGGATGGCTGCATCTGGAAAAAGCCGGAACGGTTACGATCAACGGTCTGGACGGTTATGCCACAACTCAAATGGAAAAACGGTTGAGCTATGCCAAGGTAGATGAAGAGCTCAAGGAGTTGGATATCAACTAAAACTGCGACTATCCATAAAAGACATGAAGCAAAGCGCCAGAAACCCCAATAATCTACCTACCAAAGTTTGCCCAGTTTGTGAACGCGAGTTTACATGGCGCAAGAAATGGGAAAAAAATTGGGAACATGTGAAGTATTGCAGTAAGAAGTGTAGTAAGTCTAGTTAAGAGTTAAGAAAGATGTTGACAAACCTGTTTCGAGCGATAGTCGAGAAAAGGTTTTGATTTAAAGTTATTCGCGTATAGCGGCTAATAATTTTAAATATTCGATGGGACTTGTAATTATAAAGAGATATGAATTTAGTTTGGTTTAGAAACGATTTAAGGATACAGGACAATCATAGCTTGAAAGCAGCTTGTGACGCAGATGGCGATGTCATAGGCGTTTATTTTTTTGACCCACGATTTTATCAAGAAAGTGATTTTGGGATGGATCTAGAAATCGATTTGCCTTTTGGTAAAACAGGAAAATTCAGAGCTCAATTCATTAGAGAAGCTGTAGAAGATCTAAAAAACCAACTTGCCAAACATCACATACCACTTATGGTGTACCACGATGCACCTGACCAAGTGATCCCGCAATTGGTGAAGGAATACAACGTCACCGATATTTTTCTGCAGAAAGAGTGGACCCGTGATGAAACCGACCAAGAACAATTATTAGGGATCGAACTGGATCAATTGGAGAAAAAACCCAAAGGCCATCGAGTCTACGATCAATTTCTATATCATCCAGATGATGTGCCGTATTCCAAAAAGCAGATACCACAAGTATTTACTCAGTTTAGAAAGAAACTCGAGAAAGAATGTGAGGTAAGAGATGTAGTAAACATTGACGATTACAAGCAAGAACAATTAAAGGTGCTAGAAACCACTATTCCAAGCCTTGAAAATCTGGGATTAGAAGAATTTGAAAAAGATTCTCGCAGTGCTTTTCCATGGTCTGGCGGCGAGACTAGCGCCTGGGAGCGACTTCAACATTACTTCTGGGAAACGAAAAAGCTACAAGAATACAAGAAAACTCGCAACGGCCTTGTGGGCACTGACTACAGCAGTAAGTTTAGTGCCTGGCTGGCCCTAGGTAACATGAGCGCACGACAGATCTACTGGGAAGTCAAGAAGTTTGAAAAGGAAATCAAGAAAAATCAAGATACTTATTGGCTCATCTTTGAATTGATCTGGAGAGATTTTTTCAAATACGTTTCCCTTAAACATGAAGAAAAGATCTTCACCTTAGGCGGTATTTTAGAAAAGGATTACGAATGGAAATCCAGTGAGCGAGCGCTTGAAAAGTGGATTCAAGGTGAGACCCATGAGGATTTTGTCAATGCGAACATGAAGGAAATCGCTGCGACAGGATTTATGAGCAATCGTGGGCGTCAAAATGTGGCGAGTTACTGGTCCATGCATCAAGAACAAGACTGGCGCATAGGCGCTGCCTATTTTGAACACATATTGATTGACTATGACGTCCATTCCAATTATGGAAACTGGATGTACAATAGCGGCGTGGGCAATGATCCCAGGAACCGCACCTTCAATATACAATCACAGGCAGATCGTTATGATGGTGACAAAGAGTATAGAAACTTGTGGCTGGACTAATTAAGCAGTCTTTTTACACGAAATACGCTTCTTGTTCCATTGACTGATAACAAGAGCCGTCAAAAAACCTTGACCTGTAATGTAAATAATCATCAAGGTATTTGCTGAGGCTGACGTGAAAAAAGAAAAATAACAAAGAATAAGCAGCCAGGCTGCGGTCAATAGTAGAGTAAGTTTTGGAATTCCTTTCATGATCATCTATTTGAACTATAAGTAGTTTGACGAGATGATTTGTTACAAAAGGTGAACTAGCTTTTGAATTCTCTACGATAACGAACAATTGGATTCTGTTCTTATTATTAGTCCTGAAAAGTTCAAGATCACATTGATATCGTGATTTTTAAAAATTTTAAATAGTACAACATGGCAAAAACATTACGTCTAATCCTAGGTGATCAACTCAACCACAAACACAGTTGGTTTAATGGTGATCAAGACCATATCACCTATCACATGGCCGAAATGCGCCAAGAAACCGACTACGTCAAACACCACATTCAAAAAGTAGTCGCTTTCTTTAGCGCCATGAGATCTTTCAATGAATGGATGAATGACAGAGGTTTCAACACGGTCTATTATGAATTGGACCATAAGGACAACAGCCAGGACCTGGTCAAGAATCTCAAGAAACTGATCAAGGATCAGGATATTGAAAAATTTGAATACCTAGCTCCAGACGAGTGGAGACTGGACCAACAATTGAGGGATTTTTGTAAGTCGCTGGATATAGAATGGGAAGGATTTGATACAGAACATTTCTTGACTAAACGCAAGGACGTTGAAACCTTCTTTGAAGGTAAAAAACGACTCACCATGGAATATTTCTATCGCGATATGCGCAAGAAATACGACATCATGATAGAAGGCGACAAAGAACCTGAAGGCGGCAAATGGAACTATGACCAGAGCAACCGCAAAAAATGGGATGGAGATACAGAGATCCCGCACGAGCGCGGTTTTCGTAAGGATGTTGCTGGGATTGTAAAATTATTGGAAAAAGAAGGCGTAAAGACTTTTGGTAGGATTGATGAGACCAACTTTAACTGGCCTACCACGCGGCAGGATGCGTTGGACGTCCTCAATTACTTCTGCGAGCATCTATTGGTGCGCTTTGGTGACTTTCAGGACGCGATGCACACAGATCAGGAATATCTGTACCACTCGCGACTGAGTTTTGCCATGAATAGCAAGTTACTAAGTCCGCTAGAAGTGATTGAGGCTGCGGTTTCTCGCTTTCGCGAAAGCGATACCGACATACACATCTCGCAAGTGGAAGGTTTTGTACGACAAATACTGGGCTGGAGAGAATTCATGCGCGGCATTTATTGGAAGGAAATGCCCGATTACCAGACGCTTAACAAACTGGAAAACAAAAACCCACTACCCGATTTTTACTGGACTGGCGAGACCAAAATGAACTGCCTGAGCAATGCCATCAACAACTCACTGGATAATGCCTATGCGCACCACATCCAGCGGTTGATGATTACGGGAAATTATGCTTTGCTCACCATGACAGATCCCAGCTATGTGGATGAATGGTACCTGGGCATTTACATAGACGCCATTGAATGGGTAGAAATCACCAACACGCGTGGTATGTCTCAATGGGCAGATGGTGGTCTTGTAGCTACAAAACCTTATGTCTCCAGCGGTAGTTATATCAATAAAATGAGCAACTATTGCAAGGGTTGTGCTTACAAGGTGAGCAAGAAAAAAGCAGAGGATGATGCGTGTCCATTCAACTCGCTCTACTGGAATTTTTTGGAAGAAAAGAAAGAGCACTTTGCCAATAACCAGCGTATGAACATGATGATGTCGTTACTTAAAAAGATGGGCGACGATACGATTAAAGCGCATCAAGAACGCGCTCAGGATGTTATAGAGAATCCCTCAAAGTATTAAAAAATTAACGTCTGCAACGGTTTTATTGAAAACCTTACAAAGAATCTTATTAAATTTTAATTAATTGCCATTTCGTTAACAAGGACCGCCTTTTTATGTAAGTAAATTCGTCTCGTAAACTAAAAAACTAACTATTATGAGAAGTATTCTTTGGCTTGTAGCTGTAATTTGTATCGTTGTATGGTTGTTGGGATTATTAGGTGTTATACCTGGTATGTCAACTGGTGGCTTGATTCACGTTCTATTAGTAATTGCGGTAATCGTGATTCTAATCAATATCATTTCTGGTCGTAGACCTTTATAATCGTTATTGTATAATCTTAAAAACTTAAAACCATGATCAAGAAATTTCTAGTACTAAGTATGATAGCTTTATTTGCTGTAAGCATCACAAGCTGTAGAGAAGAGGAAGAAACTGTAGGCGACAAAATAGAAGATGTTGCTGACGACGTAGAAGATGCAGTAGATTAGTGACACCTCATTTTTTCAAATAATAAACCGTCCTGATGCTTGCGTATCAGGACGGTTTTTTTAAACCATATTCAATATAACAGTTTACTTACTGGACATTGAAATTAAAAGTTGCAATGGCATCAGGCTCACCACCAGCACTTGTTAAGCCCGTGTTAGGTTTTACCGGCTCGTGAATAAGTGTTATGGTAAGACTACCTGATCCTGCAGATCCAGTACTAACATTAGTGCGCAGCCCAAGAGGATTACCATCTGCATCATTATCTATTTTGTTGATGGTCACACCAGCAGTATTGACACCGTAAAATACCTCGTGCTCATCGCCTTCTTCTTCAACTTCTTCCGTGATATTTTCTACAGGTGATTCTAATTCATTCAAGAATCTGACATTACCGGTGTAGGTCTGTCCAGCTAATACGGTACCTGTGATGGTAACCGTAGGCATGTTGGGCCCATCTGCATCATTATCCACTTGACGGAATGTTACCACATTAGTAGCATCTGCTGTATTAGTAAGTTGATACTCTACAGTGGTGATTAACTCATCTTCATTGATTTGAACTGGTGAATCGTCATCCTCACAAGAAATTAGAACGGCTGCAAATAATAAAGCTGGTAAGAATTTAAATGTTGTTTTCATGATTGTTGTTTTAATGCTTGTTTCTAAAAATTATAAATGAATTGTAATTGTATATCGCGACCTATATCGTCTGCATAGAACCGTTGTCTATTGAGATAATCACGATATGTAGTGTTTAAAACATTGTTGAGTCTCAGGTTGAGTTGCGCTTTCGCGAAAGCGTAACTAGCACCCAGATTCCACAATGAGTAAGCCTTTGGCGATTCTGAAATTTCAACAATAACAGTGCTGGAATTACCTTGATCATCAAAAACCTCTGCTGGAAAATCATTGTCAGGAAAACGAGTCTGTTTGAGCATGGTCATATTGGATAGACTCAATGACAAATTCTCAAAGACTCCATTACTCCAGACAATTTCATTATCAAAAGTTGCTGGTGGCATATCAATCAAAGGCTGTTCCTGAGTGGTGTCTTGACCATATATATAGGAAAATCTGGAATCCAGCGTGAGCTGTTCTTCCATTTTTTCTTCCTGTGTTTCTGGATCAATAAGCCATCTATCGATAATATTCCACCTAGCGCCCACATCAACTCCTGCCAGTACCGCATCAACCTGCTCAAACTGATACACGGGAAATGCTCCTCTACCTGTAGTTTCCAGGCCTACAGGTACCAATTGGATAAAATCCTGCACCACATTGAGGTAAGGGTTGACCTCAATATCAAAGTTTTTATGAACAGCGTGAGCCGTCATGTTGACTTTATAGGACTGTTCCTTATTGAGATCGAGCTTACCCAGTTCAATAGTAGCGAGAGCATGGTGCAATCCATCACTAAACAACTCTGAAGGATTAGGCGCACGATTTGCTGTACTTAAGTTGATGGCAAAATCATAATGATCATCCATAAAGTATTTTGCACCAGCCGTGACAGCTATTAAATTATAGTCCAATACAGGATTAGTAAAAATCTGACCATCGTTCTCGCTCACTTCAAACTGAGGAAACTGCTCGTCGTACCCCAAGTCTTCCCAGCGAGAAATGAAGTAAAACTTTTCTGCATTAATGCGGTAATAGTCATATCTAGCGCCAGCTTCCAGTAACCACTGATCGTTCAATCTATGGTTGACCGATGCAAAGCCACCTATTTTCTGACTATTATAATCAGGAATTAACCGGCGTACTCCAGTATCTGGGTTTGGGATATTGGTCTGTAGCATTCCATCAATTCCTAGCTCGATTTCAGTACCATCATAGCGATCAATCGATAGATACGTCATTAGATTATGGGTAAACAAATCAAGATCTAGCGATGCGCGATTACGATTATCGCCACGACGTATGTCAAACTCCAATCGATTATTATACTGAAAGGAATAATCCACCTCAACCTTTCCTAGGTCTTTTAATCGTTTATATCCATTAAACTGGACTGCATGATGTTGTACGGCCTGTTTAGGTGGTGCAATATCATAGGTAAAGTCTCGAATGATTTGTGGCTGTCCTGAATTGATACTGCGAGCAAGTCCTGCCGCATTCCCTATGTGCGAGGCTCTTAAAATACCTAGCTCGCTATCATAGAAGGAATACTTAAGACTAGCTCCATACTCAAACGATTTAAATCCAGCTACTAGATTTGCAGCATACGTTGTACTACCCGTATTGCTCAGAATATAATCAGGAGCCTCAAAATCACCTAGCTTTTTATAGGTAAGCGTTGCCTGTTGGTACCAACCGCTGTCATTGTAGTTACCTACAGTTCCAGTAATACTACCACCGCGACCGTTAGTTTGTAACTGCGATATGAGTTGTCCCTTAAGTGTATCAGTAACTATGACTCGTTCAGGGTCAATCAAAATAGTTCCACCTATAGCATCACCACCATATCGCAAGGCACTAGCACCCTTTACAACTTGAATATTGCTCGCTGTATTTAGATCAATATTAGGAGCATGTTCCACGCCCCATTCCTGATCTTGCTGCCGCATGCCATCATTAACAATGGTCACTCTGCTGCCGTATAGTCCATGAATAACTGGCTTTGTGACGCTATTACCTGTTTTTAAAATAGAAACGCCTTGAACCGTAGCCAGTGCCTCACCTAGGGTCGCACCGCTATATTTGTTAATCGTTTCTTTAAGAACCCGAGTATTAGACTGCGTCCCATCATGGTCGTCATGCACATCTGCGACTACTTTTACCTGATCCAGATCATTGATATGATGCTCAAGGGTAAAATCCTGAACCTTATCATCACGTATGCTTATGCGAACGGTTTTAGTCTCGCACTCAAAATGTGTGATGACCATGTCATAATCACCTGCACAAAGATTGCGCAATACGTACTCACCTTTTTCATTGGTAGAAGTACCCTTTTGCAGGTCCTTGATATAAAGTTGTGCAAATGCAAGCGGCTCACCATCATGAAAATCTGTGATAGTTCCCTTAAGCTCAATACGACAGTCCTGAGCATTTACAGTTACGGCAAAAAACAATATTGCTGCAACTATACCTAGCTGTTTAAACATGATATAAAAATTGATTACTAAAAATGACACGGCAAACGTGTCCTTGACTTTTTAGCAATCTACCGGTGGCGGTCTGGATAAGTGATAGTGGGAAAGATGTTCCGCTTTCGCGAAAGCGTACTCTATAACGACATCCTGCTCTACATGAGGCATAAAGAACACAGGTACCTCAATGAAGTTTGCCGGCGTGTAGTCCAGAGTTTGTGCATGCTGGGAAACCAAACATATCGTACATGGCAAACTACCATCATCATGCGTGAACTGGTGCACGGAGCCCAGTTGCATGGATAGAAATAGTAGAATGAAGCCTACAGATATGTATGTTTTAACTTTCTGCATGGCCTAAAGATACGAGTGTCAAAAGTTGTAACATAAAAAAGCCTCCTAAAATTAGGAGGCTTTTAAGAGTTTTAAATTTTATTGTGGATTAGTCCCGACCGTAAAAGAAAACTGTACTTACACGCGGTAGTGCATTATCAATAATTGGGGAAGCATTACCACTCGCACTAGCGCTAAAGCCTAAAACACGACCTCCACCATTTCTATTCTCAGCTATAAAAATTGTGTTCGTTTCTGCATCATAAGCGGCAGCGACTGGATTACCTAAGAAGGTTGATGCACCAATTACTTCTACTTGATTTCCTGCAACTGGCAGAGTTCCAAGATTTGTGACAGCATCAAATTTAGTAGAGAAGTTTGTAATTATGTGGAAAGAACCATCATCAAAAACAGTAGCGTCTGCTATATCAGTTACTATTGCGATATCATCTTCTGCATTGTAAACAAACCCGTGAGTTCTTTGAATACCTTCTATAAAGACCGTTTTAGTTGGTTCTACGAGTCCATTAGTTGTATTAGCAGTTACTAGATTATTAAAAACTGCAATCCCATTTGTATTATCAACAACTGCAAAAAGGTCGTCACCATCAAATTGAATTTCCCATAAAGCAAAACCAACCTGTAAAGTATTTCTCAACGTCACATTACTACCGGTTCTTTCATAAATGAATAATTGGTTGGAAACGTTATTTGCCACTACAATAAAATTTCCATTTATAGCGACAGATCTAGGACTAGATAATTCTGCATTACTCGCAGTAACGGTCAAAGACTTACTTGTACCATCAATCATGTCTTCTATGTTATCACCAATATGAACGGAGTTGGTAGTTCTAGAAGCAAAAATGACTTGGTCTGTTGATGGATCATAAACAATTCCTTCATTGTCCTGAGTTCCAGCCACTGTAAAGGTGTTTGTTTCTGGATCATCCCCATCAGAAAGGTCATAAACAGTAATGTTACCACTAGTATTACTAGTAGCATAAAGCTCTGCACGGTCAAATCGTCCTTCAGTGATATCGTCATCATCATTACAGGATACGAACACAGTTGCAGCAGATAGAAGTGCGATTGTTAATTTGGTAAATTTCATAGTATTTGATTTTTGCCCAAACTTACGCTAGATCGCTTTCCGTAGTTCTCAACGGTTTCTCAAGGAAAACCAAACATTAACAAAAAATTCCTGCAACAAATTGATGAACAAGCGTTTTTACAAAGCAGATTTAACGATTTTAGCAGAACTTTAATTTTCTGTATCGAGCGTCCGTGCTTCTAAAGAAAGAAATTCCATACTAGACCGAACCTTAAACTCAAATCTCTAAACGGAGTTCGAGGTGCGCTAAAGAAATTAGGCTCACCCAAAGGTGAGGTTGCATTTTCCAGCTTTACAAATATTCTAGTTTGCTGGATTTTTGCATTGAAGAATATATCCACCAATGGAAAAGCTCCCAATTTGGCAGAGTTTTGAGAATAGAATTCCCCTAACACTGGATCATATCCATCCATATTGTACTCATCAAAATACTTTAAAGTAATACCGGTTTGAACCAGCATCGCTTTTTTGAACCAGCGATCCTTATAGTATAAACTGTTGCGAGTCAGAAAACTAGGTACATTAATGATATCGGCAGTTTGATCTACGGTTTGAAAGGCCAGCGTGTGGTCCGTTCCAAAATACCTTAAAAACTCAAAGGATTTGTGGGCTTTTATTTTGAGATAGGTAAGCTGCTCGTCGGTTTGAAAAGGCTCAACCACATAACCTGTAAAATCAGGAGCAACGTCCTCACGGTTTCTTTCTCTGAAATAAGCGTAATCTTGAATCGTGTTTACCTCTAGTTCTACATCAAAGTATTTCTCTGATTTCACTTGCAAATTGAGTTGTTGCTTCTCTACGTTGTTAAATGAATTTTGCCAGTTGTATTCTTCATATTCGCTTTGGTGAAGCAACAAATTAAAATTAGGCGCTCTAGAACTTATGCCTGCACCAGCCGCAACGGTGAAATCTTTAAAATCCACACTGGCCATAGCGTTGAGATATTGACCATCTAGCTCACCGGCGATATTAATACCACCATGTGCTTGAAATTCGAAAACACCTAGACGTTTTTCAAATGCTGCTTTGAATTGGTAAACCTCAGATGCTAGCCGGTTAGTGATCACTTCTGTGCCGCGATTTACGATACGGTCATAGCCATAATTGTAATCCAACTTAGCTATACCTGCTTTCATATAACCAAACAAATAATGATCGAGCGATGCGCCTACTTCTACATAGCTTTCCTCATAGTTGGTTTTGTCTTTGATATTGGTAGACTGATAGGCCTCTCCTAAAAATTCGGTAGAGGCATTGTCCTCTTCATATCGATAGAACTTATCCTCAAAGTACATCTTGTTATGAACGCGCAAGCTGTAGTTCTTTAAACTATCTGCAGATTTTAATAATTCATAGTCATGATCGATATAAAATCGTTTCCCGTCCAGTAAGCTCACGGCATCATCCAGATTAGGTTCCAGACGACCTCGATCGTCAAGGTTTTCATCTTGATCCAGGTAACCTTGAAGCGCATCAGGCGCCAGGCCACCGCTTTCCTGATTGCTCAAATCCTGAAAGACCGTGTGTAGACGTAATCGATATCTTTTATCCTTACTAAAATAATTTGACGTAAACTTAAAATTACCGGTACTGGTCAAGGTGTTGACAAAGTCTCCAGCACTGCGCATCCCTTTATAACTAATGGAAAAATTGAATTGAGGAGAAATGTTAGATGTGAACAGTGCATCCAGCTGCTGTCCTTGATTGATCGCCGTTTTAAAGTAAAGATCTGTAAGAGGTGTTGGGACGTAATAATCGTTGATGTCACTAATTTCATAGTAATTGTCGTGACGCGCTTCGGCACCCATGCGAGGCGTGAGCTGCTCCATGTCAAAACGCTTGATCAATCTATTGTAAGGTTGCCCTATATTAGGAAACGGCATCAGTTCAAAATTATCCTGACGCAGGTAGTTGAATTTAAACTCCTTGGCCATGGACAACGTGGTATCGACATAAGTCGTATCTCTGTCCTGACTTATGATAAGATAATCTGTTATAGGTGGCTTCTCGCCCTCAACACTTACTTCCTTATTGCTCAAGGGACGTTGACGTCCATTATTGCCCAGGTTATCCCTAACCGGTTGCTGCAATGCATACGCACTGGCCGTTACCAGGAGTAGCGAGAATAATAAGAAGGATTTTATCAATGTTGACACGATGCCAAAAATAGGTATTATACATATTGCCGCATCCAATTTTACGCGACCTTTTATGAACTTTGAATTGCTTTGGATATTGCAGCACATCAGCAGATTTGATAAATTCCATATCATTGCAACCCATGTTGATTGAAAAAATACATCCCAATTTGATAGAATGCGGCACAGATGAAGCCGGCCGCGGCTGTCTCGCTGGACCGGTCACAGCCGCAGCGGTGATACTACCACCAGGTTTTTCATGTGCAGGTTTGAATGATAGTAAGACGCTTTCGCGAAAGCGAAGAAACCAACTGCGTGAAGTCATTGAAAAAGAAGCTTTATCATACCATGTAGCCCATGTGGATCGAGCTATGATCGACAAAATAAATATTCTCAACGCGAGTATACAGGCCATGCACCTTGCCATAAAGGGTCTTAAGATCACACCTGAGCACATCGCTGTGGATGGTAATCGTTTTCATCCATATCCAGATATTCCAGCCACCACCGTGATCAAAGGCGATGGCAAATACCTACATATCGCTGCCGCTTCCATTCTTGCCAAGACCTATCGCGATGAGTTCATGGAAAAAATACATCAAGAGTTTCCCATGTATCACTGGAGTAACAATCAAGGTTACTCCACAAAACAACACCGCGACGCCATACGGGAACACGGTACCACTACTTATCACCGCATGAGTTTCAAGCTATTGCCAGAGCAGTTGAAAATGCCTCTATAAGTTTCTTAAAAACCAAGCCGTTTGAGGTCATAAATTCTATTTTTGCCAGATGCGATTTTTCCTAGGTATGAACAGATTACTCACTTTATTTTTTCTTTTCGCAGTATTAATAAGTTGCGATAATGAGGTTAAGGATACAGCTCTCATTTACAATATTCCAGACCATTCCAAAATTGTCATTGCGCTCTCAGACTTACAAGAAGTTACTGATCTGCTGGAGAACAACCCAGTATTTGACCAGTTGGAGTCGCTCTCTAGAGTCAAGGAAATCAAAACCGCGAGCTCTTTTTTGAATACCTACGATCTAAAGTCAGAATCTTTTGTGACCTTGAGCATGGAAGGAAAGAATCAGGTGGCCATCACGCTATTGACTGAGGTACACGATTCTCAAACCGATTCTACTACCGTAGTGAAACGCATTGAGTATAATGATGTAGAGATCCTAGAAAAAACAGCAGATGGTAATACGTATTACACCGCCAATAAAAATGGATCACACATGGCGAGCTCTTCCATATTGGTTCTGGAAAGCTTGATAAGACGCAATCTAACCGATTATGTCTTTGATGAATCCTTTGTGACATTATATGAGCGTACTCACGATGATATAAGTATTTATGTAAACGCCTCTGACGAGCAATGGTTGTATCAGTTTTTACTAGGTAAAAACAAAACCGATGCTCACAATTATGGTGAGTGGTATCAGCTGGAACCCAGTATGACAGGTAACTCCATTTATATGGATGGGCTAATTGTCTATAAGGATAGTTTGAATCAAAAGCATAGCCTTTACAATGATCTGGATGCTAGGGAAAATCAGTTGGATCAAGTAGCACCGGCTACCTTCAGGTTTTTGTCCTCTACGACGTATAGCGATCCAGAACAATTGATGGGCAATCTATCAAGATACCACAATAGAAAACCAGTCATTCCAGAATTACTTAAGGATTTGATGGTCAATTCTCAAGAGGTATCGACTATCGAATTAGAGAATGGCACTGCGATCGCATTCTCGTTATTGCCTTTTGAAGATTTATTTGTGGATCTCGATAGCTTGAGCGCTGCCAAAAGTACTTATCGCGATGTGGCGCTATATACATTGGCTGCACCTTTGGACTCGAAATCAATTGCGCCGTTGGTTCCCAATCTTACCGTTGGGTACTTGACCTTGATCGATCGCTTCTTGGTACTTTCTGCCAATCAGGAAACATTGGAAGAAATTATTGCAGGCTATCAAAACGGCACCACGCTTTCCAGTCAAAACTGGTGGAAAGAAGCTCGCGAAAAAATGAGTAGCAGCAGTTCTCTTTTAAATGTCACTAGTCTTGAAAAATTTAAAAATCCCTTCATAAGTATTGACGAGAAAGATGACAAGGTATTGAAGTCTATGGATGACACTACTCTTAAAGCAATGATCAGTCAATATGTGCATGAAGATGCGTATGCATTTTACAGACTTGAGATCCCTTATGGATCTACAGCTGCAGAGCAGCCGCTAGTGGCCCAGATCGGTTCTTACAAATCCGAAAGCGACATCATCGCAGGACCGTTTCTGTTTCCCAACCATTTGAACAACACCTATGATGTCGCGATACAAACAGAAGATTTCAAGTTGACTTTGCTTTCTGAAACAGGAGAAGTGCACTGGACTAAGGAATTAAATACCAAAATCTTAGGAGAGATCCAAAGTGTTGATGTTTACAAAAATGATCGCAAGCAGCTACTGTTTGCCAACCAAGAGAAAGTGTACCTACTTGATAGAAAAGGGAACGACGTGGACAAGTTCCCATACAATCCTAAAAAGGATATAACTCAGCCATTGAGTGTATTTGACTATGACAACAACCGCAACTACAGGTTTGTCATAACCACAGGTAAGGATCTCACCATGCTTGATTCAAAAGGCAACAAAGTCAGCGGTTTTAATTATAGACCAGATGGTATTATTTTAAATAGCCCGCAACATTTTAGAAAAGGAAACAAGGATTACATCGCTTTTACTACAGATCAGAAAGAACTCAAACTGATCAATCGTACCGGTGAAACCAGAACCAGCGTTAAAACAAAAATTGAAGCCAAGTCAGACCTCTATTTTTACAACAACCTAATTCAGTTTGTGAATTCTGATGATAAGCTCCTGCACGTGAATCCATCAACTGGAAAAGTGACCGTCACCAACACTTCCCTTGATACCGATTCACACATAGGTTTTACCTCACGCAGCCAGCTCATCCAGAATAAAAATGTATTGCAAATCAATGGGACCAAGAGTAGTTTGCCTTACGGCACCTATCTTCCAGCCCGTTTGTCAAGAATCAACAACAAGGATTATGTGACGATTATTGATAACGGAGAAAACAAGGTCTATATTCTTAACGATCAAGGAGAAACCGTTCCTTTCCTGCCGGTCTATGGAAATACGGCTGCGCAAATCGCTGGTGGTAAATCTAGATATCTGGTGACTCTAGATGGGAATGAAGTTTTGATTTATAAGTGGTAACTATTCCTTTACCTTAAACTCAATTTCAAAATTTTGGATGATTTCCTTCACGCAGCGCTCAGTTGCCGTGAGATGGTTTTTGTCTTTATAGGTTTTGGCTTTCTTACGATAAGGCTCAAAATTACCGTCCTTGTAAATGTTGGGCACCTCAGGATGTACATAATATTGACGACACACGGCTCTTGTGTTGCCTAATTCCTCGGCAGCAGCATCATATCCTTTTAAAATATTCTTATCCACTTCCTTCTCCTTTTCTGGTTCTGGAAGTTCTAGCATGGTTTCAAAAAAGGTAGTCGTCGCACCCCAAGTCCTAAAATCTTTTGCCGTGAAGATCTCGCCACCTATTCTGTGAATGTAATCGTTGATCATGCCGCTGTCGATGCCGTGATGCTTGCCTTGCTCGTCATAATATTGAAAGAGTTCCCAGCCCGGAATTTCCTCGCACTGATGAATCAATTCTACCAGGTCAGCATCGATAATGCTTTTGGTTTGTTGCACGCCCTTTTTCCCCTTAAAATGGAACTCTACGCCATCATCGGTTTCATCCAGATGTTTAGTTCTAAGTGTGGAAAGCCCATAGGTCTTGTTTTTGCGCGCATATTGCTCGTTCCCAACTCTAATGTGGGTCGCATCCATGACCGACAAGACGATCGCGAGGCACTTGTTCAGTGGCATTCCTGAAAGTTCTAGGTCTTTTTCCAGCTGGATTCTTATGTTGGGTAACGCTTTCGCGAAAGCGGACATTTTAAAAAACTTGGTTTGGTTCCTAAGAACATTCCATAAGTCATGATACCTATACACTTTGCGGCCTTTATCGTCACGCCCAACAGACTGCAGGTGCCCATTCTCAATTCCCGAAATACGCACATCGCTCCATCCTGGCGGTATCACTAGCGACTTGATGCGCTTGAGTTCCTTCTTATCCGTTACCCGATCCTTGTTGTTGATGAGATAGGTGAAGCCCTTGCCATATTTTTTTCTGTAGATAGAAAGGTGTTCGTCCTGTATATACACAAGATCGGCAAGATGCGCCGCCATTTCTGGCTCGGTTAGGGCATTTTTAATTTGTTCTGGAGTAAGCGTCATGATCTAAAAATAAATCAGTAGGAAAAAGCGGACACTTAATAAAACGCCAATTTAATCGAGTAGAGATTTAATCCTTGAGCTGCGCCTCAAACAACTCACTAAAATACTGCTTGATTTTATCCTTGACCTCATTATGGTCTACTTCGCGCTTTAACTCTGATGCCAGTGAAGTCACTGCTTTGTCTTGAATCCCGCAAGGAATAATATGATCAAAATAGCCCAAATCTGTATTGACATTAAATGCAAAACCGTGCATCGTTACCCAGCGGCTGGCGCGTACGCCCAATGCACAAATCTTGCGTGCAAATGGAGTTCCTACATCCAGCCATACACCAGTCTCGCCAGGACTGCGCTCGCCTTTCAAATCATAATCTGCAAGGATTTTTATAAAGATCTCCTCTAGGAATCGTAGGTATTTATGGATATCAGTAAAGAAGTTTTCCAGGTCCAGAATGGGATAACCTGTAATCTGTCCAGGCCCGTGATAGGTAATATCGCCACCACGATTGATCTTATAATAGGTGGCGCCTATCTGTTCCAACAATTCTTTATTAGCCAGTAAATTTTCCTCATCACCACTTTTCCCCAAGGTGTACACATGATCGTGTTCTACAAACAAAAGGTGGTTTTGGGTCTCCAGTCCGGCATCTTCTCTCCTATTCTTGATTTTGGTATCTAGAATATCCTTAAAAAGTTGTTCTTGAAAATCCCAAGTTTCCTTATAATCCTTGCGGCCTAAATCTTGAAAATGGACGGTTTTGTTCATGGTGTAAAGGTAGGAATTGAAGCGGCAATCATTCTGAAAGTTATCCAGATTGTTCTAAGTTTATAGAATGACCGTCAAAATCCAACGATGAAACTTTTTTTATTTATTGTAACTCTTATTTTATTGGTTTCATGCAAAGATGAAAAGCCAGCAGCCATTGAACCAACAAAGCAATATGTAAATGCGGTTATCATCATTGACAATCAAATGGATTCGATACCTGTTGTGATTAGAGACTTGCCCTCTTTTGAAAATAGCCAATCAAATATTCTCTTGTTTAATAATGGGGTCGACACCTTAACCTGGAGAAAAAATAGCGATGACATCGTTCGAATCTCTAGTCGCATCAATAAGCTTCAAACTTTGCTTATAAAACCTAATGACACCTTGCGCGTACAATTGAAAGATTCAGTTCTCCATATCACTGGAGATGTTGTTGATTGGGAAACATTTAAAGTGATTGAGACAAGTGAGATTGACTCCGTTCAAAATCTACGAGATCAACTTCACGGGCGATATTTCACAAAGAGTGAACCTGGGCTAAAGCCAACCAAATTTATAAATGACTATGAACTGATAGAGCTATACGCAGGCGGCTTTTATAATAGAGAATTGATAAACAAAGAATTGGATTCCATCGCAAAAATTATTGCACTAGAAAGAGAAACATTAGATCTTAAACTTGAATATATAGATGAAGAAATCGAAAATAAAAGTTTCAATCCCAGAACAGGAAAGCTGCTTAAATCTGTTGCTTTGCGAGATTACTTCAATATTTTGTCTTCATGGTCAAGATACGTGAGAGAAAATAATGCGATACGACTAAACCCTAACTTCAATGAATTATCTGAAGCTCGTGATGAAGGCTTCTTAATCAATGCGATTACTGATCCAAAGTATATGAATGAAGAAATTTTGGTTGGAAAGTATGGAACCTCCACAATGCATTCCTACTTGAATGTGCTTCAATCAAAATACAGCTATGCCACTAAAAATTGGATTAAATCAAAATTTCATAAAACTTATTTTGAACTTCCTGAAAGATTGGATGGTGAATTATTGAAAGTTGCAAAAAGCACTGCCATTCATAAAATGATGAGCTGGAATGAACCTTGGCCAGAGATCGTTAAGTGTTATGATGATTATATTTCCAATTATGGAAGCGACAAGTATATCAGAGAATTTGAAATTCAAAATGCCAAAAAACTTAACCTTGAAAGATCTCTGGATAACACAGATCTTTTACTGGCAAATACATTGACCAAGTCAATATCCCTGACCGATTTGATAAAAGCCCAAAAAGGTAAGCCCGTTTACGTTGATTTCTGGGCCAGCTGGTGTCCTCCATGTATTGACAATATGCCGGCTTCAAAAGCACTGGAAAAAAGACTAGGCGACAAAGTGAATTTTATCTATATCTCCATCGATACGGACGAGCAGAGCTGGAAAAAATCAGAACGGCAAATATCACTAAAAGCTGAGAATAGCTTTATAGCATTGAATTATGAATTGTCAGATTTTGTGATAAAAGAAAACCTCAATGAAATACCTCGATACTTCATTTACGATCAAAGCGGGAAATTATATGATACAAAAGCTGCTGCACCAGATGACCCTAATATTTACAACTTGCTTGAAGCCATTGCTAAATAAACAGTATTTAGTAGAACTTTACTGTTACTTAAGAAATCAATTATTAGGATTATTCAAGATAATCAGCGCAGCAATCACGCCGGGCACCCAACCCAGTAACGTGAGAATAAAAACAATAACAATGGATCCGCAGCCTTTGTCCAGCACGGCTAGTGGCGGCAATATGATGGCTAGGATGACTCTCCAGATGGACATATGGCAAAAGTGTTTGATGTAATAGACCTTAAAACAAAGACTTTGTTACATGGAAAATCAAAAGATTAGTGGATGTTACGCTTTCGCGCCTTGCCTGCCGGCAGGCAGGAAAGCGATATCCCATAAAACCACCTTGCGAACCATAGATAGGTTTTGCAGCACGACTTTACAAACTTATCTTTGCACGCTTAAATCAATTGCCAAATGCCACTTTCTGAACAAGAAATCGTACGCCGTGAAAAACTAGGGAAAATACGCGAGATGGGAATCGACCCGTATCCTGCGGCTCAATATCATGTGGACGCTACCACAGCCTCCATCAAAGCAGATTTTCAAGAAGAAAAAAAGGTGGTCATCGCTGGCCGCTTGATGTCCAGAAGAATACAGGGAAAAGCCTCGTTTGCAGAGATTCAGGATGGAAAGGGAAGAATCCAGGTGTACTTTAACCGTGATGAGATCTGTCCCGGCGAGGACAAGTCGCTTTATAACGACCTGTATAAAAAGCTTCTCGACATAGGCGATTTCATAGGGATTGAAGGTGAGCTTTTTACCACGAATGTGGGCGAGCAAACCGTAATGGTCAAAAACTTTAAACTCTTGAGTAAAGCATTGAAACCATTGCCGTTACCCAAAACTGATGCCGATGGAAACACCTATGACGAGTTTAACGATCCAGAGATGCGCTATCGCCAGCGCTATGCAGACCTTGTGGTCAACCCTAAAGTAAAAGATGTTTTTGTCAAGCGTACCAAGCTTTTCAACGCCATGCGCTCCTTTTTTAATGAGCGTGAATATTTTGAGGTAGAAACGCCCATTTTGCAGCCTATCCCTGGTGGTGCTGCAGCAAAACCTTTTGTAACGCACCACAACTCTCTGGACATACCCTTATACATGAGAATTGCTAACGAGCTCTATTTAAAGCGTTTGATCGTTGGTGGTTTTGATGGTGTGTATGAATTCAGCAAGAACTTCAGGAATGAAGGTATGGACCGTACCCACAATCCAGAATTTACTGCCATGGAGATCTACGTGTCCTACAAGGATTACAACTGGATGATGGAGTTTACCGAGAATTTACTGGAGCACTGCGCTATGAAAGTCAATGGAAAGACGACCAGCACCTTTGGCAAGCATAATATCGAGTGGAAGGCGCCGTATCCACGAGTGACCATGACAGATGCGATCAAGCAATTTACAGGGTTTGATATTACCGGTAAAAATGAGGAAGAGTTGTTCGCTTTCGCGAAAGCGCAAGGCATCGACGTCGACAAGTCCATGGGTAAAGGAAAGTTGATTGACGAGATATTTGGTGAGAAATGTGAAGGTAACTTTATCCAGCCTACCTTTATTACTGACTATCCTAAGGAAATGAGCCCATTATGCAAAACGCACCGCGACAATCCAGAATTGACAGAGCGTTTTGAATTGATGGTTTGCGGTAAGGAAATAGCAAATGCCTACAGCGAGCTTAACGACCCTATTGATCAAAGAGAACGCTTTGAAGCCCAGGCTGCCCTTGCAGATCGTGGTGATGACGAAGCAATGTTTATCGATCAAGATTTCTTGAGAGCATTGGAATATGGTATGCCGCCAACATCGGGTCTAGGAATAGGTATGGATCGATTGATCATGTTCTTGACTAATAATCCATCCATTCAAGAAGTATTGTTCTTTCCTCAAATGCGTCCAGAGAAAAAAGCTGGTGTTGAGCTTAATGAAGACGAAAAAGTAGTTTTTGAGCGTCTTAAAAAGCATGAAAAAGTAGACCTGAATCAACTCAAGGATGAGAGTGGTCTATCCAACAAAAAATGGGATAAAGCTGTCAAAGGATTAACAGGCAAAAAGGTTGCTAAAGTCTCCAAAACCGATGATGGTCTTTTTATAGAAGTGGTGTAGGAAAGATCAATTACAAACTACGATCAAAAAAAAAGCCCTTTTCAAAATTGAAAAAGGCTTTTCTCATTTAAGATTTTAATTAATAATTGGATCCATTGGACGCGGCTGCGGCGAAGATCGCGGCTCCAAAAATGACAAAGAATAGCCCAAGTATTATAATGGTCAATACATAGAACAATAACATGCCTTTTGCCCAATTTTGCCTAGTAGGTCTGCCATCATTGCTAAAAGCCCATACCAGCAATAGAACGGTACCTATCACTGGTAATGAGGTCACTATAAAATAGAGAACCCATTTCATAGGCGTTATTACGGGTTCGGTTTGATGTTGCTGTAAAAATTGGTCACTTTCCATAAGGTTGGTTTTGGTTGGTTAATTCATAAAATTAAACTTTTCTTTTAATGGTAGGTCACAATGTCGTTGAACAATTAAAAACAAAGAAAGAATGAAACATCTTATTCTCCCTTTCATGATGCTGCTAGGAATAACTGCCATGACCGCTCAAAAAAATCCAGAACGTGCAGAGAATCGCATGGAAAAACGCAGTGAGCGTATAGAAAAAATGGACCCAGCCGTCTTAACCTCTATGCACGCCAAAAGAATGACTTTAGCTCTTGACTTGAGTGACAAGCAAGAAACACAAGTAGAAAAAGTACTACTGGCTAACGCTACCAAGAGAAAAGAAATAATGGCTACCAGAAAAGACCGCAAGGAACTCTCGAAAGAAGAAAAAATTGCACAAGCCGAAGCAAGAATGGACGAAAAGATAGCCACTAAACGTGCTTTCAAAGACATCTTGAACGATGAACAATATGCTCGATTTGAAAAGATGGCGTACATGAAAAAACGCAACATACGTGAACGCATGGCTAAAACTCGCGTCACTAGAAAATAAATTAATGGTTGGTTGATTGATGAAAGGCTCTAGAATCTTTTAAGATTTTAGAGCTTTTCTAGTATACGATCCTTTCTTATATTACGTTACAGCATTTAAACAGTCTTCACCTTGAACCATCTCACATCGCTTTTCCTACTTTTTCTTATCACATTTCCCATCGTTGGGCTTGCACAAGAGCAGCAAACCGTAGAAAATACCAGCTTTGAAGTCCAGTATCCCATCAAGAACACTTTAAAGCCTGTGGATGCAAAAAAAGAAACCCAACTCATCCTTTCCAAAACCGATCTAGATAAAGAAGCCACAACAGTTTTAAAGCAGCTAATAAAAAAGCACGCCCAGGCTTCCAACAAGTATCGCAAGAGCGCCACTTTAACGCGTGAGCAACAAATGGAACTCAAGGAGTTGGAAACTCGCTATAAGTTTGAGCTTAAACAATTGTTAGGTGAGGATAACTACAAAAAACTGCTGGTCGTTGTCCACACTGATTAATTAGAATTCGCTTTCGCGCCTGCCTGTCGGCAGACAGGAAAGCGAAAAACTAAAACCTTTCTACCACTTAGAAACGACCTCTTCTACTGCAGTCACTGTGCGGTCAAGATCTTCATAACTCAACGCATCATTAAGGAAATAGCTTTCAAAGGCGCTAGGCGGCAAGTAGATGCCACGATCCAGCAAACCGTGGAAAAATTTTTTGAACCACTCATTATTACCCGTAGCAGCCGATTCAAAATCAATTACTGGCTGGTCTGTGAAGTGAACCGACATCATGCTACCGCACCTGTTGATTTGGTGATCGATTCCCTTTGTTGAAAGCACGCTCTCAATACCTTTATGAAGGTGCTCGGTCTTTTGGGCGAGGTTGACAAAGACATCTGGATTGTCATTAAGATGCTCCAGCATGGCTAGTCCTGCACTCATCGCTAATGGATTACCACTCAAAGTTCCT
Organism: Nonlabens agnitus; assembly: GCF_002994045.1. NCBI lineage: Bacteria > Pseudomonadati > Bacteroidota > Flavobacteriia > Flavobacteriales > Flavobacteriaceae > Nonlabens > Nonlabens agnitus. The sequence continues at coordinate 1,756,691 of NZ_MQUC01000003.1, forward strand.
GCTTGATATACAGGACCCAAAGGTGCCAGATGGTTCATGATTTCCTGTCTTGCGGCAAAAGCACCTACCGGCAAACCACCACCTATTACTTTACCATAAGTGATAATATCTGCCTTGACACCAGTGGTCTCTTGGGCACCACCGCGAGCTAGTCTAAAACCTGTCATCACCTCATCAAAAACAAATAATGCACCATTTGCATCACACAATTCTCGTATTCCTTCCAGAAATCCTTCTTGAGGCACAATACAACCCATGTTGCCTGCTATAGGCTCAATGATGACACAAGCGATCTGGTCTTTGTTCTTCTCAAAAATTTCCGCGACCTGATCCAGGTTGTTGTATGTAGCCAGCAAGGTGTCTTGAGCCGTTCCTATAGTCACTCCAGGACTGTTGGGACTACCAAAGGTGACCGCACCACTACCCGCTTGAATCAAAAAGGAATCGCTGTGACCATGGTAACATCCTGCAAATTTGATGATCTTATCACGACCGGTGAATCCGCGAGCGAGTCGCACGGCGCTCATACAAGCTTCCGTACCGCTATTGACCATTCTTACCTGATCTACATTAGGCGCCATGGAAACTACCAATTTTGCAATTTGAGTTTCCAGTTCTGTTGGCATTCCATAAGATGTTCCCTTTTTTGTGGCTTCAATCACGGCATCTACCACTGGTTCAAAGGCATGACCCAAAATCATGGGACCCCATGAAGCGATGTAATCGATAAGTTGATGACCGTCCTCAGTGTGCAAATAGGCACCTTTGGCACTTTTGACGTAAACAGGATCACCGCCTACAGCGTTAAATGCGCGAACTGGAGAATTGACTCCACCAGGAATATATTTTTGAGCCTCATTAAATAGAGAGCTACTTCTTTTGTAAGTAAATGACATGCTTAATTTTTTGTGTTGGGTTCAATCAAAAGTGTCGAGCCTAGACTAATGGAATTGTCCCTCAAACCGTTAATAAGCTTGATACGCTCTACGGTAGTATTGTGTTTTGTCGCAAGGCCGTACAAAGTATCACCTTTAACGACCGTATGTTTGATTTGGGAACTATCGTCGTTCGTTCTTGATAAGGCTTTAGGTGCTTTGCCCAGTACCTGAGCATCGTACAGATCCAGTCGATAACGCTCTATGAGACTTATCAATTTATCTGGGTATCTTCTATCTGTGGCATAACCGGCATCTTTAAGACCTTTAGCCCAGGCTTTATAATCGTCAGCATCCAATTTGAATAAATCACGATACCTAGATCTTTCAGTGAGGAAAAGGCTGTGATCCCTATAAGAATAAGAAGCGTCCTTGTATTTTCTAAAACACTCTTGATCTTCATCGTCGTCGTGATAGATTTTGTTACCAGTCCAGCCCGTATGACATTTAACGCCAAAGTGGTTGTTCGCCTCTACAGCGAGTCGGCCCTTTCCAGATCCACTTTCCAGAATCCCTTGGGCGAGAGTGATACTTGCCGGGATTTTATACAGCTGCATTTCCTTCATGGCATCTGCAGCAAAATTATCGATGTAGATACTCACGTCATCCTTATCAGATGGCGTGACGGTCCTGGTGACTTTCTCGTCAGTTTCCTTAACCACGACAGACCGTTCATCTGGAGATTTCTTGACCGTTTTTGTGGTTCTGCTTCGTTTTTTTGTCGTGACCACTTTGTTCTTGGAACCGCAGGAAACCAGCAGTCCCGAAGCTAGAAATAAAATGAGAAAAGTCTTAAATGTAATCTTCATACTGTAGTTGTAGACGTGCTTTTTTCCTTAGTCTGCGATTGAATCCAGGGATACCCTGAAGACCGCCTGTATGGATGGCTAAAATACGAGTTTTGTCGCTAAAAAAGCCGCTTGCTACCATCTGTTCTATACGATACATCATTTTACCTGTGTAGATGGGATCGAGTGGAATTTCGCTTTCGCGAAAGCGAACATTCAAATAATCTATCAAGGAATCTGTAGACTTTGCATATCCACCAAATGCATCTTCAGGAAATAACGTAAAATTCTTGTTGTCGGTATATTTTTCAATTTCTTTCTTGAGAAAATCACCTTGCAACGCAGAAAAAACGAGAACGTGCTGGTGATCTGTAGTACTGTTGATGATTCCTGCGGCACTGCCACCAGTGCCAGCTGCAACGCATATATACTGATAATGTTGTTTTTCTCTGGATGTCAAAATCTCTGCCGTTCCTTTGACGGCTAGATCATTCGTACCACCTTCTGGAATAAAATAACTGGTTCCGTACCTCGCCTTCATTTGTTCTTCAAAAAGCGCGGAATCCTTTTGTTTGTACTCTTCTCTTGTAACAAAAACCAATGTCATTCCGTTACTGGCTGCTGTTCTTAATGTTTCGTTTTGTGCCAATGTTTTTTCTAGATCTACACCCAACTCTTCACCTCTAATAACACCGATGGATTTTATTCCTAAAATATGACACGCGGCTGCGGTCGCAGCAATGTGATTGGAATACGCACCGCCGTAAGTAATGATTTGGTCAAAGCCATGATTGATAGCATCCTGCAGATTGTATTTCAATTTACGCAACTTGTTACCTGAAACTGTTGGGTGCAACAGGTCTTCCCTTTTTAGGTCAATGGTGATCTGTTGTTCAGGAAATGAAGCGAAAAGTTGGATTTTGGATGGGGCGCTTTTAAAGAGTTCTTGATGGTTAGACTTACCGTAGAAGTCTAAAAAGCTCCACCTAGACCTTTTAGATAAATAGTTCAGGTCATTTTCCATGGCATAAGCCTCGCGCTCAAAGATAATATTACGATAGGCCTGATCGTGATTCATCGTCAAACGACCGATAAGATACTCTACGAGATACCAAAGGTAAAAAGGTAAAATCAACAACTCCAGTTGCTGCCTTAAATGAATACGTTCATGATTAATAAAGGTCTGATTATTTGCTAAATGCTTGTCAGAAATTAAGATAAATGGGTAGAGTGTCAAACCCGAGACATGCCATCTTTCAATACTTTTTACCACCAATATGACCATGCCAAAAACTCTAAAGCAGACAAATATCGATAAAAGGTAATAGAGTCAAGAATGAAAAAAATTAGGCTCTTTCTTTAAAAACCTTAATAAATCCAACGATCAACGATCAAAATAAGTTTTTTTAGACCCGTAGCACTTTATCGATAATATGTGTTTTTTATATTTAAAATATGTATATTTAAGGGATTAAAGCCTTTAATTATGAAAGATATAGCTTTTTTAATTATCATTTGTTTGTTTGTTTTCCATGCACACTCGCAGGTAGGTATAGGCACCGCCCATCCAGATTCTTCTACACTATTGCATGTCGATGACGGCAGTGGTACCAAAGGAATATTAATCCCGAAGGTTCAAATTGATGATGTGACCACTGCGGCACCGTTGACTACAACACCTCAATTAGGAACACTAGTGTTTAATGATAACGGACCAAATTCACCAGGTTTTTATTACTGGGATGCGACTAAATGGGTACAACTAATCTCAAATGATACGGATGAGACCATCTACACGAAAAATGGAACCTTAAGCGAAGATAGGACCGTCAACATGGATGGAAATGAACTACTCTTTTCAAATAGCGCTGGACGAACCCTAAAACTTATACCTGCCGATCCTGCTGACATCAATGCACCATTCACCTTTCAAACCAATAACTCCTATAACTTTGTAACCGATGCCAAGGATGCTTTAACCATTGACAATTCTGGTCGTGTAGGAGTTGATAGAATTGACCCTATAATGCCTTTGCACGTAGGCGGAGCTACTGGGACTATTCGTGTTGATGGTCTAAATACAACAAACAACAGCAACAATATCGCAGCAGATCCTGTACCGGTTTATGTAAACAACGATGGCGATCTAGTAACACAACCGCCTTTGATACAGAGTTTCATGTTATTAAATCTAAGAGATTTTACAAATGAAGTCGTAATAACCTCTAACGACGGGTCATCACAAGATATTGATTTGAACACTTCTTCAATTACGCTAACGCAAAGATCTTTAGTCCATTATTCTTATCAATTTAGCGTGGTCATTACACGTGCGGACGGCACTGCTTTGACGGACGGTGCGTCGAGACTATTTCGAGCATGGTTTACTGTAGATGGAGATAATACTAATCATTACGGGTATAATACGGGAACCTATACCAATAATCCAGATGTCAATAATGCGTCAGGAACCTATGCCTCAGGATTTTATTATTTAAATGGTAGCGGATATGTAGAATTAGATGCTGGTACCCATAACATAACATTAACTGCTCGAGGTTTTGGTGCAGGTTTTGATTTCAGGATGAGATTTGGAACTACAACATATGATTCTATACAGGCGGTAGTTCACCGATAATTCTTTAAAGCTTACACTTAGTCAATCGTTGAAAATTTATTACAGTTTAATATGAATGCTTTTCAATAGAAAATTAATATAAAAACTAGAGAAAACGCTCATAGATAGATGATTAGCGTATTTTATCGATTTTTCAATCGATTGTTTATCAGTATTTTACAGGTTATCATACCTGATTAACCTATAATATTGCTTTTAATCGATGTTAGTCATTACTTTTGTCTTTCATTTTAGACTTTATGAAAGCACGCCTACTCTACTCTCTACTAATTGCGTTAACATCACTTCCTATCATGGCTCAGGTAGGTATCAATAGTGTAGACCCCAAAGCAACTATGGATATTGAAGCCATTGAAACCAATTCCAGTACAGCCGAAGGTCTCATAGCGCCCAGATTGACTGGTGATCAAATTAGAGACAAAGATGCGCAATATGGCACTGATCAAACGGGAACGCTTATATATGCCAGCGCTGCAGTCACCTCAAGTCCATCTGCAAAAACAATAAATATTGATGCGCCGGGCTATTACTTTTTTGATGGATCTATCTGGTTAAAAGTGGCAGCTGGCGTTGATGATACCAATCTAGCTACTACAAATCTGACGCAAGATGCAGAAACCAGGACCTATGATCTTAATTCACAAGATCTTAATTTTACTAATGGTTCTTTCGGTATTAATAAGCCCAATCCAAATGGACAACTGGACGTAGAAGGCACTAGGAATGAAGACGCCTTTAGGTTTACTCAAACGAACAATCTTACTGGTGAGAAGGATGTTTTTACTGTTGAGGATCAAGACATAGGTGGTGGCGGTCAGGACCATAGCTCTGTTTTAAAGGTTCTAAAAAGCGGCTCTATTAATCCTGGTGATGATGGCTTTAGCCTCATTGAACTGGCTAGCACTTCTTCTGATCCAGGCGCTAACAAATATTGGATTTCTGGTAGAACTGTAGATGAAGGCGCACCCTTTTGGGGAGTAGATATTACCGATAATGATTTTTGGTCTATTGGCGGTATTCAACTAGGTGCCTTACCAAGCTCTAACGGAACTTACACTGGTGGTTATTTTAGAGTAAACGCTAACGGTGATACTGGTATAGGTACTGTAAATCCTAATGCTCGTTTACAAATCGACGAGGACTCTGCCGACCTGGACCACATCATATTTCAAATAAATACATCTTCTGGTAGGCCATTAAATATATTACAACCAGACGTTACAGATATTAATACTCCTTTTACTTTTCAAACAAACAATGCTTTCAATTTTAGAACGGATAATACCGATGCATTAACAATTCTTAATACTTCTCAGCTTGCTTTACCATCTTATGTTGGTAATTTCCAGAACGAAACTCCTACTAGAATTTTGGGTCTAGATGCGGCTGGTAATGTCATTAGTTCTTCTCCAGTTTCTGGGGCAGATGGTACAGACGATGCATGGGTCAATGATCCAGGTAATTCCAGGATTATATTAGGTTCACAAAGCGATGGAACCACTGCAAGAACAGCCAATACAGAGTTTGTCTCCCTTGACAATGGTAATATTGGTGTTGGTATAGATATGCCAACAAGTAAAATGCACATTGTCGGTGGTAGTAATTCGCCTTCCATAGGTCTCGCAGAGAGTGTAAACCTTCAAGCAAGATTAACGAATCCCAACGGTGGGTCTGTAGTCCAGCTATTAGAAACTGGAGATCGTACTATTAGAATAGGTATCAATCCAACTTATTCTTTATATGGTGGTGCTGGAGCCTTCTCAATGAACGCCTACTCCACACGCACGGGAGAACAGGATTCCGATTTTATAAGTTATGATTTCCAAACCGAACGATTAATTTTACTGCCCAATACAGGCGGTGGCGCGAATGAAGTTGGAATAGGTGTCAATGAGCCAACAGCGAAGCTACATATTGTTCCAAATAACGGTTTGGCAGCTTTGCGGGTTGAAGGAGTTACCACAGGAAGTAGTTCAGACGACTTAATGACAATAGACGCAAATGGTGTAGTCCATAAGGCTTCTAGGAGCTTAGGACAGCCAGGTATGCAGTTTTATACATATGCTATTTCAGGAGGATCTCCAGACGTTAATAATTTGAGAACCAATGTTGTACCCATTCGTTCCGGTAGCTACAGTGGTGTTTTGAATTCTAATACTGCCTACACGGTGATGGCACCCGCAACAAGGGATAGGTTTGCAATAAAAATGGTTGGTACTTATGAAGTAAAAAACTCGGGAAATTTTACTTTTACAGAAGTTAATGATGATGGTGCAAGAATTTATATAGATGATACCTTAGTGTTAAACTTTTGGACAGACGGTGCCAATGATACTAATTCCGCAACAGTGAATCTTGCTAAGGGTAAACATAAGATTGAGTTCTGGCATTACGAGAATGCTGGCGGTGAGAATTTTAGGTTTAATTGGGGTTCAAATCCTGATGGTAATTCTGGCGAAATTCGGGCCAATCAATTCACAGTAGAGTAAGCCTGTTCGCATTACTTAATTTGAAATTAGGATTAGTTGCTACCTTTACCACATGAAAAAATTCATTCCTCTTGAGGATGGCGATTATTATCTAACTCCAGATGGTTACCGGTGTTTTACTGAGCAATATCACTTAAAACGAGGCTATTGTTGCGAGAGTGGTTGTCGTCATTGTCCTTATGGCTTCAACAAGAAAAATAAGAATTAGATAGGCTTGAGAATGTAAAGCGGCATTAATTTTGATGCTATAGATTGAAAATAATTGCGCTTTCGCGAAAGCGAACTTACCCTAATTCATTCAAGCTATGAAAAATACATTTTTACTTTTATTTGCCTTTGTCGCTCTGGTAGGATGCCAGACCGTGCGTGTCTCTCAAGATTATACCATAGGTACTGATTTCAATCAATATAAAACGTATGCCTACTTCAAAAAAGGTGTTGATGAGGCGAAGATTTCTGAATTGGACAAAAAGCGAATTCTTAGAGCCATTGACAGTGAGATGGGCGCAAGAGGTTTTACCAAGTCTGAAAATCCAGATGTTTTGGTAAGCATTTTTACTGATACTAAAGAACGTGTAGATGTTTATAACAATTTCGGCTGGGGCTTTGGCTGGGGTTGGGGCGGCTGGGGCGGCTTTGGATTCAACGGCCCATTCAATAACAATGTGAATAGAACTACTGAAGGTGTTCTCTATATAGACCTTATCGATGCAAAAGATAAAGAGTTGATCTGGCAAGGTGTAGGTACTGCTTCCTTAAAATCTTCTCCTGAGGAAAAGGTCGAACGCACTAATGAAATGGTACGTGAGATATTGATGCAATTCCCTCCAAAACCGAAGAGATAAGGACATCCGATTATTAAAAAACGGCTGCGATAACTTATCGCAGCCGTTTTTTTTATCAATAATTTGAGATAAGCGATCTTCTAAAGAGGTTACTTTTAAAATAAAAATCATGAAAACATTAGTTTCAATTTTCCTAGTAGGTTTTCTCTTGATCTCGCTCAACAGCTGTGATGAGACGCGCCAGGTATTAAATACCGGTAGCCGTGTGGAATTAAATGGCAGCTACAATGTGACCCAATTGAACGGCACTACGGTCAACAACAACCAAACCATCAATTTCAACGGATTGGGTAAAACGGTTAGTGGAAATGCTGGGTGCAATACTTACAATGCTTCATTTACTATTGAAACCTATCAGCTTACCATAGGTGATGTAGCATTGACCAGAAAATCTTGTCCGGATATGAAAGCGGAAAATGATTTTCTAGCAGCTCTTGATAAGGTCACTTCCTACCAAAAGACAGACGGTACATTAAATTTACTGGACGCCAACAATACTATTGTTATTAAGGCTGCGGCGGCTAATTAACCAAGTTAGTTTTAAGAATTGTAACCGATGCTTGAAAAAGTATCGGTTTTTTTTATTTCACGTAAAATCTAATAAGCTTTTTCGAAATCTCGAAATTAAATTGAATACACGATATCCGCAGAGAGTGATGATCCCTTTCTTGAATTCTCAACTTTTTATTTTTTGCAATCCACTTATTCTTCAAAAGGCTCCACATGGATCAACACATGACCTAAACTAGGGATTTCATTTCTTAGATGATCCAACAAATCATGAGCAATATCATGGCCTGATTTCACGGATATATCTCCATCCACGATAGCGTGCAGATCAATATGAAATTTCATTCCAGACTTGCGAACAAAACATTTCTCGGTGTCCAACACGCCTTCGACATCCAAGGATCTAGAACGTATTTGTTCAATAAGCTCGTCATAGATCTGCTCGTCCATGACCTCACCTAATGCCGGTCGTAAAATCAAATAGCTGTTGTAAAGGATGAATCCAGAAGCTAGCAATGCTGCCCAATCGTCTGCGGTTTCATAACCTTTCCCAAAAGTAATGGCGATGCTAATTCCTATAAAAGCCATTATCGATGTAAATGCATCACTTCTATGGTGCCAGGCATCTGCTTTCAAGCTGGAACTATTGGTGGTTCGACTTTTTCTGATCACGATTTGATAGGAAACCTCTTTCCATATGATAATTACACCTAGAACAATAAGCGTCCAAGCTTTGGGAACCTTATGCGGCGTCTGTATATTCTCGATACTTTCAACAGCAATAACCGTAGCAGAAACGACCAAAAAAGCCACCACCGCAAAAGTGACCAATGGCTCTATTTTACCGTGACCGTAAGGATGGTTTTCATCGGCAGGTCGTTTGGCATATTTGAAACCCAAAAGCACCAATACCGATGCAAAAATATCTGTAGTAGATTCTATAGCGTCTGCAATAAGCGCATAGGAATTACCAAAAATCCCTGCCAGACCTTTGATTATAGCCAGTAACGTATTGCCTATGATACTAAAGTAGGTGGTTCGTATGGCAGACTGTTCGTTACTCATCAATTACAAATATAGAATCGCAAAAGTACGGCTCTATCACACGGCTGCAAGCGCCTGCTCGATATCTGCTATGACATCTTCTTCATGCTCTAGGCCAACTGATATACGCACAAATCCATCAGTGATACCAACAGCTAGACGATCCTCTACTGCAAGCCTGCCGTGCGTGGTAGATGCTGGATGGGTCACGATCGTCCTGGTGTCTCCTAAATTGGCGCTTAACGAGCACAGCTTGATATTATTCAAAAAGGTTCGCCCAGCTTTAAGCCCGTCTTTTAATTCAAATGCAATGATGTTACCACCTTTTTTCATTTGTTTTTTGGCCGTCTCATATTGCGGATGAGATTTGAGAAATGGGTATTTCACCATGGATATTTTATCCTGTTGCTCTAGAAACTCAGCTACTTTGAGAGCATTGTCGCAATGACGATCCACTCTTACAGCTAGTGTTTCCAGACTTTTAGAAAGTACCCAAGCGTTAAAGGGTGACATCGCTGGACCAGAATTGCGTGCAAATAAATACACTTCACGCATCAAATCTTTCCTGCCAACGGTCACACCACCCAGAACACGGCCTTGACCATCCAGTAATTTCGTCGCGCTATGAATGACAAGATCTGCTCCATATTTGATGGGTTGCTGCAGATATGGAGTCGCAAAACAATTGTCCACCAAGAATACAATATCGTGCTTTTTACAAATCGCACCTATCTTTTCCATATCCAGAATATCAATCGCAGGATTTGTAGGCGTTTCAATGTAAAGGACCTTAGTCTCTGGCTTTATAAGGGATTCAATTCGATCCACTTCATCTGCCGTGAAATAACTGGTGGTAATATTCCACTTAGGTAAATACTTGGTAAACAACGTATGAGTACTGCCAAAAACGCTGCGGCACGATACAATATGATCGCCACTATCGAGTAGTGCAGCAAAGGTTGTAAAGATGGCAGACATTCCTGTAGCAAAGGCATAACCAGCTTCAGCGCCTTCCAGTTTACAGATTTTATCTACAAACTCTGATGTATTGGGATTCGTAAAACGACTGTACAGATTACGTTCCTTTTCCTCTGCAAAAGAGGCTCTCATTTCCTCTGCATCGTCAAAAACAAAACTGGATGTCAAATATAAAGGTGTGGAATGTTCCTTATACTGAGAACGTTCCATTTGGGCTCTTATCGCCTCAGTTTCAAAATGCTTCATGAGATGGCTTTACCGTTAAGTATGACATGATACGTGATCTCTACAACACTATCAAATGTTTTAGAGACGCTACAGTATTTCTGGAAACTGAGATCTGCTGCGCGCTGTGCCTTGGCAGCATCAATTGCTCCTTCCAGAGAAACCATCACCTGAATGGCTTTGAAAGGTTTGGAGCCGTCCTGCTCCACTCGATCGCCAGTCACCTCAACTTTATAACTTTCAATTTCCTGCTTCTGTTTCTTGAGAATGGAAATAATATCAATCGCACTGCAACCACCTACACCCATTAGGATCAGCTCCATGGGACTGGAACCCTGTACTACTTCACTGCCTTTATTGTCAATCATTACAGGAATTCCAGAGGCTCCTTTGGCTTCCAGCAGGTATTCCGTGTTTTTTCTTTCTAGAGTCACTTTCATTGCAAACTATTTAAAATTAAAGGTCGTGATTCATATTGAATTGCCCGACTAGGTTGCCTAAAATTTTACGATGTTCAAAGGACTTTTAAGTGGTTCGCTTTCGCGAAAGCAAACTCATTCCAACTCATAACAAATAGCATTAAAAATGGACTATTAGCTTGAAAAAGTAGCATATGATCACAACAATAACTTAATGTTAAGCCGTCATATAAATGTCCAATTTGGACTGCAAAATCCAAGGAGATTTGATTCAGATTGCCAATGATTTCTTAACGAAAATTAAGGTCTTTTAAACTAGGGTAAAGATTGGTTAACTGAATGTTACGGAATTATTAAAACTCATTTTCCCATGCAACTATTGAAGAATTTTGGTGTCTCTAATAAAAAATATAAACACTTTTTAAAATTGACATTATGAAAAAGATCATTTTAATTGCTTGCCTAGCGATCGCTGGAACTATCAACGCTCAAGTTTCAAAAGACCTGAGCCGCTTTAACCGACTCAAAATTGACAGTAATGCCCAGATTGAAGTTCATTTATCGCAGACGTCCAAAATTCAGTTCTCTGGTAGCGAAGATCAACTAGATCAATACATCATTTCCAACGAGCCTGGAACTCTTGAATTGCGCACCTCTAATGACAAGGACAGTCGTTACAGAATTTACACTAATGACTTGAAGGCTTTGCAAATTGAAGGCAATGCTATCGTGACCTTTAAAGGGTTTGATACGTTGGACCGTCTATCTATCAAGACCAGTAAAGATGCTCTAGTAGACCTTGGATCTATTGTAGTCACCAACTTAGTGGTAGATAAAGATAAAGACAGCACTGTAAGAGTTGCTGCAGCCAGCGGAGCTACCTATCGAGTGGATGGCAAAGACTCAGAATCGATCTAGTCTTAAAAAATATTTTAATAGCAAAAGGGCCGCAATGATTGCGGCCCTTTTTATTTCTAATAATTCAAAATCTCCTGAATTTTCACCTTCACCTTTTCCGTCGATGGGATCATGGTTTCCTCAAGCACAGAATTCAATGGTATAGCCGGCATATTTTCTGAACCTATGACCATTACTGGAGCATCAATGTATTTAAAACATTCTTCCTGAATGCGGCCTTGCAAGGCGCGTGAGAAACTGTTCTCGCTAGGTTCTTCAGTCACCACAAGACATTTCCCGCATTTCTTAACGCTGGCAAAAACGGTATCATAGTCCAGAGGATGCAGGGTTCTCAAATCCACTACTTCTACTCTATCCTGTAAACCAAGTTCCTTTGTGGCATTCATCGCCCAGTGTACGCCCATACCGTAAGTAATGATGCTCAAGGTTTCTTCTTCTTCCTTTTTCCAGATTTCCTGCAAGACCCAAGCCTTGCCAAAAGGCAATACATAATCCTCGCTAGGCTCTACACTGGTCGCTCCTTTGGTGCCTTTGACTTTACTCCAGTACAGCCCTTTGTGTTCAAAAATCACTACCGGATTTGGATCATAATAGGCCGCTTTCATCAAGCCTTTCAAATCGGCACCGTTAGATGGATACGCAATTTTAAGACCTCTAATATTAGAGACCACGCTTTCCATCGAACTGGAATGATACGGTCCACCGCTACCGTAAGCTCCAATCGGTACGCGCAATATCATGGAAACCGGCCATTTACCGTTACTCAAATAATTGGATCTGGAAACCTCTGTAAACAGCTGATTCAATCCTGGCCAAATGTAGTCTGCAAACTGTACCTCAACGATGGGTTTTAATCCTACCGCGCTCATTCCTACGGTGCTTCCTACGATGAATGCCTCTTGGATAGGTGTGTTGAAGACTCTGTTATCGCCAAATTTCTGTGCCAGCGTTGCGGCTTCTCTAAAAACGCCGCCTAATCTGCCGCCTACGTCTTGCCCGTACAACAAGCATTCTGGGTGTTTGCGCATCAATTCTTCAATGGCAAATAGTGCACAATCTACCATCACCACTTTTTCTGCGCCCTTTGGTGATCGCTCGCCGCGCTCCTCGGTGATGGGCGTTGGTGCAAAATCGTGCGTGAACAAGTCGGCTGGTTCTGGGTCTGGCATTTCCATCGCTTGTTGTAAAGCTTTTTTGGTTTCCGCTTTCGCGAAAGCGTCAAAACCATCCACATCTTGCACTGTAAAACCATTGTCCAGCAATAATTGCCTCATTTTAGGATAAGGGTCGCGCTCTCTGGATTCTTCCAAATCATCGCGGTAGAACTCCATACGCACACCGCTGGTATGGTGATTCAATAGCGGTACTGTCGCGTGAACCAAAAACGGTCGACGCTCAGTTCTCATAGTTTCAATCACCTTATTCAGAGTGTTGTAACTCTGCTCAAAATCAGTCCCGTCAATGGAAATGCGCTCAATCCCGTGGAATCCAGCGGCATATTCATAGGCGTTTTGAGCTCTGGTTTCAGCAGCATTAGCGCTGATGTCCCAACCGTTGTCCTGAACCAAATAAAGAATGGGAAGTTGCTTGAGGGCTGCCATTTGTAGCGCTTCGGCAATCTCACCTTCAGTTACAGACGCATCGCCTAGGGAACATACGACAATGCCGTTTGCTCTGTCATGCTGAACTTGTTTCAGCATCTCATGCGGATTAGAGTCTTCTGTCACTCGTTCTCGCCTGCCGCTCGAACTGGCACCAGATTCGGTACCAAAGATGGCTTTTTGCTCTACGGTTGGCTCATTGATTCCAGTGAGGAGGTCTCCGCTTTCGCGAAGACTCAGGGCTAAAGCAACTCCAGTAGCAGGAATCGCTTGCATCCCAGTAGCACTGGATTGATGCGGGATTTTGGGCTTATCAATATCATTCAATGATGGATGTGAATAGTAGGTACGGCCACCAGAAAACGGATCGGCTTTTTTTGCCAATAACTGCAACATCAAATCGTAGGGCTTCATGCCTATCGCCAGCAACATCGCATCATCCCGATAATACGGAAACATGTAATCCTGCGGCAATAATTGCATACCAACCGCCGTCTGGATCACCTCATGCCCGCGACTGGTCGCGTGCACATATTTAGAAACCGTTTTGAAGTTCTCTTCATAGAGTTCTGTCATGGCTTTCGCGGTCACCAAATTTCGAAACCCTTTTTCTAATACTGACTTTTCCAAATCTTTGTTTTTATAGTCAAGCCGCTGCATGGCGGCTTCGCTTAATAATTAGTTTGCGGAGCTTCCTCTAGATTCAAAGCCACTTGCTTCAGGAAACTTCCTCCTAAAAACCCATCCACAACTCTATGGTCAAAGGACAGTGATAACATCATCATACTCCTGATTTCAATACTGTCTTCTCCATTTCTAGTAATGACCTCAGCGCGTTTTTTTATGATTCCTGTGGCTAGTATAGCAACCTCTGGCTGATTGATAATGGGCGTTCCCATCAACGAACCAAAAGTTCCCACGTTTGAAATCGTGAATGTTCCGCCTTTGATATCGTCACCACCTAGTTTGTTTTCTCTGGCCAAGTTTGCCATGCGATTGACATCTGCAGCAATTTCTGCTAACGATTTTTGGTCAGCATTTTTTACAACGGGAACTATGAGGTTTCCAGATGGTAATGCGGTTGCCATTCCTACGTTGATATTTTCTTTGACAATAATGTTCTTACCGTCAACGCTGGCATTGATATTCGGGAATTCCTTAATGGCTCTCGCTACTGCATCTACAAATAGTGGAGTAAAAGTGAGCTTTTCTCCATGCTTTTCCTGAAAAGCTACTTTATTCGCATTTCTCCAGTTCACCAAATCGGTTAGATCTGCTTCTACATAAGCCGTCACGTGCGGGCTGGTATGTTTTGAATACACCATATGATCTGCAATCATGGATCGCATCCGATCCATTTCAATGATCTTACCGGTTCCTTTATCAAACTTCAATTGAGGAATACGGTAGGCTGTAGGGTCTGGCTCGTTGCTTACAGCTTGTGCAAACTGATGCGGACGACCATCATTTAAATACTGGATGACATCACTTTTACGCAAACGACCTTCTGTTCCAGTGGCAGGAATACGTGCAAGTTCCTCATAAGACATGTGATTCTCGCGAGCAATTTTATCTACTAAAGGGCTGACGAATAGGTCTTTGTTGATGTACGAACTGGAAATCGGTTTTTGAGTTCTTGAGGCGACTCGTTCTCGATCCCGATAGCTATCGGGACTCAAACCGGTCTTATTTTGAGAGGCCGCACTGGCTTTACTGCCTTTTTGAATGTCTTCCAGTCCGCTAGGTTTTTTGAGAATCTTTGCTTCTAGTTTTGAAGAAGTGTTTTCTTTTGTAGATCCATCGCTGGGTTCAATCTGCGCGATAGGCTCACCTATTTCAACCACGTCACCGTTCCCAAACAAATGCTTGACCATTGTCCCGTCACATGGTGCCGGCACCTCGTTATCTACTTTGTCCGTTCCTACTTCTACCAGAATATCGCCTTCTGCAAAGGATTCACCTTCTTGAACCAGCCAGTTGAGAATGGTTCCTTCAGTAATGGATTCGCCCATTTTGGGCAGTATAAAATCTGTCGTTGTTGCCATGACTCAAATTTACAAAAACTAACACTTGTTAGTCGTGAAGATTATGTTGGATTTCGCTTTCGCGAAAGCGGAATTATGGCAATCTGCAGGCCTTAGGATCAAAAGTGTCTTTTTAAACTCGGAAAAATCTATCGACTAAAATGGACCAACGATTGATTGCAAGTTTTGATTTGGAATGGTTAAACCCGAAAGATTATACGGAACTATCTTTTTTGTTTTCCTGCAACGTCTTATAAAAATCCTCTTGCACTGGTCGATTTTTAGGTATTTCTCGTAGCGGCTCCACTTCGCGCATCGACTCGTGACAATCTGTAGGAAGTTGTTGATAGAGTTTTGTGCCAGCGGTTTTCCAGGCGATCATCTCGTCGCTTACTTCTTTGATTTTTTTGGCGGGATTTCCGACTATTAATGATCTGGATTCGAAAACGGCTTCGGCTTTTACGAATGACATAGCACCAACAATGCACTCATCACCTATCACAGCATCATCCATGATCACACTGTTCATACCGATGAGACAATTGCGTCCCAAATTCGCGCCGTGAATCACAGCACCGTGGCCTATGTGTGCGCTCTCTGCAAAGCGAATGCTCTTACCAGGAAACATATGCACCGTGCAATTTTCTTGCACATTGACGCCATCTTCCAGAATGATCTCGCCCCAATCGCCACGTATCACAGCGCTAGGCCCTACATAACAATTCTTCCCGATGATCACATTACCAATCACCGCCGCCAGCGGATGAATAAACGAACTCTCGTGTATCACTGGAATGTGTCCTTTGAAACTGTAAATGGCCATTGCGCTAGAATTAAGTCACGCCACTCCGCAGCAGCCTTAGTTGTTAGGATTATTTAAATCGTTTCAAAGTCTCTTTAGTAAACTCACTCAACACCAATTTTCCAGAAATCTTTGCTCTTTCAGCAAGCAAATCATCCCAATTTTCACAACCCGACCAAAACATTTGTTTCATGTGCTTCATCGCTTCAGGATTATAAGTGCACAGATTTTCTGCAAATTTTTGAACCGCTTCATCCATTTCTTCTGTCGATTCGTAAACCTCAGCAAATAAGCCGTTTTGTTGAGCCCATTCTGGCGAGTAGAACTCGTTGGCATTTATCGCGATCTGGCTCATGCCGGTCAAACCTAATTTACGCTCTACGGCTGGACCTACCACAAATGGTCCGATACCTATGTTCAACTCGCTAAGTTTGATCGCTGCAAATTTGGTCGCGAAACAATAATCGGTCGCACTAGCTACACCAACACCACCGCCGACTGTTTTTCCTTGCACGCGACCTATGATGAACTTAGGACATTTGCGCATAGCGTTGATCACATTAGCAAACCCGCTGAAGAAGATCTCGCCCGTTTTCTCATCATCAATCGCGATCAATTCCTTAAAGCTGGCGCCGGCACAAAAAGTACGCTCACCACCAGATTTGAGGATGACGACTTTAGTCGCGTTATCTTCTCCTGCATCAGTAATGGCTTGTGCGAGTTGTGCCAGAATATCACCTGGCAACGAGTTGTGCGCCGGATGGAAGAATTCTATGGTAGTTATTGCGTTGTCTGGTGTTGTTTTTACGTATGGTTTTGTCATAGCCTTCGGCTGCATCCGCGCAGGCGGATGTCTCTTTGATAAAGCACCTAATTCACCTGACCTTCAGGTAAAACGTTGCTTGAATTAAACTTATATTTCTTTTTCCATCATCTTAAAACTCAAATCCCAATTGAGGCTTAAGTCTATCAAGTCTGGATTCTTTTCTTCGATGATTCTAATTTTCCAATCGCGATTCCATTTTTTTAATTGCTTTTCTCTTATCCTCCGCGCATCAAGAGAATCTAGTATTTCAAAATAAACCAATTTATCTAAGTTATACCTAGCCGAAAACTTGGCTGGATGTACTTTCCTTTTGTGCTGGCTAATTCTTCTTTTAATATTACCTGTTTCTCCTATGTAGAGTGTACCATTATTTTTGTTTGTTATTATGTACACGTAGTGAGGCATTTAATTTAAGGTTGTTTTGCCGAAGTTAAATTGGTTTGTTCGGACTTAGGGCCTTAGAGCCATCTGCCTGCTGATAGCAATTTTATTTGGTGCGTTTGGACTTAGAGACATCCGCCTACGCGGATGCTTTGAACAATTTAATCTTGTAGATTAAATTGTTCAAAGTGATGATTCAAATGTTTGCGCTCTAGCAGGGTCCATTCATATTTGCTTAGTTCTCCAAAAACAGCATTTTTGGTGGTTGCATTTGGGTTCTTTTTGAAATAATCCAAATATTCCTTTCGAGCTTCCAGCATTTTTGCCTTGGCAGTTTCCAGGTTTTCATATTTCAAATCTTCCAACGTACCGTCTTGTTTCATGAGCGGCATTTTATGGTTTTGAGGCATCTTATCATAATTCCACAAGGTCGCGGCGACTTTTTCTAAATGCTCATCGGGCGTAGCGATGTCAAAATCTTGCTTTTCTCCACTGGCGATGCGGTAGCTCATTTCCAGATGCTCCACCATATGTTGAGGAGTCATGGAACCCCATTGAGGTTTGGTATCTGAGTTCAATTTCGCGAAAGCGGACTTAATATACTCCTCTGTAATCTCCTTGAATACGTCTTGTTTCTTTTCTACCATAGTCAGGATGGTGGCTATCGCCACCAGTGATTCTGCCTCTTCATCGGTTTTACCGTTTTCATAATCGACTGGTTCTGCGTCAAAAACTTCAACATACCATTTTACGATTCCGCTAGGATGCTCGCGACCAGAAACGTCACGCTCGCGTTTTTCCTTGCAGGTCAAACGCACATAAATCGTGTCGTTGTGGTATAACGGTCGCAAAAACCGAATGTCTTCCAAACCATAGTTGGCAGAAACCGGTCCTTTATTAGGATAAACAAAAAGTCCTGCGGCCGCACTTATGATGAAATAACCATGTGCCGTGCGTTTCTTGAAAATACTGCCTTCCAGACTGGTAATATCTGTGTGCGCATAAAAATGATCCCAAGTGAGGTTTGCAAAATTCTGGATATCCGTATCTGTGATGGTGCGTTTATGGGTTTCCAGCGACATTCCTGGCTTGATATCCTCATAATGGTAGGCAAAAGGATGCTTTTCGGCTTCCTTATAATCACCATTGGGCTGGTAGATTCCCGTGATTTCAGTTAACGAAGTTGGACTTCCTTGAACGGCACAACGTTGCATATAATGCTTGATGCCGCGCAAACCGCCCATTTCCTCGCCACCGCCAGCACGTCCTGGACCACCATGAACCAATAGTGGCAATGGCGAACCGTGACCAGTAGATTGTGGAGCGCTTTCTTTGTTGAGTGTCAAAATTCTCCCATGGGACGATGCGGCGTTGATGGTGTACGCTTTCGCGAAAGCGTCATCTCCAGTAACCACACTGCTCACCAGCGAGCCTTTACCCATGTGTGCCAGCTCAATCGCCTCGTCTTGATTCTTGTATGGCATCAAAGTACTCACAGGACCAAAACATTCCACCTCGTGAACGGCCTTGTTTTTAAACGGCTGGTCTTCACGCATCAAAATGGGCGACATGAAGGCACCTTTTTGGGCGCGATCACCCAGTATTTCTACCTCATCCAGGTTACCGTAGACGATTTCTGCAGTCTTGGAGATTTTCTGAATTTGTTCTTTCAACGTATCACGCTGATTGTTATTGATCATAGCGCCCATGCGTGTTTCACGCAATAGAGGATCGCCTATGACGGTTTGGGAAAGTTGTTTTCCTAAGGCTATTTGCACATCTTCCATCAGGTTTTCTGGCACCATTATCCTGCGGATTGCGGTACACTTTTGACCTGCTTTTGAGGTCATTTCCTTACGCACTTCCTTGATGAATATGTCGAATTCTGCAGTTCCTGGAACGGCATCTGGTCCTAAAACCGACGAGTTCAAAGAGTCGGCTTCCATGGTAAATGGAACTGATTCTTCAAGCAATCGTGGATGTGATTTCAATTTTCTACCAGTGGCTGCACTACCCGTAAACGTGACAACGTCTGTAGCATTGACTGTGTCCAAAACGCTTGTGGTCAAACCGCTCAATAATTGTAATGCACCTTCTGGTAGAATACCGCTAGCGATGATCTCACGCACGACAGCTTCTGTCAAGAAAGCGGTTTGTGGTGCAGGCAAGACTACTGCTGGCATACCTGCCATCCAGTTGACCGCACATTTTTCCAACATTCCCCAAACTGGGAAATTAAAGGCGTTGATGTGTACCGCAACACCTTTGCGAGGTACGAGAATGTGGTGTGCCATGAACCGGCCACCACGAGAAAGATCGATAGGATCACCTTCTACAGCATAACTCTGGTCTGGGAAAAGCTTACGTAAACTGGCGTTGGCAAAAAGGTTCCCAAAACCACCTTCTATATCTACCCAGGAATCGGCGCGAGTAGCACCGGTACGATAACTGATCTCGTAGAATTTAGCTTTGTGTTTTTCCAGATACAGCGCCAGTTTTTTGATCATGTTACCGCGCTGCTGGAACGTCATGTCCCGCAACACTTTACCGTGATCGCGACCATATTGCAAAACACCAGCAATATCAAGGTTTGCCGTACTAGTAGCACCTATTTGCTCACCAGTGATCGCATCCCACATGAAGCGCTCGTTACCGTCCTGCTTTCCAGCTTGCCATTGACCGTTGATGTAACTTTTTAGGATCATAAAATTTGAGTGTGTAAATGTCTGTTTTTGAAATTCGCTTTCGCGAAAGCGAAATCCCATCATGCCTTCTGCTAAAATACGAAAATGATGAAACGTAACTAACAGTTGTTAGTATAAATGCACTGCCGCTTATTCGATACGCAAGAATAAACCTACATTGTTAAATTGCTGTCGGCACAACTATAGGCCTAATATTTGCGTAAGTGGATCGATCATTCGTTTAACAACACTTTTTACCGCTGAATTTGCAAATAAATCGCGTCATTAAATCAACCCATTGATCTGTCAATTATCTTTAAATATAAACTATTGGTTTCCATGAAATTGCTTTCCTACATTTTAACTTTTTCAGCCTTTTTTATAGGTAGAAGTCAGGTAGGCGTAAACACCAGTCAATTTTCTGATGGAGTAGCTTTTGAGGTTACTGGAAATGGTGCGGAAGGTGTGATCCTAACAAGATCTAATATTGAAGACCTTGACACAGAATTTCCATTACCGGTAGGTATTGAAGATGGAACCCTCACTTTTAATACGAACACGACAACTGGTTTAGGATACGTATGGTGGGATGAACCGGCACATACCTGGAAGTTCGTGGATCCATTTATAGGTAAAAAGGAACTTTATGGTAACCCTGTTGCAGACAATATGGCTGGTGATTTAAACCAAGATGTGAGTGCTGGTTTTAAAATTCCAATTTTCGGTAATCCAGAGTTTGAGAATAGCAATAATTTGTATGAAATGGTTGGAGCTAGTGCCGTAGAACGCAGAAAAAATTTGAGAGTGAATGCCAAAGGCAGGTATCGCATCGCTGTCACCCTAGGATTAGAAGCACAAGAAGATGATGATTCTATCGATGATAACCTTGTCGAAATCAAAATCCAAGTAACAAGTAATCTAGGAGTCATTAGTTATCCTGGTGCCGATCAACATAGTTCTGAAATGGAAGACAATAGAACTGGTGAAGATGATGATGGCGCCGTTAGTTTTGTAGAGATTCTAGAGCTAGAAGAAGGCGATGTGTTAAGTCTAGTTTCTTACCGTGCAAACAACAGCGGAAATAATATTGTTTGGCTCAATTCAGATAGACCCAGTTCCTTCTATATCATAAAGATCAATTAGCATCATGATCAACTGGATTTCAAACAAATCATCCGTTCTATTGATGTCGCTTTTTATAGCGTTTATTCCTTATTTGAGTATAGCGCAAGTTGGTATAGGTACTGAAGCGCCTTCGGCTGGTCTGTTGCTTGACGTGAACGCTGCACCAGAATCGTCTGGAGTTGTTTTGCCAGATGTAAATATTACAGACTTATTTACCGTTGACCCATTGCCTTTGGGAACAGAGTTAGGCACATTGGTTTTTAACACAAATACCAGTACTGGTAAAGGATATTATTTTTGGGATGGAACGGCTTGGACTCGCTTTAACGCTTATATAGGCCAGATGGCAAAATACAGCAATCCATCTGCTGGTGTGACTGGACCTAACATGAATAGTGGTGCTGGTAATGTGAGGATCGTAGGCAATACAGAATTCAATGACAATCCAGTTTTGTATCAAGCTTCTGGCAACACAGGAATTACCGTCAACGAAACTGGAATTTATCAAGTAACGGTGGCTTTATCATTAGTTGGAACCTATGGGACTACCGGCACACCTCCGAGAAATTCAAGAGCAGAAATTGATATAAGAATACGTGTGAACGGTACGGACAGAGGTCCCTTGTATCGCAGTACCGAAATGAATATGACCGCCACTCCAGGCGACGTGGATTTCGGATCTTTATCATTTACACAATCTGTAAAGATCGACGCCGGTCAAACGATTACCTTAAGATACAATCCTTCTAAAAATGAAAACGTTGGAATTGTGAGATTAAGATCCCTAGGTACCTCGACTATATTTATTCAAAAACTATTATAAATCATTCATAGCATTGAAGGACAAATACCTACTTAACAGATTCTTCCATTCACTATCTATAGTGTTTTCGGTTTGTTTTTGCATGCTTGGGAACGCGCAGATTGGAATAGGTACAGGTGCACCAGCAACAGGTACTATTCTACATATTGAGGATGTAGATGGTACTGAAAAATCAGGTGTTCTTTTTCCAAAAGTTCACTTGACAAGCCTAAGTGACACAGATCCTTTGCCTTCCAGCATCAAACTGGGAACTCTTGTCTATAATACCAATGTCAATTTACAAACTGGTTATTACTACTGGACGGTTACTAAATGGCAACGTTTTAATGCCGCTATAGGTGCAATGGCAAAATTTGCAAATGAGAATCAAGACACATCTAATAACCTGAACGATCCAACTGGTGTCAAAGCATCTATTTTTGGTGATGTAGCAGCAGAACCTATTTTTAATGATGGTCCTAATTTGTACATCAGATTGGACAATAAAAATCTTAGAATTACCGAAAATGGTAGATACCAGATTACCGTGAATCTTTCCATGGCCTCAAGTATAAATCAAGCACAAGTCGAAGCCAGATTACAGGTTAATGATACTGGTCTAGGTCCATACTTTCGTAGTTCAGAAATGGATCCTAACTCAGGATCCACTAATGGTTCCATCTCATTTACACAAACGCTCGAATTGAGCGCTGGTGATGAGCTGAGTATCTTATGCAAGGCAGTGGCACCAGAATTTACGGGCACTGCTTTTTTCAATCGGGCTAATGCCAGCAGTTTCTTCATTGAGAAAGTGTTGGATCTACCATAAAAAAAGAGCCCTCTAACTCACATTTTCAATCACCATCGCATATCCTTGACCTACACCTATGCACATGGTGATAAGGGCATATCGCTTTCGCGAAAGCGATAACTCCAACGCTGCCGTGTAAGCAAGACGCGTTCCCGTCATTCCCAATGGATGACCCATAGCTATGGAACCACCGTTGGGATTGATTCTAGGATCGTTGTCTTCAAGTCCCCATTCTCTTATGCAAGCCAGAGCTTGTGACGCAAACGCCTCATTGAGCTCAATGACATCCATATCTGCCATGGTAAGTCCTGCCTTTTCTAATGCACGATTACTGGCCTCAACAGGACCTATTCCCATGATTCTAGGCTCCACGCCTACTACGGCGCTGCTTAGAATTCTTGCCATAGGCTTGAGTCCATATTTTTTGACAGCGTCTTCACTGGCAACGATCGTTGCTGCGGCGCCATCGTTCAAACCGCTGGAATTTCCTGCAGTGACTGATCCGCCATCTTTTTTAAAGGCTGGACGCAATTTTGATAAAATTTCTTTGGTCGTTCCTGCTCGAATGAATTCATCATCTTTGAAGATTATGGGCTCCTTTTTGCGTTGAGGAATCTCGACAGGTACAATTTCTTTTGCCAATCTACCAGACTCTTGTGCCGCGGCTGCTTTTTGTTGCGACCATGCTGCAAAAGCATCTTGATCTTCACGCGAAATATTAAATTTCTCCACCAGATTTTCAGCGGTATTTCCCATACCGTCCACACCGTACATATCGGCCATTTTCTGATTAACAAACCTCCAGCCAAAACTCGAATCATACATCTTAGCATCCGTTCCAAAACCGGTGCTAGGCTTTGCGATCACGAGTGGTCCACGAGTCATGTTTTCTACACCACCAGATATAAATACATCGCCATCGCCAGTCTGTATCGCACGGTGTGCATGCACAATGGAACTTAAACCAGAACTACACAAACGATTCACCGTTTCACCAGGCACGGAATACGGCAATCCTGCCAGCAGTCCTGCCATACGCGCCACGTTGCGGTTGTCCTCACCAGCTTGATTGGCACAACCCATGATCACATCGGCATAGGCGTCTTGTGAGATTTCTGGATGTTTTTCAACGATGGTTTTGATCACGTGCGCCGCCAGATCGTCTGCACGCACTGCGCTTAAGGTTCCTTTATAATTACCGACAGCTGTTCTTATGCCGTCTATGATGTAGGTGTTCATTATTTGTGGTATTAGTTGTTAGGGATTAGGGATTAGTTGGCTGAATTACGTTCAAGAATCTTTTTCCTCAAACTGGAAAGCATTTTGGTTATTTCAACTAATCGACGGCGTACTTCTTCATTTTGATCAAAAGTGATGTAGTCACGTCGCAGTGCTTTTGTTGAGGCTGCAACACATTCATTTGCAGAAAATATGGCAATATTGATATGCTTACAGAATTGAGCGTCACTGCCGGGATACCCTTCGGCAATATTAAGTCCTATGGAGTCTGATGCTCTACGATATTGGGAACTTAAAGCGTATAACTCATGCTTTGGAAAAGTTTTGGTCAATTCATCAACCAGTTCGGCAAAGTCCATTGCCTTTTGATAGACTAGCAGATCCTCAAACTTAAAACTATATGCACTATTCATGTACCAAATATACTAATCCCTAATACCAACAGCCTCATCCCTACTACGCTTTCGCGAAAGCGAGCTTATTCCCAGTCTTTACTGGTTCTATAAACTACGCCTTTAAAAAGTGCCACGAGCTCATCGTCTTTTTTGATCTCAACAATGTTGAAACCTACTTTGGTTTTTGTTTTATCCAGCGTGCACTCTGCTGTGATGTGATCGCCTGCTTCAAGCGCCTCTATATGGTTGATGCTGGTCTCGATGGAAACCGCTTTTTTGCCGTGTGTGTTTGAAGTAAAACCAAAAGCCGTATCTGCCAGCGAATAAGTGATGCCGCCATGCGCCTTGCCCATACTATTCAGCATTTCTGGCCTGATGGTCATTCCTAACTTCACTCGGCCTACCTCAACGCTCACGATCTCGATTCCCAACCAGGTAGAAAATGGGTCTAGAGAAAGCATTTTGGCAGGAATTTTTTTACCTTCTATCATGCTGGAAAAAAGGTTTCTTTTTTGCTGGCTTTGCTGCGTAATAATGGAGAGCAACGATAGCGATCTTCCCTGTAGAAATCATACAAAGCATCTAACTGATTTACACACCAGTCCAGTCCTTTCTCATCCGCCCAAGCGAGCAATCCTTTGGGATAGTTGACTCCTTTAGTCATGCCGTTATCTAGATCTTCAGCGGTTGCGATTTGCAGGTACAACGCATCGGCAGCTTCATTGATGAGCATGACCAGCAATCGGTCTTGGATAGCTTTTACGTCAGCGCCAGTCAGCATTTCTGGATCGTGTTCTGGCTCGATTTTGTTTCCGTTTTCGAACTTGTAAAAACCTCTACCAGATTTTTTTCCCAGCCATCCAGCTTCTACCAATCTTTTTTGAGTCAATGAAGGCTTATAACGCGGATCAAAATAGAAGGCTGCAAAAACCGATTCGGTCACCACATAATTTACATCGTGACCTATAAAGTCCATCAATTCAAATGGCCCCATACGGAAACCCATTTGTCTCACCACCTTGTCCAAGGTTGGGATATCTGCCATGCCTTCTTCATACATTCTCAAAGCTTCACTATAAAACGGTCTGGCAACACGATTAACGATAAATCCAGGCGTGTCCTTTGCTACTGCCATAGTCTTTCCCCAATTTTTGATCGTATTTACACAAGTTTCTGTGATGTGGTCTTCCGTTTGTACCGCTGGGATAATTTCTACCAATTTCATCAACGGCGCTGGATTAAAGAAATGAATCCCGATGCAGCGTTCTGGTTTTTCAAGTGAAGCTGCAATGCTGGTAATGCTCAAACTTGAAGTGTTGGAAGCAATAATACAATCTTCAGAAACTAAACTTTCCAACTGTGCAAAAACCTTCTTTTTTACCTCAAGGTTTTCAACGATGGCTTCAATCGTTAAATCACTATCTGATAAATCTTCTAGGGTATTGACATATTGTATATTACCTTGAATCCGACTTTTTTCGGCCTCATCAATTCTGGATTTCTGCACCAGTCGGCTAAGGATGTTTTCCAAGGCAGATGCTGCATTTTCTAACTGGTCTGCGTTCAAGTCAAAAATCTTTACTTGACAACCAGCTGTCGCTGCCACTTGCGCGATACCGCTGCCCATAGTTCCTGCGCCTATGATACCGACATTATAGATATTAGAATCTTGATTTTTGATTTTTGATTTTTGATTTTCTGACATCAGTTTGCTTTTGTGTTTTTTATACTCACGACAAAAATTGATATGAGCTGATTATTTTCATCCAGTAGATTGTCAATAAGATCTTGATTTGTCATGGTCTTTGACTGTTTCTGGATTTTTAGATTTACATAACTCTCTCTTAGTTCTTTTAAGCAAATTTTCATTTTATGTAAATAATCCTTAGTCGATTCACCAGCACGCGCCTCACCATAGTTCAAAGCAACCGATGTTGCAGATCGAATCAATTGTTTTGACAAATGTTCTGCAGCAAAACTCTTATCAAGATGTTGACCAGCAACGATAATGTTGGCCGCAAATTCAATCAATCTATCCTCTAAAATCTGTGCATTCATATCAAATCAAAAATCATATATCAAAAATCTGCAATCTGATATCTTTAGTTTCCCTGAAAATTCGGCTTTCTTTTTTCCATAAAAGCCGCGACGCCTTCTTGATAGTCTGCGGTGTTGGCGCTTTCTATTTGTAGTTTGGATTCTAGGGCTAGTTGCTGCTTCAGGTTATTCGTCATGGATTCGTTGAGCGCCTTTTTAGTATTTGCCAGTGCTTTTGTGGGTAGTTGCGCAAGTTTTTGTGTGGTCGCTTTCGCGAAAGCGAGAAATTCTTCATCCTTGACCACTTTGTAGATCATTCCCAATTGATCTGCCTCGCTTGCAGTGATTTTATCTGCCAGCATCATGGCGGCGCTCGCCTTGCCAAAACCAATCAAACGTGGCAAAAAGAAGGTGCCAGCGCTGTCTGGAATCAAACCAATTTTTGAAAATGCCTGAATGAAAGCGGCACTTTCTGTGGCGATCACGATGTCACAACACAAGGCCAGATTTGCTCCAGCACCAGCGGCCACACCATTCACCGCTGCAACCACTGGTTTTTCCAAATTGCGAATTTTAACCACTATCGGATTGTAATGATCATCGAGAATGGCTTCAAAACCTGGATTCAATTCTGGATCTGTAATTTCTTGAATGTCTTGACCTGCACAAAATGCCTTGCCATTACCCGTAATCATGACGGCTCTCACGTCATCTTGAGCACAGCGATCCAGCGCATGCTGTAGGGAAAATGCCATCTCTTTATTGAAGGAGTTGAATACCTGTGGGCGATTGAATGTTATTTCGGCAATGCCGTCGTTGATTTCTAGTTGTATGGAGTCTGACATTTTTTGTTGTTGTCAAGCCGTTGGTGGTACAGCTTCAATTAATAGTTTATTGGAAATATTTTGAAAATTTCGCTTTCGCGAAAGCGAAAACATGTCAAATCAATCATTATTTCAAACATTTGAAATAATCAAAAGGCTCATGGCAATCCTCGCACTGGAACATAGCCTTGCACGCCGTGGAACCGAACTGGCTCACGAGTTTTGTGTTTTGCGAACCGCAATTGGTACATTTAACTAGTTTCTTCTCATTGAGAAGTACATCTTTATCAGCTGTTTCATCTAACGGTGCAGCGATACCGTACTTTTCTAGAGCCTTGCGACCACGATCTGTGATCCAGTCTGTCGTCCACGGCGGACTCATAATGAGCTGTATGGTTGTGTTGTAGCCCGCTTTTGCGAAAGCGCGTTCCAGATCATCACCTATCACATCCATCGCCGGGCAACCGCTGTAGGTAGGCGTTAACTTTATCGTGATTTCCTTGCCACTAACCTCTACATCTCTAATCACACCTAGATCCACCACATTCAAAACCGGAATCTCTGGATCCTTAACGGATTCAAGAATTTCTAGAAGTTCTGGAGTTATGTTGAAGTTCTGGATCATTTAAATTATGGATTTGACATTCTTAAAAAGTTCTCGACTACGCTCGAACAAACATTAAAATTACCAGCGCGAATTAGGATATGTGCGCTGCATGTATTGCATCTCACTCAATAAATAACCCATATGCTCGCTGTGAATGCCTTGTTTACCGCCTTTCTGGAAATACTCTACCTCTGGAATTTCAAGGGTGGCTACGGTCAATTGTTCTTCTAATTTCTCGTAATAATATTCCTTGAGTTGGAGCATGTCTGGTGCTACGCCAGCTTCAACCATGGCAGTATCGGCCTCCATTTTGTGGAACAGTTCATCTGTGAAGATCCATAGATTGTTGACTGCTTCTTGAGTTTTGGCCTTGCTTTCTTCGGTACCATCACCTAGTCGCTTTAACCAGTCACCAGAAAAGCGTTCGTGATAGCTTGCTTCCTTGATGCCCTTGAATGCTAATGCTCTTAGGGTCTCATCGGCACTTTGCTGTAAAGCATTTAAGAACAATCTGTTGTACACATCAAAGAAATACTGGCGGACAATCACATAAGCGAAATCTGTATTGGGTTGCTCTACCAGCAATACATTCTTGTACTCGCGTTCTGTTCTGAGAAAAGCAATATCATCTTCAGTGGTTTTATCACCTTTTAATTGCGCGATGTATTGATAATAACTGCGCACTTGACCTAGTAGATCCAATGATATATTCGTGATCGCGATGTCTGGTTCCAGATTGGGGCCGTGACCGCATAATTCACCAAGACGTTGCCCTAGGATCAAATAATTATCTGCAACGCCCAACAAGTAATCCATTAAGTGCTTTTTGTTTTCTTTTGATTCTAGGAATTGTGGGTTGAGTTCTTTTATAGGCTGCATGTGAGAAGTTTAAATTGAAGTTTAAGACTAAGTTTAAAAATCTTTAACTTGGTTCACGATTTAGATTTTATAATTGACCGTAAAATTTTGATTATTTCTAGCGATTCTTGAGATAGTGATTCTAATTCTGATTGAATGTTTAACTCTGCCCCAAGTTGTATAAGAAGGTTGTTCCTGCATTCCTTTATTTCTTTGTGCGCGATATTCAGTTTGTTCAACTTATCCTTCTGACTGCTGGCGCCTAAAAATTCTCCAAAATTTAAAGCTACAGATCCAGATGATCGGATGATTTGTTCCTGATAGTATCTTGATGCATAATCATTCCAATCTGCCCTTCGAGAAATCTTTATAACGTCTACTGCAAACTTGATTAGTCTATCCTCTAAATCGTATTTCTTATCGTCCATTTCTTAAACTTGATCTTAGGTTTAAGCTTGATCTTTAAAACTTACATATGCTTTAATTCATCTGGCAACTCATAAAACGTAGGGTGTCTATACACCTTATCGTTTGCTGGCTCAAATAATGAACCACTATCATCAGGACTACTTGCGGTGATGTTGGTAGATTCAACCACCCAAATGCTCACGCCTTCATTACGTCTTGTGTAAACATCGCGTGCATTATTTAACGCCATTTCTGCATCCTCGGCGTGAAGGCTACCGCAATGACGGTGCTCTAGACCGTTTTTGGATCTTATAAATACTTCCCAAAGCGGGATTTCTCTTTTACTTGAATTACTCATATAACTAGGTGTGATAAATTAGCAAAGCCGCCTTACGACGGCTCGCCTTATTAATTATACGGCTTGCGCAGCTTCTTCCTTTCTAGCGCGTTGCTTGTCTGCATACGCGGTTGCAGCTTCACGTACCCAAGCACCATTTTCCCAAGCGTTTCTGCGTGCATCAAGCCTAGATTTATTCATAGGTCCATGGCCTTTTACCACTTGCCAAAACTCATCCCAATTGATCTCGCCAAAATCGTAGTGTCCTGTTTCTTCATTCCACTTCAAATCTGGATCTGGAATCGTCAAACCTAAAATGTCTGCCTGCGGTACCGTTTGATCAATAAACTGCTGGCGCAATTCGTCATTCGTTTTACGCTTCAATTTCCATTTCATGGACTGTTCTGTATGCGTACTTTCTGCATCAGTTGGGCCTAACATCATCAATGATGGCCACCACCAGCGATTCAATGCATCTTGTGCCATTGCTTTTTGTTCCTCACTTCCATTACAAAGTGATAACATGATTTCATAACCTTGACGCTGGTGAAAACTTTCTTCCTTACAAACACGCACCATGGCACGAGCATATGGGCCAAAGGATGTATTACATAGCGGTACTTGATTGATAATCGCTGCACCATCGACCAACCAGCCTATCGCGCCCATATCTGCCCATGTGATCGTTGGATAATTAAATATTGAAGAATATTTTGCCTTGCCAGAATGCAAATCTTCATACATCTGCTCACGTGTGATTCCTAAAGTTTCACAAGCACTATACAAGTATAAACCATGTCCTGCCTCATCTTGAACCTTAGCCAGCAAAGCGACCTTACGTCGTAAGGAAGGCGCACGAGTAATCCAGTTTCCTTCTGGCAACATCCCGACAATTTCAGAATGCGCATGCTGGGAAATCTGGCGTATGTGTGTTTTACGATACTTCTCTGGCATCCAGTCTTTGGGCTCGATTTTCTCGTCACGGGCAATTTTTGCATCAAATTGCTCTTCTAAACTCTTGATTTCTGCTTCGCTCATGGTTTCTATTTTTTAATTTCTGCGCAGGCAGGAATCTCTTGGATTCGACACCTACGGTCCTTTATTAATTCGCCTTCGACAAGCTCAGGCTGACATTTATTTCTGTTTAGATGTTTATCAGTTATTCCGCTTTCGCGAAAGCGAACAAATCTTAAACACCGTGCTTCGTTCTAACAGATTTCCGCCTACGCGGAAATTGCAACTACACATCATAATTCACTACTAATTTTTTGCTGGTAGGAACGCTCACGCAGCTTAAAACATAACCTTTAGCTACTTCTTCATCAGTCAAGGCATAGTTGACTTTCATCTCTACACTACCTTCCTCAACCTTGCATTTGCAAGTGCTACAAACGCCACCCTTACAAGCATATGGCAAATCTGCTCCTGCCGCTATGGCACCATCGAGGACGTTATCAAACTCATCTGCAAGCACAAAGTGAAACTCCTTGCTACCATCAATGATAGTGACGTCTACACCTTGTACTTTTTTCTCGAGAGCCGCAGCTGCTCGTGTCTTGTCGGCATCACTTAAGCCACTCACAAACAACTCAAAATGAATGTTTTCCTTTTTCATTCCTGCAGCGACCAACTCATCTCTAATCAAGAAAATCATTTCTTCTGGACCGCAGATAAATGCATCATCTGTGTGCGGTGCGTTGATTAACGTTTGAGTCAACTGTTGCAATTTCTCTTTGTCAAATCTCCCGTTGAACAGAGGAATGTCGCGATGTTCCCTACTTAGGAAATAAAAGACTTCAAACCTGCTTAAGTATTTGTTTTTCAGTGCTTCTATCTCTTCTTTGAAGATAATGGATTTTGCCGTGCGGTTCAAGTAGAATAACTTGAATTTGGCATTTGGCTCGCTCTTTAAATGCGTTTTTATAATGCTGAGCATAGGTGTAATCCCACTACCAGCAGCAAACGCGACATAATTTTTGGTCACCGTTTCATCTACACACTCAATCCCAAAATCACCACTAGGAGCCGCTACTTGTAATGTATCTCCTGTTTTAAGCTCACGGTTGACATAAGTAGAAAACTTGCCTTCAAAGATTTCTTTGACAGCCACTTTCCATTCCTGATCTAGCGGACTGCTGCACAACGAATAACTGCGCCTCACGTCCTCGCCGTTGATCGTCGCTCTCAAGGTCAAAAATTGTCCTTGACGGTAATCAAAGTCAGATCGTAGCTCTTCTGGCACATCAAAAGTGAGAACTGCAGTGTCCCCTGTTTCTTTGTACACCTCTGATAATCGTATGTCGTGGAACTTATTCACTCTTATTAAGTCGTTAATTCCCTACGAAACTAACACTTGTTAGTTTGATGTGCAAGTGGTTTAACAGTGAGTGATTTTGCATATTCCTTTTCTCGACTATCGCTCGAAACAGGAATTAAAAAATTTTATGTTTTTATACTTTAGAAATATGAGTAATGCTATGAAGCCATCGCAGGTTGTGCTTGACTGAAAACCCTAGTTTTCAACCTAGCATTATAGCGCCGGTTCAGGTAAAGACTTTACTAGGCGATAACTTTGCAAGGACTTTTTACCGATTGTCTCTAATCAAGAATCGGTTGTGCAGAAATTGTATTAGTTGATTTCTTATAAGGAAAAAGAAACATGGAATAAATAAAGACGAAGGCGTAATAAAAGCATGTGATTCCAACAAAAAGAGATCCAAAGGTGTCCAATTGAATATTCCCAGTCAACGACATAAAACCACCTACAAGTCCTCCAAGTCCAGAGATTGAAAACAAAATCAGAAAAAGAGTATGAGAGATTGGATTATGGAAATTCCTATGGGAATCTTGCAGCGTACGACGATGCAAACTAATCGAGTGAAATAATAGAAGGACAAATAGTGAAAGTGGTATCCATTTCAAATGGTTTAAAATCTCAGTATTAATTATTGGTTTGTTCCAGATACTTATCACCATCAATAGTAAAGGTATCAAGTAAACATATATGGAAAGAATACAAAACAGTTTGCGTTTCATCAGTAGTTATTTAAAAAATCAATCTACAAAAGTATTTTGACATCTGCACCTAAACCCTTTTTACCAAAACGTTTGTACGCTTTTAATCTAAAAATTGCGAGTTCAACATTCGTTCTTAGTGATACTGCCTAAAAATCTTGGTCGCTTCATTATAACTGCTCTCAAAAGGCATGGCGTTGACGTTGCAGTTGGCTTTTGCCGCATTGAAATAGCTTACCATTTTTTCGGTGGGCATATTGCCGGTGAGTTCATCTTTAGCCATAGGACAACCACCAAACCCTTGTATCGCGCCGTCAAATCTGCGGCAACCTGCTTTGTAGGCGGCATCTATTTTCTCATGCCACTTGTTGGGCGTTGTGTGTAAATGCGCACCAAATTCGATCTTCGGATATTTAGGAATCAAATTTGAAAACAGGTAGTCTATGGATTCTGGATCTGAGGTTCCTACGGTATCTGATAACGACAAGATCTCAACGCCCATGGCGCTTAATTTTTCGGTCCACTCGCCTACTATTTCTACATTCCAGGGATCACCGTAAGGATTACCGAATCCCATTGATATATAGACGACCACTTTTTTCGCTTTCGCGAAAGCGAGATCTAAAATTTCCTGCAATAATTCTACGGACTGAGCAATGGTCTTGTGCGTATTACGCATCTGGAAATTCTCAGATATAGAAAATGGATACCCTAAATAGTCAATCTCTGGATGCTCACAAGCATCTTGTGCACCACGTAAATTTGCAACGATGGCAAGAAGTTTTGAATCGGTTTTTGATAGGTCCAGCTGTGCTAAAACCTCAGCGGTGTCGACCATTTGAGGAATCGCCTTAGGCGACACAAAACTGCCAAAATCTATGGTATCAAAGCCGCATCGTAACAGCGATTGCAGGTATTGAACCTTAGTGGCTGTAGGAATCATGTCCTTGATTCCCTGCATCGCATCACGTGGACATTCTATAATTTTTACTGTATCCATTGCAGTAAAGATAGTATTTACCGCAGATTATTATCATTATGATGATGCTTGCCTAAATTTAGTCAACACCTCACGCACATGATCCGTATCATCGACATAATAACGAGCAGCCGTGCTGGCGACACCTACTTTAACGGTTACGGCATCTTCTGGTAGATCCTGAAACATGAATTCATCAGTCCAGTCATCGCCTATACAAAAGATGAAATCATAGTTTTTATTGAGAATGTGGTTGTTGGACGCCTTTCCCTTATGCACATTGCTACTTTTGATCTCGATAACTTTGTTACCGGACAGCACACTAAGACCATGATTGCTGGTCAGCTCTCTTATCACATTTGAAAGATCGTTTGCTCGCTGCTCACCTAGTTCTGGATCTGCCTTGCGATAATGCCATGCTAGCGAGTAGTTTTTTTCTTCTATAAAAGTTCCTGGAGTGCGATCCACATAATTTTGCATCACAGGCTGGATGGTAGGTACCCAATCATTATTCATGGTTTCTGTCAATTCCCAATCCTTACCGTAGTATTTTTTGAGCACACCATGTTCTGCAATCAAAGTCACTGGCACATTCTTGAACCATTCTCCAAGCGTGACGGAATCACGACCGCTTATCACCACCACTTCATTCTTTTCATTGGATTGTAGATCTTTAACCATTTCAAGCAATGCTTGATCTGGTTTTGCGTCGCCTGGATTGTTGACAAAGCCTCTCAAGGTACCGTCATAATCTAAGAAGAAAATACGCTTGTTAGCGTTTTTGAACCGTTCTAGAATTTCCGTTTCTTGTTTCTCGTTAAGATAGGTTGCCTTGGCAACGGACTGTGTACTCTTCACGGAATCCAATTTGGTCATAAAATCACCGGCCCATTTTTCTACATTATAGCGTTCCAGTCGCTTTTGCATGTATTTGTTGCGCTTTTTCTGCTCTTCTTCTGGCATTTCCAGCGCCTCTTTGATCGTGTCTGCAATTAGGTTGATATCGTTGGGATTGATGAGCAATGCCTCATTCATTTCTTTAGATGCACCAGCCATTTCTGACAAAATAAGCACACCTGTACGATCGATGCGCGTGGCGATATATTCTTTGGCCACCAGGTTCATTCCGTCACGTATAGGTGTGATAAGCGCCACGTCACAAGAGGTGTACAAATCAATTAAATTATTGAACGGCATGGATCTATAGAAGTACCATACCGGTGTCCAACTCACGGTTGAGAACTTCCCATTGATGCGTCCTACCAGCTCGTCGATTTCTTTTTTAAGTACTTGGTATTGTGGAACGTTCGAACGGCTAGGAACCGCCAGCATCACCAGTCTTACCTTTTCTGTATAATCAGGATATTTCTCCAGGAAATGTTCAAAAGCCCTAAGCCTGTTTGCAATTCCTTTGGTATAATCCAGTCTATCTATGGACAGGATCATTTTGGCATCTGGAGTGGCCGTTGCATGCAAGTCTAGGCGACGCTGTAATTCACTTTGCGTCTTGTCTGTTTGTTCGTAGTTCGCTTTCGCGAAAGCGTGAAACTTCTCATAATCGATTCCCATAGGGAAACTGTCTACCTTGATGTGACGATCCTTATAGGTTATCTCATTAAAGCTTACCTCATGCCCCAAGATCCTGCTCACTGAGCTCAAAAAGTGGCGTTCATAATCATAGGTATGGAAGCCCAACAAGTCTGCTCCCAAAAGTCCTTTCAAGATCTGGTCACGCCATGGCAGCGTCCTGAAAACCTCATAAGATGGAAATGGTATGTGTAAAAAGAATCCTATGGACACGTCTGGCCGCTTTTCCTTGATCAATTGTGGCAACAACATCAACTGGTAATCATGTACCCAGACGTTATCACCTTCTTCCAGATTTTCCAGAACAACATCGGCAAACTTTTGATTGACGCTTTTATAGATTTCCCAATTTTCGCTATCAAATTCTGCATATTCCATAAAATAGTGATAGAGTGGCCAGATGGTACGGTTGCTAAAACCGTAGTAAAAACCATCCATATCTGACTGCGTCAACTCTACTGCAGCACATTGCTGGTTTTGAACTGCATCTTCAATATCACTTTCCAGCTCTTGTGGCGTCTCTTCTACCGTAAGTCCTGTCCAACCTATCCATAAGCCATTGCTGTCTCGATGTACTGACTTAAGGCCTGTGGCCAGCCCGCCAACGCTGGGTTCTGAGCTTACCTTGCCATCTTCAATAGAGAGTTGCAAGGGTAATCTGTTGGATACGATGATAGTTTTGCTCATAAACTGAATTGATTTTATGTGGATGGTTCTTTAATCCTTAAATTTCGGGTTTTCATTTTGAAATCTGGAGCAGATTTAAATTAAGATAACATTTTATGGAGAACCTGAATTACGGAATTATTGGAAATTGTAAGAGTGCGGCACTGGTATCTCAAACAGGATCCATCGACTGGTGTTGCCTGCCCATTTTTGATAGCGCCTCTGTTTTTGCCAAAATTCTAGACAATGAAAAAGGTGGTAGTCTTTCTTTTAAAGTAGCTGACGATTATACCGTCCAGCAGGAATATTTATGGCAAACCAATATCTTGAGTACGACCTTTGACAATGGTGCCGACGCCTTTCAAGTCATTGATTTTATGCCTAGGTATCCACATCAGGATGGTAGTTTTTATTCACCGCCAGATATTGTACGATTTATAAGGTTGATCAAGGGAACACCGCAGTTTCAAGTTGAGTACGACCCTAAATTGAAATACGCCCTAGGCAAAACCGAAACCAAAGAAGAAGGCGAGTACATCCATAGCAAAACCACCGAAGGTGAATATGAATCTGTCTTTCTATACAGCGATCTAAAACTTCAAGACATAATTGATCAAAACACGATCACTCTAGATTCCAATGCTTTCTTACTGTTATCCTACCATGAAAAATTAACCGCTCAAACGCTGGATCGCGCCTATTTAAAATTTCAACGTACCAAAACCTACTGGATGAACTGGAGCGAGCGTACGACTCGCTATCCGTTATACCAAGAGGAGATTGTACGCAGCGCATTAACGCTTAAAGCACTAACTTTTGAGAAGACAGGTGCTGTGCTTGCGGCAGCGACCACCAGCTTGCCAGAAACCATTGGCGAAGTAAGAAACTGGGATTACCGTTTTTGCTGGATACGTGATGCCTCAATGGTCATACGCGTTATAGCTGGATTGGGACACATGAAATCTGCCCGCAAGTTCCTTCAGTTTATCGTCAACACCATACCAGAAAAAGACGAAAAGATACAGATCATGTACGGTATCAATGGCGAGAAAGACCTGACCGAAGAGTTTCTGGACCATCTTTCTGGGTACAAAGGCTCCAGTCCAGTGCGCATAGGAAACGCTGCCTATATCCAAAAGCAAAATGACATCTATGGCATCCTCATGGAAGTTATCTACCAGCAGTTTGTACAATTTGAGACAAGTCTGGAGAATAGCGAGGAACTGTGGACCATCATCAAAAGTGTGACCTCTATTGTCAATCAGCACTGGCAAGAGCCAGATAAAGGCATCTGGGAATTGCGTACTGAAGATCGCCATTTTGTATTCTCAAAACTGTTGTGCTGGGTAGCGATAGATCGCGCGATCAAAATAAGCGAGATTCTAGGACGCGTCAAATATTTGAAAGAATGGCGACAATTGCGCAGCGAGATCCACGACGACATCTATAACAATGGTTGGAATGAAGAAGTGAAGGCCTATACGCAATCCTATGGCTCTAAAGACCTGGACGCTTCCACATTACTCATGCAACAATACGGTTTTATAGAGGCAGATGACCCACGATTTATAAGCACCGTTCAAGCTACCGAAAAAGAATTATGCAACGATGGTTTGATGTATAGATATAAGAATAATGATGATTTTGGCGAGCCTAGCTCCAGTTTTACGATTTGTACGTTTTGGTTGATCGATAGCTTGCATAAAATAGGTGAAACCGAAAAAGCTAGAGCATACTTTGACCAATTGCTTTATTATAGTAACCACCTAGGTTTGTTTAGCGAGGATATTGATTTCAAGACCAAGCGACTATTGGGGAACTTCCCGCAAGCGTACTCGCATCTGGCGTTGATTGAGACGGCGATTAATTTTAGTAAAGAATTTACAAAAGCTTGACATGAGTTCGCTTTCGCGAAAGCGTAATCTTTTAATAATTCATTAATTTGACTAAAGTTTGCTTGATTTGGTCCATCTGCTGATTAGATATTTTGCCGATTTTTCTTTTCAAACGCTCCTTTGAAACACTTCGTATTTGAAACACCATGACTTCAGAAGTTTTGCCAAGTCCATTGCTTCTGGTTGGTTCTAGGATCGGATTGCCTTCATAGTATTTCAAGCTGCTTGTTAATGGACAAGTCAAAATGTTTGCAGCGTTTTCATTGATTAGGTTTCCTGAAACAATTACTACAGGACGCCTTCCACCTTGCTCACTACCAACAACAGGATCTAAATAGGCTTCATAAATATCATTCTGTTTCATCCTCGAGATCTTGAAGTTGCTGGAAATAGTCTGCCATACCTTCTTCTGCCATAGCAATCATATCTGGATCTTTACCAGCTCGTTTGTATGATTTAATATAAGCTGCTCGATCCAGCTGCTCCAGGTAAATACTTAGTGCCTTTTCAATAAGCTGGTTTTTAGGAAGTTTTAATTCCTTTGCTTTTTTTGCTAGCTGTTGCAGCAGATCGTCTGGAAGTGATGATGTGAAAGTAGCCATTGTAGAATATTTATATATTGTAAATATAAATCATATTTACAATATATAATCACAATATGAATATCGCCACCGCAATACCTACAAAAACAACAATTTGCGTCCATTTCATCACTGGACCAAACCAGCTGGAAGATCGTATAAATTGTGCCACGCTGCCACCTAAAAAAGCGACTAGGTAAAAGGTGATGAGTGATACGAGCATGAAAATACCTCCTAGAATGTAGATCTGTATCCATTCTTCCATAGCGCCAGGAACTACAAACTGTGGCAGCAAAGCCAAGAAGAATAAAGTCACTTTGGGATTCAACAAATTCATGGTGATCCCTATGCGGTAAAGTTTAAACCAACTTTGATGATTTGTAGTGTTCTCCTCTAAATGAATAGATCCATCCGATTGATAGACTTTATAAGCCAGAAACAGCAAATAAATCGCACCGAAGATTTTAATCATTAAAAGCAGCCACTCGTTATCCTGCAGAATCACGGCAAATCCCAGTGCAACTAATGACGTGTGGAAGATGCAGCCTGTAATTAAACCACTGGCTACGGCAATGCCATACCTAGAGCCTCGAGCCACAGACTGCGTCAGGACAAAAATATTATCGGGTCCAGGCGAGATGGCCAGCAGGAAAGCCGCGAGGGAAAAAGCGATGCAGGATTCTAGCATTGAATTATATTTCTGAGAGATACTGAAAATGAATTCAGCATTATGGCGATTTTTATCACATTGAATTTATTTAAGGGTCTGACGGAGTTTGTCTTAACGTCGATATTCTAATTTAAAATAATCATTTAACCTTCATACATGAAGACGCTGAATAGAGTTCAGCATGACCATACATTGTTACAAACCTTGTCTAATAATTTCCTTATTAATATCACGTACCAAAGCCGGTCCTTCATAAACAAAACCCGTGTACAACTGTACTAGACTTGCGCCTGCTTTTAATTTATCGATCGCGTCTTGTGCGCTCATGATACCGCCTACACCTATGATAGGAAAAGCGCCATTGCTTTTTTGATGCAGAAATGAAACCACTTCCGTCGCGCGATTGGTAAGCGGTGCGCCGCTCAAGCCGCCAGCTTCTTTTTGTAGGTTGAAGTCACTTTTTAGGTCCTTACGCTCAATGGTCGTGTTTGTGGCAATCACGCCGTCGATATTGGTATCTTCAACAATCCCGATAATGTCCATCAATTGATCATTGGTCAGATCTGGAGCTATTTTGAGGAGAATCGGTTTGCGAGCTGGTTTTGCGTTGTTTAGATCTTGCAAGGTTTGCAGGATGTGCGTGAGCGGCTTGCGATCCTGCAACTCCCGCAATCCAGGCGTGTTGGGCGAGCTCACATTGACCGTGAAATAGTCCACGTGATCAAACAACTTATTGAAGCAGATAATGTAGTCGTCCACCGCATTTTCATTAGGTGTGACCTTATTTTTTCCAATGTTGCCACCTATCAGGATGTGGCTTTGACTTCGGTGGCTTCGACTTCGCTCAGCCACCGAAGTCGAAGCCTCCAGATGCTGGTCTCTGAGCGGAGTCGAAGTGACCGAGTTTTGCTTCAATCGCTCTACCGCTGCGTCGACGCCACCGTTATTGAATCCCATTCGGTTAACGATGGCTGCATCGTCCTTAAGTCTAAATAACCGTTGTTTGGGATTTCCTTCCTGGGGTTTTGGCGTGAGCGTTCCTATTTCTATGAATCCAAAACCAAGGTTGGAAAACTCTGCAAATGCTTTGGCATCCTTATCAAATCCCGCAGCCATTCCTACAGGATTCTCAAACTCGAGGCCAAATAGATTTCTTTTTAATGCAGGGTGTTGAAGTTTGTATCGCTTTCGCGAAAGCGAACTAAAACCAGGCACCTTGCTCAATAATTTGATCGCCTTAAATGAAAAGTGGTGCACACCTTCTGGATCAAAGCAAAATAATAGCGGTCGTATGATGGATTTGTACATGGGAAATGGGTTGGTCAAAAATACAATCGTTAGCCGTTTATTCTATATTTTTACGTCTCTTAAAAATGGATAGATATGAGTAAATATGATGTAATCGTTTTGGGTAGTGGTCCTGGAGGCTATGTGACTGCCATTCGCGCTTCCCAACTGGGAATGAAAGTAGCGATCGTAGAGAAAGAAAGTCTAGGTGGTGTGTGTTTGAACTGGGGTTGTATTCCTACCAAAGCGCTTATAAAAAGTGCCGATGTTTTTAATTATTTAAACCATGCCGAAGATTACGGATTGAAAGTCTCTGGCGTTGACAAAGATTTTAATGCGGTTGTGAAACGTTCTCGCGATGTAGCAGAAGGTATGAGCAAAGGCGTGCAGTTTTTGATGAAGAAGAACAAGATCGACGTCATCATGGGTTATGGAACACTCAAAAAAGGAAAGAAAATTGAAGTAAAAGCAGAAGATGGTTCTACCTCTACTGTAGAAGGAAATCATATCATTATTGCTACTGGAGCAAAATCACGTTCTTTACCATCATTACCACAGGATGGTGAAAAAGTCATAGGATATCGCAAGGCCATGACCCTTGAAAAGCAGCCTAAGAAAATGATTATCGTAGGTTCTGGCGCCATAGGCGTTGAGTTTGCTTATTTCTACAACTCCATGGGAACTGAGGTGACTATTGTAGAATATCTAGATCGTATCGTTCCTGTAGAAGATGTTGATGTATCTAAGCAAATGGAGCGCAGCTTCAAGAAAACAGGTATCAATATCATGACCTCTAGTGAGGTAACAGGTGTCGACACCAGCGGCGATGGCGTGAAAGCTACCGTTAAAACTAAAAAAGGAGAAGAAATTCTTGAAGCAGATATTGTTTTAAGTGCCGTTGGTATTGAAACCAACATTAAAAATATAGGACTGGAAGAAGTAGGAATCTCTACAGATCGTGGTAAAGTATTAGTCAACGACTGGTACCAAACCAATATCCCAGGTTATTATGCCATAGGTGACATCACTGCTGGTCCAGCACTGGCTCACGTCGCAAGTGCCGAAGGTATTCTGTGTGTAGAGAAAATCGCTGACATGCACGTGGAGCCATTGGATTATGGGAACATCCCAAGATGTACCTACTCTACTCCAGAGATTGCCAGTGTAGGTCTTACCGAGGCACAAGCTAAGGAAGCTGGATATGATATCAAGGTTGGTAAATTCCCATTTAGCGCGTCAGGTAAGGCAAGTGCTTCTGGAGCCAAGGATGGTTTTGTAAAAGTGATCTTTGATGCCAAGTACGGTGAATGGTTAGGCTGTCACATGATAGGTGCTGGTGTTACTGACATGATTGCCGAGGCGGTCCTAGGTCGTAAACTAGAAACTACCGGTCACGAAGTGCTTAAAGCAGTACATCCACACCCAACCATGAGTGAAGCGGTGATGGAAGCCGTAGCAGATGCTTATGGTGAGGTGATTCACTTGTAGCATTGAGTTGTTAGTAATTAGTAGTTAGTACTAAGACTAAAACGTTGATAATTCAAAACGCCCAGATCCTTGCGGATTCTGGGCTTTTTTTTGGTTTAACGATTGTCACCCTGAATTTATTTCAGGGTCTTATCAATGTTTTGAGCTCAATTTTTTGGGTTCATATGCAATTAATGTAAGGCAAGTGAACTCTAATTGACAAGATGCTGAAACGAGTTCAGCATGACAGTTTAATAAGGAGCTTGCGAAGCGCGAAAAAAGAGATTCACATGATTCTACTCATCTTTTACAGCTTCCAACTGCCACTACCCTATCTCAAATCCTTTTTATAGAAAACCACTTTGACTTGTTCACCTACTTTAAAGCTGGACAGCATACTTATTTCTTTACCGTTACCGTCAGTAATTCTTATTTGGGCGGTGTTGGGTGGATCGGTTCCTTCAGACAGCGCTTTAAGAGTTAAAGTGTTGATCTCTTTATTGAACGTGAGTGGTATTTTAGTTTTCGCCTTGAGCGGTGCATAACTTTCTTTGACCACATTTTCATTCAACATAATGGACATGGCATCGCCATCGACCTTACCGGGATCCCAAATCTCCAGATAGGCGATTTTTGATTCCCAAAAAACATTGAGTGTCTCGCCACCTTTCAGGCCTTGCTGCTTGTTTCCCATAAGCAAAGGATTTTTTGCTAGACGTTGCTTGATACTGTCTGGAACCTTTTTGGACTTTTCTATTCTAGACATCAATTTATCTGCCTTGCGCTCTATTTTTTCATCGCTTTGCATGACCATTTTACCATTAATGCATGGTTGTAGATCATCGTAATAGCTTTTAAAATTACCTTCTATTTTTGCCCTACCATTGAGATTACGCAGCTTGCCTGTAAAATATACGTAGCAAAAATCTAATTCTTTAATAGGTGACTTTGTGTAAACGATATCTACTTCTCTAAATTCAATTGTGTCCTCATTGTCATTATATCTGCCTACAAGTGTATTTTTTGACTCATGTGCGCCATTCAAGTCAGTATACGAAAAGCCTTTGAGCACACCATTTTCTTGGGTAAGTTCAATCTTATACGGGATAAAAGTGCTGTCTTGCAATGCAAGTAATCCTGTATATTCTATTTGCTGTGCTAACGATAAAAAGGAGCCCAACAATAGAAAGAGTGAGGTGAGGTTTTTCATTCAAAAAATTTATATTTGACAAAGATAACTAACTTAACTAACGCTTATGAATTCTAAACTTACTCTTGCCTTGTTGAGCATTTTCATGCTTGTGGGCTCATTTTCTTACGCTTCATTTCCAGTGGAACGTGAAACAATCGTATCTGTCAATGCCGAAACTTCTATTGAAGAAAGCACAACAGTCCTTAGCTCACCGGCAGCTGTAGCTTGGTCAGAAAACCAAACTATCGCTATTTTATTATGGTTCTTTTTAGGAGGATTTGCTGGACACCGCTGGTTCTTGAAGAGCCCATGGTACTGGAACGTGTTATTTATCCTAACCATTGGATTCTTTGTTGTAGGATGGGTTATTGATGGTATTGAAATTATTACAGGAACTTATCCTGGTCTATAATTAGACCTCATAAAATGATAAAACCCGTCTCGGTATCCATCGAGACGGGTTTTTTATTGGAGGCAACTTAATTTACTGATTCCTAAGGTTTACAAAGGATTGAATCGCCAGTTTGTAGCCATCAAGACCAAAACCAGAAACAACTCCAGCCGCATTTTTTGAGATGTAGGAAATGTGCCTAATCTGCTCACGGTCCATGACATTTGAAATATGGATTTCTACCACAGGTGTTTCTATGGATGATACCGCATCTGCTAGTGCTAGTGAAGTGTGCGTATAAGCTCCAGGATTTAGGACAATACCATCGTAGTCTTCTTCCTGCGCCTCATGTAACCTATTGATCAACTCACCTTCTACATTGGATTGGTAGCTGGCCAGTTCAATTTCCTTAAAAAGAAACTGGAGATCTGCAAAGTATTGATCAAACGTCACAGATCCATAAATCTCTGGCTGGCGCTTACCCAGCAGATTGAGATTAGGACCATTGATGATGAGTATTTTCATGATGGAAAGATATTGGTAATTACGCTTTCGCGAAAGCGAAAACAAAAAAAGCAGCTCAAAAGAGCTGCTTTCTATTTTCATGGTTTATTGCTGACTAGAACTTGTATCCTAGGTTGATAGAAAATACTTGGTTAGTAACGTCGTCACTAAAAGTATCGTCGTCGTTATAAATATTGGTTACACCTACCATATATCTACCGCCTAGAGACAAACCTTCTAGGGTTGTTCCTTCTCTGAACTTGTAAGTTAAACCACCACCAACGCTTAGATCGATCGTCTCTGCTTCAAAGTCTGCAGTTGATCCTTCAAATATGCCGCTATCAACTT
Source organism: Nonlabens agnitus (assembly GCF_002994045.1). Lineage (NCBI taxonomy): Bacteria > Pseudomonadati > Bacteroidota > Flavobacteriia > Flavobacteriales > Flavobacteriaceae > Nonlabens > Nonlabens agnitus. Next base: position 1,800,823 of record NZ_MQUC01000003.1, read on the forward strand.
CAACCTCATCTTTTACGTTAAATCCTATTTGTGGACCTGCATCAATAGAGAAACCAGAACCGCCTAAGTAGAACTTAGCTAAAACCGGTACGTTGATGTAATCTAATTTAAGCTTTGCTCCATCAAGATCCGCACCTTGTTGAGAGTAAATAGCTCCTACTAAAAGACCAAAACTTGGACCAAATTTATACTCTCCAGTAATACCTACATTGATACCATTACGAGCATCGACATCATCCACGTCGTCACCTTGAAGGTTTGCGGCATTGTACCCTACTTGTACACCAAAATCAATTTCCTGTGCCTGGGCAAAGCCTATGGATCCTAACGCGATTACTGCAATTGCTAATACTTTTTTCATGATAGTTTGTTTAAAGTTTATAGTGCAATATTATTTCCTTCCTTAAACGTAATATCATAACGAATTATCAAATTATAGAGCCGATTGTTAAAGAATCAACAAAAAAAAGATATTTTAAAGGTACTTATTCATAATCAGCAGTTTAGGATTCTTCGTACGGTGTGGCATGAGATCAAAGCAATAATTACCGACCTTTAACCCATGAACTGGGAAAAGCACATCCATGATTTCGAGTTGTACCTCAAGCTAGAACGTGGCTTATCTATCAACACGATAATAGCCTATGTTAGCGACCTTCATAAGCTTGCAGACTGGGTGAAAGAAGAAGAGCTACTAAAAAGTCCTATAACATTAGACACAAGTGATGTCAAGGATTATATACATCACATCGCTGGTTCGGTCAAGCCTACCACTCAAGCCAGAACCTTAAGCAGTCTCAAAGGCTTTTTCAATTATATACAAATGGAAGATTACCGTATGGATAATCCCACCGAAGTTATTGAAACACCACGGACAGGCCGGCGATTGCCTGACACCTTAAGCGTTATGGAAATAGACCGTTTGATCAATGCCATCGATCGATCCACACCACATGGTGAGCGCAACCGTGCTATTCTAGAAACGCTCTATGCATGTGGTTTGCGCGTTTCAGAACTTACTGCTTTGAAGATAAGCGATCTCTATTTTGAAGAAGGCGTCATACTGGTTACCGGTAAAGGCGATAAGCAACGCTACGTTCCCATAGGCGACGCAACCATTTCTATAATTAACGACTATATCGAGCTCATACGCAGTCATGTGCCAGTGCAACCTAAACATACCGACACTTTGTTTCTCAATCGGCGTGGTAACGGCCTGACAAGGGCGATGATTTTCACGATTATTAAGGACCTTAAGATAATCGCCGGAATCAAGAAAAAGATAAGTCCGCATACCTTTAGGCATTCTTTTGCGACACATTTGTTGGAAAACGGTGCAGACTTAAGGTCCATACAGGCCATGCTGGGCCACGAGAGCATCACCACCACAGAGATTTATGTCCATGTGAATCGTACCTATTTAAAGGAAGTGCTGGAAAAATTCCATCCGCGAGCTAGTTATTAAAGTTGTGTCAAAGTAAGGCAGTTGTTTTGAGTTCGCTTTCGCGAAAGCGTAACTTTCAAAAAAAACAACATGAAAACTTTAAAATTTAGAAATGGCGACGAGCTTGACGCTATAGGACTAGGAACTTGGAAATCTGATGACGAGAAGGTAAAAAACGCCATCAAAATCGCTTTAAACAATGGATACCGTCACATTGATTGCGCCGCGACCTATGGTAATGAAGCTGCGATAGGTGAAGCGTTTAACGAAGTGTTTTCTGAAGGGAAAATCAAAAGAGAAGATGTGTGGATCACTTCAAAATTGTGGAACAACGCACACTTGCCTAAAGATGTAAAGCCAGCGCTAGAGAAGACACTTAAGGATCTACAGCTGGATTACTTGGATCTTTATTTGATCCACTGGCCTGTGGCTTTTAAACCAGACGTTAGTAATCCATCTGGACCAGAAGATTATTTGACGCCAGAAGAAGCACCTATCATCGACACCTGGAATGCTATGATTGAACTCAAAAAAGCGGGTCTTACCAAGCATATAGGAGTCTCCAACTTTTCAGTAAAAAAATTAAAGGACTTGATTTCCAAAACAGATGACGTTCCTGAAATGAATCAGGTAGAACTGCATCCACTATTGCAGCAAGATGACTTATTTGAATACTGCAGCAAGAATGGAATAAACATGACTGCTTATTCACCATTGGGTAGTGGCGACAGATCTGACGGAATGAAACAGGACGATGAGCCTAACATGATGGAACTGGAGACCGTTCAAGCTCTAGCGAAAAAACACAATGTCGAACCTGGACAGATTCTTATCGCCTGGTCTCACCAAAGAGGTACAGCGGTGATACCTAAATCTACTAGTGAAGGCCACATCAAATCCAACATAGCGTCTGCCGCAGTGAACTTTGACGAGCAAGATCTTAAAGATCTCGCAAGCCTTGACAGACACTACCGTTATGTCACTGGTAAGTTCTTTGAAGTTCCAGAAAAAGGTTATGACAATATATATGATGAGTAAAAATATACCCTTTATGGGGTATTGATTTGCTTGATGTTCCTTCTGATATTTGGAATGTCTATTAAAGTTATTAGGGGTAATATTTTATAGACAGCGTTAAGAGTCAATCAGCTCAAGCACCCGTAAGGATGTGTGATTGGAACTTAGCAAAAGTTTCTGATCTTAGGGACATTAGAAACAAAAAAAGCCGCTCATATCGAGCGGCTTTTGCTATTTATAACATTAAGGTTACTTAGCGATATTCACCGCTCTTGTTTCTCTAATAACAGTCACTTTCACTTGACCAGGATAGGTCATATCGGTTTGAATTTTTTGGGAAATCTCAAAGGATAACTGCGCCGCCCTATCATCTGAAATCTTTTCACTTTCCACCATCACTCTCAATTCTCTTCCTGCTTGAATGGCATAAGCCTTTTCCACACCTCCAAAACCGAAGGCAATATCTTCTAGATCCTTAAGACGCTGTATGTATGAATCCAGTACCTGTCTTCTAGCTCCTGGACGCGCACCGCTTATCGCATCACAAACCTGAATGATAGGTGATAATAACGAGGTCATCTCAATCTCATCATGGTGTGCACCTATCGCATTACAAACCTCTGGTTTTTCACCATGCTTTTCTGCGAGCTTCATTCCTAAAATAGCGTGTGGTGTCTCGTCTTCCGTTTCTGGAACCTTACCTATATCGTGTAAGAGACCAGCACGTTTAGCAAGCTTAGCATTCAAGCCTAGTTCTGCAGCCATGGTACCACACAATTTTGCTACTTCTCTACTGTGCTGTAGAAGATTCTGACCGTAGGAAGATCTGTACTTCATTCTACCTACCATTTTTATAAGCTCTGGATGCAGACCGTGGATTCCTAAATCGATAACGGTTCTTTTACCTACCTCAGCAATTTCTTGATCGATTTGCTTTCTAGTTTTGCTCACCACTTCTTCAATTCGTGCCGGGTGAATTCGTCCATCTGTTACCAGTTTGTGTAATGACAATCGTGCTACTTCACGGCGCACGCTATCAAAGCAACTTAAGATAATAGCATCTGGAGTGTCATCAACAATGATCTCTACTCCTGTGGCAGCTTCAATAGCTCGTATGTTACGACCTTCACGGCCTATGATACGTCCCTTGACATCGTCACTTTCCAGATTAAAAACTGAAACACAGTTTTCAACGGCTTCTTCAGTACCTATTCTTTGGATCGTATTGATGATCACTTTACGCGCTTCTTGTTGGGCTGTTAGTTTTGCTTCTTCAATCGTGTCTTGAATGATAGACATTGCCTCAGTTCTAGCTTTGTCCTTGAGAGATTCTACCAATTGTTTTTTAGCATCGTCGCCAGAGATACCACTTATGACTTCGAGTTGCTTGATTTGCTGCTCATGAAGTTTCTCCACTTCTTCCTGCTTTTTGGAAAAAGCTTCACGCTTCTCGTCAAGGTCCTTGATTTTGCTATCAAGACTCTGGCTTAAACGTTTTGTTTGCGCTAGCTCATTAGATACTTTGGACTCTTTGTCTTTGGTTCGCTTTTCAGCATCGCTCATTTTTTTCTCACGCTGCATGATTTCCTTTTCATGCTGTGATTTGAGCTCTATGAATTTTTCCTTGGCGCGATAGGTTTTCTCAGACTTGATCTTTTCACCTTTCGCCTCGGCTTCCTTGATGATGGACTCGGCGTCCTTTTTTGCATCAATGATGAGTTGCGAGGCTTTACCTTTCTCGACTTTTGCCTTGGCTATGAAGAAGCCTATGGCGAGTCCTATTATAAGTGCGACAATCGCCGCTATAATCACTATTGTTGTATCCATTGGTTGTTATATATAAAAAAACCTGCACGAGTTTCGGTTTTGTCTGAACTCCCTAAATAAAGTTTAAAGCTAACTGGCTGATCAAGGATCCGGCTCTAGGCACGGCTTGCTTTTACAACCACGACTCACTTTTTTTAAAGAATTAAGTGTTGAGTTCACCAAAAAATGAAACAAGTGCAGGTAGTAACTGTTTATTTAAAGAACGTTTATGACAAGTGTTGGTTCAATAATTGTTCCAGTATCTGTAAACGATCCTGGACTTCTTCATTATCATCACTCTTATCGATAGTATGTTGCTCAGATCTTGCTGCAAACTGCAGCGCACACATGGCAAGGACATCTTGCTTGTCACGCACGGCATAGCTTTGTTCCAGTTGCTTGATCATCGCCTGGATATTTTTTGCCGCCTTGCGCAAACCTTCTTCTCGAGAAGGGTCAATCGTCAAAGGATAGACTCTATCTGCAATCGATATCTTAATCTTGAGTTTACCTTCCAACCTATGCTAATTGTGCAATACATTGATCTATTTCACGGACCAGTGCATTGATCTTGAGTTTTGTTTTTGTTTTGTAATCATCACTACCTAGCATCGCATTTGCCGTTTTAAGCATAACGATCGTCTCATTGCCTTCTTGAATGGCCTCTTGCGCGACCTCTAGCTGCTTTTTAAATCCTTCAATAGACTCTTGTTTAGAATCTAATTCCTTTTTCAACCTTTGATTTTCAATGATTAAGGCTTTGACCTTAAGCTCTATCTGATCAATGCGGTTTAAAAGGGTGGACATTGGGCAAAATTAATGCGGTTCCAACAAAATTAACTTTCCACACAGACAAATCAAATATTTATGGAACAAAGTTTGAAAACCTTTTTGCGATCAACATTCCTAACCATATATTTAGAAGATGCAAACAAAATATATCTGTTTCCTGTTACTGGGATTATTTATAGTTCGCTTTGGCGAAAGCCAAACTACAAAAGAGCTTCCACAGGATTATTTCCATCATCCTCTGGACATCAAACTTATTCTAAGCGGTACGTTTGGTGAGCTGCGTTCCAACCATTTTCACAGTGGTCTGGATATCAAAACCAACCAAAGAACAGGCGCTAACGTTCATGCCGCTGCAGCTGGCTATGTGAGTCGCATCAAGATAGAGCACTATGGTTATGGAAAGGCGCTATACGTCACGCACCCTAATGGCTATACTACCGTGTATGCTCACCTTGAAAAATTTAGCCCAAGAATTGAAGAATACGTGAAGGCAAGACAATATGCCCAAGAAAGTTATGAGATCCAACTGTATCCAGACGATCTGGAATTGCGAGTAGATCAGGATGAGATCATTGCCTACAGCGGTAATTCTGGCGGTAGCGGTGGACCACACCTTCACTTTGAAATACGCGATGGAGCAGCACGCCCCATGAATCCCATGCTTTTTGGAATCGATATTCCAGACTCCAGAAACCCCTTAGTGAAACAAGTCAAAGCTTATCCACTAGATGCAGAGTCAACCGTAAATGGAAAAAATGAGGCGCAATTACTTCGTGTGGTTCCCTTACAGGATGGTAAATTCAAAGTGGAACCTTTTTCAGCATACGGAAACATTGGAATGGGCGTCAATACTAATGACCGACTGGATGGAGCCAACAATCAAAATGGTGTCTATACCATAAAAACCTACTTTAATGGTAGTCCACATTTTAAAATGACGTTTGATAAATTTTCTTTTGATGAAACCCGATACATCAATCAAATGATTGATTTTGAACATTTCAAAAAAAGTAAGAGCCGTATTTCTAGACTATATATTCCAGATGGTAGCCCGCTTAGTCTTTACGGCGATGTCAACAATCAAGGAAAGTTACAGCTTTTTGATCCTGGATCCACTCATGTTTATAAAGTCAATATCACAGATTTTAAAGGCAACGACAGCGAGATCGTGATGGACATTACCAACGAGTCCAAATTAGAAAACCTGCAAGTTGATAGCCCAAAAGACGCTACTTTGATACCACACAATGAGACTTATACTACAACTTTAGGAGCTTTCACGCTTACCATCCCTCAAGGGTCGCTTTATGAGGATACTTTTTTGAACATCAAACAGAACTCTGACACGCTTAAAGTTCATGAGGACATCGTGCCGTTGCATAAAAACATGGTGATCAATTATGACATGAGCAGCAAACAAGATGAGGATCGCGACAAATATTTTATCGCGAGGACTACTTCTTGGGGTGCTGCCTACTACACTCCTTCACGTTTGAAAGGAAACACATTAACTGCGTTTACTAAAACCCTAGGGACTTACGCAATTAGCAAGGATACCAAAGATCCTACCATCGCACCCGTCAATTTCAAGGATGGACAATGGATCAGTAAAAACCAAACGCTCAAATTAAAGATTAACGATAAAGATACGGGCGTCCAGGCCTATCGTGCGACGGTGAATGGTAAATTCATTTTGATGGAATACGATTACAAAACAGACCTATTGACACATTATTTTGAAGATGGCGTCGTTACAGACACTGATAATGAGCTGGTGGTCATCGTCACGGACAATGTGGGAAATAGCAGTAAATTTGAAGCTACATTTCACCGCAAGGAATAATCGACCACATTGAAATACTTCATCCTTCTACTTTTTATGATGACCGCTTCCATGGCTGCTCACGCCCAACAAGCGACCATTCAAGGTATCATACTTAACGAGCAACAGCAACCCATAGCAAATGTCAATGTAAATGTTCAAGGCACCACGATAGGTACCGTAAGCAACATCAACGGTTATTATGAGATCAAGGTTGAAGCCAATACCTCTATAAACCTGAGGTTCTCAAGCGTCTCCTACAGCTCTTTGACGATCCAACAACTCCTGCTGAAAAGTGGTGAGATTCTGGAGATCAACCCTGTCATGAAAGTTGCGGTAGAACAAATAGGAACGGTTGTCGTTAGTGCGACCACAGACCGCCAGTTTAGCGGTGTGACCACAATGGATCCACAAATGATCAGAAGAATCCCAGGCGCCCAACCTGGTGTGGAAAACATCTTGCTATCGCTACCAGGTGTGAATAACAACAATGAGCTAAGCACTCAATACGCCGTGCGAGGTGGAAATTATGATGAGAACCTCATCTACATCAATGAAATCGAAGTGTATCGTCCGTTTTTGATACGTAGCGGCCAGCAGGAAGGCCTGAGCGTTGTCAATACAGATCTGGTGCGCAGTGTTGATTTTTCAGCTGGTGGTTTTCAGGCAAAATATGGTGACAAGCTCAGTTCGGTTTTGGATCTGGAATACCGCAGGCCTACAGATTTTGCCGCTGGCATAGACGCCAGTTTGTTGGGAGCAAATGCGTTTGTTGAGGGAACCGCTTTCGCGAAAGCGATGACCGCAACAGCTGGATTGCGATATAGAGACAACAGTCTTTTCATCAACTCTAGGGAAACCGTAGCCAATGCAGTTCCTAGATTTTTCGATGCGCAGACCTACATCACCTATCGAGTCAATCCCAAATTTGAACTGGGCTTTTTAGGAAACATCGCAATCAACAGTTATGATTTTGAGCCACGTGACCGACAGACAAATTTTGGAACTATCCAAGAACCTGTTGCGGTGGTGATTGATTATCAAGGCCAGGAAGAAGATCAATACGAGACGTATTTTGGCGCTTTAAAAGCAAGTTATGATGTGAATGACCAGCTTAATTTAAGACTCATTTCAAGCGTCTATCATACGCAGGAACAAGAGCATTATGACATTCTCGCCCAGTATGGTTTAGGTAGTCCCAATACAGATATAGGCAGTCGTGATTTTGGACAGGTGGATTTTGTCACCGGTATAGGGTCAGAACTGGAACATGGCCGTAATGATCTGGACGCTTTGATCGCTACCCTTGAACATCGTGGAACATTCGTTTTTAAAAAAGAAGGCAACTCTAACGACCAGCTGGATTGGGGCATTAAAGCCAATGTGGAAGACATTAGGGATCGCGTGCGAGAATATACGGTTGTTGATAGTGCTGGGTTTAATGTGCGTCCACCTGAAGGTAACCTGAGAAATGATGAGCCATACACGCCTTTTACCGCGCCTCTAGTACCGTTCACCTCTATCAATGCAGATAATGAAGTGAAGGTTTCTCGTATCCAGGGTTTTGCTCAATATAGCAGCCGCGGTTACTGGGGAAATAGTGAAATCTTCTGGAACCTAGGCGCACGCTTTCACAATTGGACAGTTAATGGTGATACCTTTGAAGACTCCAATCAAACCGTTTTTTCACCTCGTGGACAGTTTGCCATCAAACCCTACTGGGAAGAAACGGACATGCTTTTTAGAATCTCTACTGGAGTCTATCACCAGCCACCTTTTTACCGAGAATTACGTGATGAGGATGGAAGCGTCAACCCAGATGTAAAAGCCCAGCAATCCATACATTTTGTGGTTGGGAACGACTGGAGTTTCCAGTGGAATGACAGGCCTTTCAAGCTGACTAGTGAAGCATATTATAAAAATCTAAGCGACGTCAACACTTACACGCTGGAAAATGTGAGAATACGTTATCGAGCAAACAATAATGCCAAAGCCTATGCATACGGTCTGGACTTGAGACTTAACGGTGAATTCATCAAAGGAACCGAAAGCTGGATTAGTGCTGGCTATCTTAAAACAGAAGAGAACCTCAACAACCGCGGATTCATTTCCAGACCAACAGACCAACGTCTCAAATTTGCCATGCTATTTCAGGATTATGTACCTAATTTACCACAACTACGCATGTATTTGAACTTGGTTTACAATACAGGTCTTCCTGGCGGCTCACCTAATTATGCAGATCCCTATGATTTTCAGTTTAGATTGCGGGATTATCGTCGAGCAGACTTGGGTATCAATTATGTATTCAAGGATGACAATAATAACAGCAAGACTTTTGCCAATTTTGATGAGTTCTACATAGGTGCCGAGATCTACAACATCTTTGATAACCAGAACAGCATCACAAATATCTGGGTCAGAGACATTGCCACTAGCAGGCAGATCGCGATCCCAAACTTCTTGACGCCACGAGTGCTTAACTTTAGAGTGGTGGCTAGGTTTTAATTATTGGCAGTGTCCAGATACTCCTTCAAAACATCTACCACATAATCCAATTCTTCTTTGGTATTATAGATAGAGAAGCTAAATCTTAAACTAGGTTTGTCCAGATCTTCCTCATTCAAAATTTGAGACAGGACGTGAGAGCCTTTTTGACTACCGCTTTGACAAGCGCTACCTTTAGAACATGCAATTCCTTTAAGATCCAGAGTGAACAACAGCATTGCAGCTTTTTCGACTGGACATGGCAGGCAAACGTTCAATAGCGTGTAGGTGGAGTTATCACCATCGGCACATTTACCGTTGAATTTGACGCCATCAATTTTCGCCTCGAGCGAATTTTTAAAATAATCTTTTAAGTCCTTGATGTAGGCTCGATCCTTTTCAAGGTTTTCGTATGCCAATTGCATGGCTAAATCCATGCCTACAATATTGTGAACACTTTCAGTTCCTGCCCTGATGCCACGTTCTTGTGAACCACCTAGGATTAAGGGCTTCAAGCCAGTTCCCTTTCTTATGAAGGCAAACCCAACGCCCTTAGGGCCATGAAATTTATGGGCGCTTACCGCGGTAAAATCCACGGGAAGTTCCGCAAGATCCATCTCGTAGTGACCTATGGATTGAACGCAATCGCTGTGAAATAGGGCCTTGTATTTACGACACAGGCCACCCACACGTTCTATGTCGAGCCTATTGCCTATCTCATTATTGATGTGCATTAAGGAAACCAAGGTTTTCTTATCAGACTCTTGAAGCAGTTGCTCTAGATGGTAATAATCTGGTGTGCCGCATTCTTTCAATTTTACGTACTTTACCTCGATCCCGTATTTATCCCGACAGTAATCCACAATATATACTACTGCGTGGTGCTCGATGCCTGTAGTAATAATGCGTTTGACATCTAGATCTCTAACGCAGCTGTGTATGGCGAGATTATCAGCCTCTGTACCACCAGAGGTGAAAATAATTTCGGCAGCAGTGACGTTTAATTGCTTTGCAATATTCTTGCGAGCGGTCTCTATCAAAGATTTAGCGCTGCGTCCATAGCTATGTGTTGAACTGGGATTGCCAGGCACGTTTGACAAAACCTCGGTCATGCGAGACACCACTTCTGGTCGCAATTGCGTGGTCGCTGCATTATCTAGATATACTTGCTTCATACGGCAAAAATAAAATTTTAGGAAACAATAAAGCACATGATCATATTATATTGATATACTACCTTTGGAATATGAAGAATATATACTGTTTTTTACTGCTGCTAGCGCTGGTGTCCTGCGATGATGGTGAAATTATTGTTGAAGATCTTTCTTTTCAAGGCATTGACGTTGAGGCTTGCCTACCAGAAACAGATACAGGTACAGATACAGACTCTAGAACCTATCTTTTTTACAAAGTAGATAACAATAGTTTTGAAAGTTTGAGCGTGGAGCTTACTACTGATATAAACTTACTGGATATAGATGGCTCCTACACTGGTTTTGGAATAGGTAATATGAACCGTGTAGAATATAGAAAATACAACGCAGCACCTGGCGATGATTATTTTTGTAGCCTGCTGCCGCCAGCAACACCTACTGTTATTGATGCTCTTATTTCAAGATCTGGAGAGGTGAATTTGATTGCCTCTAACCAAAACCTAACATCCACAGCGGCCCTTAATAACGACGAGGAAGAAGGTCTTGATAGCGATCTGGATGGCATCCCTAATTATCTAGAACCATCCGGTCAAGACACTGACGGCGATGGGTTGCCGGATAAAATTGATGCAGACGATGATGGTGATAATATTCCAACTATCGATGAAGGCGTGGTACTTGAAAATGATGGTACCATCTCTTTAACCCAGAGTCGTGATACAGACGGCGATGGTATTCCCGATTATCTAGACAATGATGATGATAACGATGGTGTTTTAACCATTCAAGAAGATGCTAATCGTGATCTTGATCCTATTAATGACATCACTAACGGCAGGCCAGATTATCTAAATCCTGAGGTTGCCACTGCCGTCTCACCCGCCATAGATATTTTTATACCGCACAGCTATCAAAGAATTTCTGTGGTTGAGATTGAAATACCTAACCTAACTTTAGTAAGAGGAGAAGAAACCATTGTTTTTGACAACTTTGATCAAATCAGAAACTTTGGAACATACATTAGACCACAGAGACAGGTTACCGTCACTCCAGCCTTTGTAGAACAGTAAATCTTATTTAGGGTTTTGAAACAAATACACCTCAGTGGCACCTTTTCCATATTTCTGGAAATCGGCATCATAATGTTTTAGGTAATCGTAACGTTCAAACAAAAAGTCCAATTCTTGCTTGAGTACTCCAGCGCCTACGCCATGGATAAAAACCAGCTTTGGAATGTTGTTGCGGTGCGCCCATTCTATCTTGTCTCTGGCAGTATCAATTTGCAGGTTGAGCATGTCATAATTATCCATATACCGCTCATTATCGGTCAACTGGTGGATATGTAAATCCACTTCTACCGCTGGGATAAATGCTGCTTTTTTACGGGACTGTATGCGTCTTTTGGGTTTTTTGGGAGCTGGTTCCTTTTTCACTTCAACGTGTTTTACCTGTAACCGCCTATCAAGAATCAACTCATCTTCATGAAAGGTGAGATCAATACCATCTGCAGTAGTGATGGTGATTTGTTTCGCTTTCGCGAAAGCGACTACTCCACTCATATCGTCGTCCAGTACCAGCACTTTATCTCCTTTAGAAAACTTACTACTCATCTAAATGGTCGTTTTTATGTTTTGCCCAATGCTTGCTCGCACGGTACGCTCCTATCATCAGAATGAATAATCCGACGATCTGCACATACACGCTCACGCCCGTAACTGTAAGGGAATAAGCCAGTAACGCCGCACCTACCACGACTAAAATACCGTTAAAAAGCTGTTTTTTGTTATCGTTCATCGAATAATTATGTATTTTGCCGACAGAATCTAGGACAAGATTAATTAGATTTGAAATTAACAATATTACTCTTTTAAAGAGTATATTTTTGTCTTAGTAAAAGTTACCTCTATGAAAAACTTTACATTCCTTATCGCAATTCTTTTTGTTGTGAGTGCTTCTATGGCTCAAGTCAATGTTGTTAATGATGCCTTTATTTATTCAAAGGGTACCAATATTTATGTTAAGCAAGAAATCAATCTGGTTACACCGGCATCTTTAAATACTACTAGCACTACGGATGAGTCTGTAGGCGGTTCTGCCATCTATTTGAGAGATGAGGCGCAGCTCATTCAAGATGATGATGTTGCGAATTCTGGAGACGGTTTTATATCTGTATTTCAAGAAGGAGCGGCAGGAAATTTTACCTACAATTACTGGTCGTCTCCTGTTTACGATCCATCAACCGAATTATTACCTATAAAGGGATTTAGAAGAACGCAAATTTATTTCCCGCGGTTAACTTCAGGATATGCCACCATTAGTGATACTGACACAGATTTAGTTATTGATGCTCAAAAAGCTAGATTTCTTGCAGTAGGACAAAGGGACGGTGCTACCGATGATCAAGATTCATCAACGTCTACAGTCATTCAGCCTTTGAGAATAGCCTCAAGATGGTTATATAGCTATAATAGTTTTTTTCTAAATGAAGGTGGTGGCGGTTACGAAGGGTGGACTGACATGCATCAAGATGACGATACCGTAAGACCTGGATATGGATTTACTATGAAAGGTATCTCTGGTAACGGCCCTAATATTGTAACCAGTGGTGTGCAACCTGGACAACGTTATGATTTTAGAGGTATTCCTAATAATGGTACCATAAGTGTTGGAGTTGCAACGGGTGATTTTTCATTAGTGGGAAACCCGTACCCTTCAGCTCTTGATTTAAAACAATTTATGATTGATAATCAAGGTATCATTGACGGTCAACTATACTTTTGGGATTCTAGAGCTACGTCACACCTTTTAATAGAATATGAGGGTGGTTATGGCACCTATTCGCCACAAATAATGGATAGCAGCGATGGCTATTATACTCCTGCTGTCTTTCTTAAATATGACAGTAATGGTATTCCTAATGCTAATGCACCTACTGGTGGCGGTCTAGCAGGACCAGTAGGTGACCCATCGACAACATCACGACGTTATGCTGCAATAGGCCAAGGCTTTGTTATCCAGAGAAGTCCTTTGGATAATCCAGACACTAGTGAGATTGAATCATTTGCCGCAGGAACTACTGGTGTTGTGGAATTTAGAAACAGTCAGCGAGTATTTGAGAAAGAAGATGGTTCAGATAGTTTTTTCAAAGCCGCACCCAGTGCTGGAAATGATCAACGTCGAGATGCAAATGCAGCTAACATCAAACCCGCATTTAGTTTTGAAGTATTAATTAATGAACAATACAGTAGAAATATGATCGTGGGTTTTATGGATATAGCAACAAAAAACTGGGATTGGGGTATGGAAGCTAGTAACATTGCTAATCGGGTAGCTAACGATGCTTATATGCCCATTGGTAACAGTCAAGCCATTATCCAAGTTCTTCCATTTGAGGGTGGTTCAGCGAGCATACCAATTAGTTTCAAATCTGTTGTTGAAAATTCCACTTTTAAAATTAAAGTTAATGGTAGTGAGAACTTCTCTCCAGAGAAAATTTTACTACTCGACAAACAAACCGACACCTATCATGATATTTTGAATGATTCTTATATCATTACAACTGGTAAAGGAACTGTAGCAGACCGCTACGAAATCGTTTTTGAAGAAAAATCAACATTGAGTAATGGTGATGAATTACTTGCTGTAGATGCGTTCAACATCTTTCAAAACAATGAGCTTAGTTTGTTGACCATTCAAAACCCAGCTGGCAAAAATGTTTCTGACATCAGTGTGTTTGATTTAGCTGGTAGATTAGTGGCAAGCCAAAATCCAAAAGAAGCAAATCAAGAATTCACCTTTAATACGTCATCGTATTCCGCTGGGATTTACATTGTCAAGGTCTCTACGCCTGATGATGAAGAGTTAGCCAAAAAAGTGATTATTTCTAATTAGAAATTATGAGTATAGTTGTGGACGACAGCTGGATGCTGCCTTGTTTCACTAAGCAAATGATAGGAATGGACTGTCCTGGATGTGGTATCCAGCGGTCCATTTCTCTGTTATTACAGGGAAAGGTGATCGATTCCTTTTTTATGTATCCCGCATTATTGCCTGCAATATTTCTATTAGGTTTCTTAATTTTTGATATGTTTGTCAATATAAAGTATGGAGAGAAAATCAAATTATGGGGAACCATAATCGTCACAGGAACCATATTGACCAGTTACATCATTAAATTATCATTCATCTAAACAACCAACTATTATGCAAAAATTAAATACCACTGTAGTTTACATTCTTTCCATTGTAGGGTTTCTATGCTGCTGTATATACGGGATTGGAACCGTAGCCGCTATTATAGCATTAGTGATAGCCTCTAAGGAGTTGAAGAAATACAACGAAAATCCAGATTTGTATTCCAATGGAAAAGCAATGAAAACGGCTAAAACGGTAGCGATCATTTCGCTTATCATATCCTTAATAGGGTTAGCACTTATAGTAGCCTTCTACTTTAACCAATGTGCATTCTACCAATGGTATATTGATGCGTTTGCTGACAATCCTAATGTAACGGAAGAGCAGTTGGCACCTCTTTACCAAGCCATGGAAGAAGCAGGCTGTATGTAATTGAGAACCGCACTATAATCAAAAAAGGGGAAAACTAACGTTTTCCCCTTTTTTATTTTTTTAGATCTCTACTCCATTTAGGCTTTAGAACTATTCAAAATCCTTTAGCGTTTTGATAATGATATCTATACACTCATCCAGTTGCTCTTTAGTCATGACCAATGGTGGCGCAAATCGTATGATATTCCCATGAGTAGGTTTAGCGAGTAAACCATTGTCTCGCAATTTCAAACAAATATTCCATGCTGTATCACTGTCTTCAGAATCATTGATCACGATCGCATTTAATAGACCACGACCTCTTACTAAAGTGACAGTATCTGTGGTCTCAATGTACTCATTGATTTTTTTACGGAAGTAATTTCCTAACTCGCGGGCATTTTGAGCGAGCGATTCTTCCTTGACTACATCAAGAGCAGCAATGGCTACTACAGCTGCTACTGGATTACCTCCAAAAGTACTTCCATGCTGTCCTGGATGGATCACGTTCATGATATCATCATCGGCAAGAACGGCACTTACGGGAAACGCTCCACCAGATAATGCTTTTCCTAAAATCAAGATATCCGGTCTAGCATAGGTTTCTTGTCGTTCACACGATCCTTCACAAGTACATTTTCCACAAACAGCAAGCAATGCGCCTGTTCTTGCGATACCAGTTTGGATTTCATCTGCGATAAAGAGCGCATTATATTTTTCACACAATTCCTTACTGCGACGCATAAAATCATCTGCTGGTGTATAAACTCCAGCTTCACCTTGAATAGGCTCAACTAAAAATCCAGCGACATTATCTTGTTGTAAGGCTTTTTCCAGAGCCTCAGTATCATCATAGGGTATCTTGATAAAACCAGGTGTATAGGGTCCAAAGTTTTTACGGGCGTTCTCATCATTCGAGAACGAGATTATAGTGGTGGTACGACCATGGAAGTTGTTGTCACAAACAATAATTTGAGCATCGGTTTCAGCAACGCCCTTTTTTTCATAGGCCCATTTACGAGCAATTTTGATGGCGGTTTCCACAGCCTCTGCACCGGTATTCATGGGCAGTACTTTGTCAAAGTCAAAATAGCTGGTCATGTAACTATTGAACTTACCCAACTTATCATTGTGAAAAGCTCTTGAGGTAAGTGTCAATGTACGTGCCTGCTCTGTCATTGCATCAATAATTGCAGGATGACAGTGACCTTGATTAACGGCGCTATAGGCACTCAGGAAATCATAATAACGCTTTCCTTCTACATCCCAGACATAGACACCATCGCCACGCTCTAACACCACTGGTAATGGATGGTAGTTGTGGGCACCGTGCTTTTCTTCTATTTCTATAAGTTCTTTTGATCTGGATGCTGTAATATTCATTTGTGTATTTTAATTTCTTTGTTGCAAATTACAAAAAAGCCTTGGCGCAATCCGTTTAGGGCGCGTTAATTCATTATTGATTAGAGTGGTTCAAAATATGGCGCCAACCCATTTCTAGTCGTGGCAATTGGCTTAATTTTGGTCCATGTCCAAAAGAAGAAAAAGAGCCCAAAAAACTTTTGAAAAAGTACCTGTTGTTGATGCAGGAGCTAGAGGTAAAAGTGTCGCAAAAACTGCCGACGGTGAAGTCATATTCCTTACTGATGCAGTACCAGGCGATGTCGTTGATATCACGACCTATAAAAAGCGCAAGTCCTTTTATGAAGGAAAGGTGACTCAGTTTCACGAGCGATCCACACGACGCACACAACCTGTTTGCAAACATTACGACACCTGTGGCGGTTGCAAGTGGCAGGAAATGGCCTACGATAGCCAGCTCTTTTTCAAACAAAAGGAAGTTGTTGAGAACCTAACACGCATAGGTCACCTTACCTTGCCAGAGGTTGAACCTATCCTAGGCAGCGAGCAGCAATACTACTATCGCAATAAGATGGAATTCAGCTTTTCTGCAAATCGGTGGTTGACGCTAGAAGAGATTCAGTCTGACGTGCAGTTAGACGATGACGATAAAAAGGCTCTAGGCTTCCACATTCCTGGAATGTGGGACAAGATCCTACACCTGGATGAATGTCACTTGCACCCAGCCATTGGTGAGCAGATACGTTTGAGTGTCCACGCTTTCGCGAAAGCGGAAAACATCTCTTACTACTCACCACGAGAAAAGTCTGGCACTTTACGCACACTCATGTTGCGCATGTCCAGCACTGGCGACGTGATGGTAGTGATTCAGTTTTATCAGGATCATGAGCAACAGCGCATCGCTTTGTTGGAGCATTTGAAAGAATCGTTTCCAGAAATCAAGTCCCTGCAATACATCATTAACGAGAAGGCAAACGACACGATCTATGATCAAGATGTGGTGCTGTACAACGGTGACGATTTTATCATGGAAAAAATGGAGGGCCTGCAGTTTAAAATTAGTGCAAAATCGTTCTATCAGACCAACTCTGCACAGGCCTATGAACTGTATAAGGTTACTCGGGATTTTGCTGGACTGGACGGTTCTCAGATCGTTTATGACCTATACACCGGTACTGGTACCATTGCCCAATTCGTTGCTGGTAAAGCCGCCAAAGTCGTGGGGATTGAGTCCGTACCTCAAGCTATCGAGGATGCGCAAGCAAACGCGCGACTTAATAATGTAGCAAATGCAGAATTTTATGTGGGCGATATGAAGGATGTGTTCACCACAGACTTTATCAATGAGCACGGCACGCCAGATGTCGTCATTACAGATCCGCCGCGAGATGGTATGCACAAAGATGTAGTTGCACAACTTTTGAAACTTGCGGCACCTAGAATTGTCTATGTTAGTTGTAATAGCGCAACACAAGCACGTGATCTAGCGTTACTGGATGATGCATATAAAGTGGTGCGTGTGCGTCCCGTGGACATGTTCCCGCAAACCCATCATGTGGAAAATGTAGTTTTACTTGAATTAAAATAACACCATGAAAAAAGTTATTTTACTGTTGTTAACGACAATCCTACTCTTTGCCTGTAAAGATGAAGTGATTGAAGAGGCCGTTATCGCAAGCAATACGGTTACCATTGCCGGTATGGTAAACCCAGCAGACTCGCTGGATGTTTCTCAGGTGCAGGTTTATGCCTATGATTATTTGAAGAGCGATTACGACGAGTACACGGCAGACCTTAACGAGGATGGCAGCTTCCAATTGGAGATGGAACTGACAGATCCTAGAGAAGTCACCGTTTTTGCTTCTAGACCTTTTAGCTTGATTGCCGTTCCCGGCGATTCCATCAATGTGACTATTGCAAAGGCTGTGGATACTACACAGGTGATCGCACCTAAATTTTCGGGAGATCATGCAGATACTAATAACAATCTGCAACGCTATTTGAAGGATTTTCCAGTTGACGTGCAATCGTATTACAACAATGAAGAAGCACAGGCGACAGATGATTTTATCGCTTTCGCGAAAGCGGAACAAACCACCATCGTAGATTACAACAAGAAATTCATGTCATCTATAGATGATGCATTATTGCAGGATTACATCACCTCGCGTGAGAAGTTTTTCTTTCCCAATTCGAAGATTGATTATGCGATGTACAGAGATTATTATGGACTGGAAGCTCCTGCGGCAGACAGCGAATACTTCAATTTCCTGAACAGCCTTCCTAAGCTTGAAAAAGAAGATTTGATCAATACTTCTATCATACAAAGATTGGTGTACACCCTAAAATACCACTATCAAAGCAGAGCCAGATTGCTCGTGGAAGAAGGCGCAAGCGTAGATTCCAAAGCCATTGAATTAGCAGCGAACTCATCAGACGGGTCATTGCTACATGACCTGGTCATTCATGAGTTTTATCTCAACCAGCTGCAGGATCATAATATTGACATTTATGAATCTACTAGCGACCAGTACTTATCTAAGGTTGCCGATGATGAAATCAGAAACAGCATCACTTCCAGGTATGAAAGTGAAAAAAAGCTATTGGAAAGCCCAGAACTTCCTGAGGAAGCTCAACTTCTGGAATTTAAAAGTGAAGATCCAAAGGATTACTTAGCAGAGATTATTGAGAATGCCAATGGTAAAGTTGTCTACATTGACAACTGGGCAACCTGGTGTGGTCCCTGTAAAGCCGAATTTAAAGAGGCATCACCTAAACTGCACGAAAAATTCAATGATGATGTTGAGTTTGTATATTTCTGTCACAGTAGTGAACAACGTGCATATATACCATCCATTGCGGAGTTTCAGATCAAAGGAAAACACTATTTCCTTGATGAGGATCAGTCAAAGGTTGTGAGACAAATGATAGAATTAGAAGGCTATCCTACCTATACCGTTATTGATAAATCTGGAGAGATCGTTCTATCTGATTATATTCACAGACCCAGCTATCCTGCTACAACAGAGTTGCTGACAAAACTCATTAATGAATAGAAATCAAATCATAGCGATTTTACTGCTTGTTGCCTGTTGCTTCTCATCTTGTGAGAAGGATGACTTGTGCATTCCAGAAGAGTTGGATGTGCCACGACTGGTGATCGTTTTTCTAGATGCTAGAAACCCATTGTTGCGCAAACCAGTGGAAAGGCTCCAAGTTTTTGAAACCGAAGAGAATTTTGCAGTCAGTCTAAATGATACGGGCGCAACTAGTCTCACACAAGTAGACTCGATTTCTATACCCTTACGAAATGATCAAAACGTGACCAATTTTGCATTCACTCGTACGTCCAACGGCGCTGTCAATGCAGACCCTATCAACTTTAGTTATACCGAAGAAGAAGTATACCTCAACCGTGCCTGCGGCTTTACCTCATCTTTTCTGGATCTTAGTTTGGAAAGACCTGATGAAGATCCCGTAAATCCATGGATAAGCAACGTCATCATAAGAAATGCTGACGTCATCTCAAAAAATGACATTCATGTTGAGATACGCCACTAGCCTATTGTTCGTAATGGTGGCTTGCCTTGCAAGTGCACAGCAAACCACACAGGAACCTGTGGCAAATGATACCATCATATATCCTACGACTTATGGACTGCGAGCAGGAATAGATCTAGCCAGTCTCGTACGCACAGCTATTGACGATGAATACACAGGCTTTCAAGTCATGGCAGATTATAGACTTACCAAGGACTGGTATGTCGCCGGCGAACTGGGAACCGAAACTCTTGATCGAGAAACCAATCAAATTGATTTTGAAACCAGCGGTTCCTATATCAAAGCTGGCGCAGATTATAATTTCTATGGCAACTGGCTCGATCTAGACAATATGATTTATGTAGGGTTTAGAGCAGGTGCCTCAAGCTTTTCACAAACCCTGAATAGGTTTGACTTTTATGAAGAGGCAGGCTCTTTTCCAGCGCCTAGTAGATTCCCTAATGAGGAGTTTGATGGACTAACGGCTTTCTGGGCAGAGATTCAAGCTGGAGTAAAAGTTCAAGTATTGAACAACGTCTATCTGTCCTTAAATGTTCAGCTAAAAAGACTTGTTGCGGAAGATCAACCTGATAATTTTGACAATCTTTATATACCTGGTTTTGGACGTACCTATGATACAGGCGAAATAGGCGTTGGTTATTCTTATGGCATTTCCTACCGTATTCCTATTTACAAAAAGTAATTCTGCTTTTTGAAACGTAGTTCCCTTAAGTAATTAATCCTAACTGGACAGCAAAGAAAAAGCCTTTTCAACATTGAAAAGGCTTTTTCTTTGTATGTATTGGTACTCTATTCTTCTTCCTCAGAGTTTGACAAGCTGTCCAACAAATCATTTTGCTGTAGAATGTTATACCACTGCACTACTTTTTTGATGTCGCTGGCATAAACACGATCTTCATCGTATTCTGGTAGTACTTCATTAAAATAGTTGCTCAACTCATCTTTCGAGGCTTTGTGGCTAATGGCGGCTCCTTTGTCTTCTTTTTTGGCGATCTTGTTAAAGACTTCTTTCAAAGGAACCTCTGCCTCATAGGTATAAATGGAGATATCTTTTAAAACACTCACGTTGTGACTCATCCCTACAATGGATGTTTTGTTGTCCATAAGAGATTCCACGACAAAGCCACTGCGGGCTTTAGTCTTCAATTTGTATAATCCTGGTTTCCCTGTAATGGACAAAATGCTGTCTAGACTCATGTTATTTTTCTTTTAAAGCGGTCGCAAATATATAAAACCGTAATTATCTGCGGCCTTTTGCATCAGGAAAACGCATTCGGTAATCTACACTTGTCTTCCCTTTAGATATGTTATTTAATTTATTCTTGATCAAACGCTTTTTGAGGCTTGAAATTTTATCGGTAAATAAAATCCCTTCAATGTGGTCGTACTCATGCTGTATGACTCTGGCGATCAAACCATCGTATGTCTCTGTATGAGTTTTGAAGTTTTCGTCCTGGTATTGAATGGTAACCTTTTCAGGTCTAAAAACATCCTCGCGCACGTTAGGTATGCTTAGACAACCTTCATTAAAAGACCATTCATCACCGGTTTCTTCTATGATTTGAGCATTGATAAATGCCTTTTTAAAGCCCGCAAGCTCTTTTTGCTCCTGCTCGCTCAAATCTGGATCATCGCTAAATGGCTCTGTATCGATCATGAACATGCGTATGGGCAATCCTACCTGTGGCGCGGCAAGGCCTACACCAGCAGCGTTATACATGGTTTCCCACATATTCTCGATTACTTCTTCCAGCTTAGGGTAATCTGGCGTTATTTCTTGCGCTTCCTTGCGCAACACTGGATCACCGTAAGCAACTATTGGTAAAATCATTTTTGTACTGTTTCAGTTCTTATCTTATTCTATCCATATAGGATTGAAGGATGATGGTCGCAGCAATCTCGTCTACAAGAGCTTTGTTGCGACGTTGTTTTTTATTCAAACCACTATCGATCATGGTCTGGAAAGCCATCTTTGAGGTAAAACGTTCATCCATGCGTTCTATCTTGATGTTAGGGTATTTGACTTGTAACGCTTTCGCGAAAGCGTTAATCACGCCACCCAACTCACTATCGGTATAATCCATTTGCTTGGGCTCACCTATGACGATCGTCTCCACATCTTCACTCACGATATACTCTTCCAACCACTTATTAAGATCATAGGTCGCTACGGTACACAAACCCGACGCGATGATCTTCATGGGGTCTGTCACGGCAATGCCGGTGCGTTTTTTCCCATAATCTATCGCCAATATGCGTCCCATAATTTGCAAAAATAGGCATAATAGCCCAGTTCGTAAATGAAGATACCATATTCAACTTTTGCGTTTATCTTTGAATTTTTAAAGCATAATTTTTTGGAACAGATAAAGAACATCATCGAGAACGCGTGGGAAGACCGCAGCCTATTAGAAAATAAAGTAACACAAGATGCGATACGCAACGTGGTAGATCTACTAGATAGTGGTGAACTGCGCGTCGCACAACCTACAGACAATGGCTGGCAGGTAAATGAATGGGTAAAGAAAGCGGTCGTGCTTTATTTCCCAATCCAGAAAATGGAAACCATAGAATGTGGTCCTCTTGAATTTCACGATAAAATTCCGCTTAAAACGGGTTATAAAGATAAAGGCATAAGAGTAGTACCTCATGCAGTGGCACGTCATGGAGCCTACATTTCTAAAGGTGTGATCTTGATGCCCAGTTATGTAAACATAGGTGCGCACATTGAGGAAGGAACCATGGTGGACACCTGGGCGACCGTAGGTAGCTGCGCCCAGATAGGTGCCAATGTGCATTTGAGTGGTGGCGTTGGTATAGGCGGTGTCCTTGAGCCACTACAAGCCGCTCCAGTGATCATTGAGGATAATGCTTTTATAGGATCGCGATGTATCGTGGTAGAAGGTGTACGCGTGGAGAAAGAAGCGGTATTAGGTGCTAATGTAGTACTAACCGCTAGTACAAAAATCATTGACGTGACTGGTGATGAACCTAAAGAGATGAAAGGCGTTGTTCCTGCAAGATCTGTAGTGATCCCTGGTAGTTATGCTAAAGAATTCCCAGCAGGAACTTTTAATGTGCCTTGCGCCCTAATCATAGGAACCAGAAAGGAAAGCACCAACAAAAAGACGTCGCTCAACGATGCCTTGCGCGAGTATGATGTCGCGGTGTAACAGTTTAAGACTATATTACAAACCGTACACTGATCTAAATTTATAATGTCAAATCCGATACGTCATTTTGCGATGCGCACTTTGAGAAAAATGCGCTGGTTACCGCCTAAGTTTTATGTGAAATGTCATTATGAATATTTCTCAGGAAAGAAAATGGATCTTGACAATCCCTTAGAATTCAACGAAAAATTAGAATGGTATAAAGTTTTTTATCATCCCAAAATTTTAAACCAACTAGCAGATAAATATGCTGTTAGAGCCTATGTAGAGCGAAAAATAGGCTCACAATACCTCAACGAATTATATGGAGTTTACAAAAAAGGTGAGGAAATACCCTTTGATGAACTACCAGATCGATTTGTAATTAAAGCCACTCATGCGAGTGGTTTCAATATCATTGTAAAGGATAAGTCAAATCTGGATAGAAAAAAAACCATAAAGAAACTCGATAAATGGTTAGGCATAAATCAATATTACCGCAAAGGTCAAGAATGGGCCTATAAAGATATTGAACCCAGAATTGTTGTAGAAAAATTTCTAGAAGAAGAAGGAAGATCCTTTTTAGTCGATTATAAATTTTATTGTTTTAATGGAGAAATCAAGTTCTTCACAGCTCACTTAGATAGATTTACCGGTCATAACCATACCACTTATGATGTAGATTTTAATCTGCTACCATTCGGTCATGAAACACTTCATGATAGTGAAGCTGAGGCGATCGAAAAGCCTAGCAATCTTGAAGAGATGATCACGCTAGCGACTAAATTATCTGAAAACCTACCTTTTGTAAGAGTGGACTTTTATTCTATTGATGGTAAAACAATTTTTGGCGAACTTACACTCTATCCAGCTGATGCTCGGCTTAAATGGCTTCCAGAAGAATACAATAAGATTATAGGAGATTATTTTGTCTTACCAGAACTCAATGAAGAAAAAGAGCCCATCACTAGTTTTCCTTAGTGAGATTTGATATCACCTCAATATTAAATTAATTCATCCATATCCATGACTCAAACAGAATTTACGATAGATGCAGTCATTTTGTGGGTTGATGGAAATGATAAGGAACACCGCAAAAAAATGCTTCCTTATCTCGAGGTAAGTTCTAAAATCAATGATGAAGGATTTAGAACCAGATTTGATCAAGTAAATGAAATTGAGTTTACGGTAAATTCGATCCTTAAGTTCGCTCCGTTCATAAGAAATATCTTCATCATCACAGATAATCAAACGCCTAGGTTTCTTAAAGAAAAAGGCTCTGACCATTCATTTGAGAAGGTTGTAATAGTGGATCACAAAGAGGTGTTTGACGGATTTGAAGAATACTTGCCTACATTTAACAACAGGTCCATCGAGAGCTGTATACATAGAATACCCAACCTCGCTGAGCATTTTATTTATATGAATGATGACTTTTTCCTCATCAACAAAACCGTGCCAGAGGATTTCTTTAGAAATGGTCTTCCGGTTCTGAGAGGTAAATGGTTGAATCTAGACGAGAATATTTTTTATAAAAAATTCAGCAAGCAACGTTATGGTCATAAATATGCCCAACAGGCCTCTGCAAAACTCGCGGGACATTCACGATATTATAATTTCAGACATACACCTCACCCGTTGAAGAAATCGACTCTTGCGGAATATTTCTCTAAACATCAGGATGTTTTTTTAAACAACATTCAACACAGGTTCAGAAATAGAACTCAGATTTTGCCGCAAGGTTTGTCCAACCATCTTGAGATAAAAAATAAAACTTGTTATCTAGAAAATAACTTAAAACTCATCTACTTTAGATCCTACAAGAAGCCTTTGCTTTGGTACAAGTATAAACTACAATACAGATCTAGCGACAAATTATTTATGGGTCTTCAAAGTCTGGATCGTTGTCCACCAAAAACTCTTAATTTCTTTTTTGATTGGTTGACAAACCGAATTTTATCGTGATTGAATTGCTTTAACTTAAAAGGTTGGATCTGAAATATTCAAATGATATTCCTAATCCTCGTGCTTTACTGGTGAACTTTTGATAATGCCATATTCTGTAAAAGCAGACTTTGAAGTTTTAGTATTCTTTCGGATAGCCTTATTCTTCTCAATAGATTCTTGGTTTTTATAACCACGACTATGATCCAGATGCAAACAAATGGCACTATATCTTATTTGGATAGACTTGATACCATAATTAAAAAGACGCTCACCCAGTTCTCTATCCTGTCCTCCATACTGCATTCGTTCGTCAAACCCATTAACTGCCAAAAGGTCCTTTTTCCACCCGCTAGAATTATGACCATTCCAGCTAGCATTGGTAGGTGTCAATCTTTCCATGATATTCGCTTGCACAAAACCTGAGTTGAGCTTCTGGGTTTTATAACTTTCTGGCAAACCATTTCTCTTAAGCCACTGTAGATTGAAACATTTTTGGGTTAGGATATCGTCTTTGGTGATTTTTTGGGAAAGATCCAATGGTAGTTTATAATAACCACCAGAAAGAAAATATCCTTCCTTACGCCTTTCATAATGTACCTGAAGGAAGTCCTCTCGGGCGAGACAGTCTCCATCGCTCATCACAACATAGTCTGTAGAACAAGCTAAAAGTGCCTTATTGAGAATGGCACTTTTTTGAAATCCATTATCCTCATGCCAAACATGAATTATTTTTCTATTGGATTCTGGTTGGTATTGTTTTATAAAATTGGCTGTTTCCTCATCAGAACCATCATCTGCAATGATGATCTCAAAATCTCTGAAAGTTTGTTGCTCATAACTCCACAGCGTTTTTTTAAGCCACTCTAGCGAGTTGTAAGTACTTATAATTACTGAGATGATGGGTTCGTGGACCATAGATGAACAAATTTCGGAAAAATAAGTAATACAAAGTAGGAGAAGTCGGTAACAAGTTTATTTTTGTTTAAAAAGAGAATTGCTTTTATGCAGAAGTACAAGATATCGGCTATAGTTCCCTGCTATAATGAGTCACATAATATAGTAGAGGTTTTAAAATCGGTTGAATTTTGCGATGAGGTGATTCTAGTTGACAGTAACAGCACAGATAACACTGTGGCGCTTGCCCAGCCATACATCGATAAGCTGCTTGTTAGGGAATACGAGCATAGTGCAAGTCAGAAGAATTGGGCCATTCCACAAGCAAGGAATGAATGGATTTTGTTGGTAGATGCGGATGAGCGAGTAACTCCAGCACTCAAGGAAGAGATCCTAAACTTATTTGAAAAAATTGACGAGCAACCTCATGTAGGATACTGGATAGGTAGGCTTAATTTTTTCATGGGTAAACAAGTGCGTTACAGTGGTTGGAAAAATGATAAAGTCATACGCTTTTTTAGAAAGTCAAAATGTCGCTATGCAGACAAACATGTCCATTCTGAAATCATTGCCAATGGTAGCGTAGGATATCTCAAAAACAAACTGACTCATTATAAGTATATTGGGATCGATGCGCACATGAGAAAGCTACAGCGATATGCCTCTCATCAAGCCTTAGATTATGATCAAAAGACAGGAAAAATCACCTTCTTCCATATCATCGTCAAACCTATATGGTCGTTCACAAAGCACTATTTCATACAACGCGGATTTCTTGACGGCTTTGTAGGATTGACCATAGCCTATTTGAGAGGTTACATGGTGTTTATGCGCTACGTCAAGTTATGGCTGCTACGCAGAGGTATTGATTAATTTTCTGAGATCAGGAAATTCATTTAGTATATTTTCCATTTGCTCTCTATTAAAATCCTTATCTACATTGACTTTCTTAAGTGAGATTTTTTGGGTTCCTGCAATAGGAATAGGTTCTGGAAGATTATATCCAGAAATCACGCTGTTATTCCCATTCAACAAAGCCATCACTTTAAACCATGGATCATCATTTTTGGGAGTAATTCTCATAAAAGTATCAACATCAGTGACTTGTTCGTTTAAAACACCTGCAGGATAAGCTACCGTGAAAGCGCCTATAGGCATGAACCAGTTTTTGTCTGCCGTATCTTTGTTTGCATATTTCCATTGAGCATAGGGCAACACTCTACCTTTATCATCAAACGAAATATTACGGCCTCTATGAGAAGTCACCTTCTTGGGGTTTTTGATGGCTGCTTTATAAAGGCTTGACAAAGTTGATGGATGATAAATAATGTCATCGTCAACGGTGATGATCATGTCATCAGGAAACTCAACCACGCTATGAATGAGTTTTCGATGTGAAAAAGTGTAATCTGAGTACCTTATCTCCAACAAGCCTTGAGTCAAATCTGTAAGTGATGTGGGTAACGTACCCTCTAGATCTTTATGAAGCCATAAAACGATTTTCTTTGGCTTACAATCTTGTAGCATGATACTCTTCAATGTAATGTGAATAGTACCTAGTCTAGATGGTATTGAAGTTAGGGAAACAATCGCATCTATTTCTGGAACGTCTCTGTCAATGAGTTGAGAAATATTTATCCTACTTAGACGGTAACTATGATATAAAGAAGATGGCCACTCTTTGAGTTTCATGTTAGATGAATTTTTTGAATTTCTTTTTTAAACGCTTTTTGTTTTGGAAATACTGCCTGAACTTTTCTGCATGATGCCACATGGTTTGAATGGTCTGATCTTCATCGAGTCCTGCTAGTTCTGCATATTTATCACCCATGATTTCATACATCCACTTTTGAGGTGACAGCCTTTCAAAATTTTTAAGTCGGTCTTCAACCGGTATGTCATAAAACTTCATCCTATTCAAATCAACTAGGTAAAACTTATAACCACTTTCATTTATTGAAATTAAGGTATTGCCAGGTGAGTTATCCAAAAAGTAGATCTGTGCCTCATGCATACGATAAACAAACTGCGTAAAAGACTCTAGAATCTCAATTTTATTCTCAATAGAATCGTCGTGAATCAATTCTCTAAAGGTAAAGTCATGGGAGGCATACTCACTGACATAGTAACTCTTATAAAAACCTACTGCGCGCCGCTGCTCCAGGTAAGCTACAGGCTCAGGAGTTCCTATTCCATTGTTTTTTAGATAAATAGCATTTAGGTATGAGCGCTCTGCTTTTGATTTTCTAAAAAAACGATAAGCAATTTGATTCACGATGTTAGGAACTTTAAAAGACTTGACGACCAGCCTTCTGTTCTCAAATTCCACGATCTTTATTTCATTGCGATCATCACCCAATTTTCGATTAGATTCGTGAAAAAGCTCCAGGATGTTTTGAAACTGCTTTCGCGAAAGCGTACTACTCACAAATATCTCACTGCGCATGATCCTTTCAGGTTTGATGTGCAAAGTAACAATTTTAGTTCTTTACAAATCAAAAGCAGGTTGAACTAGTTGACCATTTCATAA
The DNA here is from genome assembly GCF_002994045.1 of Nonlabens agnitus. Classification (NCBI taxonomy): domain Bacteria; kingdom Pseudomonadati; phylum Bacteroidota; class Flavobacteriia; order Flavobacteriales; family Flavobacteriaceae; genus Nonlabens; species Nonlabens agnitus. The sequence goes on from NZ_MQUC01000003.1 coordinate 1,829,336, forward strand.
ACAATAGCTCCACAATTTTTACAACATGCCTCTAGAATCCTTAATTTTGCACCAATGAGTAAGAGCGATAGACATAAGAATAGAAGAGACCAGATAAGAGGTCGCGAAAACAAGAAAACAAAGGGACCAGAAATAGAAGTTCCTAAAGCGATTGTTCAAGAAGCTGTTGCTGCGCTCAAAAAGGGCCAGACCATTCTCTACCCTACAGATACCATCTATGGTATAGGTTGCGACGCCACAAATTATGAGGCTGTAGAAAAGATTTATGAAATAAAGGAACGTGATCCATCAAAATCCCTTTTGATCCTGGTGGATAGTTTCCCTATGCTAGATCAATACATTGAAGAAGTTCCAGAAATGGCTTGGGAGGTTCTTAAAGTCAATAAAGATCCATTGACCATTATCTATGATAGGCCTAAAAGCGTTGCAGAAAACCTCATCGCCAGCGACAATTCGCTTGCTATACGTGTGACCAACGATCCTTTGTGCCGCGCGATTATTAGAGGACT